>JAFTWU010000024.1 GCA_017465145.1 Clostridia bacterium | reverse complement strand
ATTTGTAGCGGTTGTACTTTTCGTTTTGCTGTGGCGGTGGGGAAGATATGAGTTGTTCTTCTTCCTTGCGCTTAGCAATCATTTCTTCTTCAATTTCTTGCAAGCGGTTACGGTAGTTGTTTGTTTCGGGCATAAACATTTTAGCCACAGACGAGAATAGACCTTGCATATAACCTTTGATTTTCTTATTAGAAATAGCGATGTTTCGTTTAAGAAATTTATCGTTGATTTTACGCTTGAATCTTTTGTCGTAGGTATAAGTATTGTCTTGGATGTATTTCGCCTTTTTAAGAACGATATTACCAAGCCTACGCCTATAATCCCAACGTAGTTTTTCTATCGTGTGAATTGTGCCTACGCCGTGAAAATCCGTGTAATTAGGAAACAAGTCCGCAGTTTGCATTTCTTCTTTAACTTGATTGGCATAATACTTGCCCATAATTCCTTTTAAGGCTTCTTCTTTCTTGTCCATTTCTTTTACGAAACTTCTATGTGCGGCGTACGCATTGTTGTCGCAAGAGAGCAAAAAATCTACTGCCATATCAATTTTATGCCTAAACGGTGCCATCTCTTTTGATGCGTAGAACCAAGGCTTGTCCTTAGGTAATTCTTTCGCAAGTTCCTTTAATGTTTTTGCGGCTAAATCCTTAAAGTGAGCCTTTTCAAACGCTACCGATTTCGAGAAACTTTGAATAACTTCATCTCGTTTTTTGTCGAGTTCGTCGTTAATGGTGTAAGCGTTTAATCGCTCGGTCATTTTTAGTATGGAATCTTTAGAAATTTTTCCTTTGGCTCTATATTTATAACCGGCGGCACGCTTGTTCTTAATTTTGGGCGCTCGTTCCCAAAAAACATAGTGGATATGTAGGTGTTCGGGCTTGTCTAAATGAAGCGCACACATAAGGTCGATATTGTCCTTGTCAAAGCTGGCATCTTTAAAAAATTCATTGAACGTTTTCTTAATAAGGTCAATACATTTTTCAGGCGTGTCTATCTTCTCGGAGTTCTCTTTATTGAACGAGATAAACCCGTGCCAAATATTCTTTTCGCCCGTTTGCGCGCGTTTTTTCATTTCCTTAACTTCTTGCTTTGAAAGTAAGCCGTTTTGGTTGAAAACGCCCGTACTTTTTTGCAAATATTCAAGCATCGTAAACTTTTGAGTTTCTTCGCCCGTAATCTTGCCTTCAGCCGTCATATACTTGTAAATGTTATTGTCTTGCCCCGACATATCGAAGAAAGCACGGTCTTTTGCGTGTTTGTCAATATCCGCTTGCGACGAACCTTTTTTAAGGCGATAGGGAGTATAGGCTATATCAAAAATTACAGGTTGGCTCATAGCGGTTTATCTCCATTATTTGACCGACGAGTAAAGGGAAAGGTGGGTATCCCACTTTCCAAAGGCAAAATGCGGTTGAAACTGCATTTTCTTAGCCTGCTACCTAAAACCTTTATTTGGCTTCCGTTTTGCTTCATAGTTTGCTTGCCTTGAAAACCGCAAGTTCTATCTCTTTTCGGTTTTCCAAAATCTTGGTTAAACTTTTACAGTTTTTATAACCGCTATAATCTAATCCAACGTCGATAGGAGTCCAATCGGTAATGCCTTTTAAAAGGTGTTTGTTACTTTGATAAAGGTCGTTTACAATGTGCGGATGCGCTTTCATAAAATCCTCGTACGATAGTATAAAATCAAGTTTTTCCGTCTTGCCGTTAATTTCTTCATCAGTAACTTTAACACGCTCGGTTTTACCGCCTTTTTTACCACTTGTTGCACGCAGTTTAGAGAGTTCTAATTTCAGTTTTGCAAACTCAAAATATCCGTCCACAGGTGGTTTTAATTTGCTTGTTTGCTTGCCGTTGAACGCATAAGAGCAGAGTGCTTTTAAGTATGCGCCGCTATCTTCGTCGTTCATCAGTTTGATGGCTTTATAGTACACGTCTAAGAAAGCAAAGTGGAGCATCTTTTGGTTATACTTTTTAGGAACTTTGCCTTGCGTTTCAAGGCGTTTAACTTCTTCAAGTTCAGATAGAATACAACTTTGATAATAATCCTCTTGCGCTGACTTAGGTGGAGCCATCGGTACGTTGTCAAAGACAAAGGCGCAAACGGCTTTAATAAAGCGCCCAATCTCTTCGTCTTTGGCGTTTTTGATTACGTTCCAATACATATCGTAGAACGTAAATCGAGTTAATTTTTTCTCCATTTTAATCTCCTTTTAATTTATTTACAGAACGTTTATAGGCGCATCTGCATTGCCTTTTAAGTTAGCCCATAAGCATCACCTCCTTAACGTTTTTATTAACCCACTCACTTATAAGCCTTTTGAAGAAGCATTTTTCAAGCCCTAAATTGAAAATTCTCTCGAAAAATTTTTACCACTCACTATTAATGGACATTTGCTCCCGTATTTATGGGGATGTTTTGTTATTTGCTTCAATAATTCTTCAAAATTTTTTATCCCCTCAAGTGGTAGCCGTTGAAAACAGCATTTTTACAACCATTTCTTAAAAAATTTACACCTTTTACTTAAAAGGGTTAATTCTAAGCAAAACCGCACCCCCATAAGTTAAAAATATTTTGCTTCCCATATAAAAGGGCTTTTTTTACTCAAAAGTAAACCCCATTAAACCTAAAAATATTTTTACCCCTTCACTTAAAAGGGCGATTTTTAGGCAAAAGTTAAGGTTAAAACTAAAAATTCTTTTTATTAAACCTTTCCACTATGGTATTGGTATAAAAAAATTCTTTTTGGTCGGAAACTTTTTTATAAACGTCCTTCACTTAATATCATTTTTAACTTTGTAATATTTTTATTTATTTTTAGCAATAGAAAAGACGGCACCGCTTTTAGCGATACCGTCTTTTCTATTTATATTCAGTTTTATTATTTTGCTTTATAAGCGAGATATTCTTTAATAGATGTAAAACCGAGTGTTTTCATTTCCTTATTTACTTTTTCTAAAAGAGAAAGTTCGCTTTCTTGCTTGATTGCAGGTTCTTCATCGGAATAGGCAGATAAAATCGTGTTTGCCGCTTGTATCTTAAAACTAAAATCAAGATGAGAGTACACGTTTGCCGTCGTAGAAAAATCCGAGTGTCCAAGCCATTCTTGAATTTCTTTCAAAGGTACACCGCTTGCAAGCATATTACTTGCACAACTATGTCTTAAATCGTGAAAGCGAATATGTCTTAAACCGTTTTCCTTAATCAAGTCTGCAAACTTTTTCGTTAAATGGTCGGGATATACGATTTTACCATCTTCTTCCACACAGACGTAATCTAAAAACCTCTTGTCATAAACGTTGCCGTAGAACTCTTTATTTTCTTCTATTTTAGCCTTATGCCGAAGAAGCAACTCTTCTACGGGCGCAATCAGTGGGAGCGTTCTATGGCTCGTTTTGGTCTTTAATTGGTCGGTTAAAATGACTTGTCTTTCAACCACAAGCAACTTGTGATTAATCGTTATGAGTTTATGCTCAAAATCAATCGCGCTCCACCTAATTCCTAACACTTCAATTCTACGAAAACCATAATAGGCTGCAAGTGTTAATGGAACTTCTAATGGGTGACCTTTTATCACTTCAAACAGTTTTTTCATTTCCGTCTTATCGTAATAGGATATAGGGCATTTTTGTTTATGTATAGGCTCTAAAAAATCGAACGGATTATCGGGAATAGGCTAAGCTGCACTGCCTTTTAGTAGCACATAAGCACCACTTTCTTAAAGTTTTTTTTATTTTAGTCCTCACTTATCCAAGGACAAAAAATAGAAAATTACACGGTTTACGCTAAAATTCTCTCTATATACCCAAGGACACGAAAATTAAAAATATAACCCGAAAACTTAAAAAATATCTTTTAAAAAGTCGCTGATAAAACTACCACCGACCTAATGGGATAAAAAATCCGTACGAATCAAAACACGCTTAAAGCGTTTATACTCCGCACGGATTTAATATTCGAATATGAAGATGTAAGAGTGTAGTACCTAAAAATTTGTACCACAAAATCGTTTACAATTATCTAAATGCTATAAACACCTTATATAGTGGATAGAACAAAACTGATACTGAAATTAGAGAGCAAATCACTTGCGGTATCATAAACGGAATAGACGCCATAAAATAGAGCTTTGTAGATTTTTGCCCGTACCCGTACCAAATAGGAGTGATTACGTTATCTAACATAGTAAACATAGCCGTACACACGCAAGAAACTAAAACGATAAGTGGCAACAACTTTAACGGATTCTTTATTTTACTACCTAAAAACCCAAAAATAAACGTTAATAGCGGAAAATAAAAGAGATAGAGAATAAGCACCGTTGGTGCAAAACCGAAGACCAACTGCCTTAAAAGGGTAAAAGCAATAGCGGAAATTACACCGCGTTTTATTCCCATCACAAAAGAAAACGTAACGAATAAAACGGTTACTAGTTCAACGCCAGGCACGAAAGAAAGAGCAAACTGCACGGCGATAAGTACGGCTACGAAAACGGCGACGTAGGCACACTCTTTTGCCGACTGCATACTCGCTTTTTTAGTTTTTGCCTGTAACAATTCTTTATCTTTCATTTTTTACCACGTATATTCGTAATACTCAAAAACCCAAACATATAATTCATCGGACTTTACGGCAAGTGAACTTGCACCGAAAGCCGATTGCCCGCAAGTTATTCCGTTTATTTCAATGCTCTTTTCTTCGTAGGCATTTTCCATATCCGACGTATATAACATCCACGAATAGCCTTTACTTGAAGTTAACGTAGATTCTATCACGTATTCTGCTTTACCATTGATTGACGTGATATAAGCACCATAAGAACTTTCTACATAATCAAAAGAAATTAAATCTTGATTTCTCAATGATTTAAGCGCATCAAAAGCGGTGGCTTTGCCGTCAGTTTCTTCAATAGACATAACAATTTGTGTTTCGGTTACAGACTCAATTTTTGCCGTCGTTTCGCCGTTTTTACAAGCGACTGAAAAAGCCGTTATAAAACATAATAAAAACGCAAATAAAAGTATTGTAAATTTTTTCATATTTTTTCTCCTTGTAAATAAAAAAACGCGCCACTCGGGCACGCTTAAATAACGTTATCACGTTCTCCATTGCCCGAGATGATAACGCTTGTAGCAACGGGTAGGCTATCGGACTTTAACCGTAATGACTGTTGCGACGGATTTTCACCGCACTTTCCCTACTCTCTGTGAATTAACACAACTCGCATTGCCATATTTAGTTGTTTTTTATAAACTGTTATTTATTTCTTCGGCGTATCTTACCGTTTCCATAGCGTCTTTTGCGTACTTATCAGCGCCTATCATATCCGCATACTCTTTATTGAGCACGGCGCCACCAACTACGATTTTGCACCAAGGCGCTTTCTCTCTTAATAATTTTATCGTTTGTTCCATCGCGGGAACGGTAGTCGTCATAAGCGCAGAAAGACCTACTATCGGCGCTTTTAATTCTATAGTTTTTTCAGCAACTTTTTCGGGCGAAACGTCGCGACCTAAATCACACACGTTAAATCCGTAATTTTCTAAAAGCAGTTTAACTATATTTTTGCCTATATCGTGAATATCTCCCTTTACCGTTGCGATAAC
>JAFTWU010000023.1 GCA_017465145.1 Clostridia bacterium | reverse complement strand
GTTTTTCTTTTCTATTTGAACGGGAGCTTGACCTTTGGTTTTTTCTACTAGCGCTTTAATATAATCGGGAGTAGTGCCACAGCAACCGCCCGCAATGCGAACGCCATTTTTAATAAGCGAACTAACGTCAAAAGAAAATTCTTCGGGTAGAACGTCGTAAACTGTTTTTCCGTCAACTACTTTAGGAAGCCCCGCGTTTGGCTCTAAAAGAACGGGGATGGACGAATATTTAAGATATTTTTCCACAACGGGCGCAAGTTTTTTAGGACCGAACGAACAGTTTACACCTATTGCGTCAACGCCTAAACCTTCAAGCATAGCAACCATTGCTTTGGGATTTGCTCCCGTCATTAAAGTTCCGTCTTCACCGTATGCGTTAGAAACGAAAACGGGCAAATCGCAGTTTTCTTTAACTGCTAAAACCGCAGCTTTCGTTTCGTAACTATCGTTCATTGTTTCTATAAACACTAAATCAACGCCGTATTTAACGCCAAGTTTTACCGTTTTTGAAAACACTTTAACGGCATCTTCAAAATCAAGGTCGCCATAAGGCTTTAACATTCTGCCCGTAGGGCCTATATCTAACGCTATCCATTTTTCTTTAGCGCCAACCGATTGTTCTTTTGCCTTTTTAGCGTTTTGAGTGGCACACTTAATTATTTCTTCAAGTTCATCGTCAGAAAATTTAAGAGAATTAGCACCGAAAGTGTTGGTGCTGACAACGTTACTGCCCGCATCAAAATACGCCTTGTGAATTGCAGTTATAACTTCGGGGTGTGTTTTGTTCCATCGTTCGGGAAGTTCTCCTGCTCTTAACCCGTTTGCTTGCAAAAGCGTGCCCATTCCGCCGTCGAGAAATATTAAGTTATCTTTAAGATATTCTTTAATTTTCATTTTCTCTCCTAAATTCGCAGTCGGTTTTTTTGCACGAAAAGCAACCGTTCTCGTTTGCGCAATCGCTATCGTTTGTAATGCCTATTATCGCAGTAACAGATTTTGACGGGGACATCAAAAGGCTATTGTTTAAGGCTACGCCTATATTTTTAGAACAGTTAAGCGCTGTAAAAATATCTTTTTGAATTTCTATCGATAAATCGCCGTATCCTGCGGAAAATCTTGGTTTAACCGCTTTATACTCTTTTTTAATATAATTATTAAATAAATCGCAAAGGCTTTCTATTCTCTCCGCCCCGATTGCTTGAAAAATAAGCGCTTTGGTGGGGGATAATGCGTTATATTTTGCAATAAGCCTATCTACGCCTAAACCGACGGTTGCAGCAAAAAGAATAAAACGGTTACAGTTTTTAAGGTTTTTTGCTAGGTCTTTAGATATTGCCGCAGTAAAAGTTAAATCAATATCGTTAGATATAATTTTTACGGGATATTCGCTGTAGCACACCTTGTAAGTTAATTTACCGTCTAATTCTTTTATGCACTCGTCAATTAGCGCGTTAATTTCAGATATATTTTCCTTAACCCCTGCGTAACGCAAAATTTCTTTTTTGTTAAAATCAGGGGCAGGATAGTTTTTAACGGAAACGGGATATACCATATCAGTTCAAAATACTTGATAGATTAGTTAAAATCTTTTCTGCGACGTCGGGTTTATTCATTGAATAAACGTGAACGTTCTTTATGCCGTTTGCAAAAAGGTCTATAATTTGGTCGGTTGCGTAAATTATACCCGCCTGTTTCATAGCGTCGGGATTCGTTCCGAACTTATCGACTAAACTCTTAAAGCGTTGGGGCATAAACGAGCCCGAAAGTTTAATAGCGCGCTCTACTTGATTTGCGTTTGTAATCGGCATAATGCCCGGCATAACGGGTACTGTAATACCTGCTTCACGGATTTTGTACAGAAAGTTATACAAAAGGTTGTTATCAAAAAACATTTGCGTAGTTAAAAAATCACAACCCGCATCAACTTTTTCTTTTAAGTATTTTATATCTTCCTTTTGATTTACGCTCTCGGGGTGAATTTCAGGATAACACGCACCGCCTACGCAAAGGTCAGGGCTATATTCTTTTAATTCTCTTATTAAATCTATGGCGTGCTGATAATCCCAACCGGTTCTATCGGCGTTTTCCAAATCTTTTGGAATATCGCCACGTAGCGCCATTACGTTTTCTATGCCCGAATTTTTAATATCGATTATTCTTTCTTTTACCGTTTGTTTTGTTGAAGAAACGCAAGTAAGGTGCGCCAAAGTCGGCACACCGTACTCTTTTAATATGTTTTTTGCGATATCCAAAGTATATTTACTCGTTCCACCGCCCGCACCGTAAGTTACGCTCATAAACGCAGGTTTTAATTTTGCAATCTCTTCAGTTGCTTTCCTTACGCTGTCAAACGCGCTTTCGGTTTTGGGTGGAAACACTTCAAACGAAAGGGTTAATTTTTCTTCAGTTAATAAATCAATTATCTTCATATTAAATAACCTATCTTTTTAGTATGAATTTATTATACAACTATTGCCGTATAATTGCAATAAAATGAAGTAGTTACCGGCGTTTATTCGTTAAAAAGTGGGGTGGAAAGATATCTATCGCCCGTATCAGGGAATAAAACTACGATATTTTTACCTGCGTTTTCTTCTCTTTTAGCAAGTTCTATCGCAGCTTTTAGCGCTGCGCCCGAAGAAATCCCGACTAAAACGCCTTCTAATTTTCCTATTTCTTTACCCGTTGCAAAAGCATCTTCGTTGGTGACGGTAATTATTTCATCGTATACGCTAGTATCGAGAACGTCAGGAACAAACCCTGCGCCTATACCTTGAATTTTGTGTGAGCCTGCAACGCCTGTGGATAATACTGCTGAAGAAGAAGGCTCAACGGCTACGACTTTAATTTTAGGATTTTTTGATTTTAGATATTTGCCTACACCCGTAACCGTTCCGCCCGTTCCTACACCGGCAACGAAGATATCAACTTTTCCGTCGGTATCCGAATAAATTTCAGGGCCGGTAGTATCAAAATGAATTTTGGGATTTGCAGGGTTTTCAAACTGACTAGGAATAAAACTGTTTGGAATTTCTTCTGCTAATTCTTTGGCTTTTGCGATTGCGCCTTTCATACCTTTTGCACCTTCGGTTAAAACGAGTTCCGCGCCGTAAGCCTTCATTAATTGCCGTCTTTCAACCGACATAGTTTCTGGCATAACGATTATAATTTTGTATCCACGCGCCGCCGCTACCGACGAAAGCCCTATACCCGTGTTGCCTGAAGTCGGCTCGATTATTACCGAGCCTTTTTTAAGTTTACCGCTTTTTTCTGCGTCGTCTATCATTGCTTTTGCAATTCTATCCTTAACCGAGCCTGCGGGGTTAAAGTATTCAAGTTTTGCTAAAATTTTGGCTTTTAAGCCGTGTTCTTTTTCTATATGGGTAAGTTCTAAAAGCGGAGTTTTTCCGATAAGTTCATCCGCAAATTTATAAATTTTTGACATATTTATTCTCCTTTATTATCTTGTAATTTATTAATAATTTTTGTGGCGAAAAGTATTCTCATTACTATCGTCGATATAATAACGCCTATCGCACCTTGTATAAGATTCCACGGTACGTTTACTATTGCAACGGCTGCCGTTTCAAAAAACAGGGTTTCGTAAAAGAAATATCCGAAAGCCATTATAATAGCGCCTACCACTCCGCCAACAACTTCGGCGAGCAAGGCTTTTTTGGTCGCTTTTAATAGCAGTTTATACAAAAGATAAGCAACTATTGCCATTGTCGTCTTGATAATTAAAGTTCCCGGCGCATAAGTTATATACCCGAAAAGGTCTGCAAGTGCCGAGCCGACACCTGCTGCTATCGTTCCGTAAACAGGTCCTAAAATAAAAACTGAAAGTAAAACGAAAGCGTCGCCTAAATTCACGTATCCGAGTGGTAACGGTACTCTTATAAACATTGTCGCCACAACGGTAAGCGCCATAAAAAGTGCGGTTAAAACTAGTTTTTTTGTCGTGACGTTTTTCATATTTATTTTACGGCGTTAAAGCCACCCTCCAAATCGGCGATAATATCGTCTATATGTTCAGTACCGATAGAAAGCCTAATAGTATTAGGTTTAATATCTTGCTCAATAAGTTCACTTTCCGACAGTTGACTATGAGTAGTAGTTGCAGGGTGAATTACCAAACTTTTAACGTCGGCAACGTTTGCAAGAAGTGAAAAGATTTTAAGGTTATCAATAAACTTATGCGCTTCTTTTTGTCCGCCCTTGATTTCAAAAGTGAAAATAGAGCCACCACCGTTCGGGAAATACTTTTTATAAAGCTTGTGGTCGGGATGGTTTTCAAGCGACGGATGATTAACTTTTTCTACCTGCGGATGTTTTGATAAATATTCAACTACTTTTTTAGTATTTTCAGCGTGACGCTCTAACCTTAACGACAAAGTTTCTACCCCTTGTAATAGCAAGAAGGCGTTAAACGGCGAAATGCTTGCGCCCGTATCTCTTAAAAGTATTGCACGGATATAAGTTACAAACGCCGCTTTTCCCACCGCTTTCGTGAACGATACGCCGTGATAACTTGGATTAGGTTCGGAAATTTGTGGAAACTTGCCTGATTTTTCAAAGTCAAAATTACCCGAATCAACAATTACTCCACCGAGAGTAGTTCCGTGTCCACCGATAAATTTAGTTGCCGAGTGAACGACGATATCTGCGCCGTGCTCAATAGGGCGGAAAAGATAAGGCGTTCCAAAAGTATTGTCTACAACTAATGGAATATCGTATTTATGCGCAATAGATGCAAGCGCATCCACGTCGGGAATATCGCTGTTGGGGTTGCCAAGCGTTTCTATATAAATTGCGCGAGTATTAGATTTAATCGCCTTTTCCACTTCGTTTAAGTCGTGAATATTAACGAAAGTTGCAGTAATGTTAAAATTTGGTAGTGTATTCGCCAAAAGATTATAACTGCCACCGTAGATTGTTTTTTGCGCTACGATATGTCCGCCGTTTTGCGCAAGCGCTTGAATAACGTAAGTAATCGCCGCTGCGCCTGAAGATAGCGCTAATCCCGCAACGCCGCCTTCTAATGCGGCAATTCTCTTTTCAAAAACGTCTTGGGTGGAATTAGTAAGCCTGCCGTAAATATTACCTGCGTCCGAAAGCCCAAATCTTGCGGCTGCGTGCGCAGAATTTTTAAAAACGTAAGAAGTAGTTTGATAAATAGGTACTGCTCTTGCATCGGTTGCGGGGTCGGGGCTTTCTTGTCCTACGTGAAGTTGTAAAGTTTCAAATTTATAATTAGACATAATTTTTTTCTCCTTTTTATATATTGTTTTTTAGTCTTTATAAAATAAATAGTATTAAAGGAGTATCACATTCGACCAAATCTGAAATTGTGACGAACAAGTTCTTCAAAAATGTTTTTCATAAAATCAACCTACCTATTTAGTATGTTATTAGTATTTTAGCACTTTTAACCTACTTTGTCAATAGGTTTTATGGGGGTAAATGCTTGATTTTTTAATTTTTTTTTGATATAATTGAGTCAAATATAAAAATAGGGAGCATAAATTATGATTTCAACTCGCGGTAGATACGCATTAAGGGTACTGATTGACATTGCCGAAAACAGTAACGGAAACTATATTCCGCTAAACGACATAGCAAGTCGCCAAGACATTTCGGAAAAGTATTTAGAAAGTATTTTAGTATTGCTCACGCATGGAAACCTTTTAAACGGACTTCGTGGAAAAGGCGGTGGATATAAACTCACCAAAGCGCCAGAAGAATATACTATGAAAAGTATTCTTACGATAACCGAAGGAACGCTTGCTCCCGTCGCTTGTCTTAAAGACGGTGCAGAGCCTTGCTTAAAATCGTCAAGTTGTAAAACTCTTCCCGTTTGGCAAGGATTAAACAAAGCGATAACTGATTATTTGGAAAGCGTTACACTTGCCGATATTATTGAAAAACCAGATAACTATTCAATTTAGTATTATTAAAATTTTTTCTAAAAAATGTCTTTTAACACTTGACAAAGCATAAACCTAGTAATATAATATGTAAAAATATTAAACCGTTGACGGAGAGTAAGTAAGTTTTATTTCCTTATCTCAAGAGAGTTGCAGATGGTGCGATTGCAACGTTAAGAGTAAAACTGAATGGACTCCTAAGGGCGAACGAAAGCGAAATTATTCGCAAGTAGCAATCGACGGGAACTGCACCCGTAAAAAGGCAGAGCGTATGTTGGTACGTGAAAATAAGTGGGCTTATTTTATAGTAAGTCAATTTGGGTGGCACCACGGTAAGAATTTATCGTCCCGAAGAGTAGATTTTTCTACTTTTCGGGATTTTTATTTATAAGGAATTTACTATGAACCAAAAAATTATATTTAGATGGCGGGATTTTCCCGCAAAAAATTATTCAATCTGCTTTTAATTACTAATATATAAAATAATAAGGAGAATAAAAAAATGAAAAACCAAATTCCATACAAAATTTATTTAAATGAAACTGAACTTCCTAAGAAATGGTTAAATCTTAGAGCGTTTATGAACAAAAAACCTGCGCCACTTCTTAACCCTGCAACCTTAAAACCTATGACCAAAGAAGAACTTTCAAGTGTTTTTTGTACTGAACTTGTAAACCAAGAGCTTGATGAAACCACCCCCTATATCGAAATTCCCAAAGAAATAAGAGAATTTTACAAAATGTATCGCCCTGCACCACTTGTTCGCGCGTATTGTTTGGAAAAGGCACTTGGCACGCCCGCCAAAATTTATTACAAATTTGAAGGAAACAACACTTCGGGCTCTCACAAACTCAATTCGGCAATAGCGCAAGCATATTACGCTAAAAAGCAAGGGCTTAAAGGCGTCACTACCGAAACGGGCGCCGGTCAATGGGGCACGGCTCTTTCTATGGCTTGTTCGTATTTCGGACTTGATTGCAAGGTCTTTATGGTAAAATGTTCTTACGAGCAAAAACCGTTTAGACGCGAAGTTATGAGAACTTACGGCGCTTTCGTTACTCCTTCGCCGTCAAACACTACCAACGTCGGCAGAAAGATTTTGGAAGAATTCCCCGAAACTACCGGCTCTCTCGGCTGCGCAATTTCCGAAGCCGTTGAAGCGGCGGTAACTTCCGACGGATACCGTTACGTTTTAGGCAGCGTGTTAAACCAAGTGCTTTTGCATCAATCGGTTATAGGCATTGAAACCAAAACCGCAATGGATAAATACGGAATTAAGCCCGATACGATTATAGGTTGCGCCGGTGGTGGATCTAACCTTGGCGGCTTAATTGCTCCGTTTATGGTAGAAAAACTGCAGGGTAAAGAAAATTATCAAATTATAGCAGTAGAGCCTGCGTCGTGTCCGTCGCTTACTCGCGGTAAATACGTATACGATTTCTGCGATACCGGCAAAGTTTGCCCTATGACAAAAATGTATACGCTCGGCTCTGGATTTATTCCATCAGCAAACCACGCGGGTGGACTTCGCTATCACGGTATGGCGTCTACACTTTCAGAACTTTACGACCAAGGACTTATGGAAGCGAGAGCGGTTGAACAAACTGAAGTGTTTAAGGCGGCAGAACAGTTTGCAAGAGTTGAAGGCATACTTCCCGCCCCCGAATCTTCACACGCGATTAGAGTTGCTATAGACGAAGCGTTAAAATGTAAAAAAACGGGCGAAGAAAAGACTATACTTTTCGGTTTAACGGGTACAGGATACTTTGATATGGTTGCTTACCAAAAATTCCACGACGGCGAAATGAGCGACTATATTCCTACCGACGAAGATTTACAAAAGGGTTTTGACGGAATACCTAAAATTAATTTATAACAACAAAAGAACGGACGGGCTTTTGCCTATCC
>JAFTWU010000022.1 GCA_017465145.1 Clostridia bacterium | reverse complement strand
GCAAGCGACCACGCCGTTATAGAACCTATATCAAACACCCGTTGGGGTTATTACATAACGGCAAGAAGAGTTGTTTAAGCCATTATTAAATAAAACTAAAATGCGCTTATAAAAATAACCCCCTATCCCAAAGAATACAAAAAAGCAAACACCCACAACTGAATATTAAAATTAAAAGGCAAGCCTAAAACGGCTTGCCTTTTGCTTATTTACATATTTTTATTTATTTGTTATTGTAAATAACGGTTACACCAGGATGAGTAGCGATACCGTATTGACAATAGCGGTGATCTGCTTTACCGCCGAACAGTTGGTCAAATGCGATTAGAAGATGATGATCCTCGCCGTCGTTATGAACGTGATTATCATCAACGACCGCGTTGCCATTAGCATCAGTTGGATGACCGTATCTTACGTTTGTGTAAGCATCAGCACTTACGCCTGCTTGAACTCTAACGTAAGGATAACCCGTACCAGCAAATTCGCAGTATGTATAATTTGCCCATTCACCATATATTACGGTTACGTTTGTACAAGTTACGTTAGGCGCAGCCGCGTTAGTTACTGCATCGCCCGTTTCCGTATGACCAGTATTACCAATCAACATACCACTATTGCGATAACAATGCCATTGATATGCAGAAACAATGTCGTTTACAGCATCAATACGGCAAGCAACGGTACAATCTTCAAAATGATACGTTCCACTTGCTCCTGCACCACCAATAATGCCACCGTTAGCATTACCAAAGTCGCCCCATTGACCACCAATTGTGGTAGACTCATCTATAACGATATTTTTATAAACGTGATTACCTGAAGCCCATCCTACAACACCGCCTGCATAATATTGATAATCGTTGCATTTAGTATTAGTTACCGTAATATTTTCAAAAGTACAATCACCGTAAGCGCACCCAACGACAGTTCCACAAATAGCAGATTCACCAGAAATTTCAGCGCCGTCTAGCGTTACGTTTTTAATAATCGCGTCTTCAACCGCCCCAAATAAACCTAAGCCTAAGTCACCATAAGAATAGCCGTTGTCTAACGCCCAAGTATTTTGCGACATATTGCTAATAGTGTGCCCATTACCGTCGAATGTTCCCTTAAAAGGTTTATCTTTTCTATAACTTCCGATAGGCTCAAAACACTTGCCATCTGCGGAAAGGTCAAGGTCACTTTCAAGTTTAATCGTTTTCCCTTCAAACGTTTCACCAGAATCTACAAGTTGTGCTAAACCCGCTATCTCTTCTGCTGTATACAACTTAAATTCCGTTGCTTCTGCGTTGTACCAAGACGTATCAACAGAGCCGTCCCATTTTTCAGGTATTACGGGAGTTTCAGGGAATTGCGCACCCACGTCGTAAATAAACCCGTCGCCGTCGTTTTCATAAGAAACTTGTGTTGCTACCAAAGATACTGCAAAATCTAAAGATAAGCCACCAGCAACGTTAAATTCGTTATCCTTTTCGCTTGGCAACCAGCATACGCCTATTTCATATGTAATAGATTCACCTGGCAAAAGGAAAGCTTCAACGCTAAAACCGTTCTTAAACGAAGGCATATTTGCAGGATCGTATTCAGGGATAGCGGAATCTATTTGTAAATTTTGCAAGTTTTCATCTTGCATAACGTCGTCCGTACCGGTAGATTTGTTGCGTAATAGCGCGTAAACGGACAATGCGTCGGCAAGAGTTTTACCCGACTTAGTTTTTGTTGCGTTAGCTTGAATAATTTTAAGTTGATATTTTAATGCCAACAATCCGTCGTTCGATACTTCAAAGCGACCGCTTGCAAAAGCACCCGGTTCCCATAAAATCGGTTCGCCGTTAATATCCATAAAAATTTTCGTATCTTCAGCAACTTCTTCTGAAATACCGTTATAAGAGTTGGTATAGGTTAAACCAACGTCTAAATTGCCTGACTTAATGGTGTTTACGCCACTTGTTGCAGAATCGGTAAACCAAGCAAAAGTCGTGCCGATAAGCATACTGCAACTAACGACAAGCGCTATTGCACTGCTTACCAATGTTCTTTTTACGTTCTTAATTTTCATTTCAATACCTCCTTGGAAATGAACTATTTAAATTGAAATAACTTTTTTGACTACGGCGTTTTTAGTCATAAGTTCTTCAATTAATTTTATTGCATTATTAAGCCCACGTTGGCTTTTTACCTTTATGGTAAAGGGCACTTCTTGATACGCCTTTACTAGAGAAAGGTCTTTTTGAAAATATACGTTTTTATTAAAGTCTTCTAACTTTAGCGCAAGGTGTAGTTTAAGCGTTTTCCCGCGCAGAGTTATTTTCGCTATCAGTTTTCTTCCTAATCTATAAGACGTGCATCTATAAGAAAGTCTGCTATTTACACCCTTATAAGAAGTTAAACTTTGGTGTAAAAGGTCAAAGTATTTTTGAGTATCTTTATCCGCGCTTAAGATTTTTTCGGAAAAAGAAATTTTCTTTGCCCTTGGTATGTTTAAGGGTTTTGCTATGTTTATATCCGTTAAGGCTTGCTCTTCGATAATTGTTTCATCTTGACGATCGTTTAATAGGTCGCTTTTAACTATCTCATCTTTAGATGAGTTAACTATATTTTCTAAATCAATCAATCTAATTTTTAGATTTTCAAATTCTTCATTATAGCTAGTTGCAATTTCTTTTTTGCCGATAGTTTTGCCTATTTTTATGCTAAAAAATATAATTAAAAGCACGGCTGGGGTTAGGATACTTAAATAATATCCCCTTGGCGATTTTAAGAAGGAAAAAACGTGCCCGACGTTTGGCACTTTAAACACGTATTTGCCTATAACGTTTTCAGGCGTTACTACTACCACGTCGTTTACGCCCGTATTAATACCGTAGGTTACGTATCCAATCACTTCACCCGTTTGAGAATATTTCACTTCCCTTATTTTGTGTGTAACGGTTTTTCCATAACTTTCTGGATTATGAGAGAAAAAGGTTATAACGTCGCCAACGCTTAACAAGGTAGAACTATCCGTCGTTTTTATAACGATAAGGTCGCCCGCGTTAAAGAAAATTTTTTCATGTTCGCTTATGTGCGACTTGCTCATTGAATCGCTTGCAACGATAAGCAATTTATGCCCAAAAATTTCTTTGCCATTCTTTTCTCCACTAAGCGACGCAAAAACGGTGAATACCGCTAAAAACAATGCCAAAAAGAATACAAACCATGCAAATATTCCCAAGATGTTTTCAAACAGTATTGACTTACTATGATTTTTTTTCAACTTAGCCACTCTTTTATGTTTTTTATGCAAAACGCAATTTGGAACTTTATTATATGTGTGTTGCACATATTTGTCAAATGTTTTTCACGCATTTGGTAAAATATTTTTATAGGCTAATAGCCAACCTTGGGGGATTTACAATACCTATTATTTAATTTAAAGGGCCTGATTGTTTTAACGTAATAAATATATGGGTATTTCACATAATATCAAGTGTGTAATACCCTTTTTTGTTTTTTTAATTATTATGAGTTTTGGTGAAAATTTTAAGAAATGTAGAAAAGAAATAAATTTGTCACAAAAAGACGTGGCAAAAAAGTTAGGGATTTGCCAATCAAATATAAGCGATTGGGAAAATGACGTTTCGCGCCCAGAATATGAAAAACTAATTCAACTTGCAGAAATATATAACGTAACTTTATATCAACTGCTTGGAATAAACGAACCCCGATAATTTTTTATAAAAAAACGGACTGAAAATTCAGTCCGTTTTTATTTTTTCATTTTTATTTTTTGTTTTTAGTTTTTTATATTATTCTTTTTGCCGTTTGCGTTTTTATCTATAAATTTTTGGTGCGGTTACCGAATCTATAGTTATTTCTTCAAAAGGATACAAAGGTTTTGGGCGATATTCATAGGGTAAAGTTTGCAAAACGGGGGCTGCTGCGCCCGGTGTTTGAGTGTTACAAATTTGCGCGGAAAAAGTTTCGTAACCTGCCCTAAAAGAAGTGCAAGCCTTAACGCAGACTAAGTCGGTAGTTTCTGGGTTAATGCCAAAGGTGTGGTAAAACGCCTTGTCGCCGTTAGCACAGCCGTAATATGAAACTTGAATTAAAATTTTGCCCACCTTAAGCACGGCAGTTTTGCCTATATCGCGCCTTTCACCCTTTTCTTGCGGGCCGAACAAATAGAACACGCCGTCGTGCAGACTTTTAACGGTAGCGTTTTCCACCGTTACGGGTTTAGTTAGTTTTGGGGCTAGGCTTGCGCCAAGCGTGAAAGTTCCAACCCCACCAACGCCAAGTTCAAATGCTTTATCTACCGCATTTTTATCTATAACGGCAAGGGCGCAACTTATTTTATCTTTAACCTTTAATAACTGTTCTAGCATAGCCACGCTATCACCACACGCGCCCGCGTTTGGCGAATCGGCAGAATCAACTAGCACGATAGGTTTGCCCGTTTTATTTTCTAGTGCTATATCTATAACTTCTTCTATAGTGAATAGTGGGCTACCTTGCAAGTCGGCACGGATGCTAAAAAGTTCTTTAGCAAGTAGTTCCGCCGCCCTTTTTGCCGTGTCTTCGTCCTTTGCGGCGATAACCACGGTAGCGCTCATTTCGTTTACGTCTAGCCAAGGTTGAACTTGGAATATAGAATAGTCTTCTATAACGCCCGCCGTAGCCATATCTTTTGCCCGCCCCATCAACGAATTAAGTTTGCCCTTTTCCGTTGAATAAGCGTGCGCGGGTGCGATTACGGGAACGTGAGAATAGGCAACGCTACTTTTTCCGTTCTTAAAATGGTTAACCACTCTTTTAGCGGCACGAATACCCACTTCCCTTAAGTCAAGGTGCGGATAGGTTTGATAACCGCAAACGTAGTCGGCGTTAACTTTTATCTTTTCGGTAATATTAGCGTGCAAGTCGAACGCCGCGGAAATAACGGCTTTTTCGCCAACGACTTCTCTAACTCCTTGCAAAATATCACCGCAAACGTCAAAAGAAGTATCGGAAACGGTTGCACCGTGAAGACTTGCAACTACACCGCAAACGTCCCCCGCATCCTTTAAGAGTTTAAGGTTTTCATCACAAAACTCTTTAATAAGGGCACTATCTACCGGACCGCCACTACCGGCGCGCATAACTACGCCACCGACTACTTCATAGCCGTTTTCGTTAAGAACTTGTATTGCGCCTTCTATCGTAACGCCACAATGAGCACCGCTAGAAAAAATTTCTTCACCGCGATATATACCGAAACCTTCAAACGCGTCTATCTTTGCAAGAACGGGGTTAAATGCATTGGATTCTTGCACGAACCCGAACACGAAAACGCGTTTAGCCTTTTTTATCATAAAATCACCGAATTTAATTTAAAGATTTTGTTGCAACTATATCTACACCCGTACCACAAATATCTTTAACGATAACGTCGTGCATTTTTACGGGTAGGTTAACGGATACCTTTTTAATTTCCGCCATACAGTCGAAAAGTTTTTCTTTTAATAGGGGTTTATTAGAGCGCACGGGTAAAAGTTCGTTTTCTTTGCCGTTAATTTTTACAAGGGTGGTAAGTATACGAACGGGTGCGATAAACTCTGCCGTAGCGTAATCTAAACCACGCTTACAGCCTTCGCCTTTAACGGAATTAACTTTTCCATTATCCCCTTCTACCGTGATATGACAACCACGGGGGCATACGGTACAAATAATTTCTTTAACCATAATTTACGCCTCCTTAACTACTTCTACGGTGATAGCGTTTGACGTGATTTTTAAAGCGTCAACGGTAATTGAGCACATTTCACCGGGGTTTACGCGAAGTTCTTTCTTTTTGGCAATTTTTTTATCGCCGTCAAGCGCGCGAAGAACTACGTTGTTTTCGGGGAACAATACGCGGAAATATAGCGTTACCTTTTGCTCTTTGTCGCCTATGTTTAACTTGTGCGGACAAAGGTAGCGAACGTTTCTGCCAACTTGTACCGCAACTTCTTTTACCGTTTTAGTAAGAGTGCCCAAAGCGTACTCTGCGGCGTATTTACCCGCAACTTCACTTTCTTTACTTACGTTATCAACAAGGTCGTTAACGTGAACTACGTTACCGCAAGCAAAGATGCCCGGCGCGGTAGTTTGCATATATTGGTCAACGGTAGGTCCGTTGGTTACGCGGTTAATTTCAATACCCGCTTTTTTGGTAAGTTCGTTTTCGGGAATAAGACCAACTGAGAAAAGAACGGTATCGCATTCAACGAATTCTTCTTTTTCCTTTATCGGCTTTTTGTTTTCGTCAACGGGTGCAATTTTAACACCGCTTACCCTTTCTTTACCTTCAATAGCGGTAATGGTGTGGGCAAGTTTTAGGGGAATTCCAAAGTCGTCTAAACATTGAACGCGGTTTCTAGTTAAGCCCGCCAAATAGTCCATAAGTTCAACGACCATAACTACTTTTGCACCTTCTAACGTCATACGGCGCGCCATAATCATACCGATATCGCCAGAGCCTAGAATAACCACCTTTTTGCCAACCATAATGTTTTGACGGTTGATTAATCTTTGTGCAGAACCCGCCGTGTAAAGACCTGCGGGGCGCGTGCCGGGAACAACTATATTTGCCCTTGTTCTTTCCCTGCAACCCATTGCTAAAACGATGCTCTTTGCCGATACCGTCGTCAAGCCGTATTCACTATTAGTGCAAATAACTTGCTTGTTTTCACTATCAACTTCTAAAACCATAGAGTTAAGAAGATATTCAACGCCAAGTTCATCCGTTTTTGCGGTAAAGCGTGAATAATATTCGGGGCCCGTCAATTCTTCTTTAAATCTAGTTAAGCCAAAACCAGGGTGGATACATTGTTGCAAAATACCGCCAAGCGAACTGTCGCGTTCGATTATGAGCACCTTTTCAGCGCCATTTTCTTTTGCGGAAACCGCTGCGGCAAGACCTGCGGGGCCACCGCCGACTATTGCTACGTCACATTTAATATTATACATAACGCTATCCCCCTATTAATCTCTAGTTTTGCCGGTTACCATATAAGAACCAGCGTTGTGTTTGGTAACTTCGGTGGCGTCCTTATTTAATTCTCTTGCAAGAATTTCAATAACCTTTGGACCACAGAAACCTGCTTGGCAACGTCCCATACCTGCGCGAACGCGCCTTTTAACGCCGTCAACACTCTTTGCGCCAAGCGGACGGTGAATTGCTTCTAAAATTTCTTGTTCGGTTATCGTTTCGCAACGGCATACTACATTGCCGTAAAGGGGTTTTTCTTTAATTAGTTTATCTTGAACTTCGCGGGGTTGTTCGCTAAATTTAATAATGCCCTTTCTGGTTTTTATAAAGTTAGATTTTAGGGTGTAACCCGCGCCGTCCGTAAGAATTTGTTGAACAACGTATTTACCCATTGCAACTGACAAGGTAAGCCCCGTTGAACGAACGCCCGATAGGTTAACGTAACCTTTTAAGTCGTCGTATAAGTCAACGTGCAACCCTTCTGGATTACGGTTGGGGCGAAGACCACAATATTGAGTGATAGTGTCGCGCAAGTTTACGTTGGGAACTAAGTTCCTAACGTCTATAGCGATACTTTCTAAACCTTCTGCGGTGGTTGATTTATCAGTTTTATCTGGCAAGTCTTCTGCCGTAGGACCAACAAGCATATTGCCGTGGATTGTGGGGCACATAAGTTTACCCTTGGTAACCTTGGTGGGAATAGGTAAAACGATGTGTTCTACTTGGCAAGAAGTGTTTTTATCTAAAATATAGAACTGCCCTTTACGGGGAATAACAGTATAGTCTGCCTTGCCAACCATAGCGGCAATTTCGTCACAGTAAAGTGCGGCACAGTTAATAACGTAATCCGTTTCTATTTCGCCCGCCGTGGTTATAACGCTTTTAATTTTTCCGTTTTCCGTTTTAATATCGGTAACGCGGGTATTAAGCATAAATTCCACGCCGTTAGCATAAGCGTTTTCAGCAAGTGCTTGCACTAAAATAAAGGGGTCGATTATGCTTTCCCTAGGGATATATAACCCGCCCTTAACTTCTGGGTTTAGGTTGGGTTCGATTTTTAAGAGTTCTTCGCCCGTTAAAAACTCTACGTCGTAAACGTGGTTT
>JAFTWU010000021.1 GCA_017465145.1 Clostridia bacterium | reverse complement strand
GAAACGGGCACTTTCGTAATCTATCGCGACAAGGCGGGCAACTATTACTTTAAACTTAAAAGCGCAAACAACCGTTTGCTTTGCGTAGGCGCGGTTTATAAAGAAAAAACGGCTTGCATAAAGGCTAGCGAATCGGTTAAGCGTATTGCAAAAGATTCACCCATTATGCCAGACGTTGTTGAAGGTGAACGCTACGTTGAATATACCCCCGCAAAAGTTACCGCAAGTGGTAAAGGTGGCAAAGGTAAGTGGAAGATAGAAGTAAGTGAAGAAGGTGGTTTTAGTGCTAAACTTTACGCTAATAACGGTCAACTTATGCTTGCTACTGAAGAAGTTTCTGCTAAAAAGACGGCAAAAACTGCAATAGAATCGGTTAAAAAGAACTGTGCGGACGGCAACTTTATTATTGATAAAGATAAGTTTGGCAGATTCTATTATAAATTACATAACGCTCAAAAGTCCGTTCTTTGCATAGGCGAAGCGTACGATACGTTAGACGGTTGCGTAAGCGCAATAGAATCAGTTCGCCGTTTTGCAGCGACCGCTGAACTTGCTGAATAAAAAGCGCAAAAACTAACGTTAATTAAAAATTAAATTAAAGCCACGCGGTCGCGTGGCTTTTCTTTAATACATGCCTTATTGCGTGCCTTAAATTTTTGTAAATTATTCCGTTATATTTAGTTGACATCGTATAAGCAGAAATGTATAATAAAACTAATTTTTGACTTGGAGAGAAAATTATGATTGGAGCGGTTGCGGTAAGAAGTGATTCTATTATTAAAAAAATTACCTTAACAGCAGTATTTACTGCACTTTGTTGCATAGGTACGGTAAGTATTGCAATTCCATTGCCAACGGGCTACGTTAACGTTGGCGACGTGTTTGTTTTGCTTTCCGCGTGGCTACTTGGTCCACTTTACGGAACGGTTGCAGCAGGCTTTGGCAGTTGTATAGCAGACGTTCTTGCAGGCTTTCCCATTTATGCCCCTGCAACGCTTATTGTTAAGGCGGGCGTTGCGCTAATAGGCTATTATTTTTCCGTGCTAATTAAGAAGTTAATTAAAAAAGCGCCTAATTTTACTTGTCGTATTTTAGCCGTTATTATAGCAGAAGGCTTTATGGTTTTGGGCTATTTTGTTTTTGAAAGCGCCCTTTACGGCGTAGCAACGGCATCGTTAACACTTTTAGGAAATACAATTCAAGGTTTGATATGCGGAACGGTTGCGGTGTTAATAAGTTGCGCCCTAGCACCCATAAAATACGTTAACAACAACTTTCCACATTTTTCACTTAATTGGCAAAAGCGCGACAAAAAAACAAATTGAAAATAAAATTTAATAGTAAAAAACGTTTGACAAGCGGTAAAAAATGTTGTATTATGTATAGGCTTAAAGAAGAAGTTACCCTTCTCGCCGACGGAACGGTTCGTTCGGCTCAATACTTTTAACGCTTTCAACTAAGCGTATATTATCGTATTGTACGGGTTGCTTTATCTATATAAGCAACCCTTTTTTGTATCCGCCGTAGCGGGAAATATTTTGTGAGGTATACTACCATTAAAAAAGAACATCAATTGAACGAAGAAATCAGGGATAAAGAAGTCCGCCTTATCGGTGAAACGGGCGAACAATTAGGTATCGTTTCTTCGCGCGAAGCGTTAAGTATTGCAGAAGACAGGGGCTTAGACTTGGTTAAAATTTCACCCAACGCTAATCCACCCGTATGCAAAATTATGAACTACGGCAAATACCTTTTTGAACAAAACAAAAAGGCAAAAGAGGCAAAAAAGAATCAAAAGGTTATAGAAATTAAAGAAGTTTGGCTTTCTATGACAATCGACGTTGGCGACCTTCAGGTTAAAGCAAAGCAAGCACATAAGTTTTTAACCGGTGGCAACAAAGTTAAGGTGTCTATAAGAATGCGTGGCAGACAAATGGCACACGCTGAAATGGGCGTTGACGTTATGAACCGTTTCTTTGACCTTGTTAAAGAAGTCGGCACAATGGAAAAGAAACCGCTTACCGAAGGCAGAAACATTTGGATGATGTTAGTGCCCAAGCAAGCGTAACTTAAAAATAACAATATTAACGGAGGAATTTACTATGCCTAAAATGAAGACCAAAAGCGCTGCTAAAAAACGCTTTAAAGTAACAGCTACTGGCAAAATCAAAAGGGCTTGCTCTGGCAAGAACCACATTTTAACCAAGAAAGACAGAAAGAGAAAGAACAATCTTTGCGATGGCGCATACGTTGACGCTACTCAACAAAAGACTATTAAAACTCTCATCTACAATAAATAATAAAGGAGTGTATAGATATGCGTATTAAAAGAGGTGTTAACGCTGTTAAAAAGCGTAGAAAGATTTTAAAACTCGCTAAAGGCTATTTTGGTGGCAGAAGCAAGAGATATAGAGTTGCTCGTGAAGCAGTTATGAAGGCTCAAAAGTATGCTTACATTGGTAGAAAACTTCGTAAGCGTGACTTTAGATCTTTATGGATTGCAAGAATTAACGCTGCTTGCCGTATGAACGGTTTATCTTACAGCAAGTTTATGTTCGGTTTAAAGAACGCGGGTATCGCGCTCAACAGAAAGGTATTAGCAGAAATCGCAGTAAGCGACGCTGCAGCTTTCACCGCACTTTGCGAACAAGCAAAAAACAACTTAAAATAATTTATAAGGATGAAGCCTGCTCTATATAATGCGCAGGCTTTATTTAAGTTAAATGATAACCAGCAGACAAAATCCGCTTATAAAATTTATTCGTTCGCTTAAAGATAAAAAGAACCGTGATGCAAACGGCGTTTATCTATGCGAAGGCGTTAAACTAGTCCGCGAAGCGTACCTTAGCGGGCAAGATTTTTACGCGCTAGTTTGCACTAGTAAGGGCGAAAGTTTAATAGACGACGTAGCGTGCGCTAAAGAAATCGTTAGTGACGACGTGTTTAATTCTATCAGCGACGAAGTTTCACCCCAAGGCGTTTTGGCGGTTATAAAAAAACCGCTAAAAGAATTAAGCGCGCCTAAAGGTAGTTGCGTTTTATTAGACGGTGTTAGCGACCCTTCAAACGTGGGTATGATTATAAGAACGGCTGCGGCGGCGGGGTATAACGATATATACCTTATAAACTGTGCAGACGCATATTCACCTAAAGCCGTAAGGGCTAGTATGAGTGGTGTTTTCCGTGTAAAAATTCACGCTGGAGCGCGCGAAGAAATTCTTCCCCTTATATCACTTCCCATAGTGGTTGGCGATATGAACGGCAAAAACGTTTTCGCGGGCGGAATTGATTGCGATTTTTGTTTGGTTATCGGTAACGAAGGACACGGCGTAAGCAGTGAACTTCGCGATAGGGCAACTTATACGGTAAGTATTCCTATGCAAAACGAAATGGAAAGCCTAAACGCTGCCGTTTCCGCAGGGATACTTATGTATAGTCTTAAAAATTAACGAAAGCAAGGAGAAAAAATATGTCTGGTCACTCACATGCAGCCAACATTGCGGCTAAAAAAGCAAAAACTGACGCAGCAAAGGGTAAAATTTTCACCAAGGTAGGTAGAGAAATTGCCGTTGCCGCTAAAAATAACCCCGACCCCGATACTAACAGCAAACTTGCCGATGCTATTGCAAAAGCAAAAGCAGTTAATATGCCTAACGAAAACATTAAAAGATGTATCGCAAAGGCAGCAGGCGAACTAGCTAGTGATAACTTTGAAGAATTAACCTACGAAGGTTACGGCCCCGCAGGTAGCGCGGTAATTATTAAGGCGCTTACCGACAACAAAAACCGTACGGTTGACTGGGTAAGAACGGCAATGCGTAAGCACGGTGGTTCACTTGGCAACAGCGGTTGCGTATCTTTCACTTTTACCACTATGGGTATTATCGTTATCGAAAGAACGCCCGACCTTGACGAAGACACCGTTATGGAATACGCTTTAGACGCTGGTGCTGACGATATTATTACCGAAGACGACGCGTTTGAAGTTCACACTTCAGTTGCAAACTTCTCTCAAGTAAGAAAATATCTTGAAGAAAAGGGTTTAAACTTCTTTGAAGCGCAAATTGAAATGGTTCCCCAAAACGTTATCACTTTAGAAGGTGAAGAACTTGCTAAATTTAAGCGTTTAATCGACGCGTTAGAAGATTTAGACGACGTTCAAAACGTTTACCACAACGTTGATATGCCAGAAGACGAAGAAGAATAAAATTTTTCTTTAACGGCAAATCTAAAGAAAAGTAGCAAAAATATTTTTTATTGCATAAAAATACCTTACTTGCCCATACTTACGGTATCGGTAGTAAGGTAATTTTTTTATTTAACCATTAAAATTACGTTAAATTATTACCGTTTAAATATTTTCGCAAAATAGCGGTTGCACCTTTGCCCGCAATTTTGCGGGCAAAGGGGGCGTATAAAAAATACGCCCTTTTTGAAATAAATTTTTCTTTTTTTGTGTAAACAAATGGAAAAATGTGTTACAATATATATAAATATAGACTTAAATTATAAATTTGGAGAAAATAAATGAAAAAATTCGTCCGCAATCTATTGTTGCTAGTTCTAACTCTTTCGTTAATTGTTGGCGTTTCGGGTTGCCGTTTTATAATTGATAGGGGAGACGACGGCGATACGCCCACAGAACCTACCCCGCAAACCCCTTCACAAATTATCGTAGAAACGGCTTTGCCAGATTCTCTTACTCTTGCGGAAAGCGTTGATTTAACGACTGCAAGAACTTTGCAAGACGCTATGAGTATGGAAGACGCTATTGAAAGCGTAAGGCGTTCTGCCGTTGCAATCTCTATTAGTCCCGTGGGCGCAAACTATACGGGTTGGGGCTCTGGCGTTCTTATTAATACCGATACGGGCAACGTTAACGAATATTATATTCTAACTTGCCACCACGTTATTTGTGATGAAAACGCAGATATAAAGGTGTATGTCCCGGACGCTAACTATCGTTACGACAACAATAATTATATATTCACGGGTAAAATCGGTGGAAACCGTTCTGCGACTCAAGCGGTAGAACTTGTCGGCGGTGATGCTCAAAGCGACGTTGCCGTGCTTAAACTTCGCGTTTTAGGTTCAACCATTTCTCAAGATATAAGGGCAAATTGTCTTGCACCCGTTATGGACACCGCAAACCCCGTTAAAGTTGGTCAACAAGTTTTTGCAATAGGAAATTCTACCGGTCAACTTCCCGGGCACGTTACCACGGGTACGGTAAGTTATCTAAATCGTGCCGTTTCAGTTAACGGTGTAGGCACTATGAATTTACTTGAAATTGACCTTAACAGTTACCACGGCAACTCTGGTGGCGGGTTATATAACCTTTACGGCGAAGTAATCGGCTTAACCAACTGTGGCGACGACGTAAATATCGGCATCAACTATGCAATTCCCTTAAAAATAAGTTCATCTAAATCTGTAGATAACGGTATCGTTAATATAGCAAGCCAACTTATTGCCACGGCAAGCAGTTATAACTACGGCTATGTTTCGGGCAGAAGGCTAATGCTTGGTTTTACCATTATGACGGAAAATTCACAAGTAAAGGTAACGGAAATTGACACTAGCGCACCCGCGTATAAGGCAGGGTTAAGGCTAAACGATATCATTAAAGAAATTCACTACGGCGACGACCAAGTTAAAACGATAAGCAACAATAATGACTTTTCTTCAGTAGTATCTACCTTAAAACTATTAGAAGAATTCAAGGTTGTGGTAAGTCGTAAAAACGGCAGAGTTACCGAAACGCGCACCATCACCTTAAAATATACTCAGCAATATTTCTGCAATACGGGTGTATACGAACAGCCCGTCGCGTAGAAAGTAAATAAGTTAAAACACGAAAAACTTAACAAAAAAAGCGAAGTGAAAAATCACTTCGCTTTTTTATTGTAAAAATTATCGTTGTTTTATTAAAGGGTTTTTAATATCTTATCAATAACGGGGGCAATTTTTTCTGCCATACGGAAAAACCCTAAATCGTTGGGGTGGCAGGTGTCCACGGTACAAAGGTCACGCGTGGTTTTGCCAAACAAACTTTCGCCGTCGATAAAATAAACTTTTTTATCACCCTTGCGCTTTGCATAGCGATAGGTCTTTTTAATAATTTCGCGCCTTTCAGCACTTTGACTATCGTATTCAAAGTCAGGCTTGGAAATAAACACGATAGGGGTATCTGGTTTTTGACTTCTTAAACGCTTGTAAAGGTTAAGGTGAGTAGCCTTTAAAAATGCTGGGTCTGGGGCGTTGTAATCGTAATCCATAACGTAGATAGACGCATTGATGTTCGCCATATAATCTATCATAACGTTTTCCGCCTTGCCGTTGCCGGAAAAACCGAGGTTAATAATATCGGTATCAAGCCAACGTGAAATAAGTGAAACGTAATCGTTACCCGGTCTTGAACAGCAACCCCCTTGCGTTATAGAAGAGCCGTAAAACAATACGGGCGTTTTATAAGTATAATCGGTGGCGGGGGAAATTTCGCAACCCTTTTTAATGCCGATATAAAGTTTATTTACACCGTTATATAGTGGGAAGAAATATTCGCATTTATTTTCTTTATCGCCTTGCATACGATAAATGCCTTCAAAAGAGAATACACCGCCTACTGCGCTGTCGTAATCTTCTTGAGTGGGAGTAATTTTAGAAACGAACTTGCCGTTAACCATTAAAGAAAAACCAAACACGCCAACCATAGTCATATGGGGCAAAAGTTCGGTTACGGGAACTTCCGCACGAATTGCCACGTAAGGAGAGTTAGTGTTAAAACGAAGTCTACCACCCGCGGTGTTCATAGATAAATGCCACATATTGTTACTTATGCTTTTACCAAGTTCGCGGGGCATTCTTAAAAACATACCGTCCGCGTTAGAATAGTAAACGCCGTGGAGACCGAAGTTTAAATTAGACGCGTCCACCCAAACGATATCTGGTTCAGTTATGCTTTTTGCTTTAAAATTAACGTCTATTTCAGAAATTTTCATAATTCAATTTACCTTAAAATTATTAAAAAGAATAAAATTTAAGGCGTTTTGCTTAAGTCTTAAGAAAACGCCTTTTTAATCAATATCTTAAAATATTATTTGCATTCGTCAGCCTTGCCAGCGCAACCTAAAACGTTGATAAGTTTGTGTCTAACGATTTCTTTAATGTTAGCACGTGCGGGTTTTAAGTATTCTCTGGGGTCGAACTTGTCAGGGTGGTCGTTATAGAACTTTCTAATAGTACCGGTCATAGCCAAACGTAAGTCAGAGTCGATGTTGATTTTGCAAACTGAAAGAGCAGCAGCCTTTCTTAATTGTTCTTCGGGAACACCGATAGCGTTGGGCATTTTACCGCCGTTTTCGTTTACCATCTTAACGTATTCTTGGGGAACTGAAGATGAACCGTGTAATACGATGGGGAAACCGGGGAGTTTCTTAGAAACTGCTTCTAAAATGTCAAAACGTAGTGGAGGGGGAACAAGGATACCGTCTTCGTTTAAGGTGCATTGTTCGGGAGTGAACTTGTATGCGCCGTGTGAAGTACCGATAGCGATTGCTAAACTGTCAACACCCGTTCTGGTAACGAATTCGATAACTTCTTCGGGCTTGGTGTAAGATTCTTTACCGTGTTCTACCTTAACTTCGTCTTCAATACCTGCTAAAGTACCAAGTTCGCCTTCTACGGTAACGCCACGTTCGTGAGCGTAATCAACTACCTTTTTGGTAAGAGCGATGTTTTCTTCAAAGGGAAGGTGACTGCCGTCAATCATAACTGAAGTGAAACCACCGTCGATACAAGCCTTACAGGTTTCAAAATCGGGGCCGTGGTCTAAGTGTAATACGATGGGGATTTCGGGGCATTCTTGAACCGCAGCTTCTACCAACTTAACAAGGTAGGTGTGGTTTGCATAAGCCCTTGCGCCCTTTGATACTTGAAGAATAACGGGAGCGTTTTCTTCTTTGCACGCTTCAGTAATACCCTGAACGATTTCCATGTTGTTAACGTTAAATGCGCCGATTGCATAGCCGTTTTTATAAGCCATTTCGAACATTTTTTTAGAGTTAACTAATGCCATAATATAAAGTCCTCCAATAAAAATAATAAAAACAATTTTCTTTAGTGGGCTTATAATTGCAAGCCCAATCTTTTACAACTTCTATTATATAGTTTTTTTTGCAAATAAGCAAATATTTTTTTAATTTATATTAAAATACTTTATAAAAAAGATAGTTTGTGGTATATTTATGAAGAAAAAAATAAATTTTGGCAGGTAATTATGCAAGACATAAGAATTAATCAACTTGCAAAAGGTTTAGTTAACTATTCTTGCGCACTTAAAAAGGGCGAAAAAGTTTTAATTGAAGCAAAGGGCATAGACTATATGCTTGTCAACGCGCTTATAAAAGAAGTTTATGCGGTAGGGGCAATACCATTTGTGGAAATTTACGACAACAGAATTTTAAGAGAAATTCTTTTAGGACAAACGGAAGAAGGCGCGCGCCTAAAGGCAAAATACGCATCTTGTCGTATGGCGGAAATGGACGCTTATATCGGTATTCGCGGTGGTGAAAACTGCAACGAAAACGCAGACGTTCCCGAAAAGAATATGCAAATTGAAAGTGAATTTTATTCTCACCCCGTTCATCACGAAATTCGCGTTAAAAAGACTAAGTGGGTGGTTTTGCGCTATCCTAATCAAGCGATGGCACAACTTGCGGGTATGAGTACGGACGCCTTTGAAGATTTTTATTTTAAGGTTTGCAACCTAGACTATTCTAAAATGGATAGGGCTATGGACGCGCTTAAGGCACGCCTAGATAAAGCGGACAAGGTTAGAATTACCGCAAAGGGTACTGATTTAACCTTTTCTATTAAAGGTATAGGCAGTAAAAAGTGTTCTGGCGAAAGAAATATCCCAGACGGCGAAATTTACACCGCACCCGTTAAAAATAGCGTAAACGGTGTTATCACTTACAACGCACCGTCGGTTGAACAAGGCTTTAAGTTTGAAAACGTTTCTTTAACCTTTGAAAACGGCAAAATTATAAAGGCAACCGCAAACGACAACGAAAAGGTAAACGCTATATTTAACACCGATGAAGGTGCAAGATACGTTGGCGAATTTGCTTTCGGCGTAAACCCCTATATAACTAAACCTATGGGCGATATCCTTTTTGATGAAAAGATATCGGGTTCTATTCACTTTACTCCCGGCGCTTGCTATGACGATGCGTATAACGGCAACGTTTCCGCAATACATTGGGACTTGGTTTTAATACAGACTAAAGAGTACGGTGGCGGTGAAATTTACCTTGACGGAGAACTAATTCGCAAGGACGGATTATTCGTTACGCCCGACTTATTGTGTTTAAATCCCGAAAATTTAAAATAACGCGTTAAAACGTTTGACTAAAAATGGTCAAAAAGCTATAATAATTAATGAAATTTATAAAAAATATATATTTTTTGGAGGACATATAAAATGTCAAAAGTAACAAAAGTTGCAATTAACGGTTTCGGCCGTATCGGTCGTCTTGCTTTCCGTCAAATGTTCGGCGCAGAAGGTTACGAAGTAGTTGCTATCAACGACTTAACCAGCCCCGAAATGCTTGCTCACCTTTTAAAGTATGACACCATGCAAGGTAACTACGTAGCACAAGGCCACACCGTTGAATCTACCGAAGATTCAATCATCGTTGATGGCAAGGAAATCAAAATTTCTAAGTGCGCAAACGCTGCTGAATGCCCCTGGGCTCAATACGACGTTGACGTTGTATTAGAATGCACCGGCTTCTACACCAGCAAAGAAAAGGCAAATGCTCACATCGTAGCAGGCGCTAAAAAAGTTGTTATTTCTGCTCCTGCAGGTAACGACCTTCCCACTATCGTTTACAACGTAAACCACAAGTCTTTAACCGCTGACGACAAGATTATTTCTGCTGCATCTTGCACCACCAACTGTCTTGCTCCTATGGCTAAAGCACTTAACGATTACGCTCCCATCCAAAGCGGTATCATGACCACCGTTCACGCTTACACCGGCGACCAAATGATTCTTGACGGTCCTCAAAGAAAGGGCGACAAGAGACGTTCACGCGCAGGCGCTATGAACATCGTTCCCAACAGCACCGGTGCTGCTAAGGCTATCGGTCTTGTTATCCCCGAACTCAACGGCAAGCTAATCGGCGCTGCTCAACGTGTTCCCACCGCAACCGGTTCTACCACCATCCTTATCGCAGTTGTTAAGGGCAAGGACGTAACCAAAGAAGGTATCAACGCAGCTATGAAGGCTCAAGCTACTGAATCTTTCGGTTACAACACCGATGAAATCGTTTCTTCAGACGTTATCGGTATGAGATTCGGTTCTTTATTTGATGCTACTCAAACCATGGTTTCTAAGATTGACGACGATACTTACCAAGTACAAGTTGTTTCTTGGTACGACAACGAAAACTCTTACACCAGCCAAATGGTTAGAACCATCAAATACTTCTCTGAAATCTAATTTTAGGGTAAACAAAAAAATTAAGGCAGGTCATCGACCTGCCTTTTTTGTTTTCTTTAGTGCTTTTGCGTATCATAGGATTTGCCCGCTAAGAGTTAGTATTTCCGCCAAATAGACAACCGCAACTACCCGTGGTAGTCAAAAGTGCAAGCAGTAAAAACAGTTGCGTGCTAGATATCGTGTTGTTAGATGTAAGTAAAAGCAGTAGCGCAATTAAAACGATATTGTTGGAATTCATTGTTAAACCTCCTTTTCCTTAAAATACGCTATTTTTTTATAATATGCGACGGCTTTTTTTATTATTCCTTTTCCCATTACTGATATAATACGTGTACAATCATTATAAGTTAACGGGGGATACTATGAAAGAAGTTTTACTTGATAAACGCATGCAATCTTTGGTTAAAGATTACGTTCCTAAAGGGGAAATTTTAGATGATTTGGTGTGTTTTTTCTCTATTTTTTCCGACTACACAAGGCTTAAAATGATATCGGCGCTAGCCATCAGCGAAATGTGTGTAAGCGACCTGTCAACCTTGTTAAACCTTAACCAAACGACAGTTTCGCACCAATTAAGAATGCTAAAAAACCTTAACGCTGTAAAGACTAAAAGGCAAGGAAAGGTAGTTTTTTATTCACTTCGCAACGAAACGCTTAACGACGTTTTGCTAAAAGGGGTGGAATTTTTAGGTTATTAATGGTTTTCGCGCCCGCTACGAATATATTTCCGCTTGTAAATCGTTTAAAAATGGTTTATAATATTTAGGTGGATAATTTAAGCGAAAAACTTAAACTTTTGCCCGATAACCCCGGCGTTTACGTCATGTTAGATAAAAACGGGCAAATTATATACGTTGGCAAGGCAAAAAACCTTAAAAATAGGGTGCGCCAATATTTTTTCAACAGCGTCAAAACGGAAAAAGTTATGGCGATGGTGTCTAATATTGCCGATTTTTACTATATTATCGCGCCAAGTGAAATAGACGCGCTATCTTTAGAAAATAACCTTATCAAAAAACATAAGCCAAGATACAACATTTTACTTAAAGACGATAAAACCTATCCTTACTTAAAAATTAACTTAAAAGACAAATTCCCCACCTTTACCATAACGCGCAAAATCAAAAAGGACGGCTGTAAATATTTTGGTCCTT
>JAFTWU010000011.1 GCA_017465145.1 Clostridia bacterium | reverse complement strand
ATAATTGCCATTATGAGAAGGTAGGCAAAGAAATCGTTTGCATAGACGAAGAAGTTGCTGATTTTGACATCCCTGATAGTTGGTGTTTATGCCGTATGAGCACTATTGCCAACATATATACAGGCAATAGTATAAACGAAACTGAAAAGCAAAGGAAATATGTTGGTTTGCCTGATGGATATAATTATATCGCCACAAAGGATGTATCTTTTGAACATTCAATCAATTACGAAAACGGCGTAAAAATTCCTTTTTGCGAAAACAATTTTAGAATTGCTTATAAACACACCCCTTTATTATGCATTGAAGGTGGTAGCGCAGGAAGAAAAATTGCGATATTAGAACAAGACGTTTGCTTCGGTAATAAACTTTGTGCATTTCAGTCTTTAGGTGTTAATCCAAAATATTTGTATTACTATTTACAAAACCCTTTGTTTATCCAAATTTTTAAGTCAAAAACAACAGGTATTATTGGCGGTGTAAGCGTAAATACCCTTAAAACTTTAATTTTTGCACTTCCGCCATTGTCTGAGCAAGCACGTATTGTAGAAGAAATAGAACGCTTTGAACCGTTGCTTGTCGAGTATGATAGATTAGAACAGCAAAAGACAAAATTAGACGGTGAAATTTATGATAAACTGAAGAAGTCAATCTTGCAGTATGCTATACAAGGTAAATTAGTTGAACAAGATGAAAACGACGAACCCGCATCAGTTTTACTTGAACGTATCCGAGCGGAAAAGAAAGCACAACTCGGTAAGAAATATGTTGAAAGTTATATCTACAAAGGTGATGATAACTGTTATTACGAACATATCGGTGGAAAAGACGTAAATATTACCGAAGAAATTCCGTATGATTTACCAAGTGGTTGGGTTTGGAGCAGATTAGACGATTTAGCGCTATATAAAAAAGGACCGTTTGGTAGTAGCTTAACAAAAGATATGTTCGTACCAAAATCGGCAACAAGTATAAAGGTATATGAGCAGAAAAACGCTATTTATAAAAACTGCTTGCTAGGAGAATATTTTATAAGTGAAAGCAAATACGAAACAATGAAATCCTTTGAAGTTTTTCCAAAAGATATTATTGTAAGTTGCGCAGGCACTATCGGTGAAACATATGTATTGCCCGATGAAGCACCAAAAGGAATTATTAACCAAGCCCTTATGAAGATTAAACTTTTTAATCAAAATATTGTTGATTTTTATTTGATTTATTTTGACTACATCTTAAAAGGTCAAGCTCAAAAAAGTAGTAAAGGTTCAGCGATAAAAAATATTCCGCCTTTTGATATCTTGAAAAAAATGCTTATGCCTATTCCACCACTTAAAGAACAAGAACGTATCGTTAATAAAATCAACGAAATTTTTGCAAAATTATAAGATAAAGCCCCTTTTTGATAAGGGGCTTTACGTTTACCAAGTTACAACTTTATCAACGATTTCTTGTTGCTCGCTAGCGGTTTTCCGTAAGTATATACGAGTTGTTTCAATACTTTCGTGTCCCATAAGGTCGGCAAGCAAAGAAATGTCGTTATACTTTTCTAAAAAGTTCTTCGCAAAACGATGCCTAAACGAGTGCGGATAGACCACTTTAGGGTTTAATCCGTATTTATACGCATAGTTCTTTAATTGTTGCGAGATTCCACGTACCGTAATTCTTTCCCCAAAACGGTTCAAAAAAAGGTATCCGCTTGTGATAACTTTTTCTTGTAGCCATATTTCCGTTTCTTTCTTTAACTTGACAGGTATGTAAAGTCTACGTAGTTTTCCGCCCTTTGAATACAAATCGAAATATCCCTTAAAAACGTGTTCTACTTTGATTTGTATTAGTTCGCTTACACGCGCTCCCGTTGCTGCTAAATAGCGAACAACGAAATACCACTCCCAATTCCCGTCTTTCTTTAAGCTGTTCTTCAAGAATTTATAATCGGCATCACTAATAACGTTTTCTAAAAAGTTCTTTTGTTGAATTTTTACGGGAGATAGGCGTAGCTTTTCTTTCTTGATAAATTCAAGGTATTTATTGATTGCTTGAATTCGTAAGTTGACCGTTTTAGGTTTGTAAGTTTCCATTAGGTAGCCTTTGAACGCTAAAAGGTTTTGCTTGGTTATTTCGCCCGACAGTTGATTATACATTCGTATAGTCAAAAGATAAGCCGAAATGGTGTTGTTTGACAGGTTGCCCCGTCGTAAATGTTTTTCAAATTCGTCTAACATTTTCGTTAAACCTCCTTAAATTAGTAGTACCTATATTTTACTATTTAAGAAAATTTAACGCTCGCAAAAACACCTACCGTAATGAATATTTCTGTTATTATGAGAAGGT
>JAFTWU010000020.1 GCA_017465145.1 Clostridia bacterium | reverse complement strand
GAGCCGAAAAATAAACAATAAAAACTAAATTTATTATAAAAAAGCAAGGTAAATCCTTGCTTTTTTGATAGTAAACGTTGACGGAAGCATTTTAAAGTGCTAAAATATGTATATATATTGTTCATACATTAGGATAAAAAAGTGGAAATAAAAAGAAGTAGAGGTTTAAGTTTTATAGCTATCTTTCTCGTTTATGCGATAGCAACAATATCAGGCTTGATATTTTATAAGATTTTACCTTATGAGTTTTGGCTTAAAATTTTGATTGCAGACGTTTTGGCTACCGTGGTAGTATTCGTTTTTAGCGTGGTTTTTGAAAATGCGTCTGTTTACGACCCGTATTGGAGTGTTTTGCCAATAGTCTTAGTGGTAGCGTTTGCAGTAACTAACGGCTTAAATAATTTAAGGCTTTTATATCTAATTGCAATTTGCTTTTGGGGGTTAAGGCTAACTGCAAACTGGGCATATACATTTAAAAATCTCAATCATCAAGATTGGCGTTATAAAATGCTAAAAAGAAATACGGGCGCTTTTTATCCGCTTGTAAACTTGTTCGGTATACATTTATTCCCGACCTTAGTCGTATATGGCTGTATGCTACCCGTACTTTTTGCGTTCTTTTCTAACGTACAAGTAAACGTAGGAAGTTATATTTTCTTTGCCGTATCTATTTTGGCAGTCGTTTTGCAAGGCGTTTCCGACTGCCAAATGCATAAATATAGGAAAAACAAAGCAACTCCGTTTATTAGAAACGGGCTTTGGAAGTATTCTCGTCACCCTAACTATTTAGGCGAAATTATTATGTGGTGGGGCGTGGCTCTGTCATTTGTTTGCGTTTTCCCAAGCTTATGGTATTTATCGATTGGCGCGCTCGTAAACACTTTAATGTTCTTAGTGGTGAGTATTCCTATGGCAGATAAGCGACAAGCTAAAAAAGAAGGTTTTGCCGAATACAAAAAACAAACGAGAATTTTATTGCCAATTAAAAAATAACGCAAATTATTTTTAAAAACGTATTGAAAGATTGTACTTTTTATGTTACAATAACAATATAATAAGACACGAAGGAGAACGTTATGAAAGAAAATTATATAGTATGCAACTGTATGCAAGTAAGTTATTCAGATATTGCGGATGCGCTCCACAATCACAACAAAATGGAAGACGTTATGGAAGTTTTTAAGGACGTTCAAAACGTTACCCATTGTTCTACCGGTTGTGGTGGATGCTACCAAAAAGTTCTTGATATTATATCAGAAGTATTAATGGGCTAAATAAATTCTAAAAGAAAAGCCACGGTTTGTGCCGTGGCTTTTTGGTTATTTTGTTTTTACAGCCATTACTGCTTTAATTATTAATGCTACCATTACTTTAAGTTCAACGGAATTTATTTCCGTGTCGCTATTTTTTAGCACCGTATCAAAAATTTGTTGTTCTTTATCTTCGTTTTCGCCGTCTAAAATACTCTTTATAGTACTTGCCGTATAGCTAATTAAATCTGCTTTAACGTAGTTTGACAAGAGATTTTCTATCAATAAAATTTCGGCGTTTGCGCTGATAGGTTTACCGTTTTTTAGTTTATAAACGGAAGCGGTTATTATGACCGAAATAGAACCACTTAAAACTCCGGCGGAAAATGTTCCCGCGGAAAACGTAAAGCCGTGTAGCACGAAAATCATATCGTATGTGTAGTACAAAATCGTTGACAATAAAAAAGGAAGAAAGTTCCTTACCGTTGCGGGCAATTTATCCGCACAAAACTTGTCGTACAACAAATTAAGTACTGATACGATAGAAGAAATAATACGCGTGGGAAGACTGTAATTTTCAATAAAAACTCTTAAATAAACGTAATTCATTTTACCCTTCTTGGGGGTAATAAATCACTCATCCGTTTTAGTCCCTGCACTAAATAAGGAAAGCCTGCGGTAAAAACCGTTAAAATTATATATTTTATAATATAAGCTGTTTATGATAATACCCCCTTTATGATGTTTTTCCAAACGCTACGTTCATTATATAATATAAATCTTTACAGTCAATAGGTTAGTGACAGCAATTTAAATTAGGACTTGCTTTTTAGTATTGCATCTTCTTTTTGTACATAGATTATTGATATAAACGAAAAGGAGATATTCTATGTTTTTAGAAGGTTTATTGTTTATACTTGGCAAGCTAACTTTTTTTGCGGGAAGCGTTTTAAGTGGTAGTTCGTTTCCTAAGCCGTTATCGGTTGAAGAAGAAAAAGAGTGTTTGCGTTTGATGAAAGACGGGGATATGTCTGCCAAAGAAAAGCTTATAAATCACAATATGCGCCTCGTTGCTCACGTCGTAAAAAAATATACCGG
>JAFTWU010000019.1 GCA_017465145.1 Clostridia bacterium | reverse complement strand
CTATCATTATCATATCTTTGCCTTCCATAACAACTTCCGGACCTTGTTTAGAGTTAAGCTGATGGAAATAGGGATATACTCCCTTTGACTTTGCAAGTTCTACGTTAGCGAGATGTTCACATTTCTTAAATAAATCCATATCTTTTTTCCTTACTTATAAAAAATAAAAGTATATATGGACTCATTATACAACTTTGCAATTAAAAAATCAAGATATTTTATTAACTATTTAATTCATCAAACTTTTGCCGTCCGTGTGGTGCAAAATTTTAAGCGCAGTTTTCGAACGATTTTCGCCGTATAAAAGCTTATTAAGTTGCGCGTTTTCTTTTTCCAAAGAAACTACGCGAGCTTTCAAAAACTCGTTTTCTTTACTCGTTTTATAAGTCGCTTTGAATATTATGGATTCTAATTCGCCCCTTATTTTAGCAAGAATATTTTCTACGGCAATATTTTTTACCGTACACGCCCTGTTAGAATTTAGACCTTGCCCACATAAAAGTTGCTCGTCACCTTTAATTTCGGCAATAATTTGAGAAACGAGCTTGGGTCTAAATTTAACTGCGTTTCTATACTTGTTTTGATACCTTAACGCAAGCTTGCCGTCCCCGTTTGCCATTTCCATAATAACGCTCCTAACCGAACGCCCTTCTTTTTTGCCCAAAAGCACCTTTTTTATTAGCTCGGTCTCGTCAGTCTTTTCAAACTCTACAATGCTCTCTACGTGCAGGGCTTTGCCGTTTAAATACTTATCGCAAAACTCTTGGTCTTTATTGCTTAATTTGGCAATGGCGTAATATAAATTTCTAACCGTGCCTTTGGCTTTTTTGCTCTTTATCGCATAGCTTTCAAAAACTTGCGATAACGGTTTGTTGCCTTTATCCTTTATAAATTCTATAAGCCCTACGATATCACTTTCTTTAACACCATAAATTTTTTCCATGTTAACCTACCTTTAATTTAGTCGGTAAGTTTATTGACATAATAAAATAAAATTATACATAGTATATTTTGATATGTTTTATTATTTTTCCGCAGAATATCCTTGCGCAATAAAGGTCAACGGCGTTTATCTCGGTTTAATAGGACTTTCGGTAAAGAATATAAGCTCAAATCAAAGTTCAGACTTTATTGAAATTTGCCCCTTAAACTGTGCCGAGCCAACTATAAACTTTTTACTTGATGAAAACTTTCTTAACTTTCCGCCACCTTACGTTTCAATTACCGACCTTAAAGGCGGTTACCTTATTAAGTTTACAAAATCGTATACGGGCGGAGATTTTAAAGTTATAGGTCAGGAAAAATATAACGACCTACTCGTCACCGTATTTAATGAAAACGGCATAAAAATCTCACTCGAAACGCAGACTGATTTTCTTGCCGAGCCGATACCTACCGATTGCGATACTGCCCATTTTTACCGACCTGAATTTAATAAAAATTTGGTAGCCGTTTCGTTTAGCGGTAATAAAACTTTGCTTGCCGTATACGACATCCAAAACAAAATTAAAAAAGTTTTCTTCGGATTAGTAGACGAGTTTTCTTTTGAAGACGGCTTTTCAACTACCGAAAACTATTTAGACATTGCAAAACACCGCCTTACTATTAAATGGAAGTACGAAGATTGTGAACTAAAAGAAGAAAAACGTACGCTAACCCGAACAGAGAACTTTAATGCTACCGAACTGCCAAAACAAGTATTACCCTACGCTTTTTTAGAAGAATTTATGCTAAAAGGGGAATTTGACCCCTACCTTTGCGGAGCGGTCCTTGATAACGCTGACAGCCTTTCGGGGTTTTTAGGCGAGTATATAGGCGTTATGCCACCACCGTCCTTTCGCTCTCCAAACGAAATAGGACTTATCTACCACAAAAAAGAAAACTGCTACTTGGTAGACTACTTTACCTTTGAGCTCACCGACGGAAAAATCAGCGGTATCAAAAAATCCGATTAAAAGAATTATTCCAAAGCAAACAAAAAAGTCAGGCGACTTGCCTGAGTTTTTTTATTGTATTTAAGTTTTAGATAACTTTTGCGGAAACTACTTTTGCAGCAATACTTCCGTTTGTACCAGTTACGGGGACTTGTATGGTATAATGGTTATAGCAAGCGTACTGACTGCCTTCT
>JAFTWU010000018.1 GCA_017465145.1 Clostridia bacterium | reverse complement strand
TGTTTCATAAATTCCGTGTAAACGTTTCATATTTACCCCCTTAATAACCACACTTTTTAACGCGCGCTTCGCAACGTTCCATAAGCCACTCTTTACCGCAGAAATTTATATCGCGGATATAACTTTGATACGCTTTACCGAACCCGCAAAAGCCTTCTTCGTAATAAGCCGAAGTTGCGTTTTCATAAAGCCTTTGAACAAGTAGCTCGTGATTGTTTAACAAGTTCTTTGCGCTTATGTGATACTCGTGGTCTTCGGGATAATCGAGCAAGGTGTTTTCAAGCCCGCCGATTAAATCGTTTGCAGCGTATTTGATATTCTTAAACGCTTTTTTCTGCCTTTGGTTGCACTCTGATAATTTCATTTTGTTTACCGTCCTTGTGGTTTTTGATTTGAAAAATATCCTTTTGGGTATTTTCAAGACTTATTATAAATATCTTTTTTGGAATTGTCAATCATTTTGACCGAAAAAAATTTACTTTTTTGAACTTTTTTTATATAATGGGGAAAAACGACGGAGAAAAATGGAATTATGGATATTTCAGAAATCAAAACTTTTATGAAAGTTAGGGGAATTACGCAAAAAGACTTGTCGCAAATGGCAAATATCCCCTTGCAGACAATTAGAAAGATTTTTGCGGGCTATACTTCACACCCGCGAATTGACACTATGCAAGCCATAGAAAAGGCACTTGGACTTAATTCTGCGCAGTCATACACAAATGACGGCTTAAAACCCGAAAGCACAGCAAAGTCTTTAAGCGAAAAAGAAACGCGCCTTTTAGACGCGTTTAACGGGTTAATTCCACCTATGCAAGATTACATACTTGATATGGTCGAAAAATTAGTTGCTCAACCGCAAAATGCAAATAAGCGGGCATAAAAATACATAAGGAGAAATCTATGGAAAAAAACACGAAATTATCGAATTACTGAAAAATGCAACCGATAACCTTACGCAAGCAATATCTTTAATGCTTACGGAAGACTACGAGCGCAAAAAACTGTTTAGGGTTGTTTCTTCACACGGAAACATTATTCCGTTCCCGGTTGAAAAAATCAAACCCAACGTGCAAGAAAATGGCGTTGTCGAATTTACCGAAAAGGAGATAAACACAATGCCTAAACACATAAGAAAATTACTGATAATAGAAAAAAAGCGTTGCCGAATACGACAACACTCAAACAAAAAAGGATATGAAATTCGTTTACGCCGCGATGGCTACGATATTTCAGCAAGCGGCGTCACCGTCGAACTTGCAAAGGAAAACTTTATAAAAAAATTAAAAATAGCAAAACCGAACGAGAATATCGGCGAAGTAATTATCCCGAAAACCTTTAACGCGTTTGCTATGTTTTATTTTGAGAACTTTCGCAAAGAACTTGTTGCAGAAAAAACCTTTTATAATGATTTGAGCCGTTATAAGAATTATATTTACCCCGCTTTTAAGGAACGCCCCTTGTTAAAGATAACGCCGGCAGACTGCAAAAAATTGATAGATTCAATTAAAAAGAAAGGGTTAGGAAAAACCGCTGACGAAGTTTATTCTTTGCTTAACGTTACATTTAAGTGCGCTATAAATCACTCAATTATAGATAAAAACCCGCTTGATACGATTTTGCACATAAAACACGAAAAGCAATCAGGCGTGGCGCTAACCAAGGAAGAAGATTCTATTTTATACGCCGAACTAATCAACCCAGCGCACCCCGAAAAATACCGAAAAGCCATAGCAATAGCGTTATTTTGCGGTTTGCGTCCTAACGAATACTACAAAATTGTTGACTATAAGCCACCTTTTATAATCGCTGAAAACAGTAAGCGTAAAAACAAAAAAGTAGAATATAAGCGTATTCCCGTTATTGATGCGCTTAAACCGATTTTAATTGACGGCATAGGCAAATTACCAACGGAAAAGTATTTGCGCGATTTCCTAAAAAAGATACTGCCAAATCACACGTTGAAAGACTTGCGTAAAACTTTTAACACCCGCTGCAAAGAGTTCGGCGTTTCCGACCATGCGCGCAAGCACTTTATGGGGCACTCACTTGGAGCGTTAGACGGCACTTATACCGAGTTAACCGACGAATACTTGCTAAAAGAAGCGGAAAAATTAAACAAATGGCTTACCGAGTTCCCCAAAAGTTCCCCAAAAACTTAAACTTTTTACCTAAATCAGCGAAAATTTAAAATAAAAAAAGGGCATTTTCAAGCCTTTTTAGCCTAAAAATGCCCTATTTGGTTGCGGGAGTGGGATTTGAACCTCACGACCTTCGGGTTATGAGCCCG
>JAFTWU010000017.1 GCA_017465145.1 Clostridia bacterium | reverse complement strand
TCGGCAATGTCAAAGGCGGGCGAACCGATGGGTTCTCATTTACCATCATCAACAACACAAAAAGGGCACCAAAAGGTGCCCTTTTCACGTTGGCGGAGACGATGGGATTCGAACCCATGTGCCGATTCATCATCGGCAAAACGATTTCGAGTCGTTCTCGTTATGACCTCTTCGATACGTCTCCAAGCAATATATAGATAAAATATATTCGCAAAAATCTGCTAAAAATTACTTAATTATTATACACTTTTAAATATCTAATTGCAAATAAAATCAAACATAAAAAACATTATCGTTGACAATTTTACGCGCGCGTTATATAATTTAATAGTTAATAGGAGATTGATATGTATCCAGACCCTTTATTTACAATTTTTGGAAAAGGCGTTTTTGCTTACGGTCTATGCATAGGCGTGGGTATTTTAGTATGCCTTTTAGTTTTCTTTTTATATACTAAAAAAATCGGTATGCCAAACAAGGTGCAAGATTTTTCTTTCGTTGCTGCTATCGTTGGTATTGCAACGGGCTTTTTGTTTGCACAACTTTACCAAGCGTTCTATGAATATCTAGAAACGGGTATTTTTGATTTTTATAATGCTGGTTTGACCGTTATGGGCGGTTTAATAGGCGGTGCAATTTGCTTTTTGGCGGTATATTTTGGCTTTGGCGCGCTATATTTTAAGGGTAAAGAAAAGTATTTGCATATAGAACATTTTAGTAAATTATTAAACGTTGCACCCTTATGTATTCTAGTAGCGCACGGCTTTGGTAGAATAGGTTGCGCATTTGCAGGTTGTTGTCACGGAACTTTCGTTGGTTGGGAATATACGTTTGGCACTATTCCGCGTAGCACCTATAACGTTACCACGGGCGTAACCACTTGGCACGGCTATTTTACGGCAATTCCTTTATACGAATCTGCATTTTTATTTGCAACCTTTATCGTTTTGTCAATTTTACTATTGAAAAAGAACAATAAATACATTATGCCACTTTATTTAATATGTTACGGCGTTTGGAGAATATTTATAGAATTCTTCCGTGCTGACGCTCGTGGCGCAGTCGTTTTAGGTTTGCAACCTTCACAATGGCAGTCAATTTTATTTATAGTACTAGGTGTTGCACTTATATTTGTTATAAAATATTGGAAAAATATTGAAACTTGGTTTAAGTTGAAATTTTCAAAAAAACCTAAAGAATAAACGGGCGAAAGGAATAATAAAAATACAATAAAAACACAAAAAAGACTTCACTATCAAAGTGAAGTCTTTTCATTTACAAAAAAATATAACTTAATTAACGCTTAAATTATTCAGCTTTAGCAGCAGCGTCTACCTTCTTAGCGAGTTTAGACTTTTTGTTTGCAGCGTTGTTAGCGTGAATAATGTTTTTAGATGCAGCGCTATCAATAGCAGCAAATGCAGCAGAAAGTGCAACTTTTGCTTCATCTAATTTGTTTTCTTTAATTAAAGCGTCAACCTTTTTCATAGCGGTTTTAACTGCTGAACGGATAGCTTTATTTTGTTCGGTCTTCTTGTCGTTAACTAAAACTCTTTTCTTTGCTGATTTAATGTTAGGCATGTTCAATGCTCTCCTTGAATGCTTTTTTTCAATATCGGTGATTATTTTATCACAAAAAAATACAAAAAGCAACTACATTTTTACTACATTTTAATTTTTTACGGCAATTCTTTCTTTTTTTCAAATCTTTTTCATAAAATTTGGTATGAACAATCCAAGAATTGCTTTAATCGACAGCGGAATAGGTGGGTTAAACGTGTTAAATGCACTTGTTAATGAACTTCCTAACGAACACTTTCTATATTATGGCGATAATCATAACGCCCCTTACGGCAATAAAACTACGCGCGAACTAGAAGAGTTAACTTTTAGCATAATAGAAAACTTAAAAGATTATTCAATAAAAGCTTACGTTCTTGCTTGTAACACTTTGTCGGTTAGCGTTAGAACAAAATTGCAGGGAATAGTATCCGTACCCGTATACGCCGTTTTTCCACCCGTTGAAAGCGCGATAATTGAAAGAAAGCCAACTCTTTTATTGGCAACGGTAAAAACGGTTGAAGGTCTAGCAAAATCCCTTGGGGCTAAAACAGAAGATATGCAAGAAGGCACGCTTGCCGTAAAGAATAATTTAGTTATGGCGGGCTTAAAAGAGTTAGCGCGCGATATTGAAGACGGAATTTTTAATTTAACCACCATAAACTACCGTAAACGTTTCGACTATATTAATAATGTATTTAATAAAGAGTTTTGCCAAAAAATTTTTTGTAAAGAATATCCATTTGACCGCTTTTATCGGGTGATTTTAGGGTGCACACACTATAATTTTGCAAAAAAATTTATTTTTGACCACTTTTTACCCACAAAGTTGTCTTGCGGAATTAATAATACGGTAAAAATGGTAAAAAAAGGGCTTTTTGACCAAAAAATAGCCAAAAACATACCTAATTTAAGCGATTTAAAACGAATTGAGTTCGTTGGTAGCGGGGCAAAAATCAACCGAAAAGTATTTTTAGAGTGCTTTTTAGGGTAAAAGTGGTTTTTATTTATAAAAAAATATAAAAAAATTGCAAAAAGTGGTTGACGGTGGTCAAAATATGTGTTACAATACCCATGTAATTTAAAAAGGGGGTATTATACGCAGATGGCGGATAGGACTTATTCTCATCAATTAGATGCTAAAAACAGAATGCGCATTCCGGCAAAACTACGTGAAGAACTTGGCGAAAGTTATTTCATCACGATAGGCACCGGCGGTTGTCTTTGCGTGTATACCGAAGAGCAGATGGAAAAGGTTAACGCCTTTTTATCTAACGTAAACCCCTTTGACAATGCAAAACTTCAAGTAGCGCGTTACATTATACACAGCACTTGGCAAGCAGAAGAAGATAATCAGGGCAGAATATTACTCCCTGCACATTTAAGAAAGGCTGCAAAAATTGATAAGAGCATTTTAGTTTTCAAAGGTCCCAATTGTATTGAAATTTGGGGCAAGGAAGCTTGGGAATCTTACGTTTCAGACGTTGATTTTAGTAGTTTAGCAGACCTTTACACAATAAACAAGTAATTATGCCACAGTTTAAGCACATACCCGTTATGCTAAACGAATGTATGGACGGGTTACAGTTAAAACAAGGTGGAATATATTTTGACGGTACGCTTGGCGGAGCAGGTCATTCTAGCGAAATATTAAAAAGAACTTCACCAAACGGAAAATTAGTTGCTACCGATTTAGACGATTACGCTATAGAGAGAGCAACGGACAGGCTAAAAGATTTTAGCGGAAGATTTACAATCGTTAAAAGTAACTTCAAAAATTTTGCCGAAATTAAAGAAAATTTAAATATTGAAGGTTTCGACGGAATATTATTAGACTTAGGCGTTTCAAGTTTTCAACTTGACGACAGAAGTAGAGGGTTTTCTTATATGTCTAACGATGAAAAGTTGGACATGCGTATGGACAACACAAACCCGCTAACCGCTGAAAGAATAGTTAACGAATATAGCGAATTACAGTTAAAACAAATTTTAAGTGAATACGGCGAAGAACGTTTTGCTGGCTCTATCGCAAAAAAGATTTGTGAAACGAGAAAAACTGTAAGAATAGAAAAAATCGGTCAACTTAACGAAATAATTGAAAAAAGTATTCCTGCAAAGTTCAAAAAAGACGGGCACCCCGCAAAAAGAACCTTTCAGGCGTTAAGAATTGAAGTTAACGGCGAACTTGACGGCTTATACGATACGATAATAAGCATGGCAAGGGGCTTGAAAAAGGGTGGAAGACTTGCGATTATATCCTTTCATTCACTAGAAGATAGGATAGTAAAAAAAGCCTTCAAAGAGCTTGAAACGGACTGTATTTGCGATAAAAGCTTACCAATTTGCGTATGCGGTAAGAAAAAAGAGATAGAAATTATCACAAAGCATCCCATAACGGCAAGTGAAGAGGAACTTGAAATTAATTCAAGGTCAAAAAGTGCAAAACTCCGCGTAGCGGAAAAAATATAACATTACGTTTATTGATGATAAGGAGAATATATGGTTACTACCAGACGCTCAAACGATAGCAGAAGTTTAACTTATGAACGCAACAGTTCATCTGCAGGTGTTGATTTGCTTGAAAGAACGGTTTCGGTTGATTACGACGATTATTTAACGACAGTTCCAACCGAAGAAATTCAAAAAGACAATACCGAAGAAAGAATGAGAGAAAGCCTTAATCAATTACTAGGCTATGATAGATATTCTGAACAAGTTTTAGATAGTGCTCCCGCTGTTGCACCCGTTCAAACGGTTAACGCATCAAGCGACGAAGACATTAGACCTACTTCTACTACCATGCAATTCGGCAGTATCGGTGCTGATGAAATTCACAACGAAATGCGCGCTGACGAAGTTGTAGCAACCAAGCACGTTACGGGCAAGGGCAAACTTGCTATCGTTTTATATTCCTTAATTTTAACGGTAGTTATGGCGCTCGTAATCATCAATACCGGCGTTTTGAACGGCTTAAACTCAAGCAAGGCAAACGCTGAATCACGCTTAAACGATGCAACCGCAAATTACGAACAACTAGTTCAAGAAAACGAAGCGCTTGCTGACCCTGACCGTATTGGTGATATCGCTGAAAACGAATTAGGTATGATTAAATAATAAAAAATATTAGGTAATAAATATATTCCCGCTTGAATAACTTGTATTATACTAAAACAGGTGGTAAAAGCGGTATAAAAAACGAATTCTCAATAACAATTTTACGAAAGAGGTTATTTGCAATAGTTCTTGCAATAACCTTTTTATTTTTGTTTGTTTTTGGCAGACTTTTTTACGTTCAAGTAATTTGGGGTAAAGATTTGCAAACAAAAGCGATAGACCAATGGACGCGTGAAATACCCGTAGTGGCAAACCGTGGAAAAATTGTTGACGTTAACGGTGTTGTTCTTGCCGACAACTTAGATACTTATACGGTGTTCGTAAGGAAAAGTGCCGTAAAAGATTTTGAAACATTATCAAGTGTATTATCTAAAACGTTAGAGATGGATAAAACCTACGTTTACGATAGGTTAACGAAGACTGTTTCTAGCGAAGTAACCGTTAAAAAACAAGTTGAAAAAGACAAAATAGATGCCCTTTTAGAGCACGGATTTGACGGTGTTTACTATTCGCGTGACAATTCTAGGGTGTACCCGTATAATCAGTTGTTATCTACCGTTTTGGGCTTTACATCAACTGATGGAAAAGGTCAGTCGGGGGTGGAATTATACTACGATAAATACCTTGCAGGACAAAACGGTGAAATTTTATACGAAACGGATATCGTTGGTAAGGAAATTGAAAACGGCTCAGCAAGTTATATCCCTGCAACTAACGGGTTTAATCTTAAACTGACCATTGATTACGATATTCAACAACTTTGCGATACGGCTATGGCAGAAGCCTATGAAATTCACAAGGCAAAGTCGGCACAAATGATTGTTTTAGACCCGCAAACAGGGGCAATTCGTGCTTTAAGCATTAAACCTGATTATAACTTAAACGATATTCCGCGTGACGATTTAAGTTTATTAAATTCTTTAAGTAGAAATAATATTATTTGCGACGTTTACGAACCGGGCTCAACCTTTAAGGTGTTGACAAGTGCCGCTAACGTTGAAGAGTATCTACAAGGTAATCCTCGGGCATATTCTATAGAACACGTATATTCTTCAGCACGCTATAGATATATTGACGGGCAAAGGGTAAAGTGTTGGAGCGACCATAAAAACGGAAAACACGCTAATTTAACCTTAGCAGGTGCGTTAAATAACAGCTGTAACCCTATTTTTGTGGATATCGCAATGTCGCTTGGCAAAGAAACTATGTATAAATATATCCGCGCGTTTAATTACGGAAGTGTTACGGGGGTAGATTTTGGTGGCGAAGCTCAAGGTATGGTGTTGCCACAAAGCGCGGTGCAAAACGTAGATTTAGCGCGTATAGCCTTTGGTCAAACTATCGCGGTAACGGCACTTCAACTTGCGGCTGCAACGTCATCTGCAATAAACGGTGGCAATTATTTTACGCCATATTTAGTTAGTGAAATTTACACGGAAGAAGGTTTAATTGCGGAAAAAATAGAGCCAACGCTTAAAAACAAGGTAATAAGTGAAAAGGCATCTTCTATAATTAATCAAATGTTAGAAAGCGTTGTTGCAGAAGGTTCTGGAAAGCAAGCGTATATAGAAGGTTATAGAGTAGCGGGCAAAACGGGAACGGCACAAAAGTACTATAACGGAGTGATTGCGCAAGGTAAATACGTATCTTCTTTCGTGGGATATTTTCCTGCGAATAATCCAAAATACTTGGCGCTTGTTATTATAGACGAACCTGTTGGACAATATTACGGTAGTACGGTTGCCGCACCTTACGCTAAAAACGTTTTTGAAGGGATAATAAACTTAAAAAATATACCAGCTCAACTTTAATTTATCGGGGGAATTATGAAACTAGTAAATCTTATAAAAAGCCTTGAAATCATTGACGTTTTCGGTAATATAGATTGTAACGTAAAGGATATAAAAATTGACAGTAATTGCGTTACTAAAGATAGTCTATTTATTTGCCTAAAAGGTGGCGATAAAGACGGGCACGATTACGCAAATCAAGCACAAAGCTACGGCGCATCGGCAATAATTTGCGAAAGAAAACTTGATGTTTCAATTCCCCAAATTATAGTAAAAGATTGTCGCGTGGCGTTAAGTTTACTTGCTAGCGCATTTTACGATTTCCCGTCAAAAAAATTGCGCGTTATAGGTGTAGTTGGAACTAACGGAAAAACCACTACGGCAAAATTGGTCTATGATATTTTAAATTTTTCAGGTCAAAATTGTGGATTAATAGGTACTTTAGGCACTTATTATAAGGGGGTAGAACTAGAACAAACCCTTACAACGCCCGACCCTTTAGATTTGCATAAAATTTTTGCCGATATGGTTAACAAGGGTGTTAAATACGTAGTTATGGAAGTATCTGCCCACGCAATCTATTATAAAAAGACGTGCGGAATAAAGTTTTTCGGTGCTATATTTACCAATTTTTCACAAGACCATTTAGACTTTTTTAAGGATATGACTAGCTATGAAGAAGTAAAATTAGAGTTTTTCAAAAACAATAATTTTAATTTTGTAGTAACCAACGCTGATGACAAAACGGGCAGAAAAATTTCAGAAATCGTGCCTAAAGCAATTACTTACGGCATAGACAACCCCGCCGACGTTTTTGCTATAGACGTGATGCTAAATAAAATGGGAACGAAGTTTATAATTAACCTTTTCGACTGTATTTACGATATAAAACTTAATTTACTTGGTAAATTTAACGTTAGCAACGCTTTAGCATCTGCAACGGCGTGCGCTTTAGCGGGCGTGCCCGTTGGTAAGGTTAAAAACGCCCTTTTTCAAGTTGATAGTATACCCGGGAGATTAGAAACCGCATACGATAAAGACTATTCGGTAATTATAGACTACGCCCACACGCCCGACGGGTTAGAAAAGGTGCTTAAAGTGTTAAAACCGCTCGCAAAAAACAGGTTAATTTGTTTATTCGGTTGTGGTGGAAATCGCGACAAGAAAAAGCGTAAAATTATGGGCGAAATAAGTGGTAAATACGCAGATTTTACAATCGTTACAAGCGATAATCCGCGTTTTGAAGACCCATTTGATATAATGTGTGATATAGAAAAGGGTGTTCTTAAAGCACGTTCAAATTATATACTTATTCAAGAGCGTGAAGAAGCCATAAAATACGCCGTAAACCTTGCAAAAAAGGGAGATATTATCTTGCTTGCGGGTAAAGGGGCGGAAAGATATACCGAAACTTTGGGTATAAAACGACTTTATAATGATAAAGATACGCTAAAAAACATATTGGAGCATAAAAATGCTTAAAACTTGCCTAATTGTAACCCTATTAGCGTTTTCATTATCGTTAATTAGTGGGGCAATAACTATTCCACTTCTAAAAAAATTAAAAATAGGACAGCCAATTTTAAAATACGTTGAAACTCATAAAGATAAAAGCGGTACGCCAACTATGGGCGGACTGTTTTTTATTATATCGTCTTGTGTAATTTTTTTAATTTTCGGCGGATTGAAAAGCAGATTATCAACCGTTTCAATAGCGATAGGGCTTGTCTTTATGCTAGTCGGTTTTTTAGATGATTTTATTAAAATAAAATTTAAGAAAAACGAAGGACTAAAAGCATATCAAAAGATATTATTTCAAACTTCTATAGCGTTAGTAGCGGGTTTTTTTGCATATTATAACGGACTAACCGTGTTTTTCTTGCCATTTTCAACGAAAACTATTGATTTAGGTTGGTTTACGATAATTTTTGTTGCGCTTATTTTTATAGCAACCACAAACAGCGTCAATCTAACCGATGGTTTAGACGGCTTAGCGGGGAGTACAAGTGCCGTATACTTAACGGTAATTACGCTATTAATTTACGTTCAAACTATAGTTTTTGGCTATTTTTACTTGCCTATACAAGAATTCGGTGGATTAACCACCCTTTGCTGTGCGTTGATAGGTGGGATTTTAGCCTTCTTAATATTTAACGTATCAAAAGCCAAAGTGTTTATGGGGGATAGTGGTTCATTAGCGCTAGGTGGGTTTATCGGCGCAATAAGTATCTTTTCTCTAAATGCGTTTTATATTCCAATAATAGGTTTTACGTTCGTTTTTTCAAGTTTATCGGTAATAATCCAAGTGGCGCACTATAAACGCACGAAAAAAAGAGTATTTTTAATGACACCGTTTCACCATCATTTGCAACTAAAAGGTCTTTCGGAGTGCAAAATTTCCTATCTATATTCACTTGTAACGGGCATATTAGGGGTGCTTTCCATCATATTCTATGTATGAGGTGAAAAATGAACGTTAAAACTCAAAGTTTTTTAGTGCTTGGCGTAAGTAAAAGTGGTTACGCAGTAGCCGACTATATATTAAAAAACTATGGCAAATGTTTTTTATACGAAGAAATGCAAACGGAAAAAATTACAAGTTCCATAAACGAACTTGTATCGCGTGGTGCAGTTTTCGTTAGTATAGACGCCGTAGAGAGCATTTTGCCAAGTATAGACGTTGTAGTGATAAGTCCGGGAATACCAATAAATTATAAAATTGCCGTAAGGGCAAAAGAACTTGGGAAAAGGATAGTGGGAGAGTTAGAGTTCGGCTATCTTAATTTATCGCCCACCATAATAGGCGTTACGGGAACGAACGGGAAAACGACCACCGTATCACTTATAGACGCTATTTTAAAAGAAGATGGGAAAAATAGTTTTCTAGTCGGTAACGTTGGGTGCCCGCTAACTACGGAATTAGATAAAATGCAAAAAGATGCTTTTCTAGTTACGGAAGTATCTAGTTTTCAACTAGAAAGCATAAACGCGTTTTGTCCGCACGTTGCGTGTGTGCTAAATATCGCACCCGACCACCTAGAGCGTCATTACACTATGGAAAACTATATATTTTTGAAAAAGAGGTTGTTGAAAAATCTTAAGGAAAGTGAATTTGCTATCTTAAATTACGATGATGAAATAGTTAAAGGTTTTTCAAGTGATACGCGTGCAAAAATCGTTTGGGTGTCCGTTAAAGAAAGGGTAGACGGAGCATATTTAAATGGCGATACGCTTTATTATAAAAATCAAGCGATTATTGACGTTCAAGACCTATCTATCGGTGGCATACATAACGTTTATAACTCTCTTTTTGCAATAGGTGTTTGTTCTATTTACGGTGTAAAACCAGAAGTTATTAAAAGTGCCTTGCAAAATTTTAAGGGAGTAAAACATCGTTTAGAATTTATTGCCGAAATAAACGGTGTAAAGTACGTAAACGATTCTAAAGCGACAAACACCGCGTCAACGATAACCGCAATTGATTCAATGAAGTCGCCGACTATTTTAATTTTAGGCGGTAGTGAAAAAGGCGAAAAATACGATTCGCTATTCCAAAAAATAAGGTTAAGTAGGGTAAAAAGCGTGGTTCTAACAGGTGCATCGCGCTATAACATGCTTGATTCGGCGTCAAGACAAGGTATAACGGAAATTACGCTAACGCCGTCTTTTAAGAACGCCGTTGAAATAGCGCACATGATTGCCGAGCCCAACGATACCGTGCTACTTAGTCCCGCGTGTGCTAGTTTTGATAGTTTTAGCGATTTTGAACAGCGGGGAGAGACCTTCAAACAAATAGTGGAGAGTTTAAGTTGAAACAAAAAATAAATTTATTCGATAAGCGGTTACGTAAAGGGCGTAAAAATAGGGGAGATATTTTTTTAGTAATCGCGGTAACCGTTCTCGCAATAGTGGGAACGGTTTTTATATATTCGGCAAGCAATTATTCCGCCTTAGCAACCTATGGCGACGCTTTTTACTTTGTAAAAAAACAAGTAATCGGCATTATGCTCGGTATCGTGGCAATGACAGCTGCTGCAATATTTGACTATAACAAACTTATTAAATTAACAATTCCGCTTGCAATAATTTCACTTGTGTTATTAGGGCTAGTTTTTGTTCCAGGGTTAGGGATAGAAATGTATGGTGCAAAGCGGTGGCTAGGGCTTGGCGCGTTTACTATTCAACCATCAGAAATTGCAAAATTCGCACTTATTTTGTTTTGCGCAACCTATGTTTCTAAAAACCCCGAAAAACCCAAATCTTTTTTAGGAATTTTGCCTATTTTATTATATGGCGGTGTAACGTGTTTGCTTATTATTTTAGAGCCGAATATGTCAATAACGGTGTGTGTAGCCGCGCTTATGCTTACGATACTATTTGCATCAGGACTTAAAATTAAAAGTTTTTTATTAATAATTGTACCCGCGTTAATAGGGGCGGTAGGCTTAATTTTTGCAGAACCGTATAGACTTTCGCGCCTAGCGGCATTTCTTAACCCGTGGTCTAACCCTAAAGGCGAAGGATATCAACTTATTCAATCGTTATATGCGCTAGGTTCGGGCGGTTGGTTTGGTGTAGGGCTATTTAATTCGCGCCAAAAATACGCCTTTTTACCCTTTGCCGAATCTGATTTTATTCTTTCAGTTATCGGCGAAGAAATAGGCTTTGTCGGTATGATATTTTTCTTTGCGCTAATTGGTTTTATAATCTTCCGCGGACTTAAAATAGCATCAAAATCGAATAACGTTTTCGGCTACGTTTTAGCGGTGGGGATAAGTATGATATTCGGTATACAAGCGATAGTTAACGTTCTTGTAGTTACGGGTAGCATTCCGCCCACGGGCTTGCCGTTACCACTAGTGTCTAGCGGGAATACTTCAATTATTATTTTTATGGCGGAAATGGGGGTGCTTTTTAATATAAGTAAACAAGCAAAGGACACCTTTTAGGCTATCTTTCCATAAAATAATATATCTTTGACTTTTCTAAAAAGGGGATATCTATGGAAAAATACGTAATTAGCGGTGGCAGGCGGCTTAACGGTGTTGTTAAAATTGAAAGTGCAAAAAATTCCGTTTTGCCCATACTTGCCGCTACCGTTTTAACCGATGAAGAAGTGGTAATTAAAGACTGTCCAAGAATTTTCGACGTTCTAAATATGATTAAACTTTTAGAACATCTTGGTGTAAAATGTAAATTTCAAAATGAAAATTTAATAGTTAACGCAAGCGGTTTTAACGGCTATTCGGCACCGTCATCACTTACGGGTGTTTTAAGGTCTTCCGTCTTTTTGCTTGGTCCACTTATCGCGCGTGCAAAAAAGGCAAAATTATGTTACCCAGGCGGATGCGATATAGGTATAAGACCAATAGATATGCACCTTTCCGCATTATCTACTCTAGGTGCAACCGTAACTGAATTTGGCGATGAAATTATTTGCACGGCGGAAAGAATTTACGGCAAAGACGTGTATTTAGATTTTCCATCTGTTGGTGCAACTGAAAACGTTATTTTAGCATCTGCAACGGGGCTAGGTGAAACGATAATACATAATCCTGCGAAAGAGCCAGAAGTGTTTGACCTTATATGTTGTCTAAACACAATGGGTGCAAATATTCGCTTTAAGGACAATTCACATATAGTAATAAACGGCGTAAAAAAACTGCACGGAACTTACTATAAACCCATACCCGATAGAATAGAAGCGGGCACTTACTTGCTTGCAACCGCTATGTGTGGCGGAGAAGTGGAAATTAGGGGGGTAAATGCCGAAAATATTTCATTAATTCTACATAAAATTTGCGATAATACTTGTATTACAAGTATAAAAGATGATATAATATACGTGAAAAGTTCGGGCACAAGAAAGAATATGTCTTTTGAAACGGGCCCGTATCCATTTTTTCCAACGGACCTTCAAGCACCTGCAATGGCACTTGCAACCATTTGTAGCGGTACGTCCGTTATTTCTGAAAACGTTTTTGAAATGCGTTTTAACCACGTTGCAGATTTAATTAAGATGGGTGCTGATATCACGGTTAAAGGTCGCACGGCAATCGTTAACGGTGTAAAAAATTTACACGGCGCTTGTGTTAAAGCTCGTGATTTGCGCGGTGGTGCTGCACTCGTTTTGGCGGGGCTATCAGCTCGTGGTAAAACCACGGTAAACGAAGTTTTTCATATTGACCGTGGTTATTATAAAATGGATGAAAAGTTGCGCGGACTCGGTGCAGATATAAAACGAAAATAAAAATTTTAAGGATAGGATAAATTACTTATGAAGGCAAAGAAAGCGTTTGTTGCGTTAATAGTCGTTGCATTTTTAATATGCGCGCTTTTTTCGTGCTACTTTCTTTTTTCCATCAATAAAGTAAGCGTATCTTATACCGTTGCGGATAACACAGATACTTCCGCTATTCAAACTAAACTAGATAACTACGTTGGCGAAAACATTTTATTTTTCAAAACGGATAAAGTATATTCAGTTGTAGAAGATAACCCCTATTTTAAGGTAACTTCAGTTGAAAAGAAATATCCTAACGTGTTGCAAATTAAAGTAGAAGAAAGAAAAGAAGTTTTTTACTTAGAACACGGAGATAGCGTTTATCTTTTAGACGAATCGGGTTTTATATTAAATAAGGTTGCTCTAATTGATTTTGACGGTGCGTCTTCTCGCGATATTATCGAACTTGATTTCCACAGTTATATCGGCGAAGAATCTATCGTTAACGCAACGGTTGGTAACTATCTTAAAACGGTTGACGACAAATTGTTTAACTGCGTGCTAGAAATGGCAAGGTCTATCGATTTATACGATAGGGTAAGTCGCGTTACCGTTAATACGGGTTCTCGTATGGATAGAGGGGCGGATTTCGATATGTATTCCGGTGGCTCTCTTAAAGTTATTAACGCAATAGACCGCGGTGTTCTTCAAATAAAAACCGCACTAGTCGTTTACGACTCTCAAAGTGATTTTGTTAAAGCGGACTGCAACGTAAAAGTTTATATTTTGAAAGATTCTGGGCTTATAGACGTTGCCGTAACAAAAAAATAAAGGTGATTTTATGCAAAAGAAACAAGTTGCCGTAATAGACGTTGGCTCATCTAGGGTAACGGCGTTAACGGGTGAAAGGGGAATTAACCGCACTTTCGTTATCAAAAGTAATTCTTATTTTGAATACGATGGTTTTGCAGAAGGTGCTTTCCTTGGTATTGAAAGCCTTAAAAAAGCCCTTTTTTCCGCTGCCGACAGTATTAAAAAATCTTTCCATGGCGAAGTTCCCGTAGTATTCGTTGGCGTTCCCGCCGCGTTTACTAACGTCGTTGTGAAAAACAGTCAAATTTCCTTCCCCAAAAAGAAGAAAATTGACGACGAAGATTTGGACAAGTTATACGATGCATCTTTCGTTATGCAGGGCGCAAAATATACCCTTATTAATCGCTCGCCCGTTGTTTACGAACTTGACGATGCAAGAAGACTTATGAACCCCGTTGGCGAAGAAAGTGAAATATTAAAAGGCATTTTATCTTTCGTTCTTTGCGATAACTATTTTATTCAAGCGGTTAAGCCGGTGTTAAAATCAGCAGGCATAGAAAACGTAGAATTCGTTTCAACTTCTCTTGCTCAAGCGATTTATTTAGTTGACCCTGAAATGCGTGATAGAATTGCCGTTATTTTAGACGTTGGCTATATTACCACAAGCTTTTCAGTTATCCGTGGCGACGGGTTGATTTACGAAAAATCGTTCGACTTTGGCGGTGGCTATTTTACCGCATCTCTTGCTGAAAAATACGATATTGACTTTGAAGAAGCGGAAAAACTAAAGCGCAAAGTTAACTTAAGCAGAAAAACGGGTCGTGGTGCTATGGACGTTATATCGCTAGACGGTAGCGCTTACTATAGCATTGATGAACTTATTGATACGATAAGGTATTGTTTAGATACCCTTTGCGGTTTTGTTTCTGAAATTACCGAAAGTCCTAATATAAATATCCCCGACTACGTTCCACTAATGGTAACGGGCGGTGGCATAAGTTATATTCGCGGTGCTAAAGAACACATTTCAAATAGACTTGGTTGTGTTGTAGAAGTAATTGCACCAAACGTTCCACTTTTAGATGAACCTATCCGTTCAGCGTCCCTTTCTTTATTAGATTTGGCGTTAGAACAGTAATACAAACAAGCGCAACTTTATATAATTTAGGCGCAAAAAATTCTTAATTAACACATTTTTGGAGGAAAAATAATGTACGGTCAAGATAGTTACGTTACCGGTCAGGCGGTAATCAGAGTAATGGGTGTAGGCGGTGGCGGTTGTAATGCCATCAACAGCATGATAGAATCAAACATTACGTCAGCTGAATTTATCGCTGTAAATACGGATAGACAAGCTTTAAGGCTTTCTAAAACGGATAATCACTTGCAAATCGGTGACGTTTTAACGAAAGGTCTTGGCGCAGGTAGTAACCCAAGCGTGGGCGAAGCCGCTGCTGAAGAATCTAAAGACGCAATTTCTGCCGCATTACAAGGAACCGACCTTTTATTTATTGCAGCAGGTATGGGTGGTGGCACCGGTACGGGTGCAGCACCTGTTATTGCACGTATTGCAAGAGATATGGGCATTTTAACCATTGCGGTTGTTACCAAACCATTCTCTTTTGAAGGTAGAGTTAGAAACGATAACGCTAACCAAGGTATTGCTAACCTTAAAAAATACGTTGACACTTTGGTTGTTATCCCTAACGATAAACTTTTACAATTTTTACCCAAAAATATCGGTATGTTAGATGCGTTTAAGGTTGCAGACGATATGCTTAAACAAGGTATCGTTGGTATCGTTGATTTAATTGCAACGCCTTCACTTATCAACCTTGACTTTGCAGACGTTAAGACGGTTATGAGCAACCAAGGCTTAGCACATATGGGTATCGGTAGAGCAAAAGGCGAGGGCAGAGTTGTTGAAGCAGTTAAACAAGCAATCAGCAGTCCTTTACTTGAAACTACTATTGAAGGCGCAAAAGCACTTATTCTTAATATTACGGGTGGTAGAGACCTTGGTCTTGACGAAGTAAGAGAAGCCGCTACTTTAGTTCAAACGGTTATTGACCCTTCTGCAAATATTATCTTTGGTGAAACCATTGACGAAACTCTTGCGGAAGAAATTAAAATTACCGTTATAGCAACAGGTTTTGCGCCACAAGGCGTCGGTGCTAAATCAAACGTTCAAAAACCTATGTCAATGGCTTTTGAAGATGCAGAAGATTCTACCTTGCCACCACTTCTTCGTACTATTGAAAACGAAGAAAAAAAGATGCAAGCAAATAACGTAGCTTTTGAACAACCCGCTGTTCAACAAGTAAGCGTTGCACCAGAAGTGTTTGACGTTCCCGTTACTCCCGTGGTTGAAAGCACACCCGTTGAAGAACCCGAAGTAAAGGGCAAGGGTATCCCCGCGTTTATGAGAAGACTTCGCGGCAAAAAATAGAGATTAAATAGTTTATATAAATAAAGCATCCGATTTTTTGGATGCTTTTATGATTTTATTATATTATTTTGGTTTTTAATGCAAAAAAATAATAGTTTTTCTTAAATATGACAGAAACTGACAGGATTCCGTTATATTTTATGTAAAAAAGGAGTTTTTTATGAGTAGTGTAACAAAAAGAATCCATGAAATTAGTCAGCCAAGAGGAGGATATGTAAAACTTGAGCAATTTACTTTGAAAAGTTTTAATGATGATAAAGAGCTTTACGAAGAAAATCTTCCTCCACAACTTATTGGTTTGGTTGTAGATTATTTAACAAGATTTATGCTGACTAAAGATGTCTTACGTGCTTTTAGTATTTCATTTCAAGGGTATGAATTTAGAATTATGTGGTTGGGCGAAGATCAACGTAAACATGATAAATTAAAAGGAGTTTCTATTGATAGTCTTTTATCAAAGGTAAAAGGTTTGGATGACGAATCAATTATAGCTGCGTGTAAGGCTTGTTCGTATGATGTATGGCGCAGAGCGACCCCTATCTTGGCATTGACTGCTCCATTAGCTAGCGATATTTTTCCAGATAAATCAACTATAAATAACATTAGAGTTATGGTTAATAGAAGTATATCATTTTTGGAGAACAATGGTCCGCTTGTAAAAGTTGGTCCAACATTTGAACCTGGGTATTCAAAGATTGTCAATACAGGAGATGGTGATTATCTTACTGAAGATTGTATATGGGATTTTAAGGTTTCTAAAAATAAGCCAAACAAAGAACATACGCTTCAATTATTGATGTATTGGATATTGGGGCAACATTCAAATAGAGAAGAATTTAGTTGTGTTAATAAAATAGGTATTTATAACCCTAGATTGAATCAGGCGTATATTCTTAATATAGAAAATATTTCTAAGGAAACAATTTCAATTGTGGAAAAAGATGTAATTTGTTACTAAAAAAAATGAGTGGATATCTTCAGATATCCACTCATAGTTTTGGTCGGAGTAGCGAGACTTGAACTCACGGCCTCTTGCCCCCCAGACAAGCGCGCTACCAACTGCGCCATACCCCGACGTGTTATTCAGTTATTGCAATAAAAGTTAAAAATCTAACCTCATTGCGCATTTTATTCTATCACAACTTTTTTATTTTTGCAACAAATTTAAGGCAATTATTAGACACTTTTTAAAATAAATGCTAAAATAAATATAACAATCAAAGTCCTAAGGAAAATAAAGGCATTTTATATGAGAATAAGAAGAAAAAAACATTTAGATGAACGCTTAAGTGGTGTAAAAGATTACGTAATCGTTCCCGATAAAAGCATTTTAAACGTAAAAGAAGCGGTTAAGTTTAAGGAATATTTAGATTATTCTAAGTTATTTGGCAACGATAATCCTGTAAATTTAGAAGTAGGTTGTGGCAAGGGCGGATTTATAATTAACCTTGCAAAGAAATATCCAAACGAAAATTTTCTTGCTGTTGAACTTTTAGAAAATATTATCGTAATGGCTGCTGAACACGCTAAAGGTGAAAACCTTAAAAATCTATTTTTTATCAATAGTGGGGCAGAGTATTTGCCAAGATATATTAAGGAAAACAGCATTTCAAAAATTTTTCTTAATTTTTCTCCACCATTTCCGCAAAAAGGTAGCGAAGGCAGAAGACTTACTTGCGACCGTTGTATACAAAATTATAAAGATTTTTTAACAAAAGATGGTTTCGTGTTTCAAAAAACCGATGATAAAGATTTTTACGACTATTCATTTGGTCAGTTTGAAAAATTTAATTTTGACGTAAAAGACGTTTCTAACTTAATTGAAAATGGCAACGCGGAAAATATAGTTACCGAATACGAAAGTAAGTTTAGGGCGTTAAATATGCCAATCTATTGTCTTTACGCTAAAGTGTCTAAGTAAAACAATAAAAAAGGATGCAATTCTGCATCCTTTTTCTTATTTATTTTACTAAATAAAAACGTAAGTTATAAATACTTCGCAAATCAAAACCGTTGCGCAGGCAATAAGCGCAGTAACGACTAGTGAACGCTTAAAAAATGCGCAAAGCATTGCTACAGCCGTTCCTATCGACGCGGAAATTACGTTACCAGAAGAGTATAAGATAGCAGGGAAGGTCATTGCTGATAAAACTGCGTATGGTACGTAATATAAAAGACTGTTTATAAAGTTAGATTTTATTTTCTTTTTAAATAAAATCATAGGGATAACCCTTATTAAATAGGTAATTCCCGCCATTGCCACAACAAGTAAAAACATGTGTAATTCTCTACTCATTTTCCACCCCCTTTTCCTTTATAGAAAGGGAAGTGCTTTCGCTAGAAGAACTTGTTTCAATATGCTTTTCTTCATTAATTTTTATAGGGAAGAAAATAGCGCCAAGTATTGATGCAATAACCGCACAAATTATGCAAGATAGGTGTGTTAAGGTTTGATTATCAATGGGTGAATAATAAATTACACAACTTATCGTAACGCTTACACCAACCACAAAGAAAATCTTTTTATCACCAAGCCCCGCAGGTATAACTATTGCTATAAACATAGCGTAAAGTGCAATTTCTAAAGACTTTAGCACGATTTTCGGTAAAATGTAACCAGCAACGGCGCCAAGGCACGTTCCACACGTCCAAGATAAGAAAGGTAAAAGCATTAAGCCTAAAAAATAATTTCTTGTAATAGGTTTGCCCCTAGCAACTGCAACGGCAAAAATCTCATCGGTAATACCAAACGACATTAATATTTTATCTAAAAATTTTACCTTGCTATCAAGTCGTTGAGACAAGGTTAAACTCATTAAAAAGTATCTAGAATTAATTATTAATTGCGTTAATAAAATTCCAAAAACCGAACCTAATACAGCAACTATTTCCGCCCCTGCAAATTGACCTGCCGAAGTTAAATTGCTTGCCGACATAAAGGTTGCAATATACCAAGGAATTCCTTTTCCAGCAACGGAAACGCCAAAAGCAAAAGAAACGGCAAAATACCCAAGCGCAATGGGTATGCCGTCTTTTAAACCGTGTTTAAAACTTAGTTTAGTCATCTTTTGCCCCTTAAATTCTTTATGAAAATATAATAACACTTTTTTATTTATAATTTCAACCAAATTTATATTCAATAAAAAATAATCTGTTAATTTTTTTCTTATAAATTTTATCTGCACCCTTTACTTATTCGGTTAATTATATTATAATTAAAAGTAGAAAAAATTAGGAAATAATTAATGAAAATTATTCATTGTGCCGACCTGCATTTAGGTTCAAAAATCAACGGACTTCCCACCGATTTAAGCAAAGTTCGTAAAGCGGAAGTCGTTCATACTTTTGAACGTATCGCGGAATTTGCAAATAATAACGGCGTTAAAGCAATTATTATTGCAGGCGATATGTTTGATACCACGCGTGTAAGTGACAAACTTTACAAGCAACTTTTGTCGTGCATTAGAAGATATTCTAACGTTGATTTTTTATACCTTTCAGGCAATCACGATGAAGATGCTTTTATAAAAAAAGGCGGTAAGGAAACGCTACCTAATAACTTTAAGGTTTTTGGCAATGAATGGACGTGTTTTGAATATGACAACGTTACGATAACGGGTATTAACTCTTGTGCACTTAACACAAGTATAGTTTACGATACGCTATCACTTGATAAAGATAAAATTAATATATGTTGTATGCACGGTCAAATAGCAGGTTATGCTTTGGAAAAAGGTAAAGAAGTTATCAGTTTACCAAGGTTAAAAAATAAACACATTGACTATTTGGCACTAGGTCACTACCATTTCTTTATGGACGGTAAAATTGATGAACGCGGATTTTACGCTTATAGTGGTTGTCCAGAAGGTCGTGGCTATGATGAAACGGGCGAAAAAGGTTTCGTTCTTATTGATACTGTTAACAATAAACTTTCATACAAATTTAAGCCTTTTGCTTGCAGAAATATCCTTGAATTAGAGTTTTCCGTTACTAATTTTGAAAGCGGATTTGACGTTAGAGAAGAAATTTTATCTATCGTTAAGGCAAAATATAATAAAAATTATCAGTTAAAAGTCGTTTTATCAGGCGAAAGGAAAGCAGATTTTATTTTAGATACCGTTGAACTTGCAGAGCGCCTTAACGAACTTGTATTCTTTGCAAAAGTCGTTGATAAAACTAACCTAAAAATTTCTTTGGAAGAATTCGCAACGGATAAATCAGTTCGCGGAGAATTTGTACGTGCGGTATTGTCAAGCGAATTATCGCAAGAAGATAAAAATAAAGTGATTTTAATGGGATTAAACGCGTTAAAAGGGGAGATTGAAGAATGAAACTTATAAAATGTTACGTTACTTCCTTTGGAACGCTTAAAAATTTTGAATATGATTTTACTGATGGACTAAATAGTATCCATCAAGAAAACGGCTTTGGTAAAACTACCCTTGCAACCTTTATCAAGGCAATGTTTTACGGTCTTAGTGGTAAGGGAAAATCTAAAATAACCGATAATGAAAGAAAAAAATATCGCCCTTGGAACAGCACGGGGCTTTTTGGCGGTTACGTAATTTTTGAATATGCAAATCGGCGTTTTAAGATAGAACGTTTCTTTGGTTCTAAAGAATCGGAAGACACCGCTATTTTAACTGATTTAGATACGGGGAAAATTCAAAAAGAAACGTTTGATTTAGGGCGCAGAGTTTTTGATATTGACGAAGACGGTTTTTTATCAACAACCTATCTATCTCAAAAAGATTTTGAAATTACAAGTAACGCGTCTTTAACGGCAAAATTTAACGCCGTAAGTGATAACGCGGAAGAAAATAATTTTGAACAGGTTGTTTCACGTTTGAATACAAATGCGAACAAATATCAAGGTAAGGGTGGACGTGGCTATATTGCCGATGAAAAACAGGCTATTGCCGATTGCGAAAGAAATTTGCGCGATATCGAACAATCAGAAACTATTTTAGAAAACTTAAAGGAGAAAGAAAAGAATTTAACGATTGAAGTAGACGGCTTTTCAAAGCAAGTGTCAGTTCTTACTTCTAAAATTGAAAGTTCTGCGCGCGCCGAAACGGTTGCAACAAAAAAACAACACTTTAATTCTTTAATTTTCCGTGCGGAACAATTAAAAACTAAACTTGATAACGTTCAAGCGGTACTAAATGGAGCGGAAGTAAATATCGAGCAAATTTCAAACGTATCAAATTCTATTACTGAACTTGAAAGGTTAAACGTTGAAAAAATTGCCTTAAAATCTACTTTAGAAGCCTTATCAGTTTCTACGCAAAATAATAAGAAGTCTAAAACTCCATATGCGCTAATTTTGTTCATTTTATCTATTGCGTTACTTACTGTAGGTTGCGTATTTATCGCTTTTGAACTTATAGTTTCTTTCATTGCATTTGGCATAGGTGTGTTTTTTTTGGTTGCAGGAATTATTTTAAAAGTAAAACCGAAAAAACAGCCTAAACAAGACGACACGTTATCTATTCAACAACAAAAAATTGCGCAAATTGAAAATCGTATAAACGATTTGAACGGGGTTATTAACGAATTTTTCGTTAAGTTTTCCGTTCCCGTTGATAACTATTATTTGGCACTAGAAAAAATTAAACGCGCTCTACAAGAAAAGGGGCAAATTTCCGCCGAAGTTGACCTTCTTCACGCTGAGATTATTAAGCTTAAAGAAGACCCAGACTTAAAGGTAGAAGACGTTAATTTTATAAGCACAACCGACCTTCGCCAAGAACTTAATAAAATTAACGCTATTTATAGGCAAAAGGCCGATGAACTTGCTGCTTTGCGCACACAAATAGAACGCTATGAAAATATGGTCGGTAGATATACCGAATTAACAGAAGAACGCGATTTAAGAAATGAAAAACTTTCTGCTCTTGAAGAAAGGTATAGAATTTTTAATTTAACAATCAACTATTTAACCCTTGCCGATGATAATCTTAAGCGTAAATATCGTATGCCGTTACAAGAGAGTTTTGACAGGTATTTATCAACGCTTACCGATGGAAAACGTAAGGGGAATATTGACGTTGATTTAAATGTTTCGCTAGAAGAAAACGGACTTTCAACTTCGCCTGAATTCTATAGTGAAGGGTATAAAAACATCTTTGAACTTTGCAAAAGATTTTCTCTTATCGACGTTTTATTTACCAAAGAAAAACCCTTTATAATTTTAGACGACCCGTTTAATAATTTAGACGATAAAAATCTTAAATCGGCGCTTGCGGTTATTGAAAAATTATCTAAAGAATACCAAATTTTATATTTGGTATGCCACACTTCAAGGACGGTTTAATGGAATAAATGGAAAAATATAAATTAAACTTTGAACTTGTGCCAGACGGGTGTTGGTATTCTAATCTCCGCACCATTTTATCAAAAAAACAATGGGATTTTCTTCGGGCGGAAGCAAAGGAACGCTCAGGCGGAAAGTGTATGATTTGCGGTCGCCAAGCAAAGCGTTTAGAAGCGCATGAACGTTGGTCTTATAACGAAGAAACGGCAACGCAAAAACTAGAAGATATAATATCAATTTGCCACGATTGTCATAGCGTTATACACATAGGCAGAACTCAACTTAAAGGGGATATAATCCGTGCGGAAAATCACTTTATAAAGGTCAATAAATGCACTTATGCAGACTATATTCGCGCGCTTGGGAAAGCCAACGAAGAACATATAAGGCGAAATAAAATTAGCGAGTGGAAATTAGATTTATCCTATTTAAAAAGATATGTTAAAGAAGATTAAAAGGTAAAGTTACTAAAAATGTGATTTTGCCTTTTTTATTTAGTTGATTTTTATAAATAATTTGTGCTAAACTCTTACTGGAATTAACAAAGGAAACGCTTATGGAAATCATCAACGCTCACGCACATATTTATCCCGATAAAATTGCTCAAAAGGCAACTCACGTTATAGGTGAATTCTATAATCTAGATATGTCTAAAGACGCTGGCACGGTTGAAAGCCTTTTAGCAGATGGAAAAAGGGCGGGTGTAACCGGATATTTAGTGCACTCAGTTGCAACAACCGCGCACCAAGTACGCTCTATTAATCAATTTATAAAAAATGCTTTTGATACTCATAAAGAATTTATAGGATTTATGACTCTTCACGAAGATTTAACTGAAGAAGAAATTGAAGAAGAAGTTTCTTGGGCTATAGAAAACGGCTTTAAGGGTGTTAAACTTCACCCCGATTTTCAAAAGTTTTATATCGACGGGGAAAACGTTCAAAAGTTTTATAAAATTATAGGGGATAGGTTGCCTATTTTGTTGCACGTTGGCGACGATAGATACGAATATTCTAAGCCCGCGCGTTTAGTCGCAATGGCAAAAAAATACCCTAACGTTACCTTTATTTCCGCACATTTTGGCGGGTATCGTTGTTGGGATGATGCGTATATGTATAAAGGATTAAACAACGTATATTTTGATACTTGTTCTTCTCTTCCTTTTATATCAAGCGAAAGGGCAAGGGAAATTATCGATATGCTTGGCGCCGATAAATTCTTTTTTGCCACTGACTTTCCTATGTGGGACGCTGAAGAAGAATTGGCGCGTTTTAATCAAATTCCCCTAACTGAAAAAGAAAGGGAAATGATACTATTTGGCAATATAAAAAAATTGTTAAAAATTTAAAAAAACCTTGTCATTTACTTGACAATTTAATTTTTACTGAACTATAATTAAGAAAAAATAAAACGCGTTGATGGAAACAGACGGTTTTGATGCTTTCAGAGAGTTGACGGTTGGTGCAAGTCAATAAGCGGATATTTCGTTACTCATTCCGGAGCGGAAACGGCGAACAATTTTACCTTTAATATTAACTTTAGGTGGCTTAGTAACTGTTTACGGTTTGTCCCGTTAAAAGCAAATAAGTGGTTGCTAACTTTAGCAACAAATCGGGTGGTACCACGGTATATTTATCGTCCTGACGAATTCGTCGGGGCTTTTTTGTTTTTAATAAGCAAAAAGGCGTTAAAACACCCCATACACACCCTTATTTGCTTGACTTTATTTTATGGTGTATATATAATGTAATTATATAATAGTTACTATATGTACAAAACTGGGCATTTGGCGTATAAACAGATTAAGTTTTTGGTTTTTGCTAAAACAACTTTTTACGTTATTTGGCACAAAGAAGGTATTCGTTTACTAGTCGTTTACGGTTAGCATCGTAAATTGCTTAAAGAGTGATTGCATTTTTGCAATAATCTGGGTGGTACCACGGTTAAAAATCGTCCCTGACAGTTTTGTCGGGGATTTTTTATTTAGTAGCTATTTTAAGGAGATGTAGGTATGAAAAAGATTATCGTATCAGACACAACGTTAAATGACGTTTACGCGCAAGACCTTTCCGTTACTTTTAGGGAAAGACTATCGGTTGCAGAAAAACTAGATTTATCACTAGTTAACGCTATCGAATTGCCCGCGCTATCTAACGCTAAAGAAGACGAAGTAATCTATCGTACTATCGCGTCATCTATCAAAAATGCAAAGGTTAAAATTCCCGTTGGAGATTCAGCGGAAAGTTTACAAAAAGCAATTAATTGCGTTAGCGGTGCAGAAAAATTCGGTTTACAAGTGGTAATGCCCGTTTCAACGGCACAAATGGAATATTTCTTCCATTTAAAAGCACCCGCAATGCTTAATAAAATCGTTGAACTAGTTTCAATGGCAAAAAAGTATTGTAAATGTGTAGAGTTCGTTGCAAAAGATTCTTTCAGAGCAGAAGAATGCTTTATTGAAGCTTGTGCTAAATCTGCGTATGAAGCAGGTGCATGCTCTATTACTATTTCTGACGATGCGGGCGAAGCGTTGCCCGAAGATTACGCTAATATCGTTAAAAAGATTAAATCCGTTTGCGATATTAAAGTATTCGTTCAATCATCTAACGCTTTAGGTATGGCGGTTTCTAACGTGCTTGAAGCAATTAAGGCGGGCGCTGACGGTGTTAAAACGTCTTCAATTTCTAACGGCGTTTCTATTTCTGCACTTTCAAAATTAATTCAAACGAAAAAGTTTGCTCTAAACGTTGAATGCGGTATTGATTCCACAAAGGCAAATACCATTTCTAACGATATCGTTGCAATTTTATCTGCAAACGCACCTGAAACGGAAGACGGTGTAAAGACTATTTCCGCAAGTGGTTCTATTAAAGCAGATGCAACTCTAAAAGATATCGTAGCAATTACTAAAAAGTTGGGCTACGACCTTTCTGACGACGATTTTGGCAAGGTTTACGACGAAGTTAAAAGGTTAACCGTTAAGAAAGAAAGCATTGACATTAAAGAACTTGAAGCCGTTATTGCAACTACGGCTATGCAAGTACCTTCAACCTATCATTTGGTTAACTACGTGGTTAACAGCGGTAACATTATTCCCGCAACCGCAAACGTTACTTTAGAAAAAGACGGTGAAAAATTTACCGGCGTTTCTACGGGCGACGGTCCTATCGACGCGGCTTTCCACGCTATCGAACAAATTATAGGGCATCACTATGAACTTGATGAATTCCAAGTTCAAGCAGTAACAAAGGGCAGGGGCGCAGTTGGTTCGTCTATTATCCGTTTACGTGCAGACGGCAAACTTTATCCCGGTAACGGTGTTTCAACCGATATTATCGGCGCTTGTATCCGCGCGTATATTAACGCTCTTAACAAAATTGTGTACGAAGGTAAATAAAAATGAAAATTTCCTTTTCCGATAAATTTGTAAATGCATCAAGTTTTATCGATTTGTGCAATACTGCCCGCTTTTATGGGTTTGACGGCATAGAAATTTCTAACGCTAAAGAAGAAAAGTCCGCCCATACCGACAGTATTTTCCGCTCATCTAATAACGTTGATGCAAAAAGAAAATTGTTAAATAGAAATATAGCCGTTTCCGTTATCGAATTCCCCCAAATTATTACTAAAAATACCGATACGGAAGCACTTATAAAAGACGTTGAATACGCTGCACTTGCACGTGCAAACGGCGTTGTCATTAAATTTGATAAATTACCCGAAATTGAAGAGCTTAAAAAGGTGTTGGCACCTGCAATTAACGTTGCACAATCTTACGGCGTTTCCATTTTAATTGAAACTTGTGGTGATTTGGCAAAAACTGACAAAGTATTAGACGTTATCAACGTTTTTGGTAGCGCGGTATTAAAGGTATGTTGGAATATTCGCGAAACTTTCTTTACGGCTGGCGAATCTGCCGATAAAACTATTCAAACGCTTGGCGCCTATATCGGCAACGTTAAAATAGGTGATAAATATAATGGCGAAAACGTTTTACTTGGCGATGGCGAATTGCCCGTTAAAGACTTCGTTAACGCTTTACGTTCGTTAAATTACGATGGATACGTATCGGTAATGGATTCAGGCGAAATTAAAAACCCCGATATTTTGCTTACCCATTTTAAGAGTTTTACTTCATCTAAAGACGAAAAACCCGCTGATAATGAAATTTATTATAATCGTTCTAAAACGGGTACTCATCCTTGGAAAAAATACGACGTTTTAGATCTTACTTTTTCAGAAGTTTTAGATGAAATGGCAACTAGATACCCAGACCAATACGCCTTCAAGTATACTACCCTTGATTATACTAGAACCTATTCTCAGTTTAGAGAAGACGTTGACAGGGTTGCCGCTGCGCTTATTTCTTTAGGCGTTGAGGCGGGGCACCACGTTGCAATTTGGGCAACGAACGTTCCACAATGGTTTTTAACCTTTTGGGCAACCGTTAAAATAGGTGCAGTTTTAGTTACCGTTAACACCGCTTATAAAATTCACGAAGCAGAGTATCTTTTAAGACAATCTGACACTCATACTTTGGTTATGATTGACAGTTGTAAAGATTCAAATTATAAAGAAATTATTGAAGAACTTTGCCCCGAACTTAAAAACACTAAAGCAGGCAGTCCGCTTTATTCTAAAAAGTTACCTTTTCTTCGCAACGTTATAACCGTTGGTTTTGATATGGACGGTTGCTTAGAATGGAACGATTTCGTTAAGCGTTCTAGTCTAGTTCCCAACGAAGAAGTTCGTCGTAGGGCATCACTTGTTAAAGCAGACGACGTTTGCAATATGCAATACACTTCTGGTACTACGGGATTCCCCAAGGGCGTAATGCTTACTCACAGAAATATCGTTAATAACGGTAAGATTATAGGCGATAGAATGGATATTTCTACCGCGGATAGAATGATGATTCAAGTTCCTATGTTCCATTGTTTTGGAATGGTTCTATCAATGACCAACTTGATGACTCACGGCGGAACTATTTGTCCTATGCCGTATTTTTCTCCAAAATCTTCACTTGCTTGTATTAACGATGAAAAAATCACTTGTTTTAACGGCGTTCCCACTATGTTTATCGCAATGTTTGCACACGCAGATTTTGCAAAAACTGATTTTTCACATATGCGCACGGGTATTATGGCAGGTGCAAACTGTCCGCCCGATTTGATGCGCCGTGCCGCCGCTGAAATGAATATGAAAGAAATTTTAAGCGTTTACGGTCAAACGGAAGCATCTCCCGGTTGTACTATGGGCGAAGTTAACGAAGATATTGACCACCGTGTAGAAACTGTTGGTAGCGCTTTCCCTGGTGTTGAATGTAAAATTATCGACCCCGAAACGGGTGAAGAACTTCCCGACGGTCAAAACGGTGAATTCGTTGCACGCGGTTACAACATTATGAAAGGCTATTACAAAATGCCAAAAGCAACCGAACAAACGATTGATGCTGAAGGTTGGTTACATAGTGGTGATATTTGTTGTCGCACACCCGACGGTTACTATAAGGTAACGGGTAGGTTAAAGGATATGATTATTCGTGGTGGCGAAAACTTGTATCCTAGAGAAATTGAAGAATTCTATTTGACTAACGCTAAAGTCCGCGACGTTCAAGTGGTTGGCGTGCCTGACCAAAGATACGGCGAAGAAGCGTGCGCTTGGATAATTCTTAAGAAAGGCGAAACGGCAGATGAAAACGAAATGCGCGAATATGGTAACGCCCATATGGCAAAGCATAAAGTTCCAAGATACTTTATTTTCGTTAAGGAATTCCCAATGAATGCTGCAGGCAAGATTCTTAAGTATAAAATGCGTGAAGAATCTATTGAAACGTTAAATATTAACAAATAAATTTTACGGAGTTTATTATGCAAGAAATAAAAATTGAAAAAGCAAAAATCCTAAAAGAAAAACCCGACTTTTCTAAACTTGGTTTTGGTAAATATTTTACCGACCATATGTTTATGATGGAATTTAATAGTGAAGAAGGTTGGCATAATGCAAGAATCGTTCCTTTCGATTATATTCCCATCCACCCCGCATCAACCGTTTTACATTACGGCGCGGAAATTTTTGAAGGCTTAAAGGCTTATAAAACTGAAGACGGCTTTGCAATGTTCCGTCCTATGGAAAATATTAAAAGAATGAATAGTTCTGCTGAAAGACTTTGTCTTCCCGCATTGCCGGAAGAATTTACCTTAAAGGCTTTAACCGAACTTATCACTTTAGAAAAAGATTGGATTCCCAATTTGCCCGGTACTTCACTTTATATTCGTCCATTTATGTTTGGTAACGACGAATCTTTAGGTGTTCATACCGTTAAAAATTCTACTTTCGTTATAATTTTATCGCCCGTTGGCAGTTACTATGCTGAAGGTCTTAATCCCGTTAAAATTTGTATCGAAAGTGAAGACGTAAGAGCCGTTCGCGGTGGCACGGGTTACGCTAAGTGCGGTGGTAACTACGCAGCATCTTTAAGGGCAGGTCAACGCGCAAGTGAAAAAGGCTATTCACAAGTTCTATGGCTTGACGGTGTTGAAAGAAAGTATATTGAAGAAGTTGGCGCTATGAACGTTATGTTTAAAATTAACGGCGAAATCGTTACGCCTATGCTTACGGGCTCAGTTCTTCCCGGTATTACTAGAAAATCAGCACTTGAAATTCTTAAAGATTGGGGTTATAAGGTTAGTGAAAAACTTATTTCCGTTGACGACCTTATTTCCGCTTGTGAAAACGGCACTTTAGAAGAAGCGTGGGGCACGGGTACCGCTGCGGTAATTTCTCCCATCGGTCACCTTTTCTATAAAGGCAAAGATTATACCGTTTGTAACAACCAAATAGGCGAACTTACCCAAAAATTATACGATGAACTAACCGGTATTCAATGGGGCACTGCTGAAGATAAGCGCGGTTGGACTTATAAAGTAAAAGCCTAATGTTTGATAAACGAATAACTATTTTTATGGGGCATTACGGTAGCGGTAAAACTTTTATTGCCGTAAACTACGCACTTGCCCTTGCAAAACTTAATAAAAAGGTAAGTATTTACGACCTTGATATCGTTAATCCTTATTTTCGCACGGTTGACGCGGAAAAAACGCTTAATGCGGGCGGGGTAGAACTTATAGTATCACCCTTTGCGGAAACTAACGTTGATATTCCCGCAATGAACGCTGCGTCCTACAAGATGATAAGCGACCTTTCAAGATATGCCGTTGCCGATATAGGTGGCGACGATAGGGGTGCGCTTGCTCTTGGTAGATTTGCTGATAAAATAAAGGAAGAAAACGATTATCAAGCACTTTTAGTGGTAAATAAATTCCGCCCTGAAACGCGTGATATCCAAGGTGTTTTAGACATAAAGCAAGAAATTGAACAAACTTCTAAAATTGCTTTCACGGGTATAGTCAATAACGCTAATCTTGGCAACGAAACTACTGAAGAAACCATACTTTCGGGTTTAGAGTTTACCAATGAAATTTCAAAAATTACGGGACTACCCGTTGTATTTACCGCTGTAAGACGGGACCTTATAAAAGGAAATCTTGCAAAAATTAGTAATATTTTACCAATTGACCCTATTAAATACGGCGATTGGTTATAGAAAAAAGGAGAAACTATGGCAAAAGTTACTTTTGATGAAGAGCGTTGCAAAGGCTGCGGACTATGTGAAACCGTTTGCCCAAAGCAAATTATCGCTCTAGCTAAAGAAAGAATCAATGCAAAAGGTTACCACCCTGCAGTATGTACCGATATGGACAAGTGCATAGGTTGTGCGTTCTGCGCAACAATGTGTCCCGATACTGTTATCACGGTGGAAAGGTAGGTGAATTATGGCAGAAAAAGTGTTAATGAAAGGTAATGAAGCATTAGCAGAAGCCGCTATTATGGCTGGTTGTAAATACTATTTCGGCTATCCCATTACTCCCCAAACGGAAGTTGCAGCGTATATGGCAAAGCGTATGCCAAAAATCGGCGGTACGTTCTTGCAAGCTGAATCTGAAATTGCCGCTATCAATATGGTTATCGGTGTTTCCGCTTGCGGTAAAAGGGTTATGACAAGTAGCTCAAGCCCAGGGATATCTTTAAAGAGTGAAGGTATATCTTATCTTGCAGGCTGCGAACTACCCGCGCTTATCGTAAACGTACAACGCGGTGGTCCAGGTCTTGGCGGTATTCAACCTTCACAATCAGACTATTTCCAAGCGCTTAAAGGCGGTGGACACGGCGACTATAAACTTATCGTTTTAGCACCCGCATCTATTCAAGAAATGGTTGATTTAACCTTTAAGGGTTTCGACCTTGCCGATAAATATAGAATGCAAACTATGATTTTGGCAGACGGTACTATGGGGCAAATGATGGAACCCGTAAGTTTAGAACTTGGCGAAGTAAAATCTTACGATAAGCCTTGGGCTACCACGGGTACTGCTACCCACGAAGGTAGAAACGTTGTAAACTCTTTGTCGTTAAGTCCTGCTCAGCTTGAAGAATGGAACATCAATAGATACGAACGTTATAAAATCGTTGAACGCGACGAGGTTATGTACGAAGAATTTATGATGGAAGATGCGGAAATTTGTATCGTTGCTTTCGGTATCGCCGCACGTATTTCTAAAAACGCTATTATGGAAGCAAGAAAACGCGGTATAAAGGTTGGTATGCTTAGACCTATTACTTTATGGCCGTTCCCCAAGGATGCGCTTAAAAAAGCAGCGCAAAACGTTAAGTCTTTCTTGTCAGTTGAACTTAACATGGGACAAATGGTTGACGACGTTAAACTTGCAATTAACTGTTCTAAACCCGTATACTTCTACGGCAGAACGGGTGGCGTTTTAATGACACCTGACGAAATTGTTAATAAACTTGAAGAAATCGAAAAAGGAGGGGCAAAAGAATGGTAGTTTTTGAAAAGACTAAAGGTCTTACTGACAATCAACTTCACTATTGCCCAGGTTGTACCCACGGTATAATTCACCGTTTGGTTGCCGAAGCGCTTGAAGAACTTGGCGTTACGGGTAAAACGATTGGTATTGCCTCAGTTGGTTGTTCAGTATTTTCCTATAATTACTTTAACTGTGATATGATTCAAGCCGCTCACGGTAGAGCCCCCGCAGTTGCTACGGGTGCAAAGCGTGCTAACCCCGATAACGTTGTTTTTACTTATCAAGGGGACGGTGACCTTGCTGCTATCGGTACTGCAGAAACAGTGCACTCTGCTGCAAGAGGTGAAAATATTACCGTAATTTTCGTAAATAACGCTATTTACGGTATGACGGGCGGTCAAATGGCACCTACAACCCTTCCCAAACAAGTTACTCAAACTTCACCTTACGGTCGTGACGTAACTGTAGTTGGTTATCCCGTAAAAGTTTGCGAAATGTTATCTCAAGTTGATGGTGCTACCTATCTCGAAAGGGTTGCCGTTAACAACGTTAAAAACATTAAAAAGGCTAAACAAGCAATTAAAAAGGCTTTCCAAAACCAAATCGAAGGCAAAGGTTTTTCTTTGGTAGAAGTTTTATCAACTTGTCCTACTAACTGGGGCTTGAATCCTAAGGACGCATTGAAATGGCTTGATGAAAATATGGAAACCTATTATCCTTTAGGTGTTTATAAGGATAAGTATAAGGAGGAAAAGTAATATGAGTACTACTAAAATACTTATTGCAGGTTTCGGTGGACAAGGTGTATTATTCACGGGTAAAGCAATCGCTTATACCGGCTTAAAAGTTGGTAAAGAAGTAAGCTGGTTGCCTTCTTACGGTCCAGAAATGCGTGGTGGTACGGCTAACTGTAGCGTTACCATAAGTGATATGCCTATCGGCTCTCCAATCGTTGAAAAACCCGATCTATTAATTGCTATGAACTTGCCTTCATACGAAAAATATCTTACTGAAACTGAAAAGGGCGGTTATATCATTTTTGATAGTTCTCTAATTTCAACGAACGCTACTAGAGATGACGTAACTTGCGTGGGAATTCCCGCAACTAAACTCGCAAGTGATAACGCCTTAGACGGTCTTGCTAACATGATTATTTTAGGCAAGGCAATAAAGGTTACCAACGTTTTAACTCTTGACCAAATTAAAAATAGTTTGGCTCAAATGGTGCCTGCTAAAAAGGCAGAACTTTTAGAAAAGAATATTAAGGCTATTGAACTTGGGTATAACTATTAATTTAGTTAACCATTGAAGTTTAGCAAATTCATTATTATATCTAAAATCATTAAGAGCGACGGATTTCCGTCGCTTTTTTTGTAGCATAAAACAGGGGCTTTGGCATATATTGAAATAGAAACTCATTAAAAGGAGGATAAAATGTCGTTTTTCAATAATTTTCAGTCCGACAGATGCCCCGGGCAAATAAGTGGAAATCCGATTAACGGTCTTTGTGAAAAAGTTTGCCTTCAAGCAAAAAAGGTTTTTGATGCGTGTATGCAACAAAGTCAACTTACAGGAATCGTATTGAACATAACTAATTTAACCCCGGATAATCCTACATATCCGTTGACTTTCGTTAGCGCGAAGAGTACGGTTTCACAAGGGACGATAAGTAACTTGCTTATAGAACCGTTGACAGAGCGACCAAACTGTGCGCGTGTTAAAACGGATATTATTATACCCGTTTCCGTTGCTTATACCGATGCAAACGGGGTAGAAGGCGCTGCAACTGCTACCGTTACAATACCAAAGGACGTTATTCTTAATATTCCGTCAGCATCAATTATGCCTTATACGGTAGAGGCCGTAGTGTCGCTTATTTCAACACAAGGCACGTATACGGGCGAAAATCAATTTACCATTGATGCTTGCGTTTCGGTAATTCTTAAAATCGTTATGGAAGTTGAGCTTTTAATTCCCGCATACGGCTATGCAGCAATTCCACCTTGCCAAGAATATACTCAAGAAGTATGTGCAGGGTTCTTTGAATTGCCTATGTATCCGGAATAAAGAAAAACAATAAAATAAAGCGCATATAATTGCGCTTTTTTTATTTTAAAAAATTTAAATGGCTTTTTATATTAGTTGCATTTGCATTTTTATTGTGCTAAAATTTGATTATGAAGTTTTATGCAATAAGTGACCTGCATTTATCAGTTTCTAACGAAAAACCTATGGATATTTTCGGTGGAAATTGGGTAGGGTATATGGAAAAAATTCGTGAAGATTGGCTATCTAAAGTCACCGCCGAGGACGTTGTCCTTATCGGTGGCGATATCAGCTGGGCTATGAGTCTTGACGACGCGAAAAATGATATTTATACTCTTGCAGATTTGCCGGGCAAAAAAGTGTTTATAAAGGGCAATCACGATTATTGGTGGAGCGGTATAACTAAGGTTAGAGATATGCTACCCGAAAACTTTTACGCCCTTCAAAACGATAGCATAAAATTCGGCAACGTTGTAATATGTGGTTCAAGGTGTTGGTCAGTTCCCGGTGCACCCGATTTTAAAGAGCAAGATATGAAAATTTACTTGCGCGAAACTGAAAGGCTTAAACTTTCACTTAAATCAGCGCAAAAAATGCTTGAAGAAGGGGATAAACTCGTTGCCTTGATACATTACCCACCTTTTAACGTTAAGCGCGAAAATTCCCTTTTTACCGATATTTTTGAAGAGTATGGTGTGGATAGCGTTATCTATGGGCATTTGCACGGTAAAAGCGTGCGCGCTGATAAACTTGTTGAAAAAAATAATATAAAATATTACTTGACGTCTTGCGACCAAGTAGATAATAAACTTACTGAAATTTTATTGTAAATTTTTGGGAGGAAATTATGGAAGAAAAACTACCCCTTAAAGAACAAGCAAAAAACTACTTTAAAACGTTACCTAAACGCTATTTTATAACTGCGTTTTCAGGTATGGCGCAAGGGCTCTTCGTAACCTTAATTGCCGGCACGATTTTGGCAATGATTGCGGGGTGGATTGGCGTTGATAAATTTGATTCCGCAAAGAATCTTATTGCTGAAGGCAACTTTATTGGCAACACCCTTTTATATATTGCTAACATTGCAAAAACCCTTATGGGTGCGGGCATTGGCGTTGGTATTGCACACGCTTTAGGCAAGAAAAAACTATTAATTTTTTCAGCCGCCGTTGCGGGTATGGTTGGCGCGTTTGCTGATAAACTTCTTTTCGGTTCTTTTGCGGGCGACCTTTTCCCAAAAGTAGTTAGTCAGTTTACTTCAATTTCTTTTGGTACGCCTGGTAATCCTATCGGTGCCTACGTCGTTACAATGTTCGTTATTGAAATCGTTGGATTATACGAAGGTAAAACTAAGCTTGATATAATTTTAGTTCCTATGGGCGCGCTAATTTTGTCTTTCTTAGGAATGTTCCTTGCCGCACCTTTCATTTGGCTTGTTGACCAACTTGGTTTACTTATTGCGCTTGCAACTAAAGCTACGCCTTTCTTTATGGGGATAATAGTTGCTGTAATTATGGGTATAGTTTTAACAATGCCAACGTCTTCTGCGGCTATTTGGGTTGCAGTTGCGTCGCCCATTATTACGGGGTATACACAAGGCACTATTTCTTTTGAACTTTACGACGCTATGCTTTTAGCAGGCGGGGCTGCAACGGTAGGTTGCGCTTGCCATATGGTTGGTTTTGCCGTTGCTAGTTTCAGAGAAAACGGCGTTGGCGGTTTAATTGCTCAAGGTCTTGGAACAAGTATGTTGCAAATTCCTAACATTATGAAAAAGCCTATAACAATGCTACCTATGATTATTTCTTCTGCTGTTTGCGGACCGCTTGCAACCTGCGTGTTTAAACTTAAATGCGGTGCATCTGGTGGTGGTATGGGCACTAGTGGATTAGTTGGTGTTTTCGACCTATTTGCATATACAGACCATACCGCGCTTGGAATTATCGGCATAATTTTACTTATGTTTATCTTGCCCGCAGGCTTGAATATTTTGTTTAGTGAAATTATGAGAAAGAAAGGTTGGTTAAAATTTGGCGACCTTAAACTTCCCGATTAATTAAATTTTAGAATTTTACTATAAAAAACATAAAAAAGACGGTTTTTGCCGTCTTTTTTTATTGCAAGGTTTTATTTTAAGTTTATAGGGCATAATTTATCTATAAAAGATAAGGGGATAATTATGCAAAATAACGTTTTAGATAACGATAAGTTGTCGCTTGAAAGTAGAAATAAGCTAACGATGACGGGTGTTCAAGGGGTAGACGGGTTTACGGAACAATGCTTAAAGCTTACCGTTGCGGGCAATAAAGTAATTGTAAACGGCGAAAATATTAAAATTACGGCTTACAATAAAAACTCTGGTAATTTATCTGCCGACGGGGTTTTTAACGAAATTAAATATTCTTCCAAAAAAGCACCGTTAATTAAAAGGATTTTTAAGTAAAATAGAAAATGCTTAGCAATTTAGACCAGTTTTATATATTTTTGGCGTGTTTTTCGATAGGCGCGATTTGCGGAATTTTCTTTTCGTTTTCTTTTGCGTTCAAATACGTTTTAAGAAATAAAAAGTTAAAATTTTTTGGTATTATAACTGATTTTTTAGCCTTTATTTTAACCACCATAACGTATATTCATTTAAGTTTTAAATTTAACTTTCCTAGTTTTAGGTTTTATATGCCGATAGGGGTTTTTATTGGTGTAATAGCATATACAAAAAGTTTACATATACTACTTGCAAAATTACTAAAAAAGCCTTATAATATACTTGAAGAAAAAATTAAAGTAAAAGTATTTACTTTAAGGGCAAAATTTACAAAGGTAAAGGTTAAACATGACCGAATCAAAGTTAAAAAAGGTAATATCAGCGGTAACCGTAGGCGCGGTAATGCTTATGGTGATATTGGTGTCGGTACTAGTGTATCAATTAATATCTATAAAAGTAAAGCGTAACCAAATTGCCGAACTCGAAAACCGTATTGCTTATTATAATCAACTAACTGAAGAAGAACGTAAGGAAAATCAATACCGCTATGAACTAGATTGGATTGAAAACCGCGCGCGTGAACTTGGTTATAGGGGGCTTGACGATATTTTAATTGATTAATATGAAATACGGTGTAATTGACGTTGGTTCTAATTCCGTTAGATTAATGTTATCAAACGGCACGGAAGTTTTTTATAAAGAAGTTATAACGACACGGCTTGCCGAAGGTATGGGCAGTCAGGCTATATTGCAAACGGAAGCAGTCGATAGGTCGGCTGAAGCCGTTTCTTTTTTTGCAAAAAAAGCCGTTAAAGACGGTGCGGACAAGGTTATGGTGTTTGCAACCGCTGCGGTAAGACGGGCTGTAAATTCACGTGTTTTTACTGATAAAGTTAAAGAGTCGTGTGGTTTAGAAGTTGACGTTGTTTCTGGCGAAAAAGAAGCCTTTTTAGGCGTTAAAGGTGCGCTTGGCAATAAAGACGGCGTTGTTATTGACGTTGGTGGCGCAAGTACGGAAATTACCGTTGTAAAAAGCGGTGAAATCGTTTATTCAAAAAGCATTTACGTTGGTGCCGTTTCACTTTACGATACCGTGCAAAATGACCTTTCTAAAGCGGAAATCGTGCTTAATGATAAACTAAACGAATTTGGCGATATACCTTTTGATAATAATCTTTCCGCATTATCAATAGGGGGCACGGCGACAAGCCTTTCTGCGATAGATAACTGTGTTTATCCTTACGATAGAAATGTCGTGCATTTAAGCCTTCTTAAAACGGAAAGGCTATATAATTTAAGAAATAAACTTTTTGCTATGACTGAAGAGCAAAGGGAAAATATAAAGGAAATCCAAAAAGGCAGGGGCAAGATTATCGCTTGTGGGTGTGCTATTTTACACGCTATTGCGGTAATGCTAAATTTATGTGAAATTATCGTTAGCGAAAGTGATAATTTAGAAGGCTATCTTGCTTTATATACGGAGAATTTATGAGTAAAAGAACTAGTTTTATAAACGGTGCAATAACCCTTTTAGTTACAATGGGTTTAGTGGTGTTGGTGGCTTTTCTTGCCGACAAATTTTTCATTATAGATAAGTTTATTGTCGTTGCGCTATATCTTGTTGCAGGCGCGGTAATTTCCGGCTTTATTTGTAGTGTTCTGCACGAACTTGGCCACGTTTTATTCGGCAAGGCTAACGGTTTTACCCTTATGGGTATTGCTATTTGGTTCTTCAAGTGGACAAAAGTTCGCGGTAAATTTCAGTTTAGTTTTACTTTGCCGTTAAATCAAGCAGGGTATACTGAAATGCTACCGAACAGCGATGAAAATCTATCAAAAAGACTATATCTTATGACGGCTGGTGGAACTATTTTAACGTCTCTTGCCGTTATCGGCGGTATTGTGGCATTGATTTTCGTTAGGGAAAATCTAGTCGTTTACTGTTTAACCACAATGCTTTTGCCTATTGGTGTTTACTGTGTGTTAGGTAATATTTTACCCGCAAACGATTCTGGCGTTAGAAACGACGGTGCGGTTATGCTTGGCTTAAAGCGAAATGACGACGTTGCAAAAGTTACCCTTGGTATTATGAAAATTCATAACGAACTTTTTAATGGCAAAACCCCTAAAGAAGTTAGTGAATCATTATATTTTGACCTTCCGCAACTACCCGAAGACGATATAAATTTTGCGCTATTACTTAACGTGCGTTTATATTATTACTTGGATAAGGGCGACTTTGAAAACGCTAAAAAAACCATAGATAGACTTATGTCGCTAGAAGAGTATATTCCTAAAGAATATTTTAACGGCATAAAAACTGAAGCCTTATACGCTGCTTGCACCTACGACTATAACGAAACTATGGCAGACGACCTTATGTATGAACTTGAAAAATATTTAAATTCACACAACGCGTCTGCGGAAATTAGGGCAAAATTGGCTTATATTTTGTTTATAAAAGGCGAAAAAGATGCTCTTGATATCTTTTACAAGAAAGGCAAACGCGAAGCAAATAGGTGTCAATTATCGGGTTACGGTGTTTTTGAACGTCGACTTTTAGATAAAATTAAGGAAAAGGCAGAAAACGAAATAGAAGATATGCCTGATGAAAACAATTAAAAATTATAAAATTATTTAAAATAAAACACCCGTTTTTAGCGGGTGTTTTTTATTTCTTAGAGTAAAATTTTAGTATAAATAGACCGTTTTAATCTAAATTATTATAGCAATATGGGCAAATTTTTATGCTCATTTCAGCGCAATTTGGGCATATTTTTGCACCGCAATTTTTACATTTTAACACTATTTCACTAGGCAATTCTTTATTACAATTTTTGCATTTTTCCATAACGATTATCCCTAAATTTATATTTTAATAATAGTATGAATTTTTTTATAATTTTTATGTTGTATTTTGCAATATTTTATACCAAAAAAATGCCAAATTTTATTTATTTTGAAAGTTAGCTGTTATGCACAAAAATAAATTAAAAAAATACTTGAAAATATACCCTTTATATGATATAATTATCATATAAAAATCTTAAATTTTTTCAGGTGTAAAAATGGAAGAAAACAAAGTAGTAAAAGCTAACTATGGCGAAGGTCAAATTCAAGTTTTAGAAGGCTTAGAGCCCGTTAGAAAAAGACCGGGTATGTATATCGGTTCAACCGATGCGCGCGGTCTTCACCACTTGGTACAAGAAATCGTTGATAACTCTATTGACGAAGCGTTGTCAGGGCATTGTGATACTATCACCGTAAAATTTAACGGTGACGGTTCTTGTACGGTTAAAGATAACGGTAGGGGTATACCTACTGCAATTCACCATACCGAAGGCATTTCTGCCGTAGAAGTAGTTTTAACCAAACTTCACGCTGGCGGTAAGTTCGGCGGTGGCGGATATAAAATTTCCGGTGGTCTACATGGCGTAGGTTTATCTGTTGTTAACGCTTTGTCTGAATGGCTTGAAGTGGAAGTTTTCCAAAACGGCAATCACTACAAACAAATATATAACCGCGGTATTCCACAAGCGCCACTATCTATTGTTGGCGATGCTGACTTTACGGGTACTTGGGTTACCTTTATGCCTGATATCGAAATATTTGAAACGGTGGACTTTAATTACGACACCGTTAAAACAAGACTACGCGAACTTGCATACCTTAACAAAGGTTTAACCATTAAACTAATTGATGAGCGCGCTGAACGTGAACATCAAGATACCTTCTGTTATGAAGGCGGTATCGCGCACTTCGTTGAAGATTTAAGTAAAAATCGTGGCGCATTGTTCGAAAAGCCCGTTTACTTTGACGTTTTCTATGGCGATAACGAAGTTGAAGTTGCAATTCAATACACCGAAACTTATAACGAAGTGTTATACGCTTTTGCAAACAACATTAATACTGAAGAAGGCGGTACACACCTTGACGGATTTAAGAGTTCACTAACTAGAATTATTAACGACGCGGGTAAAAAGTTAAACGTATTTAAGGGTGACGAAAAGGTTTCTTCAGATGACGTTCGCGAAGGTTTAGTTGCCGTTGTTTCAGTTAAACTTACCGAACCACAATTTGAAGGTCAAACTAAAACCAAACTTGGCAACAGCGAAATGAGAAATTTCGTTACCAAGGCTATGAACGAATACTTTGGCGCATATTTAGAAGAAAACCCCGCAAAAGCCAAAGAAGTATTATTAAAATGTATAACGGCACAACGCGCTAGAGAAGCGGCAAGACTTGCCCGCGAAAACACAAGGCGTAAAGGTGCTTTGGAAACCACCACACTTCCCGGTAAACTTGCAGACTGTTCTGACAAAAACCCTGAATTTTGTGAAATATTCATTGTCGAAGGTGATTCTGCAGGCGGTAGCGCAAAACAAGGCAGAGATAGGCGTTTCCAAGCGATTTTGCCCTTGCGTGGTAAAATATTAAACGTTGAAAAGGCACGCCTTAACAGAATTTTAGAAAATGAAGAAATTAAAGCTATGATTACCGCGTTTGGCGGTGGCATACAAGACGATTTTGACGAAAGCAAACTTCGTTACGACCGTATTATTTGTATGACCGACGCGGACGTTGACGGTAGCCATATTAGAATATTGCTTTTAACTTTCTTCTTTAGATTTATGCGTCCGCTTGTTGAAAAAGGGCACGTTTATATTGCTCAACCGCCCCTATACAAAGCGACCAAGAATAAAGTTGATAAATATTTATATTCTGACAAAGAATTGCAAGAATATTTAGATGAAGTTGGTAAATGTGATATCCAACGTTATAAAGGTCTTGGTGAAATGGACCCCGAACAACTTTGGGAAACCACAATGAACCCCGAAACGAGAACGTTACTTCGCGTTTCTATGGAAGACGCCGTTGAAGCAAACGAAACTTTTGCAACGCTTATGGGTGACAATCCAGAACTACGTCGCGTGTTCATTGAACAAAACGCTAAATTAGTTACTGATTTAGATATTTAATGGGGGATTAAAAATGGCTAAAAAAGATTTAAGTGCGGCATTATCCGCTGAATTTAAACAAACTTTAGATAAAACCAAACTTATTAACGTAGAAGTTAATAACGAAGTTAAAAAATCGTTTATCGCATACGCAATGGCGGTAAACGTATCGCGTGCAATACCAGACGTTCGCGACGGTATGAAACCCGTTCATCGCCGTATTTTATACGCTATGCACGATATGGGCTTAACCCACGATAAAGCATTCAAAAAATGCGCAAAAATCGTCGGTGAAGTTTTAGGTAAATATCACCCCCACGGCGACAGTTCCGTTTACGACGCTTTGGTTCGTTTAGCGCAACCTTTCTCTATAAATTTCCCGCTTGTTGAAGGTCACGGTAACTTCGGTTCAGTCGACGGCGACCCCGCTGCAGCTTATAGGTATACCGAAGCAAGACTTTCTAAACTTGCTAATGAAATGCTACTTGAAATCGACAAAGATACGGTGGATTTTTATCCTAACTTTGACGATACCGAAATGCAACCGGTTGTTTTGCCATCAAGAATTCCTAACATTTTGGTTAACGGTTCAGACGGTATTGCGGTTGGTATGGCAACTAATATTCCGCCACATAACCTAGCAGAATGCTTAAACGGTTGTATTGCACTTATGGACAACCCCGATATTACCATAGAAGAACTTATGGAATATATCCCCGCGCCCGACTATCCAACAGGTGGCGTTTTGATGGGCAGAGCGGGTATTAAACAAGCATATCAAACGGGTAAAGGTGGTTTCGTTCTTCGTGCTAAAACTGAAATTGAAGAATTTGCTAACGGCACAAGACAACGTATAGCCGTTTCAGAACTCCCTTACCAAGTTAACAAGGCAATGCTTGTAAAATCTATTGCCGATATGGTTAAAGATAAGCGTATTGAAGGTATTTCCGATATCCGTGACGAATCTGATAGACACGGTATGCGCCTTGTTATCGACCTTAAGAAAGATGCAAACGCTCAAGTTGTCTTAAATACTTTGTTTAAGCACACCAACTTACAAGTTAAAGACGGTATAACCCTTTTAGCGCTTGTTGACGGCGAACCTAAGGTTTTGGGCTTAAAAGAAATTTTAACCCACTATATCGCTCACCAAGAATCAGTTATCGTAAGGCGCACTAAATACGACTTAGCAAAAACTGAAGAACGCGAACATATCGTAAAAGGTCTTGTTATTGCACTTGCAAATATTGATAAGGTTATTGAAATAATTAAAAAATCTGCCGATAAAAACACGGCTGTTCAATCACTAGTTGACGCGTTTGAACTTACCGAAAAACAAGCAAACGCAATTTTGGAAATGAGATTGCAACGCTTAACTAGTATGGAAGTTCATAAACTTAACGAAGAACTTATTGAACTTGATAGAATTATTGCCGACTTAAAAGATATTTTGGCAAATGAAAGCAGGGTAAAAGCAATTATAAGAAAGGATATGGAAGATATTAAGACCAAATATCCTTCACCCAGAAATACCGAACTTTCTTACGATTACGGTGATATCGACGACGAAGATATGATTCCCGTTGAAGACGTTGTTATCAGCTTAACCCACTTTGGTTACGTTAAACGCGTTCCCGTTGCCGAATATCGTGCTCAACGTCGCGGTGGTGTTGGCGTTATGGCTCATAAACCTAAAGAAGAAGACTTCGTTGACAATATGTTTATTGCATCAACGCACGACGATATCTTGTTCTTTACCGATAAAGGTAGGGTATACGGCTTAAGGGGTTATCAAGTTCCCGTTGCACAAAGAACGGCACGCGGTAGGGCAATAGTTAATATATTGCAACTTAGCGAAGGCGAAAAAGTTTGCGCAATGATACCCGTTAACAAAGAACAAGAAGGCTATATTATTATGGCAACCGAAAAGGGTCTTATCAAAAAGACCGCCCTTTCAGAATTTGAAAAGATTAGAAAGGTCGGCAAAATTGCTATTAGCATTGTCGAAGGCGATAAACTTGTTTCAGTTGGCATTACCAACGGCGAAGATGAAGTTATAATGGCATCTTACGAAGGTAAGTGTATAAGATTTAGCGAAAAAGACGTTCGTGTTATGGGACGTGATACTCAAGGTGTTAAGAGTATGAATCTTAACGAAAACGACCGCGTAGTTGATATGTCAGTAATCAAAGAAGGTTACGAAGTTATCACTATGACTGAAAAGGGTTATGGCAAGCGTTCACCGATAGATGAATATAGATTGCAAAACCGTGCAGGTAAGGGCGTTAAAGCGGGCATTTTCAACGCTAAAACGGGTAATCTTGTAAATATGAAACTTGTTTCTGCCAACGACGATATTATGATTATCACCGTAGACGGCACTATTATAAGAGTTCCTTCAACCGATATCAGTTCTATCGGCCGTGATACTCAGGGCGTAAGAATTATGAGAATTAACGATTCTTTGGTTTCTAACATAGCAATAGCCCCCAAGAGTGGTGAAGATGGCGAGGCAGAACTTGCAGGGTTATCAGATGGCGCAAACGCTGAAACTGTTGTTGAATCAACCGAAACCGCTACCACGCAAGAATAAAACTTAATTAAACATAAAAAGCAAGTGGATTTTGTCCACTTGTTTTTTTTAAATACGTATTGAATATTCCATAAAACTATGTTAAACTAAAAATAAGAATTGACGGCATAGAATATATTAACCCAGATGTTATAAACGGCTTAAACCTTTACGCTTATTGCAATAACAACCCTGTAATGAACGTTGACCCGAATGGGAGTTTTTTTGAAGTAATTATTGGTGCAGCCTTATTTGCGATGGGAAAAGTGTTTGTAGAAAAAACAAAACAAGATATAGAAGAGATTAAAGCAATTGAAACATCTTCGGATAGGGTTGTCGTTAGCGAAGGTAATGTGCACATTAAAGACTCACACAATGTTAAAACTCCGTGGGGTAAATACGCTTATGCGTTTTATTTAAATCACATAAAAAAAGAAACTAAGGACGTCATTAAAGGTTCTACTCTTGGAGCATACATAGAATGGGAAGCACACAATGTTGCATGCTTGTTTGGTGCAGGTGAAGCTGCAAAAAGTGTAGACATTGGTGCGACTATTTTTCACGACGGGTTTAGCCATAATATGTTTGATAATAGTATAGAAGGTTTACTATCTGCTGGAATGCGTTTTGCCTATAAGAGAGTTTTTCGTTACATTGCGCTATTTGATTATATTGTTTTTTTAAAGGACGTATTATGAAAAAAGTTCTTGTATTTCTGGTTAGTATCTTTATAGTTTTTTCGCAATTAACAGCTTGTTCGAAATGGGAAACTAACAGAGAAGAAATTCGAAGCGAGTTTAGCCAATATCAATCTGAGAATGATTTTGCACTTTTTTTTCCATACGATAAAATATGTTATGGCAACAATGAGTTAAGTTTAGAACAAATTATTGAAGAAGGCTATCCTAGACATGTTTGTTCAATTAAAGATAATAAAATAATTTTTGTAACGGCAGGCGACTCGTTTTGTGTTTATGAGTGTGGTTTGCAAGGCGAGGAATTAAGATTATTATTTAAAAAAGGCAACTTACCAGTGTTAATTGACTCAAAAGTAAATGGCGATATAGTATATTTGAGTTATCAACAAGGTGAAGAAAACAAGGTTGATTCTTATAATTTAACGACTGGAGATTATGTGACGGAAGGTCTTGGCGCGAATTGTAAGATATCTGATTTTATGCCAACTTATAACGATAGATATATCGCAAATATAATGTCAACATCCAATAAAAAGACATCAAAGAATATAGAAATTACAGATACGCAGACGCAACAAACAAAGTTTATTACCAAAGAGAGTCTACAAACAACAATTTATGCAAATTCCTTAAACAGGTTTGGTTTTAACTTGAGGAGGGTTGACATTCTTGAGGGTAGGATATTTATAACGTGTTCGCTAAATGTCTGGTTAAATGAGTCGGAGCATTTGGTCTTTGAATTTGATTTTGAAAGAGAAAGTTTCAAATTTAAGGCTCTAGGTTTTTATCATTCATTAACTATGGTAGAATATGCTTGTTAACTTTATTACAAAAGCAAGTGGGTAAATACCACTTGCTTTTTTTAAATACGTATTGAAAATTCTATAAAACTATGTTAAACTTAAATTAAGAATTGACGGCATAGAATATATTAACCCAGATGTTATAAACGGCTTAAACCTTTACGCTTATTGCAATAACAACCCTGTAATGAGGACAGATTGCTATGGCAATGACTGGCACGGATTTTGGAAGAAATTTTGGTTTTAGAGAATTGTTAGACTTTTTGGAAAGACTACTCGGAAAAAAATAGGGGGAATGTAAAATTGGAATTGTTTGATAAATTAGTAGGGTCAAAATTAGTCGATATCTATCGTGTATGTGATTTAATTTCTTTAGATTTTCAAACTAATTATGAAAATGTAATTAGTGTACATATTCAAACAGCTCTTTTTAGGGTCTGTAAGGAAGATGATATCTTAATCTCTTCATATGATATGTATATCCCTAGAAAAAATTTTAAGAAAAGAAGGTTTAAATGGGATAAAGCTGGAAACTCTTTATTTGACGAACAGCTAGAGATGTTTGAAAAAGATTTTGTTAATAAAACGATTGTGAAAATTGACTTTTGCGGAAAAGATTTAAGAATTTATTTGGACGATAACTATAAAATTGATATTCTAGCCAACACGTTAGAAGAAGATAATGAAATCTTTAGAATTTTCGTGAGAGGAGATTTAGACAGTCATTTTGTTGTAGAAACATAAGTTTTATTAAAAAATATATGTCTATATAATACACAAACAATTTGTAAAAAAAGCAAGTGGGTAAAACCCCACTTGCTTTTTTTGAATAAGTATTGAAAATTCAATAAAACTATGTTAAACTTAAATAAAGAATTGACGGCATAGAATATATTAACCCAGATGTTATAAACGGCTTAAACCTTTACGCATGGTAAAAAAGAATGTTATGACCAATAAATATTATAAAATACTTTATTACGTATCAATAGTTCCCGTTGTCGGTTATCTTGTTACATTGCTTCTTTCGTGGATAAGGATTTTTAAGGAAACAGGAAGGGCTATATGTGTTTTTTCCATATGTTGATTTGGCTTATACCTAATATTATAGGTTTCGGTTTACTATATTTATTCTATTTTATTATTTCCCCGCAATTATCTATTGGCGCGACACTACATATTATTTTATCATTATTATTTGTATATATTCATTTTGTTGTGTGTGGTATTGCTTCTGTTAGAATAATGCAATTAATTATACGAAGACATCAGCAGAATTATCTTAAATAATAAGCAAGTGGAAATTCCCACTTGCTTTTTAAATTAACGATAAAAACATATACAATTAACAAGGTTTATTTGAGTTTTTGATTATATAAAAATTAACTTGAAAAAAATTTGTAGATTTTTTGAAATTACTTGCTTTTTTGGGTTGACAAAAGGCACGTTATCTTATATAATATACAAGTATTTTGCGGTACGCCGTATTAATATATTCGCTGCTATGGCTCAGCAGGTAGAGCACGTCCTTGGTAAGGACGAGGTCACCGGTTCGAATCCGGTTAGCAGCTCCATAAAGGTGTACGGCATCGTACACCTTTTAATTTTTTATAGGGGAGTTTAATATGAGTTTCTTAAAATGCAACCCTTCAGTATTCGTTATTGAAGATGATTTCGAAGTTTTAGTTTATGCTAAAGAAAACGGTATAATGTGGTTAACCGTTGGTGGCGAAGATTATTACGAAGAAAATTCTGGCGTATTATCAAGCGAAAAACCTTATGCAAAAATTCGTTTTCCGCAAAGTGCGTTAAATAACGCTAAAGAATACACCGTAAACTATCGCAAGACCATCGACCGCAAGGCATATTTTTCCGAAATGGGCGATTTAGAACAAGTTACCTATAAATTTAAGCCTTTAGAAAAAACCGAAGGTATTAATATGTATCATACGGCAGACGTTCACTATGCTTTTGCAGACGGCGTTAAATGTTCAACCTTCTTTGGCGATGATTTAGACGTTTTGCTTGTTAACGGCGATATTGGTGAAGTTGAAACCGACCAAAACTATTTTGAAGTTGCTAAATACGTTGGCGACATCGCTAAGGGCGAAGTTCCCGTAATTTTCGTTCGTGGCAACCACGATACGCGCGGTAAATTAGCAGAAGATTTCTGCAAATATTTCCCTTCTAACAACTCTAAAACCTATTTCAAATTTAACCTTGGCGTATTAAGTGGTTTAGCACTTGACTGTGGCGAAGATAAGCCAGACAACCACCAAGAATACGGCAGTGGTTATAACGGTGAATTAGTTTATAACGGCACAAATATTTTTGAAAAATTTAGGCGTATTGAAACGGAATTCTTAAAGAAAGCAACCCTTGACGATGATAAGATTAAGTTTGTAATTTCTCACGTTTGCCCACTTTATCCACACCCAAAGCCTGGCAGTATATTTGACATTGAACGCGAACTTTACGCTAAGTGGAACGTAGAATTAGAACGTTTAAACCTTGATTTTATGATTACAGGACACTTACATAAAGCTTTTATTATCAACCCCGAAGACAGCGTTGCATATCATAAACATAGTTATCCTATAATCGTTGGTTCTGCAGCAGATTATTCTGATATGCACGGCACGGCTATAACTATTAATAAAGATAACTATATCGTAAGATTTACCAACACAAAACACGAGGTTAACGGCGAATTTACCTATCCCATTAAAAAATAATTGTTTTAAGTAATTTATTGTTCAAAAGCAGGTTTTTTATGAAAGTTTTAATGATAAACGGCAGTCCTCACGCTAAGGGCACAACCTATCGTGCTTTAAGCGAAGTTGCGGGCGAACTAAATAAAAACGGTATTGAAACGGAAATCGTTCAAATAGGCGATAAGGTTATTGCGGGTTGCGTTGGCTGTTCCGCTTGCCGTAAGCTTGGCAAATGTATAAAAGACGATATCGTAAACGATTTGATATTAAAAGTTCAACAAGGCGATGGGCTTATCGTTGGCTCTCCCGTGTACTATGCGTCTTTAAACGGCACGCTAAAGTGTCTTTTAGATAGACTATTTTATGCGGGTAGCGGTTTTGAAAATAAACCCGCCGCTGCGGTTGCTGTTGCAAGGCGTGCAGGTACTACTTCCACTATTGATATTATCAACAAATACTTTGCGTTAAAGGGTATGCCGATAGTAACTTCTCAATATTGGAATATGTGTTTTGGCTCTAATGGCGAACAAGCCGAACAAGACGGCGAAGGTATGCAAACTATGCGCCTTTTAGGTAACAATATGGCTTACCTTATTAAGTGTATAAAAGCGGGCGAACAAGCGGGAATTAAAGCCCCCGTTAAAGAAAATCAAATTCGCACCAACTTTATTAAGTAATTTAGAAAATTTAATAAAAACAAAAAGGATAGCAAATCAAATGCTATCCTTTTAATTTTATCAATTTATTTGATTATTCAGGTAACTTTTCTACGCTAACTTCAAAATTTAATAGGTCTATTTTTATATCAAAAATGCCAGTTGTCTTAAATATATCGCTATCAACAAGTAGATATGGTGATGATTTTGGCGTTAATTTATACTTTGCTGCCCTTGTGGTGTAAAATTCAGGGATTGACGTATAAACTTTATCAACTACCATTCTATACGTGAATAAATAGGGCATAGACTGGTCGTAAGCCGTTAGCGGTTGTAAATCTTTATTAGCGTAATAGGTGCAAGTATAATCTGCCGTTTCAGGGTTTAATAATTCTAAGCGTACAACGTAGGTCTTTTTATTAACGTAAACGTTATAATTTCCGCCAACGTTAACAATAACGCTTGGGTAATTCCAATAGCCTAATTTATCGTTGCAAGTTTCGTCTAGTGTAACCTTGTAAAAACTTACGTGGCTATTTGGCAAAAATGCAATAGATGTATTTACGGGGATATAATAGTTTTCTATGTAAAACTCATCAGGATTATTTGGGTTAACTTGTAAATCCGTCCAAGTTAAACTTTCACCCCCCAAGATAGTGCAATTTGGCATTGTATAGTAAACAGGGGTGGTAATTTCATCCTTGTAAACCATATCAAATTTAAGGGTGTCCGTATCAAAAATAAGTTTATAAATACCAGATTTTTTAACGTTAATTTGTATGTCGTAGCCAGATTCTTTTTCTTCTTCGCCGTATTGCAAATCATTAGTGTCGCCAAGTGACGCATAAATATCTTTATAATCGTCGGTTATCATAAAAAAATAGTCTTTTTTGTATAGATACAAGTTGTCGTAAACACGTTTATTGCCGTCAAGTGAAAAATAATCCATTTCTCTAAACAACCCGTTAACTTCCATCATTAAACTAAAACCGGGGGAAGTGTAATAAGTGGTATCTTCTTCAACGATAAAGTGTTCGCTATCAATGTTTTCAGGCAAAACTATTTCGATATCCGCGTTATAATCTGGTATTTGCGGGTCTGTTGGCGATGAAAAACAACCAAAGAGAGTGCTAACACTAGTAAGTGCCATTAAAGTTGCTAATAAAATTAATATTTTACTTTTCATAACGTTTACCTTCGTTAAAAAATTTATAATAACTAGCCTTTAATTTTTAGTGAATTTAATTGTTAATAAAGTTAAATTTCTGCAATAAGTTTTGCAAGTTGGTTGGAAAATCCGTCGCAAACGGTTTTTAGATTAATATAAAACTGTTCTGGGGCAGTACTACTACCGCTAACATCGGTTATTCCTTTAAGAACGTATAGGGGAACGCCGTTAGTTAGGCAAACTTGTGCAATAGCCCCGCCTTCCATATCGCAAATAGATGCACCCATATCGTTTACTAGTTTAACGTCTTCATCTTTACAGGTAAAACGGTCGCTACTAGCAAGCGTTGTTACTTTGAAAGTGGTATTTTTAGGTAAATTTGCGGGGAAGAACACAAGATTATAGTCTTGTATAAAGCCAACGGGAACGTTATCTAATTGGCTTAAATCAAAATCGTATTGTGCACATTTATCCGCTAGATAATAGTTTAATCTTTCAACGCTATTATTTAAACCACCGCAAGTGCCAAAATTAATTATGCATTTAGGGAAATATTTATCAATTAAATATTGGGTAGACAAGGCAGAGTTAACTTTGCCGATGCTTGAAATAATAAGAACTACATTTTCGTCATTAAATTCGCCTTCAACAACTTTTTTACCGCACAAATCGTATTCTTTTTCAATTTTCATATTGTCGATAACAGATTTTGCTTCAGAACTTAGTGCAACAACTAAACCAATCATAAAATTTACCTTTAATAATTTATAAAATTATTATACCACCAAGGCTTGATTGTGTCAATATTAATATAAAATAGTAAATAATTGCAAATTAAGTTTAATTTATAAAGTTTACAAATGTTTTTTTGTGTGGTATACTAAATCAAAATGGGGATTGTGTCGCCATTAAATTATAAAAAGGAAGAAATCGTTATGGACAAACGCAACTTAACTTTGCTTACCGACCTTTATCAACTTACAATGATGAACGGCTATCTAAAGCAAGGCAGAAAAGAAGAAATTGCTATTTTTGATTTGTTTTTCCGCCAAAACGATATGATTACTTATTCGCTTGCTTGCGGACTAGAACAGGCAATCGATTACGTGTTAAATCTTCATTTTGACGATGATGACATTGCATATTTTAAGAGCTTAAATATTTTTTGCGATGAATTTATTGAATATTTAAGAGATTTTAAGTTCACGGGCGAAATTTACGCGGTACCAGAAGGCACGGTCGTGTTCCCAAGTGAACCTATTTTAACGGTTAAAGCACCCATTATGCAGGCTCAACTTATTGAAACTGCACTTCTTAATATAATTAATTTCCAAACCCTTATTGCAAGTAAGGCTGCGAAAATTAGATACGTTGCTAAGGAAGACGTTATTATGGAATTCGGTCTTCGCCGTGCTCAAGCCCCAGATGCAGGTATTTACGGCGCAAGGGCAGCAGTAATTGGTGGTTGTAATTCTACTTCTAACGTTTTAGCAGGTAAAATGTTTAATATACCCGTTGCTGGTACTCACGCACACAGTTGGGTTATGAATTTTAAGGATGAATACACCGCATTTAAGGCATACGCCGACGTGTACCCCGAAAACGCGCTACTTCTTGTCGATACTTACGACACCTTAAATCAAGGCGTTCCAAACGCTATCAAGGTCTTTGATTATCTTAAAGAAAAAGGTTATAAAGGCAAGGGTATAAGGTTAGACTCTGGCGACCTTGCTTATCTATCTAAAAAAGCACGTAAAATGCTTGATGCGGCAGGTCATACGGATACTATCATTTGTGCATCTGGTGATTTAGATGAATATTCAATCAATTCACTTAAAAACCAAGGTGCTTGCATTAATTCTTGGGGCGTTGGCACAAGACTTATTACTAGTGCGGATATGCCCGCTCTTGGCGGTGTGTATAAACTTGCTGGTATATTAGACGACGACGGTAAGGTTGTTCCTAAGATAAAAGTTTCTGAAAACACCGCAAAAATTACCAACCCCGGTTTTAAAAATATCTATCGTGTATACGATAACGCTACAGGTAAGGCAGAAGCGGACTTTATTTTCCTTCGTGATGAAAAGCCTATTGATACCACTAAGCCATTGGTTCTTCGTCACCCCACGGAAAGATGGAAAAAAATTACTTTTACCGACTACACGTTACGTCCTTTGCACGTTCAAGTTGTAAAAGAGGGTAAATTAGTTTACAAAATGCCTACCCTTATGGAAATTAAGGCGTATGCTGAAAAGGAAATTGAAAGTTTCTGGGATGAATATAAACGTATAGATAAACCCCATATCTATAAGGTGGACCTATCAGACGGTCTATACGAACTTAAACACGATATGCTAGATAAAATAAGGGGAATTCAAAAATCGTAAAACGGAGGTAAGCGCAATGCTTGACAAAAAGAAGTACAAACAAGCGGAAGTTAATCTTTTGCTTGAAGAACGTACTGCCGAATACGAAAGTAAATTGAATTCAAAAAACACGCTTATTAATGAACTTAAGGCGGAAAACGACCGTTTAAAAAACGAAATTTTGTTATTAAAGAATAAAGATGAGTTAACGGTTAGCGCCTTAAAACGTGCGGAAAATACCGCTAAAAAGACTGAAGAAAAGGCGACGATACAATACGCGCTTACGTTAGAGCGCTTAAAAGCGTTTACTTTGCGCTGGACGGCGTATTTTGAAACGCTAAAGGAAAAATATCCTTTATATCCAGCCGTTCAAGACGCTATAAAATTAAAAGAAAAATTAGAAGATGCTTTAGAGAAAAAGGACGTTAAAAAAGCTTTTGCAACTGCCGAAAAAATCTTTTTCGACAAAACTCAAAAGGACAACGCCTTTAATCCTAAAGAAAAAATTCAAGATTATATTGCAGCAACAAGCGATAACGGGTTTAATTTAGACGAAGTTCTTAATCCCGGCAAATTGGAATTGGAGGATTTATGCAAAGAGTTGGGGCTCTTAACAGAAGAAGAATAATATTTTGCGTTATTTCCATTCTTATTTGTGGCGCAATAATTGCACTAGACTTAATTACTAAAAGTTATTTTGAAAGACTTAACGCGGAAAACGCAAATAATTATCACCAAGTAATTATTAAAGATTTCTTTTATTTAACGTATACTGTTAACACGGGTGCAGCGTTTAGTTTTTTAGGCGGTGTAAGTTGGGGACAGTTGTTTTTTAAGATTTTAACGTGTCTTGCACTAGCTGGTTTCATCTCTTTGTTCGTTCTTTTTATAAAAAAGGGCTACAGATGGATGCCTATTGCAATGGCTTTTATCGTTGGCGGAACTATAGGCAACTTTTACGATAGACTAGCCTTCGATTACGTGCGTGATTTTATTGGCTTTATCTTTGGTAATTGGCATTTTCCCGTATTTAATATTGCCGACACCTTTTTAACCGTTGGTATTATTATGTTTATTGTCCACGTTTTCTTTTTCGATGAAAACGCTATTTTTAAGAAGAAAAATGAAAACCCTAAAGATTGATTTAACTAATACGCTTAAAGCACGAGTAGACGTTATTTTGGCGGATAAAACGGAATATACGCGCTCTTATATTAAAAAACTTTGTGATGAAGGCTTGGTTATTTATAACGATAAGCCCGTAAAATGTAACAAAGTAGTGGGAGAGAGCGGTGAACTTGTCGTTAACGTTCCAGATGCAGTTAATTTAACGGCTACCCCTAAAGATATTCCGCTTGATATCGTATATCAAGATGACGACGTTGTAGTTATCAATAAACCGCAAGGTTTAACCGTTCACGCAGGGAACGGAACGGGTGAAGATACATTAGTTAACGCGCTTTTATACCATATTGATAATTTATCAAGTATTAACGGCGTTATAAGACCGGGTATCGTTCATAGAATAGATAAAAACACTTCGGGGCTACTTGTCGTTGCAAAAAACGATAAGGCGCATTTGTCTTTAGCGAAGCAGTTAGAAGATAAAACTTGTCGCAGAATTTACGTTGCGCTTTTAGAAGGGGTTGTTAAAGAAGATAACGGCACTATTAAAACTTTTATTGGCAGAAACGTTAACGACCGCACAAAAATGAGCGTAACCAAGTTCGGTAGGGAAGCGATAACCGATTTTAAGGTTTTAGAAAGATACCAAGGCTATACCTTGTGTGAATTTTCTCTTAGAACGGGCAGAACTCATCAAATAAGGGTGCACGCTAAACACATCGGTCATCCCGTTGTTGGTGATAAGGAATACGGATTTAAGAACCAAAAATTTAAGTTAGAAGGTCAACTTCTTCACGCAAAATCACTTGGATTTATACACCCTTCAACTAATAAAGAAATGATTTTTTCTTGTGAATTACCTGATTATTTTTCACAAATAATACAAAAATTAAAGAAATAAAAAATTGGACTAATTATTATGGCTAAACCACTAGTTGCTATCGTCGGCAGACCAAACGTTGGAAAATCTACTTTTTTCAACAAGGTTGTCGGCAAAAAATTATCTATAGTAGACGATTTCCCTGGTGTTACAAGGGATAGGCTTTATGCTGACGCAGAATGGTGCGGACAGCAGTTTACCCTTGTCGATACGGGCGGGTTAGAACTTAAAAGTACCGATCAAATGTGGCGTCATATTCAAAAACAAGCGGAAATTGCTATTGAAACTGCAGACGTTATCATTTTATTTACCGATGCTAAAAGCGGTTTAAACGCTGCTGATGAAGACGTTGCCGCTAAACTTAGAAAATCAGGCAAACCCGTTTTGCTTGCCGTTAATAAACTTGAAAATTATTCACCTGATAAATTATTTGAATTTTATAATTTAGGTATGGGTGAACCATATCCTATTTCCGCAGAACACGGGCTAGGTGTCGGCGACCTTTTGGACGAAGTCGTTAAATGTATTGACCAAGTTAAAGAAGACGTTGTTGACGATTCTATTAAAATTGCCGTTGTTGGTAAGCCAAACGCTGGCAAGTCTAGTTTATGTAATAAATTACTAGGGTTTGACCGCACGATTGTGTCTGACATAGCGGGTACTACACGAGATGCAATCGACACAATGTTTGTATTTGACGGTCAAAAATATACAATAATCGATACCGCAGGTATAAGAAAGAAAAAAAGCGTTAACGAAGACCTAGAATATTATAGTGTTTTACGTGCGTTAGGTGCTATTCGCCGTGCGGACGTTTGCGTTATGATGATAGATGCAAGTGAAGGTGTAACTGAACAAGACGTTAAAATTTGCGGTTATATTCACGAACAAGGTAAGCCTTCTATCGTTGTAATGAACAAGTGGGATTTAATTGAAAAGGACACTAATACCATAAATAAATTTAATACTAGACTTTCAGAAGACCTTAAATTTATGGATTATTTTATTCCCGTTTACGTTTCGGCAAAAACAGGTCAACGTACCGATAAAATTTTAACACTTGCCAAAAAGGCGCTTGAAAATTCTAAACGTCGTGTTTCAACCGGTCAACTTAACGATTTAATTTTAGACTGTGTTAGAGCAAGTGAACCGCCAACAGTTAACGGTAAAAGATTAAAAATTATGTACGTTACGCAAGCGGAAGAAACTCCGCCCATGTTTGTTTTATTTGTTAACGAAGCAGGCTTAATGCATTTTTCTTACAGAAGATATTTGGAAAATTGTTTGCGTAAAGCCTATGATTTTTCGGGTACGCCTATAAAAATTGTCGTAAGAGAAAGGAACGATAATGATTGATTGGATTTTAATTGGTGTTTTTGCCATTTTAAGTTATCTTTTAGGAAACGTAAATTGGGCAATAATTATTTCAAAAATTAAAAAAGTTGATATTCGTTCTATGGGTAGCGGAAACCCAGGTACACTTAACATGAGCCGTAACCTTGGCTTAAAAGCGGGCTTGCTAACCTTCTTTTTGGATATTTTAAAGGGCGTTATACCCACTTTAGTTGCGTATTTTGTTTTTAAGGATAAATTAATTTACGATTCTGGCTTTTATCTAAAAGATTTTGCACTATATCTTTGTGGTTTTGCCGTAGTTATTGGACATATTTATCCTGTATTTATGAAATTCAAGGGTGGTAAAGGTATTGCAACTTCAATCGGTGTGTTTTTGACTATCGAAGCTGTCAACGGTTGGGGTTGGGTTGCCGTTGCTATTATGGCTCTCGTTGCCGCCGCTTTATTTATTTACTTTACTGAATTTGGTGCGATGGGTTCATTTATTGCTATAACGCCACCTGCAATTAGTGGAAGTATAAGGCTTTACGTTAATTACGGCGCAAACGTTAATACTTTATGTACTGTATTTTTCATTTTAACTAGCATGCTTATCTTTTCTATATGTTTAGCGACTTGGTTTGCTCATAGAAAAAACATTAAGCGTATGCTTGCGGGCGAAGAACACCCCACATCTATTAAAGAAATGGTCGTTAAAATGAAGGCTAAAAAACTACAAGAAAAGCAAAAAAATGCTAGTAATCAAGATAAAATCGATTAATTTTTATATTTTTACATAATCACAAAAAACCTTTCATATATTATTTTTGAATAGTATGTGGGAGGTTTTTTAAATGGAAAAATACGATACCTATAACGATATAGCCATGCGAACTAACGGAGATATTTACGTTGGTGTCGTTGGGCCGGTTAGGACGGGTAAATCTACTTTTATAACGCAATTTATGAATAATTTCGTTATACCAAATATAAGTGATAAACTTCAAAAGCAAATTGCAACCGATGAAATGCCACAGTCGGCAGATGGTAAGCAAATTATGACAACTCAGCCAAAGTTTATCCCTGCAAATAGTGTTAAGGTTCAGTTTAAGAATAAAGCAACGGCAAACGTAAGGCTCGTGGACTGTGTGGGTTACTTAGTAGACGGTGCTTTAGGGCACGAAGAAGAAGGAAATCCTAGGCTTGTTAAAACACCGTGGAGCAATAAAGAAATTCCCTTTGAAAAAGCAGCGGAAATTGGCACGAAAAAGGTAATTGACGAATATTCAACGATTGGTATAGTCGTTACAACCGACGGCAGTTTTACCGAACTTGACCGATTAGCTTATCAAACGGCAGAAGAAAGGGTTATAAAAGACTTAAAAAAGAAAAATAAGCCTTTTATTATTCTATTAAATAGCAAAACGCCAAACGATGCAAAAACTCTTAAGCTTTGTGATGAATTAGAAAGAAAACACGGCGTTTCAACTGTATGCTATGACGTTTCTAAAATCTCCGCTGATGATATAAGCGCAATAATGGAAAAAATCTTGCTAGAATTTCCTATGTATGGCTTTAACGTTAACTTGCCAACTTGGATGCAAGCCTTACCGCAAGATAGTAAAATTATTGAAGAGGTGATTAGTGCGGTTAAAACTGCGTCACTCTCTATGAATAAAATGCGCGATTTTTCTGCTATGCAAAATATTTTTTGCGATAGTGAAGATTTTAATTGCCCAGAAATTTGCGAACTTAAGCTTGGGAACGGTATGCCGGAATTTAAATTGACAGCAAAAGACGGGCTGTTTTATAAGGTTTTATCAAACGAATGTGGTGAGGAAGTTAAAGATGATTGCGATTTGATGCGTTTTATTAAAAGTTTTTCTAATGAAAAGCGCGAATATACTAAAATTAAAGACGCATTAAAGCAAGCGGAAACAGATGGCTATGGGATTGTTATGCCTACGGTTGAAGAAATGAATTTAGAAGAACCCGTTTTGGTAAAACAAGGTGGGAGATACGGCGTAAAATTAAAAGCGTCTGCACCAAGTTTACATATCGTTAAAGTAGACGTTTCAACTGAAGTTTCACCAATAGTTGGCACGGAAAAACAAGGGGAAGATTTAATTAACTTTATTATGACTAAATTTGAAGATAATCCTTCAGGAATTTGGGAAACTAATATGCTTGGAAAATCTTTGCACGATTTAGTTAACGAAGGACTTTTGGGTAAACTAAATAATATGCCAAAAGAAGCGCAAGGTAAAATGAAGAAAACCTTAACGCGTATCGTTAATGAAAACCGTGGTGGAGTAATTTGTATTTTACTTTAATATGTATTAAATAGAAAAAACCTGCATTTTTGCAGGTTTTTTCTTAGTTTTTATATTTAATTATTGTTTTTTCAAGCATTGCAACCACGGCATACATAAGTGTTGCCAAGATGCAGAGCACAACTGTAGATGCCATTACTAAATCTAACTTAAAAACCTGCCCACCGTATACGATTAAATATCCTAATCCTGCACGCGACACAAGATATTCGCCCATAATAGAGCCAATCCACGCCATACCAACGTTAATTTTTAACATGCTTATTAAGGTTGCGGTGCTACCGGGGATAATAAGTTTAATTAATATTTGAAACTTATTTGCGCCCATTGATTTAAGAAGTAGAATTTTTCCATCATCTGCTTCTAAAAAACCGTTAAGCATAGTAATTATTGCAACTATTATACCAATTAAAATTGCCATAAAAATTATTGCCTTACTGCCACTACCAAACCAAATTATAATAAGTGGACCTAGGGCGATTTTGGGTAAACTATTTAGTACTACTATATACGGTTCTAAAATTCTTCTAAGTCGCTCTGACCACCAAAGAATCAGAGCGATAATATAGCCCAAAGCGGATGCTATTAAAAATCCTAAAATTGTTTCGTATAGCGTTATTCCAACGTGATAAAGCAAATTATCGTTTGCAAATAAATTAATAATAGTTTTAACAATTATAGACGGTGAACTTGTAATAAATGAATCTATAAGTCCAACGTATGCAAATAATTCCCAAAAACCTAGCAGGGCTATAAGTATAAAAAATCTTAAAAACCAAACTAATATATTTTCATTTCTAACTTTTTTTACAAATAGGGCATGGTGGGTTGAAAACGTCTTTTGTTTTTTCATTTTATTACCTTTTAGTTTAGTTCTTTCCAAATTTTTTCAAACCAAAAACCGAAGTTTTCGCTTTCTCTTTTTCTTAAGGGCGTATCGCCGTTTAAGTTTGGGTGATGAATAGATTTTACCTTTGCAGGTCTATCGGAAAGGACAATGATTATGTCTGACATAGAGAGTGCTTCCGATATATCGTGAGTAACCAAAACGGCAGTTTTTCTCTCGGCTTTTATAATCTTATACACGTCGTCGCAAACGGCAAGTCGCGTTTGATAATCTAGGGCGGAAAAAGGCTCGTCAAGAAGTAAAATTTTAGGGTTAGACACAAGCGTTCTAATTAAAGCAACCCGTTGTCTCATACCCCCTGATAACTGTGACGGATATTTTTTGACAAAGTCTTTTAAGCCGTATTTTTCAAGCAAAGATAAAGCGTAGTTTTTATTTTCATCACTTAATTTTCTTTTTATTTCAAGTGGTAGATATACGTTTTTTTCAATAGTGCGCCATGGAAATAATTGGTCTTTTTGCAACATATATCCCATATCGTTATTTTTAATATTTATAGGTTTTTCATCAATTAAAATTTTGCCACTAGTATGTTTTATAAGTCCCGCGATCAGAGATAAAATAGTGGTTTTTCCGCAACCTGACGGACCTATAATTGATAAAAACTCACCGTCGTTACAATCAAAACTTAAGTCATTTATCGCGGTTATTTCATCAGTTAACGTTTGATAAGTTAGCGCAACGTTTTCAATTTGTAGAATTTTTTTCATAAGTTATTCCACCATAACTTTCTTTATCCAAATATTTCCCTTGCGATAGAGTAATTAGTTATATCGGCAAAATTTACACGACTTGGTAATTCGCCGGCGTTTTGCATAATGTCTTGAAGTCTATTGAAACTGCTTTCGGTGGGTTGTAAATTAGTTTTCCACGCGTCGATAGATTTATAGCTATTTATTGACGTTTCAATTGATTCTATAGTGGTTGATGGGAATTGTCTAACTATTGATTCGGCAACTTCACGACTAGATTTCGTTGCTAAAAATTCATGTGCCTTTTTAAGTGCGCGCATAAATGAACGAATAATATCGGGGTTATCATTTATATAACTATCAAGTGCGATAAAAGAAGTATAGGGGATTTCGCCACCTTGAGCGCCAACACTTGCAACAATATGCCAAGTTCCGTTCTTTTCATATTCAGATGCGGTAGGTTCAAAAACCGTGCAATAATCAGCAGTTCCTTGAATAAACGCGCTAGTCATAAGGTTAAATTGTACGTCATAATTAAGGGTACAATCAACGCCGTCTTGCATACCTAATTGATTAAGGATATATTCAAAAGTCATAGCAGGAACGCCCCCGCGTCTACCGGCTAAAATTTCTTTACCGCGCAAATCGGTCCATTGAAAATTCGGCTCATCATTTCTTGAAACTAAAAACGCACCGTCTTTTTGTGTTAATTGTCCAAAAACTTTAGGGCAATCTCTCTTGCCTTGGTTGTAAACGTAGATAACCGTTTCAGGTCCCATTAAACCAATTTGTGCTGTGCCAGATAAAACGGCAGCCATAGAGTTGTTTGCTCCACCACCGTTAGTTAAATTAATTTTTAAGCCTTCTTCTTCAAAATATCCCTTTTCAATAGCAAGATATAATGGAGCGTAAAAGACGGAGTGTGTAACTTCGTTAAGTTCTATTTCTTTTAATCCGTCATTTTTACAAGCTGATAGGGGAAAAATCAAAAAACAAAGGGCTAAAAATATGGTAAAAATTTTTTTCATAATATTCCTCGCTTAAAATTGCTAAATTTATAGTTTATTTTATGAAAGTATAAGCGCATTTTGTTAAAGATAATGTGTTTTTGCAACTTATTCCGATTGACTTTATTCTTTTTATTATGTATAATAAACGGGTATTGTAAAAAGGAGAAACCATTATGGAAATGGCAAAAACCTATAATCCTTCGGAATTTGAAAAAGAAATTTACGAAGAATGGGAAAGTAAAGGTTATTTTAAGGCAAAGGTTGACGCAAATAAGTTACCCTTTACCATCGTTATACCCCCGCCCAATATAACGGGTCAATTACACATGGGGCACGCGCTTGATGAAACTCTTCAAGACACTTTAATCAGGTATAAACGTATGCAACGCTATAGCGCTTTGTGGTTGCCTGGTACTGACCACGCTTCAATTGCTACCGAAGTTAAAATCGTTGAACAAATGGCAAAAGAAGGCTTAACGAAAAAAGACGTTGGTCGTGAAGGCTTTTTGGAAAGGGCATGGGCTTGGAAAGAAAAGTACGGCGGAAGAATTATTGAACAATTAAAAACGCTTGGCTCTTCTTGTGATTGGTCACGTTTGGCGTTTACTATGGACGAAAGATGTTCTCGCGCAGTAAAAGAAGTTTTCGTTAATTTATACGAAAAAGGTTTGATTTACAGGGGCGATAGAATTATTAATTGGTGTCCTGACTGTAAAACCGCTTTATCTGATGCAGAAGTTGAATACGTTGAAGAAGATAGCAACCTTTGGTATATAAAATATCAAGTTAAAGATAGCGATGAATACGTTACAGTTGCAACTTCACGTCCAGAAACTATGTTTGGCGACACAGCCGTTGCTTTTAACCCAAAAGATAGCCGTTACGCTCACTTAAAGGGTAAAACGCTTATTCTTCCTATCGTTAATAAAGAAATTCCCGTTGTATACGACGATTACGTAGAACTTGAATTCGGTACGGGCGCAGTTAAAATTACTCCCGCACACGACCCCAACGACTTTGAAGTTGGTATGCGCCATAATTTAGAACGTGTTCGCGTTTTAAATGACGACGGTACTATGAACGAATTCGCGGGTAAATATCAAGGTATGGACGCGCTTGAATGCCGTTCTGCTATCGTAGAAGAATTAAAAGAAATTGGTGCTCTTGTTAAAATTGAACCTTTGCATCACGCAGTAGGTCATTGTTATAGATGTAACCACACCGTAGAACCTATCGTTTCAAAACAATGGTTCGTTAAGATGGAACCACTTGCAAAACCCGCTATTGACGTTGTTCGTAAAAAGAGCGTTAAGTTTGTTCCCGACCGTTTTTCTAAAATTTATTTCAATTGGATGGAAAACGTTAAAGATTGGTGTATTTCACGTCAACTTTGGTGGGGGCATAGGATTCCCGCATACTACTGCCAAGACTGTGGCGAAATGATTATCAGCAAAGAAGACGTTAAGGTTTGCGCTAAGTGTGGTAGTCATAACGTTAAGCAAGACGAAGACGTTTTAGATACTTGGTTTTCTTCAGCATTATGGCCTTTCTCTACGCTAGGTTACCCTGATAATACCGAAGATTTAGAATATTTCTATCCTACCGACGTTTTAGTTACCGGTTACGATATTATTTTCTTCTGGGTTGCAAGAATGATTTTCTCTGGCCTAGAACACATGAAACGTATTCCGTTTAAGGACGTTTTAATTCACGGTTTAGTTCGTGATAGCCAAGGCAGAAAGATGAGTAAATCTCTTGGCAACGGCATTGACCCAACGGTAATTATTGATAAATACGGTGCAGACACCTTGCGTTTTTCGTTAATAAACGGTGTTGCCGCTGGTAGTGATATGCGTTTCTCTGATGAAAAAATCGAAGGCGCGCGTAACTTTATGAATAAACTTTGGAACGCTTCAAGGTTCGTTCTATTAAACGCTGACGGCAAAAAGATTTCTTCTATTAAAGATTGCAAGTTAAATTCTGCTGATAAGTGGATAATCACTAGACTTAATAAAACGGTTAAAGAAGTAACGCTTAACATGGAAAAATATGAAATGGGCGTTGCGCTTGCTAACCTTTACGATTTCGTTTGGAATGATTTCTGTGATTGGTATATCGAATTAACTAAACCCGTTTTATATGGTGAAGACGACGTTAAGCGCGATAACACAATTAGCGTGTTAGTATACGTTTTAGGCGAAATATTAAAACTTATACATCCTTTCGTTCCTTTCGTAACTGAAAAGATTTATAAGGATATGCCGGGCGCTAACGGACCTTTAATGCTTGCAGAATTCCCAAGATACAATGCAAAACTTAACTATTTTGCTAGTGATAAGGAAATTGAAACTGTTAAAGAAATTATTAAAAATATAAGAAATATTAAGGTTAAAACGGGTGCTGCACCTTCTAAACGCGTTGCATTATACGTTAAAACCGAAAATAAAAAGGTTATTAAGAACGGTAGCGTTTACATTGAAAAACTTGCAGGTGTTTCTGAAATTGGTTTTGTAAACGATAAATCTGTATTAACTGAAAAAGTTGTTGCACAGGTTATCGACGGTGCTGAATTATTTATTCCACTTGGCGACCTTGTTGATTTTGATAAGGAACTTAAGCGTTTAAGTGATGAGTTAAGAACTGTTGAAAATGAAATTGCACGCGCAAGCGGTAAACTTTCTAACAACGGATTCTTGGAAAAAGCGCCTAAAGCGTTGGTTGACGCCGAAAGAGCAAAACGAGATAAGTACGTTGATATGCGCGACAAACTTAAAAAACAAATTGATGATTTAAAGGGCGAATAAAATAAAGGGGGATGACTTTTTTGTCAACCCCTTTTATTTTTGTTTTTTGCTCTTAAATATAATTTTTCCGAAAAAAATTTATTAATTTATAAATTAAGCCATATATTTTGTGGTTAATAGATAAATTTTAACAAAATATGGCAAAACCCTTATTGACAACTTTAATATAATATATTATATTAATAGTAGTGAAATTATATAAACACTAAATTTTATGCAACATGGAGACGTTAAAAATGGCAAAGAAAAATTCACAATGGCAAAAAAGTATGCAAATTAAACTAGACTATAACAACGTTATGGCTGAATATATCGGCGCAGAGCAAGGTTTTAGTGCGGAAGAATTTTCTGCAAACAAAAAGCTTGCTCTTTCCGCTTTAAAATACGTTAAAGAAAATCGTGGCACGGGCATGATGGGGTGGACGGAACTTCCTTATAACCAAAAGGAAATCGTTGCAGATATCATTACAACCGCAAAAGATATTAAGAAAAAATGCGATAATTTCGTCGTTTTAGGTATCGGTGGTTCTGCGCTTGGTCCTATAGCTGTTTTCCAAGCACTTTGTCACTTAAGACATAACGAATTGCCTAAATCTAAGCGTAAAGCACCTAAACTTTACGTTGAAGATAACGTAGACCCCGAAAGAATGAACGCATTACTTGACGTTTTAGATTTAGATAAAACTATTTTTAACGTCGTAACAAAGAGTGGCGCAACAAGTGAAACTATGGCTCAATACCTTATCATTATGGATATCTTAAAGAAGAGATTTGGCGATAAGGCGAAAGACCATATGATTGCAACTACTTCTGAAAATAAGGGTAACCTTATTAAAATTGCAAAAGAAGAAGGCTTAAAAACTTTCTATATTCCCGATGGCGTTGGCGGAAGATTTTCTGAACTTTGTCCCGTTGGTTTACTACCCGCGGCAGTGGTTGGTATTGATATTAAAGAATTGTTGCTTGGCGCGGCCTATATGGACAAACTTTGCAAAAATAAAGATTACACCAAAAACCCCGCACTTATCAGCGCGCTTATTGAATATTTAGCAATGAATAAAGGCAAGAATATTTCAGTTATGATGCCTTATGCAGATAGCTTAAAATATATTGCAGACTGGTATTGTCAATTATGGGGCGAAAGTCTTGGTAAAGCCGTTGATAACGAAGGTAATGAAGTGTTCGTTGGTCAAACCCCCGTTAAAGCACTTGGCGTAACCGACCAACACTCTCAAGTTCAATTATATCGTGAAGGTCCTTTTGATAAGGTTATAACCTTAATCGGCGTTGAAAACTATCGTTCTAGCGTTGAAATTAGCCAAGGTTGTGCAAATATTCCAGACGTTAATTTCCTTTGCGGTCACACTATGAACGAACTTATTCAAGCGGAAATGAAAGCGACCGAATATGCTTTAACTACCGCAAAAAGATTAAATTATACTATTACTTTACCTGAAGTTAACGCGTTTACTATCGGTCAACTTTTATATATGTTTGAAATGGAAACGGCGTTTGCAGGGGCAATGCTTAACATTAACACCTTTAACCAACCCGGTGTTGAAGGCGGCAAGAACGCAACCTATGCTTTATTTGGTAGAAAAGGTTACGAAGCAACTAAAAAAGAAATGGACGAAGCACCCGCTAAAAAGTCTGATTACGTTTGTTAATTAAATATTAAAGGTTAAACAAAAGTTATAAATGTCAAAAACAAAAGTCGCTAACAATTCAGTAATAGATAATGCTGATTTACCAATTTATCTTTTCCATCAAGGAACAAATTATCGTGCCTTTGATTATTTAGGTGCGCATTTTTGCAAGCAAAACGGTAAAAAAGGCGTTGTTTTTCGCACTTGGGCGCCAAAAGCAAGCAAGGTTTCCGTTGTGGGCGACTTTAACTGTTGGGATATCAACGCTAACGTTATGCAAAGAATTTCTAACGGCGGTATTTTTGAAGTATTCGTTGAAGGGTTAGATGAGTTCGATGCATATAAATTTGCCATAAAACATAAAAATAAAACCGTTCTTAAGGCAGACCCTTATGCTTTCCATAGTGAAACGCCTTCAAGAACGGCATCTAAAATTTATAATATCGACGGCTATAAATGGGGCGACGAAAATTATATCAAAAACAAAAAAGCGCCATATGATAAAGCCATAAATATTTACGAAGTTAACCTTGCGTCTTGGAAAAAACACGATGACGGCAACTATTATACCTATCGTGAATATGCGGTTGAACTTGTAAAATATATTTTAGATATGGGATATACCCACGTAGAGTTTATGCCACTTACCGAATATCCGTTTGACGGTTCTTGGGGTTATCAAGTTACGGGCTATTATTCTATAACTTCACGCTTTGGTACACCAAAAGACTTTATGTATCTAGTGGATACCTTACATAAAAACGGTATTGGCGTAATTTTAGATTGGGTTCCCGCACATTTTCCAAAAGATGAACACGGGCTTTACGAATTTGACGGCACGTGTTGTTATGAAAATAGCCACCCACACCGCAAAGAATATCCCACTTGGGGCACGCGTATGTTCGACTGGGGTAGAAATGAAGTTCAATGCTTTTTAATCTCTAGTGCAATATTCTTACTTGAAAAATACCATTTAGACGGTCTTCGTGTAGACGCCGTTGCATCAATGCTTTACTTAGATTACGACAGGGAAAACGGTGAGTGGACGCCTAATGAAGAAGGCGGAAACTATAATATTCAAGCAATAGAATTTTTCAAAAAGTTAAACAAGACAATATTTGAAAAATTCCCTAACGTTTTAATGATTGCAGAAGAATCTACTTCTTTTCCCCTTATGACAAAACCCGTTCACGATGGTGGCTTAGGCTTTAACTACAAGTGGAATATGGGTTGGATGAACGACGTTTTAGATTATATGAAATGTGACCCTTATTTCCGTTCTTATAATCACAACAAGATAACTTTTTCAATGTTTTACGCTTTTAGCGAAAATTATATTTTACCTATTTCTCACGACGAAGTAGTTCACGGCAAAAAATCCCTTTTAGATAAGATGCCGGGCGATATACCCACAAAGTTTGCAAATTTAAGGACTTTTAACGCGTATATGTACGCGCACCCAGGTAAAAAACTTTCTTTTATGGGTAACGAATACGGTCAGTTTAAAGAGTGGAACGAAAAAGAAGGTTTAGAGTTTTTTATGCTTAAATTTGAATTACATAAAAAACTTTGGACGTTTAATAAACAATTAAACGATATTTATAAATCTACTCCCGCGCTTTTTGAAATTGAAGATTCTTGGGACGGATTTAAGTGGATTTCCGCCGATGAAAAGGATAACAATATAATTTCTTTTGTTAGAAAAGATAAAGAAGGTAGAGAAGTTATAGTATTGTTAAACTTTTCTGGCAACGACTATATGAATTATCGTCTTGGCGCCGATAAAGGTGTTTATAAAATGATACTTTGTACTGACGATAAAAGGTTCGGCGGTCGCGGTTTAGTAAGGCGCAAAACCGTTAAAACGGCAAAAAAACAGGCCCACGGCAAAGATAATTCTATTTTACTTACTTTGCCAAGATTTACAGGGATATATTTGGTAAAAACCAATTGATATATTAAGGAGATTTAACATGATAAGGAAGAAGAAATGCGTTGCAATGTTACTTGCAGGCGGTCAAGGTAGCAGATTATATGCTTTGACTAACAATATTGCTAAACCGGCTGTTTCGTTTGGCGGTAAGTATAGAATTATCGACTTTCCGCTTTCTAACTGTGTAAACTCTGGTATAGACACCGTTGGTGTTCTTACGCAATATCAACCTTTAGTTCTTAACGATTATATCGGTAACGGTCAACCGTGGGACTTAGACAGAGCGTTTGGTGGTGTACATATTTTGTCACCATATCAAGGTAAACACTCTTCTGACTGGTATAAAGGTACGGCAAACGCAATCTATCAAAACTTGCACTTCTTACAACAGTTTGACCCAGATTACGTTTTGGTGTTATCTGGCGACCACATTTATAAAATGAACTATTCTATAATGCTTAACTATCATAGGGCAAATAACGCAGATTGCACTATCGCGGCAATTAACGTTCCTATAGAAGAAGCATCACGTTTTGGTATCTTAAATACTAACCCCGATGGTAGTATTTACGAATTTGAAGAAAAACCCAAAAAACCCAAGTCAACACTTGCATCAATGGGTATTTACATTTTCTCTGCAAAGAAATTGTATAAATATTTAGAAGAAGATAGCAAAAACCCCAATTCTTCTAACGACTTTGGTAAAGACGTATTACCTAAGATGCTTGCTGATGGCGCAAAAATGATGGCTTATGAATTTAAGGGCTATTGGAAAGACGTTGGTACGGTTGATTCTCTTTACGAAGCAAATATGGACTTGCTTGGCGATAATCCCGTGTTTGACGTTAGTGATACGTCTTGGAAAATTCAATCTAGAAGCCCGTTGGCACCCCCACACTATATTGGCGACAACGCTAAAATAGACAATTCTATTATAATGTCTGGTTGTGAAATTGAAGGTACGCTTGAAAATTCAGTTTTAGCAAGTAGTGTAATTATTGGTAAAGGCGCTGTTGTTAAAAACAGTATTATTATGTCAGACGTTACGATAGGCGAAGGTGCTGTTGTTGAATATTCAATTATTGACGAACGTACCGTTATCGGCAAAAACGCAAAAATTGGTAACGCTAAGGCTGAAGGCAAGGGTATAGCACTTCTTGGTAGAGATATTACCGTTGAAGACGGCGCTTCAGTTATCGGTGGCACTATCATAGATAAAGACGTTAAAAGGGAGGATAAATAAAAATGAAAGCAGTTGGCATTATTTTCTCTAATATACACGACAATAACGTTCCAGAACTTGTAAGAATTAGAACTTTAGGTTCAATTCCTTTTGGTGGCAGATATCGTCTTATAGACTTTCCGCTTTCAAATATGGTTAACTCTGGTATAGATACCGTTGGTATTATTACAAAAAGCAACTATCAATCTTTAATCGACCACGTTGGTAGTGGTAAAGATTGGGACTTAGCAAGAAAAGACGGTGGTGTTATTATTCTTCCACCTTTTGGCGATAACAGTAGTAAAAATCTTTACACTTCTAGACTAGAAGCGTTAAAGGGTATTACTAACTTCTTATTCCGTGCAGACGAAGATTACGTTGTTATGACCGACTGTGATTCTGTAAGCAGAATTAATTATAACGACGTTATCGAAGCTCATATTCGCAACCGTGCAGATATTACATTAGTTTATAAAAAATGTATGCCTGACCACGGAGCAGAAGAAAGCGCAATTACTTTTGATATGGTTGATAACCGTATCGTTGGTATTAACCAAGTTGCTGAAGTTAGTGATGAAAAGGCAAACGTATTTATTAACGTATTCGTTTTGAAAAAATCACTCTTACAAAATATAGTTATGGATGCAATAAGCCACAACAAAAAGCACTTTATGGCAGACGTTGTTGCAGGCAACCTTAAGAGTATGAAGATTATGGGTTATGAACACACGGGTTTCTATGCGGGCATAACGTCTCTTCAAGCGTTCTACGATAGCAACTTAGCATTACTTGACGAAAACAATAGACACGAAATTTTTGGTGATAGAAGTGTATTTACCAAGATTCGTGACTCCGCTCCTACAAAATACGGTCACAATGCAAAAGTAGTTAATTCTATGATTGCCGACGGTTGCGTTATCGAAGGCGAAGTAGAAAACAGTATTATTTTCCGTAACGTAAAAGTTGCGCGTGGCACAAAAGTTAAAAATAGTATCATAATGCAAAACACCGTTCTTGGCGAAAACTGTTCACTAAATTGCATTATCGCTGATAAAAACGTTACTATTACCGATAAGAAGGTGCTTTCCGGCAGTGAAAATCATCCCTTCTACGTTGGCAAAGGCATTATGATTTAACAAATTGAAATTTATTTTCTTAATATCTATAAGGGCAAATGATAGAATTGATATTTTAAGGAGATTTATTTAATGGCAAAAAAATCTGAAACTACTTTAGCGCCCGAAACTAAAAAAGTAACCGCTAAAGCAACTGAAGAAAAGGCTACGGTTAAGAAATCTAGCGAAAAGAAAGTAACTGCTAAAGCCACTACTTCAAAAACTACGGCTAAAAAAGTAACAACTAAGAAAACCACTTCTAGTTCTACTACAAAAGCAACGACAAAAAAATCAACGGTTGCTAAAAAAACCGCAACTAAAACTACTGCAAAATTGCCTAAAATTACCGTTTCTGAAAAGAAAAAGGTGGTATTTTTGGGTTCTGAAGCAGCACCCTTTATTGCAACGGGTGGTTTAGCAGACGTTTTAGGTTCACTTCCTAAAGCACTTGCTAAAAACGGCAATTTAGACGTTAGCGTTATTTTGCCTATGTATAGCAAAATTAAGCCGGAATTTAAGGAAAAGTTTAAGTTTTTAACAAGCTTTAACGTTTCAGTTTCTTGGCGTTCACAATATTGTGGCGTGTTTTACTGTGAATACGAAGGGGTGAAATTCTATTTCTTAGATAACGAATATTACTTTAAGCGCGAAGGCAATATTTACGGGTTCTATGATGACGGCGAAAGATTTGCTTTCTTTTCTCGCGCAGCTCTAGACACTATTGCAAGGCTTGATATTTATCCTGATATATTGCATTGTAACGATTGGCAAACAGCCGCATCTATCGTATACCTTAAAGGTATGTATTATAACGATGCAAAATTTGCAAAAATTAAGTCAATTTTTACAATTCATAATATAGAATATCAAGGTATATTCAATATGTATTGCTACGGCGATATTTTCGGTTTTCCACAAGCTATTGAGCAATTCGTTGAATTTGACGGTAACGTTAACTTAATGAAAGCCGCTATCGAAATGACCGATATCGTTTCTACCGTAAGCCCAACGTATGCTGAAGAAATTAAAGACTCTTTCTTTGCTCACGGTTTGGAAAACATTATTCGTAAAAATAGTCATAAATTATACGGTATATTAAACGGTATAGACGTTGATTATTATAATCCCGAAACTGATAAATTCCTTTTCAAAAACTATTCGGCAAACGATTTGTCGGGTAAGGCTGAATGTAAGGCGGGCTTACAAAAACTTTTAGGGCTACCCGTAAGGGCAGACGTTCCCGTTTTAGCGGTTATTTCAAGGCTTGTTTCTCATAAAGGTTTAGACCTTTTGCGCGCAACAATTGAAACGCTTTTATCACAAGATATCCAAATTGTAATTTTAGGCACGGGAGAAACGTCTTATGAAAACTATTTTACCCACGTTGCAAATTGCTTTAAGGGTAAATGCGTTACCATTATAGAATTTAATCAGGATTTATCTAGAAAAATTTATTCTGGTGCAGATATTTTCTTAATGCCTTCTAAAATGGAACCTTGCGGTTTATCTCAAATGATTGCAAGCAGATACGGTACCGTTCCCGTTGTTAGAGAAACGGGTGGCTTAAACGATAGTATTAAAGCGTATACGGGCGTTAAGGGTAACGGCTTTACTTTCCACGATTATAACGCACACGATATGCTTTACGTTATTAACGAAGCAATAAGAACATTTAAAAACGAAGACGCTTGGAAAGACGTTCAAAATAGGGCGATTACTACTGATTTTTCTTGGAAAGTTCAGGCAGGCGAATACGAAAAAATTTACAATATTTAATACTTTTTAGGAGAAATTATGGCTCAAATGACAGAAAAAGACGCTCTTTCACTTATCAAGAGCAAACTTTCAAAATATTTTGGCGTAACCCCCGCCGAAGCAAATAAAGAACAAATTTATAAAGCAGTTGTTATGTGCGTTAGGGATATTTTATTGGAAAAGCGTAGCGCATTTAACAAAAAATATCGTACTCAAGGTGGTAAACGCGTTTACTATCTTTGTATGGAATTTTTGCTTGGTCAATCACTTAAAAACAATACTTATAACCTAAGCATACAAGATGCTTTTAACGCTGCGCTTAAAAAAGAATTTAACTGCAGTTTAGAAGATTTATATGAAATTGAACCAGACGCAGGTCTTGGTAACGGTGGTTTAGGTAGACTTGCCGCTTGTTTTATGGATGCATTGGCTAGCGGAAATTATCCCGCAATGGGTTATTCAATCCGTTATGAATACGGTTTATTTAAACAAAAAATCGTTGATGGTTGGCAAATGGAATTGCCTGACATTTGGTTGCCGGGTGGTGAAGTTTGGCTTACTCAACGTATGGATAAAACCTATAAAATTAAGTTTGACGGTTACGTTAAAGAATATTGGACCGACCAAGGCTTAAAAGTAGAACACGTTGACGCTAAAGAAATTGAAGCAGTTGCATACGATATGATGATTTCTGGTAAAGATAGCGAAGCTGTTTCAGTTTTACGTCTTTGGAAAGCGCAAAACATACGCGATTTCGATATGAAAACCTTCTCTCAAGGCGATTATATGCGCAGTATGCAAGAAGATAATGAAGCAGAACTTATTTCTAAGGTTTTATACCCCTCAGATAACCACTTTGAAGGTAAATCGTTAAGATTGAAACAACAATATTTGTTGGTTTCTGCCGCTCTTCAAGATATTTTACAAGACCATAAAAAGAGATACGGCTCACTCTCAACACTTCCCGAAAAGGCTGCAATTCATATTAACGATACGCACCCCGCACTTTGTATACCCGAACTTATGCGTATTTTAATTGATGAAAACGGCTATTCTTGGGACGATGCTTGGTATATCGTCACCAAAACCGTTGCATACACCAACCACACCGTTATGAGTGAAGCGCTTGAAAAATGGAGCGAAGACTTAATTCAAAGAAGATTACCTAGGATTTACACCATTTTAAGAGAAATTAACCAACGTTTCTGCGGTCAAATGTGGGATAAATTCCCGGGCGATTGGGATAAGATTGACAGAATGAGTATTTTCTCTCATAACCAAATTAGGATGGCTAACTTGTCAGTCGTTGCATCACATACAGTTAACGGCGTTTCAGCACTTCATAGTGATATTATTAAAAATAGTATTTTCAAGGATTTCTATGACGTTTTCCCTGAAAAGTTTACTAACGTAACTAACGGTATCGCACATAGACGTTGGCTATGTCAATCTAACCCAGAACTTACTTCACTTTTAACCGATTGTATCGGCAACGGATTCGTTAAGGATGCAAGTGAATTAATTAAATTCAAAAAGTATGAAGACGATAAGACCGTTTTAACTGAATTAAATAAAATTAAGCGCATAAAGAAAGAACAATTCTGTGAATTCGTAAGCAAAAAGCAAGGCTACGTTTTAGACCCAAATTCTATCTTCGACGTTCAAGCAAAACGCATGCACGAATATAAACGTCAACTTCTTAACGCGTTATATATCATCTCGCTTTATAACGAACTTAAAGAAAATCCCGATATGGAAATGACGCCTAAGACCTTTATTTTTGGCGCAAAGGCAGCACCTGGGTATTATTTTGCTAAACAAATTATTAAATTGATTTGTTGCTTAAGTGAAGATATAAGGCGCAACCCAAAAATTAATCAAAAATTAAACGTAATTTATTTAGAAGATTACTGTGTTTCTATGGCTGAAAAACTTATGCCGGCAACGGAAATTAGTGAACAAATTTCTCAAGCAGGTAAAGAAGCAAGTGGTACGGGTAACATGAAGTTTATGATAAACGGCGCTTTAACTATCGGTACGCTTGACGGTGCAAACGTTGAAATGCAAGAAGTTTGTGGCAAAGATAACATCTTTATCTTTGGTCTAACGGCTAGAGAAGTTGAAAAACTTTGGGCACATGGCTATAATGCATCTTCTTATTATACTAACAATCGTAAGTTAGATAAGGTTATAGCAGCGTTAAATCACGGCTTTGCAGGTCAAACTTTTGAAGATATTGCGCGTTACTTATTAACCGGTCATCCCGTTGCAGACCCATATATGTGCTTAGCTGACTTTGGTTCTTTCTATAATATCCACGCTAAAGTAGACGAAGTATATCTTGACAAAATGGCTTGGGCTAAAAAGAGCCTTAATAACATTGCAACGGCAGGTATTTTTGCTGCAGATAGAAGTATTCGCGATTATGCAAACAATATTTGGGGCTTAAAGAGTATTAAGTAAATAATTTATCGTTTAATAATATGATTTATAATCCATTAGATAAATTTTATAAAAGTACAACGGGTGCTATAAAACGTGGCACAACCGTAACGTTCAGAGTCAAAGGTAATTTTGACTCTGTACTTTTTGTGTGCAATAAAGATTTTTCTAACGAAGAAATGCGATTGCCTATGCAAAATATGGGTGATTATTTTGAATTATCCCACACCTTTTGCGAAAGTGGTTTGTTTTGGTATAAATTCGACCTACTTAATGGTAAATACGTTGGCTTAAACGATAAATTTTGTGGTGAAATAACTTATAATCCAAGCAATTTTCAGTTATCCGTTTATAACGAAGATTATACTGTTCCACAATGGTTTAAGGGCGGGATAATTTATCAAATTTTTCCCGATAGGTTTAATAGTTCGGGTGAAAATATTGGAAAGACGGAAAGATTTATTCACGCCAACAAAAATGACGCGCCTATCTTTTTGCCAGATGAAAAAGGCGTTGTGCAAAACAACGACTTTTTTGGCGGAGACCTTAAGGGAATAGAGCAAAAATTAGACTATTTAAGTGAACTTGGCGTTACTATAATTTATCTTAATCCTATATTTAAATCATACTCTAATCACCGTTACGATACGGGCGATTATATGCAAATTGACAGTCTTTTAGGCGATGAAAACGATTTGAAATCTTTGATTAACTCTGCCGACAAAAAGGGTATTAAAATTATTTTAGACGGTGTATTCAATCATACCGGCGACGATAGTTTGTATTTTAATAAGTATGGAAGATACGATAGCGTCGGTGCATATCAAAGCGAAAACTCCCCGTATATAGAATGGTTTAACTTCAAAAATTATCCAAATAAATACGAAAGTTGGTGGGGAATTAAGACGTTACCCGCAACAAATAAAAGTGAAAATTCGGGTTTTATTGAATATATCACGGGAAAAGACGGCGTTATAGAAAAATATTCTTCACTCGGCATAGGTGGGTGGCGTTTAGACGTTGTTGATGAATTGCCTGCACATTTCGTTGAAAAAATTCGCTCTGCCGCAAAACGCAAGAATAAAGATGCGATTATAATTGGCGAAGTTTGGGAAGATGCATCTAATAAAATAGCATATGACGTAAGGCGTAAATATTTTATTGGTAAAGAACTTGATTCCGTTATGAACTATCCGCTTAAAAAAGCTATTTTGAGTTTTGTGAAAAATGGAGAAGTTGAAACTCTTTCATATACTATTAAAGAACAAATTGACCACTACCCAAGTTTTGTTTTGAACTCTTTAATGAACTTGCTTGCCACACACGATACTTTTAGGCTTTTAACTGCTGTTTCAGACGTGGATTATGCTAGTATGACTAAATCTCAAATGGCTAACGTTAAACTTGACCAAAATCAATATAATTTAGCAAAAACTAAGGCAAAAGTTGCATCTATTCTAAGTTATACGTTGTGCGGTGTTCCTAGCGTTTATTACGGTGATGAAATTGGTATGCAAGGGGCTAAAGACCCGCTTAACCGCACCTATTTCACTTGGGACAATATTGACGAAGATTTGCTTTCATTTTATAAAAAACTTGGCAAAATTAGGTGCGAATATTCAGTATTTAGCGATGGAAATTTTGAAGAAATATACAAAAGTAAAGGTGTATACGTTTTCAAACGTTTCAATGATGATGCCGAATTGTTGATTGCTGTAAATCTTTCAACTAGTGATATACAATTATCTTTTGATGGATATTTAACCGATTTATTAACTGAAAAATCGTATAATAAACGCATTAATTTACAGCCTAATTCATTCTGTGTTTTGGTAAATATTAATTGACGTATTTAGTTGGTTTTTTAAAATAATGCTTGTATTCTAAATGAATTTGTAGTATAATAAATATAATAACTATTGGAGGTTACTTTAATGGATTTAGCAACAAAAGTAAAGGAACTTATTTCTCAACAATTAAATAGACCTGTTGATGAAGTTACTGATGAAAAGGATATCATAAAAGACCTTGGCGCTGATTCACTTGACGTTGTTGAAATGCTTATGAATCTTGAAGAAGAATTCGGTATAACCGTTCCTGAAGAAGATGCAGTTAACATTAAAACTGTTGGTGATATCATTAAATTAATTGAATCTAAAAAATAATATTTATTAAAGTTAAAGGCAGTGCAAATGCACTGCCTTTAATTTTTTTAAATTATTCAAAAATGATAATAAAATTATTTTTGTTTGCTTTTCTTAAATGAAATTTTTGTTATATCTGGCAACTTTATATAAGAGCATAGTTTTTGTAACAAGGGGAAAATGCCAAAGTCAGACGCAATAACTAATGCAACTAACAATAACTGATATTTATGCGAATTAAACGGTAATAATTTTACAAGTTTAAGAAGGTCAAGTCCGCAAATTGAAGAATAAATTATAACGCCTAGAATAATGGTTGTGCACACGGTAAATACTAAGGTGCGATATTTATTAAAGGGTCTGCATATATACATTAAACTTATACTTCCCGCAAGAGTTAACATTATAACTGATAAAGTTACTATTATGGGGTTGCTTGGGTCAATGCCGCGTATCCAAGCGTAAACAAACGCCGAACCGCCACTTAAAACCATAAGCAAGCCAGAGGGTAGCGATTTATGTAATACTTCGTTTATAAATTTACCTTTAACACGGCTATCGTTTGCTTGAAGTGATAGTGCAAATGATGGAATACCAATAACTAGAACTTCAATTAAAATCATTTGTTCAAGTTTAAAGGGATATGTTTCAAATGCGGGAATAAATAGCATTATAATTCCCATTAACATATGGAACAGCGTTTTCATTAGGAATAGTGATGCAGAACTTTGAACGTTATTAATAACGCGCCTGCCTTCGTAAACAACCTTTGGCATAGAGTTAAAGTTGTTATCCATTAAAACTATATGGGAAACGTTTCTTGCCGCGTCACTACCTTCGGCAACGGATACCGCGCAATCGGCTTCTTTCATTGCTAAAATATCGTTAACGCCATCACCGGTCATTGCAGTAACGTGTCCATTTGCACGCATTGATTTAACAAGTAACGCCTTTTGTTCGGGGGAAACCCTGCCAAAGACTGTATATTTGTTTGCCGCATCAATTACTTCTTCATCAGTTAAGCCTTCTAAACTTATATATTTATCAGCGTTTTCAATGCCAACGCGCTTAGAAACTTCTGCAACGGTAATTGGGTTATCGCCTGAAATTACTTTAATTTGAACGTCGTTATCCTTAAACCATTTTATAGTTTCAATAGCGTCTTCACGAATGTTGTCTGCGATTAAAATAAGCGCAATAGGACTAAAGTCGTTTGGCAATACGTCGTTTTCAATTTTGCCGTTAGATTTTGCTAAAACCAAAACGCGTAAACCCTTATGTGCATAAGTTTCAATTTTATCTTTTAATTTTGCATATTGTTCTTTAGGTAAAACAAATTCGGGTGCACCGTAACTATAAGTGCCTTCATTTTCAAACGTAACTGCAGATAACTTTCTTGCCGAATTAAAGGGCATTGTTGCACTTGCTTTTAACGTGCCATTTTCACCAAATTTATCAAGTAGGGCAAGGGCGGTTTGGTTGTTGTCTTTAAGGCTATTAAGCATACTGCCCACGATAGTTTGAATTGGTAAACTATCATTATTTAATGTTTCAACGTCATAAACAGTCATTTTGCCGTCTGTTATAGTGCCCGTTTTGTCAAAACAAATTGTGTCAACGCGCGCCAACATTTCTAGTGAGTAAAGGTCTTGTACTAGAGTATTGTGTCTTGCAAGTTTAATTATGCCAACTGCTAGCGCTAAACTTGTAAGTAAGAACATACCAGACGGTATCATACCTATAATAACGGCAGAAGAACCGCCAACTATATCTTCAAACGGTTGACGGGCGATAGCGCCTTTTACAACGTAAGCAATAGCAACGGGAACAATTAAAAAACTTATAGTTTTAATAATGAAACGTAGAGAGCCCATAAGTTCAGAGTTGGGCTTTTTATATTGTTTTGCTTTTGAAGAAAGTGTTTCAACGTAATTGTTTTTACCAACCTTATCGGCTTTAGCCGTACAAACGCCTGCAACGATAAAGCTACCTGCCAAAATAACGTCGCCAACTTGTTTTTTAACGGGAACACTTTCACCGGTAAGCAGGGCTTCGTTTACTTCAATAGTGCCATCAAGTATAACGCTATCGGTTGGAACTTGATTCCCTATGCCAAGTAAAACAACGTCGTCTAAAACGATTTCGGTTGATAAAATTTCAACAGTATTACCATTTCTTATTACTTTAATTTTCTTTTCAGCAACTAAAGATAGTTTATCAATGCATTTTTTTGCACGAATTTCTTGAATAATTCCTATACCGATATTTGCAATATAAATTACAACGAAAAAGTAACTGCCGATAGGTTGTTTTGCCACCGTAAGTGCTATCGCAACAAGAAGTCCTAGTAAGTTAAAAAAGGTGCAAAGGTTGTTTTGTAAAATTTTCAAGTATGATTTAGAATAACTTTTTTTAACGTTATTAACTAAACCATCGTTTTTGCGCGATTCAACTTGTAAAGGCGAAAGCCCTTCTTTTATAGAAGGGCTAAATCTTTCAATTGGTTTAATTGTTATATCTTTCTTTTTCATAACCTTAAACAATAATATTAATTAATCTTTTTGGAACGATAATCATTTTTTTAATTGATTTACCTGCAAGTTCGGGGGCGAGTTTTTCATCGGCAAGAATAACTTCTTTGATTTCATCTTCGGTTAAAGTTGCAGAAATTGTAATTCTAGTTTTCATTTTAGAATTGATTTGAACGGCAACTTCAACTTCATCACGAACAAGTGCAGATTCATCGCAAACAGGATATTCAGTATTAAAGATAGAAGGTTTGCCACCAAGCATTTCCCAAATTTCTTCTGCAAAGTGGGGAGCGCAAGGCGCTAACAACTGAATAAAAGTCTTAAAGCAATTCTTGAATAACTTAACGTTTTTATTGTCAAGTAAATCGTATTTATATAGAGCGTTAAGCAATTCCATAAGTCTTGCAACGGTGGTGTTGAAAGAGAAAACTTCCATATCTTTATCAACTTGCTTAATAGCATAGTTGGTTGCATAAAGTAGGTCTTTTTCATCTTTTTCAACTTGAACGTTCTTGTTTGCTTTCATATCTTTTAGCTTAATTGCCAAACGTTCAATTCTGTCAAGGAATTTAATAATAGCCTTAATGCCGTCGTCGTTCCAAGGACCGCCTTCAGTATAAGAGAAACCAAACATTAAGTATAATCTTAACACGTCGGAACCGTATTTATCTACGTATGGGTCGGGGGCGATAACGTTGCCTTTGGATTTACTCATACGCAAGCCGTCAGGCCCTAAGATAATACCTTGGTGAACGAGTGATTTGAAAGGTTCATCAAAGGTTAAATAACCCATATCGCGCAACGCCTTAGTGATAAAACGAGCATATAAAAGGTGCATACAAGCGTGTTCAGCACCGCCAACGTATTTATCAACGGGTAACATTTTGTTAATTACCTTGGGGTTGAAAGGCATTTTGCTATTGTGTGCGTCGGGGTATCTTAAGAAATACCAGCTAGAGCAAACGAAGGTATCTAAGGTGTCGGGGTCTCTATGAGCAGGGCCACCGCAAACGGGGCATTTAACGTTCATAAAGCCTTCGTGCTTAGCTAATGGAGATTCGCCGTCTGGGGTAAATTCTACGTCGTAAGGTAATTTTACGGGCAAATCGTTATATGGAACGGGCACGATACCACACTTATCACAATGGATAACGGGGATAGGTGCACCCCAATAACGTTGGCGAGAAACTAACCAGTCGCGTAATCTGTAGTTGGTTTTATAAGCACCAGCGCCACTTTGAACAAGTTTATTAATAATTGCTTTTCTGCCTTCTTCACTAGTTAAGCCGTCAAATTCGGGACTGTTTACGATAATACCGTCTTCACAGAAGGGTAAATCATCGTTAACGTTATTTACGCCCTTAACCACGCGGTTAATAGGTAAACCGTATTTTGTAGCAAAGTCAAAGTCTCTTTCATCGTGTGCGGGAACGCCCATAACAGCGCCCGTACCGTATGATGCTAAAACGTAGTCTGAAATATAAATGGGAACTGATTTGCCGTTAACGGGGTTAATAGCGTTGTGTCCAATATAAACACCCGTTTTTTCACGTGTGGTGGATAAACGGTCAATTTCATTTGCCTTTAAGGTTTCGTCAATATATGCTTGAACGGCCTTTTTCTGTGCTTTAGAAGTTAATTTGTTAACTAAAGGATGTTCGGGGGCAAGAACGACGTATGATACACCGAAAAGTGTGTCGGCACGAGTGGTAAATACCTTAAATTTATCGCCACTTTCAGCGGTAAATTCAATTTCGCCACCGGTAGATTTGCCAATCCAATTCTTTTGCATTAATTTAGTCTTTTCTGGCCAATCTAAACCGTTAAGGCTAGTAAGTAGTTCTTCTGCATATTCGGTAATCTTAAAGAACCATTGAGTAAGGTCCTTCTTTATAACGGTAGAATTACATCTTTCGCAAGCGCCGTTAACAACTTGTTCGTTTGCAAGAACGGTTTTACAATTAGGACACCAGTTAACGGGTGCATTTTTTCTATATGCTAAACCGTTTTCATATAATTTTAAGAAGAGCCATTGCGTCCATTTGTAATAGTCTTCTTCACATGTTTTAATTTCTGCAGTCCAATCGAACATTGCGCCCATTTCGCTTAAAGTTTGTTCCATATTTGCAATGTTTTGTTTGGTTGAATCGTCGGGGTGAATACCCGTTTTTATTGCATAGTTTTCCGCAGGTAAGCCAAAAGCGTCAAAGCCCATTGGTTGAAAAACTTCATAACCTTTCATTTTTTTGTAGCGAACGAAACTATCGGTAGGGCCATAGTTATACCAGTGGCCAAGGTGTAGTTTAGAACTTGAAGGATAAGAGAACATTTCAAGACAGTAATATTTTTTATCGGTATTCTTGGGGTTAAAAACGCCAAGTTTTTCCTTTGACCAATAAGTTCTCCATTTTTGTTCTACACTTTTGAAATCCATAAAAGAAAACTCCTGTAAAAATAAGTAGTAACGTGTTGCGAAATAACGTCAATTATTAAATTAATTACAACACTAATAAACATTATATAATACTAATTTTTTTTAGTCAAGTGTTATGCCATAGTTATTGGCGCGGTAAGGTATAAGTTTTTTTTATTAAAATCAAGGCAAAATACCCCTTGTTAACATTTACAAAAGCAATAAAAAGTGATATAATTTTATAGTAAAAATAAAATGGCGGTGTTATATGCTAAAAAGCCCTTATTCAAATTTATCAAGCGTTGAAAATAACTTTATCTCACTATACGGTGAAAAGGGTAATCAACTTGTTCGTTACGAAAACGAATTTGCCCGTTTCAAGAAAGAGTTCGGTTATAATTGTGCTTATATCGCATCATCAAGCGGTAGAGTAGAAGTGTGCGGTAATCATACCGACCATAATGGTGGCAAGGTTGTTTCTTGTGCTATAAGTTTAGATACCTTAGCTTTTTTTATGCCTACTGATAATAACGTAATATGTATTAAAAGCAAGGGTTATAGCGACATTATAGTTGATATTAACGGTAAAGAAATTGAAAAGAAAGGCACGTCAGACGCTTTGGTACGCGGTATTGTCGTTGCACTTAAAAATAAAGGCTATAAAGTTGGCGGGTTTAACTGCACGACAACAAGTTCAGTTTTGGGCGGTGCGGGAATTTCTAGTTCTGCATCTTTTGAAGTATTAATTGCGGAAATTATTAATTTTTTATATAACGACTCTAAAATTGATGCGGAAACGAAGGCGATAGTATCTCAATATGCAGAAAACGTTTATTTTGGTAAACCTTGTGGGCTTTTAGACCAAACGGCAATCGCTTTTGGTGGTCTTAAAAAGTTAGATTTTTCAAATAAAGATAAAATTGGTGTAACAAACATTGATAACTCTTTGTCAGATTATACTCTTGTTTTAGTTAACACGGGCGGTAGCCACGCAAATTTAACGGATGAATACGCAGCAATTCCCGCTGAAATGAAAGCTGTTGCTAAAGCATATGGACATGAAAGACTTATTGATATGTCTAAAGAAGAATTTATTGATGGTCTTGCCGAAAAACTTAATAAACTAAGTGATAGATCAGTTCTTCGCGCCTTCCACTTTTATGAAGAAAACGAAAGGGTAGACGCTTTGGAAAAAGCACTAGATAATAACGATTATCTTGCCTTTGAAAAATGTATTAACGATTCTGGAATAAGTTCATTAAATAAACTTCAAAACTGTTACGTTGGCGGTAGCGTTGACCAAGCTATACCAAAGGCTCTTGCAATTGCTAAAAATTTTGATTGTGCATGCAATAGGGTACACGGTGGTGGCTTTGCAGGGACAACGCTAAACATAGTTAAAAACGATAAAGCAAACGATTTTATATTATCTATGGCTAAATTTTATGGCCAAGAAAACGTTATTCCGCTTAAAGTTCGTTCAGTTGGTACAATAGTACTATAAATCAAGTAATTTTACGTCTGATTATGTCAGGCATAATAGGAGTTTTTATGCAAAACGATATTTACGTTAACCCCTTAATAACAAGATATGCAACAAAAGATATGTCGCAAAATTTTTCAAACGATACGCGTTTTAAACTTTGGCGTAAACTTTGGATTGCGCTTGCTGAAAGCGAAAAAGAGTTGGGTCTTAATATTACAGATGAACAAATTGAAGACCTAAAAAAATATGCAGACGATATTAATTATGACGTTGCAAACAAATTTGAAAAAGAAGTTAGACACGACGTTATGGCACACGTTAAAGCATACGGTTCTCAAGCAACGAAAGCTGAAGGTATAATTCACCTTGGCGCAACAAGTTGTTACGTTACTGATAATGCGGAACTTATTATGATTGATAAGGCGCTTGATATCGTGCTTAAAAAACTTGTTTGCGTAATTAATAACCTAAAAAAATTTGCTCTTAAATATAAAGATTTGCCAACGCTTGGTTTTACACACTTTCAACCTGCGCAATTAACAACTGTTGGTAAGCGTGCAACGTTGTGGCTTGAAGATTTAACTATGGATTATCAATCATTAGTTGAATTAAAAGCAAAGTTCAAACTTCGTGGTGTAAAGGGCACTACGGGTACTCAAGCAAGTTTTATGGAACTTTTCGATAATGATGAAGAAAAGATTAAAATGCTTGAAAAACTTGTATGCAATAAAATGGGTTATAAAAACGTTTACGGCGTAACGGGGCAAACTTATCCTAGAAAATTCGATTATAACGTTTTAAGCGTTTTATCTCAAATTGCACAAAGTGCTTATAGATTTGCTAACGATATAAGACTTTTGCAAAGTATGAAAGAAGTTGAAGAACCTTTTGAAAAGAGTCAAATTGGTTCATCCGCTATGGCGTATAAGCGTAATCCTATGCGTAGTGAAAGACTTTGTGCTTTGGCAAGATTAGTTTTAACCACTCCGCTTAACACGGCAATTACTTCTTCAACACAATGGTTTGAAAGAACGCTAGACGATTCTGCAAATAAACGTATAGTTATTCCGCAAAGTTTCCTAGCTGTTGACGGTATTTTGCAACTATATCTTAATATTTCTGATAATTTAGTAGTATACGATAAAGTTATTGAAAAACACGTTAAAGCAGAACTTCCCTTTATGGCAACCGAAAATATTATTATGGAATGCGTAAAGGCGGGCGGTAGCCGTCAAACCTTGCACGAAGCAATTAGAGTTCTATCAATGAAAGCATCTGAAAACGTAAAAATTCACGGTTTAGAAAACAATCTTATTGATTTAATTAAGACGGACGAACATTTCGTTGCTGTTAAAGATAAACTTGACGACGTTTTAGATGGAAAAAAATATATTGGCAGAGCGCCTTCTCAAGTTGTTGAATTTATTCAAAACGAAGTTGACCCAATATTAGAAAAAAATAAAAATTGCTTGGGCGAAAAAGGAGAAATCTTCTTATAAAAAGATGATTTTATTTTACTTATGATTTGGAGCTACGTAATTATCTGTTTATATGCCTTAAGTATGGTTTTTATTGCTTTATACACTAGAAAACGAGCAAAATCAGTTAACGATTTTTTACTTGCGGGTAAAAAGGGGCTTAACGGTTGGATGAGCGCGTTCTCTTATGGTACGACCTATTTTTCCGCTGTAATATTTATAGGTTATGCAGGTAAATTTGGCGCACAATTTGGTTTAGCGTCAATTTGGATAGGGGTTGGCAACGCGATTTTCGGTGCATTGCTTGCTTGGATATTACTTGCAAAACGCACGAAAAATATGACAAGGCGTCTTTCAGCAAAAACTATGCCAGAATTTTTCGAAAAACGTTATGACAGTAAATCACTTAAACTTGTTTCTGCCGTAATTATTTTCTTGTTTTTAATTCCTTATTCTGCATCAGTTTATAACGGGTTAAGCAGTTTGTTTGAAATCGTATTTGGTATAGACGGTTGGATTGTAATGCTATGTCTTGCCGTTTTAACCGCGTTATATTTATGTTTTGGCGGATATTTTGCAACTGCATTATCAGATTTTATTCAAGGTATTATAATGCTTATTGGCGTTGCGCTTATGGTATTCTCTTTCTTAAACGACGCACACGTTAATTGGGATTTGTCAAAGCTTACAAGCGACGTTAACAAGACTTGGTTTACTTTTAACAGTACGTCAACGGGTATTTACGGTAGCACCGTTTCACTTTTATCACTTGTATTATTAACGTCTTTCGGTGTATACGGTTTACCACAAACGGTACATAAGTATTATGCCGTTCGTGATAGAAAATCAATTAATCAAGGTATTATCGTTAGTACGATTTTTGCCTTAATTATCGGTTTTGGCGCATATTTTACGGGCGCGCTTTCAGGTTTATTCCCAGAATTTGCAAACGTTGGCGGTGACAATATTATTCCCGAAATGTTAAACCTTGTAATTAAAAACGGAATTCCCGGGTTAATCGGTATAATTGCCGTGCTTATTTTATCGGCAAGTATGTCAACTCTTGCATCCGTTTCATTATCTTCAGCATCGGTAGTTGCGGTTGATATTTATAAAGGAAAAATAAATAAAAATGCTAGTGATAATAACGTAAATTGGACAATGAGAATATTGTGTTTAGTTTTCGTTGTTATTTCCGTTGTTATAGCAATATTAAACGACATATATCAAATTTCAGCAATCGCTTATTTAATGGGTTTAAGTTGGGGCACGCTTGCAGGTTGTTTTATTGGACCTTACGTGTTCGGCTTATATTCAAAACGCGTTACAAAATCTGCCGTTTGGGTATCAATTATCGGCACGCTTATTTTAACCGTTACGTTAATTTTCGTGCTAGGATATAATTATTACGGTTTTAATTGTACGGTTGGTCAAGCGTTAAAACAAGGCGTTGCTTGTTCTCCGCTTATAGGTGTAATTTGTATGGCTTATTCAATGATTTCAACGTTTATCGTAAGCCGTTTTACAAAACCACCTAAACAAGAAGTGATTGAAGAATCTTTCTTAAAACCCATCGAAAACGAAATTATTTAATTTAAAGGTATTTATATAATGATTTGGTCAAAAGAAGAAACTCTTTCTAGGGCGGAAATTGAAGAAATTCAGTTATCCCGCCTTAAAGAAACGGTTAACCGTGTATATAAATTAGTTCCCGCTTACCGTGAAAAAATGGATAAAGCGGGTGTAAAGCCCGAAGATATCGTTACGCTTAAAGACCTTGCTAAGTTGCCTTTCGTAACTAAACAGGATATGCGCGATAATTATCCCTTCGGTCTTTTTGCTGTTTCTAAGGACAAACTTTTAAGAATTCACGCGTCAAGCGGTACTACGGGTAAACCTACGGTAGTTGGTTATACTCAAGCCGATATGGACACGTGGACGGAATGTGTTTCGCGTATTGCGTGCATGGGCGGTGCTACTGAAAAAGACGTTGCTCAAATTTGTTTTGGATACGGTATGTTTACGGGTGCGCTTGGTCTTCACTATGGTTTAGAAAGGGTTGGCGCGGCAATTATACCGTCTTCAACGGGTAATAGTGAAAAACAAATTATGTACATGCAAGATTTTGGCACAACTCTTTTGGTTGCAACACCTTCATATGCGCTTAGACTTGCAGAAGTTGCGAAAGAAATGGGTATTGACCCTGCACGCGACTTAAAAATTAAAATTGGTCTTGTTGGTAGTGAACTTTTAACGGACGCTATGCGTGCAGAAATGCACAAAGTTTGGGGTGACGATATGCTTGTTACTTCAAACTACGGCATGAGTGAACTTATGGGCCCCGGTGTTTCGGGTGAATGTGAATATCTTTGCGGTATGCATATTAACGAAGACTTCTTTATACCTGAAATTATTGACCCCGTTACAGGCGAAGTTTTACCCGAAGGTGAAGAAGGTGAACTTGTTATTACTTGTATAAAGAAAGAAGCGTTACCGCTTATCCGTTATAGAACTAAAGATATAACCAAATTGACTTATGAAAAGTGTAAGTGTGGAAGAACGTTCTGCCGTATGGCAAACTTAACGGGTAGAAGCGACGATATGCTTAAAATTCGTGGTGTTAACGTCTTCCCAAGCCAAATTGAAGAAGTTATTTTAAGTTTCAACGAACTTGGTCCGCATTATGAAATTATCGTAGAACGCGAAGGATATAGCGATAAATTAACCGTAAGAGTAGAACTTGCGCACGTAACCGACTCTTTCAGGGAACTAGAAGATATCTCTAGAAAAGTTAGAAATAAACTTCGTATTATTTTGGGGCTTGATGCTAAAGTATTGTTAGAGTCGCCCAATACCTTGCAACGTTTTGAAGGTAAGGCAAAGCGCATTAAAGATTTAAGGAGTAAATAACGTGAAAGATAAAATTATTATGCTTGGTAACGAAGCCATAGCACGTGGGGTATATGAAGCGGGCGTTAAGGTTTCAAGTGCATATCCTGGCACGCCAAGTACTGAAATAAGTGAAAATTTAGCAAAATATCCCGAAGTTTACTGTGAGTGGGCACCCAACGAAAAGGTCGCTTTAGAAGTTGCTATCGGTGCATCTTATTCGGGTGTTAGAAGTTTAGCGTGTATGAAACACGTTGGGTTAAACGTTGCAAGCGACCCGCTTTATACTTTTGCTTATACGGGCGTTAACGGTGGCTCTGTTATCGTTGTTGCAGACGACCCAGGTCTTGCAAGTTCACAAAACGAACAAGATACTAGAATGATTGCGCGCTCAGCTCACGTTCCCGTTTTAGAACCTTCTGACAGTATGGAAGCAAAAGAATTTACTAAATTTGCTTTTGAACTTAGCGAAAAATACGACACTCCCGTTATTTTAAGAACAACCACTAAACTTTCACACTCTCAAGGTATAGTTGAACTTTGTGATAGAGTAGAAGTTGAAGACAAAGTTTATGAACGTAACGTTAAAAAACACGTTATGATGCCAGGTTCTGCTATCGGTAGACATTTAGTCGTTGAAGATAGAGAAAACCGTATGGCTATTGACGGCGAAAAATTTCCTGTAAATAAGGTAGAATTAAGCGATACTAAAATTGGCTTTATTACAAGTGGTATTCCTTATTTATACGTTAAAGAAGCTTTCCCAAATGCTAGCGTATTAAAGCTTGGTCTAGTTAATCCATTGCCTAAAAAACTTATCGATGACTTTATGTCAAAGGTTGAAAAAGTTTACGTCGTTGAAGAACTTGAACCCGTTATCGAAGAACAAGTTAAGTCTTGGGGATATACCGTTATCGGTAAAGAAATCTTTACAAAGCAAGGCGAATATAGCGCAAATCTTATTAAAAACGCTATTTTAGGCGTTAAATCTCAATGCGAAGATAGAGCAACAGTTCCCGCGCGTCCACCGATTTTGTGCCCAGGTTGTCCGCATAGAAGCGTTTTCTCAGTTTTAAATTCTCTTAAAATTCACGCTGCAGGCGATATCGGTTGTTATACTCTTGGTGCAGTTGCTCCACTTAACGTTATTGACACCACCGTTTGCATGGGGGCAAGTATTTCAACCCTTCACGGCATTGAAAAGGCAAAGGGTAAAGATTACATAAAAAATTGGGTAGCAGTTATTGGCGATTCAACCTTTTTGCATACGGGTATTAACTCTCTTGTAAATATGGTTTACAATAAATCTACGGGCACGGTTTTAATTTTGGATAACCGCACTACCGGTATGACTGGACACCAAGAACACGCCGCAACGGGTAAGACTCTAAAGGGTGAAGAAACTTATGCTATAGATTTAGCAAATCTTTGTTCATCTATCGGCGTGCCAAACGTTATAACTATCGATGCTTTTGACGTTGATGGTTTGAAAAAGACCATTAAAGAAAGCGTTGCAAGTGATGTGTTAACGGTAATTATTGCTAAAGCTCCTTGTGCACTACTTAAAGGTAATAAATTCCCTTACGTTTGCAAGGCAGAAAGTGATAAATGCAAAAAATGTGGTATGTGCTTAAAAATTGGTTGTCCTGCAATAACCAAGCAAGATGATGGCACTATTAAAATTGATGAAACAATGTGTAACGGCTGTGGGCTTTGTATCAACTATTGTAAATTTAACGCTATAAATAAGGTGGAAAGATAATGAAAAACTTAAATATTATGGTAGTTGGCGTTGGTGGTCAAGGTACACTTTTAACTAGTAGAATTATCGGTAAAACAGCATTAAACGATGGTTTCGACGTTAAGCTTTCAGAAGTTCACGGTATGGCTCAACGCGGTGGTAGTGTTGTAACTTTCGTGCGTTTTGGCGAAAAGGTATTTGAACCGGTGGTCGAAGAAGGCGATGTAGATGTTTTAATCGCGTTTGAAAGATTAGAAGCTTTAAGATATTTGCATTATCTTAAAAAAGACGGCGTTTTAATTGTTAACGATTGTCGTATTGACCCTATGACAGTTGTAACGGGCGTTGCTAAATATCCCGAAAATATACTAGATGAAGTTTCTTCTAAGCGTAAAACCGTTGTTATCGACGGGTTAGATATTGCAAAAAAGCTTGGCAATTCTAAGGTGCTTAATTCCGTTGTTTTGGGCGCATCTGCTAAATATATTGGCTTTAGCGAAGATGAGTGGCTTGACGTTTTAACTAAAACTGTTCCACCTAAAACCATTGATATTAATAAACAAGCTTTTTTAGCCGGAAAAAACGGCAAATAACATAAAAAATATTTGGAGCAAATTATGATTTGGAATGAGAAAAAAGAGTGCATGTCGCGTGATGAGATGACCGCACTTCAAAGCGCAAGACTTGTAAAACTTGTCGATTACGTTTATCATAACGTAGAGTTTTACCGCAAAAAAATGCAAAATTTAGGACTTCTTCCTAGTGATATCAAAGGTATTGAAGACATTTCTAAATTACCTTTTACCACTAAAGATGATTTAAGAGATAATTATCCTTTTGGACTTTTTGCCGTTCCGCAAAGCCAAATTGTAAGAGTTCACGCATCAAGCGGTACAACGGGTAAGGCAACGGTTGTTGGCTACACTAGAAAAGACTTAGATATTTGGTCGGAATGTGTTGCAAGATGTCTTGCTATGGCAGACGTTTCTAAAAACGACGTAATTCAAGTTGCATACGGTTACGGTTTATTTACGGGTGGTCTCGGTGCGCACTACGGCGCAGAAAAAATCGGCGCAATGGTTGTTCCTATGAGTACGGGCAACACCAAAAAATTAACCACGATGATGCTTGACTTTAAAGCGACTGCAATTGCTTGTACTCCTTCATATCTTTTACATATTAGCGAAGTTTTGGCAGAAGAAGGAAAACTAGGCGAACTTAAGCTAAAAACTGCTATTTGTGGTGCTGAACCTTGGACGGAAAAAATGCACCAAGATATTGAAAGAAGATTAAATATTCACGCTCACGATATATATGGTTTAAGTGAAATTATGGGGCCGGGTGTTGCTTGCGACTGTATTTACAACAAAGGGCTACACGTTTGCGAAGATCATTTCTACCCCGAAATTTTGAATTCTGACACGCTTACCGCAGTTCCTGATGGAGAAGTTGGCGAACTTGTTTTCACCACGTTAACCAAAGAAGGCTTGCCTTTAATTAGATATAGGACTAAAGACTTAACTAGTATCGACCGCACACCTTGTGAATGTGGAAGAACTAGCGCTAGAATTAGTAGATTTAAGGGCAGAGTTGACGATATGCTTATTATCCGTGGCGTTAACGTATTCCCAAGCCAAGTTGAAGCAGCTCTTGCAGAAGTTCCCGAAGTTTCACCTCACTACGTTATCGTTGTTGACCGTGTAAATAACCTTGACACTTTGGAAATTCAAGTTGAAGTTAACCCCGAATACTTTACAGATGAAATTCGTGGTTTAGAAAAGTTAAACAAAAAAATTACACACGTAATTTCTCAAGCGCTAGGTCTTAACCCCAAGGTTAAAATCGTTGAACCGCAAACCTTAGTAAGAAGTCAAGGCAAAGCGGTACACGTTATTGATAATCGTAAATTATATTGATAGGAGAAAATGATTATGTCAGCAAAACAATTATCTGTATTTATTGAAAATAGACAAGGCAGACTTGGTGAAGTGTTAAACGTTCTTAAAAATAATGACGTTAATATTTTATCTTTAAGTTTAGCAGACACTACTGAATACGGTTTATTACGTTTAATCGTAAATAAGCCTGAAATTGGTAAAGAAAAACTTGCAGAACAAGGTTTTTCAACCATGCTTACCGCAGTTTTAGTTATTGAAATTCAACACGAAGCAGGTAGCCTTCAAACTTTGCTTGAAATTTTATCAAAACGCGATATTAATATCGAATATATGTACGGTTTATCTACTAACGCCAATAGAGCGTTTGTTGTTTTGAAAACTTCCGATTTGAATAAGGCAAGTGACGTTTTAGCAGAATACGGAATTAAGTGTTTAACAAGTGAAGATGTTTGCGCCCTTTAATAAATTAGTTGACTTTCACACACATTGTTTCCCAGATAAAATTGCAAATGCAACAGTTTTCGCATTGCATAATAATAGTGGGGCGATACCGCATACTGACGGCACGTTAGATGGTTTATTAAATAATCTTCAAAATGCTAACGGCACTATTGCGGTAAATTTGCCCGTTTTAACAAAGCCGACTCAGTTTGAGTCTGTTGCAAAGTTTGCTATTGAAATTAATAAAAGGTTTGCCGATTCAAGCGTTAAGGTTATCTCATTTGGCGGAATGCACCCAGCGTGTGAAAATATAGAAGAAAAAATGCAATTTCTTAAAGATAACGGCATTAAAGGTGTTAAAATTCACCCCGATTATCAAGAAACTTTTATAGACGACGATGGATATATTATAATTTTAGAAATGGCTAAAAAACTAGATATGATTGTCGTTACTCATTCTGGCGTTGACGATGGTTATAAAGATAAACCCGTTCTTTGCACACCAGATAGAGTTCTTAAAGTTATAGAAAAGGTGAATCATAATAAATTCGTTTTGGGACATTACGGCGCTCATCGCCAATGGGAAGAAGTTTATGATAAATTGGCGGGTAAAGACGTTTATTTTGATACGGCTTTTACCTTTGGCTCAATCGATAAAGAACTTTTTCTTAAAATATTAGAAAAACACGGTGAAGATAAGGTATTATTTGCAACCGATTGTCCGTGGCACGATATCAATGCCGATAAGCTAGCGCTTTTATCTTTTGGTTTATCTAGAGAAACGTTAGAAAAAATTGCATATAAAAACGCTTGTAAATTACTTAATATTTCTTTATAAATAATTTAAAAATATTTTATAAAAAAGCACGCTATTTATTAATTGATAATAACGTGCTTTTTGTTTTGATATTTCTTAACAATTTTATTAGATTGATTAGTCGTCAATTTTTACAATATTTTGCATTGATTTTACTATTAGTTCTTCAGCAATGACGCCTCGGACGTTTGTTAAGGGATAGATTCTTGAATTTTTACATATTATTGTTCCTGGGTTTAATACGGAATTACAGCCCACTTCAACACCATCGCCAATAATACAACCAAATTTTCTTAACTTTGTTTCAATATGCATTGAGTCTGTCTTAATTATTATATTTTTCTTGTCTGTTTTTAAATTAGAACATATAACTCCTGCGCCTAAATGTGAGTGATTTCCAAGAATTGAATCGCCAACATAGTTGAAGTGTGGAACTTGCACATCATTAAATAATATTGCGTTTTTAAGTTCGCATGAATTTCCAACTACGCAATTATTTAATAATATAACGTTACCTCTTAAATATGCACAATGCCTAATTTCTGTATTGTCCCCGATAATTACAGGTGGAAGTATGGTTGCTGTATTGCTTATTTTAACATTTTTACCAATTAAAATGCCGTCTTTAAGTAAGGTATAGTTTTTTGGTGGATTTTCTAATATTTTTAATATAATTGAATTTATATTTGGTAAAATTTCCCAAGGATATTCAAATTGCTCAAATGTTAAATCTAAAAAAGTATTATTTAAATCAATTAATTTTTTTGTTTTTATGTTATTCAACTTTGTACCCCCCTAAGATAATTGACTCTTCAATTTCTTTAGCGTATTGTTTGCAAAGTTCTTCGTCTTCACATTCTACCATAATTCTAATTATAGGTTCAGTTCCACTTTCTCTTAATAAGACCCTACCTCTTTTATTTATTTTATTTTCAACTATACTTGTTGCTAAAATTACGGATTCATCATTTAAAACGCTCGTTTTATCTTTAACTTTTACATTTAATAAATATTGCGGAAAAAGTTTAACAGGTGCAGTAAGTGCTGAAAGAGTTGTTTTTGATTCTAAAACTTCTTCCGTTATCATTATTGCTGTTAAAATGCCATCACCAGTTGTAGCATATTTTTTTATAATAATATGACCTGATTGTTCGCCACCTAAACTATAATCTTTATCTTGCATAAGTTCGTATACAAATCTATCTCCAACCTGAGTTTGTTCACAATTTATTCCTGATGTTTTAAGACTTTCTATAAAACCGCTATTCGACATTATTGTTGTAACTATAGTGTTTTTATTCAGCATTTCTCTTTCTTTTAATCTGTTTGCTAAAACGTAAAGCATCATATCTCCGTCAACCACGTGACCGTTGTTATCTACTGCAATACATCTATCTGCGTCACCATCAAATGCGAATCCTAAATCATAGTGTTTTTCTTTAACTAGTTTGCATAGTTTGTTTACGTTTGTTGAACCGCAATTATCGTTTATATTTAATCCATTAGGGTTTGCTCCAATAACATCTATTTGAGCACCAAGAGCACTAAAAACGGATTTTGCTATCATCCAAGATGCACCGTTAGCGCAATCAAGTGCAATTTTTAAGTTTTTAAAAGACCTAGATGCCAGCGCAATCAAATAGGCGATATATCTATTTCTTCCAGATGAATAATCGACAATTAATCCTAATTTTTCTTCTGTGGCAAACGGCAAGTCTTCTCCAGTAATATTTAATGCTCTAAAATCACCATCAAGGTATGCCTCAATAAGTGAAATTGTTTCATTATCGATTTTTTCTCCAAAGCTATTCATAAGTTTAATTCCATTATCGAAATAAGGATTATGAGAAGCGGTAATCATAACGCCACAATCAAACTCGTCTTGGCGTGTAACGTATGAAACGCTAGGCGTTGTAGTTACGTGTAGCATATATGCATCCGCTCCTGAAGCAGTTATGCCTGCAACTAACGAATATTCAAGCATATAACTTGAACGTCTTGTATCTTTGCCTATAACTATTTTAGAGCGATGGTTTGTCGGTTTTTGTTTGGAATAATACCAACCTAGGAATCTGCCAATTTTGTACGCGTGCATAGATGTTAGGTTAATATTTGCCTTGCCTCTAAATCCGTCAGTTCCAAAATATTTATTTTTTTGTTTTTTATCAATAATACTAATACATTGATTTGTTAACAGCTCATCAGTTGATATGTTGAAAAAATTACATATTTCTATAATTTTTTCAACTTGTGGGATTGATTGATTCATTTCCCATCTTGAAACAGCTTGCCTAGAAACATCAAGTTCAAAAGCTAAATTTTCTTGTGATATGCCATTTTTTTGTCTAAGTTTTATGATTTTTTCACCTATAGTCATAATAAACTCCATTTATAAAAAAGTATTTCTAGTATAATATAATATATGATTTATAACAACCATTTTTGCTTTACATTAATTGTCAATTGTTGGTTGCGAAAATGTATTTTTATAAATGATAAATTTTAATTTTTTAAGATTAAATTAGAAAGTAATTAAAAAAATACATTAAAAAATTTTTTGATAAAAATTTTCACAAAAAAAGGATAGTGAAATTTCACTATCCTTATATTGTTGTTCTCTATTAAAATATATAATTACTTTGCGGTTAATTCGTAAAGATTCTTTTTATAGTTTTCCATCGATTTTTCGATAATTTTAATTGCTTCTTCTTTGTCTGCAACAACGTCTACGCTAGTATGCTTATTTTCAAGTTGTTTATACACTTGGAAGAAGTGGCGCATTTCTTCAAAAATATGTTCTGGTAAATCGTGAATACTTTTATAGGTATTATAGTTGGGATCAGCAAAGGGGATTGCAATAATTTTTTCATCAACAGCACCGTTGTCGTTCATAACTATAACGCCGATAGGGTAGCACTTAACTAAACTCATAGAGTTAAGACTTTCAGAGCATAAAATTAATACGTCTAGCGGGTCGTTATCTTCCGCTAAGGTGTGGGGGATAAAGCCGTAGTTTGCTGGGTAGTGAGTAGAAGTGTATAAAATACGGTCTAGTCTAAGTAACCCCGTTCTTTTATCCATTTCATACTTTTGCTTGCTACCTTTACTTATTTCAACAACACCGATAAATTCTTCAGGTTGAATTCTTGAACTTTCAATATCGTGCCAAATATTCATGTAAGTCTCCTAATTTTTTTTAATATTCTATCATTAATACAAGTTTTAGGCAAGTAATTTTACCTTAATTTAAGAAAAAGCATTTTTGTTTTGCTAAAAGTTTGCAAATATTTTTACCGTTTGATATAATTTAACGGTAGATTAAATTTATTTTTATTTGCAAAAAATATTTTAACTAATTTAAGGAGATAGTTTAATGAGTGAAGGTTGCACGCACGATTGTTCATCTTGCAAAGAAAAATGTGCAGAAAGAGACTTGAAAGAAAAACAAAACGAATTTAGTAACGTTAAAAAGGTGATAGGTGTTGTTAGTGGTAAAGGTGGTGTTGGTAAATCACTTATTACTTCACTTCTTGCTACTTATACTAAACGCCAAGGCTATAACGTTGCAGTGCTTGATGCCGATATTACAGGCCCATCTATTCCCAAAGCCTTTGGTTTAACCGAAAAGGCTTTATCTGAAGATGGAAAGACTATTAACCCCGTTGTAACAAATTCAGGTATCAAGGTTATGTCTATAAATTTATTGCTTGAAAACGATACTGACCCTGTAGTATGGCGTGGTCCCGTTATTGCAGGTGCTGTTAAGCAATTTTGGACGGACGTTAAATGGGGCGACGTGGATTATATGTTCGTTGATATGCCCCCGGGAACAGGCGACGTTCCACTTACCGTTTTTCAATCTCTTCCCGTAGACGGCATAATCGTTGTAACGTCTCCACAAGAACTTGTTTCAATGATAGTTGGTAAGGCTGTTAAAATGGCAAATATGATGGGAATTCCCGTTCTTGCTCTTGTTGAAAATATGTCTTATTTAGAGTGCCCAGACTGTGGCAAAAAACTAGAAATTTTTGGCGAAAGCAAAATAGAAAAGGTTGCAAGCGAATATTTAATTAATACCTTTGATAAAATTCCCGTAAACCCCGCAGTAGCTTTTTTGGTTGATAACGGCGCTATCGAAAATATTGAAAAACAATATTTAACTAACGTATTAAGCGCTATAAAATAATTAAAAGTAAAATGTAAAACCCGCTAATATTAGCGGGTTTTTTACTTGTTTATGTTTGTATTTGATGATTATTTGATTATACCTGCGCCAAAGAATAATAATTCAATAGGGCTACGCGTTTCATTAACCTTGCGTATGGTGGTAATTTTTACGTTAGGTCTTGGATTAACCCATTCATAAGCAAACACACTTTTTTCACCGTTTTTAGTGTTAAAACGGGCGATACGGCAAAAATAAGAAGATGCATCGCGGTATACGTCATCAGCTTGTACAAGTGGGCATTCAGTAAAATTAGTTGCTTTTCTATTATCGTCAACGTCTGCATTTATTAAAGCGCCGTCTTCAACGGGGCTAAACGTAGGCAATGAATCGAATTTGCCAACCATAACGGGAAATTCAATGGGGATTCTAATTGTTAAACCATCTTCATAATCAACGGCGTAAGATGCAGGGAATTCAGTTAATTTATCCTTAAAAGCCCACGTTTGAATTCGATTTGTAGGGGCGTTTTCTACCGCGTGGAACAAGACAACGTTTTTAGCTTTTTCAGCAATTTTTACACCATTTGTTGCCGTTAAACCGCCGTTTGATAAAGCTTTAGCAAGTTTAAGGTCAACACTTGGTTGTTCATTTGTTGGCATTGCATCTAGATTTTCACCGTTCCCTTTATAAACGTTATTTAAAGAATTTAACGTGCCGTCAAATAGGTGAATACCACAATTAATTATATTTCTAACCCTTGGCAAGAGTGTTTCTGTGGAGCGAGCAAAGGAGTCGCGCATATTGTCATCGTAATTATCTTGCCATAAAACTGCAGAAGAAAATACAATTTCATATAACCAACCGTTAAAACCTAGTTCATATTCGTTTGGAATACACCAAGTTGAAACTTCCGCACCTAAAACGTTTTGAGATGATGCTCTTTCTTGCCATTTTTGAATTTTAGAGCCGGCAAAATTGCCAAAGATTTCGTTAAAACCTTTATCATTGAATTGTTTTTCGGTGGCAAAACCTTGTGAATAATACCAATCTAGCATGGTAATATCCTTTGGAATCATATCAATAGCGCCGTAAGTTTCTTTTAGAGAGTATTTTCTGCCGTAATCGTCTATTATTTCACTTTCAGCCGTGCCACCTGTTTCATTGCCACGATAATCGGTGAATTTTTGTAATTTTTCACCCCACATAAATACTTTTATGCTGTGTTTATTGTAAAAATTATGTAGGCGATTGATATCCATTGCTAAAAGTTCAGCACCGCTTTTATCTTTACATAAGGGGCATTCGCCAATAACGCGAATTTCATCGTGTCCAATTGAAACTTTTTTAGGATGTAATAATTCTATAATTTCCGTTGCACAATCTTCGTATAATGCATAACTTTTATCGTTAGAAGGGCAATATGTGTCGGGGTATTGTTCGTATGGTCGTTCGGCAATAGAATTATCGGCAAGCGTTAGATAATAAGCGTGGGATAAAGCTTGAATTTCGGGTATAACTTCCATACCAAGCATTTCTATATAGTTGCATAAGTTTTTAACTTGTTCCTTTGTTAAAAAACTACCGCCAGCAAGTTCAATATGCGTGCTATCTTTCCAATAAGCTTCAGAACCTTGCAAGCCCCAAGGCCCTTCGGGGTAGCGCTCTACTTCACGGCAAAATTTAGTCCAAGCAACGTTAATTTCTGGGTGCTTGTCATATTGCATACCACCGCCGATTTCTAAAAATACGGTATTGTATTTAAGGGATGCGCAAGCGAATAAAAATCTTTTGCACTCGTCAATACTGTCAGCGGGGGGAAGGTAAATGTGAATACCGCGCATTTGCTTAAATGCATAATCGTGTATAGTGCCTTTTGAAAGAGTATATCTGCCGTCTTCAACCTTAATCAAATCAAATAGGGTAAACAAGCCCTTTTTAACAGCGTTTTCATTTGCGCCCTTAATTAATATATTGTTATTAATTTCAATAATATACTCGTCATTTTTTATTAAGCAATTATCTAGTGATATATTAATGTTTATACCATTATTTATGTCAGACATAATGTTATAAACACGCATTGTTTCATTTAAAAATTCATTTAGCAAGTTAGAATTTTTAATACCGTTAAAATATAGCTTGTCTTTAGTTAAATTTATCGTTTTAGGTAGGGGAAAAAGCATATAAATTCTCCATAAGTTTTATATTTAAATTGTATATTTTTATTATGTTTTTGTCAATGTTTTTATAGATTATTTAATTATGTATTATGAGTTTTTAACACCTAAAATATGTAAACATCTATATATATAGAAATTAAAAATTGTAATAGGTTCATTATAGACGTCGCGGGAGTGTGATGCAATTAAAGGAATTCCATTATTTTGATATCCAACGATAATTGCCGTGTGAAAAAAATTATTAAAATTTCCTAGTTGAATAAAATCACCAACTTCAGTTTTGTTTAGGGTTGTTTCTTCTGCAAATGGGCCGTAACCGTTACCAATTTCGTTATTAACGTTGTTATTAATTAAAAAGTTATAAAAAAATTCAACCCCCGTCCAAGCGGGACTTCTATCATTAACGCTATTATAATACCAACCAAAATTTGCGGTGTAGTTCATAACGGGCGCGCCCGCATATAAACATTGCGATGCAAAATTTGTACAATCTCCACCGATATTGCTAAAGTCGTAATATTTATTATTTCTTTTTAGTGCCCATTCTTTTGCATAATTTACTGCCGAACTTCTGTTATATTCAATTAATTTCATATTACATTATATTTAATGTAGCTATTAATTGGTTAAGTAATTCTTTTCTAATCAAACAATAATTAAGTAAAAAAAATAAATCTTTATGTTTTGAATAAAGATTTATCTTGTAAATAATTTAATATCTTAATATGACTTGAATTATTATATTTTAGTTAAACAACCCCTCGATATAGGTTAAAAAATCGTTATTCACACGATATATTCCCACATAAGGTTTTTCTATATATGTTTTGCCGTTTTCCTTGTATAAATAATAATAGTAGTTTTCGTTGTTCGCTTTTATACTTATGAAATAATAATGGCCTACATAAGGCTGATCATTAACTGATTTATTTCTTGTCGGTTCACTATTGCTAATGTTGTTGATAATTTTATCTATGTCGGTTTCATCAATAATATTTATTTTTGACTTATTATTACTGTTGAAAATAGTTAGTTCGGTAATATCTTCAACGTTTGGATATCGAATAGGGTTAGCTTTGGGGAATGCTTTATCTAGTAAACTACAACTTGAAAGAAAAAAAGAAAGACAAACGATGCTTAATAATATTGTTAATATTTTTTTCATACAATAATGCTCCTTATTTAATTTATTGTTTACTGTTAGGTATATTTTAACATAGTTCTGAAAAATTGTAAATACAAAAAAACCTAAAACAATTCGTTTTAGGTTTTTCTTGTGAGTAATCTAAAATTTTGATACAATTTTGCAATGGGTGCAAATTTTTGAACTATGGGTGCATCTTCCTACAAGGGTTTGCACCCATTTTAGTTCGATAAATTGGAATTTGACGGTTTTATTTCAATTTTGCCAATTTTGTCGTGTTTGCAATCACGATCAGTGTAGTTTGAGCATCAAGTACCTGCTCGGGATTGATATTTACGGTGACTTTCTCGCCTTTCTTGATTGCAACGATATTGAATCCGTATTTTTTACGGAGATTTAATTCAATTAAGTTCTTGCCGCACCACTCGTCTTTCACATCGATCTCAACCATAGACACGTCCTTTGCCAGAGAGATCATATCAATAAATCCAGAGCTTAAGAGGTTCTTAGCAAGGCGTATACCAGACTCGTTTTCAGGGAAAACCACTTGATCTGCCCCCACACGAAGCAATATTTTTTGCTGCATTTTATTCGCACATTTTGCAATAACATTCTTAACGCCTGCCTCCTTGCAAAGCGTGACCGCCATCACACTCGCTTCAAGGTTACTTGCCATACATACAATGACCGTATCAATACTTCCAATTCCAAGGCGTGAGATGACCTCCGCATCGGTCACGTCAGCGCATTTACATACGGGCAGATATGCCGCTGCATCATTGACTATTCTTTGCTCAATATCTACGGCAATGACTTCCATGCCGTTCTCTACAAGTTCTCTTGCCACGGCTGTGCCGTATCTTCCAAGTCCAAAGATTGCGTATGTTTTCTTTTTTTGCATTGTTCTTCTCCTTTATCCTATACTGATATCTTCCGTCGGCTCTGAAATAACATTTTGACTCTCATTTTTGCTTCCAAGAGCAATAGCCAACGATATTGGCCCAACTCTGCCGAAATACATCGTTACGATGATAATTAGTTTTCCAAATGTGTTAAGTGTTGCCGTTAAGTTTCTTGAAAGACCGACTGTTGCCGTCGCGCTGACCGTTTCATAAACCGCATCTATGGGAGAAGCATTGCTCGTTGCCATCAAAAGAATGGTCGATGTAGCGCAAATAGTAAGGAACATTACAACAACCGAAACCGCCTTTTTTATTGATTCCTCGGAAATGCAGCGACCGAATAATGTTGCGCTGTTCTTATTACGGATTGTAGCAAATGCCGAGCAAATGAGGACGGCAATGGTTACGGTTTTCATACCACCTGCCGTTCCTACGGGTGAACCACCTATCAGCATCAAGATAATAGATACGGTGGCAGAGGCATTTGTCAAATTTTCTTGCGGAATTGTAGCAAAGCCAGCAGTTCTAGTAGTAACCGATTGGAAGAGGGATGTTTGAATTTTATCGAACAAGGACATCTCTCCAATGGTTAATGGGTTAGCATATTCAAAAATAAATATGAGAATTGCACCGACAAGAATGAGCCCTGCCGTGACCGTAATGGCAATCTTTGAGTGCAAGGACAAGTGCCTGAATATTTTTCTGTTTTTCGGTGAACGGCTTTTAACCACACAGAGAACATCCCACCACACGATATATCCGAGACCGCCGAGAATGATGAGAGCGGAGGTGACGATATTGATCAAGGGATTGGTTGCGTAATTGCAAAGGCTGTTTTCCGCGATAATGTCAATGCCGGCATTACAGAAAGCCGAAACCGAATTGAATACCGATATCCAGATGCCCCTTGCACCAAACTCGGGAACGAACACAAACATATACAGGACAGCACCGACTCCTTCAATGATCAGCGTTCCGAACAGTACGTTTTTGACGAATTTCGCAAGCCCAGACATCGTATTGAGATTGAAGGCATCTTGAATGAGTAATCGATCGCCGATGCCCATTTTTCTATTGAGAAGAAGCATCAGTCCCGACATAATGGTGATGATACCAAGACCGCCGATCTGTATGAGAAGCAGAATGACGATCTGCCCGAACACGCTCCATGTGGATACCGTGGGAATTGTAACGAGTCCCGTCACGCAGGTGGAGGAGGTTGCCGTGAAAAGCGCATCGAGATACGGCACGGCTTCTCCGCTTGCAGAGCTGATTGGCAAAGCCAAAAGTCCGCTTCCTATTAGAATGGTCACGAGGAAGCTGAGCAATATGATCTGCGTGGTTGAAAGTGTGAATTTCTTTTTTCTATCCATAAGATTTTTCTCTAAAAAGCATAAAGGAACCAATGTCCTCTGCAGTCAGCTGGTTCCTTTTTTTGTTATTCATTTCTATAATTGTATCACATTTCGCTGTTTATGTCAATATATTTTTACACAATTGGATATCAGTGTGATATCAAGCATATTCTCATTTATCGGTGAGTTTATTATAGCAAAAAATCCAACTTAAATCAAGGCTTTTATTTTATGGAAACAATAATTGAACGATACCCCATAAATTGAACGATTTATATTTTTACGGCTAAAAACAAAAAAGTCTTGCAAGGACGAAAACTCTCCCAGCAAGCCTCAATTTTTACTATAGAATCTATAAAAAGGGCAAAATACCCCCATTTGGGCAATAAAAAAGCCACAATACCGATATTTTCGTATCAATATTATGGTTTCTTTATGGTGGGAAGAGGTGGATTCGAACCACCGAAGTCACTGACGACAGATTTACAGTCTGTTCCATTTGGCCGCTCTGGAACCTTCCCATATATTAAATTAAAAACCAACAGGGGATAGTGGATACGATTGGAGCTGGTGACTGGAATCGAACCCGCAACCTGCTGATTACAAATCAGCTGCTCTGCCAGTTGAGCTACACCAGCAAAGAGTGTAAAAGTTAAAACTTGGTGCCTCGGGGCGGAATCGAACCACCGACACGGGGATTTTCAGTCCCCTGCTCTACCTACTGAGCTACCGAGGCATATCAAGTTTTTTGATAAATGCTTGTATTATCTACAAGCATTTATCTTTTGGCGACCCGGAAGGGGCTCGAACCCTCGACCTCCAGCGTGACAGGCTGGCGTACTAACCATCTGTACTACCGGGCCAAATATGTTTTAAGGATTAAATTGAGTGGTGGGCCTTCACGGACTCGAACCGCGGACCAATCGGTTATGAGCCGACCGCTCTAACCAACTGAGCTAAAGGCCCTTAAAACTGTGAAGACATGCGTCATAATTTGTTGGTCGGGGTGAAGAGACTCGAACTCCCGACATCTTGCTCCCAAAGCAAGCGCGCTACCAACTGCGCTACACCCCGTTTAGCTAGGACGCCTTAATATAGTATTATAAATTGCAAGAATTGTCAACAAAAATTCAACGATTTTTCAAAATTTTTTTAATGTTTTTTTAATTTTTTATTTTTTCAATATGACAAATTCTTTTATTGTTTTACTTTTTAATATATTTTTTTCCAAGCGCCGTGTTGTAAGATTTTTTCAAATGATTTTAAGGGGCAATTATGAATATTAAATATCAAAAAAACGGAAGTGATTTAACCGTATTCGTTTACGGCGAACTAGATGAATGTTCATCTTCTAAAGCAAAAAATTTAATTGATAGAGTTCTTAATGATAATTATACGTCTAGTAACGTTATTTTTGACCTATCGGGAGTTTCGTTTATGGATAGCACGGGGATAGGACTTTTAATTGGTAGGTATAAAAAATTAAAGCAACAAAACGTTGCATCATACATATCAGGGGCGTCAGTTGCGACTGAAAAGGTTATAGAACTTGCCGGCTTATATAGTATTATGCCAAAAATTTAACTTAATTTAGGGGTTTAATAATGAATAACAACAAAATGGTATTAAAAATTTCAGCTATTTCTGAAAATGAACACTTTGCAAGAACGGTTGTTGGTTGCTTTGTTTTGCGACTTAATCCTAGTGTTGCCCAAGTTTCCGATATAAAAACAGCCGTAAGTGAAGCGGTTACAAACTGTATTGTTCATGGCTATCCCAATAATCCCGGCGAAATTACTATTGAAGCCTATATTGAAAAAGGCAATATACATATAAATATATTTGATAACGGCGTTGGTATATCGAATATTGAAGAAGCCTTGCAACCATTTTACACCACTAAGGGTGATGAAGAACGTTCCGGTATGGGTTTTACCATCATGCAAAGTTTTATGGATAGCGTTGAAGTAAAGTCTAAACTTAACGAAGGCACAAAAATTTATATGTCAAAAAAAATTATTTCCGACGCAGTATAATTTATGCTTGAGCAAGATGTTTTACTTGATTACGTAAGAAAAGCAAAGAAAGGCGATGAATATGCCAAATCTATCATTTTTAATCATAATTTTCCGCTTTTAAAGAGTATTATAAGGCGTTTTAAGGGGAAAGGGGTAGAATACGACGACCTTTATCAAATTGCTTGTATGGGTTTTTTAAAAGCAATTAATAATTTTGATGAAAGTTTTGGTGTAAAGTTTTCAACTTATACCGTGCCAATGGTGATTGGTGAAATAAAGCGGTATATTCGCGATAACGGGGCAATAAAGGTTTCTAGAAATCTAAAAATACTTGCTAATAAAATTAATAAGTTTATAGATGAATATCAAACGATAAATAACCAATCTCCAACGGTTGAATTTGTTGCCGAAAAGTTTCAAATTACACCAGATGAAGTTATCGTTGCTTTAGATAGTTCTAAAATGCCATTATCAATTTACGATAAATTTGATGATGAAGACGATTCTCAAGAGCTGATTGATAAAATTGCTAACTATGATAGTGAAGAAAAAATGATAGATAAAATTCATATAACGTCTATTATAGAAGGATTAAACGATAGGGAAAAGAAGATTATCTTTTTAAGATTTTACCGTGATAGAACCCAAAGTGAAATTGCGGAAAGTTTAGGGGTGTCGCAAGTTCAAATATCCCGTTTGGAAAATAAAATATTAGATAAATTACGGCTAAAAATTTAGCCGTTTTTTTATTTTAAGGTATAAATAAATTTTAAAAGGGAATAAAGGGGTAAATGAAATATAAACCGAAAAATTACAATCCGTTAATAACAAATGATGAAAGGGAAACGTTATTTAAAACGACTAAAGAAATTGAAAAGCGTTAAAAAGGAGATTTGCTATGAAAAAACGACAGTTTTATAATAAAAATTATTTAGAATACGTAAAGGGTATATCCCCAAAAACCAATGAAAAACGCTCACTTTTTCGTGCTTTTATAGTTGGCGGTTTTATTTGTTGTATAGGGCAAGCCGTAAGATATGCACTAGAAGGGATTTTTCAGTTAAAAGGTGATGAACTTTCCGCTTACGTTTCTTTAGTAATGATATTTTTAGGTGCGTTTTTAACGGGACTTGGTGTTTATGACAGAATAGGGAAATTTGCAGGCGGTGGCTCTATTGTGCCTATCACGGGTTTTGCAAATTCAGTAGTTTCTCCAGCTATGGAATTTAAAACGGAAGGTTATATTTACGGTACGGCTGCAAAAATGTTTATCGTTGCAGGACCTATCATTGTATTTGGGGTTGCGGGTAGCGTTTTAGTTGGACTAGTATATTACGTGGGGTATATGATTTTTTAATGAGTAGAACGATATTTTTTAGAAACAAACCTATAATTTTAGAAACTGCATCAATAGGCGGACCAAAAGAATCTAAAGGTTGCTTAAAAGATTATATTGAAAGAAAGCTTGACGACGATTTATTTGATGAAAAATCTTTTGAAAAAGCCGAAAGCAAAATGATGCTTGCGGTAATAAAAAAGGTTATAGAAAAGGCTAAACTTGATGACGTTAATATAGATTCTATAATTGCAGGCGACCTTCTAAATCAAATAATTTCATCAACTTTTGCCGTGCGCAACTTTAACACGGGATATTTAGGCGTATATAATGCTTGTGCAACTTTTACCGAAGCTTTAACGATAGGAGCAACCCTTATTGACGGCGGATATATGAAAAGAGTTGTATGTTCAACGGGTAGCCATTTTTCAACGGCTGAGCGTCAATATAGGTATCCGTTAGAGTTAGGGAGTACCCGTCCGCCCCAAGCACAATGGACGGTAACGGGTGCTGGTGCGTTAATTTTATCAAATATAGGAGACGGGCCAAAAATCACTTGCGCTACTATAGGTAAAATCATTGATTACGGCGTTACTGACGCCAATAATATGGGCGCGGCGATGGCTCCCGCGGCTGCGGATACACTTTTATATCATTTTACTGAAAACGGCTTTAGCCCAAACGATTACGACCTTATTATTACGGGTGATTTAGGAACTTTAGGTTCTAGAATAATGAAAGATTTGCTTTGGGAAAAGGGTATTGATATTGAAAAAAATCACGTAGATTGTGGCGAACTTGTGTATAATCTTGCAGAACACGAATATCAAGGTGGAAGTGGCGCGGGATGCAGTTCAATGGTTTTTTGCTCTTATTTTTATAAACTTCTTAAAGAAAAAAAACTAAATAAAATTCTTTTAATTGCAACGGGGGCGCTTTTGTCTTCGGTATCGTCTCAACAAGGCGAAAGTATACCGGGGATTGCGCACGCAGTAGTAATAGAAAATTAAATAAACGGATATATTATGGTATTAGAAATTATATTAACTTTTTTGAAAGCGTTTGCGGTTGGCGGTGCAATATGTTTAATTGCGCAACTGTTAATAAATTATACAAAAATTACTTCAGGCAAAATATTAGTAATTTTTCTTTTATCGGGTTTAGTATTGCAAGCGTTTGGAGTTTATCAATTTATCGTAGATTTTGCAGGTGCAGGGGCTACGGTGCCTATATCAGGGTTTGGTTATTTACTTGCAAAAGGAGCGATGGAAGGGGCAAAAGAGAGTCTTTTTAAGGCAATTACAGGTGGTATTACGGCAGCAGGTATGGGAATTACTGCAGCGATTGTTTTTGGTTATATATTTGCAGTAATTTTCCACTCTAGGTCTAAAAAGAATTAAAATTTCATATCTATCTATATGATAGAATGTTGTGAAGAAAATATTTATTATAAAAATAAAAGACGTAAAAGAATAAAAAATAATAAGCACGGGGTTATTATTGCTATTATAATTTTCTGTGCTATTTTTATTTTATATCTATATTCTACAAATATTATTTTGCGAAATATCGGTGAAACCTACGCTAAAAGTTACGGAGCGGAATCTATTAATTCCGCTGTGAAAATTTCCTTAAACGACGGAATAAATTATACAGATTTAATTACCATAGATAAAGATGATAGTGGAAACGTAAGTTTAATGACAACAAATTCTTATAAAATTAATCAAATAAGTCAAAACGTTACGGAAACAACTAAAATTTTATTAGATAGTAAGCTAAGTCAAGGCGTTAAAGTGCCTATTTTTGCTTTTACGGGGATTCCCGGATTAGAAGGTTACGGAAAGCCCATTAATCATAAATTATTGTCTATTTCAACAGTAAATTGTGTTTTTTTTGGAGAGTTTAAGTCGGTGGGCATAAATCAGACGTTACATTCTATTTTCGTGCGAGTAACTGTAGAAATAAACGTCGAAACGATTGTAAAAAGCAAAACAATATCAGTAGGCAGTTCAATTTTAATTTGTGAAACCGTTATAGTTGGTAAAGTGCCAGAAATTTACTTAACACGACCACTAGTTTGACATATTTTAACATTTAAGCAAAAATTTTCTTTCAATCGTCATCTTTATTATAATAATGTTAAGCATTTGCCTTTTTTTGTTGACAAAATCTTTAAATAATATTATAATAACAATCGTTAATATTAAAGACTATGAAAAAGACAGATGCTCTTTAATCACGGCAAGAGAATAAAACCCACCGGCTGTAAGGTTTTAACGTGTGTAGCGCATTATTCACTTTGGAGTCTTGTACCGAAAGTTAATTTATCAGTAGGCTACAACGGTTAATTCCCGTAATAGAATTAAATAAGGCTTAATAATTTTTATTAAGTGAATTAGGTGGTAACGCGTTTATTAAAAACGCCCTAAGTTTTAGGGTGTTTTTATTTTTTTAGGAGGAATTATGCAAGTACAATTTAACGAAATTAGAACAAAAGTCAACGCTGACCTTGAAATCGTTTCGTCTATGAAGGAAATAGGCGACCTTAAGGCTAAATATCTTGGCAAAAGCGGTGAAATTACTTCACTTATGCGTTGTATGAAAGATTTGGCGCCCGATCAACGTGCGTCTTACGGTAAATTCGTAAACGAACTTAAAGAAGAAGTATCTTTAATTATCGCTAAAAAAGAAGAACAGGTTAAACAAGCCGAAACGCTTGCTAAATATGAACGTGAAGCCGTTGACATTACTCTTCCCGGTGAAGAAGCATCAGTTGGCAGTTTGCACCCCTTAAATATTGTTAAAAATAAAATTTTAGATGCATTTTGCGGTATGGGTTTTGAAGTGTTTGAAGGCCCAGAAATTGATAGCGACTACTATTGTTTCCAAGCTTTAAATATTCCAAAAGACCACCCCGCAAGAGATATGCAAGATACCTTGTATATTAGCGACAACGTTTTACTCCGTCCGCACACGTCACCAGGACAAGTTAGAACTATGGAAAAGAAACAACCGCCGATCAAGATTTTAAGCCCAGGCAGAGTTTATAGGGCAGACGACGATGCATCACACTCTCCAATGTTCCATCAAATTGAAGGCTTAGTAGTTGATAAGGGCGTATCTTTGTGCGACTTGAAGGGTTTACTTGATGAATTCGTTAAAATTATGTTTGATAGCGACACTAAAACCCGTTTCCGTCCTTCTTACTTTCCCTTCACCGAACCTAGTGTAGAAGTAGACGTTACCTGTTGTAAGTGCCACGGTAAAGGTTGTAGCCTTTGCAAAGGTACGGGTTGGATAGAAATTCTTGGCGCAGGTATCGTTAATAAAAACGTTTTAGAAATGAGCGGTATAGATTCTAACGTTTATTCTGGTTTAGCGTTTGGTCTAGGTATTGAACGTATTACCATGATTAAATACGGTATACCCGATATTAGAACGCTTTTTGAAAGCAACGTTAAATTCTTAAAGCAATTCAACAGGAGATAGAGATATGAAAGCACCACTTTCTTGGTTAAAAGAATACGTAGATATAGATTGTTCAGCAGAAGAATTGCAAGCAAAACTTTTTTCGTGTGGTTTTGAAGTAGAAGAACTTGTTCACTTTGGCGCTAACATTGATAAAATCGTTACTTGTAAAATCGAAAAAATAGAAAAACACCCTAACGCCGACAAGTTGTCAGTAACTCAAGTAAACGCTGGTAAATACGGCATATTACAAATTATAACAGCTGCTACAAATATTTTTGAAGGCGCAGTCGTTCCCGTTGCATTAGACGGCTCAACCTTATTTAATGGCGAACATATTTATAATGGTGAACTTCGCGGTTTACCGTCATTTGGTATGTTCTGTAGCGGGGAAGAATTAGGTATTAACGATGACTTTTATAAAGGTGCGTCAGTTAACGGTATTTTAATATTATCTGACGATTTGCCTTTAGGTGAAGAAGTTAAAGAATTACTTAACATAGATGACTTTATATTTGACATAAACGTTACCGCAAATCGCCCTGATTGTCAGTCGATTTTGGGTATCGCGCGTGAAGTTGCTGCGGTGCTTGATAAACCCTTAAAAATGCCCGCACTTGATTATAAAGTTGCTAATGATATAAGCACTAAAGACATGATAAAAGTAACTAATAAAGCCTTTGATTTATGCCCAAGATATATGGCTCATTACGTTTCGGATATTCAAACGGGCGAATCGCCTGATTGGATGAAGAAAAGACTATTTTCAATGGGACTTCGTTCAATAAGCAATATAGTTGATATAACCAACTACGTTTTATTAGAAATCGGTCAACCTATGCACGCTTTCGATATGAACGAATTAGAAGGTAACGAAATTAATATTCGCAGGGCTGATAACGGCGAAAAAATCGTTACTCTTGATGAAAAGGAATTTTCATTAACAAACGATAATCTTGTTATTTGCGATGCTTATAAACCCGTTGCTTTAGCGGGTGTTATGGGTGGCTTAAATAGTGGTATAAAAGAAGATACTAAAGCCGTTGTGTTTGAATCTGCAAGATTCGTGCGCGATAATATTCGTAAAACGTCTAGAATGCTTGGTCAAAGAAGTGATTCTTCTGCAAGATATGAAAAGGGCGTTGATTATTTCTCTGTAGAAACTGGGTTAAAGCGCGCTCTTCACTTAATTGATGAACTTGGTTGCGGTAAAATCGCTTGCGACGGTTACGATTTAATGGACAAACCCATTGAACAAAAAGTTATAAAAACTACCGTTGGAAAAGTTAACGCTGTTCTAGGTATTGACGTGCCTGAAAATGAAATGAAAAACATTTTAGAAAGACTTCATTTCGACGTAAAAATGGATAATGGCAATTTAACGCTTAACGTTCCACTTTACCGTGAAGATATGGAAAGTTACCCTGATATCGCTGAAGAAATTATTAGAGAATACGGTTACGACTATATTAAGCCAACTCTTCTTAAGACATCTGCAATTACTAACGGTGGTTTAAACGACGCTCAAAGTAAATTAGAAAGCCTTAAAAACTTGCTTATTGGTTATAATTTCTTTGAAACAATTACTTATTCTTTCGTTCCGGAAAAAGATTTTGCTGATTTTAATATCGAAACGGGCGAAAATGGTGATAAAATCGTTAGAATTATTAATCCTTTAAGCGAAGATATGGCAGTTATGCGCCGTTCACTCGTTCCGTCAATGGTTAAAGCGGTTGCTTTTAACTTAAACCGTAAAAATTATAACGGCAGATTATTTGAGCTTGCAAAAATTTACACGGTAAACCCCGATAAGTCGGTTGAATTACCTATTGAAACCGCTAAGCTTTGCTTTGCAATGTTCGGTGAAAACGAAAGTTTCTTTACCGCAAAAGGCGTTGTAGAAGGTATTTTGAACACTTATTGCGCGGGTAAAGACGTTAAATACGTTAAACCCGAAGTTGCATATTTGCACCCCACGCGTTCTGCAAACGTGTTTGTTGACGGCGTTTTAATCGGTTCTTTCGGTCAATTACGTCCTGACCTTGCCGATAAATATAACGTTGATAAACCCGTATACATTTGTGAGCTTGATTATGCAAGTTTAGTAAGCGTATTTACTGATAAAATTATGTTTAAGACCATCTCTAAATTCCCAGCAATTGAAAGAGACTTGGCTATAACCGTAGACGTTAAAGTAAGTTGTGCTGAAATTTTTGATGCTATAAACGAAGTTGGTGGGGAATTCTTACAAACCATTAAACTTTTTGACGTATATCAAGGCGATCAAGTTGAAAAGGGCAAAAAGAGTATGGCGTTCAACATTGTTTTCCAATCAACCGAACGTACCCTTAACGTAAGCGAAATTGACGATACTATAAAACTTATTCTTAATAATTTAAGAAATAAAGTAAACGCTGAATTAAGATAAATTTATTTTTATAGGATAGACCTTAAATGATTTCCTTAAAGACTCTTGAAAGTATAGAGTACGACAAAATTAAAGATATATTAAGCAACTACGCCGTTTTAGAAAGCACAAAAAGCACTATAAACGGCTTTTTGCCCGTTACGGATTTTAAACAAGCGGAATATTTGCTTAATAAAACTGAAGAAGCGTTTAAGGTTTTGTACACCTATAATCTACCGTCTATATATTATTTTGACGATTTAACAGAAGAATTCAAAAGGGTAGACGTTGGCGGTGTTTTATCTTGTGGCGAACTTTTAAAGGTTGCTAATAATCTAAAAAGTGCAAGGATAACCGCATCGTCTTTTAATACTTTTAGCGATGATTCTATCGTTTATTTAAAAGAATTTGCTAAAAATTTATACGTTAATGAAGATTTTGAAAAGGAAATTACTTCTAAAATTTTATCAGAAGATGAAATTAGCGATAACGCGTCGCCAAAACTTTATTCTATAAGAAAGGAAATTCGAAATATTAATGCTAGAATAAGAGAACAATTAAACTCTTATATGCGCGGAAATTTAAGTAAATATTTGCAAAACGCCGTTGTTACGATGCGCCAAGATAGATTCGTTATACCGGTTAAAAGCGAATATCGTAGTTTTGTTAAAGGTTTTATTCACGACCAGTCGTCTTCTGGCGCTACCGTATTTATAGAACCAGAGCACGTTATGGAACTTAACAACGACCTAAAGCGTGCACTTTTTGATGAAGCAGAAGAAATTGCTAAAATTTTAGCGGAATTATCCGCTAGGGTTGGCACAATGACGCAATCTTTACGCTATAATATGGAAATATTAAGCGAAATTGACTTTTGTTACGCTCGTGCAAATTACGCTTATGAAACAAAAAGTACCCGTCCTATATTAAACGATAAAGGTATCGTTGACATTTATCGCGGAAGACACCCGCTAATTGATAAAGACAAAGTTGTTCCCGTAACGGTTTCACTTGGTGAAAAATATAACTTTTTACTTATAAGCGGTCCTAATACGGGTGGTAAAACTATCACTTTAAAACTTGTTGGTATCTTTTCACTTATGGCGATGAGCGGTTTATTTTTACCTACGGGAGAAGGGACTGTTATTTCTGTCTTTAACGACGTTTTTTGTGATATTGGCGATGGACAGAGTATAGAGCAAAGTCTTTCAACATTCTCATCGCACATTAAAAATATTATTGAAATTACCAACAATGCATGCGAAAAAAGTTTGGTTTTAATTGACGAAATCGGTGCTGGTACAGACCCAGAAGAAGGCAGTCCTTTAGCCCTTGCTATTATCAATAAGTTAATTTCTAATAATTGTTACGGGATTATAACGACGCACTACGCCCAACTAAAAGAATTTGCAATGCAAAACGATAAAATTGAAAATGCTTGCATGGAGTTCGACCCTGAAAATCTTAAACCATTATACCGCTTAAATATCGGTATGCCGGGCAGTTCTAACGCCATTACTATTGCAAAGACTTTAGGTCTTAACGATGATATAATTGACAAGGCTTATAGTTATATGAGCCAATCTGCGCTAAATTATAACAACGTATTAAAACGCGCAGAAGAAAGTAGGCGAGAATATCAACTCTTAAGCGAAGAGCTTGATAAGTTAAAACAAAAACAACAAGAAGAACTTAATTTAATCGCGCTTGAAAAGGAAAAAATTGCTAGAGAGCGTGAAAAAATCTATACGAATGCTAAGCACGAAACAAAGCGCATCGTTGCCGATAAACTTATAGAAGCGGAAGAGATTATTGACGATTTAAAGTCAATTTTGAAAAATGCTGAACTTGAAAGTAAAGAAGTTTTTAGGGCAAGTGAACTTAAAAATAGATTAAAAAATAGCCGTTATTTAGATTCTGACGTAGACGATAGCCCCGTTGTATTATCTAAGGCTGACGTTAAAAATATTTCGGTAAACGATAAAGTTTACGTTAAAAGTTTAGGAACCTACGCTAAAATTATCGCTTTAAACGATAAAAAAAGCGAAGCAGACGTTCTTATAGGAGATATTAAAACTAAGGTTAAATATAACGATTTGTTCAACAATGAAAAGCCTATTAATAAGGATGAAAAGGTAAAGGTAAACAAAAAAACTTCCAATTTAACTAGTACACCAAAACTAGAAATTAATTTAATAGGCAAAACGTCGCTAGAAGCGGTTACTGAAGTTGAAAATTTTATTGATAGCGCAATTTTGAACGGACTTGAAGAAGTTAAAATTATTCATGGCGTTGGTAAGGGTATTTTGCTTAAAGCGATTAGAGATTATCTTAAAACTGATAAAAACGTTTTGGAATATCGTCGCGGAAAGTATGGCGAAGGTGAAAACGGCGTTACAATTGTTAAATTAAAATAGTTGAGCGTTTTACCTTTTTATGTTAAAATATACAAAAAATATTTTAAGAGAAAAATATGAGAGAGTTTTATTTAGAAGAATCAGTTTTAATTCAAAACGAAAAGAAAGCAAAGACTCAGTATTATATCTTTTTTGTCGTTGCATTTGTTGCTTTTTTTGCGGGGATTTTCTGGTTTTATTCAATATTTACAATATCTAGAGATTCCTATGGATTAGGTACTTGGTTGGTTTTATTATTATTGCCAACTTTAACATTTTTTTCTATTGCAATTTTTTCATATTTTATTAAAAATCGTTTTTATACAGAATACGATTATTCAATTTTGACCGGTGCAATAAGGTTTTCTAAAGTAATAAATAGGGCAAAAAGAAAACAAATTGTTTCAATTTCTACTGATAATATTGAAAAAATTGGTAAGTTTCAAAGCTCAACCTATATAAAATATTCAAAAATGAAAGAAATCTCTAAAAAAGTATTATCGCCTAATTCTATGGCTGCAGAAGGAAAAGAGTTTTTCTACATCGTTGCCAACGAAAAAGGCGAAAAGTTATTATTCGTTTTAGAGTGTTCTAAAGATTTTATTAAATCTTTAATGATTTATTGTAAACGTCACGTTTTAGAGGATGATTTTAAGTGATATATTTTGATAATGCCGCAACTACCGTGCCTTCAAAGAGCGCGATAGATAAGGCAATAGAATTTAATAACGATAAATTTTATAACCCGTCAACCTTGTATAACGGCGGGTTAAATTGCGCTAAAGAAATTAAGTGTGCAAAAGATAGTATTCTAAGATGTCTTGGTGCAATTTCTAACGATTATGAAGTTATTTTTACTTCATGTGGCTCTGAAAGTGATAATCAAGCAATATTTTGCACAGTTAAACGCGGTATATTCGTTACCGATAAGGGCGAACATTCTGCCGTTCATAAGAGCTTTTTAGAATTAAAAAATAGGGGCTTATCCGTTGAATTTATCGATTTAAATAAAGACGGAAGCGTAAATACCGAAAGGCTATACGATTTTATTGAAAAAAACAGTGGGGTTTCTTTCGTTTCAATAATGCACGTTAATAACGAAACGGGCGCTATAAACGACGTTAATACTATTGCGGATAGAATTAAAAAAATCAACCCATCAATTATCTTTCACGTAGATGGTGTTCAAGCCTATGCAAAATTACCGTATAGATTATCAAATAAAATTGATTTATATTCTATAAGCGCGCATAAAATTAACGGTATAAAGGGTGTTGGTGCACTAATTAAACGTAAAAAACTTAACGTATCACCGTTAATTTTCGGTGGAGGACAAGAAAACGGATTAAGGAGCGGTACTGAAAACGTTTTTGGTATTAAAGTTTTTCAATATGCTACTGAAGAACGCGCCCTATCATTAAAGGAAAATTATAAAAAAGTACAAGAAATTAAAGAGTTTATTGCAGAAAACTTAGATAAAGACGTATTCACGGTTCTATCTAGTATAGATAGTAGTATATCAAGTCCATATATTCTTTCAGTATCTGCAAAAGGACTTCGTGGTGAAGTTTTAATGCATTTACTTGAAATGGAAAATATTCTTGTTGGTAACGGTTCTGCTTGTTCGTCTAAAAATAGATTTAGTCGTGTTTTAACAGCTTGTGGGTATGATGAAAAGATTTTAGACGGCGTTCTTCGTATAAGTTTTTCGCCCAATTCTACAATGCAAGAAGCGGAAATTGCTGTTAAAATTATCAACGAAAAGGCAAAAAAATTAAAGGAAACGATGAGATGAAAACTGCAATTATAATTAGATATTGCGAAATTCACTTAAAAGGTAAAAATCGCAGTTTTTTTGAAAAAATGCTTAAAGAAAATATCAAGCGTTCATTAAAGGGTATAGATTTTAAGTTTACCGTAATGCACAGCAGATATTTAATTGAAGATTTTGACGATAACGATTACGAATATATTATTGATAAACTAGGAAAAATTGCAGGTATTCACACGGTTAGTCGTGCACTTGTAGTTGAAAGCACTTTTGATAATATAGTTGAAGCTGCGCTTTTATTGTGTGCAGAAAAAATAGGTACGTTTAAGGTTGAAACTAACCGAGCAGATAAGACGTTTACGCCTGATTCTATGGAAACGTCAAGACAACTTGGCGGTAAAGTATTAGAAAAATTCGGTGGGAAATTAAGCGTTAAGGTTAAAAACCCCGATTTTATTATTTCAGTAGATATTCGTGAAGACGGCAAAACGTTCGTATATACCGATAGTATCCGTTGTTTAAGCGGTATGCCTGTAGGTTCAGCAGGCAAAGGACTTTTGCTTATTTCAGGCGGTATAGATAGTCCCGTTGCCGGTTATTTAACTTGTAAACGCGGTATGAGGCTAGATTGTTTGCATTTCCATAGTTTCCCTTATACGGGCGAAGCAGCTAAAGAAAAGGTAATTGAACTAACTAGACGCGTTGGTGAATTTAACGGTGGAATAAATCTTTACGTTGTATCATTTACTCATATTCAAGAAGAAATTCATAAAAATTGCCCTGAAGAATTTATGATTACTTTAATGCGCAGATTTATGATGAGAATTGCAGAAAGATTATCAAAAAGAATAGGTTCTCAAGCAATTATAACGGGTGAAAGTTTAGGTCAAGTTGCAAGTCAAACAATTGAAAGTATAACTTCATCGAATTCCGTTGTAACAATGCCTGTTTTACGTCCCTTAATTATGATGGATAAAATAGACATTATTGAAATAGCACGCAAAATTGATACTTATGAAACGTCTATTTTACCTTACGAAGACTGTTGCACGGTTTTCTTGCCAAAATTCCCTGCAATTAAACCTAATTTAGAACGCGTTATTAAAGCGGAAAGTAGGCTAGACGTTGAAGGATTAATTGAAGAAGCGTTAAAAAATATTGAAAAAATTGAACTTTAATTTATAATCTATGAATATTAAAAGCACCTATTTATAGGTGCTTTTTTATTAATTTACGTCTTTATCCCACCAAATATCTTGTAATGAAAAATTGTCCGTTTTAATTTTATTTAAATACACAGGATTTCCATTATAGATTATTCCATCTTTTTCATAATAGGGAACGACTGAATAAGAATAGAGTGTATTTGGTAAAATTTCTTGGTCAAAAATACAATTATTAAAGCTTTGATATTTTGTATCAAAAATCTTACGTTTTATACCGTTAAACTCTTTAAATACAATAAAATTATATAATTGTGTCTGACATAATCGTATTGAAATTATATTGTTATTTATTGATATTTGCGGTGTTTCTATAGTAGGCGAAATAAAACGCTTTGATTTATCTATTGGTGCGTTGTTTTTTCTAAATTTTTCCTTTAAAATATAACGCTCTGGTGCAATTTCATCAGCAATTTCAATCTTGTTATCTTTTTCATAAGAAATTTTATCAATATTAAGTTCTACTATATTTTCAGATTTTTCAAAAGGTACATCATCAGTTAATCCGCGTTTTTGTAAATCGTTCCAAATAGTTGATGCTGTCAAGGTAGGATATGTGCCACCACTAACTTTATTTTCCATTAACTTATTTGTTTTATTTCCGTACCAAACTCCTAAAACGTAATTAGGGTTATATGATATGCTATAAGCGTCCGTATTGCCGTTTTTATTACCAGCAGTACCCGTTTTAGCACGTATATTTGACAAATTACTTTTCAAGTTTTTAGACGTTCCATATTCTATGCAATCTTTTAACGAATCGTTTATTAATTCAACCGTATCGTCAGAAAAAACCTTAGTTTTTTGGTTGTATTCCTTAAATAAAATTCTGCCGTTTTCAGTAATGATTTTATCAACGCAACTTGGCAAAGTATAATTACCGTAATCGTTAAAAACGTTATATGCAGTTGTAATTTCCTTTAACGTAAAACCATTTTCACTAGAACCTAACGCTAATGCTAAAGATTTATCGTTTTCTCCATAATTAATTCCAACTTTTTCTAGATAAGGCAAAGCATTTTCAACCTTAACGTAATTTAACAATTTTACAGCGCAGGTATTTAGGCTTTTTGCAAGTGAATATTTAACCGACACTTTGCCGTAGTATTTATCGTTAACGTTAGATGGGGTATACCCGTTAATATCTATCTTTTCATCATCAATTATCGTGCAATTATGCACTAAATTATTTTCTAAAGCGGGCGCATATACAAGCAAAGGCTTTATTACAGAGCCTAGTTGCCGTTTTATTTCGCCACAAGTTGACTTATATGCGATAATTTTGTTTGAATTATCAGTTAAAATGATAGATTTATCTGTGCCCATATCGTAATTATTAAAATTTTCATTAATAATTTGTTGTTTTTCTGGGTTAAAATAAGTGTAAATTTTAACGTTTTTCATTTGATACGCGGACTTGTCAAAAAAATCACTAAGTTGTTTTTTTACTAGATAAACGTAATCATAAACGTCACCGTTTGAATTTTCTTTTAATATAGGATTAACTTTATAATTGCTATCTAATTGTTCTTTTGTGATATATCCTTGATTATACATTTCGCTTAAAACCAAATCTTTTCTGTTAAAACATTTTTCTTGGTTATTAAACGGGGAATAAGTTGACGGCGCTTTTATTATTCCTGCAAGCATTGCGCTTTGATTTAAGGTTAATTTATCGGCAGAAATGCCAAAATAATGCATTGATGCATCGGTAATCCCATAACAACCATCACCAAAATAAATGGTATTTAAATATTTTTCTAAAATTTCATCTTTGTTATATTTTTTTTCAAGCTGTCGCGCTAATTTGAATTCTACAAGCTTTCTTTTTAACGTTTTTTCGTTTGATAAATGTGTGTTTTTAATTAATTGTTGACTTATCGTTGAAGCACCTTGCTTAAAAGAGTGGCTTTTTAAGTTATTAACCGATGCTCGTGCAAGACCGCGAAAGTCAACGCCTTTATGATTGTAAAATCGTTTATCTTCTATGGAAATAAAGGCGTTTTTAACGTGGTTAGATAATTCTTTAATTTCCGTTACGGCAACACCGCCAGATTGCTCTTCGATAAATTTGCCGTTAATATCGTAATATTCAACAGTTGAATTTAAGTTAACTATTTTGCTTTCATCAAGGTTATATTTTGCCGTGGTAACAAGATAAAAAGATAAGCAAAATATAAGTAAAATTATAAAAATTCCAAACAACGCTAAAAGAACTTTAATAGATTTCTTCATACGTTCTTAGTTTATATATTATTATATTTAAAATACAAGTATCATTAAAATTGACAAAAGAAACTTATTGATGTAAAATAATTTTGTATGGAAACTAATAGAAAAAAATATTATATAACAACTTATGGTTGCCAAATGAATTTGCACGAATCGGAAAAAATTGCCGGTATTTTGTGCGAAATGGGCTATGAACTAGCAGAAAACGAAAAAGAAGCGGATATTATCGTTTTTAACACGTGCTGTATTCGTGAAAATGCCGAAGACCGTGCAGAAGGTAATATAGGCGCGTTAAAACAATTAAAGCGTAAAAATAAAGACCTTATTATTGCCGTTGGCGGTTGCATGACACAACAAGAAGGCTATGCCGATAAACTTTTAGAAAAGTTACCATTTATTGATATAGTTTTTGGTACGCATAACCTAGAACAACTTCGCCCTTTAATTGAAAAACGTTTAAACGGAAAAAAACACGTTAAAGAAGTTTGGGAAAAGGAAGGGGAAATTGTTGAAAATACCCCAAAAACTAGAACTAGTTATCCAAACGCTTGGGTTAATATCGTATACGGTTGTAATAACTTTTGTACATATTGCATCGTTCCTTACGTTAGGGGTAGAGAGCGTAGTAGAAAACCGGAAGATATTATTAACGAATGCCGTTCTTTAATTAAAGAAGGGTATAAAGAAATCACTTTGCTTGGTCAAAACGTTAACTCTTACGGTAAAGATTTGGGCACAACGTCTTTTGCAGATTTAATTAATGAAATTGCAAAAATCGATGGGAAATTCCGCTTAAGATTTATGACTAACCACCCTAAAGATTTTTCTTTAGAATTAATTGAAGCGCTTAAAAATAATCCTAAGGTTTGTAAAGTTGTACATTTACCCGTACAAGCTGGTTCTAACAGGATTTTAAAACTTATGAACCGCCACTATACCAGGGAAGACTATTTGTCAAAAATTAAACTTTTGCGCGAAAATATACCCGATATGGCGGTAACAACCGATATTATGGTTGGTTTTCCTACCGAAACTGAAGAAGACTTTTTAGACACTCTAAATTTAGTTAAAGAAGTTGGTTTTTCAGGCGCGTTTACCTTTATTTATTCAAAAAGAAACGGCACCCCCGCCGCCAAAATGGACGGTCAAATTGATGAAGAAACGTCTAAACGCCGTATAATGCAATTAATTGACGTTCAAAATACGGCAAATCGCAATCAATCTAAAGGTTATCTTGGCAAAACGATAGAAATTTTATGTGAAGGTTACGATGAAAAACGCGGTAAATATTTAGGGCGTGACGTTTACGGCAGAATGGCTTATTTTAGTGGTGACGAAAGCCTTTTAGGTCAATTCGTTAACGTTAAAATCACTAAAACGGGTGGTATGTCGCTATTAGGCGACGTAGTTAAAGACTAGACTAATTTAATAATTATTTTTTTCTACAAATAAAATCCTACTAAAGAATTCCTAAAGAGGTAAAAATATGGCACTTTCGCCAATGATGAGACATTATTTTCAAGTCAAAGAAAAATATCAAGATTGCATAATCTTTTATAGATTAGGCGATTTTTACGAAATGTTTTTTGACGATGCCGTTAAAGCATCTGCTATTTTAGATTTAACGCTTACAGGCAGAGATTGTGGGTTAGAAGAACGCGCACCTATGTGTGGCGTTCCGCATCACGCTGCCGATATTTATATATCTAAACTTGTTGCACAAGGACAAAAGGTTGCAATTTGTGAACAACTTACCGAAGCAACGGGTAAGGGAATGGTTGAACGTGACGTTGTAAAAATCGTTACCGCAGGAACGGTTATTAACGATGAATTAATCGATGATAAATCTAATAATTTTATATCATCCGTTTATATAGAAAAAGACGTTGTTGCAATTAGCTGGGCGGATATTACTACCGGCGAATTTTATACGCGTTCTTTCACGGGTGCAGAAAAATTTAGCGAACTACAAAACGCTTTAACCAAAATTTCTCCCGCAGAAATTATTGCAAATAATAACGCAGTTGAATTATTTGTAGATGCTCCTTTAATTATATTTGGTGTTTTGCCAAAATTTAACGGCTACGTTGAAAGTGCCTTTAGCGAAATTACGGCAAGAAAACGCCTTGAAGAACAATTTAACGTTTTATCTTTTGATAGTTTTGGTCTTAAAGATGGCGATGGAACAATCAATGCTAGCGGGGCACTAATTTCTTATCTAAAAGAAACGCAAAAACACGCTCTTATCAACATAAATTCTATCACTTTAGAAAACCCAAAAGAATTTATGATGCTAGATTCAACGGCAATCCGCAACCTAGAACTTGTTAAAACTTTGCGCGATGGCAAACGTTACGGTTCTTTACTTTGGTTAATAGATAAAACGCGCACTAGTATGGGCGCAAGAAGATTGCAAAGTTGGGTTTTGTCCCCACTAGGCGATAAAGAAAAAATTGAATATAGACTAAAGGGTGTTGAAAGTTTTTATAATAGCACCGTTATTCGCCAAAGTCTTACTGATTTACTTGGTTGCGTGCGCGATATCGGTAGAATTTCAGGTAAAATTTCCAACAATAACTTAACCCCGAAAGATTGTGTTGCACTAAGAAAATCTTTAGAAGTTTTACCAAGTGTTAAATGTCAATTGGCAGGCCTAGACTCTAAATTTTGCTCTGATATTATATATAAACTTGGTGATTTTAGTGAAATAGTTAACTTGTTTAATGCGTCTATTGATGAAGATACCGCTCAAAATAACCTTAAAGACGGCGGTTTTATTAAGAAGGGTTTTAATAGTGAACTAGACGAACTTCGCGAATTGGGTGAAAACGGTAAAAAATTTATCGTTGAAATGGAAAATCGTGAACGCGATAAAACTAAAATTAGAAATTTAAGAATTTCATATAATAGGGTATTCGGTTATTATATCGAAGTAACGAATTCGTTTAAAGAACTTGTTCCTTACGAATATCAACGTAGGCAAACCTTAGCAAACGCTGAACGTTATATTACCGAAGAGCTTAAAGAATTAGAATATAAAATTTTATCTGCAGAAGAAAAGTTTGCCAAATTAGAATCGCAAATTTTTAATGAAATCAAGGGCGTTTTAACTAATAATATAGCACTTTTAAAAGAGTGTGCAGACGCTATTGCCGACCTTGATGCGCTATTATCTTTAGCAACTGTTGCAAGGGAAAATTCCTTTGTTAAACCTACCATTTTATCAAGTTATGAAAGGTTAAATATCGTTGGTGGTAGACACCCCGTTGTTGAAGCTATTTCTAAAGAACGTTTCGTTGCAAACGATACTTTAATGGACAATAACGAAAACCGTACGCTTATTATAACGGGACCGAATATGGCGGGTAAAAGCACCTATATGCGCCAAGTTGCATTAATTACTTTGCTTGCCCACATTGGCTCTTTCGTTCCCGCAAAAGAAGCTGAAATTCCCGTTGTAGACCGTATTTTTACAAGAATAGGTGCAAGCGACAGTTTAATTAGTGACCAAAGTACATTTATGGTTGAAATGTCTGAAATGGCAAACATTATTGCTAATGCAACTGATAAAAGCTTGCTTATTTTAGATGAAATCGGCAGGGGAACAAGCACCTACGATGGTTTAAGTATTGCTTGGGCTATCGTTGAACATTTGAACAATAAAGTTCACGCTAAAACTTTATTTGCAACCCACTACCACGAACTTACTGAACTTGAAGGTAAACTAGAAGGCATTAAAAACTATAAAGTTACCGTTAAAGAAATGCAAGGCGGTATCGTATTTATGCGTAAAATTATGCGCGGTAGCGCAAACAGAAGTTTTGGTATAGAAGTTGCACAGCTTGCGGGCGTTAATAAAGAGGTTACCACACGCGCAAAATCTATTCTAAAAGAACTAGAAAACAACGATATTAACAATAGTTCTAGAAAGATTGCTATAAATGAAGAAGTTAATATTCCAGAACTTTCAGAAGTTGAAAGAATTATTAAAGATTTAGACGTTAACACGTTATCACCAATGAATGCTTTCAATATTTTAATTGATTTAAGTGAAAAACTAAAGGATAAATAATGAGTGTAATTAACCTTTTAAGTAGTAAAATTTACAATAGAATAGCAGCGGGCGAAGTTGTTGAACGTCCATCATCTGTCGTTAAAGAACTTGTTGAAAACTCTATAGACGCTGGTGCTAAAAATATTACCATTGAAATAGTTTCAGGCGGTATTGCGTCAATAAAAATTACCGACGATGGCTCTGGTATAGAAAAAAGTCAATTAAAAAAGGCTCTTTTAGCACACGCTACAAGTAAAATTTCATCTGTAAAAGACCTTGATAATATAATAACGCTTGGTTTTAGGGGTGAAGCGCTTGCAAGTATTGCAGCTGTTTCTAAAATTAAAATCGTTTCTAAACCCGAACTTCAAGAAACGGGCGCAAGTATCTACTGTGAAGGCGGTAATATTGAAGAAATAATTGATTATGGCGCTGTTAACGGCACGGAAATTACAGTTGACAACCTTTTCTTTAATACACCCGCTAGGGAAAAATTCTTAAAGAGCGTTAGGGCAGAAGAAAGCGAAATCTCAGTTACTGTTGCAAGATTTATTATGGGTAACCCAAATATTGCTTTTAAATATATTGCAGACGGTAAGGTGCTATTTCAGTCTTTTGGCGATGGTTTTGAATCTGCCGTTGTTCAAATTTACGGCATTGAAACCATAAAAAATTGCTTTTACGTTGATACCATTAAAAACGGTTTAAAAATTAACGGTTATATAGGCAAACAAAATTTTTATAAAGGGAATAGGTCTTATCAATCTATTTTTGTAAACGGGCGATACGTTGTAAACCAAACTATAAGTTCGGCAATTTCTAATGCTTATACGCCTTATATGATGAAAAGACAATATCCTTTTTACGTTCTTAATTTAACCTTGCCTACTGAAATAGTTGACGTTAACGTTCACCCAAACAAATTAGAGGTTCGTTTTTCAAATAATCAAATTATTTACGGCAGTATTTATTCCGTTTTATCTAAAGTTTTAGATGGCTCTCAAGAAGCACTATCCATAGCCAACATTGGTTTAGATAGTGCACAAAATAGTAAGGAATTATCTAGCGAAAATACTATTGTTTATGCTACACAAAATAGTAACGTAAACAGCAAAATGCCACTAGAAACCTATAAATTTGATTCACTTGTATTTAGTGACGTAGAGCAAAAGGAAGAAAAAAATCCCTTAAACAAATCTGATAATTCAAACGATATTTTTGAAGAAAACAAGCGTTTTTTAGAACAACTTGCTAAAGGCGGTAGCGCAAACGTTACGTCAACAGTAATTACAAATACCGTCAATTCTAATATATCAAACGTAACGGCTGAGCCTATTTCAATTAACGTTAAAGTTGATTTAAAATATATTGGGCAAGCCTTGAACACTTATTTAATGTTTGATGACGGGGTAAACCTTTTAATTGTTGACCAACACGCCGCACACGAAAGAATTTTATACGATAAATTAATAAACGCCTTTAATAGTAAAAAAATTGAACTTCAACCACTTCTTTTGCCTTATACTATTACCGTTAACAGCATAGAATCTAACTTTTTAAGCGATAATCTTGCCGTATTAAACGATATGGGCATTGAAATTAGTGAATTTGGCAAAAATTCATTTAAGGTTTCGTCTATTCCCGTTTATTTAACTAACTTAAATTTAGATAAATTCTTTAACGATATATTAAATGATTTAGGTGAATTAAAATCACTTAGGGCAGATAATCTTATGGCGGATAAAATTGCCCAAAAAGCGTGCAAATCTGCCGTTAAATCAGGCGATAAAATGACTGATTTAGACGTTGAAGTTATTAAAAAAGCAATAGAAGAAAATCCAGGACTAAAATGTCCGCACGGAAGACCTGTTATGGTTAAAATTACTAGAACGGAAATTGATAAATGGTTCAAAAGAATAGTGTAAAAAATAAAATAATAATCATTTGTGGTCCTACCGCATCGTCTAAAACGGCTCTTGCAGTAGAGTGCGCTAAACTACTTGATACTGAAGTTGTTTCCGCCGACTCTTTATACGTATATAAAGGCTTAAACGTGGGAACGGCAAAGCCAAGTATAGAAGAAATGCAAGGTATACCACACCATTTAATCGACGTGATAAATCCTAGCGAAACCTTTTCCGTTGGAGATTATAAAAAGCGCGCTGAAATTGCTATAAACGATATATTAAATAAGGGCAAAACCCCGATTATTTGTGGGGGGACAGGCTTTTATATTAATTCTATTTTATACGATTTTTCTTATGGAAATAGTTGCGCTAATCTAAATGCACGTGAGTATTATAAAAATTTAGCTGAAAAATTTGGAAATCAATACGTTCACAATATTTTAAAAGAAAAAGACCCTATTTCTGCAGAAAAAATACATTTTAACGATTCAAAAAGGGTTATTAGAGCTTTAGAAATATTTGAAAGTGGAAACCTTAAGTCTGAAATTTTAGATGATTTAAACCCAAAATACGATTATAACGCGTATACTGTAACTTATCCGCGCGAATTTTTATACGATAGAATAAATAAACGCGTAGATTTAATGTTTGAAAACGGTTTAATTGAAGAATTTAAAGGCTTAATTGATAGTGGAATAAATGAGAATCATCAATGTATGCAAGGTATAGGTTATAAAGAAATTTTCCCATATTTAAAAGGCGAAATCTCTATTGATGAGTGCAAAAATATTATTAAATTAAACACCCGCCACTACGCAAAACGACAAATTACTTTTTTCAAAAAATTAGCAAATTTGATACCGTTAGAGCCTAATGATATTCAATTATTAGCACAAAGGATTGTAAGCAAATTATGATAGACTTAAATTTAATTAACAACTGCGAAAAACAACTTAAACCTTTATTTGAAAAGGCAGAAGAAATAGCACTATTTAATCAAGAAAAAGTGCTTAACGCTTTCCAAGATAATAAAATAGCACTACGCCATTTTACCGGTACAACCGGGTATGGATATGGTGATGAAGGTAAAGAAACCTTAAATAAACTTTTTGCAGACGTATTTAAGGCGGAAAAAGCAATTTGTTCACCAAATATCGTTTCTGGCACTCACGCACTAGCTCTTTGCCTTTACGGTGTTTTGCGCCAAGGCGATTTAATGTATTCCATAAGCGGAACGCCTTACGACACTTTAACCGAAGTTATTTATGGTAAAGATAACGGCTCTCTAGAAGAATACGGCGTAAAATTCGCGTCAACACCCCTTGTAAACGGCGAATTTGATAAACCCGCAATAAAAGAATTTTTCAAAACCAACAAGCCTAAAATGGTTTATATTCAACGTTCTAGGGGCTACGATTGGCGAAACGCTATTTCCATAGACCAAATTGAAGATATAGTTAATTTTGTCAAAGGTTTAGGGTTTGACGGTTGTATTATGCTTGACAACTGTTACGGTGAATTTATTGACAAACGTGAACCTATTGAAGTTGGTGCAAATCTTGCTGCGGGCTCTTTAATTAAAAATATCGGTGGGGGAATTGCACCTACCGGCGGTTACGTTGTTGGTGATGAAAAATACGTTAATATGGTACAAAATAGGGTAACCGCACCGTCAATTAGCGGTGAAGTTGGCTCTTATGCACTAGGTTATCAATATTTTTATCAAGGAATTTTTATTGCACCACACACGGTATTACAAGCGGTAAAAGGCTCTTTATTGTTCGGCGCGGTACTTAATGAATTAGGCTATGAAACTTCGCCATCTATAAACGAATTGCCAAACGATATTATAAGAGCAATAAAGTTTAACGATGAAAAAAAATTAATTTCTTTTATTCAAACAATACAAGAAAACTCTCCCGTAGATAGTAACCTTACCGTGTTACCTTGGGATATGCCAGGTTACGAAGATAACGTTATTATGGCAGCGGGTTGTTTTGTTCAAGGCGCATCCATTGAACTTTCTGCCGATGCACCGGTAAAACCGCCGTATATTGCGTATTTGCAAGGCGGTATAACGTATGAACATTGCAAAATTGCACTAAAAAATATGAAATTATAATAAAAGATTATTATTATTCAAAAAGAAAAAGCGGACTTAACGTCCGCATTTCAATTTATTAATAAACATATAATATTTAACTAAAACTTTCTAATTAAACCCTTAACCGTGCCTAAAATGGTTACGCTATCGTATATTAAATCTTCTAGTTCGTCATTTTCGGGGTGAAGTATAATTTTGCCGTCTTTTTTATAAAAACGTTTAACGGTAGCGCTATCATCAACAAGAGCAACAACTATTTCACCATTATTTGCGGTATTTTGCTGATTTACTATAATAATATCGTTTTCATAAATTCCAGCATTAATCATACTGTTACCTTGAACGCGAAGTGCAAATTCGTTGCCGTTACCAGAAAAATCATCGGGCAAAGGGCAATATCCTTCTAAATTTTCTACTGCAAAAATGGGTGAACCTGCACGAATAGTACCAACTATCGGCACGCTAATAAACCCACTAACTTTGTTAGATGGAACTATAGCACGCTTTTTAAGGGGCGATTTTTCTAATAGACCCTTAGATTTCAACTTTTCTAAATAGGAATACGCCGTTGCGGTAGATTTAATGTTTAATTTTGCACAAATATCTCTAACCGTAGGGGAATAACCGTTGTTTTGAATATATTCAACGGTAAAAGTATAAACTTCATTCAATTTTTCGTTTAATTGTACCTTATTCATACGTAAATAATAACACTAAACTTATAAAAAGTCAAACATTTGTTTGTTTTATTTTTATAAAATTATGTTGATTTTTATATTAAATGTGGTACAATATATTTATAAAAGGAGATAATATGAACAAAGATTTAAAAACCGCTAATGAAAATTTGATAGACGAATATTGCGATGACACTTGTGATTTAGACCCTAATAAAATTTGCGATAGTTGTGGTAAATGTATTGAAGAAACCGCAAACTATAAAGTAATTAAAATTACCAAAATTATTGAAGAACAATAATATTTTTTAACGTTAAACAAAAAGCCCGAAATTAATCGGGCTTTATTTTTTATCAATTAAATTAGTAAAAAATATTAATTAAAAATTTTCAAATAAATCAGATAATTTTTTTGCGCTATTATACAAATCTTTTACACCTTCAAATACGTTATCTTTATTAAATTTTCTTAAATAAGCATCAGATTCTAAAGTTAGTTCGCCCTTATAATTGACGTCTTTAAGAGCTTTCATAATGGGGTAGAAGTCTATATTCATCGACATGGGTATTTGATGACTATCGTGCCATTTATCGTTATCGTGAACGTGCAAAGCTTGTAATTTATCGCCAAGTTTATATATCATATCAACCGCACTAGTATTTAAACCGCGCATTTCCGCGTGACCAATATCTAAGCACGCAACTAAATTTTCGTCGTTATTAACCGCCTTAAAATGTTCGTGAAAACTTTCCGGGGTAGAGCACGCTGCAAAATCTGCTTGGTCAAGTTTATCATCCCAACCCCACATATTTTCCGTGGCAATTTTAACGTTAAAAGGTTTTGCAAATTCTAGTAGCATATTATACATTTCAGCATTTTTTTCAGGAGTGCTAAAGTTGTCTGGGTGAATTATGCATATTTTACCACCGGCTTCAGCCGTGCATTCGATACTACGCATTAAATAATCGTAAATAAAAGGATTATCAACGGGAAATGGGGCATGAGACTGATTACAAGTTATACCATTATAAAGCCCAATATCTTTAAGCTTTTTGGCGAATTTAAGGTAATTATTCGTTCCTAGCGGTTCATTTGACAACGTCCAAGTACGTTTTTCCCAATCAAATATACACATATTCGTGCACATAGTAAAATCCCAATGGTCAAAACCAGCTTTAGCAATTAATTCAATGGCTTTTTCTTCGCCAACATGTTTACTTGTAGAAGAAATTTCAGTAGAAAGTTTCATTTTTTTAGAAAATCCTTTATAACATTAATCTTTATCTTGGTCAGCGCCCGTAATTTTATGGGCACGCCCAGCTTGTTTTCTTACGTCTTCGTTTATAGCGGCGTAGTGGCGACGGGTTGTGTTAACGTCTTTATGACCTAAAACGCTTGCTACAACGTAAATATCACCGGTTTGGCGGTATAGGGAAGTGCCGAAAGTACTGCGAAGTTTATGTGGAGTAATTTTTTTTAGCGGGGAAACGATTTTAGCGTATTTTTTTACTAAATCTTGCACCGTTCTAGTGGAAATTCTGCGATTTTGCAAGGAGATAAAGAAAGCTTTTTCATTAGCGGGGATATTATTATCATCGTGGCGAATTTCATAGTAAGTGCGCAGAGCATCGGCAACTTGTTCGTTAAAATATAAAATTTCGCGATTTCCACCTTTTCTGGTAACAACGAAACTATTAGTATTAAAATCTACGTCTTCTAAATTTAATCCAACTAATTCACTAATACGAATACCCGTACCTAAAAATAGGGTAATAATGGCACTATCGCGGAACTTTGTGTTGTTATGAAAAGCACGTTGTTTTTCAGTTAGTCCGCTACCACTTTCAACAACGTAAAGCATTTCACCAATTTCATCAACTTTGCCGTTAGAATCAAGCCTGATAATCTCTTTTTCGTGAATTTTAGGCATATTTACTTTGGTTGGAGTGTTTGCAGGCAATACGTTTTTATTAAAAAAATACTTATAAAAAGCGCGTAGGGTAGACAGTTTTCGTGCCTTACCGCTTTCAGTACATCGTTCATATTTACCATTAATCATATAACGACTTAAATAACTTAAAAACATTTCAAAGTCGCTAACTTGTAAAAGGGCTAAATCGTTTAACTCTATATCCGTAACGTTTTTATTGCGAAAAACCTTTTTAGATAAAAAATCAAAAAAAACGCGCAAATCATACCCGTAGTTTAAGCGGGTTAACGGCGACGTTCTAGATTCAACGCCAATAAAAAAATCTTCAACGTAATAGGGTAATTCGCTGATAATTTTGTTTAGGCGCTCTATACAAGCAATTTCACGCTGTTCAAAATAAGAATCGTTTTTCATAACTTAATTATAAAACAATTTTAATACTTTGTAAATACGTTTTGCGCAAAGTTGAACTGAATTTTTTAACTTTATTAACAATTATCATAATGGAAATATAGCGGGGTATAAAAAAGTTATCAACAATTATCCACAATAAAAAACGCTAGATTTTTACTGACATTTCTTATTATTGCCCTAGCGGGCGATATATTTAACTATGCGCAAAACACGGCTTTTACGCATAGTTAACCCCGTAAAAGTGGAATTCTTTATATTTTATATTAATTCTAAAATTTAATCACTTTTTATAATTGTTAAGCTATTTATAAAATTTTTTAATTTGTATGTTATTTTACTCTTTGATAATTTATTTATCAAAATATCTCCATTTTAAAAATTGTCATTTTAACGCGCTCAGACAGAATGATTTTTATTTTTCGCACTATTTACTCTACTTTTTTAATATACGTTTAATGCACGCTTTTAATTAAAAACGATAAATCGCTAGTGTTTTACAAATGTTTTTAATATTGATTATATTTAACATAAATATTATAAATTGTACTAAAATTGTAAAATATGCCTTGACTTATACTATTTTTAATAGTATACTTTAAAAAAATCTATTTTTGGTGAATTTATGGAAGAACGTGCAATAAGCAGTGATTTAATTCGTGGTCATATCGACACCATAATTTTAAATACCTTAATCGACGGTGATAAATATGCGCAGTTAATTAGCGAAACCGTTGAATTTGAAAGTGGCGGTAAATATATTTTAAATCAAGCCACTCTTTATAGTTCGCTTAAACGCCTTGAAAGTACTAATTTGGTAAAATCATATTGGTATGATGCGCCTGAAGGTCGTCGTAAATATTTTGCAATTACGCACGATGGCAGAAAAATTGTTGAAGAAAACCTTTCACAATGGGCGTTTTCTAAAGGTATAATTGATAAGTTAATCGGTGCACCTGATAATTCAACACCAATTTATTCAAGCGTGCAATCACCCGTTGTTTCAAACGAAATTAAAGAAAACGTTTTTACGGAAAATACTAGCGAAAATATAGCGCAAATTAACGAAGTTAAAGAAGAAAAAATTGATGATAATTCTAAAACTGACATAATTCAAACACAAATTGATGAAACTAAAGATGAAATTAACGAAACACAAACTTTTACAGAAGAAACTGTAGAAGAAAAAACCGTTGATTTTAGACTGTTGTTAAACAATTTAATAGATACAAACGTTCAAAACACTACTGTCGAAAATAACGTTGCATTTGAAAACGTTGAACCCGAAAAAGTTGAAGAAAAAGCTGAAGTTGAAAAAGTTGCCTTTAAGGATACCGTAAGCGCAAACATTAGCCACGAACACATTAAAAATTATGGCATTATAAATTACGACGATTTATCACTTAAAGCTGCTAAAGAAGGCTATAAAATTCGTTTTTCATCAAAAGATTCTGCAAAATCTAGCGGAACTTTGCTTATTAATAAGGTAAATTTTGCAGCAATGTTCGTTACGTTTTTAATTTGCATGATAGAATTTGCCATGTTGTTTACTATAATTGGCGACAAAATGCGCGTTGACCTTATTACTAAAATTGTTTTAGGTAGCATCGCCCTATTAATTATGGTTATCACCGCAATAATTTATCGAAAAAAACCACAAAAAACCGTTACTAAATCTATTCGCGCTGACTCAATATTAAATACTGCAATAATTATTTTTAACGTATTGCTTATTACGTTTGCCGCCGGAATGATTGCTAACGTTAATTATCACAGTCCCGCATCATTCTTTTGGTTTGCTGCAATTCCTTGCGGATTATGTTTTAACGTTTTAGTATTTTTTGTTGCAAGATATTTTATTGCTTATAACAATAAATTTAGCCACAAAAAAATTGACAAATAAATTATTAACAAAAATTAAAAAACCGCTGGTTTATTCAGCGGTTTTTCTTTTACTTTTATATTTTGTCCCTTAATAAATAATAGTTAAAAATAAGCCAAAATTATAGGTTTTGAAGGTAATAAACTTCACTTGCAGACAAAGACCTAACTTCACCGCGATTAAGCCCAGAAAGCGTTAAATCGCCAATTTTAATTCGTTTAAGAAGGTCTACGTTATTGCCAATGGATTCTATCATTTTTCTAACTTGTCTATTTTTTCCTTCAGTTATGGTTATATGTAATCTAGACGAACCTTGAACTGTATCAAGAAGTTTAACCTGACATTTTTTAGTTTTAACGCCGTCAATGTAAACACCTGCGCGCAACTTTGCCAAATCTGCATCAGTAACGGGTTTTTCCGTTTTAACTAGGTACGTCTTAGGAATTTCATTTTTAGGGTGTGTAAGCCTAAAAGTTAAATTTCCATCGTTTGTTAAAATCAATAAACCTTCACTGTCGTAGTCAAGTCTACCAACCGGAAAAAGACGTTTATCGTTGTTTGGCAATAAATCTAAAACGGTTTTTCTGCCCTTTTCATCTTTTACTGAACAAATATAACCTTTCGGTTTATTCATTATATAATAATCGTATTTTTTTACAGTTTGAACAACTTTGCCGTTTACCGTAACCGTGTCGTTAGATGGGTCAACTTCATCACCCAAATTGCATATTCTACCGTTAATTTTAACAACGCCGTCTTCTATTAATTTATCAGATGCGCGCCTAGATGCAACACCACTTTCGGCCAAAAACTTATTTATTCTCATAATGAATTCCTTAATTTAATCTACATTTAATATAGTATAGATTTTTTCACTAAAAATCAAGTTATTTTTACTATAAAATTTAATCAAACCAATTTCAGTATCTTTACTTAACGGCTTTTTAATCTCTTCGATATATTCAATTTCAAATATTAACGTTGATTTTTCCGTATTTGTTAGTGGTAAAATTACGTCGTTTTTAACAGTAACGGGAATTTCTTCATTTGTTCCATTAATTTTTACAAAATCAATAATTTCATCCTTTTTAACAACATTATAACTATGATATGATTCAAATGCGTTTTGAAGTATCGATGTAGAACGCTCCCACATTGGCCCACAATTTAGCACAACACTAACTAATTCTAAACCGTTTCTTTCACAACTCGTAACTAAGCATCTGCCCGCTTTTTTGGTAAATCCCGTTTTAATACCCGTACAACCATCCATTTTATTTAACATTTTATTTTTATTTACTAAATGACGTTTAGAATTTTGTGTTGTAAAAGGAATATCTACACTTTTCGTTGAACAAATATCTTTAAAATCAGCATTTTTTATTGCTTCAGATGAAATTAAAGCTAAATCGTATGCTGTTGTATAATGATTATCGTCGTGTAAACCGTGTGGATTTACAAAATTACTTGATTTTGCACCAATTTCTCTAGCACGATTATTCATTAATTTTGCAAACTTTTCAACTGAACCACAACAATGCACCGCTAAAGTTTCCGCACAATCGTTTCCAGAGCGCAACATTAAACCGTATAAAAGGTCTTTTACGCTTAATACTTCACCTTCTTCTAAATATATACTGCTACCTTCGATTCCAATCGTATTTTTACTAATTTTAACGTTTTCATTTAAATCACAGTTTTCAATTATACAAAGCGCAGTTAAAATTTTAGTGGTACTTGCCATATATTTTTTTGCGTTTGCATTGTTTGAATATAATACTCTATTAGTATTAACGTCCATTACAATTTCTGAGCTGTAATCATTTGCCCTATATTCAACGCTATTTTGTAAATTTATCGCTTTTGCACTTGTTATGTGTGGCATAATCGTTGCCAAAATCACATTTAATATACAAATAATACTTAACTTTAATGTTTTATGTTTCAAATTATACTTCCGCCTTGATTTTATCTATAAATTCAACTATTTTTTCTATCGCACCATCTAAGCAATTGTTGTTTACGTTAACCATTTTATATCCGTTCGATTTATCTAAAATGAGAAATCCGCACGGCTCTATTGATGCAATACTCCCATTACCCGCTGTAAAAGGCATATCATCGGATTTTTTAAAAACGCTAACGTGACCATATTCTCCACCGCCCGACAAAACGCCAAAAATCACTTTGGCAACAGGAAATATTATTTCATCGTTATCAAGTTTAATAGGGCTACCTATAACGGTATTAACGTCAATTATTGTACTTAAATTGCTTAGACTTGTTTCAAATATTTTATTAATTCTTGATCGTTCTTTTTCTTTTACCATTTATAACCTTTTCAACCCCTATTTTAATTAGACTTAAAATCACCGTTAATATGTTGAATACTAAATATCCGTTGCAATATAACTTTAATTTTCTTTCATTGGCATAAACCAAAATATCGTTTTCATTATATAAGTATGGCTTAACCGATTTTATTATAAAACCTAAATTTTGAATTATTATATTAATTAAATTACCCAAACCAACTGCTAATAAAGGATTTTTACTACCAATTTCAACAATAGAATTAAATTTAATAATATTAAAATCTTTTAGCGGTTTAATTTTATTTTTTAACCCAATTAGTTTTCTATATGAAACTTCTATATCTTTATTATAATTGTTTTTTATTACAATATTTTTCAAATGAAAATTAATACTTCCGTTAAAAACATTAACAAAATTAAACAACTTTATTTCAAAATATACTTTTTTTGTATTACTTAAATAATGAAAATTAAACCCAATAAAAATAGGAAAAATTAATATTAAAAATATAATTACGGCTATTTTTATCACAATTTTAATATAAGCATTTATATAATTAATATACAATTTTATAAATTTACGATTTTAAAAAATAAAAGACGCCTTTTTATAGACGTCCTTTTTTAATATTTATATTTATTTAATTAAAATTTTTCTACTTCTTCACCCGCTAAAAACTCTGGCAATTCTTCATCTTCAATATCGGGCAAATCAAAATCTTCATTAGAATCTTCGTTAACCACGGAATTAGAATTTGACGTTACGGCAACTTCATCATTTGCCAAATCGCCATTATTTTCAGTAGAGATAGTGTCGTTATCGCCTTCATTTTCAACGTATTCGTCTTTTTTATACAAGTAATCGTCTTGTTCATCGTTTGCGTGTAACGATTGAATTTGGCTCATAAGTTCTTCGTATCTTGGCAAATCATCTAATGATGATATTTGGAAACGCTTTAAGAATTTATCTGTAGTGCCAAACATAACAGGTCTACCAACAGCATCTTTTCTACCAACGGGCTCAATTACGCCAAGTTCTAATAATTTTTGAATTGCATATTCACTATTTGCCCCACGTAATTCTTCTAAATCGATACGCGTTACGGGTTGACGGTATGCAATAATTGCAGCAACTTCTAGCATACTTCTAGAAAGTTCGCGCTCTCTTATTGGGTTAAGAACTGAAGACACTTGGTCGGCATATTCCGGGTTAGAACAAAATTGAAGTTTTTTGTTAAAAACCAAAATTTGAACACCACTTTCTTCGTTATATTTTTTATTAAGTTCGGCAACAGCACCCATGATATCCTTATCAGAAACTTCAAGTTTTTCAGCAATATCTTTAATAGCAACTTGAGTACCTGACACAAATAAAATGGACTCAATTATATTCGTCAATTTCGCCAATTTCTTCATTTCTATCTTCCCTTAAACTTAATGTAATATCATCAAAAACACCGTTTTGTTCAACGGTAATATATTGAAGTTTTAACAATTCTAGCATTGCTTGAAACGTTGTAATAACTTCGTTTTTAGTACAGTTTGCACTAAACATTTCATAAAAACTTGCGTGTTGTTTTTCTAATAAAACTGCGCGAATATCGTCAACTTTTTGCCTTACAGTAAATACTTCTTTAGGTATTTCTTTTAAGGTATTATCTTGTCTGCGTTTATCATCAACGCGCATCATCATTTTAGAAAAAGCAGCAATTAAACCTTCTAAATTAAAGTCGTTATAAACAATTTTAACGTCGCCAACAGATTTATCCGGCTCTTTATAAAAGCGCAAAACGTTTTCTTGTTTTTTAAGGTCTTCACTTGCTTCTTTCAAAAGTTTATATTCTTCTAACTTTCTAATAAGTGATTGTTGTGTTTCTTCTAAATCGTCAAACTCTTCTTCCATTACGGGTAAAATTGATTTAGATTTAATTTCAAGCAAGGTTGCAGCCATATTTAAATATTCGCTTGCTTTATCGACGTCTAAAAAAGAAAGCCCGTCAATATATGCCAAAAATTGCTCTGTAACCTTTGAAACGAAAACGTCTTTAATTTCAATTTTCGCCTCTTTAATAAGGTGGAGCAATAGGTCTAACGGCCCTTCAAAATTATCAAGTTTTGTTGAATAATCTACAGTAGATTCAAACGCCATTTTATAATTACCTTATACAATTTGCCCTATATTTTTTCAGCAACTACGTCATTTTTTATTATTATATAATAAAAATATACAAAAAGCAAGAAAAACCCACTAAAAAGCGGGTTTTCGTTTATTATAAGTCGTTTCTAATAACGTCATCAAAAGTTTGGGGCTTAACTGCCAAATAATCTTTTCCGTCTTCTACCATAACGACTGCGGGAATGCGGTTTCTGTTATAATTACTTGCCATTGAATAGTTATACGCACCCGTTGAAAGAACAGCGACTATATCACCACTTGTCATAACAGGCAAATTACAATCTTCAGCAATAATATCGCCACTTTCACAACATTTACCTGCCAAAGTATAGACTTTAGATGGTTTTTCTAATCCTTTGTCAACGGGAACAACGCTATATTTTGCCTGATAAAGTGCAAATCTTGGATTGTCGAACATACCGCCATCTATTGATAGGTAGTTTTTTATACCCTTTATTTCCTTAATTCTGCCAACGGTATAAAGAGTAATGCCGGCTTCACCAACAATTGACCTACCGGGTTCTAAAATCAAGTAAGGCTTTTTGATACCTTTAGAATCTATTGCTTTTTTAAGTTCACGTGCAATATTCACAACGTAATCAGTATAGTCTTCAACAGTATATTTTTTATCTTCATCGGTGTAATATATACCAAAGCCACCGCCAAGATTAAGAACGCTAAATTCCAAACCTAAAGAATCGCGAATTTGCTTGTAAAAATCAGTCATTTTGTCAACTGCAATACTAAATGATTTACGTTCAAAAATTTGCGAACCAATATGACAATGTAAACCAACAAGATTAAGATTTTTGTAAGATGAAACTTTTTTAACAGCCGTAACAGCAGAACCATCCGCTATTGCAAAACCAAATTTGGAATCAATTTTTGCCGTTTGAATATAGTGGTGAGTGTGAGCTTCTACACCTGGGTTTACCCTAATTAAAACGTCTTGAACGATACCTTTATTTTGGCAAATAAAATCTAGGTCTTCCGCTTCAGATAAAGAATCAATAACAACGTATTTTACTTTACATTCAAGCGCATATTTTAGTTCTTCAATGGTTTTATTATTACCGTGAAAAATAATCTTTTCAGATGGAAAATCAACGCTTTGAGCGGTATACAATTCCCCACCGGAAACAACGTCACAACCAATACCAACGGAGTTTACAATACGATAAATTTCCTTACATGAAAAGGCTTTAGATGCATATGCAATCATACCGTCGCCATATTCCGATTTAAGCGCGTTATCAAAAGCTTTACATACGTTTATAATATGCGCTTTATCCATAACGTATAAAGGCGTGCCGTATTTTTTTGCAAGGTCGCTTGCCTTAACACCACCAATAATAAGATGACCGCTTTCATTAAATTTTAACGTCTTTCTTTCGTTCATATGTTTTACTCTATAAAAATTTACTTTTAATAATTTTACAAAAAAAAGATATAAAAGTCAATAGTATATACTTAAAGAAATACTTAACAAGTATTTAATAAATACTTATACGTTTAATATAAAAAATAAAGGCAAGCACTAAACACTTGCCTTAATTTAAATCGATAAATATTTTAGCCAATTAACGACCAATTATCCGCTATATCCGAAAGGGTGTCAAAATAGGTTTTAGCTTGCACGTCTTCATCAGCCAAAACGTTAACACAATCAATTTCAACACCGTTCTCAAATACGATAAGTTTTCCAACGTAATCACCCTTGCAAATAGGCGCTTTAATTTTATCTAAAGGTTCAAAAGTGAATTCAAAAGCACGTTTTTCGTTCTTTTTACAAAATGAAAATAACGATTTTTCCGCCTTAACTTGAACATAATCTTGTTTCCCCTTTTCTACGTTAACTGATAACTTAAGCGGACGGCTATCATCAACTATTTTTTTAGTTGTATAGTTAGCAAATCCATAGTTAAACATTGAAGAAACTTCGCTAAATCTTGTTTTACTATCGGGTGCACCTATAACAACGGCAACTAGTCTTGTGCCATCACGGAAAGCTGATGCCGCTAAACAATGCCCCGCTTCACTTGTGTATCCCGTTTTACCACCGTCGCAACCTTTATAAAATCTTATTAATTTATTAGTGTTTGAAATTTCAGTAACTCTATCGTTAGGGTGCGAGATTTTATCCATCCAAATTTTTGAAAATTTATAATAATCCTTAAAAGTTAATAATTTAGAAAACATTGTTGCAACGTCTTTAGCACAAGAATATTGCCCTGCTTTTGGTAAACCCGTGCAATTAACAAAACACGTATTATCCATACCAAGCTCTTTTGCTTTTTCGTTCATTTTTTCAACAAAAACGTCTTCGCTACCGCAAATTTTTTCCGCCATAGCAACGCAAGAATCATTTGCCGATGCTACAACAATACTTTTAATAAGTTCATTAGCGGGATATCCAGCGTTAGATTCTAAAAAAACTTGCGAACCACCCATACCTGCGGCGTTATCACTAACACAAATATTATCATCTAATGAAAGATTGCCGTTATCAATTTCTTCAAAACATAATATTAACGTCATAATTTTACACATACTTGCAATTGGTCTTTTTTCCATTTCGTTATTGCTAAAAATAGGCGTATTAGTCATGGCGTCCATGACAAAAGCAGACTTACATTTAGAATCAATAATTTTTTCCGATTTAATCTCATCGTTTTTATAATATGCATTTGCACTTCTTTTACTATTAATACCCGTAAAACAACCGATTGTAATAATAAAAGCAAGAAATATAAAAAATACAGAATACTTTTTCATAAAAAACTCCTTTTTACAAAAATATTTTCTGTATTATTATAAAAATTATTCATTATGTCACACATAATCAATGTTAAATTAGCTTGATTTTAATTATTAATCATATTTTCTATCATAATACCAAAGCCACGTGTTGGATCATTTAAAAAAACGTGCGTAATTGCACCAACTAACTTACCATTTTGAACAATAGGACTACCACTCATGCCTTGCACTATACCGCCTGTTATTTTAAGCAAGTTATCGTCAGTTACCTTAACTACTAGGTTTTTATCCTGCTTTGTTCCAAAATCCGTTTTAACTATCGAAATATCGTAAAAACAAGGCTTGTTACCTTCAATCGTACAGTAAATTTTAGCATCACCAATCTGCGCCACACCCGTTTCAACTTCAATTAAGTTATCATAATCAAAATTTATATCGTTGCAACATCCGTATACCCCACATATAAGGTTTTTATCTACGGAACCTATTGAATTATTTTTTATAAATACGCCCCTTAGTTCTCCCGCAGTTCCTCTTTCGCCCTTATGAACACCTGAAATATTACATTTATAAATATCACCGTTAATAATAGGTAAAATTGTACCTTCTTCACTTAAAATTGGGTGCCCAAGCGATGCAAATCTATCGCCTTTTATATAAGTAACAGTACCTATACCGTTAATTCCATCACGAATAAAAACACCCATTTTAATTTTACCAGCTACGTCTTTAATAGGAGTAAGATTACCAACGACACTCTCACCTTGTCTTTCCAGCACGACAATTTTAGTAGACGTATCTTTAAGAATCTTTTCAATATCTAAGGCATTATTAACTTCTATACCGTCAATAGATAAAATAACGTCGCCAACACAAATTCCCGCTTCTTTTGAAGGAGATTTTATATTTCCATCTTTATCTACTACATCGCATATCCCCATAACGTATGCACCGCGCGTATGAACGGAAAAACCCGCAGTAAAACCGCCTAAATAGAGTTTATCGTTAGCGTTAGTATTAAATGCATATGAACTATATATATTGTTTAAGGGTATAAATGCAATCGCAAATAAGCAAATTAAAAAAACTTTTAAGAATTTCTTCATAAAATCACCGCTTAAACTATAATTTGCAATTAAAAATAATTTATACAAAAAAACACCGCTTATAGCGGTGCTTTAATTGTTAACTTTCTATTTATTGTTAAGTTTAAATTGGTTTGCGTTTTGTATAAGGTCATTTGCCAACGCTCTAGCTGAAACGTTAGATTCATCTCCGCCAACAAGCCTTATAACTTCGTTAACCTTTTCTTCAGCATTTAGTTGTTTAACGGTAGAAATGGTTTTTCCATCTATAACCGACTTAGAAATAAGATAGTTGCTATCACCCATAGCCGAAATTTGCGGTAAATGAGTAATTGCAATTACTTGAGCATCTAAAGAAATTTTTACAAATTTTTCAGCAACAACGCGTGCAACGTTACCACTGATACCAGAATCAATTTCATCAAAAATAAATGTAGAAACGTTATTATATTTAGCCGTTTGGGCTTTTATTGCAAGCATGAATCTACTTAATTCACCACCACTAATTATAGAAGACAATGATTTTAAGGGCTCGCCAACGTTTGCGGTAAAGTAAAATTCCATGTTGTCAATGCCGTTTGCGGAATTAAATAAACAATCATCTGCGCCAGCTAATTCATCAAATTGAACGGTAAACTCAGCCTTATCCATACCAAGTTCTTTAAGCTCGTTTTGAACGTTTTTAGCAAAAGATTTAGCCGTTTTTTGCCTTGTTTTTGATAAATCAAGGTATAAATTATATAAAGATTTTTCTAGCTCAACTTTTTCTATTAAAAGCTTATCGGCTAAAACGTTAAAGTTTTCTAAACGATCTTTTTCCTTAATGGCATCGTCTAAAAAACTCATAATTTCAGCGTAATCGTTGCCATATTTCTTCTTTATACGTTTAATTAAATCAAGCCTAGATTCCACGTAATTTGGGTCAAAATCTATATCGTCAAAGCCGTTTAAGATATTATCAGCAACTGAAGATATATCGTCGGCTTCACTAATTAATCCTTGAATTCTATCAAAAAGTGCGGTAAATTCTTCAGAAGTATTAAGAATTGGCAAATATGCGCGTGAAGAATTGGATAAAATATCACTTACACCGCCTTCACCTGAAATACTTTCTTTCAAAGTATTAAGCGCACAAAAAATCTTTTCGCGGTTATTTATTTTTGTTCTTAAATCTAAAAGTTCTTGTTCTTCATTTTCTTTTAGGTCGCACTTTTCGATTTCGTCAATTTGATAATTTAAAACGTCAAGACGCATTAATCTATGTGATTCATCACCGCCAAGTTCATCAAGTTGTGATAAAACGTCTTTATATTGCTTATATTTATCCTTTAGTTGAGCCTTAATTTTAGCGTTTTCTTCCCCGCCACAATCATCAATTAAAGCAAGTTGATTACTAACGTTTAAAAGCCAAAAATGTTTGCTTTGCCCAAAAACGTCAACTAAAATCGAAGTAAATTTTCTAAGCATACCAACAGTTACTGTTTCGCCGTTAACTTTTATTGATGATTTACCTTCTACAGTTAATTTTCTTGTGATAATAAGTTCATCATCAATATCCATATCTAAATCAGTAAATACGGATTGAATTTCCAAATTATTTTCAACGTCAAAAATAGCGGTAACGGAACATGCGTTTTCGCCAGAACGAATAAAAGATTTGTCGGCTTTAGAGCCAAGCACAAAGTTAAGCGATTCTAAAATAACCGACTTACCAGCGCCCGTTTCACCCGACATAATATTAAGACCACTAGAAAACTCTATTTCAGCGTGATCAATTATAGCAATGCTATTAATAACTAATTTTTTTAACATTAAATTTCCCTTAAAGTTTTAACAAGAGACTCCGCGTCTTTTTCAGTTTTTGTAACGATTAACAAGGTATCATCACCCGCAACAGTTCCCAAAATTTGTGGAAAGTGCATAGCGTCAATGGCAACACCAGCAGAATTACCGTTGCCGATTAAAGTTCTTATAATTACTAAATTGTTAGCCGAAGTAACCGATAAGGCAATGTTTTTATATAGGTCTATTATTTTATCTGAAACTTGAGGTTGAACTTTTAATTGCTTAACGTATTTTACTTTTCTAGATTTCCCTGCATCTTTTTTAAGATTTAATTCGTTAATATCTCTAGATACGGTTGCTTGAGAAACGTTATAACCAAGTTCGTTTAATTTATCAGTAAGTTCTTCTTGTGTGGAAAATTCTTCTTCTTCAATTAAAGATAAAATCTTTTCAAGTCGTTGTTTTTTTGTCATATTTAACACCATATCCCCTAAATTTTAGGTCTAGAATCCTTTAATTTATTAAATAAAATCTTATAAAAATCATAGTTTGGTCTTCTTAAAAAAATTGCGGAAATTGAAGATTCCGTAACCTTAACGGGCGAATTTTTATCTAAAAGTCCAACAAATCTACCATCAATAAAAAGTCCTGCCGTACCACTATTTAATAGCGTTAAAGAACAGTTACAAGATGATGAAAACACAACCGTTCTATTATTAAAAGAGTGCGATGCAATAGGCGTTACGGAAAAAGCCTTAGTCCCCGGTGCTAAAATAGAACCGCCTGCAGCAAAAGAAAATGCCGTAGAGCCCGTTGGAGAAGTAACTAATACCCCTTCACCCACGTATTCGTCAACTTTATTATCGTCAATTGCAACGCCAACGGAAATAATGCGGTTATTGGGTTGTTCAATATAAACGCGTTGAACAACTACGTCATTAAGCGCAAAATAAGTGTTTCCGTTATATTCAGCGCGCATAGTTAATCTTGTATCAACAACAAGTTCACCGTTTTTAAACATATCGATTGCAGTTTGCATTTCGCATAGTTCAAATTCGGTTAAAAAACCAAGTTTACCAACGTTAAAACCAATAATTGGAATATTATTTCTAGTTGCAAACTCTGTTACACATAAAATCGTACCGTCCCCGCCTAAAACGAATAAAACGTCTGCCGAAATAGTATCTTCAAAATTATTGTCGTTAATAACTTGACTGTCCATTTTAGCATTATTTAGAATAGTTTTAATCTTTTCTAAATAAATATTTTCAGGGTCTTTTTCCCTATTAACGTAAATTAATGCTTTCATGTTTAACTCCTTTTTATAGGATATCATAAAAAATGAATAATTTCAATAATTATTCAAAAAAATACAAAAAAATCGTAACAAAAGTTACGATTTCCTTGAATAAACGTAATTTACTAATCCAATTAAAAATTCACTATTAGGAATTTTATTTAAGATTTCTAAACATTTTTGATAGTATTTTTCATTTTCACGTTTTGCCCCGTCAAGCCCGTAAAAAGCAACGGAAGTAAATTTGTCACTAATTAAATCTTTATTAGGGGTTTTACCAAGAGAAGTTAACGTGCCTTCAACGTCTAAAATATCATCTGTAAACTGAAAAATAATACCTAAATTATAGCCAAGTTCTTTGAGTTCATCAAAATATTTATTACCACAAATTGCGGATGCCGCAAGCAAGGGCGCTATAATTAATTTCCCCGTTTTGTTTTCATAGATGGATAATAAAAGATTTTCGTCTCTTTTACCTCCTTTTTCCGCTTCCAAGTCTAATATTTGACCAGCTATCATACCAGAATATCCTGCGCAATCTGCTATAACACGCAAAGCGTTAGCATCATAGGTGTTGAAATCGGGTTTGTTTAAGCACGTTTCATAGGCTAAATTCAAAAGGGCGTCACCTGCTAATATCCCGTTTGCTTCGCCAAACTTTTTATGGGTTGAAAACTTACCGCGCCTAAAATCATCGTTATCCATTGCGGGCAAATCATCGTGCACAAGAGAATATGAGTGAATCATCTCAATAGCTAGCGCTTCATAAATAACGTCTTCTTTTTTTAGTCCCAAAGCTTCTGCCGTTGCGAAACACAAAACGGGTCTAATTCTTTTTCCGCCATCTTTTATCGCGTACGCCATAGCATCTTTAACAAGTTTTGGCGCTTTATCGTTTAATTTTGAAAAATAATCGTCTAGAAAACTATTAAAATAATCACTATATTCTTTATATTTTTCATTAAAATTTATCATTTTTGCGCTCTCCTATAAGCACAAGCACAAGTATTTTCCATAAGCATTGCAATAGTCATAGGACCAACGCCACCAGGAACGGGAGTAATGAAAGACGCTTTCTTTTCTACGCTTTCAAAATCAACGTCACCAACAAGTTTACCTTCCACACGGTTAATACCAACGTCAATTACAACGGCGCCATCTTTTACCATATCACCTTTAACAAATTTAGGGATACCTACCGCTGCAACCAAAATATCTGCCTGGCTACAAACAGCGCCAATATCTTTAGTTTTGCTATGGCAAACGGTTACCGTGCAATTTGCATTAAGTAGTAGTGCTGCCATAGGCTTGCCAACGATATTACTTCTGCCAACGACAACGGCATTTTTACCACACAAATCAATTGATTCATGTTCTAAAAGTTTCATTACGCCATAAGGTGTGCAAGAAATAGTACATTCTTCACCTAGCAATAAACTGCCAACGTTTTCCGCCAAAAATCCGTCAACGTCTTTTTCCGCGGGTATAAGATTTAATATAGTGTTCTTATCAATACCGTTGGGAAGTGGAAGTTGCACTAAAATACCGTCAATTTCAGGGTTAAAAGCAAGTTCTAAAACCTTTTCCTTTACCTGTTCTTCGGTTGAATTTTCATCCATTAAACATTCTATAGAGTTAAAGCCAACGTATTCGCAAGCCTTAACCTTGTTACCAACGTAAACCTTAGACGCGGGATTATTACCCACCAAAACAACGGCAAGTGAAATTTTACGGCCAAATTTTTGTTCAAATTCTGTTGCCTTAATTTTTACAGCGTCTTTAATTTTTGTAGATACTAATTTGCCATCAATAATTTTAGCCATTATCTTATCTCCTTAGCATATTCAGCAAGAATACCGTTAACAAAATCCGTACTCTTTTCAGTAGAATATTTTGCGGCAAGTTTAACCGATTCGTCAATGACAACTGCAACGGCCGTTTCGGGATAGCCTTTTAGTTCCGCCATACCAATTAAAAGAGCGCATTTATCGGTTGCAAATATACGATTTAGTTTATAACCAACGGATAATTGCGAAATTTTATCTAAAAATTCGCTTTCATTTTCATTGATAATCTTAATTAGATTTTGCGCAAAAGATTTATCGTCATCGTTAAGTTCTTTTGCTAACACAGTAAAAAGCCCTTCATCACTTGGATTGAAGAGCTGTGAATATAAAAATTTAAAAACTGTTTCTCTTGCTAAACTTCTCATAGGTAGACCTTTTAGTAAGTATTTTTTTAAGAAAGATTAGTCTTCTTTAACTTCTTCTTTTAATTCTTCTTTAGGTTCTTCTTTAACTTCGGTTATCTCGTTAAAAAGTACACCTAAAACGGTAACGTTAACTTTGTAAACGTGATAGTCTGTCATAGATTCAACGGCGTGTCTTATACCATCTTGAATTCTAAACGCCATTTCAGACACGGATTGAGTATAGTGAATTTTAACAGCAACGTCTACCCTAATACCTTCTTTATCAAAGAAAACTTTATAAGAACCGCCTGCACGAGAATGCGAATGTTGGTGAAGTTCAATATAAGGTATTTCCATTACTGCAAAAAATACGATATCGTCAACGATACTGTTGCCGTATACTATTTTGCCTACTTGCGCTTTTTGTGGTACTTTCTTAAAATGCGCCATAATAAACCCCTGATGTCTTTTTTATTTATTGTACCACAAAATATTTATTTTGCATAGTCTTTTTTAAGAAATCGGTATTATTTTTACGTTTTCAGGTGATGCAACTAATTCATCATTAATAATTGTATAAATTGCTATAGTATCGTCGGTTGATAAAGATGCACTTTTTGTAATAACGTTAACGTTATCAGAATCAAGCCCAATTACTACTACGACGTCTTCAAAGCCGTATGCTTTAATAAGAGTTTCTAAAAGCATTTCTTTTTCAGTAAGTTCGGTTAATTCAAGTTTCATAGCAAGCGCATCGTTCTTTTCTTCACTGCCGTCTTCGGCAGATGCAATAATAGAATCTAGTTGCAAAATTTCTTCGTTGCGGGTTGTAAGCCTTTCAGCGCGATATTGCGCAAAATAATTTGATGAAGTTAGCGCTGCAGTTTGGTCTACGTCAATAGTTTCAGTCGTCATAACAAAGTTAAAAACGGCTGTAATTGCAAGTAGCGCTATCATGCAAGATAAAACGATAATTTTTTTCTTTTTTGTCATAAAAATCTCCTTTATTTCATTGTTAATATTTCAATTTGATTTACATTAACGTCTAAAAGTGATACGGTTGCTTGTTGAAGTTTTGACATAACGCTTAAACTATCAGCACCTTCCGCAACTATTAACACACCTACAATTTCAGGGTATAACTCTTTAACAACAACAGTTTTTCCATTAACTAAAATAGGTGTTTCCACAGTTTCCGTTCCACTTGCCGTTTCCGTTACCGTTGTTTTCATAGCAAGAACCGTTTCCATACCAGATTCTACCGTTATAACGACTTTAACCTTTCCTGCACCTTTAACAGCGGATAACGTTTCGGTTAATTTTTCTTCTAAAGAATAAACGTATTGTTCTATTGTAGAACTTGTTTGAGTGTTCTTTTTTGAAGTAAAACTACTGCCAAATAAGATTAAAATTATTGCTATTACAAGAATTATTATTGCTATAATCTTAAAAGCCTTATTATTTTTCAATTCGCTTATTAAATTAGATGATTTTTGTTTTAGTTTATTAATTACGTCACTCATATACGTCTACCTCGCTTTCAGTTATTGATAGATATCGTGACAGAGACTTTTTCACGTCCTTGATAATATCTATATGCGCGCTGTTTGAATTTATAACTGCACTTTTTAAATTTACAATTGCGTTTTTTATCGAAAAATTATAGTTTTCATCAATTAAATAATTAATTTCAATTTCCGCTTTAGTAACACCTAGTTCAACTAAAATTTTTTCGCACCCATTTTTATACTCTTCCGCCCTTTTAGTTCCAATATAATCAACAAAATCATATTGTATTTCGATAGGATTTTCCAAGGTAAAATCATTAAAAGAAAAACCGTTATTTACAACATGACATATTGGCGAAATTATTATTAACGTTGTCAAAAGTGAAAAAACACCTTTTATAACGAAAGAAGTCCTTCCATTTGGAACTAATATCGTTATAATCGTCGTTAAAAGCACAACGGCGCATATTGTTATAACCCAACCTTTTATTCCTTCCAAAATTCACTCCTATTTGCAGTTTATATAAAAGCATTAGCGGAAAATATCATAAGCAAAACCATAATAAAAAACATAAATGCCACTATAAGTAACGTTACACATAAATAGCTTATCCCTTTTGATATTGACATGCAAAAATCGGATAAAGAAACGTCACAAATTGGTTGAACAAGTGCCGAAACAAGCTTTAACATTAAAGAAAATGCCGCCATATATAAAACTGGTGATAAAAGTAGAAAAAATAAAACTATAAGAGACGTTATACCAACTGCATTTTTAATAATTACACTACCCGCAACAACTAAATCAAAGCCATCGCGTAAAAATCCACCAATAAGCGGTACGGAATTTGATATTGCGTATTTAGCTGCCTTTATAGAAACACCGTCAAAAGTTGCACTCGTAACACCTTGAATAGTTAAAAATAGCCCAAAAACAGTACAAGATAATCCTAATATCCACTTAATTGCCCCGTTTATAAATTCGGCAAATTTATTTAGTTTTGTAGTTTTTGATATACTTGAAATAACCGCAAAAACGGTCATAATCGTTACAAGAGGTAAAACTATATATAAAACAATGTTAATTATTCCAGCACATAAAAAGGTAACGGCAGGCTTATATACCGATGCAGACACACTAGCCCCAGAAGCCACCATTAAAGTAAGTATTATGGGTGACATAATCTCAACTAATTTCGCTATATTTTCTAAAGTGATTTGTGTGTTTTGCCAAATGGATATTATTTGACTTGAAATTAATAAAACAACACTAATCAAACACACAAAAGATATTAAATCAGATATACCGTCTGATAAAAATTTCCCCTTAAAGCTATGTATTACACTACAAAAAATTGCAATTGATATTATACTTATCATTGTGGGAATAAATTGATATACTTGCCCTAAAAAACAGTTTACAACGTATTCCCCAAGAGTTTTATAATCAAATTGATATTCCCCTTTTAATAGTCCGTAAAAATAAGATAAAAAATCAGAAGTAAAGCCACTATTATTTAAGTTGTCAAAATAGTTTTGCAGTTCACTTAAGTCTAAATTATTTAATTGTTCGTTTATATTATCAGATAATTCCGTTGCGTTTGCTGTATAGGTTGTTGCTAGAGTTAAAAAAACAACTGATATCAAAACGGAAAAAACAAATAAAATCTTTTTTTTCATTAATTAAGTATTCCAGAAAGTAAATTTATAACGGCATATATTATAGGCATGGAAACGCCTAAAATTATTATTTTCCCAGCAAAAACTAGCTTGTCTGCTAGGCTTTTAAGCCCAAAATCTTCAACCGCGCCTGCCCCAAACTCCACTAAATATCCAATAGCGGTTATTTTAAATATAATACCAAAGTAAGTTCCATCGACTTTTGTCATATCTATTAAAGAACTAATAACCGTAAAAGTATCGGCAACGTAACTTAAAGCTAGGTATAAGATTATTATCCCAGAGCCAATGGTTGCAGGAAGAGCAAGTTCGTTATTTACACTTCTTAAATATAAAATTAAAATTGCGCATACAAGCGCAACACCAACGATTTTTAGCACTTTAAATGTTGAATATATTTTTTACGTTAGAAAAAAGTTCACTAATCATATTAATAACTAGCGTTAAAACGATAATTAAGCCAACAAGTGAAACAAGCGTTGCAATATCATCTCTATCACTTTTTCGTAAAATTTGAGTTATTACCGTTATCAATATTCCAATAGCGGCTATTTTAAATATTATTTCTACGCCCATTTTTACCTATAAAATTATTATAAAAATCATTAATCCAATTAAAAAACCAATTTTTAAGCATAAAGTTTTATATTTATTTTCATCTTTATTTGCTTTTGTATTTTTCTCAATTAACACCTTGTCCGCTACGTCTAAAAATCTTGATTGAGTATCAAGGTCAGTAGTGCCTAAATTGTTGACGTAAGTTTGCAGATAATCAACGTCATCTTTAGTTAAATATTTAATTTTTTTGTTCTTTTCTTTTAACAATTCGTCAAATTTTATATTAGAAACAAAACAATCTTTTAAAATTACATAAAAATCATCGTTTTCATTTATGTTTTTTAACGTTTCTTTTAAGGTAGCCTGTTTGAACCTAACTTCCGTTTGCATTAATTTATTAAAATTGTAAAAACTCTCGTAATACTTCTTTTTCCCAGAGTATTTTAAGGAAAATTTATATCCCAGAAAGGTGCATATAATTATTGATATAAAGCCAAAAATAATTTTCATATCTTTATAAAATCACAATCGTAAACACATTTAATAACGCCAGGTTTTATACCATTATCTAAAACGATATACCTATCAAAAACGTCTTTAATAAATAAATCGTTTTTTCTAACGTCATCTATGCCCGAGCCATGACAACTTGCTATAACGTTTACCCCGCTAATCGATGCCTTTTTTACACAGTCCCAATCATCTTTATTAGATAATTCATCCGTGATAACGATATCAGGCGCCATTGACCTTATAGCGTAATTAAAACTATATATTTTACTAGAATTTTTAATAACGTCGATATTCTCGCCGTAAATAGATGAAAATTCTTGTCTTTCATCTATAATTAGAATATTTTTATCTAACGTAACGTTAAATTTATTCGCTAAATCTTTTAATATCGTTGTTTTTCCCTTAGTTGGCGGTGAAATTAATAGCGTATTATTAATTTTACATAAACTTCCTTGCCCATCGTTATTTATTTTATTAACGATAACTTCATAAACTTCGTTTGAACACCCGTTTACTTCATGCGGAATTCTTACGTTTAATGATGAAACGTTTTTTATAGTAACTATTTTATCGCCATCATAAACGCATTCTCCTGCTATTCCAACTCTAACACCATCTCTTGTAGTTAAATATCCTTGTTTTAATTTATCGTTAAATGCATACAAACTTCGTTCAGTTATGCTTTCTATAATGCTTTCAATATGATTCTGGCAACAAATAATGGCGTCTTTTTTGTTTTTCGTTAAACCTTTTACACTTAAATACCTATTAAACCCATCTCCGTTGACAATTACGGGTTGATTCACTCTAAGTCTTATCGCACAAATTTTGTTTATGTTAATGAATGATAGCCCGTCCAAATATTCACCTGGTAAAAAATAAAACAGCATCAATATATTGTATTGATGCCGTAAAATAAATATTCATTAATTAATGTATTTTTGCAACAAAAAAGCCCTACCGTTAGGTAAGGCTTTTAATTAACAATTAATTACTTATTGTTCATCATGTCAGCAATAGTTACACCACCGTTGCCTTCATCTTTCCACTCACGAAGTTCAACGTCTGCATCTTCAGCTTTAGCTGCACGCTTTTTGCCTTTAGCTGCTTTCTTATCGTCTTCTTCTTTAGCGGGCTTTTCAACTTCAGGAAGTAATGCCTTTATAGAAAGAGTGATTTTTTCCTTTTCAGTATTGATGTCAAGAATCTTAGCGTCAACAACTTGACCAACTTCTAAAGCGGTTACGGGGTTTTCTAACCATTCGTTTGAAATTTGTGAAACGTGAACTAAACCGTCAACACCTTTTTCAATTTCAACGAAAGCACCGAAAGAAACGATTCTTACAACTTTGCCGTTAATAACGTCGCCAACGTTGTATTTTTCACCAACTAAGTCCCAAGGTCTAGGTTGAAGTTGTTTATAACCGATAGAAACCTTTTTCTTTTCTTGGTCTAATTTAAGAACCTTAAATTCATATTCTTTATTAAGTTCTAAAACTTCAGCACAGTCTTTGCAACCGGTCCAGCTTAAATCTGAAATATGAGCCAAGCAATCGAAACCGTTTACTTCAACGAAAGCACCAAAAGATGCAAATCTTACGGGAGTGCCTAAAACGATATCACCTTCTTGAACGTTATCAAAGAATTCCTTTTCTTTAGCTGCCTTAGCTGCTTCACGTTCAGCTCTTTCAGCTTCTAAAATAACTTTGTGAGAGCCAACGATTTGACGTCTAGCACCACGGCTTTCAACCTTTTCTGCTTTTAAGGTTAAAGTTTTGCCAACGAATTTTTCTAAATCTTTAACAAAACCCATTTTGATTTGAGAAGAAGGAACGAAAACTTCGTAACTGCCGTATTTACCGGTCAAACCACCTTTGTTAGTAGCGGTGATAACAGCTTCAAACAATTTGCCGTTTCTAATTTCTTCAATTTCAGCTTCTTCCTTAAGAACTTTTGCCATAGCTTTTTCAGAGAATCTTAAGGGATTTTTGCCGATAACCATAAGGCGAATTTCTGCGCCAACTTTTTCTTTATATTCGTCTTTAACGTATTCAGCGAGCATCTCATCTTTTGAAAGTTCAAAGTCGTTTTTGATGTTCTTTAAAGAAATGGTAAGACCGTTATCACCTGCAGATGAAATTCTTGCAGTAACGATTTGACCTACCCTATAATCTTTGCTGGGCTTAATGTTATCAAAAGCCGCTTGCATTTCAGATTTAGCGGGTGCTTTCTTTTCTTTCTTAGCGGGTTTTTCGCTAACAACTTCTTCTGCTGCAACTTCTGCAACAACTTCTTGACTTTCTGCCTTTAAATCTTCACTATTAACAGTTTCGGTAGTGATGATTTCTTCTGTAACTTTCTCCATAGCTGAGACAACCTCCTGAAATTGTTCTATGGGCGTCGATGCACCAAAGACAATTCCTATCTTATTAAAATATTTTATTTTAGCGTAATCAAATTCTGCGGGATTTACAATGCGGAAAACGTTTTCACAGTTTTTAATGCAAACGTCAAATAATCTTTCTGTATTATTACTGTTTGCACCACCTAAAACTATAACGCAGTCACATACTTTTGATAAATGTTCCGCCTCTTTTTGACGCTTACTCGTAGTATAGCAAATTGTTTTGAAAATATCAACTGTTTTTGGGGTTGAAAAAGCAATTTTTGAAATTATTTCATCATATTTTTTCTCTGAAAAGGTCGTTTGAACGACTATACAAATTTTATCGTCGCTAAGTGCAGAAATAACCTTAAAGTCATCAGTAATTAAAGCCGTACCGTTACACCAACCGTTAATACCAATAATTTCAGGGTGCTTATCTTGCCCTATAATTACAATTTTATAACCATCGTTATAATGCTTTTCAACTATCTTTTGAATATCCCTAACGAAAGGACAAGTTGCATCAACAACGTTAACACCTTTTTCTTCTAGTTTATTAAAAGTAGACTTCGGTTCGCCGTGAGTCCTAATAATAACGGTATCACCCTTTTTCAAGTCCACTTCATCAATAGAATTTAACGTTGTAACGCCACAGTCTTTAAGTTTTTTAACAACTGATTCGTTATGTATAATTTCGCCAAGAACGTAAATATTTCCGCCACTATTTGCAAGTTCAAGCGCTCTATCAACAGCTCGCTTTACACCAAAACAAAAACCGGAATGTTTACCTTTATATATAACCATTATTCGCTAAAACAATCCTTATTTTTCTATATACGATAAAACCTTATTTATAACAGCGTCAACACTCATAAAGGAAGTATCAATAACAATAGCGTCGTCAGCTTGTTTTAAGGGCGCAAAATCTCTATGACTATCGTTATAATCGCGTTGTTCGATTTCCTTCTTCAATTCTTCAAAGTCTACCTTATGACCTTTAAGCGTTAATTCCTTAAAACGTCTATCCGCTCTAACGTCAACGCTTGCAGTTATGTAAAATTTAAATTGAGCGTCAGGCAAAACGTAAGAACCAATATCCCTGCCATCTAAAACGCAAGACATAGTTTTTGCAATTTTTCTTTGCATATCAACCATTTTAAGTCTAACACATTTTAAGCTTGAAATATTAGATGCCGCCATAGAAACGTGCGGTTCTCTAATTCTTTCAGAAACGTCTTCGCCATCTAAATATGTATGTTGAGTGCCGTCGATATACTTAATTTCAAGGTCAATATCGTCTATAAAAGTTGAAACGCCGTCAGCATCAAAAGTGTCTATTCCTAGGCTTAATGCCTTTAATGCCGTTGCCCTATACATTGCCCCCGTATCAAGATATAAAATATCAAGTTTAGAAGATAATTTTTTTGCAATCGTGCTTTTACCACTACCAGAAGGACCATCTAGTGCGATATTAAAAATGTTGCTCATAATAAACTCCTTATAAAAGTAAAATCATATATTTTTATTTAATTTTTGCTAAAATTAATTAATTTTTATTAATTATTAAACGTTTTGCCCCGCACAATACCCCGTTGAAAAGGCGATTTGCAAGTTAAAACCACCGGTATAAGCATCTACGTCTAAAACCTCGCCCGCAAAATATAAACCTTTTACTAGTTTACTTTCCATAGTTTTAGGGTTAACGTCTTTAACGTTTACACCACCTGCAGTTACGATAGATTCTTCTATCGGGCGCAACTCCTTAATCTTAAAATCAAGGTTTTTAAGGGTTGAAACTAGCCTTGACCTTTCTTCTTTGGTAATTTCACAGCATTTTTTAGAGCGTTTAACTTGTGCACGCGATAAAACAACGTTGATAAGCGATTCTGGAAGTAGTGCGCGCATAACGTTTTCTAAATCTTTAAGATAATTTTCCTTAAATTCTCTTAAAAGCCTATTATGAAGAGTTTCTTCGTCTAGCGCAGGTTTTAAATCAATATGAACTGATAAATTATTAAAATCAAGTCTATTTATTACCGAAGATGCTGATAAAACTACGGGACCAGATATACCAAAATGAGTAAATAAAAGTTCGCCAAAATCTTTATAGATAATTTTTTGGTTGTTTTTTATAGAAAACGAAACGTTTTTAAGGGTTAAACCTTGCATTAAGGAATAGTCGTTTCCCTTTAGACAAATGCCACAAAGAGCGGGTTTAACTTCAACTATATTATGCCCAACAGACTTTGCAAATTTATAACCGTCGCCCGTGCTACCCGTAAGTGGATATGATACACCGCCCGTACAAACGATAACGCTATCGCCTTCAATAAACCCGTTGTCAGTTTTAACGCCTTTAACCGTAGTAACACCATCAATTTCAGTTAAAACTATAGAATTAACCGTAGTGTTTAGCATAACTTCAACGCCAAGATTTCTAATAGCTTTTTCAAGCGTTTTAGTTACGTCGCTTGCCTTATTGCTAGACGGAAAAACTCTGTTCCCCCTTTCAACCGTTAAGGAAAGCCCTAATTCCTCAAATAAATCTATAGTGTTTTTTGGTGAAAACCTATTTATTGCGCCAATTAAAAACTTAGGATTAGAAACAACGTTAGTTAAAAATTCGTTTGCGGGAATATCGTTGGTTAAATTGCATCTACCTTTACCCGTTATGTAAATTTTTTTACCTAGTTTTTCGTTTTTTTCAATTATAATAGCGAAATTTCCATTTTTAGCGCAAGAATATGCAGCCATAAGCCCCGCAGCGCCACCGCCGATTATTAAAACTTTATGCATTTATCTATTATCTCTTCTAATTTAGCGTAGTCAGTACGGTCAAACACTAAAGGTGTAACCGTAATATAGCCATTTTTTATCCAATATAAATCGTAATCTTCTTCTATTTGTAAGGATTTATCGTCAAATTTAATATCAGTACTTGTTAATTGATAATTATCATCACATACAAAAACGTATTTATCATCGTAGGTGCGATTACCAAGTTTAGTAATCTTTATGTCCTTGATATTAACGTCAACGTCGGGGAAATTTACGTTCCAAATAGTGCTAGGTTCAGAATAAGGCAAAAGAGCGTTAATAATCTTTTCCGCGTAGGGCGAATATTCATCAAAAGGGCTTTCCCCTAATGAATAAGCGGAAAAAGCAAAAGCAATATATCCATAATACGCCGCTTCATACGCAATTGCAACCGTACCGGAATAAAATATATCTGAACCTAAATTGTGCGCCTTATTTATTCCAGAAACAACAACGTCGGGCTTAAAATCAGTAAAATGATGTTCTAAAATTTTTACACAGTCCGCCGGTGTACCCGAAGTTTTATACGTAGGTTGTCCAAACAACTTGTCACATGGAGAAATGGTGATGGGTTTTTTAACGGTTAAAGAGTGAGAACAAACCGACCTATTCCCGTCTGGCGCAACAATAAGCATATCGTTATCTTTAGATAATTGTTTTGCTAGACTTATTAAACCGTTGCTATCTATACCGTCATCATTTGATAAAAAAATCTTCATAAAAACCAATTATGTCAGACATAACAAAGCGTAAAATCACTTTTTATTTACTGACTTTTTCTTTTGTTTAAATATTCGCTTAAAAAACAGTTCGATTTTGTCGCCTTTTTTATATATTAATATCGTTGCTACAATAGTTAAGGCAATAAATACTCCCCATAAAAGTATTCCCCACCAAGTATCGTAAGGGATTATACTATTGTTTAATGAAAAGCAAGATGCAAATATTGAAATAATCCTAGTGATAAAAATCATTATCAAAAAGAACTTCGTTTTAACCGTAGTTAGCCCCGCAACGAAACACAACACGTCGTCGGGGAAAAAGGGAAATAAAAACATAAAAGTTAAAACAACTTTATCTTTGCCCTTTATCGTTTTAAGGCCTTTATCAAGACTTTCCTTGCCAACAAGCCATCTTGCAACTTTATACCCAAATACTCTACCAATAAAAAATCCAACGATAGAACCTGCGATAATTCCTATACAACTATAAATTGCCCCTTCAAACGCCCCAAAAAGCAACACCCCTGCCCCTACCGTTAAAAATGCAGGTATAGGCAATACAACGACTTGTAAGAACTGTAATAATATAAATAATACGACAGCCCAGCTACCGAAAGATTCAATATAAGCGCGCAGGGTTTCAACACTATCTATAACTTCAAAAAAACCGACTTTAGTTAAAACATATAAGCCTAGCAAGACAACGGCAACAAACGTAATAACCAAAAAACACAATTTATAAATAAAATCTTTAGAAATACTCTTAAAAATTATTGCTAAAATGGTTAAAATTGCAATTATTGAAACAGCAACGGCAATACATACGGTATTATACTTAGCAAAAAAACCAGAATTAAAGGTTTGTAGGTATAAAATAGAAAAAACAATACCCACACAACCAATTAATGCAATAACAATTATTTGTAATATTTGTTTTAATAAACTTAAAGACCTTTTTTTGTCCATAATATTATTATATTAAGGCAGTTAATTTTTATCCACTTTAAGCGCAGAGAATAAGGGCTATTTTGCTTGTTCTATAACCTTTTTATATTCATTAACGGCAATTTTATCGCAACGGTTGTTGTATTCATTATCACTATGACCCGCAACCTTAATAAATCTTACTAAATGCTTGGTGCAAAGTTCTAATAACGTTTGCCAAAGGTCAATATTTTTAACTTCTTTTTTATTTGAAGTTTTCCAACCGTTTTGCATCCAAGAATGTATCCACCCTTTATTAAAGGCGTCAACCACGTATTGAGAGTCGCTGTATAAATTAACACTACAACTCTCTTTTAAGGCTTCTAGCCCCTTAATAACGGCTAAAAGCTCCATTCTATTGTTGGTTGTATCATTTTCAAAGCCACTAACAACCTTTTCTTGATTACCGTAAATTAAAATTGCGCAATAGCCGCCAGCACCGGGGTTACCACTGCATGCACCGTCAGTATAAATGTCTACCGTTTTCATTACAAATTCTCCAATTCGGCAGAACGCTTTACACAAGCATCAACGGCGCTATCAATAATTTCACTTAAGCCTTTATCGTTAAAGGTTTTAACCGCTTCTATAGTAGTGCCACCTTTACTGCAAACGGCGTTAATTAAGTCGTCAAGCGATTTATCGGGGTTAGCATTAATCATTTCACCCGCACCAATCATCGTGGCGGTAGCAAGGGATTTTGCATCTTCAAATGAAAGACCGTATTTAACCCCCGCGTCAACCAAACCTTTGATAAACAAATAAAAGTACGCGGGCGAACTTCCACTTATGCCCGTAACTGCGTTAAGTTTATCTTCAGTAACGGAAACAACTTTAGCAAAAGAAGAAAGTAATCCCGTAATGAATTTTTTATCGTTTTCATCGTTAAAATCACTTAAATCAACCGCAACTGCACCTTTACCTATTGAACAAGGGGTGTTCGGCATACATCTTGCAACTTTAACGTTTGAATTCCCTATACCGTTTTTAATTTTTTCTTTTTTTAAACCAGCCATAATGGAAATAAACTTTTCGCAACTGCAACCGCAAATTTCGTTAGATAATGCAGAAAAACTTTGTGGCTTAACGGCAAAAAGAACGAATTCACTACTATTACAAAGTGCCAAATTATCTTTGGTAACGTTAACGCCTTTTTTTGACATGTTTTCTAGCGCAATATCGTTTACGTCGCTAACGATAATGCTTTCAGCGGGCAAAAAATCACTTGAAATTATGCCACCAATTATAGCTGATGACATAAACCCCGCACCGATAACGCCTAATTTATAAATTCTTTCCATTTATAACCTCAAATTAATTTATTTTAACCTTAAAATGTTTGACTAAACAAGTAATTTGTTGTATAATCTTAATGTTTTTAGGGGAGTGGCTCAATTGGTAGAGCAGCGGTCTCCAAAACCGCCGGTTGCGTGTTCGAGTCGCGTCTCCCCTGCCAAAAGTCTCAAGCAAACAAATGCTTGGGGCTTTCTTTTTATAAACGCAACCGTCTCCGCCGGTTACTGACTTCTCCGTTTCACTACGAAGGGCTGCGCCCGATTCGCACCACCCTGCCAAAAGTCTCAAGCAAACAAATGCTTGGGGCTTTTCTTTTTATAGCGCAACCGTCTCCGCCAGTTACTAAACTTTCTTTAAAAAAGCCGTTTGATATAAATTAATACCGTAAACCACTATATTATATTTTACTTTAATTAAGACTCTTTGTCAATATAAAAGCAAAATAACAAAAAAGTTGTCAAAGAAAATTTGACAACTTTTATTATTGAAAAAATTACAATTGTAAGCCGTGATTTTCGTCGATATAAGTAGCGGTTAAATCCGCCAAATGTAATAAAACAGCAAGTGGGAATTTATTATACGCTTCACTAACGGAACCATCGCCACCTTTAACGCGCGAATCAAAGCCACCCATATGCCAATTAATTGCAACTGCTTCTTCACGGGTTAAACGAATAAACCCTGAAATTATGTAAACTGATTTTTCGCCGTGTCCATATGGCAAAACTTCTTCACGCGCGTAATAGGGCTTTTTCACCCATTCGCCGTTTTCTTTAACGTTACGATAGTCTACCTTATAAAAATCAATTTTGCAAACGTCGTGAAGTAACGCACAAATTGCGATAGTTTCATCACTATAAACGCTGTTGTAATTTTCGCCAAATTCGTTTTTAACGGCATTTAAAAGTCGTTTGTAAGTGTTTACACTATGCTCGCATAAACCACCTTCATATGCACAATGAAACCTGCTACTAGCGGGTGCAAAGAAAAAATCGGAATTTAATAAATATTCTTTTAACTTATCGGCGCCTTCACGCTTTATAAACGTATCGTAAATTGATAAAAACTCTTCTTTTACGCTCATTTAGTTCTCCTTAGACTTGTAATAAAGTTTACAATGGCAAAAACCTTCAAAATTAGGGTCTGCCATCTGTTCGCGAAACTCCTTACAAATACACTTAAATTCTTCGGTGCGCGCTATCCTACAAGGACAATATCCGCCCGTTCTTTTAAGTCCTTCTTTAACAATTTTAACCATTTCTTTATCTGGATTAAGTATTACAGCCATATTTTTCACCTATCTTTTTTCTTTATTATACACTATTTAGTGGTAAAAATCACTATTTTTTACAAAATAAAAAAGAACTCTTTAATAGAGTTCTTAAAAAAATTTATTTCGGTTTGTCTGCAAAACAATTTATGCAATGTAATGCATTAATATTATTTTCTTCTCCACATTTAGGGCACGTCCATTTTTCACTAACTGTTTTTCTTATAGGCGGTGTTGTGGGCATAGGTTGACCATTACAAATTTTGGTCAATTTTTCATCTTCTTTTATATAAATTTTTTTATCTTTATAACTAGGGATTTCTTGCGAAATTAATAGTAACAACAAAACAGGAATTGACACACCAAAGAAAAATGTCAAAACACCCCACGCTGCACCAGACCTACCATTACGGCTTGCCGTTGTTGATGTAATAGCAGAAAAAATAATATTAAGTATTATACCAATAGCTCCACCTATAATCAAGCCAACTAATTCATACATAATTTTACCCTCTCTTGTCTTTTTTATTAATTTTACTACTAATTTTTAGTATTGTCAACTAAATTTTAGTAGTAAAGGTTATGATATTAATATGGAATATAAAATTGGTTTAAAAATTAAAGAGTTTCGTTCTGAGTTAAAAATTACACAAAAAGAATTAGCAAAATTAGTAAATAAATCCCCTACTGCAGTTGCAAGTTGGGAGCAATGCTTAAGCGAACCTTGTGTAAACGACATTAGACAATTATGCATAATTTTTGACGTGTCAGCAGATGAATTATTAGGTTTATAAAAAAACGCCTCCAAGATAACTTGGAGGCGTTATATTATTTATTTATTAAATTATCAAAAGCAAAATACCGCAGGCAGTTGCAAGTGACGGTATTGCTATCAAAAAGCCTATCTTCAAGAAGTCTAAAAAGCCAAATTTTACTTTGTGGTGACCCAAAATATTGCTCCACATAATATCTGCAAGTGCACCAATTGGCGTTAATAGTGCCCCTAAATTAGAGCCGATTATCGTTGCATAAACGGCTAACATAGTAACGCCCGCCCCAACGTTTTGAATAATTGATGCAAAAAGCACACTCATAGGGATATTATTAACTAAATTTGCCGACAAGAAAGATGCAAAACCATAAGTAAACACCGTGCCTTGTTCGCCAAGGAATTTAGCAATAATTTCCGTTACTCCAACCTTTTCAAGCGCAAAAATCATAACGAACATTGAAAGAACGAAAGGAATTAATTGAAAAGGAGCGCGTCTTATACTACGATATAAAACAAAGGGTTTTCTCTTTCTGCAAATTGCAAAAATCATGGTCGTAATAAATAAACTTGCTACCGCGCAAACGGATACAAGCCACATTTCAACCTTAATATAACTGCCTATAGCAAGCAAAATTGTGCAAACGGCTAAATGTATAACACCAACTATTAAAAGGGGTTTATCCTTAATTTCACACTCTTCAGGCGCACCTGATATATCTTGTTTTAAGGTCTTGCGAAACATTAAATATAAAAGAATAAAAGATAAAACGCCCGCACACAAAGTTGGCAGAGCCATAACTTTAAGATAAGACATAAAATCAATGCCGTAAGCGGTGGCTAAATAAATGTTGGTGGGGTTACCTATTATAATCATCATACTCCAAGTATTTGCCCCAACGAATTCTGCCGCCAAATACGGTGTAGGATTAATTTTAGCGTTTTTAGCAAAATAACAAATAAACGGTGTGAAAGATAAAATTATAATATCGTTAGAAGTGAATACTGTTAAAACGGAAACTATAATATAAAGATATAAAAATAACTTAAATTGACCTTTACCCGCTTTTTTAAGCATAGCGTTTGCTAAATAGCGGAAAAATCCAAGTTCATCTAGGAAAATGGATAAAATGGTCATCGAAATAAACAAAACTAGAATTTTTAGTGGATTAATTGCGGTATCAGCAATTAACGCGCTACCAATTTGTTTGATATCACATAGACCGCTTATTATTAAGATGAGTGCGCCGATAAGCGTTACAACCCAATAAGAATCAAGAACGATTTTCCCAAGTTTAATTTTAGGGAAAAACAATACGCCAAGAATCATTAAAAGACACGTTACTACGCAAATAATTATGGTATAAATCATAAGTAAAACACTTTTCTTTTTATCGAATAAACTTTAGCACATACGCCGTTTATTAGTCAACAAAATGATATAAAAAGAGTTAAAATGCAACAAAAAAGGCTTGGAAAACCAAGCCTTTTTATTTTAGTTAATTATTCTTGAGTAGAATATTTAGCAAGTAAAGTTTCAGTTGCCTTATTAGCCATAATAGTCATACCCGTTGCTTTCGGGTGGATACCGTCGAAAGTATAGGTGGTATACCCTGTGCCAGATAATTCCGTAGAATTGAAATCAATAACGGTTGCACCGAACTTATTTGCAAGTTTTTCAATAGCATCGTTATATGCAGAAGGATCACTATCTACCCAGAACGCACCAGCAGGCATATTACCAACGAACAAGTCAGCCGTACTGTATCTAGTAATAATCTTATGCATCATTACTGCGTATGCTTCTGCAAAACACGTGGGTTCTGCATAAGTATAGGTGCCGTCACCATTATCAGTAATTAAAGAATCAAAGTTGATATCTTCAAACGTGCCTACAGTATACCATTGAGTATTAAGGTCGTTAAAGCCCATATAAACCATAATGATGTCGGGGTCAACAACGTAATCTTCATCAGCTGGATCTAACGGATTAGTATCGTCGTGAAGTTCTAAAGCCCTAACGTCTCTATATGCTGCAGGTCCGTAAATATCAGAACGGTCTAAGCCAACGCGAGCACCACCAGAAGAGTTGTTAACAAGCAAGTCCGCACCAACGTTATTGATGGTTTGCATCCACCAAGTATCGTTAACTGACGTTAAATCTCCACCATAACCTACTGAACCGTAACCAGCGTTGTTTTGAGCAATGGTAGAGTTAAAGTTTACGGCGTTATTGCTATATCCTTGATATGAAGATACGCTATCGCCTAAAACTGAAATCTTTTTACCTGCAAGAACGCCGTAATCAGCATCAGCCACAGCAGTTAAACCACCAACGTAAATAGTTAAGTTATCACCCTTTAATTCATATGAACGATAGGTTCCAACAAGACGACCTAGAACACCAGTAGATGCAATTGCTCTAGAGTAAGCCGTGCTATTCAACGTGAAGGTTGAACTATGCCACTTATTATCGCCTTTCCACTTATATGCACCTGAAATTGAACTTACGTTAGCATCAACGTCAAGATATACACCGCCGTGAATATAAATATGTTCGTTACCAACAGTTTCGTCACCTGCATAATAGAAGTTAACGGTAACCGTTGCGTCGTGCCATTTTCTTGAATAGTATTCAAAGGTGTGAACCGGGAATACACGCAAGCCAACAGTTTCAGCATCTACGTTATTTGTAGGAGCTGAAGAAACAGACTTCCAATAAGTGCCCGTCATACCGTCTAAAACGGCGTCAGTTGCAGAAGTTTCAACACTTGCAACGCCATCACCCGTATAAGCGGTATCGCCGTAGCAACCAACGTATGCGGTAGTAGTGGCAGCAGCATTTTCAGCAACTATATTATTCCAAGTAAATTGATTTTCAACGTATTGTTCAAACGTTACGGTGTGCATTAAGTTACCAGAAATTGCGGTTAAGGTAAACAAACCGTCTAATGCAGCGGTATTTACTATACCCGTGGTCTTATCAACAACGTCTGCATAAGTGGTTGTAACGTCAACTGACTTAACCTTTAAGGTTTCTTGTAAACCGTATTTATTAAGTATGGTTAAGTCATCACCGTCTTGTCTAATAACGTATTGTTTTAGGGTGAAGGAATCAACGGTATCGAAAGGTAATTGTAAGGTTGATTCACTACGTAAACCTTCTATCGTTTGGAAACTTCTAGTATATGGGTCTTTTGCATAGTAAACTTTAAGAATCAAATCACCATCGTTTACACCAGAAAGAACTTCACCTTCGTAACCAGCTTGATAAATATAGGTATAAATTTCGTTAGGTACGATAGAAACGGTTTCGTTATAAACACCCGTTGCATAGTAAGAAAGGGTTTCATCAACGGCATAATCGCCCGTAGAGTTGGTATAAATTTCAACCTTATATGCGGTTTGCATTTGAGCGGAGGTTAAACCACCAACGTAAACCGTTAAGTTTTCACCAAGCATTTCGTTGGTTTGTCTGCCCATTTGCAATAATCTACCGTATTCAGTATTGTTGGTAGTTGCTCTTGCATAAGCGTTACTATCGATAACAAAAGTTTCGGTAAGCCAAGTATTATCTTTCTTCCACTTATAAGTAGATGAATCGTCAATAACGATATAGTTAGCGTCATCCATATATAAGCCGGCTTTTGCCCTAATAGATTCGTTACCTGCAACATCATCACCGATATACATAAAGTTTACTGAAACGGTTGCATTGTGCCAATAAGAATCGTAATAGTTAAAGGTATGAACGGGATATACGCGGATACCGGGAGCCTCAGTTTCTACACCGTGAGTGGGCATTGAAGATTCACTCTTCCAATATAAACCTGTTTTGCCTTCAAGTAACGCGTCGCTTGAACTATCTACGATAGAAAGAACGCCGTCACCCGTATAATTTGACGTACCGTATGCACCTGTGTATTCAGCACCAATAAAGTTGCTACCTGTTTCTTTAATATTGTTCCAAGTGAATACATCCATAACCGCTTGTTCAAAGAATACGGTTACACGCTTAGTGTCGGTATCAGCATTTAAGCAGTAAATACCATCGAATTTAGAAGTATCAACGATACCTGTTGCTTTATCAATATATGAAGAATAAGTGCTAGTTACGTCAACAGCTTCAGCGTTAACGGTGAAATCTTCACCGTTAGTGTCTTTAATGGTTAAAGTTGAAGTAGTGGGTTTAACGATATATTGCTTAACAGAAACACTAGCGATATTTCTTAAACCTAAATCAAGGGAAGAATCAAATCTTACACCGTTTAGATATACAACTTCGTTTTCTTCAAAATATTTATAGTAAACTTTAAGAACAAGAGTGCCGTCATTTACACCACTTACAACTTCACCCGTTTGACCAGCTAAATAAGTGTGTTTTTCAAATTCAACGGGAACGAAAGTTACGTTTTCGTTATATGGTGCGGTAACGTAGTAAGATAAGGTTTCATCTTCTACGAATTCGCCCGTCTTGTTGGTGTAAACTTCAACTTTATATTGAGATTGGTTATCACTAGACGTAATACCACCAAAGTATAGAACAAAGTTTTCGGTTTTAATACCATCAACGTTTCTAAACGTTTGGATAATTCTGCCAAGGTAACCGCCGTCATTGGTTATCGCTCTATTATAAGCAGATTCGTTAATAGTAAAGCTACGCGTTAACCATTGACCGTCTTTATTATGCATGTAGTTACTGCCATCACTTACAGCAGTTTCGTCGTTCATGTATGCACCGACTTTAATCCACATGTATTCGTTAGATGCGGTATCATCACCTGCATAATAGAATGATACGTCAACATCTGCATTGTACCAATAAGTCGTGTAGTAAGAAGAGGTGTGAACAGGATAAATACGAACACCAGGAGCGGTATTTTCCGTACCAGCATTTCCCTTATTTATTACAGTCTTGTAGTACAAGCCTTCTTTACCTTCAATCATAGCGTCGTCATCGCCGTCAATCATGGTTAAAGTAGCGTTGCCCGTGTAGGGAGATGCACCGTAAACACCGGTAAAATCAGCACCAACGAAAGTATCGCCCGATTCTTTAATATTGTTCCAAACGAATACGCCGTCGTGTGCTTGTTCAACGTAAACGGTTGCCCTGTTAACACCACTACCTGCTTTAATGCAGAATATACCGTCAAGGTTGGTTGTATCAACGATACCCGTTTCTAAGTTAATCGCACTTGTATACGTGCTAGAAACGTCTATGCCAGATGCTTTAATAGTAAAGTCATTACCGTTAGCGCCTTTAAGAACGAGGTCACTACCATTTGCCTTTACAACGTATTGCGTTATAGAAACGTTTTCAATATTCGTAATGCCAAGATCAATAGTGCTTGAAGTATTAACGCCATTAATATAAATAACGTTTTCGTTAACAGCGTTATAGTAAAGTTTAAGTTTTAACGTACCGTTGTTAACACCGCTTAGAACGTTGTTAGCGTTTGCAGAATCATATTCATAACCTTGGATATAAGGCATTTCGGTTACGCTAACTTGAGCACCTAGATTAGCAACGATATTTTCACTATAGGTTTCATCAAGGTTTCCATCTAGATAATATTCTACAGTATAGCTTGCTTTGGTTAATCTAAAGTTACCAAAGTATACACTATATTTACCCGTTACGTTAAGGTTTCTCATTCCTAAGAAGTAACCCGTGCTAGAAACCTTACTGCTTGTAGCAAATTGCCAATTATCAACGAAGGTTTGTAACGAAACTGAAGTAGAAGAATTCCAAGTTTCAGCAGGAAGAGTATTAATTCTTGCTTGACTTTCGCCTGGGTAAATGTGACTATGGAAGTTTATAAAGTCACTGTTAGTACTTGTGTAACCTTCGGCCTTGTAATAGAAATCAAATGCAAATTCGTAATCGCCGTTAATAGCAAGAATTGCTTTATAGTATTCGATAGAGTGTACGGGATATACTTTTAAGCCCCAATGTCTGCCGTCTGCAGAATCACCGTTGAATAAGAAGTAGTTGCCGTCGCGACCTGCTAAAATTGAATCGCTACTATCAGCAGCACCAAAAGTACCGGTACCATTATAGTTATCACTCCACTTATCTCTAATATTGTAAGAGTTTACTACGTCTAAATTGTTCCATACGAATTCGTCTAACTTACCTTGTTCAAAGGTAACTTCTTGTCTTACCTTATTGCCGATAACGGTAATTGTAAAGATACCGCTTAATGAAGAAGTATCAACTAAGCCCGTTTCAAGATTTACAAAGTTCTTATAGGTGTCGGTAACGTCGATAGCGTAAGCATTTACGGTATAATCATCACCGTTTGCTTTCTTTAACGTTAATTGAGAACCACCATCGCGCAATACGTATTGAGTAATAGTAATTTCTTCAATATTGTTTGCTTCAAGTTGCAAGGTGTCTGCAGTTTGAACACCGCCAAGAACTTGTTGAGTAAGCGTCCATTCTGGGTCTCTTTCATAGTAAACGTTTAATACAAGTTGATATCTATTTAAGCCAGATACAACCGCACCGTCGTGGTCTTCGTCATAGGTATAACCTAAAATAGTGATAGGAGTATACGAAACGGTTTGCATGAAGGGACCGCTTGTAACGTAAGAATAGCCCTTATCAAGAACGAATTCACCTGCATCGTTTTCAAGGTAAACGTTTACGGTATAGTTGGTGTTTTCTAAATAATATTCATAGTAAACTTTAAGAACTAAAGTACCGTCGTTAACACCTGATAAAACGTTATCTGCGTGATTTTCAGCAAATCTATAATCAACGAAAGATTCCGGTGCAAATTCTACGAGTTCGCCGTAAGGAGCGTAAGCATAAACGGGGCTAGTATCACTTAAATAATAATAGCCAATGCCATCAGGATATTCAAAGTATTTTTCAATCTTATATTGAGCGTTACTGATAGCCATTAGGTTACCGAAGTAAACGCTAAATGAACCTTCGTATGAAGAGTTTGTATCAAGTTCGCTATAACCTAAGAAACCACCGCCCATATCAGCACTTATAACGTTATCCCAATTTGCAAGAAGTTGAGAAAGGGTTATCGTGCCCGTGCGGAATCTTGAAGTAACGTCAGCGTCAGAAACGTCGTTACCCCAACAGTTAATATCATCATAAGTTACTTGGTTAAGGTCGTTATAACCCATATTTGCATAGAAACTGAATTGGTCGTTAGAAGGTGCGCCCGCATCGTTCAACGCAATATAATAACGCATTAAGAAAGTAACGTCGGTGGTATCTAAGATTGCTTGATAATATGCTTTTGTATGAACGGGATAAAGTTTTAAGTTAAAGCCGTTTTGACCGCTAACTGAAGTCTTTTCACCCGCAAAGTTAGACGTAAATACGAAATAGTTGGTATTTTCATCATAATATTTATGGTTGTTGTTAAGTGCAGAAGCGTCTGCAACGCCTAACGTACCGTTGCCGTTATAAGCGGTGTTTTCATATAGACCAGAAACACCTGCGCCAGCAACGTTTGCTACGTTATTCCAAGTAATAACGCCTTTAACTATACGTTCAAACGTGATAGTGTAATCTCTGCTACCATTGCTTACGGTTAAAGCAAACACACCGTCTAACTTAGAAAGGTCAACTACACCTTCGTTAAAGTCAACGATATTTGCGTATGCAGAAGTAACGTCTACAGCGACACCTTTAACGCCGTCACCAAGGTCAACGTCGCCGTCTGCTCTAATAACGTATTGTTTTAAAGTAAATGTATTATATGCAAGACCGTTGAAATTAAATGAATCGTCGTAAATAACGCCCTTATTTTCATCAGAAGAGCCACTAATTCTGTAGTAACCTTTAAGAACTAAAGAGCCGTCGTTTACACCAGATAATACACTATCAGCGTGTTCAGAATAGAATTCATAACCTATGGTGTCAGCAAGTTGAACGTAATTTGCCGTAATGTTTTCATCAGCGGTAATTTCTTCAAAACTGATTAAATCGTATTCGCCCGTGGTTTCATTTTCAAAATAATGTTCAATTTTATAAGTTTTGTCGCCTACGATATGAAGGTTACCAAAGTATGCAGTAAACTTGCCGTTATAAGAAGAAATGTTATCTGGGCCACCCAAGTAACCGATAAAGCCACCGCCTAAACCGTCCGTGCGAAGTATGGTATCCCATTTTTCTAACAATAGAGTTAAATCAAACGCGTGGGTATCTTCTCTATTAGACGCCGTGCCTGAAGACCACATATTAGGACAATCTAACGTATTGTTGCCCCTTAATTCATAGAAACCTTCACCTGTACGGAAAACTTTTGCACCGATATCAGTAGTAGATTCGTCAAAAGTATAATAGAAATCCATTATAACTTTTGCCGCGCCAAAGCTTTCGTAATATTCTTTTGTGTGAACAGGATATAACTTAAGGTTAAAACCGTAACCGATAGTTGCATCGGCATCTTCAAAGGTAGAAGTATAAGAGAAATAGTTACCGTCTCTGCCTGCAACGATAGGGTCGAAACTATTTACAACTTCTACTGTACCGGGTTTATTAATTAAACCGTCAGCCCAGAAACCAGCTAAGCCAACGCTACCTTTTTTAGCAACGTTATTCCAAACAAAAGTATCGTTTTGCTTTTGTTCAAAATAAACGTGCTTTTTAGACAAATCACTTATAGCGTCTATACGATAAATACCATCAAAAACAGTAGTATCTACGATACCGCTAGTTTTATTAACTGCGCTAGCGTATAAATCAGTAACGTCTTCTTGAACAGCTTTAATGGTAAAGTCTTCGCCGTTAACATCTTTAAGAGTTAAGTTTGAGCCGTTATCCTTTAAGATATATTGATATACCTTTATGTCGGTAACGTTAGTAATACCTAAATCTAAAGTAGCGTCACTTCTAATACCGTTAACCAAAGCGTTAGATTCAGTACGGATAAGGACGTCACCTTCTTCAACGAATACAGAGCCGTCTAGCGTGGTTAAGGTAAATCTAACAGTATAACCGTTAACGTCGGTAGCGGTAAAGAAATAACCGTTTAGTTCAACCTCTTGATTTTCACTATCTAATACTTTAATAGTTAAATCTTCAGCGTCGTATTCATTACCTAAACTATCGGTAATAACCGTTATGTCTTCAATAAAATCATAAGTGAATACAAGTGCACTGTCTTCACCAAAAGCAAAGTCTACGGTGATAGACGGTTTAACGGTAAAGCCTTCTACGGTAACCGGTGGAGTCGGTGGAGTTGGCGGGGTTTTTGAACAGCCAAAACCAATACCGATAGAAAGAATACCAATTATTGCTAGCATTAAAACGTATTTAAGTTTTTTCATAATAACCTCTAAAAAAACAAGGAATATATAATGTATAAGTTTTTTAACGATTAGGCAACCGTCCAAGCGTTTGCCTTATCGTTCATTAAAGTAATGCCGTTATAAGCAATAAAGTTATCAACGTAAGCAATCATTTGATTTCCAGCATAGCCTGAATCACAAAGATTTACGTTAGTAATACTCGTGCCCCATTGAGCATCGGTATTAACTGATAAGTTGCCAACCTTAACACCATTAATTAAAATTTCTGCGGTATGGTTAGGCATATCGAAGTTAACCGTAACGTTTGTCCAACCGCTAATGTCAACTCTGCCAAGAGACGTTTCAACGCCTGTTTCGGGGTTAATATCTCTAACGTCACCCGCAGGAGAAATCTTAACGGAAATCATATTACCAAAATCTGAATTATCAACGTAAGCAGATTTAAGTTCTAGCAAGAAACCGCTATCAAGCTTATCAAATGAAATATCAAATGAGATAGAGCCTTTAGTTAACGCTGGGATACTGCGATTTGCACGTCCTCTTTGATTTGTGCCGATATCGTCAATTCTTAACGAACCGTTACCAGATTTAGCAACGTTTTTAACAACGTATGCGTTACCCCAAACGGCAACCCAACCTTCGTATTTAGAACTATTAGTTTCAAATTCATCGGCAGCACCTTTGGTTTTGTAAAGCATATCGTGGTAATCGTCAATTAAAATACCCCTATCACCATACCAGAAGTTCCACCAAGAAACGTATGCGCTATCAGAACCTTGATAGTTAGATTGTGTAATTGAAGGTTGAACTACTAAACTACCGTCAGGACCAAACGCTTCGTCGCCATATTTTTCTAAAGAAGTTTGGCTAAACAAGTTAAGCTTTTGTTTCCAAGTTTCAGCATCGTCATCGCTATATGCAAGTGTCATAGGATATCTTCTATAAGAGCTACCGCCCATATAGTTGTTACCGCCCCACATAAGAACGATATTGCCGTCAGTTTCATTTTTAAGAACAGGCATGGTGTTGGGCGCTGCGATATCGGTTAAGGTTGAGTCTTCATCCCAAGTTACACCGTAGTCATGTGAAAGTGAAGTAGAATACCAATAAACGCCTTTATATTGACAACGCATGATAATTCTTAAATCACCGTTAGATAGTTCTGCAATAGCACATTCACTATTACCAGATTCGTAACCTTCATCGCCCCTGTAATAACTAATTTCAGAATCACTTATCAACCAAGTCTTGCCACCGTCTTTTGAATAAACTGACGTTGAAACAAAAGACACAGTTCCTTCTACTTGATGTGCTGCGGGGAAAACGTAGTCAACGTTGGGGCCTTCACCGTCAGCAACTGAAACCTTGATACCATCTGAGTATGAAGATGCATTTTGTAACTTACCACTTGTCGTTCTATCAATAACAAATGGGTCTGACCAATTATAACCGTTATCATCACTATAAATAATGTGAGCATAAGTGGGCTTACCGCTAACAACCATATAATAGTAATAGAAAATTCTACCGTTGCCACCGTTGGCTTCCATATCAGTTAAGAAACCACCACCTTCGTTTCTACCATTGTTAACAGGGTTGGTCATATCTAAAACTTCAACGAAGTTATCACTCCAGGTTCTACCACCGTCAGTTGACCTAATTAACAACAAGTTATCAATAGACGCCATCCAGTTTGCAATAGCTAAAACGTCACCGTTTGGCGCAGTACCAACTGCGATATTGTGGTTGAATTTATCAAATTGTAATTTATATACCGTTTTATTGCCGTATACAGCATCAAAAACGCCTTCCATATTGCTTATAGAAATTGCATTTTCGTTTGCGCCGTAAACGTCGATAGAAATTTCTTCGCCAGCGGTTGTTTCTAATACGCGAATATAGAAACCTTCACCGTCAAAGTAATGTGGTAACAACTTATCGCCCATTACAAATCTAACGTCAGCGTAATCAGAACGACAATTTAAGAATTTAGCACTTAAAGTTTCAAATGAAATATAAGTTACAACGTCCGTATCAGTTTTATCTGCTACTTCAGAAGTAATAGTTGCAAGTTTCGTAAACGTGCCGCCGTTGTTACCAGCAAGACTATCGTTTTTATAAACTTTTAACATTTCTTGTTGGGGTGCGCTAAAGCCTGCGAATTCATCGTTTTCTAAATGGCAATGAACTTTAACGTAACGGCAATTTGCATTAATATTTGAAATGATTATACCTGCATCGGTGCGGAAGAACAACCAATCTTTAAGTCTTGTATAAGTAACGTTATCGTCACTTACATAGATAGAAAGGTCTTCTTTTTCGATACGTGATAATTTATCGGTATCAGTTAATAGAATTTCATTAAATTCTTTTTTAGAGCCTTGGTCGTAACCAATACTATTTAAGCCCTTATCGAAAACGATAACGTCGGTATTACCCTTTTCTAAAAGCGCACCGGTATATGGGTCAAGGTCGTCTTCTAAGAACATAACTTTACCGTCAGCATCAAAACCTGACACTACGATATTATAGGTATGCGTATATTTTTTACCGCCTAAAACGATTGACGCGGTAAGTTTAACCTTTTCTGCCGTAATCTTGCGATTTACTATTGCACCGGTATTAGATAAAACGTCGGTACGGTTGCTTGTCCAAGCAACGGCAACGTCACTATCGAAAACGGGAAGTTTTACGGTAGAAGGAAGATTTAAATCGCTCATAACACGATTTTCTTTAGTGTTATCGCCACCAAAAACTTCAAAAGGAATTTTTTCATTAAAGAGTGAGTTAGCAATTTGAACGGCATTTTCATAAGCAGGGCGAATTACCATAAAATCTAAAATTTCAACGTCTGCCTTGCCAGATTTACTGTTACCGTTTGAAACACATAAATCAAATTGTTGTTTCCATTGTGGGTTTTCACACTTAACGTCTTTGAAAGTGTGAATATAATGACCGTTGATAATAAGGTCGATATCAGAATTACCGCTATTGGTCTTTTCACCCGTATATACTAAATGGATATTAACGGTGTCGCCTTCTTGAATTGAAGTGGGAATTTGCTTACAAAGTGGGTCCCAACCATAGCCACCACCACCAGAATATCTGCCGAAAAGAATATTAGCGTAAATTTTATTGTCAAAACCTTTGGTTAAAGAAAAACCTGATTCTTCTAAATAACCCCACGCGTTAAAGAAAAAACCGCGATATGCAAACATATCGTTAACGTAGGGAAGTTCGTTTATCTTAAGGTTGAAAATATAATCTAAGTTACCGCTTGGGAAAGTTGGCGTTTTACGAAGCCCAACGGAAGAAGTAGTTTCTAGCGTAGACAATACGTAAGAGCCTTCTCCTTGAACAACACCAGCAACGGCACCGCTCTTCACGTCGGTATATCCTTTACTTGCATAGTCGATACAAGAATCGGCAATATAAATTGAGCCACCGTTTAAGGAAACTTGGTTATCAGCATCAGTTGAAACAGAACCCGTTGCGTTTGAAAGTTTAATTTCAACCGGAACTTTTACGTTAAAGTTATCAACAGTTAGATTGCTAGCAGAAAATGGAACGGAAATTTCAATGGCGTTACCACTTTTAACAACAGTTGCCGTTAAATCGTTAGTAGTAAGTGCATTAGTTGAAACGTTATAAACCGCTTGAACGCCGTTAACCTTAAATTCAACCGTTTCAGCATTATTTTGCAAAATACCGATATAAAGTTTTTCGGTGTCCCACAAATAACCAACTGATGCGGTTGGAGCATCTTCGCCTGCAAGCGCAGTAAGAGTTTGGTCTATATACCATGCGGGTTCACTTAAAGAACCGTTGACGGTTATAGCGTCTTCAAACATATACGCGTTAATAGGCGCAGTTTCGTTTACAGCAAGTGCAGAATCGTTTTTAGCCGTAGCAAAACCTAGTACCGACATACTGCCGAATACTAGACCAGCGCTAAGCAAAGAAACAAGTACACTTTTAATTTTTTTAGTATGCATAATGCCCCCAAAAAATAGATTTACAAAAATGTTAATTAGTTTTAATATGCACTAATTTGCGTTAATTATCAGCAGTTATCAACACCGCTAATTTAGTTTTTTTTGTTAAACACAAAAATGAACGTATACGCGCACGTATGCATAATAACACTATTATAATAATTTTAAGACAACAAAACGATTAAGTCAATACTGAAATAGAACATTTTTTTAATTTTAATGTCCGTTTTTAGCAGTCGAGTATTCCCATACTGAAAATTAAAATATTTTATAAAAAAATTAATTTATAATGCTATAAATTTTTGAAATTTAAAAATAAAAAACCCACGCGATTTCGCGTGGGTTTTCAATCGTTATAATAACTTATTTTTTAGAAAAGCGTTGCGGGAACGAAGAAGTAAACGGCAAATAGCACAGAAACTACAATTGCGATAACTGAAACGTTCCAAACGGGTTTTTCTTTCTTGGTGATAGCATATCTAATTAAATCTACAAGGTAGAAAATAATAGACATAAGCGTGTAAGAAAGAAGACCGATACCGATACCCTTAGTGATAGAGTAAGAAAGAACCATAACAGCGATAGTTAAGAAAGCAGAAGTAGCATTGATAGCGTTGCTGAAATCTACACTCTTAATGTTGTTCTTCATCATCAATACACCTACGTAAATAAGTGCAGATGCAGCAGCTGCAGAAGGAATAGCTGCAAATAAGGGAAGTGCAAACATTGCTAAGAAGAACATACCAGCAGTAGTTAAAGCGGTAAGACCGGTTCTACCACCAGCAGAAACGCCAGCACCAGATTCTACGAAAGTAGTAACGGTAGAAGTACCAAGCATAGCGCCCGTGCAAGTTGCGATAGAGTCACAAATCATAATCTTATCATAATTATGGGGTTTGTTGTTTTCATCAGATAAAATTCTGTTACCACCACAGCAACCAACGATTGTACCCATAGTATCAAACATATCAATCATACACATGGTGATAACAATCATGATGATGCTAAATACAGATACGCCTTCAGGAAGAAGTCCGTCTTTAGTAAATACGTCTACGAATGAACCGAATACGCTGGTTTCACCTGCAGAGAAGAAGTTGCCAAAGTTTTCCCAGAATTTCCAAGTGATAGCGCCTTCACCTTTTAAGATTGAAAGGTCGGTAACACCTAAAGGAATACCAATAAGGGCTGCGCCGAAAATACCTATAATAATAGAGCCTTTTACCTTAAACTTATCAAGTATTGCAATAAGGAATAAACCAACAAGAGCAACGATAGCAGTTTTAGCAGCTGGGAAAGCAACCTTAGCAACACCAATAACAGAACCCATACCAGTAGCTTCGTCCCAAACGATAACACCGTTGTTAACAACTTGGTTACCCCAGTTAGTAAAGTCAACGAAACCAACTTGAGTGAAGTTATTGGTAACGATAACACCAGCATTTTGCATACCGATAAAGGCAATAAATAAACCAATACCAACTGCAATAGCACTTCTTACTGAAACAGGCATACCGTCGAATACTAATTCACGGAAAGATTTACCTTTAATTTTAACCAAGGTTAACAATAAGAATAGAACACCTGAGATTAAAACTAAGAAGAAAGCTTGACCGGGAGTAAACGCACTTGCATAACCAGCAGTACCACCAATCAAACCACCAACCATTGAGTTAAGACCCATACCTGATGCTTGCGCTAAAGGCATTTTAGCAACGAAAGCCATTAAAAGCGTACCAATAATAGCGCCCAATGCCGTAGCTATAAACGAAGATGCCCAATAAACGCTAGCCGATGAGCCAAAAATTTGGTTAGGGTTAACCGTCAAAATGTAAGCCATTGCTAGGAAGGTAACGATACCTGCAATGAGTTCCGTTCTGACACTTGTTTGTTTTGCTTCGGCATCAAAGCCTAAAGCCTTTGCAAACTTGCTCATAAAGAAACACTCCTTTGTAAAAAAATTTATACGGAGATTATATCACAATCATTTTTAGGTTGCAAGTGGTTAATTAAAAATTTTCTAAAAAAATACTATATATTGTTTTATGCACGTTTTAAAAACACACTATATAGCGACGCATAATATTGTTATATCTGACATAATCACTTATAAAAATATTAGAAATTTTCAATAAAAACAAAAGAGCGGAAAAGCTCCGCTCTACTTTTTATTAATTTACAATTAAATGCTATGCAAGTTCAATAATTTTTTCTAAAGCATCTTTCATTTCAACGTTTAGCGCAAAACTCTTATCCCTTGCTTTAATTTCTACGACGCCTTGAGCAATATTTCTAGGACTAACTATAACCCTTACAGGAACGCCCAAAAGGTCGGCGTCTGCAAACATAATGCCCGCACTAACGTTTCTATCGTCGTAAATTACTTCTATGCCCTTTGCAAGCAAATCTTCGTATAATTTATCGGCATATGCTTTAACTTCCGGATTATCAGAACGAACTGCACATAAATGAATTTGATATGGCGCAATAGCTTTAGGCCAAATAGGACCGTAATCGTCGTGGCAAACTTCACAAATTGCAGCGGCAAGACGACCAACGCCAATACCGTAACAACCCATAATAGGATATTGTAAGTTGCCTTCTGCATCTAGATAGGTCATATTCATAGATTTAGTATACTTTGTGCCAAGTTGGAAAATGTTGCCAACTTCAATACCGCGTGAAATGGTAATAGTGTGCTTACCACAACGGGGACAAATTCCACCTTCTTGAATTTTTGCAAAATCGTGGAATTCAGCGTTAGGAACGTCTCTATCCATATCTAAACCCGTATAGTGATAATCGGTAACGTTTGCCCCACATACTAAATTGTTAACACCCTTAATTGAATTATCGTATAGAACGATAAAGTCGCCTTTTAAGTTTACAGGACCAATAAAACCAGCATTTAAACCACAATCTTCAGTTATAGTTGCGGGGTGAATATCAAAACCTAAATAATTTTTAACTTTAGTTTCGTTAATTTCTAAATCGCCACGCAAGAAAATTACGATATACTTATCGTCAGAATTTCTTTGGTAAACTACCGCCTTGCAAGAATTTAAGGGGTCAGCATTTAAGAAAGTGCAAACTTCTTCAATAGTGTGTTGGTTAGGCGTGCTTACAAGTTTTAATTCTTCAGATTCACTAGTTCTTTTATATTCTATAATGCTTTCAGCTGCTTCCATATTAGCGCGGTAATCACATTCAGGGCAAATTGCAATAGAATCTTCGCCAATATCGGTTAAAAGCATAAATTCGTGTGAAATGCTACCACCCATCATACCAGAGTCTGATGCAACTGAAATAACTTGTGGTATCCCTGCCCTTGCAAAAATTCTTTCGTAAGCCTTATGACATTTATTATAATATTCTTCTAAATCTTTTTGGCTTGTATGGAAAGAATAAGCGTCTTTCATCGTAAATTCCCTAACGCGAATAAGACCCGTTTTAGGTCTTGCCTCATCACGGAATTTCGTTTGAATTTGATATATCATAAAAGGATATTTATTATAGCTTTGCGCGTAATCTCTTACAAGTTGAACGGCAGCTTCTTCGTGAGTCATACCAAGAACAAGCGGGCTTTCGTTTCTATCTTCAAAACGAACAAGTTCTTTACCGATACTTTCATATCTGCCAGATTCGTTCCAAAGGCTTGCGGGCATTACCACGGGGAATTGAACTTCTTGCCCGTCGATTTTATCCATTTCTTCACGTAAAATTTGTTCGATTTTGCGCGTAATTCTCTTTAATGGCATATAAGAAGAATAAATACCGTTTGCAACGTATTTCATATAGCCACCGCGTACCATTAACGCGTGACTATCTGCCGTGCAATCCGCAGGTCTTTCCTTAAATCTTTCACCTACCAATTTTTCTAATTTCATATAAACCTCCGCTGAAAAATTAAAAACCCTAAACTAACTTTCATTAGTTTAGGGCGAACTTGTGTCCGTGTTACCACCTAAATTCGGATAAATTATCCGCACTCACTCGGCTTTTTGCCGACACTCTATTACGGGAGCACCCGTTAGTACTTACTTTGCCGTTGATTATAAAAAATAAAACGGTGTTCTGTGCCACTGCTCTAAGATGGGTTCAATTACTTTTGCTTTAAGGCTTTCACCACCCGCCCTATCTCTAAAAAACAAAGTGTAATTTACTTTTTCTTGTCATAGCATTTATTTAACTATAATTATAATACCACAATTAAGTTAAAAAATCAATAAATTTTAATTACCTTATTGAATTTATTTAACAAAAAACACCATTAAGGTTAATTTAACAGTAAGACATTTGTGTTAAAAATTCATATTATGTATTTCCTTCCATTTAGTTTTTTCGTTATAAAACTCGGAAAAAATATTTGCAAACTCAGTATCATCTACAAAAGAATAATTAATATTTTCATCATATTCAAAATTATAATCATCAAAATAACGTATTTCCCATTCTTGAGTATTATAATCCTTAATAATAACTTTATAAACCGATGAATCATAATTCCAATTAGCATGGTCAAAACATAAAATCCTTTCCACACCATTTGTGGTAAATGGTTTTTTAGTTTTCTTTTTAGCTTTATTTACTAGATAATCATAGTGTTTTAACATAGCAATAGATTCTAAAAGTCGAAGTTTATTGTATTCATCCATAAAAGAAATACCATCAAAAAACCATCCAATATCACAGTACAAGTGATTTAACTTGCTGTTTGAAAATTTTATGTAAGAAAAACAGTTTGCAATTAAAATACACCAACTAAGAAAATGCTTGAAGTCGATTTCTCTATTAAGCATTTTATACAAAGTACTCATCAATAAATCAAAATCGTAATAATCATCCCTTTCATAATTACCACATTGATCAATCTTTCCCAATTCTTCATAAGATAGTTCTAATCGTAACCCCTTCCAAACTTGTTCTTTAGTTATCATAAAATATGCTCCTTTTATATCGTTGATTTAATTGTGCGCTAGAAATATGACAGTTTTAGTCATATTTGGAAAAAATTAAAAAATTTTTTATATCTGATTTCTACCAATTGCTATGCCCTAGTTCGAAACTATACGAAACAACTTTCATATCAAATAAAAAGACAGGCATTTAACCTGTCCTTTTTTTGGCGGAGAGCGAGGGATTCGAACCCCCGTGGGCTTGCACCCAAACGGTTTTCAAGACCGCCTCGTTATGACCACTTCGATAGCTCTCCAACTTTACTTATTTAATTAACGTTTATTTACAGAAAACCGTTTACAACGGTTTGAATCTCCGTTCCACTACGATTGCTGTCGCCAAAGACACGCACTCGTTATGACCACTTCGATAGCTCTCCATAAATTATTAAATTTACCATCAATCACCTGCCGTAAAAAATACAAGCGAACTGATTACGCTTGTATATTTTACATTAAAAAAATTTTTTTAGCAAGTGTTTTTAACAATTATTTTTCTAAATCAGCATATTTTATTAATTCAACGCCAGACTTGTTAAACAATTCCACCGCAAATTCATCGGGATAGCCGTTTTTATAGATTACTCTCTTTATACCAGAGTTCAAAATCATACGCGTGCAAATAACGCAAGGTTGGTGAGTAACGTAAATAGTTGCACCTTCTAAACTGATACCAAATTTTGCAGCTTGAATAATAGCGTTTTGTTCAGCGTGAACGGCGTAGCAAACTTCTTGCATTGTACCGCTTGCAATATTACGTTCACGGCGCAAACATACACCGCGTTCAGCGCAACTTTCAATACCGCTAGGCGCACCATTATAGCCGGTGGTTAATATACGCTTATCTTTAACGACAACTGCGCCAACGTGTCTGTTTTCTTGATAACAACTAGACCATTCGGCAACGGTTTCCGCAAGGTCCATAAATCTTTTATCCCATTTATTCATAAGTAAAAATTAATCCTTTTTAACCATTTTTTCAAGTTCTTTCATAAAAGAAGACGTATCGGTAAACGAACGATAAACGGATGCAAAACGAACGTATGCAACTTCGTCAATTTTCTTTAAGCCTTCACAAACCATTTCGCCCACTTGTTTGCTAGAAACTTCTTGAGCAAGAGAATTGTAAATCTTCTTTTGAATATCGTCAACGAGCTTATCTATTTCGCTAGCAGAAACGGGGCGTTTTTCACAAGCTTTAATGATACCGTTTTTAATCTTATTGATATCAAACGCTTGGCGAACACCGTTACTTTTAATAACGAAGATAGGCGTGCTTTCAACCGTTTCGTAAGTAGTGAAACGTTTACCACAGTTTGTACATTCTCTACGACGACGAATAATTGTGCCGTCTTCTGCAGAACGAGAGTCAATTACCTTGCTGTCAAGACAGCCACAAAACATACATTTCATAGTTTTACCCCTATATTTTTTTATATTGTACCATAAATACAATAATTTTGACAAGAAAATTTATAAAATTAAACGATATGCACACAATAATTATACGGTGAATTATGCCACAAATTGTGTATATCCTTACAATCGTATACCTTATAGCCATAAACTTCTATGGAATACTAATTCTTCACTTTCAAAAGAAAGGCCGATTAAACGGTGATGAAGAAAGTATTGCCATTAGCGACGGCAAGTTGCTTTTTACCGCATTTTTAGGCGGAGCAACGGGTATTTTTATATTTATGTTTATCTTTAAATATCGACTTAAAAGTATTGTAATGATGGTTTTAATGCCTGTTTTAATTGCGTTAAACGTTTATGCGGTTTACACTTTAATTACAAACGGATTCGGGATTCTACAATACTCAATTTAACTTTTAACAACACAAGCAAAATAGCAGGTTTACAAGGAATTAATTGCTTGTGGCAAAGCATTTATAACGTCAGTTGCGGTAACGGTATATTCGTTGCCGTTTTTTGTTGCAATTTCGCTAGCAAGCCCCATTAAATAAGATGCACAAGCACAGGTAAAAGTAACGTTATTATTTCTTGCTAAAAGTCCTGCGGTAATACCACTAAGCAAATCGCCACTACCACCTTTAGCAAGTGAAGAATTGCCCGTTGTATTAAGATAAACCGTGTTGCCGTCAGTAATAACCGTGGTAGCACTCTTTAGAACAAGGGTTACGCCGTATTTTTCAGCAAATTCCTTTGCTAAATTAATCGGGTTTTGCATAACAACGGATTTATCAACGCCTAAAAGCCTTGCAAATTCAGCAATATGTGGGGTTAAAACAACGTTGCAAGATTTCGCTAACAACACGTCTACCCCATATTTTGCCAAAGAATTAAGTGCGTCAGCATCTAAAAGTAACTTGCCTTTATAATTAGACAATAAATATTTAATGCAACTATATACGTCATCAGATACGGTAGCACCCATACCAAACGCGATATAATCATATTTAAGCAAACTATCTAGAGCAATTTTATCAAAAACTATAGAATTGCCGTTATCATTGAAAACGTTGATAATGCACTCTGGAACTTTTCCTGCAACGGCGTTATATATACAGTTAGGCACAACTAAAGTTACATACCCCGTACCCATTTTTAAGGCAGATAACCCTAGTGATGAAATAAGCACGCTACCAGGGAAATTTTTACTGCCACCAACTATTGCAGTTTTGCCAAAATTGCCTTTATTAACGTTTTTATTTCTGACATAAAATAAGGTGGAAACATCAGCATTTTGCAAACGATTTACAAAATAATCCCCCCAAATACTTATACCAATATCTTTTTTAATAATTTCACCACAATAATCGGGTCCGTCGTTTAAGAAATAGCCCGTTTTATACTCTTGTATAGCAACGGTTAAATCGGCCTTCACACACGCGCCCATAGATAAACCGTTATCACCGTTAAGCCCGCTTGGGATATCGCAAGCAACAATTTTTGCATTGCTTTCGTTAATAAGATTAATAATTTTTTTATAATCGCCCGTTACTTCTTTATTTAATCCCGTACCGAAAACACAGTCGACTATAATATCAAATTTATTATCAAATAAAGAAAAATCTGGTTTTTCAACGTCAAAGAGAGCAACGCTAAATCCGTGTTTTTGTGAAAGAATGCGACTTGCAACTTTTCCATCATTACCGTTATTGCCCTTACCCACGCAAAAAAGCACTCTACCACCAAGAAACTTTTTAATAATTTCTTCGGCTAAAGCTTGCCCTGCACGTTCAACCAAAATTTCACTAGGAATACCAAGGGTGTTAATAGTGTAGCTATCGGCGTTTCTCATTTCTAAAACGGATAAAATTCTTTCCATTAGTCCATCTCCTTAAAATAAGAAATAGCCTTACTAGTTTCTTCGTAAGAAAAACCTTTACCTATTAAATATCTATAGGTTTTCTGTAGATTTTCTTTAGTAATTTCTTTGTTTCTTAAATGTTTTTTTGCAACGTTTAAGGCTTCTGATTCAAATGTAATATCTAATTGCAAAAACGCCTTTTCTATGTCTTCTTTCTTAACGCCTTTTTGCATTAATTTATATTCAATAAGCCTTTTGCCTTGGGTGTTTTTAGTGCTTTCTATAAATCTTTTTGAATATGCAACGTCATCTATATAGCCGTATTCTTTTAATTTATCAACACACGCCCAAACGGATTTTTCAGGGTATCCTTTGCCCAAAAGATAGTCTTTAACTTGCTTTTTGGTTTTAAGATTTTTAGAAACGTAGGTTAGCCCCTTATCAAAGGCTTCTTGTTGCATACCTTCTTCTAAAATGAAATCAAGTTGTTCTTTTGAAAGTTCTAAGCCTTTAGAAAGTCTATTTTTAACAGCAACTTCAGTTGGAATTCCGCACAAAAATTCACCGTCCACAAAAATACTGCAACGGTTTTTATTTTTCACTTGTACTGTAACTGAAGTAACTGTTGGCATAATTCACCTAAAACTCTATTTAAAAGGATAAAAATCTTCATTAACAACGCTTAAATTAACTTTTCCATTAAAATAATCGGTAAACTCTAAAGAAAATGTATCAAAATCTACCTTTTTAACCACGAAATCCACCTTAACACCATTGTTAAAATCAGTATTAATTAACGGTAAATTCTTTGATAAAATAAGCCTTTGAAGTTTACCATAACCGTCGTAGTCAGTTTCCACCGATAAAAAAACAGCCTTAAACATATGCAAAATTTGGGCATTGTTCAAGGCGCTATCAACCGCGCCGCCGTAAGCACGCACTAACCCACCCGTACCGAGTTTTTTTCCGCCAAAATAACGTGTTACGACCGCAACGGTTTTATACATTTTTTTATTTTTTAATACGTCTAGCATCGGCATACCTGCAGTACCCTGCGGTTCGCCATCGTCAGAAAATTTTTGAATCAAACCCTTATCGTCTGCAATATAAGCATAACAATTATGGGTTGCTAAAGAATGGATTTTGCGAATTTGTTCCACAAAATCCTTTGCGTCTTCTTCATTGATTACGTTTTTTACGTTGCAAATAAACTTAGACCGCTCTATTACGGTAGTTTCTTCAAATTGATTTGCAAGTGTAAAATAATCGGAATTCATTACTTAATTACAACTTTTAAGTGAACTTTTTTACCTTTATGCAAGATAAATTCGCCCTTTGCAACAGAATCTGCGGGGATTTCGCCAAAGGGGTTAGCAATTTTAGTGCTATCGATAGAAACACCGCCACCTTCAATAAGACGCTTAGCTTCACCTTTAGATTTAGCTTGACCAGCCGCAATTAAAAGGTCGGCAACTAAAGTAACGTTAGAATCGATTTCTATGGTAAGCATATCTTCAGCGTTACCGCCACCAAAAGCTGCGCGTGCTTGACGTTGAGCTTCTAACGCCTTTTCTTCGCCGTGAACAAGCTTAGTAACTTCAAAAGCAAGTCTTTCTTTTGCAGCGTTCATACGTTGGTCGTTATATTTAGTAAGTTCTTTAATTTCATCCATTTCCATAAAGGTTAAAAGGCGCATACATTCTTCTACCTTAACGTCTTCAACGTTACGGAAATATTGATAGAATTCATAAGGCGTAGTCTTGTTTTCATCAAGCCACAAAGCACCCTTTGCGGTTTTACCCATTTTCTTGCCTTCACTAGTCAATAATAAAGTAAACGTCATAGCAAATGCAGGTTGACTTTCTTTTTTACGGATAAGGTTTGCACCTGCAAGCATATTACTCCATTGATCGTCACCACCAAGTTGAAGTTTTACGCCGTAATCTTGGTATAATTTTAAGAAATCGTAACCTTGCATTAACATATAGTTGAATTCAAGGAAAGATAAACCTTTTTCCATTCTAGACTTAAAGCATTCAGCAGTAAGCATTTTGTTAACAGAAAAATGTACGCCGATATCACGTAAGAAATCAACGTAATTAAGATTTAATAGCCAATCGCCGTTATTAACCATAATAGCAGCGTTTTCACCTTCAAAACGAATAAATCTACCCATTTGTTTACGGAAACAGTCACAGTTATGACTTATAGTTTCCTTTGTCATCATAGAACGCATATCACTTCTACCAGAAGGGTCGCCTATCATTGCCGTACCGCCACCGATTAATGCGATGGGTTTATGACCATATTTTTGCATCCAAGCCATTGCCATAATGGGAATATAGTGACCGATGTGTAAGCTGTCAGCCGTGGGGTCAAATCCAACGTAAAAAGGAACGCTTTCAGAACCTAAAAGGTTATATAAATCGTCTTCAAAAACAGTTTGTTTAATAAATCCTCTTTCTTTAAGCACGTCAAAAATGTTTTTAGCCATAGTTTGCTCCGTAATTTATAATAATAAAATTATTATACATTTTTAACAGAAGGTTGTCAAACGAATAATTAGCTAAAAACACTAAATATACCATATAAAAAATAAAAAACGACTAAATATAGCCGTTTTCTTGTAAATGAAAAGTTAAACTTAAAAACAAATAAATTTATCCTCGTCTTTTCCCATTAACACTAAGCACCGCAAACGTAATAAGTCCAATATTTGCACCTATGACTAAACCGATAATAATACCAACAACCATAATTTTCTCCTTACGAAAATTATTTACTAAAATAGAAAAAATATACTTAAAAATTAAATTGTTACTATTATATGCGATATTATGCGATTATGTCAGACATAAAATTCATTATTTTATCATTGTTTTACAAAGGTTTTTATGTTTTTGATAACGCTTTAAAATTTTTAATATTATACGCCTTTAGGGTTATGGTAACGTTTAATTCACCGTTGTTTTTTACCATATCTACTATCGGTAGATTTCTAAATTCAAAGTATTCTTTTAGCACGCTATTTAAGTCTTTGATTAGTAAATTATAAAAATCATCGTCAACAGAAAACCTATCCCTGCCTAGCAAATCTTTTGCCTTAACCACTTGCAATTTATTCTTTTTCATACGCTCTTTTTTATTCCCCGCCTTATACTTCCAAAAAATCCAGAATATTTATAAGTGTTATCAAATATTTTATTTTTACCATTTTTAACGTTTTCCGCTAAAATTTTATAAGCCTTAAACGAATCGGTTGATTTAGGCAAAGATTGACCAAAGGTTAAAAACATTACGTCTTCTTCCGGCAAAGCACCACGAATATCAGCATTTAACATTTTTTTAATATCATCTACTTTAATCATGTCGCCACTCATAATAAGGTCGCCCCTTACCCGATTAATAATTAACCCTACACTATCTAAACAATAGCTATTAAGCGCGGTTATTATTTTATCCGCATCACGAATGCTTGAAAGAGACGGGGTAACAACGACAAGTGCTTCATCTGCACATGCAACTGCACGGTGAAAGCCTATATCTATTCCCGCTGGGCAATCAATTAAAATATAATCAAAATTTGGAGATAAATTTTCCAAAATCAACTTTATGTTTTGACCTGAGATATTATTATTTATACCACAATTATTTGAAGATAATAAAAATAGATTTCTTTTTGCGCCGTCTTGCACAAGCGCTTGCTTAATACGGCACCTACCTTCAATAACGTCGGATATATCGTATAAAACGTTCCCATCCAGCCCCATTACGACGTCTAAATTATTTAAACCAAAATCAACGTCTAATAATAGAACTCTTTCACCTAAATTACTTAGAGCTCTACCAAGATTTGCAGTAACAGTTGTTTTACCTACGCCACCTTTACCCGACGTTATAACTATTTTTTTCGCCATAAAACTACCTAAAATGAATATACACTTTTATTTTACACAAAAAAATAAGCGTATTTTGTAAGAAAATCACAAAATACGCATTATAAAGTCAATTTAGTTTTGAAGTTAAATTAAAATTAAAAAATTAGCATTCTACGGCAAGTTTTTTCAATAAATCGCTATTACCAAGAAGAACACCACCGCCAAGAGCAACGGACATTAATCCGTGTTCAGCAATATTAACGTTCATGCCAAACTTATCTGCATAATATCCTTCTAAACCGTAAACGGTAGAACCGCCACCTGAAACGTAAATACCTGCACGGCGAATTTCAGCAGAAACTTCGGGTGGCAATTTCTTTAGTACTTCTATAGCAATTTCACTTATTTTATCGTAATATGCTTTAACAGGTTCTGCTATTTTAGCTGCACTAACAATAGCCGACATAGGCTTGCCACTATTAACGTTTCTGCCGTTAACGGTGAGAGACAACATATCCCCGTCTTCTAAACTAGCAATTTCTTTGCGAAGTCTATCTGCAGTAAGAAGTCCTATTTGCAATCCATAAGAATCCGAAACGTAGTCAATAATATCTGTGCTTATTTTATTATATCCAAAATTAACTGAAACACCGGTAATAATACCATCAAGTGATACTGCGGCAATATTAGTAGTACCACCTGCCATATCAATAATAAAACTTGGTGATGAATCTGTTAGAGGAATTCTTTGCCCAAGCGCAGATAATACGGGCGCTTCAACAAAATAAGATTTTCTTATACCACAAGAAATAGCAACGTTTCTAAATTTTTCTATAATATCCGCGGTAACGCCACAAGGAACTGCAAAAACAGCCGTAGCACCCGAAAAAACACCCGTTTTTGCTTCTATTTTATTTAAAAAACCACGTAACAAACCGGTAGCAACGCGTTCGTTAACGATTTCGCCTTCGTATACGGGAAAAACTATCTTAGTGTTTTTTGCAGTTTTACCTATAAGCTTATTAGCATCTATCCCAATAGCTTTTACTTCACATTTAGCATCGTCGTTAGTTGCTGCAACAGTTGGCTCACTTAAAACTAAGCCACTACCAAGCTTATAAATATTCGTAATAGCGCTATCAAAATCAATAGCAAGCTTTTCTTTTGCCATAACTCACCTTTTGTTAATATTTATGCGCCACAACTTCGTGGCGCATTAAAGTTATTTATAGTAAATTAAAGAATTTCAAGATTTTTCTTAAATATCCTTCTAAAATCAGAAGAAATATCCATAGCTGAATTAATTTCCAGGGTTGCGTCACCGTCAATTTCCGTTTTCATTATAACTGAATCGCCCAAAATATCACAGTTAATACCCTTAACGACAGAAGATAAACTTCTATCAAGATACTTTGCAGTCCTTAGCATAATACCAAGTTTTCTAACAGCATCAATATCTTCATCGGTAACTAAATCGCGATAGCGAGACCATTCGTACATATTGATATCTTCAATAGACGTGCTTGCAGCAACGAAAGACGCTAAAACCATATCTCTATGACTAATACCGTATAAATTAGAGTTCAATATAACGTATCCGCTATGTTTTTCAAAGTTATAGAACCCAACTTTCGTACCCGTTTCGTATAAATATGCAGCAACTTTAAGAATTTTTAAGTGTTGACGTGGGAATTTGTGCAACACGCGAAGTTGCTTAAATAATTGAACGGACAAATTAACAACTTGTTCTGTATGTTTTACGTTACAGCCAAAGAAATGAACGGTTGAATTTAAGCTATAAGTCAAAACGTCTGAAATAGGTTTATCAGCAGTAGTAGGAACGGCATAATTAAACATGATACCCGTTCTTAAACCACTACCAGAAACGACGATATTGCCTAAATTCATATATTTTTTAAATGCAGAAATAGCGGCAAGTGCGCTTGGCAATATATCCGCTCTACCACTTGATAGACCTTTAATCTTCTTCTTTCTGTCTAATTCTAAGCCTTTCAAAAGGTCGTAAACGTGGTTAAAATCGTTGTCGGTTACAACGTAGTTATGAATAGCTTTTAAAGGATACTTTTTCATAATCTTCGTCATACGGCAAAGGTTACGGAAAGAACCGCCAACACCGATAAGTTGAGTTTCAGGGTCAACGTCTTTAAGCCATTCAATTTTCTTTAATTGTTCAGTAAAGAACGCTTCGATTTTTGCACAGCATTCTTCTGATGAAACGCCTTCTCCACCAAAAAGTTCTGTAAGCGTAATAGCACCAAAAGGTAACGTTTCGTAATTTAATAGGTTTCTTCTATTGTAATGAACGATTTTAGTACTACCGCCACCAATTTCAAAAATTATACCCTTCATAACGTCCATAGTGTTTACAACGCCACGGTAAACGTAAAGGGCTTCTTCTTCCGCAGTTAACACGCGAAGTTTAATACCGCAAGTTGCAGAAACTTCATCTAAAAAGCTACGTTGATTTTTTGCGCGCCTAACAGCCGCGGTTGCAACTGCAATTACGCGTTCTATCCCGTTAACGTCACATAACTTACGGAACATTTTAAGTGTTTTAATAGTTTCTTGTATTCTGGCAGGCTTTAAAAAACCGTCTTTTTCCATACCTTCGCCAAGGCGAGGCGCTTCTTTAAGCTGGTCAAAAATTTGAAAATACCCGTTTTCACTAACTTCAACGAGCATTAATCTAGCGGTGTTCGAGCCCAAGTCAATAATAGCAATTTTTTCCAATTTAATTCACCATCTCTTAAAAATTTTCGTTAAAATCTGCCTACCGACACGAATATGCTTTTTGCAAAAACTTTAATAATATCGCAAAAAACATATGGGTAGTCTATACATTTCATATTATAGCACAACATCTTGTGTTTGTATAGACCCTTTTTTAAATTTTTTAAGAATTTTTTTAATTAAAATCACTATTGTTTAACTGACAAAAATTACAATATATTTAATTGAAATTTAATTTGTTCAATTTTCCTTTTTCATAATGATATTTTTGAAACCAAACAAGGATAAAACAAACAAAAAACCACCGAAACATCGCGTTAATATTTGCCCGCTTAAAAATTTCGCAACTAACGCCCCAACACCACAAGACAATAATCCCGAAATCACTATTGGAAAAACAACGTTAAAGTCAATTAATTTATTTTTAGCGTGCAATATTATAGCCACGACAGCCATAGGAATAAAACTTATTAAATTTATCGCCTGCGCCGTATGTTGCTGCGCCCCAAAAAAGATGTGCAGAATCGGTATTAAAATAGTTCCACCACCCATACCCATTCCACCAAGTACACCACCTGCAAAGCCACCAATCGCGTATAGAATAAACATTTTAAAACCCCTTTCTTAAAACAATAGCATTTTTAAGCCTGCAACAGCCATCAAAACGTAAAAAATGATTGAAACTTTTTTAGGTGTAATTATTTTTAAAAGTAGCGCGCCAACAACACCGCCAGCGATTACCCCCAAAGAAACGGGTAAACCAAGCGTCAAGTTGAAACTACCATTAAATAGATAGAAAAAACTGCTAAAAATCGACAATGGAAGAATAATCATAATTGCAGTTGCGTGTGCTTTTTTTACTTCAAGCCCCATACTTTCGGTAAGCATGGGAACTAAAAGCATTCCCCCGCCACCACCGAATAAACCATTTAAGAAACCGGTTATTAAACCTGCTATAAGCATTTTCTTTTTCGTTGGATAATTCTTTTTATTTTCCCCAACTTTTATACTTTCTTTTATAAATCTGTTTGTTGTCATAAAAAAATTATGTGCAATATAACATTTTTTAACATAATTTACTTTTTTTGCTTCTAAAGTATCTTTTTTATGTTGCAATTTGGGGCAAAATATTATATAATTGTTTTCGGTATTTATTTTTAATAAATAACATTGCAAACATCAACTCAATTAAAGGTGAATATATGACGAAGAAAACTTTTACCAAAAAAATCGGATACTTACTTACGTTGGCTTTAATATGCATCATGTCTTTCGTGATGGTGTTTACTACTGCATGCTCTAAACCAGATGGAACTGCAGAAGCTCCTAAATACACCTATACCGACGTAGATAAGGGTGAAATTGTCAATGCAAACTTCTCTTACGGTCAAGCTAATACCGATTTATCAAAGTTCCCCGCTAGCAGCCCTACCGGTTGGTCATTAAGCCGTGATAATTCTGCAACGTCTTCTACTATTGCATCAGGCGTTATAGACGTAACGGCAGACGGCTGGGCAGAACTTTGCAAAACTTTCTATAAAGATAACGATTTCAAATCTTATCTCCGCCGTATTCACAGCTCTTATACCGACAGTATCGTTGAAGGCGTACTTTCACAAAACGGCATTAACAAAGGCGATGAAAATTACGATGAAAAATTCTATGAATACGTAAAAGAAAATTACATCGATACAACCTTTGCAAATCCCGGTAAGTCCCCCGCTCTTTCAAAAGATAGCAACGTTTATATGATTAACAACTATCTAAACGGCGACTTAGACTATGGTACTGCACAAAAGATTTCTTCATCATCAACTGTAACCATTGAAAAAGGTAAGGTTGCAAAAATAACCGTTTGGGTTAAAACTGCAAACCTTAAGTCATATAACCCCGATGGTAACTTCGGTGCAAATATTCGCGTAACGAACACCATTAATGGTCAACAACAAGCAGATTTCAAAATTAGCAACATTAAAGATACCGAATGGACGAAATACACCCTTTACGTAACCGCTGACGAAGAATACGATACGACAATTTCATTAACTTTAGGTCTTGGTTATGGTGTTGCTGGTTCAAATTATAGCAAAACTACTGAAGGTACCGCTTATTTCGATGGTATTACCTATGAAGTTTTAGATAGCGTTGAATCTGGTGTTACGTTAGATTACGTAAACAATTTCTCTTATAACGCTGAAAGCGAAACTGAATATAAAGTTACCACCATCAATAGTGACCCTAACGTTACTGAAGGTGCAATCGTTAAATACGATATGAACTTTAAGAATTCTTACGATTCAAGCTATTTTACCGAAAAAACATTTGCAACCGCTCCTACCGGTGTAAATCAAGAAAACGACAACTACTTCTTCACTAAATCAAATATTACGGATGGCAACGGTCAATTAACCGGCAAACTTGATGAATCAAGCGTTACCGCAACAATTAATAGTGCAGATGCAACCGCTTTCCCCTACGCATCAAAAGTTCTTAACCTAGACGTTACGAAAGCTGGTTACACGGTATTATTAAAAGATGGTTCTTCTAACTTCGTTGTTGACGCTACCGCTGGAAACGAATATACTTATATTTCTTTCTACGTTAAGCTAGATGCCGCAGCTTTCTGCAGTTCTGACCTTACCGTTTTATTCCACGACGTTTTAGTTGACCCAATCAATTCTAACAATACTATTGATAAAAAACGCGACGTTGGTATTACCATTACTGAAGCAGAAGATTGGCAAAGAGTTTCACTTTTAGTTAAAAACAACTTTACCGACTCAACCGCTGCTAACAGACAATTCTATTTAGAACTTGTCGTTGGTCCCACTTCTATTTCAACTTTAACCAACCCTTACGAATATGCAAGCGGTAATATCCAAATTACTGCCCCAGTTATAAAGCAAGGCGCTATTCCCGAATCAACCGAAGATGGCTACGGTTTATATTCTTTCTTTAATTTAGGCGTATATTCAACCGTATCTTTATATTCTGGTTACACACACGAAAATGCTTATGAAGAAGATAAAGCGACCACCTATGCAATTAATCCTTCTAACGCTCAAGTAGGCGAAATTCTTTTCGCCCCCACCGATATCGATGCTTATAAAGGTATTGAAGCCGACCACGTTTACGTAAACAAAGAAGGCACTAAGAGTGCTATCAATACACGTAGCGGTAAAGACGGTGATGGCAACGGTAACTATGCCGGCTTGATTAACACTAAATATATTAACAACTACACGATTGGCACGGATATTGCTACCGCATTAAATCACAGTGGCGACGATATTCAACCTATTATGATTTACAACAGCACCGCAGATAACTACGGTTTTGTAGGCACTAAATATTCAGTTGCTAAGAGTGCAAATGCAAAAGTTTCAGTAACCCTTAAGGTTTCAGGCGCAAACGCATTTGCAAAAGTTTACCTAGTTGACCTTTCTGATATCAGCGTTATGAAATTTGCAGACTTCACCGTTAACACTAGCGAAGGCTTACAAACGGGTACCAATGCAAAAGGCACAGCAGTTGACGGCTCTGCCCTAACCTATGAACTTAAGGTTACCGAAGATATGTGCAATGCAACCGACGACGGTTGGGTTAACCTAGAATTCTATTTAGGCACGGGCGCTGAAGAAAAAGATTTCCGTGTTGAAATTTGGAACGGTGATAGAGCGGGCAGTGAAAAATCAACCGGCTTTGTATTCGTTAAATCAATTTCTATTTCAACCACATCAGCATTTACTGAACAAGCTAGATGGGCAGACGCTTTCACTCTTGAAACCGCTCCCCTATACAACAAAGACTTTACAGGTGCAAACGATACCCTTTACGCATATCAACGTGAATTAACCGATAGCGAAAGAGCGTTCAACAAAGATTATCCAGACCAAGCAATTTCTTACGACGCAAATTACGTTTGGGCTAAGAACGAAAATACTGTATACGGTTTATTCGGCTCTATTAATCCTATCGTTAGCGACCCCTATTCAACCATCGTAGAAGATGATAAGGAAAGCGCTGGTTGCACTCAAAGTACTGATCCTTCAACCTTCTGGTTAAGTTTCTCATCTATTTTACTTGGTGCATGCTTAATAGCGGCTATCGTTGCACTTATCGTTAAAAACATTTTAAGAAAACATAGGCGCAATAAGACTGATGCTAAATCACATTATAAAGTAACTTCACGTATCAAAACAGATAAGGAAAATAAGAAGAAAGCTGAAAAAATTGCTAAAAAATTAGCAAAAGTCGAAGAAGAAGTTCAAGACGATGAACCATATACTGCTACCGTTGAAAATACTGCTGAAGAAGTAGTTAATGATGAAACGGAAGAGGTTGTAGATGAACAATTAGATTCATACGTTTACGGCGACGTTCAAGACTTCGGCAACGATGAAGAAAAATAATTAATCTTACAATAAAAAGCGACCATTAAGGTCGCTTTTTTATTTGCCTTTTATTTGCCTTTAATTTGATAATAACACTTGTTAAAATATATTGTTGATGAAAATTTTAAATTAAAATAATACAGTATATATAATAATGTTAAGCGCATATTATTAATATATGGCAACAATTATTTTAACGGGCGGTGGAACCGCTGGTCATTGCACACCCCATTTAGCACTATTACCATATATTAAAAACGATTTTGATAAAATCTATTATATCGGTAGTAAAAACGGTATTGAAAAGAATATTATTGAATCGGCAGGTATTCCCTATTTTGCTATCCCCTGCGGTAAACTTGTAAGAAAATTTACAAGCAAAAATCTATCTCTGCCATTTAAGGTTATTAGCGGAATAATTACAGCCGAAAAAATTATTAACGAACTTAAACCAGACGTTATATTTTCTAAAGGTGGATACGTTGCTCTCCCCGTTGTTATTGCGGCAAAAAATAAAGGTATCCCCGTTATTGCACACGAAAGCGATTATTCAGTTGGCCTAGCAAATAAAATAAGTTCTAAGCGTTGCAAAAAAGTTTTAACGGCATTTCCCGAAACGGCTAAACAGTTAAAAAATGGACAATACGTTGGCTCGCCTATTAGAAAATGTGGCACTATTACCCGCACGATTAATTTGTATAAACAATTTAATTTGGACGGTAAAAAACCCGTAATTCTAGTCACGGGCGGCAGTCAAGGTGCAACAAATATAAATAGCGTACTAGTAAAGTCATTGCCACGTTTACTTGCTAAATTTGACGTTATTCATATATGTGGTGCGGGAAATCTTAGAAAGGACGTAAATTATAAGGGCTATTACCAAGTGGAATACTTAAATGAAATTCATAAAGCGTTTGCCATAGCCGATTTATGTATTACACGCGCGGGCGCAAATACGTTATTTGAATTACTGTCCCTTAAAATACCATGCCTTGTTGTCCCTTTACCAAAAGGAGTTTCTCGCGGGGACCAAGTTGTTAACGCTGAATATTTTCAAAAGAAAGGTCTAATTTCCGTTTTACCGCAATCTGCCTTAACTGTAGAATCACTAGTTTATAGCATAGAAAGTTTATTTAGAAACCGCGAAATGTTAAAAGAGAATTTATCAAACAACCCTATAAGCGATGCAAGTAGGCAAATTTCAAGAATACTTGCCGACTGTTATAAGCAATAAACTGTTATATATAAAATAAAAAAAGCAAGAGGAATTCTCTTGCTTTTCTATTTAATGCCTTCTATATCGGCAAAATAGCCGTGCAAAACCGTAGTTTTAGGCTTTTCTTGAACAGCGTAAAGAGATGCAATATAATCGGCACTACGTTTAATTTCAGCCTTTCTTGGCTTTGCCATAGAGATAATTTTTGCACTACCACGATTTTCCCTTTCTTTTCTTAATACTCTTATAAAGTTCTTTTTGTTATTTCTACCTTCTAATAATCTTTCAACAATCCAATCAATCATAACGTTTCCTCCTTTTTACACCTTAAATTTATCACACTATTTTGACATACGGTTGTCATATTAAAGAAATTTATTAAAAATATTTGACTTTTTTATAGATATAATCTAAACTATTATTTAAGGAGATAAATTAATTATGAAATTTGAAATTTTAATTAGAATATTATTCGAACTTATGTCGAAAAAATCAGTTAGTGCAATATATTTAGCAGATAAATATGAAGTTAGTACAAGAACAATTTATCGTTACATAAACTGTATTGAATGTGCCGGCATACCTATTTATACAACTCGCGGTAAATACGGCGGATTTTCTATCGTAGATTCATACAAGTTTTCTTCAACCTTTATGACGGTAAGCGAATATAATCAAACAATTGACGCATTATCCGCCATTGTAAAAAGTGTTCCTAACAAAACGTTAAGTAGCGCAATTAATAAGCTTAAAGCAGGTTCTAGAAACGAATTTAACAGTTTTGACATTAAAAGCGGAAACCTTATCATTGACGCTGGTCCTTGGGGGGATACCGTTGGATATAAGGCAAAACTTGCCCTTCTACAACGCGCTATTGATGAAAAAAGCGTTTTAACCATTAAATACCACGATAGAACGGGCTCTGTTTCTGAAAGAAATATAGAACCACACGTTATAGTATTCAAACAAGGGCTTTGGTACGTTTACGCTTATTGCCGTCTAAGAAACGAATTCCGCTTTTTTAAGACCGGTAGAATTGAACAAGCCAACTTTACGGGTGAAAAATTTAGCCGTAGAGAAATAAATAATGATGAACTCCCACTAAATTTCTGGCACGCGAACATTATTGCTGAAGACGTTATTATGGAAATTGACAAAAGCGTTTTATCAGACGTTGAAGAATGGCTTGGCATTGAAAACGTTAAAGAAATTAACGGAAAACACGTTGCCGAAGTATCACTTCCCTACGACGAAGGCTTAGTTTCAAAAATAATGAGTTACGGAAAAGGTGTTAAAGTTATATCACCGCAAAAACTTAAGGATAAAATTAAAGAAAACGTTAGTGAACTTATTGAAATTTATCAATAAAAAGAAAAGACCGAGTAAAATCGGTCTTTTTTATTATATAAAAATAAGTATGTTCTTAATTAAAATTCCTTACGAGCACTTCTGCCAAACAACGTTAAAAATACCTGCATAGGCTCTTTATTATCGTATAAAATAGAGTAAACGGCGTTAGTTATTGGCAAATCTACGTTATACTTATCGCCTAGCAATTTTAAAGCTTTTGCAGTTGAAACGCCTTCTGCAAGTTTAATGAAAGGAACTTTCTTAACATAGTTTTCACCAAATTTACGATTGTTTGAATACTCTGAAAAAAGCGTTGTTTCATAGTCCCCCAAATGGCACAAGCCGTATGCGGACAATTCGTTACCACCCATTGCTTTAATAAGGCGGGCAACTTCCCTAGCCCCACGTGCCATCAACGGACCTTTAAGAGTAGTATAACCGCCACCATCTAGCATGCCGGCAGCAATACCCATAACGTTTTTTGCCGCTGCACCAATTTCGCTACCAATTAAGTCGTCGCCATAGTAAAAACGAATAAGTTCACTTCGGAAAGAATCAGCCAAATATTTAACTAAATCTTTATTTTGCGAATCAATAACCATACAGTTCGGTAAGCCTTTAGTAAACGCTTGAATATGCCCTGGCCCTACCCAAACAGCAATATTATTAGCATCTATACCTTCATCGGTAAGCACTTCACTTAATCGTTTGCCCGTATCAACTTCTATCCCTTTCATGCAAAGAATAAACGTTTTGTTTTGATAGCCAAGTTTAACGATATCTTTAATAAGACCGCGTAACCCTTGCGAACTTATAGAAATCGCTATTACTTCAGAACTTTCAACCGCAACCTTCAAATCATCAGTCAAAGTGATAGAATTATTAAATTTTACGTATTCGTTTTCGCCCGTTTCTTTTATGGTATTAAAGTTTTTACTATCTTTTCTACCCCAAAGCGTAACGTTATGGCCGTGTTCAGATAAATACCAAGCGATAAAAGAGCCCCATCTGCCACAACCTAAAACGGAAATATTCATAAAACACCTATCTAGTAATTAAATGGTTTTACGTTCAACAAAAGCGCGCGCCAAACTTACTTCATCAGCATATTCTAAATCCGTGCCAATAGGAATACCGCGTGCAAGCCTTGTAACCTTAATACCCAAAGGCTTAATAAGGTTAGAAATATACATGGCGGTTGCCTCACCTTCAACGTCAGGGTTAGTTGCCATAATAATTTCAGTAACGCCACCTTTTGAAATACGTTCCAAAAGGCTTTTAATATTTAATTGATTTGGGCCAATCCCATCCATAGGGGAAATAGTGCCGTGTAAAACGTGGTAAACACCGTTATATTCGTTAAGTTTTTCTATTGCGATAACGTCTTTTGGTTCTTTTACAACACAAATAACGTCAGCAACACGATTTTTGCAAACGTCGCAAACGTCCCCTTCGGAAAAATTACCACAAATTTTACAATAATGAACGTTGGATTTTGCGTTCAATATAGCGTTAGCAAATTCCTTTGCTTCTTCATCGGTCATATTAATAACCTTATACGCGTATCTTTGCGCAGTTTTTGCACCAACGCCCGGCAATTTTGTAAATTCATTTATAAGTTTGCCAATCGGTTCAATATAAACTTTCATTTTATAGACCTAAACCGCCAAATGCACCCATTTTTTCAGCGTATACCTTGTCAGCTTTTTCATACGCTTCGTTAAGTGCTGCAATAATTAAATCTTCAAGCATAGTAATATCTTCAGTATCAACAGCATCAGGATTAATTTCAATAGAAGTAACGATTTTTTTAGCGGTCATAGTAACTTTAACTAATCCGCCACCACTTTTGCCTTCTACTTCTAATTCTTCAAGTTCTGCTTGGGCTTTTTGCATTTCTTGTTGCATTTTTTGTGCTTGCTTCATAAGGTTTTGCATTTGATTGCCACCACCAAAACCGCCAAAGCCACCACCGTAGCCCCCTCTATAACCTGCCATAATATATCTCCTTATATTTGATTATTTTATAATAACGATATCGTCACCGAATATCTTTTTAACTTGTTCGCTTGCTTCGTCAATTTTATCGTTCATGCGCGAAGAATTTGTTTGAACAACCTTAATTTCAAAAGAATTATAATCTTTTAATGCATCTTTAATTCTAGCAATATTGTTGGTTGCTTTAATAATTTCAACGTCGCTAACGTTATTGCCTGAAATCGTTAAAACGTTACCGTCAACGTTAAAATCAACGGTTTGCATAATATTCCATAAAAGTTCTGCGCCGTCTTTACGTAATGCTTGCAAAATTTTACCCTTAATTTCGTTTACGGAAAGGTTTGCAACGTTTTGTTCTTTAATATCGCTGTTATCTTCTGCTTTTAAGGTGTTTTCAGCGATATTAGGTGCATTTTCTTCTTTTGAGGGTTCTTCATTATTAACTGCAATTTCCTTTGCTACGGGCGTTTTTACGGGCGTAACGCTAGAAGATGCAACGTTAATAACAGTTTTACTATTAACAAGGTCTTCTAAATTTTTAATCCTTGTCATAACAGCTTCAATAGAATATTCCGCTTGAGGACGGGTTGCTTTAATTGCCGCAGTTTCAAACAATACCCTTGGGTGGTTAGAATATCTTAAACTTCCTTCTGCATTAGAAAAGATTTCTAATAGTCTTACAAGCCCGTTTTCATCAGTTAAATTTGCTATTTCTATTAGTGCATCGTATTTTTCGGTTGGCAAATTAAGAATAGAATTCGCATCGTTACACGTTTTTATGACGATAAGGTCGCGCACGGTAGAAGTAACGTCTTTTATAAGCACACCCATACTCTTGCCAAGGTCAGCAAGCGTGTCAATCGTTTGCAAAACTTCACCAGAATTGCCACGAATTATAGCTGATATTAACTGATTTATGGTATCGGCGTTAGTTGCGCCCAAAATATCCATAACGTCGTCGTAGGTAAGTTTACCAGAATTATAAGAAAGAGCAGTATCAGCAACGGACAATGCGTCTCTTATACTACCTTCGCCAGCCTTAGCGATAGCGTAAATTGCTTCAGTATCGTATCTTTTGCCAAGTTCATCGTAGATATCCATAATTAGACCTGCGATAACGTCTATAGGGATAAGCCTAAAATCAAAGCGCATGCAACGTGACAAAATAGTTGCGGGAATCTTATGAACTTCCGTGGTTGCAAGAATAAAAATAGCGTGCTTCGGGGGTTCTTCTAGCGTTTTAAGTAACGCATTAAAAGCAGCACCCGTCAACATATGAACTTCGTCAATGATATAAACTTTATATTTACAAGAAACGGGCGGATATTGAACCTTTTCTCTTAAATCTCTTATTTCGTTTACGCCGTTATTAGATGCGGCGTCAATTTCCATTACGTCTATATTAGAAGGGTCGGATAGCGCAACACAAGTGCTACATTTACCACAAGGCGAGCCATTAACGGGGTTTTCACAGTTAATCGCTTTTGCGAAAATTTTGGCAGCTGAAGTTTTACCCGTACCACGCGTACCGGTAAACAAATAAGCGTGGCCAAGTCTGTCGCCTTTTATTTGATTTACAAGTGTTTTAACGATATGTTCTTGCCCAACTAGTTTATCAAAACCGTTAGGACGATATCTTCTGTATAATGCCAAATATGCCATTAACACCACCTACTATACCATTTCGTTTAATATGGTATTTACCTTTTTTCTAATTCTTTGAATTGCGTTATCTACCGATTTAGTTTCTTTATTTATAAGTTCGCCTATTTCAGCGTAAGAAAAGCCGTCTAAATAATAATGAAGAATTTTATTTTCTAAATCGCTTAAAACTTCTTTAATTTTGGTTGAAAGTTCCTTTGCTTCTTCCCTTTGAATAACGTCGCCAACAGGGTCTGCGGTAACGTCTGTTATGAAGGATAATTTATCGTTGTCTCCATCGTCAAAACCCGATAAAGAAACGTAGTTATTAAGGGGTAAATTCTTTTTTCTATTATCGCGCTTAATTGCAGAAAAAATACTAGTTTTAACGCAAGTATAAGCGTAACTCTTAAACGTAACGTCTTTAGTAGAGTCAAAAGTTAAATAAGCCTTAAAAAGACCTATCATGCCTTCTTGAATTAAATCGTCAACGTCCCCACTAGACAAAAAGTAAGTACGCGCCATTGCCGTAACGGGGTGCTTATATCTTGCCAAAAGGTGAGTTATTGCCTTTTCATCTTTTTCCTGCGCTAGTTGGCACAGTTGTTCATCGGCTAGTTTTGAATAATCCATCTAAAAATCGGGTTAATTCCCGCTCCTTTGTCTTACTGCTTCATATACGGCAACACCGCAAGCAACTGATGCGTTAAGTGAATTTACCTTACCAAACATAGGGATAGAAATAATGCCGTCACATTTTTCTTTAGTCAAACGTTTAACACCACTATCTTCTCCACCAATTACAAGGCAAAGTTTACCTTTAAGGTTGGTTTTATAAATGCTTTCGCCACCAACTTCTGCACCGTATACCCAATATCCGTTTTCCTTCAAGGTATCAATGGCGTTATTAACGTTGGTAACGCGCGCAACTTTAACGTGGTTTAATGCCCCTGCAGAAATGCGCATTACCGTATCGTTAACAGAAGCACTTCTATCTTTACCGATTATAAGACCGTCAACGCCTGCACATTCACAAACTCTTATGATGCTACCAAGATTGTGTGGGTCTAAAATTTCGTTAAGAACTATAACGAAGCCGTCTTTATCTTGGGTATCTGCCAAAATATCTTCAATATCAAAATATTTATAGTTAGAAACGTATGCTATAAAGCCTTGGCTACGCTTAGATTCGCTTTCCTTTTCAATAACGTACTTATCAACTAATTGAACCTTTACTTTATGAGAACGAATAACGTTAATAAGTCTTTTGCTAGCATCGTCTTTTAAGTCTTTTTGAACAAGAACCTTGTCTATTTCTTTATCAGTTTTTAATAATTCGTAAACGGAATTTCTGCCTTCAACTTTCATGTTAATTTCCTTTGTTTAATAAAAAATTCATTCTATCGATATCGCCCGTTAAATATAAAAAACCTAAAACTGCTTCAAACCCCGTTGCCATATTATATTCCATAACGGACGCGTGTTTTGCGCGCGTTGTTTTTTTAGCATTTCTTGCACGGCGAAATATTCCCTCTTCTTCTTCGGTAAATAACGGATATATTTCTTTAACGAATTCCGCTTGAGCCGTTGCTTTAACGTCTTTCGTTGCTTGTTTATTTAATTCGCCTGCCTTACAATCACTAAAGAAAGTAAGCCTTTCACGTATGAATAGCGAATATACCGCATCACCCACGAAAGCAAGCACAACGGGGTTTAAGTTTAACGCGCGGTTTTTATCCATTTTTTCGCCTAGATTGAACAAAAAATACTCCTTTTTACGTGTTTTTGCACCTTAAATTAATAAAATTAAGACAAACAAAAAACACTACACGATTATCTTATTTATTATACAATACTTTAATCAAAATTACAATAAAAAACCCCGAATTTTATTATTCAGGGTTAAAACTTATTTATAATATAAAGATTTAATTAAAATAATTTATCGATTCTTTTGCTAAATATCCGCATATCCCCTTAAAAAGCGTGTAGGCTATGCTATCTTGATAAGTTTCCGTGATAAGTAGCGCTTCTTCTTCGGGATTAGATAAATATCCGCACTCTGCAATTACCGATGGAAAATTGGTGCAATTAAGTATATAATAGTCGCCCGCTAAAGCAGATAAATCTCTAGTCGATTCGGGCATTTCGTTAAATGCGTTTTGAATAGTTTCGGCAAGTCGTTTTCCGTTAACGTCGGTTTTTTTATAAAATACTTGTGCCCCGCGCCTTGTAGAAACGCTGTATTGATTCAAATGCACGCTAACAACTAAGGTTGGCGATGCTTTTTCTATAATTTCCTTTCGCTTTTTCATATCTTTTTGTTTAAGAGTTGCAGATGCTATGCCGTATAAACCCGCTTCTGAATTTCTAGTTAAAGTTACACTCATGCCCCCACCTTCAAGATAGTTTTGCAATTTTTTAACTATTTTAAGGTTAATTTCACTCTCTTTTACGCCCGTTGTAATGCCCGAAACTCCACCGTCAACACCACCGTGCCCCGCGTCTAAAACAATCTTAACAATATTAGCGCTTGCTGTTGTATTGTTTGAATTTGACAATGCAAAAAAACAAAACCCAAAAGCAATAAACACAAAGGCTAAAACGGATGCAATTATAATATTTTTTCTTTTAACGACAAGCATATCTCTCCTTAAATAGTGGATAACCCTAAAACCTATCAACAAAACGACAAAATTTTACAAAATCTCTGTGGATAGGCTTTATAAAATTATATTTAAATTAAAGATGCAATATGCTCTAAAAATAAAAAACGGCAACCGAAGTTACCGTTTTATATATTAAATTAAAAGTGAAAAGATAAAACTATCTTTGAACTCTACCGCTTGCATTACCTTCAGCAAGAGCAGTTACTTCAGCAACGCTAACAAGGTTAAAGTCGCCTTCAATAGAGTGCTTTAAGCAACTTGCCGCAATAGCAAAGTCGATTGCCTTTTGGGGTTCGAAACCGTTAAGTAGTGAATAGATAAGCCCACCGCCGAAACTATCGCCACCGCCAACTCTGTCAACGATATGCATAGCGTATTTTTTAGAGAAATATGCCTTGCCGTCAATATAGAGCATACCGCTCCAATTATTATCGTTTGCTGAAAGGCTTTCACGCAAGGTAATTGCAACACCTTTAAAGCCAAATCTATCGGTAAGTTTTTTAGCAACTGAAATATAACCGTCGTGGTTAAGTTTACCCGTATTGATATCGGTATCGTCCGCTTCAATACCAAAAACGTCTTTAGCGTCTTCTTCATTTGCAATACAATAGTTGATATAGTGGCAAAGTTCACCCATTACTTTACCTGCTTTTTCCTTGCTCCATAATTTTTTACGGAAGTTAAGGTCACAAGAAACTTTAATGCCAAGTTCATTAGCCTTTTTAGCAGCGATTAGGCAAATATTTGCAACTTCATCTGAAAGTGCGGGTGTAATACCGGTAAAGTGGAACCATTCAGCACCGTCAAAAATCTTGTCCCAATCAAAATCTTCTGCTTTTGCTTGAGAGATAGATGAATAAGCGCGGTCGTAAATTACTTTTGAAGGACGTTGACTAGCGCCTTTTTCACAGTAATAAATACCAACCCTATCACCACCACGAACAACAAGTGAAGTATCTACGCCGTATTTACGCATAGAATTAACTGCCGCTTGACCTATTTCGTGAGTGGGAAGTTTAGAAACGAAACAAGCGTGAACGCCGTAGTTTGCTAAACTTACAGCAACGTTTGCTTCAGCACCGCCGAAAGTTGCTTCTAATTTGTCGCTTTGAACAAATCTTAAATAGTTTTCAGGCGCAAGCCTTAACATCAATTCACCAAAGGTTACAACTTTTTTCATAGTATTTTATTAATCTCCTTACAATTTCCAACGATGTCGCCCTTCATCATAAAACTACCGCCGACAGCGTAAACTTTTTCAAATGCAATAAATTCTGCTAAATTGCTTAAATCTACCCCACCTGTTGGAATAAATTTAATTTGTGGGAAGGGTGCAGCAAGTGCTTTTAATGCCTTTAGCCCGCCGTAAACGTTCGCGGGGAAGAATTTTACGATATTAATACCAAGGTCAAGTGCCGCCATAATTTCAGTAGGCGTTACGCAACCGGGATAATAAGGTACGTTTGCCTTTTCGCAAATTTTAGCAACGTCTTTAGAAAGCCCCGGAGAAACGATAAATTTAGCACCGCATTTTAATGCTTTTTTGCATTGCTCAGCATTAATAACCGTGCCAGCACCAACGTTCATTTCGGGGAACTTTTCAGTTGCAAGTTTAATAGCATCTGCAGCACAAGCGGTACGGAAGGTAATTTCCGCACAGTTAATACCGCCGTCGATTAACGCTTGCAAAGTCTTTTCAGTATCACCAAGTTCTTTGATGACAACAACGGGTATAACTTTATCCATTTTTCACCTCTTATAGTAATTATTTTGCAAATCTACCAAACACTTCGTTAACTTTAGTAAAACTAGCAAAAGTGCCCGGATATTTTTTAAGAATTCTCATCATATCGCCCACTTGTTTCTTTCTTATGATACAAACGAGCATATATTTATCGGTATGAGAGTACATACCTGTTACCCTTATTTCTGTTACCCCGTGTTTTAATTCTTGTAAAAGCACGGTGGAAATTTCTTCGGGTTTATCAGTTATAATTTCAAATTTATAACCGTTTTTAATACCTTGCAAACCGTAATCCACCACGATGTTTGCAATAAATAAGTTAAGTAAGGTGCAAATTACGGGGGTTACGCGCATGCCGTATACAAAAAATGCAATAGCAACGACAGAAGCGTCCATAATAAAGGAAACGTATGCAATATTGATAGCGGGCCTAAAACGTTTAATTATTGCAGAAATTGCATAAGTACCACCGCTTGCGCCAAACCTTTTTAGCATAAGCGAAAAGCCTATACCAGATATAACGCCCGTAGCTATACAAGCAAAAACGATAACAAAATCTTCACCGTTATTTGCCGCACAATACGGTTTCCAATTAAGCAATTCAAATAGGTAGGTAGAAAAGGACTGAACAAGCATGTAAATAATCAATAAAATACCAAGCCTTCTATTGACGAAAATGCTTACTAGGATAAATATAGGCACGTTGAACGACACCATTAATATCGCCCAACTAAGTTCTATACCTTTTTGCCCTAGCAGATGGTAAGTAATAGTGGCTAAACCACCAACGCCACCGGGGGCAAAACCGTTACTGTTTTGAAAAAAATAGTATGCCGTGCCAACGATAAGCCCAGCAACAACGGCAATTAAAATATCTAAAAGCCATTGTTTAACTAAATTTCCCTTGTCTTGTTTGTTCTTTACGTTAGAACCATCTTGAATACTATCAGTACTCATTGAATTTCCCCTTATGTTTTAGGAATTAATTACATGCCTAAATATTTAATTGCGTTATTATAGCAAATATCTTCTACAACCTTGCCAACGAACGCGATATCAGAAGTCATTTCGCCTTTTTCCATCATATCGCCAAGATAGTTGCACAAAATTCTTCTAAAGTAGTGGTGTCTTGGATATGAAAGAAGTGAACGACTGTCGGTAAGCATACCGATAAAGGTAGCAATATGCCCGGTTGCGGTTAAATCTTCAAGGTGTTTTTCCATACCGATTTTGTTATCTAAGAACCACCAAGCAGGACCGTATTGAATTTTACCCTTTGCTTCGTCACTTTGGAAACAACCAAGCAAAGTCATAATTTCGCTATTCATTTTTGGATTAAGGTTGAATACGACGGTCTTAGGAAGTGATTGTTCACTATCTAGTTTATCGAACAACCTTGACATATTTTTAATGCTGTTATCATCTGAAATGCTATCAAAACCCGTGTCTAAACCAAGTTTGTTAAGCATTGCCGTGTTGTTATTTCTCATTGCGCCAACGTGAAGTTCAGTTGCAATTTTATATCTAGCATAAAGTTTCATAAGGAAATAGGTAAAGTAACCTTTGAACACTTCGGTTTCTTGTTCGGTAGGCTTATTACCTGCTAAAACTTTAACCAAAACTTTATTAGCATCTTCTTTTTCGCTTACGGTATAAACGCGTTCTAGCGCAATATCACTTGCGGTAGTGCCAACCTTAATAAATTCGTTAAGGCGCATTTCTAACGCTTTTTCAAGGTCACAAATATCTTTAATTTCAAGTGTTTGTTCGCTTAAAATTTTAATATAATCGCAATATGGTGCAGCATCAATATTCATAATCTTATCCGCACGGAAAGCGGGAATAACCTTAAATTTATAATCTTTCTTTGCTATTTTTTCAAAGGTAGTTAAATCATCAAACACTTCGTTAGTGGTAAAAATAACTTTAACGTTAGATTTTTCAATAAGGCTTTGTGGGGTAATTTTATTTAGTTTAATGTATTCGTTACACCAATCCCAAATAAGTTCCGCATTAGCTTCGTTAATTTCAATTTCACAGTTGAAAAATTCTTTAAGTTCAACTTGTGACCAATGATATAAGGGGTTGCCGAACGCCGTACCCAAAACCTTGCAATAGGTTAAGAATTTTTCTTTATTTGACTTATCACCCGTTATAAATTCTTCGTTAATACCATAGTTACGCATTAAACGCCATTTATAATGGTCACCTTTAAGCCAAATTTCAAAAATATCGTTAAAGCAAGCATTTTCTAAAATTTGTTTTTCGGGCAAGTGGCAATGATAGTCGAATATAGGCATTTTGCTTGCATAATCGTTATAAAGTTTTACTGCCGTTTTGTTGTTAAGTAAGAAATCTTCTTTAATGTAACTCATATTAAACCTTCTTTGAATTTTTTCTTTTTTGAATTTCGCTCTCAGCTTCCTTTAACGCTTGGAAACCTTGTCCACGAACTTCAACTGAATCGTTAATTATAATAAACGCTTTTTCATCAACGCTACTTACCAACTGTTTAAGTTTAGGTAGTTGATTATTTTTAACACATGTTAATAAAACGTTGTGTTCTTTATGCGTGTACATACCTTCGCCTTCAAGCATAGTTACGCCACGCGGGCTGTTTTCGATAAGCGTTTTTGAAAGTTCTTCACCTTTATCGGTAATAATAATGCAAAGTTTTGACTTATCTACACCGACTAGAACGATTTCCGACACCTTCGTGCTTACGAAAACGACGATAAGTGCGTAAAGCATGTTTTGTGGATTTTTTGTAACGAAAGCACCGGCAATTACAATAATTCCGTCTAATATACCCAAAATAACGGGAATATTTATTACTTTAACCAATCTAGAAATTAAACGTGCTAGAAGTTCAGTCCCACCGCTTGAGAATTGAAATCTTACGAATAAACCAATACCGATACCTTGGCAAACGCCACCGTATAAAGCGGCAAGAACGCCGTCGTCGGTAAGTGGCAAATCAACGCCTTGACGGATATAAATATTCAAATATTGAATCAAGTCGGTAACTAAACCAAGGGTTACAATAGTAATCAAACAACGAATAATAAATTTCCAGCCTTGATATCTAATTCCAAATATAAGTATAGGCAAGTTTATTACGATTGAAATTATACCGATAGGAAGTTTATCAACAAGAATATTTATAATTACGGCAAGACCGGTTACGCCACCGGCAACGATGCTATTTGGCGCTAAAAATAAACTCGTACTAGCGCCGTAAGCAATACAGCCAAGAACCATAAAAATATAGCCCTTAACTTCTTTAAGAACGTCTGCCTTAGACAAACGTTTTTTTTCTAAAGTACTCATAGTGTTACACCGGTTTTATAGAAAGCAATTTCGCGAACGTCTTCACTCTTGCACTTATATTCCCCGTTAACCGTTTTAATTAAAAGGTCTAAAAGTGCGTCTTCATCCATGCTATAAGCACAGAAATCTATCCAATTATTCTTAAATTCCGCAATGCGTTCGTTCGTTGCAATTTTCATTGTGGGAACGAAAGTTGAGAAAGGCGTGCCACGCCCCGTAGTGAATAATACGACTTGGCAACCGCTTGCAGCAAGAGCCGTTGCGGCAATTAAATCGTTACCAGGCGCGTTAAGAGCAGAAACACCCTTTTCGCGAACTTGGTCACCATACATTAGAACGTCTTTAATTTCCGTACTACCAGCCTTTTCAACGCAACCCAAAGATTTTTCTTCTAAGGTGGTTATACCGCCTTTTTTGTTGCCTGGACTTGGGTTTTCATATACGGGGAAACCGTTTTTAGTATAGAAAGCCTTAAAATCAACTATCATTTTAAGAAATCTTTCATAAGTTTCTTTATCTTTACACTTATTCATTAAAAGTTGTTCTGCGCCGAACATTTCGGGAACCTCGGTTAAAATAGCGCTACCGCCTGCAGCAACTATTCTATCGGTAATTCTACCAACAAGTGGGTTAGCAGTAAGACCAGAATAACCGTCGCTACCACCACACTTTAAGCCGATACAAAGTTCGCTAATATCAATTTCTTCACGAACAAGGTCTTTCGCCTTATCTGCAAAACTTTTAATGATATCTAGGCCGTAAGATAATTCATCTTCAACGTCTTGACAGTTAAAAAATTCACAGTTAGTTGCACCTTTTTCAAGCATATATTCCTTAACGCCCGCCAAGGTATTGTTTTCACAACCTAAACCAACGAATAAAACGAAGGTGGCGTTGGGGTTAAGAGCAACACCGCAAAGAAGTTTTTTAATATTATCGTTATCTTCACCAAGTTGACTGCAACCAAATTGATGGGTAAGTGCAAAAATTCCGTCAATACTACCTTGAACGTATTTTTGAGCAGCCTTTTCCATTCTAATACAAACGTCGTTAACACAGCCAACGGTTGGAATAATGTAAATTTCGTTTCTTATACCTGCCCTGCCACGACTTCTCTTAAAACCTTTGAAAGTCATGCTAGTTGCTGGGTAACTTTCTGCGTGATAGTTATAAGAATACGCCATATCTTCATCAAGGTGAGATTTAACGTTATGAGTATGCACCCATTCGCCTTCCTTAATGTCGCTAGTAGCACGACCGATAATTTCGCCATATTTAATAACTAAATCGCCACAAGAAATATCCCGCAAGGCAAATTTATGCCCAGCGGGTATGGTGTCGGTACCATTTAAACTGATACCGACGTTATCTTTTTTGTTAATAATTACACAGTTTTTCATATAAGTTTAGTTCCGTTTTTAATTGCAGTTAAGTTAGCGTTTACAGCATCTACAAAACCTTCGTATTTGCTTAAATCTTCGCCCCAAACGTTTTCATCTTTCATAAAGTCTACAACAGAGCCACCGTTTGCAAAGAAATCTAGATAAGGTTTGTCATCTTTAATTTCAACCGTTCTAGAAGGAAGTGCAACCGTGTATTTGTCACCGTCTTGTTTAATGCTTGAATAAATCATCATTAAATAAGAGAAACCGATAGTAAGTAAGGGTGCAATCTTGCCGTTTTTAGCATAATAATCGCTAAAGCTGGGTAATACCCTTGCTCTCCACTTAGAAATACTGTTAAGTGCAATACTAATTAATTGGTGATTTAAATATGGATTTCTAAATCTTTCTTTAACGCTTTCAGCAAAACCCGTGGTTGCAGCGATATCGTCTGAAACGAAAGGAATAATTTCATCTTTTAACGCACCGTCTAAGAAAGCGTATAAACTTTCATCACTCATACATTGGTCAACGGTTACAGCGCCAAGCCATAAACCTGCGGGAACGATGTTTGTATGACTGCCGTTAAGAACGCGAACTTTACGTTTTTTGTAATACGTAATATTATTGGTTAATACAACTTCGATATTATGTACGCCTTCTTTAATATAGTCGGCAATATCGCCTTTCTTTTCAACCGCCCATAAACCGAAAGGTTCACCAACGGAAACAAGAAGGTCTTTTTCGCCTAAAACTTCTTCTAAGTGTTGTCTTTCAGCGTCGGTCTTGGGGTGACCAGAAACGATACGGTCAACCAAAGTGTTGCAATAGAAGTTTGCGCTGTCGTTCCAAGCCTTAAATTCTGCGGGTAAATTCCAAAGTTCAATGTATTTATCTACACATTTTTTAAGTTCATCAGCGTTGTTATCTATAAGTTCTACAGGGAGAAAATATAAACCGGTTTCCTTGCTACCACCTAAAGTGTTAAAGCGGTGCAATAAAAATTTAGTTAATTTTGCGGGGAAAGTAATTCCAGCAAAGTCATCAAATTTATCGTTACCGTTATAGCAAATACCTGCTTCGGTAGTGTTAGAAACGATTACCTTAAGTTCTTTATCGGTAAATAACGCGTTAACGGCGTCCATATTTTCAAACGGGCAAAGAACTTGACCTAAAACGTCGATAGCGTAAGGAGTTTCAACGGCAACACCGTCTTTAACACCGCGCAATACGATATGATACTTGTTATTTTGTTTTGCAAAATTTTCAAGTGAGCCAAAAGAAATGGGCTTAACGATATTAACTTGATAATCGCCACCTTCTTCTTTTAAAGTTTGAAAGTATGCATCTACGAAAGTACGAAGAAAGTTACCTTCACCAAACTGTAAAACCTTTGTCATTTTTCTCTCCTTATAAAATGATTTAGCAGTAAAATTTTTTATAGGCTTATAATTTTGCCTATCGCTTTTAATAATAACATAATTATTATTAATTTACAACAGATTATTGAAAATAAAAATAAAAAACAGGCAAAATTTTTGCCTGTTTTTTCATTAATGAGCATCTAATAAAATTTTAGATTAATTTATTCTTCCCCGCCCTATATTAAGTTTTTAAGTTCGGTGAAGAAATACGGTTGTAACCTATAAAACCAGATAAAGGTTTTGTTAATCTTTCAACTTCTAAGCCGTCAATTTTATCAATCTTGCCATTTAAGTAATCGTTTAATTGTTCGATAGCCGTTTGACATCTGGCAATAACGCCACCGTAACGAATATCAAGGTTGCACCAACCGATAGTCTTATTATCGTTAAACCAAACTTTCTTATGAACTGTCTTAACCTTTACCGCCTTTACAAGAAGTGCGGGCAACAACTTTTTAGCAATTGTTTTAAGAGTTTTTAAATCATTATTTTTATAGGCGGGAACCAACTTTTCTGCAATTTCCGTTTTAAGTGCTAAATAATCGAATACCGCGTAAGCAAGTTTATATAAATATGAAAAATCATCGTTTAATTTAATGTAATTTTTCATAAATTCCGCGTTCTTTTTATAGTGCGCGCTCATAGGTCTTGCAAACAAGTGGCTGTCGTATAAACCTTCTAAAATATCTTGCCAAAATAGTGGCTTACCTAAATAACGGTGGTTATAGTTAGCATAGGTTTCGCCTTCTTCAAATTTATTGTGATAGAACTGCATAGCGTAGAAAGCATCGTAATCACAACCGGTAGTAGCATAAAATCTTGACCTTAATTGCTTATCGGTAACGTCTTTATTATAGCAAAGTTCTGCAAAGTAAGAAAGGTCGAAAAGGTTAGCAAAAAGATTGCATTCCATATTGTCGTTAAACCACAAAGTAAGCATTGCTTCTTTTACGTCGTTATTACGGCACGCTTGCAAAGAAAACTTGTTTGTCATCATAGTGTGGTCGTGGTCTGGGAAATGCCCTATCCAACTCCAAGTACCGCCTGCAAACATTACTTCGCGGTTTAAATCCTTATGTTTTTTAAGCATAAAGTCGTCGCAGAAAGGACCTTCGCCGTAATGCCAAAACACTAGTTTTACACCAGCGGGAATTTTATCAGCAATTTCCTTAGGAATTTCCGTTTCTTTTTCATAGTATAATTGATTGCCGCTCTTATCACAAATTCTAAAATACATATCGCTCCACATATAAGCGGTAAAGCCGTATTTATCTGTGATAGCAATCAATCTTTCCATATATTCGGTAAAGATTTCAAATGGCGGAACGTAACCGTTTTTGGTTAAGAAAACGCCCCTACCCATATCCCACGCTTCGTCCATGCCGATATGGATATTATTACTTCTAAAGCATTTTCTAGCCGTTGAAACTAAAAGTTCAACGAATTCAAAGGTCTTTTCTTCCCTTGCAAGCATAACTGAAGATGTATCTCTAATAGCATCTGCTTCAGGCCAAATTAAATATTTTTCCATATGCCCGTAGCATTCTAAACAAGGAACGATTTCAATGCCGTAGTTATAAGCGTAGTCGTCAATAGCCTTAATTTCTTGGGCGTTATATCTTCCGCGCATATGCCCAAAATAAGGGCGACCTTCTAGTTCTAACATATCTTCTAAATAGAACATAATTTGGTTATAGCCCATAAGTGCAATACGGTCAAGGAATCTGCACATAGCATCTACCGTAGGCGCACCGTTACGCGATGCGTCTACCATAGTAGAAATAGTTTCAAAGAAGGAATCTTCAAAAATAGCAAAATCGTTAGAAACGCGTAAATTTTCACAAAGAACGGAAAGTTCCCTGAAAAAGTGGTGTTTTTTAACGTAATAAATTATTGCTTTATTATCGTTTAGCATTACACCGACTTTATCGCCTTCAACAGCAACTACTTCTACCCCGTCTTCAGCGATGCAAAAGTTAAGTGCTTTTTGAAGGTTTTTAACACCGTTTAAGAATTGTTCGTCTACCTTAAAATTAAGCTTAAGCGTGGTTTTCATAAGTTTCTCCCTAATATATTTGATTAATAAATTATTATAATAATTCTATTGTTTTAATGGATATAGGTTCTACGGGGAAATCTGCAAAAGCGGGGTGCGGACAGAACGTTCCCACTTTAGAAAGCTCTAAAACAACCTTGTTGCTTTCTTCATCGGTAGTATATCCAAATGCAGCGTATTCGCCGTCAAGCCAACTGCAGTTTGCCGAACAAATAAAAAACTGAGTGCTTGCAGAGTTTTTGTCGTTTGTTCTTGCCATAGAAATAACGCCAAGTTTGTGACTTAACGTGTTATCGTTAAAGCCGTTAGACTTAAATTCGCCCTTAATGGTATAATCAACGTCTTTTTCTAAAAGGCGATTGTTTTCAATGTAATATCCACCCGTTTGAATCATAAAATTATCAATAATTCTATGGAAAATAACGCCGTCGTAAAACTTTTCATTAACAAGTTTAATAAAGTTTTCAACCGACTTTGGCGCATATTTACTTTCTAAACACAAATTAATTTTTCTATCGTCGTTTAGCACGATACAAACGTTATATTTTTCTTGCATAGTTTCTCCTTAATTAAATAGCAAACTATAAAATTTTTAACGATTTAAAACCCTACTTAAAACAACAAGCGTCTCAACGTGTTTGGTTTGGGCAAACATATCGTATGGGGTTACTGAATCAATTTCATATAAAGGCGTATAATCTTTAACCCTTACAATTTCATTACCGTCATATTTTAACGCGCCCGTCAAAAGTCCAACGTCTCTTGCAAGCGTTGATGGATTACAAGAAACGTAGATTACCTTATCAGCAAGGCTACCTTTTACCGCTTTAATAACGGCGTAATCACAACCTTTTCTCGGTGGGTCTAAAACCACGGTAACGTTAGTGTTTTGCTGACGTTCCTTAGCGATTATGTCTGGCATAATCACTTCACATTTCCCTTGATAATTAGTAATTTTATTAGATAGCCCGTTATCAAGCGCAAGTTGGTTTGCAATTTCAACGGCTTCGGGGATAATTTCTATGCCGATAGCCTTTTTTGCCTTGCTTGCAAGTAGCGCCGTCATAAGCCCTGCACCGCTATAAGCATCTATAACGGTAACGTCTTCTGATAGACTTGCATTATCACAAACAGCACCGTAAAGTTTTTTGCAAACCGATGGATTTACTTGCATAAAACTGCGCACGCCCATCTTATATTTAATCCCAAACATTTCCCCCGTATATTCGGGTTTGCCGTGAACTAATAAAAATTCTTCGCCGTAAACTACGTTAGTTGGTTTAGAATTAACGTTAATATAAAGGGTAAATTCAAGCCCTAACTTTTCAGTTAAAATTTCTATTAACCTATCTTTGCCCACTAATTTTTTCGTGGTTAATACAAGACAAATTATAAGACTTCCGTTAAGTTCTTTTGCGGTAACTTCTCTTATGTAACCGCTACCATCAAAATCGCTATAACCTTTAAGATTAAATTCTTTTACGTATAGAGTAATTGCACTAATTAATTTAGCCGTCCAACTAGAATTAATTAAACAGTCGCAAATAGGCACTACTCTATGAGAGTTTTCCGCATAAAAACCTATAACCGTTTCTTTTCCGTTAAATGATACGGGCAACTGCAGTTTATTGCGATATCTAAAGGGAGATTCCCCCGTTACATTTTTATTAATTTCAACGTCTATGCCCGCAATTTTTGAAAAACAGCGTTTAACGTTTTCTTCTTTTACCTTTAATTGTTTTTCATATTCTAAATGTTGAAGTTGACAACCACCACACTTGCAAAAAACACTACAAGGAGCATCAACCCTGTCTTTAGATGGCGTAATAACATTTAAAACCTTGCCGTAGACACAGTTTTTTGCAACCTTTAATACTTTATATTCAATTTCTTCTTCCGGTAAAACGTACGGCACAAACACGGTATAATCGCCGTGTTTTATAATACCTTCGCCGTTAGAGCCGAGGGCGGAAACCACACCTTTTAGAATATCGTTTTTCTTTAACATTTTATTTGATTATCCTGTTCAAATAATAATCTACAAATTTTTTCAACAAGTAGATAAATCTATCGTAAATTACAAAAAATACAACGCCGATTAAACCGACGAAAATTAAGGCGTAATCAATAATTACCTTAGGTAAATCGCTTAAGGTAAAACCCAAAACGCCGACACAAAAATAATAACCACCGTAAAATACGGCAACACACCAAATAAGCCCTATAAAAAAGCGTAAAATCTTGTTAACACCCTTATCTCGCATAAGACAAGCAATTATAGGATAAATGCCAAAAAAGGCAAAATATGCGGGAAAAACGGGGGTTAAAAGCTTAGGTATGCAACAACATAGCGCAATCACCCCGCCCACTACAGACGCCAAAATACTGCCCTTATACGACTTATAATATAGTGGCAAAATAATAAACACAGATGACGTAATTATTGCAAAAATATCAATAACTTCAACGTAAGTGCCTAGTATTAAAAAAATTGCCGTAAGCGCTGCACTTACGGCAGAAATAGTAATTACCCTACTTTTCATTTATTATCTACAACACATATTGCAAAGCATATCCATACAGCACCAAGTAGCACAGAAAGAACAACAATCGCAAGAGCCACCGCCCATTTGTCTATCGGTAGTGCCGTTATCTTGCCTTGGTTCTTGTGCGTTAGCGTTATAACCCGTGTGGAATTTCTTTTCGCTTTTGTTCATTTTTTCTTTCAACTTGTTTAGCGCGTCGCTATATTTTGAGTTTTTAGGGTCCATATTAACGGCGATTTCAAGTTGTTTTAAGCTTTCGTTATTCCAATTCTTTTTATAGAATAAAACTGACTGTAAATAGTGCCATTCAGCATTTCTATCGTTACAGTTATCAAGTAAGTCTTGCGCTTTTGAAACGTCGCCTGCTTTAATAGCGTTTTCAACTTCTTCAAAAATTTTAGAAGTAGATGTGTTTTCTTGTTTTACTTCTTTACGTTCTTCAACGATTTCGCGATAAGCAGATTCTAGTTTAGTTAAATTTTTAGCAGCAAGGTTGCCCTTTTCACCTTCTAAAAACCTATCTTCACTATATTGTTTTTTAAGCGTTTCATACGCATTTTTTAATTCTTCATCAGTACAATCTGGCGATACGTTTAAGATTTTATAGTTTTCTTGCATTTTTTACACTCCATAACCGTTTTGGTTTGTTCACGAAGACCGCAATATAAAATATTATCGGTTAAATCGTGGTTAAATTTATAATCAAGTTGTTTAGCGTTTTCAGTAATGCTATTTAGAATATAGGCAAAAACGTTAAGCACTTCTGCCCCGTGATTTTGCATTAATTCTTTTTTACAACTTGCCCCTTTATATATATTTGCAAAGACGTTGAAATTACCCGTCTTTTTATCCTTATCAAAATCGTCTAGCGCGTCTATTAAATATATCCACTTACCCATATCGTAGGAAAGGTTAATTACGGGGTCAGTTGCCTTATCGCCAATTAGATATTTAACGGCATCTACCATCATATTTGCGAAAAAATCGGCGGATATATCGATACTGTCACCACCCGTTTTTTCATAAGCGGATAAACCTTTATACATTTTTAAAACGATTTCATCAAGTTCGGGCGTGAACTTTTTTGCCTTTTTATAAGAAGATTTGAAAAAGGAACGTTTAATTCTGCCCTTATTTAAGTCGTTAACATCGTCGTTTAGTTTGTGATAAGCCAAAATAACGTTAAACGCGCCAATTTTTTTAGAAAGTTCATCGGGAACTGCTATCGGGCGCTTTTTTATGGTATGCAAAACACAACCTTGTTTTTCAATTTTAACGTCAATATCGGCTAAATTGTGAAGTAACGTTGATAAAAACGTTAGGTCATAATTCAAACAAAATCTACCTTTTGCACCACAAACACACCCTATTGATTTACAAAGCCCACAATACATTGCTTTGTACAAAACGGTGTCTTTAACGTACATATTTGGCATATCCGTTTTTACGTAACCGAACATTTTAACCCCTTTTTCTTTGAACTAAACCAACTTTTCTATATACTTTATTAAGCGTTCTATAGGCAATACGTTCTGCGCGTTCAGCACCGCATTTTAGAACGTCGTCTAAATAATCTTTATTTGCAAGTAGCCTATTCTTTTCTTGTCTAATAGGTTCAATAACTTCTGCAACCGCTTCGCCAACGGCAATCTTAAAGTCGCCATAGCCTTTGCCTGCAAATTCTTTTTCCGCATCTTCAATGGTTTTATTAGTGAAAGCAGAATAAATGGTCAAAAGGTTTGTAATACCGGGCTTTTCGGGTGACGCGATAATTTGATTATCACTATCGGTAACCGCACGCTTAAACTTGCGAATAATAGTATCTGGGTCGTCGTTCATTGAGATAAAGGCGTTTAAGTTAGCGTCGCTCTTGCTCATTTTTCTAGTGGGTTCGGCAAGACTCATAACCCTAGCGGCAGATTTACCAATATAACCTTCGGGAACTTTGAAAGTTTCGCCGTATAAGTTATTGAAACGAATTGCTAAATCTCTTGCAAGTTCTAGGTGTTGTTTTTGGTCTGCACCAATAGGAACTAGTTCCGTTTGGTAAAGCAAAATATCGGCAGCCATAAGCACGGGATAATCCATTAAACCCATATTGATATTATCTTCGTGTTTTTTACTTTTATCCTTATATTGTGTCATACGCATAAGTTCACCTGGGTAACAAATGGTGTTAAGCACCCAAGCAAGTTCAGTATGCGCTGAAACGTGTGATTGCGCAAATAAAATTGATTTTTCAGCGTCAATACCGCAAGCAAGATAAAGGGCGGTAAGTTCGTAAATGTTTTTACGAAGTACAGCTGGGTCTTGCCTTACCGTTAAAGTATGTAAATCTGCAAGAGAAAATATACCGTTATAATCGTCTTGCAACGCCCTAAAATGACGTAAAGCACCCAAATAGTTGCCGATAGTTAAAATACCGCTTGGTTGTATTGCGCTAAATAAATTCTTTTTATCTTCCATTTATAAATACCTATAAGTTTATATTTTATTTGTGGATTTATTTGCGAGATGCAATAAATTCCTTAACGGCGTCGCCCGTTTCGTTCTTTTCAACAACCTTTTTAAATCTAACAGTCTTAGATTTTAAGGTTGAAATTTGTTCGGGGATAGGTGCCGCGCTTTCATCAAAAAGTTTATATGCAGCAGAGAAAGCATCGTTAATCTTCTTGCCCGTTATAGCCCCGTAAACTGATTGTGGGAACTTATAAGGGCTTGCCGTAGAAAGAATAACGGTGGGCGCGTTTTCGCCCGTATATGCTAAGTATTGTTCGTTAACGTTAACAGCAACAGCGGTGTGAGTATCTAAAACGTAGCCGTATTCATCAAAGAAATCTGCAATAGTGTTTAAGCAATCTTCTTCATCGCAATAACCCGCAAAGAATTCCTTATCGATAGCCGTCTTTTCGCCGTCGGATAAAGCGTATTTGCCTTGTTTTTTAAGTTCTTCCATTCTCTCGCGCGTAAGGTCGGCATTTCTACCGCTAATTTCAAAAATAAGCCTTTCAAGGTTACTTGAAATTAAAATATCCATTGATGGAGAAACGGTTTTAAAGAATTCTCGGTTAGCATCGTAAGTGCCGTCTGCAAAGAATTCCGTTAAAACGTTGTTGTCGTTAGATGCGCAAATAAGTTTTTCAACGGGTAGTCCCATAAGTTTAGCATAGTAGCCCGCCAAAATATTACCAAAATTACCGGTTGGAACAACGAAGTTAACCTTATCGCCCATTTTAATTTCGCCACAGTTTACTAAGTCGCAATATGCGGAAAAATAATATGCAATTTGCGGAACAAGTCTGCCGAAGTTGATAGAGTTTGCACTAGATAAAATTATATTTTGTTCTTTTAATTCCGCAACGAATTTATCGTCGGTAAATAATTTTTTAACTGCCGTTTGACAATCGTCAAAGTTGCCGTTAACTGCAACAACGTTAACGTTTTCACCTTCTTGGGTGCACATTTGTAGCTTTTGCATATCGCTAACGCCTTGACTTGGATAGAAAACGTTGATATCAATGCCGTTAGCGTTCATAAAGCCTTCAAGCGCAGCTTTGCCCGTATCGCCACTAGTTGCAACAAGCACCATAATTTTTTCTTTAATACCACTAATATCAGAACCTTTACGAAGTAGATATGGTAAAAGGGTTAAAGCAATATCCTTAAACGCTAGGGTTGGACCGTGGAATAATTCTAAAATAAAAAGATTTTCGTCTATTTTACAAACGGGTGCGGCGTCGTTATCTTCAAATCTGCCGTATGCTTTTTTGCAAGCGTCTAAAAGTTCAATTTTATCGTATTCTTGCAAGAAAGAGTGTATAACAAGACACGCTCTTTCAGCATAATCCATTTCAAGCATATTTGCTAGTGATTCTTTTAGACAAGGGAAAGTTTCTGGCACGAATAAACCGCCGTCTTCAGCTAGCCCTTTAGCAATTGCCGCTGCGGCGTTTTCATATACGCTTTTACCCCTAGTGCTGTAAAATTTCATATAAATCTCCAAAACAAAAAAATAAAGTCGTAAATATATATTTACGACTTTTATTTTACACTTTTACGCTATAAAAATCAACTATTCAGCGTGCTTTAATACAAATTCGGGCAAATCTTCTTTTGCTGCACTGCAAGTTAACACAAACTTAACGCCAAAATCAACTTCTAATTTAGCCATCGCGTCGAAAATATTGTTTAATTCTGCAAGAGCCTTGCCACAAATTCTAGCAATACCGTCAATATAGATATATTCGTTGTCGCCGTTAGCAGCAACTATGCCTTTAAGGAAGCCCCTAAAACCGTCTTCCCCTTGAATAGCGAAATCAGTAACGTCAAGGAACCTTATGGGACGCTTTAAATCGTACATATATCTCTTGGTGTCGGTAATAAATATTACGTGGCCCTTTGCTTCTAACAAAGCACCGTTTGCACCGTCGATAATTGCCTTAGTTTTGCCTGCGCCTTTCGGTCCGTATATAATTTTCATTGGAACGTCTTCCTCCTATTATTTCCTGCAATTATATTTTACAACACAAAACAGTAAAATACAATAGGGTTTTTAAAAAATTATTCAGCATCAAGCAATAATTTTTTGTGAAGTTCTTTATCGTAATGCAAAATCATATTATCAAGTTCGTCATCACCAAGAACGTTTGACCTGCCTTCAGCAAATTGCTTGTCGATATCTTCTTTAATTTTCGCAACGATAGGATGACTCTTTTCAATCTTATGTTCTGCGGGAAGTTCATAATATTCGTTAATCCAATAAGCAATACCTGCTAAACCGCTGTTATTATTAACTGCAACGTGTAGTGGGCGATTAAGAAGTTTTTTGGTGTCGAAAATATTATAAATTTCTTCATCTTTCAAAATACCGTCCGCGTGAATACCTGCACGGGTAGAGTTGAAACTTCTGCCAACGAAAGGTGTTCTTGGGGGAATTATGTACCCAATTTCTCTTTCGAAATAGTTAGCGATATCGGTAATAGCCGTTAAGTCCATACCGTCGGTAGTACCCTTAAGTGATGCATATTCTATGGTCATTGCTTCTAAAGGACAGTTACCCGTTCTTTCGCCTATGCCAAGAAGTGAACAGTTAACGGCTGAACAACCGTAAAGCCATGCGGTTGCAGCGTTGGTAACAACTTTATAGAAATCGTTATGACCGTGCCATTCTAAAAGTTCGCTAGGAACTTCTGCATAGTGATGTAAACCGTAGATAATACCTGGAACGCTTCTAGGTAATGCCGCGCCAACGTAGTTAACACCGTAGCCCATAGTGTCGCACGCCCTAATTTTAATGGGAATACCACTTTCTTTTGAAAGTTCCATAAGAGCGGTTGCAAAAGGAACAACGAAACCGTAGAAGTCTGCCCTAGTGATATCTTCAAAGTGACATCTAGGTTTAACGCCCGCTTCTAAAGCATCTTTAACGATACCAAGATATTTATCAAGAGCTTGCGCACGGGTTAAATTCATCTTTTTGAAGATGTGATAGTCTGAACAAGAAACTAAAACACCCGTTTCTTTAATGCCCATTTCTTTAACTAGTTGGAAGTCCTTTTTGTTTGCTCTAATCCAGCTGGTTACTTCAGGGAATTCTAAACCTAAATCCATACAAGCGCGTGCAGCCGCACGGTCTTTTTCAGAATAAAGGAAGAATTCTGACTGACGGATTAAGCCCTTAGGTCCACCAAGGCGTGACATAAGTTTGAAAATATCAACAATTTGTTCAACGGTAAAGGGTGAGGTTGATTGTTGCCCGTCACGGAAAGTGGTATCGGTAATCCAAATATCTTTAGGCATATTCATAGGAACGTGCCTATTATTAAACACAACTTTAGGAACGTTTTCATAATCAAAAACGTTACGGAATAATTGCGGATTTTCAACGTCTTGTAAACTATAGTTGTATAATCTTTCTTCTAGTAAATTCGTTTTGTTATTAACTTCAATCATATTACTTTAACTCCTTTATAAAGTTATTTAATCTAGCAAGGCCTTCTTTAATGTCGTCAAGTGAAATAGCGTAAGAAAGTCTTATAGAGTTATCGTCGCCAAATGCAATGCCGGGGATAAGGGCTACGCCACGCTTAAGAGCACAGTCTGCAAACGAAAGTGAGCCTTCAATTTTTACGCCTTCAAAAGTCTTGCCAATAAGTGCGGAAATATCGCACATAACGTAGAACGCACCTTTAGGTTCAGCGCACACTAAACCGTCAATACTCTTTAAGGTTTCAACCATAAATTTTCTACGTTCATCGAAAACTTTTTGCATTTTTTCAATAAACTTTTCACCTTCAGGTGAAACTAACGCTTCTACTGATGCGTATTGAGATATTGAACATGCGTTACTCGTAGTGTGGCTTTGCATACTAGAAATCGCCTTTGCTACGTCTAGGGGTGCTGCAAGATATCCTATTCTCCAGCCGGTCATAGCGTAAGTTTTAGACATGCCGTTGATAATAACGGTGTGTTCTTTCATATAGTCACTTACTTGAGCGATTGAATAGTGCGTTTCGCCACAATAGATAAGTTTTTCGTATATTTCATCGCTGATAACGTAAAGTCCGTTTTCTTCACAAACTTTAGCGATAGCGGTGATTTCATCTTTAGTATAAACTGCACCCGTGGGGTTGTTTGGTGAGTTTAAAATTAAGCATTTAGTCTTAGAAGTAATAGCCTTCTTAAACTGTTCAACGGTCATTTTATAGCCGTTTTCTTTTTCCGCTTTAACGGTAACAACTGTACCACCTGCAAGTTTAATAAGTTCAGGATATGTTAACCAATAAGGTGATGGTAAAATTACTTCGTCCCCTTCTTCAACGATAGCGCAAATAGCGTGATATAACGAACTTTTTGCACCCGTTGAGATAACGATTTGCGCGGGAGTATATTCAAGGTTATTGTCCTTTTTAAACTTTTCAACTACTGCGTTTTTAAGTTCAACCGTACCTGCTGCGGGGGTATATTTTGTAAAACCAATATCAAGCGCCTTTTTTGCAGAATTAATTATGTAATCAGGTGTATTAAAGTCGGGTTCACCTGCACCAAAGCCGATAACTGAAATGCCTTCAGCCTTCATTTTTTTAGCCTTAGCGGTAATTTCCAAAGTCAATGATGGTGAAATTTCTTTTGTTCTTTTAGTAACGCTCATTTTAGTTTCTCCTTAAGTCTTTATAATTAATCGTCCATATCAGACACGCTTAGTTTATTTTCTCTATCAACTATTGCAAGTGCCTCTACCATTTCGTCTATATCACCAAGCATAAAGTTGTCGATTGAGTGTAGTGTAAGACCTATTCTGTGGTCGGTAACTCTACCTTGTGGGAAGTTATAAGTTCTAATTCTTTCCGACCTATCGCCCGTACCAACTTGACTACGGCGGTTTGCAGAATATTCTTTATCTGCTTGTGATTGATAATATTCGTAAAGGCGGGTTTTTAAAACCTTCATAGCCTTTTCACGATTTTTTGTTTGTGAACGTTCATCTTGGCACAAAACAACTATACCCGTTGGTATGTGAGTTAGTCTTATGCAAGATTCCGTTTTGTTAACGTGTTGACCACCCGCACCAGAAGAACGAAGTGTATCTACGCGCAAATCTTTTTCATCAATATGAACTTCTACGTCGGTTGCTTCTGGTAAAACGGCAACGGTAACTGTAGAAGTGTGAACTCTGCCTTGTGATTCCGTTTCGGGAACGCGTTGAACTCTGTGAACACCGCTTTCAAACTTTAACTTAGCGTAAGCAGATTTACCCGTTATAGAGAAAATAACTTCTTTTATACCGCCAAGTTCCGTTTCGTTAGCGTCGATTTCTTCAGTTTTCCAACGATTACGTTCCGCGTATTTAACGTACATTTTATAAAGTGATGCGGCAAATAAGCTTGCTTCATCGCCACCCGCACCGCCACGAATTTCCATAATAACGTTTTTATCGTCATCGGGGTCTTTCGGTATTAAAAGAATACGTAATTCTTGCGTTAAAACGTCAATTTTTTCCTTGCACGCTTGAATTTCCGTTTCGTATAATTCTTTTAATTCGGGGTCGGTTTCTGTAGGCAATAATTCTTTAAGTTCACTTTGTTCGTTTAGAACTTTTTTATATTCGGAATACTTTTCCACCGTTTCACTTATATCAGCAAGTTCTTTAGTGTAAGCCTTCCATTCGTCTATTCTAGAAATAACGTCTGCATCGCCAACAAGTTGGTTTAGTTTATCGTATCTTTCTAGTAATTTGTCTAGTTTTTTAAACATCAAGTACCGCCTTAACTATTCTGTCAATATTTTCGTAATCTTTTATAATTTTTACCGTGCCGTAATCTTTAAGCATATCGGCAACGTCTTGCGCTTGACCTATACCGCACTCAAGTAGTAAAATTCCACCTTTATTTAGATGATTTTTTGCTTGAAGTGCTATTTTTTTGTAAAAATCAAGCCCGTCAACACCACCGTCTAGCGCCAAAGTAGGTTCAAAATCTTTAACTTCTTTTTGAAGGGTAGCTATATCTTTACTTTTAATATACGGTGGATTAGAAATTATCATATCGAACTTATCTTCAATATTTTCAAACAAGTTCGACTGAACAAAGTTAACGTTTGCACCGTTTATTTTTGCATTTTCTTTTGCTATAGAAAGCGCGTTTTCACTTATGTCGCTGGCAGTTACCGTTGCGCCCGTTTCTTTTTGAACGGAAATTGCTATAGCACCGCTACCCGTACATAAATCTAGCACGGTTTTATCGCTTGATAGACTTTCTTTAGCGTTATAAACCAAAAGTTCAGTTTCAGGTCTTGGAATAAGCACGCGTTCGTCAACTTTTATTTTATAACCGTAAAATTCCGTATCGCCTATGCAATACCACAAAGGTCTACCCGTAATTCTATCGTTAACAATTTTATCTATTTCGTCAATTTTTTTAGGATAAACTAAATTTTCTTTATAAACTTCATCACGCTTTACGCCTAAAACGATAGAAATAATCCATTCCGCTTCAGCATCTTCGGTAATTCCGTTTTCCTTAAGTTTTGCCTTTACGTCGTAAGTTAATTGACGGCGTTTTTTAGCAACTTGAAACTTTTTCTCTAAAATACTGTCGTCAGCATCCATTTCCATTACTGCCTTAAAAGATGCTATTGCAACTTCAAGCATTTTATCATCAGGCTCACGCGTGGTGATTCTTTGTAACAATAACCCTGGCCACTTGATTATAATAAATGCAGGGTGAGTTAGTTTTGATAAAAGTTTAAGTAGTTCGTATGAAAGACCTGCTACCACGGGTAACAATGCAACTTTGCATAAAACCCTTAATATGCCGTCTATTTGTCCAACGACAAGCGCTTCAAAACAAGCAAACGCCAAAATGCTTATAACTAAAACGAAAACCATAAAGGTCGTTCCGCAACGGTCGTGTACGCGTGGACATTTTTTAGCGTTATCCACCGTTAAATCAAGTCCGCGTTCAAAACAAGCAATCGTTTTGTGTTCCGCACCGTGATACATAAAGGTTCGGCGTATATCTTTCAGTAAAGAAACTAATAATAAATATGCGATAAAAAGAAGTAGTTTTATACCGCCTTCGATAAAGTTTTTAGCCCAAATATCAAAAGCAAAGCCTTCGCCTACCCATTTTTCAATTAATCCGCGCAAAGCTTGTGGCGCCCACATAAATAGAAAAACGGCAAGTGCTAAACCAAGCAATACTGAAATAAACCCAACTACGCTCATCACGTCGATTTTAAGTTTTTCAGAAACCCATTTTTCAAATTTAGAAGGTTCACCTTCACCGTAAACTTCGGCAGAACGCATAAGCACGGACGTACCGCCAAAAAGAGACGACACGAAAGACACAACCCCACGAACAAGTGGAATTTTACTTATAACCTTGCTTGCCTTACTGTTTTTTAAGCGTTTTGTTTCCAAACGGATAACGCCATCGGCATCACGCACGGCAGTCGCCATAGATTTTTGGCTACGCATCATAACGCCTTCCATAACGGCTTGACCGCCGATAGAAGTACGCGCGCACCTTTTTTTAGACTTTTTTTCCTTCATTTTTGACAAAAAAAACGGCTTTAGTGGTATAATACCATTAAAGCCGTGCAAATAACGTTACTATTTTGCTTTACTATATCTCTTGTTGAACTTATCAACACGGCCACCGGTATCAACCAATTTTTGCTTACCAGTAAAGAAAGGATGACATTTACTGCAGATATCAACCTTTATTACGTCTGATTTTTTAGTGGAACCGGATTTAAAAGTTTCGCCACAAGCGCAAACTACCGTTACTTCATGATAATCGGGATGGATGTCCTGTCTCATATTGCACCTCTAAAACATTTTTTACTGTGTAATTATATAATAATTTAACCATTTAGTCAACTATAAACACTATTATTTTCAAAAAAAACAAAAAACTTTTTGCTTTAAGTTTTTACTTGATTTTTTTTGCGAATTATAATATAATGAAAAAAATTCAAATCGGCGGTATTTAATGAAAGGCTGGAAACTATCTGCTCCTTTTAATTTAATAGAAGAAGAAATTGAAGAAACCACTTCTGCGGTTAATCTTGCCAAAGTAAAAATGACAAAAGCGTTAATTTCTTTGTCAGACGTTTTGCGTTACAACGGCACTATTGATATTGACCGCATTGCCCTTGGTTCTTCAGGTATAGGTATAGTTAGTGAAACTGAACCTAACCTTTTCGGCTTGGAAAAAGGCAAACACGTTTACGTTGAACCGCATAGAGAATGTAACGAATGTTATAACTGTAAAATCGGCGAACACTCAAAATGCTCTGACGTGCACGTTGCCGGCGAAGATTTTGATGGCTTTTTAACCGACTTTACCGTTGCCGATTCATCAAAACTATACATTTTGCCTGAAAGTGTTTCTGATTTAGACGCGTTGTTTATTAAACACATCTCCCTTGCTATATCTATCGTAGATAAACTTAAAATTCAAAAGGGTGATTACGTTGCAATTATCGGCGCAAATAATTTTGGCAATATTTTAGCGCAATTAATAATTTATTATCAAGCCGTTCCAATTCTTTTAACGCTTGATGATGAAGAATATAAAATTGCTAAAGATTCCGGCGTATATTACGTTTTAGATAAAGACGCAAACTGGACGAAAGAAGTTTCTAATATCACTAGCGGAAGAATGGCTAAAAACGTTGTATATATCGCAGATAGCAACATCCCCGCGACTAAAGCATTTTCACTTGCATCTTACAACGCTAAAGTTGCTTATACGGGAATAAGTCAAAAGAACAGCCCTATCCCCTTTACCCAAGCGGTAAGAAAGAACTTAGAAATTCTTTGCATAAGCAGTGATTTTAGCAACACCGCAACAAGCATTAACCTTATTGCGAACAAGGCGATAAACCTTTCTTGCTTAAAGATAGACACGACCACTTATAAAGAAGTTCCGTCAACCTTCAAAAAACTTAGTGATATGCTAGAGAGTGAAGATAAAATTCGCGAAACTGTTGTTAATATGCTTTAATTTGATTATAAATTGTACGAAAATTTTATTAAAATTATATAAAAAAAGGTCGCTTTTATATAGCGACCTTTTCATTTTTAAATTTTTATCAATCGTTTGTATTTAACTAATGATTTTTTAGCAAAAACCTTAATATTTTTCTAATTATCATAGGTGGTTTAATAACGCAAATTTTCATAATTCACCCCTAAATTTTATATATGCATTATTATATATGCGCGCAAGGGGGATTTTTGACAATTTTTTTATAATTCGCGTAATTGTTTAATGGTTTTAGCCCTATCTAAAGACTTAAATACGGTGTTGCCCGCTACAATTACGTTTGCTCCCGCATCTTTAACAAGTTTAACGTTATCTAGGGTAATTCCACCGTCTATTTCAAGGTCAATTTCCTTGCCCGTTTGTTGAATTAGGCGTGCTGTTTCTTCAAGTTTTGGCAACACTTCAGGGATAAATTTTTGACCGCCAAAACCTGGAAAAACACTCATTAAAAGCACCATATCACAATATTCAATAGCGTTTTCAATTGATTTTACTGGGGTGTCGGGGTTAATAACCGCACCACATTTAACGCCGAAAGATTTAATTAATTTAAGTGTTTCAATAAGTTTATCGCCACACGCTTCTTGGTGAACGGTTATAATATCCGCACCTGCAGATGCAAAATTTTCCACGTATTTCCAAGGATTAACTATCATTAAATGTGCATCAAAGATAGCGTTAGAAAAACTCCTAACGTCTTTTATGAATTTAGGACCGAACGTAATATTTTTTACAAAACTGCCATCCATAACGTCTAAATGGATAACGTCCGCCCCTTCCAAAGTAATATTTTTAATTTCTTCGCCCGCGCGTGAAAAATCAGCCGATAAAATTGAAGGCGCTATTTTAATTTTTGCCATATATATTCCCCTTTTCCATTAATTCAAGGTAAATTTGTTTATATCTTTCATATCTAGTTTTAGATATTTTGCCACTTTCTACCATATTTTTGACCGCACAGTCAGGTTCTGAAACGTGAGAGCATTGACGGAATTTACATTGTCCGTTAAGTTTCATAAACTCTGGATAATATTCACACAGTTCATCCGCTTTAACTTCCGCTTCAATAACTGCAAAACCGGGTGAATCAATTACTTTTACACCGTCATTTTCGTAAATTTGCGAATTGGTTGTGGTGTGTTTGCCCCTTTCCGTTTTTTTAGAAAGTTCGCCCGTTCTTTCCTCAGTATTGAATATGGCGTTTATAAGTGTAGTCTTACCAACGGCACTTTGCCCCGCAAAACAACAAAGTTTGCCACTCAAACGGTGTTTAACAGTTTCGGTGCCTTGTTTATTTAGGGCACTTATTTTTATAATATCCGTAACGACTTGTGAGTATTCTTTAACGATTTCATTATAAAAATCGTCGTCTAAATCAATTTTATTAACTATAAGATAAATTTCCGCATTTTGAGAAATAGCGTTTACTATAAGTTTGTCAATAAGCAAAAAATCTGGTTTTGGAGACGGCGAAACCAAAATTGCAACGGCATCTATATTAGCAACGTTAGGACGGAAAAAACGGTTTTTTCTATCGTAAACTTTACTTATTGTTTTGCCGTCAAATTCAACCAAGTCACCGCAAAGCAGACCGCCAACGTCTCTCTTTAGCGTGCCTTTAGAAGTGCAAATATATTCTTTTTTATCGGCAATAACAACGTATTTACCCGAAAGATTTTTATAAATTTGCCCTTTCAAATCAGTTTACCCCATCGTTATTTACGCCAGCATTATCATACGGCATTTCATTAGAATTTTGCTTATCTTTTTCCGATAAATATCTACGGCGAAGTTGTCCGCAAGCACCGTCTATATCGTCCCCCATACGCCTTCTTAAAGTTGCTGATAGCGACGCCTTTTCAAGTATACCTAAAAACCTATAGGCTTCTTTATCGGTTACAGTTTTAAGATTTTTTTCTTTAACTTCGTTAAGTCTTATTAAATTAACGTGACAAGGCTTTCCCTTTAATAAATTAATAAGGGCGTCTGCATGGCGTTTTGTATCGTTATTACCGTTAATTAAAACGTATTCAAAGATATATCTTCTGCCCGTAACCTTAAAAAAGTTATCGCAAGCAGGCAAAATTTCTTTAATAGACCATTTTTTTGCAACGGGCATAATTAAGGCACGTTCATCATCAAATGGAGAGTGAAGTGATACGGTTAAGTTAACGGGTAAATTTTCGTTAGCCAAGTCGTACATTTTATTAACCAAACCAGAAGTTGATAAACTTATATTTCTAACGCTTATATTAAGACCTTCTTTTGCAGAAACAAGGCGCAAAAATTTCGTTACGTTATCGTAATTATCAAGTGGTTCACCACTACCCATCATAACGATATTAGTTACTTTGCGCTTTTCACCTAGACCACCTTGTAAATATTTATTAACACAAATAACTTCACTCAAAATTTCGCCGGCAGAAAGGTTGCGAATAAGCCCTTCTAGTCCAGATGCGCAGAAAGCACAGTTCATACGACAACCTATTTGTGAAGAAACGCACAATGTATTGCCATATTTATAGCGCATTAAAACCCCTTCTATAACGTTACCGTCGCTAAAAGCGAACAAAAACTTTTCCGTGCCGTCCACCGATTTAATAGTTTCAATAATTCTAGCGGGAATATCAATAAATTTTTCCTTTAACTGGGCGCGTAAAGGCTTAGACAAATCGGTCATTTCATCAAAAGAAAGACCTGCGTGCAAAGATTTAAAAATTTGCCCTGCGCGGAAGGGCTTTTCGCCCATTTCTATTAAAATTTGTTTTAATTCTTCGATATTATAATCGGCTAAACAGGGTTTCAATTAGTTTACCTTCTTTAATTTTGCAACGTAAAATCCAACGCCACCACTAATATTTGGTAAGAACGCGTTAGTGCCAAAATAGTCTTCGTGTTCAAGTGGACTATTTATATTTTCAACCACAAAATCTGGGTTTTCGCGCAAGAATTTTTCAATAATTTTCGTGTTTTCATCAAGTAAAATCGAACAGGTTGAATAGTATAGATATCCACCTTTTTTAACGTATTTACAAACGTTATTAAGGATAGAAATTTGCTCTTTATTAAGTTCCTTTATGCTGTTTTCTTCACGGTTTAATTTAATATCGGGGTTATCGTTAACCACACCAAGACCGCTACAAGGCGCATCTACCAAAACAGCGTCGAATTTTTCTAAAAAACTTGCGTCAAAAACCTTAGAATCGTGGCAAGATGGATAAACGTTATCACGGTGCATACGTTTTTTATAATCTTCTATTAATTCTACCCTATGCGGATAAATATCCCAAGAAGTAACGCTTGTGCATTTATAAGAAAGGCGTATGCTTTTGCCACCCGGGGCGGAACAACAATCTAAAAGATTATCGCAAAGCTCTACGATATCGCATATAGCAACGGAACCTATTGATTGATAGGTATAAATACCCTTATCGTAATCTTCGTTTCTAATAAAATTTTTAACCTTAAAAACGTTTTCAAAGGGCGTTTTCGTGTATTCAACCGCGCGTTCTTTAAGATAATTTTCGCCGTCAACATCATAAAAAACAAGGAAATTATCGGTGTTTTCCGCGCTTAAAATATCAACTGTTTTTTTATAGCCGTAATCAGCGATAAGTTTTTTAACGGCAAAAAGTGGATATGAATATTTTACCGATAAATTTTCCGCTTTTTCATTAGGAAGTTCAATATTACTATTTATAAACTTGCGCAAAAAGGCGTTAACAAAACCACTTGCCCCCGCTTTGCCTAGTTTTTTAGTAAGCTCCACGGCATTTTGCGTTACGGCATATGGTTTTTTGCCCAAATATTTAATGGCATACATAGAAATTTTAAGAATAGTTCTAATAGCAAGTTTTGGGCTTTTTGGTGCAATAACTTTTAAGTAATAGGAAAGTTCGATGTCTTTATCTAAAACACCGTAACAAGTTTTAACGGTAAGCGCACGGTTACTCTCTTCAATAATCGTGCTATTTATCGCTTGTTTTAAGAAAGTTTTGTCGCTGTAAACTTTGTTTAATATACAGTAACAATCGTAAAAATAATTTACCATCTAATTTCCTATTCTAGTTTATCTAAAGGGTAAAACGCTTGCTTTTAGCCTATTAAGTCGCCAACGTTGAATTTATTACCGCGTAAAAAGTCGGCTATTTCTAGTGCGTTACCGCCCGCTTTTTGCACTTTTATAAGAGAAATACTTTTATCCGCACAACCTATAACAAGTTCGTTATCTGCGCGTAAAATTTCACCCGCTTTTCCACTTAAATCGCACACTTTAGCACTATAAATCTTAAAAGGTTGTCCATTAAGATAAGTAAAAGCCACGGGAGCGGGATTAAACGCGCGTATTTGATTAACTACGTCTTGTGCGGGCTTTGACCAGTCGATTAAAGCCATTTCTTTTCTTATAATTTTGCTATGAGATGCTTTTTCATCGTCTTGTTTAACAAACTTTGCTTGTCCCTTTTCTATTAGGTCAAGTGCTTTAACAATACAATCAGCACCCAAAACGGAAAGTCTATCAAAAAGTTCGCCACAAGTTTCATCATCACCTATTTTAAGGCTTTGTTGAAGTAAAATATCGCCGGTATCTATGCCGACGTCAGTTTTCATAATTGTTATGCCCGTTTCATTTTCGCCGTTTAATATCGCAAAATGTATTGGCGATGCACCGCGATATGCAGGTAGCAAGGAGGCGTGGATATTTATTACGCCAAAAGGTGCAATATCCAAAATTTCCTGCGATAAAATTTGACCAAATGCGCAAGTAATCATAATATCGGGCTTAAGATTTTTAAGGTCTTCTACCCCCTCTAAGCGTATTTTTTCATACTGCAATACGGGAATTCCGCGCTTTAAAGCCACCTTTTTTACGGGTGGGGCTGTTAAAATTTGTTTTCTGCCAACAGGTCTATCGGGGTTAGTTACAACCGCAACTACTTCATGCGAAGTTTCGTTTAGAATTTTTTCTAACGGTAAAACGGCAAAATCAGGGGTTCCAAGATAAACTATTCTCAATCTTCTTCCTCCTGAACGTTTTTTGCTTTATCAACGTATAAAACGCCGTCTAAATGGTCGTTTTCGTGGCAAAAAGCCCTTGCTAAAAAACCGCTTGCTTTAACGGTAAAGGGTTTGCCAAAGCGGTCTAAAGCCTTAACAGTAACGTGCATTGGGCGTTCAACTTCGCCATATTTACCTTTAACCGATAAACACCCTTCGTTGCCAACTTGCTTTCCGCTAGTCTCTATTATTACGGGATTAATGCATTCGTAATATTTGCCTTCCGCCATAACGATAAAAATACGCCTTAAAACGCCAACTTGCGGTGCAGCAAGTCCTGCGCCGTCAGCCTTAATTAACGTTTCTTTCATATCATCTAAAAGTGTTTGAGTTTTTTCGCCAAAATCGGTTACTTCAAAACTTTTTTTCCTTAACGTAGCGTCACCTATTTGAACGATGTTTCTTATAGCCATTTTTTCACCTTTAATTTAAGTTAGTGGGGTTAATTTCAAGCGAAACTAAAACGTTTCGCCCGTTAAATTTGCTAGATAATTGATAAATGTTATCAATTAACGGTTTATCTCCTTTATCAAATCTCATTAAAACTTGATAGCGAAATTTATTTTGTAAGCGCTTTATTGGTGCTTTCATACAACCGAAAAAGCGAAATTTATCTTTATTAAGTTCATATAATTTTTTAAGTTCTTCGAAAACAGAACGGGTAGTTTCAAGCGCAACTTCGTCATCTTCAGCACTTATCAAAACACGGCAAATATCGGTAAACGGTGGGAAAGCCGTTGCCTTTCTTATTGAAATTTCTTGATTGAAGAAACCTTCATAATCGTAAGATATTGCCTGACGAAGTACGTGATGATCTGGCGAATATGTTTGTAAAACGACTTTGCCACTTTGCTTATCTCTACCACTTCTGCCCGCAACTTGAGTTAGCAGTTGGAAAGTTCTTTCCGCACTACGAAAATCGTTAAAATGTAAGCTCATATCCGCGTCTAGAATTCCAACAAGCGTTACCGCGGGGAAGTCGTGCCCTTTTGCAATCATCTGAGTGCCTACCAAAATATCGGCTTTTCTTTCCGCAAAGGCGTTTAATATATTAAAATGCCCTTCCTTATTTTGCGTGGTATCCCTATCCATGCGCAAAATTTTAGCGTTAGGGAATAATTTTTGAAGTTCAATAACAACGCGTTCCGTACCCGTTCCACCATAGCGGATAAACCTGCTACCGCATTCGGTACAAGCGTCAACCATTTTGTATTTTGCGCCACAATAATGGCATAAAAGAGCGTTTTCTTCTTTGTGATAGGTAAGGGAAACATCGCAGGAAGTACATTTTTGAACGTGTCCGCATTCCGTACAAATAACAGTTTTAGAATAACCGCGTTGATTTAAGAAAATCATTGCTTGGTTACCTTGGCTTAAGCACTTTTCAAGTTCGTATTTTAGTGTAGAAGAAAAGGGCGAATTGTTACCACGGCGAATTTCTTTGCGCATATCGGCAATTTCAACGTCTGGCAAAGGCTTTTTGTTAATTCTGTCGGGTAATTCTATTAAATTATAATCTCCCCTTTTTGCATTAAGAAAACTTTCTAAAGAAGGCGTTGCGCTACCCAAAACAAGTTTTGCGCCCGATAAATTTGCGCGGAAAGTTGCAACTTCTACCGTATTATATCTTGGCGAAGATTCACTAACATAACTTCCGTCGTGTTCTTCGTCGATTATAATTATACCAACGTTTGAAAGGGGTGCAAAAATAGCGCTTCTAGCACCTATAGCAATTTGAGCCTCACCCGTGCGTAAACGCCACCACTCGTCAAATCTTTCGCCAGCCGATAGACCGCTATGAAGTATAGCCGCTTTTTCGCCAAATCTTGCGCGAAGTTGTTTAAGCATTTGCGGTGTCAAAGCAATTTCAGGCACAAGCATTATTGCAGACTTGCCGTTGCGAATTGCCCTATCGATAAGTTCTAGGTAAACTTCAGTTTTACCAGAACCCGTTACACCAAAAATAAGACTTACCGTTTTATCAGTATTTTCAACACTTTTAATAGCAATTTTTTGCTTTTCAGTAAGTTCAATTTGCTTTCTATCTGCGTTAAGTTCTTTATAGGGTGAGCGGAAACGCTTTTCTAATCGTTCTAAAAGAACGCCCCTAGAAAGCAAGGTTTTTACTGCGCCATTACCAAATTTCTCGTTAAGCACGGTTACCGTTTGCTCGCCTTCTTCACTTAAAAAGAGCAATAAATCTCTTTGTTTTACGGCTGATTTTCGTAGCAATAAAATAGTTTCGTCTACGTTTATTCCGTCCGCAAGAGAGATTATTTTAGTAAACTGTTCTCTCACCTTGCCTTTACGCATTTCCACGGGTAAAAACAAGCGTAGCGCAGCGGCTTTTGTTACGTAACAGTTAGAAGTGATATAATCGGCCATTGCAAGCGTTTCGTTAGTTAGCGCAGGCGTTTCTTCTAAAACGGAAGAAATTTCTTTAATTTTTTCCGACGGATATTCACTTGATTCTTTTACTTTTATTACTATACCTTCAACGAAATATTTGCCAAAGGGCACGCGAACACGGCTGCCGACAAAAACACCGTCGCAACCGATTTTATATTCGAATATTTTATCCACTTGAGAGTGGGCAATATCAACTATAACGTCCGCAAACATAAAGCAAAAAAGAAAAAATTGTCCACCGAATTATGATGGACATTTTTTATTAGTCGTTAGTAGCAATAAGTTTGCCGTTGTAAATTTCTTGAGCGGCAACACTCAAAGGCTTTTCGTTGTCAGGTAATTCGGTAATGCCCTGATTTTGTGCAGATTCCATAATTTGACGTGCACGTTTACTTGCAACAACGCAAAGTGAATATTTAGAGCCAACTTTTTCTGCTAATTCATCAATAGGGGGTTTATGTATCATAATTTTTACACTCCTTTTTTATTTTGAAGTTTTATTTTTTTCTTGGTTAATTATGTTTTCGATATCGCTTACGGCAACTTCTAGATTATCGTTTACAACAGCATAGTCATAAAGGTCTTTTTTATTAAGTTCGTATTCGATACGTTGCATACGTAAATTAATTTTATCAATACTTTCCGTACTGCGCTTAATAAGTCTAGCGCGAATTTCTTCTATAGAAGGTGGCAAAAGCATTATAAGAACGGCATCGGGATAAGCCTTTTTAACGTCTAACCCGCCGTTAACGTCTATTTCAAGCAAAACGTTATGGGTTTTTAGGCTATCAAGGACGAAATCTTTAGGGGTGCCGTAAAAATTTTCAAAATGTTCTGAATACTCTAAAAAACCGTCTTTTGAAATTTTATCCTTAAACTGCTCTTTAGTAATGAAAAAATATTCTTTTCCGTCAGTTTCGCCAATGCGTGGGGCTCTTGTCGTGCAAGAAATACTTAAAGATATATCTTCGTTTCTTTCAACAAGAAGTTTTGCAATAGTGCCTTTACCTACGCCGGACGGACCTGACAATACGATTAAAACGTTACGCATATTATTCTAAATTTTGTACTTGTTCTCTAACTTTTTCTATTTCGTTTTTCATTTCTAGCGCTAACTGTGTAACAGTTATGTCGTTAGATTTAGAGCAAATAGTGTTTGTCTCACGGTTAAATTCTTGCATTAAGAAGTCAAGTTTTTTACCAGAGCCGTTACCAGATATTATAGAACGGAATTGCTTGATGTGAGAGTTAAGTCTTGTCAATTCTTCATCAATGTTTGCTCTATCGGTAAAAATTGCAACTTCGTTAAGAAGTTTTGCTTCGTCAACCTTAACGTCATTTAACGCTTCGGTAATTCTTGCTTGAAGTTTTGCTTTATATTCAGCAACTACAAGTGGCGCGCGCTTTGAAACTTGTGATGCCAAGTTTTCAATAACGTCCATACGAGAAAGCATATCGCTAACGAGCCTTTCCCCTTCAATTTCGCGCATTTTATTATAACTTTCACAAGCGGAAACCACAGTTTCCTTTAAGATTTCTTCTAAATCGCTATAGTCGGTTAAATAATTATCAGAAATAACGTCTGGACTTTTAATTAAAGAAGTAACTGTTAAATCGTTTGGTAAACCAAGTTTTTCCGCAATTAAACTGCCGGCGTTATAATAGGCTTGCGCTTTTTCTAAATTAACTTCTAAAGACGAAGATTTTTCACGCGTGTCGCTAAATGAAACGAATAAATCTACCCTACCGCGAGAGATAAATCCCTGAACGGTTTTACGCATTAAATCTTCAAAAGATAAAAATGCACGGGGGCATTTACAGTTAAAATCAAAATTACGGTTGTTAACCGACTTTAACTCTACGGTCAAAGAAATTCCGTCGTTAACGTATTCCGCTCTGCCGTAGCCTGTCATACTGCGCATAATAAAATTCTCCTAGTGTATCTAGTATATTTTATCATATACTTTTTATATTATCAAGTATTTATTAAAGATTTAAAGGTTTCTTCGTCAATAATTTTTATGCCTAAATTTAAGGCTTTTTGCAATTTACTGCCGGCGCTTTCACCCGCTAATACAAGAGTTGTGTTTTTAGATACGGAAGACATAATTTCGCCACCTAAATTTTCAATAATCTTAGCAGCTTCATCACGCTTAAATTGTGAAAGAGTGCCCGTTAACACAACCTTTTCACCAGCAAAAACACCGCCTTTTGACGTTTCCATTTGCTTAATAGTAACCCCAGCATCAAAAAGTGCGTTAATTTCCATTAAATTTTGTTCGTTTTTGAAAAACTCAACTATACAATCAGCGGTAATTTCACCGATATCGCCCATTGAAACTAACTTTTCCTTATCAGCGGATATTAAACTATCTATCGACTTAAATTCTTTTGCTAAATCTTTAGCCGTTTTCTTGCCAATATTCCCTATTCCTAAAGAGAAAATAAAGTTAGAAAATTCAACGTTTTTAGAGTTATTTATCGCATTTAATAGATTGTCTGTTTTCGCATCTTTAAAGCCTTCTAGTTGCAATAATTTTTCACGGTCTAAATTAAATAAATCTGCAAATTTTTCCACACCAAAATTATCGAATAAAACGCCTGCCGTCATTTCGCTAAAGCCTTCTATATCAAAACCGTTTTTGCTAGCAAAGTTAGTAAGTTTTGCTATAACGCGCGAACGACAATGAACGTTTGGACAAAATAGATTTGCGCCGTTTTCTATAACGGGGGTGTTGCAATCTGGACAAACGGTGGGTGCAACAACGTCTTTACAATGTTCAAAAATTTCGGTAGTGCCAAGAATTTCGGGGATAACTTCGTTACTGCGCCTTACAAGAACGCGTGCACCTTCTTTAACCCCTTTTCTTACGATATCGCCCATATTGTTTAAGGTTGCTTTTTTAACGGTTGCACCCGCTAAAAAGGTGGGTTCTAAAAGTCCAAGTGGCGTAAGTTTACCCGTTCTGCCAACTTGCCAAATAACCTTATTTAATATGGTCGTAACTTCTTCCGCTTCGAACTTATAAGCGATTGCCCAACGCGGAAATTTATCAGTTGCACCAAGTATGGAACGCAAAGAAAAATCATTCACCTTCACAACTGCACCGTCAGTTAAAATATCTAGTGTTTTTCTATCGTTTTCAATGTCGTTTATAGCAGACATAACAGCATTTATACCTTTGCAAACACGCAAAAACGGGTGTACTTTAAAGCCGTTATCACGTAAAAACTGAACGCTTTCCGTTTGGCTTTTTAGCACGTTGTCATCCATATAATTTACGTTGTAAAACATAATCTCTACCCTGCGTTTTTCGGTAACTTTAGGGTCTAAATTACGTATTGCGCCCGCAACGGCGTTACGCGCATTTTTAAGTGGTTCTAGCGCAGTTTTATTATATTCTTCTAAAACGGAAAGGCGCATAATCGCTTCGCCTTGAACTTCAATTTTTCCTTTATAATCAATAATTAATGGGAAACTTTTTATCGTTAAAACTTGTGCCGTAACGTCTTCACCCGTTACACCGTTACCGCGAGTTGACGCGCAAACGAACTTTCCCTCATCATAGGTTAAGCAAATAGTTAAACCGTCAAATTTATATTCAACGGTATATTCTAGTTCTTCCGCGCCCTTATTAATACGCTTATCGAAAGCCATAATTTCTTCAACCGAAGTTGCTTTATCAAGACTATACAATCTTTCGATATGGTCGTGTTTTTTGAAAGCGGAAATAAGCTCTCCGCCAACCCTTTTGGTTGGAGAATCGAAAAGCACTTCACCCGTTTCTTTTTCAAGGCGTACAAGTTCATCGTATAAAACGTCGTATTCCTTGTCGGAAACGGTTGGATTATCTAAAACGTAATATTGATATGCGTATTTATTTAAGATATCAACAAGTTCTCTCATTCTACTCATTTAATAATCTCCATAGGCGCGTATTTAACGGATAAAGACTTTATCCCTACGCCCTTAAAGGCAACGTCAACGATTAAATTATCGCCTGAATTTTTAACCATTATAACGGTACCTTCGCCAAATTTAGTATGCTTTACCTTAACACCTGACTTGTAACCCGAATAATTTGTACTGCCAACGGCTTTAGGTTTATTAGAATTTAGCATTGACTTAGCATATGAAGAAGAATATCCGCTATTTGAAGAAATAACACGCTCTTCCCCTTCGCCAAAGTCTCTTTGATAACGCGAATTTTCACGCGCGCGCGTATTTGACTGATACCCACCGTTAAAATTATCTCTTCTTTGATAAATATCACGCTGATAAACGTCTTTTTGCTGAGTTTCTCGTTGGAAAGACGCGCCAAGCACGGGTGCCCCTTCTTTCAAAAAACGTGATTGAGCCATATATTTACGGTTACCATACATAAAACGGCTAAGTGCCCTAGTTAAATAAAGCCTTTCCATAGCACGCGTTACTGCAACGTACATTAAACGGCGCTCTTCTTCTATATCTTCATCGGTATCGCCATTTCTTAAAACGGGCAAAATATCTTCATCTAGCCCCGCCACGAATACACATTTATATTCTAAGCCCTTTGCCGCGTGAATGGTGGCAATAGTAACGCTATTTCCATCGTTTATAGTGTCGGTATCCGTACTTAAAGTTACGGAATTTAAATAATCCGCAAGTGAACTACCTATATTTTGGTTTTCAAATTCTATGGCAGAGTTTAATAATTCGTTAATATTTTGTCTTTTTGAAGTATTTTCTTCGCTTTTTTCAGCAAATTGAGCCATAAATTCGGTGACTTCTAGCACTTCTTTCATAAGAAGACTTGCACCCTTTACGTTTGCGCTAGCACGGAAACTATCTATAAGCGCCTTATAATTTATTAAACGCGTTCTTGCCGAATTGCCGATTACCATTTGATCAATATAGTCTACGGCTTCATACATAGAAACATCTTTTGAAGCAGCAAATTCGCGCAGTTCTTGCAATGATTTTTCACCTATACCGCGCCTTGGCGTAGTAATACTACGCATAAAAGACTCGTCGTCGCTGGGATTGTTTATTAATTTAAGATATGACAAAACGTCTTTAATTTCTTTACGTTCAAAGAACTTAAATCCGCCGAAAATTCTATAAGGTATGCCGTATTTAGTAAATTCTTGTTCAAATGCGCGAGATAAGGCGTTTAAGCGCATAAAAACGGCAAAATCGCTATAATTATAGCCACGAACAAGCAAATTTTTTATTTGCATTGCTACGTAAGTCGCTTCATTATTTTCATCACTGCCGACAAAGGTTTCTACCTTTACGCCTTCGTTATTTTCAGTATAAAGTTCCTTTTCGCGCCTACCCGTATTATTTGCAATAATACAGTTTGCAAGTTCTAAAATCTTTTTAGTAGAACGATAGTTGCGCTCTAACTTAAAAACGTATGCATCTTTAAAAATTTTATCAAAATTTAAGATATTGTCGATTTGAGCACCGCGCCATGAGTAAATACTTTGGTCGTCATCGCCGACCACGAATAAATTGCCGTGATAACTTGCCAAAATTTTAGCAATTTCATACTGTACTTTGTTAGTATCTTGAAATTCATCAATGTGAACGTAGCGGAATTTTCTAGCGTAATATTCGGCAACGTCTGGGTTGTTTACAAATAATTCGTAAGTTTTGCACAATAGGTCGTCAAAATCAAGCGCGTTACTACGGTCCATAACGTTTTGATAACCTTTATAAATTGCAACAATTTGGTCGATATTGCGAAGATATGCATATTCTTTTGCAAATTCATCGGGACCTAAACAGTCGTTTTTAGCCTTTGAAATAAGGTTTTTTGCTGGTTTTAGGAAATTGTCAACGTCAAAACCCAAATCTTCACAGACGCGTTTTAATGCCTTATCTTTATCCGTTTCATCGTAAATTGAAAAGTTTTTATCGTAACCTAGCCTTTCGATATCACGGCGCAAAATTCTTACGCACATGCTATGGATAGTGGACGCCCAAAGCCTAGAAGAATCTTCAATAAAATTAGAAAGACGTTCTTTCATTTCGCCAGCCGCTTTGTTAGTAAAGGTAATTGCCAAAACGTTTTCCGGCGCAACTTTAAGTTCGTTAACGATATAAGCAATACGGGTGGTTAAAACACGCGTTTTACCACTGCCTGCGCCCGCAATAACTAGCACCGCACCTTCGGTTTGCAATACGGGTTTAATTTGCTCACTATTTAATTGTGATAAAAGCTGTTTAACGTCTATCATTATTACCCAAAATAAGCTGATAAGTTTAATAAAAAATCGCCCAATTTCCTTTATAATATTATACCATAATATATATTCTTTTTTCAAGTACCAAGGCAGTAAATTTCAATTTAACTTTAGTTAAATTTATTGCATTTGAATTTGCTTTGTGCTATGATAAATTTATGAGTAAATTTACGAAAAATTATCTTTATCAAAAAACAGTTATTATCACAGGCGCAAGCGGTGGCTTAGGCTTTGGCATTGCCAAAAAACTTATTGAAAGTTACGATTGCAAAATTATAGGTATTGCAAGAAACGAAAAAAAGCTTATTTCTGCCATTGAAACTCTTGGCGACAAAAAAGACAACTTCACCTATCGCATTTTTGACGTTTCTGTAAAAGAAAATTGGCAGAATTTTGCTAGCGATTTAGCTAGTTCTGGAATCGCCGTTGACGTTTTGATTAACAACGCTGGTTTTATGCTTCCTTTTGCTAAATACGAAAAATATTCATATGAAGAAATTGATGAAATCATAAACACCAACCTAAAATCTTGCCTATACTCCGTTAAAGAACTTTTGCCTATATTAAACAAGTCTAAAACCCCTTCGATAGTTAATATCGCTAGTGCTGCGGGACTTTGTAGCGTTGTTGGTGAAAGTATGTACTCTGCAACTAAATTTGCAGTTCACGGTTTCACACAAACGTTGCGCCAAGAATATAAGGGCAAAATGTATATCGGTGGCGTTTACCCCGGCTTTATAAAAACGAATATTTTGCACCGTATGGATATTAACGATAAAAACAATCGTTTAATTTCAAAAATTATGAAACCGCTAGACAAAGCAGTTAATATTATCGTAAAAGGTATTGCTAAAAAGAAAGGCCGAATCGTTTTAGGCTTTGACGGTAGAAGTATGGACTTTTTCGGCAGAAGAATGCCAAACGCTACCCCGTCCATCATTACCGCCGTACTTAAAAAGTCTGGCTTAGAAATGTTTAAGGACGTGTTTGAAGATTAATTTTTACACGCTAAATTATAGGTACAATTATGAAAAGAATAATCACTATACAAGATATATCGTGCGTTGGTAAATGCTCTTTAACGGTTGCATTGCCCGTTATTTCCGCTTGCGGTGTAGAAGCTGCCGTATTGCCTACAGCCGTTCTTTCAACCCATACCGCTTTTAACTCTTTCACCTTTCGCGATTTAACTTGCGATATGCAAGATATTTTTAACGCGTGGGAAAAAGAAAATATCACCTTTGACGGCATATATACGGGCTATCTTGGTTCTACTAAGCAAATAGATTTAGTGCTAAACGCTATTAAAATGTTCAAAAAGGACGGCACTTTCGTTCTCGTTGACCCCGCAATGGCAGATAACGGCAAGCTTTATAAAGGTTTTGATGCAAATTTCGTTAAGGAAATGACAAAACTTTGTGGCAAAGCGGACATTATCGTTCCTAACCTTACCGAAGCTTCTTTTATGCTTGATATCCCCTACGTTGAAAAAGGTTATAATGAAGATTATATCAAGCAAGTTTTAGTTAAACTTACCGATTTAGGTTGCAAAACTGCCGTTTTAACAGGCGTAACTTTTGGCGACGGAAAACTAGGCGTATACGCATATGATAAGGTTGAAAATAGATTTTTCAGCTATTTCAACGAACATTTACCCTGCGCTTTTCACGGCACGGGCGACATTTACGCAAGTACGGTTTGCGGTGCTTTAGCAAAAGGCAAATCAATAGAAAAATCCTTGCAAATTGCCGTTGATTATACTGTTGAAACTATTCGTCAAACGATTAAAAACGAAAACCATAATTGGTATGGCGTAGACTTTGAAACGGCTATACCTTGCCTTATTGATTTGCTTAAGTAATTAGCAAATTAACCCACATAAAAATAAAAAACGCAATTAAAAAAGAGCCAAATTTTTGGCTCTTTTTATTTTGCTAAAAAATTCGTTTTATAGTTCAACGAAAAATGAACTATCATGGAAGGTATCAGATAAAGTCGGACTTAAAGATATAAGGTTTTTATCTCTTATACCACCTTCCGTTTCAATACGGAAAATGTTAAGCTTTATGCCCTTTTCTTTCTTATAACCTATTTTATCAAGGGGAATAGAAAATTTCGCCTTATAATCGTTTCCACAAATTTCAACTGACGAAGTGATTATATTATCTAAGGGATAAAGCTCTAAATCGTCGTCACCCGTACCGGGGTTGATAATTTTTTGAAAGAAAACGCTATTATTTGGCGCAACTTCTATTTCGTAGTATTCAGTAAGGTCGCCACCTACACACAAAAACGCTTCTACAACGTCGCCCATATAAATATCGGTATTGTAACCTTCAAAAGCGCTATATAGTTGTGAATTTTTACAGTCAAATTCAAAAGTTAAAACGTTGTTTTCATCAAGTGAAACGTCAACTGACGTCTTAAATGGGGTTTCCTTACCTGTTCTATTATCTAATAATTCAAAATGCTTTTTCATAATTATTTCGTTATCGTTACCTTATTTAATGCACGGGGACTGTCTGGGTTATTACCGATTGCACAAGAAACTTTGCAAGCAAACATTTGAGCAAATAGCGCGAAAGCAAACATAGTAACTTCTTCTGAAACGCTAAGTTTAATAAGCGCGTCGTTACATTTAGAATATTTTCCTGCTAAAACAACGTCGTTAGTTACCAAAAGAACGGGAGCATTTAAGCTTAACATCTTTTCAACGCTCTTCATTTGGTCTGCACGAACAAGGGTTTGCATTTCATCATCACCGTTATTTTGTGCGCAATAAATGATAACGGGCGTTTCTTCGTTAACCATTGCCATAGGACCGTGATAGAAATCACTACCAGCATAACCTTTCATTTGGATATAGCAAGTTTCTTGAAGTTTTAGCGAACCTTCAAGCGCAATCGCGTAAGTTAAACCGCGGGATAAAATGAAACCGCTTTTCATATCCTTAAACTTTTCAGCGTATTTAGTTGTAAGCGCATCAATTTGTGGGATAACCGGTTCAATAACTTCCTTAAGATTTTTAAGCATAATAAGGTCGTCTTTATTGTCGCCTAGTTCCGCAGCAAGCCACAACAATAAATATAGTTGCGCGTTAAAGGTTTTGGTAGCGGCAACACTTTTTTCTTCACCACAGTTACAGTAAAGGTGAAACTTTGCTTCTTTTGCCATGGGGCTTTCTTTATCGTTAGTAACCGCGATAGTAATAGCGCCTTGTTCGTTACCTTTCTTTAATACTTCTAAAACGTCCGCAGCCTTACCACTTTGCGAACAACCTATTACGATGCTGTTTGCATAGTTGATTTTACCCTTATAAAGAGTGATAACACTAGGTGCGGATAGACCAACAGTATAGTTAGACATAACTTCTAGCACGTACTTAAAATAGATAAGTGCGTGGTCACTAGTACCCCTTGCGGCAGCAACGAAGTTGGTAGCCTTACTTTTTTTAATAGTGCTAACCAAATTTGCCATTACACTTTTATTTTCAGCAAAAATAGTGCCGAAAATCGCGGGAGTTTCGTTAATTTCTTTCCACATTAGCGTTTCTTTAAAGTTCATGGTAATCTCCTAAAACTTTATTTATTAATATAAGTGTAACACCTTCACCGTGCTTTGTCAATATTCTTATTTTTTGCTTTGAGCAAGTGATGCAGCGGCAATACTTTGACCAACGCGTTTATTCTTTTCGTCAGGCATAGTAATATCGATGTCAGCATATTCGGGGAATTCTGCCTTTAATACTTCCCTTGCCTTTTCCATAATAAGATTGCCACCTTCACCACTAGTTACACGGCCAAGCAACAATAAGTGCTTAATTTGATAGAATTCTGCATAGTATGGAATAGCGTAACCAAGGTAAACACCGATATCTTCGTAAATTTGTTTAGCCATGGGGTCGCCGTCTAGCATTAATTTTTGAATTTCTTTAAGTTTTTCTGCAGGAGACGCATCTTTAGGGAACTTATGACCTGCATTTTCAGCAAGTTTAATAACGCCGTCTTGAGAGAAGTATTTAACGCCACAACCATAGTCGCCACTCCATTCGTCAACCATAGCGTCTTCGCTAAAGTCTACGGGAACGAAAGCAACTTCTGAAAGCCAACCGTTTAATAAGCCTTTATCGTTGATGTAACCAACCGCTTCACTAGTACCCATTGCGATACCTAAAACGCAGTTGTCGTTTAAGTCCATAGCACCTGCTAAAGCGGTAACGTCACCGTCGTTTGCAACCTCTAGGGGTGCGCCGATTTCCTTTGCAATATTAATATACATAGGTTGAACGTGTTCTTTATAATCTTCCTTAGGAACTTTTAAGAAAAGTGATGCAACCATAATTTTATTGTTAATATATACACCTGCACTTGAAACGCCGATAGCGTCAACTCTGGGCATTTTTGATGCAGCAGTTTTCATTGCAGCCATAATACCTTCGTAGTGATAGTTATAGTCGCTGTTAATTTTGGGGAACCAAACAACTTCTTCACTATATACTACTTTACCGTCGATAACGGCACTAACTTTTCTATCGCTACCACCAGCGTCAAAACCGATACGGCAACCGTCAAGGTGACCACCGATTTTAACTTCACAAGGCTTAAATTCGGGGAAGTTCTTTTCGTCAACCTTAATTACTTCAAAAGGTTGTTCGTAAACGGTTTGCATAAAGTCAACGTCGAAAGCACGTCTGCCCTTATCGGTGTAATCAGCGTAAATTCTTTCGTAAAGGTCGTCGTCGCCACAAATATAAATTTTGTAACCGCCAACTACCCATAAAATTGACTTAATAATACGTTCGATAACTTTATAGTTTTCTTCAGCCTTTTCAGGTGCTTTGAATACTGAAAGTTCGTAAACGTAGTTATAACCGTCGTTTCTTTCAACACAAATTTTAACAAGTTTAGATTCGCTTGCAGCAACTTCTTTACGGAAAGCGGCAAGTTTAACGCTCATCGGGTTGAAGCCCTTGTCATAAGCAGGTACGAATTTCATAAATTATTTCTCCCTATTGTTTTTTCTTTTATTTTACAACAGTTTTATATAAATGTCTTTATATAAAGCGAAAAAGTATTTACACAAAAAGACATAAATGCTTGCATTTTTTATAAATTTGTTTTACTATATATACGATATGGCAAAAAATTCTAAATATGAAAAAAATTATCTAAAAGAACAACTTACTATTTCTTCAATTTATACCGTACATTATTTTAAGTATGGTAAGAATTTCCGCGTCGCTCCCGAAAAACATAATTTTTGGGAACTTATTTTTATCGATAGCGGTAACGCAAAGGTGGTTGCAGACAACAAAACTTATTCTTTAACGCAAGGTCAAGCCTTTTTGCACCACCCCAACCAAACGCACACCGTTTATACTGAAGATAAGTTTGCAAATTCGGCAATAGTTTCGTTTGATTGCACCTGTCGTTCTTTAAGTGGAATAAATGATAAAATTTTAGAATTTACCGACTATGAAAAAGACCTTTTAACTAGAATTTTAGGTGAAGTAAAAGCAGGCTATCACGATAAGCTTAACGAAGTATTTTTGACTAAAATGACAAAGAAAACTTCGCGACCGTTCGGCAATGACCAAATCATTAAAAACTGCTTAGAATTACTATTGATTTCGCTTGTTCGAAATGCGGAAAATTACGCGGAAGTTACCGTGGACTCCCCTATGGAAGCCTTTAGTGGCGACACGGTAAAAAACATTATAACGATATTAAAAAGCAAGCTAGAAACCGCCGAACAAGTTAGTTTAGACGAACTATCTATTAACCTTGGTTTTTCTAAAAGTTATATTAAGTCTTTGTTTAAGAAAAAGACGGGAAAATCTATTTTGCAATACTTTATAGACCTTAAGATTGATAGGGCAAAAAAACTACTAAGCCAAAGTAAATATACCGTAACGGAAATTGCCGATATGCTTGGCTTTAATTCAGTATTTTATTTCAGCCGTCAATTTAAATTGCATACCGATATGTCCCCCACCGAATATATAAACAGTATTAAAGCGGATAATTTGTTGTAAATGATTAAAGGATAGCAAGAGTTTTGCTATCCTTTATTTTTGCTACCTATTAGACTTTTCGTTATTGTGTCTTCTACACAACATTTGACAGTTTTCTATGTTAGTTTTACCACCCCTACTCCAAGGTATAATATGGTCGGCTTCCATCTCTTCTATTTCATAGTGTGTTTTACTGTTTCCTTCCGCTACACAATATGGGCAAATTCCGCCTTGTCTTTCGTATACTTGCCTTTTTTCGTTATCCGTAAACGTGCGAATATTTAAACATTTTTCTTTGCCAGAAAGCAAATATTCATATATACCCGATCGCTTTGTAACGTCATCATCCTGCATTAAAGCAATAATTTTTCTCTCTAGCTCTTGCGGATTATATTCATTATCGCCATATTTATTGTATAATTCGCCCCATTGTAAGCCCTTCATTTCTTTACGATATTTAGGAAATATGGTTTGCACCCAATTTATTACCGACTGAAAGTATTGCCATAAGGGTGTTGCATGACTATCGTGTTGGTGAATAGACATATATTCTTCTAATTTAATCTCTTGTTTTGCTGAAATCCAAGATAAAACGGTTTCTAAATAGTCTTGCCTATTAACTTCTCCGCTAAGGTATTTATTTGCTAAAAGATATGCTACACAACCATTTTTTGAAAAATATCTTTTAGCATCAGAAAGCCATTCACCCGTGTAAATTGCGTTTCTTAATTCTTGGTCTTTTAATTGCACGCCAGCAATGTTGATAATCTTAAACCAATCAAGTTTTTCTCTGTCGTTACCCTTGCAAATATAAATCATAAGTGGATAATCTAAAATTTGGTTTTTCTCCGTTTCTGTAAGATTGTGAAAAGCACGGCTGTTAAGTGAAAAATCACCATTTACATATTGACAAATAGATAAAGTTCGTTGCTGACCATCTAACAATTCAAAATTGCCGTTTTCGTCTTCTACCCAATACATAACGTTAAGTGGAAAACCTTTTACAACCGTTTCTATAACGGCATTACGTTGCTTTTCTTTATATACAAATTCGCGTTGAAAAGCAGGGCGAATATTTAGTCTTCCACCATAACCAACAACACCATTTTCTTGGCTATCTACATAGCCGTTAACAATATCTCTTATTTGTATTTCGTGTAATTCTATTTGCATTTTATCATTTCCTTTTAATTAAGATTCTTCTATAGCATACTTGCAATTCACCATTTTTATCTCTATAACAAAGTTTACCTCGTCTAAAGCCTTTATGTTCCTTAAATAAAGCATTACACTCTTCCTTCGTTAAATTTACACCTACGCCATAACTTACCCCCATATCGCCCCCATCAATTCCTAAAATCTCAAACTGTTCTGGATTATATTTATCCATAAATGTGACAGGAACACCCATTGCTCCATAATAATCGATAGGTATGTCTGATATTTTACTAATATCTATAGCGTCGAAGTTAATATATTCATCATATTGATTTTCGCTGTAATTTTTATAACAAATTAATGACTCGTTTCTTTTAGTTGTGGATAAATTTGTAAACCAGCATATATTACCAAACTTTGCATATTTCTTACCATTCTCTACATAAGTATTACTTCTTTCAAAATGAAAAGGCACTTCAAATGTTTGAGCACCAGCATTATAACCTAGCCAAAAAATATTATCTTTCAAATATGGAAAAATTTCTCTATATGTAATTGCATTTTGATTACCTAAAATAATAAATTTTTTGTTACTTTCCACCAATTGAACAATATAATCACGAAAAAGAGAAAATGGTGGATTTGTTACAACTATATCGCATTGTTTTAACAATTCAATACACTCTTCACTTCTAAAATCACCATCACCCTTTAGCAGAGTCAGCGTGTTCTTTTTATTTCTTACAAGATATTCCACGTCTGCCAAATCAACTGCGCCGTCTTTATTATAGTCTTCAACTTCAGTTATCTCTATTTTATAAGCTTTTCTGTTTTTATTAGGAATTTGTTTTTCATTTTCTAAAAAAGATAATTGTGTATAAGCAATGGGTGAGTTATCATAACAAGTGCAAATTAACTTTTTTAAACCTAAATAGTTGAAATTCATAGCAAAATACTTGAAAAAATTGCTTTCATAGGGGTCATCACAGTTACAAAAGACAATTTTATCTTTGAAGTGCTTTTTGTAATGTTTTAATTCTTTTTCAATATCTACTAATTGAGTATAAAATTCATCCTGTTTTTCACTTTTTGCCACCCTTAAATTGTCGTTCTTTGACATAAAATGATGCTCCTTATTTTAAGTCGCACCTTTAAAATAAAAAAGTGCGCAACCGAGATTGCGCACATAAAACGCAAATCCCTTGTTGCGACACAATTAAAATAGCATGGGGACAACCACATTACCATAATAAAACGGAATTCGCATTTTTTACAAATTCAAACATTATGATAATGCGCAAAAAGAAGGTATACTATCCCCATAACTATACCCTTTGCACTATTTAATTGTGTCGCAAAATTAGTATAACACACTTTTTTGTTTTTTACAATATTAGAAAAAAGAAAACTCGGCTTTTGAAAAGTCGAGTTTTTAATTAGATTTTTTAATCAATTTTATTATTCATTAAATAATGCTGCTGCGCCGATTATACCTGCGTCGTTACCAAGGGTTGCCGTTAAAATTTTGGTCTTTGGTGCGTCTTCGTAACCATAGTTGAATTTTTCGCAATATTCAGTAACGGGTTCGGTTAATTCCCTGCCTTGTAAACTTACGCCACCGCCTAAAATAAAGGCGTCTGGGCGGAAAATATTAAGCATATTAAGGATACTTTCGCTTAGATATTTAACGTAGTTATCGCGCACGGTAATTGCAGATTTATCCCCTTTTTTAGCGCAGTCAAACGCCGTTTTGCCGTCAACTTTATTGATATCGCCACCAACGATTTGCCACATTAAACTTTCGGGGTTTTTATTCATTTCTTCTTTAGTTTGTTTCATAAGGGCGGTTGCGGAAACGTAACATTCTATACAGCCGTTTCTACCGCATGTGCAAGGCTCACCGTCCATAACGAGAGTCATATGCCCAAGCTCTGCCCCGCGAGAGTGTCCGCCTTCGTAAAGTTTTTTATTTATAATTATGCCACCGCCAACACCCGTGCCAAGCGTGAACATAACGGAAGTATCGTAATCTCTAGCGCAACCATAAATTGCTTCGCCAAGAGCGGCAACGTTAGCGTCGTTAGAAATCTTTACGGGAAGGTCAATAAGTTTTTGAAGTTCTTTTGCAATAGGAACGTCTCTCCAACCAAGATTTGGCAAAAAGGCAACCATACCCGTTTCGCTTGTAACAGCACCGGGGCAACCTATACCTATCCCCTTTATATCCTTAACGGAAAGTGATGCACCTTCTATTAAAGATTTAATTTGATTTGCCATCTTAAAAATTACTTCGTCTGGTGTGGGCGCGGTCTTTTCACGGCATTGAGAAATTATTTTACCGTTTTCATCAACCAAGCCAACTTTAACGCTCATTCCACCGATATCTACGCCAATAGTATACATATGCACCTTTTTTAACATTTTTTATATTACATTAATATTATATAATTGATTAATTTACTTGGCAATAACCCCCTTTGAAAAAAAATTAAAAAAATTTTGAAAAAAGGCATAAAATCACTTGCATTTTATTTTTAAATTTGGTATATTATCTTAGCAATAGCGAAACGGGAGCATAGCTCAGCTGGGAGAGCATCTGCCTTACAAGCAGAGGGTCATAGGTTCGAGCCCTATTGTTCCCACCAAATCCGCTATTGCAACGTGCGGGA
>JAFTWU010000016.1 GCA_017465145.1 Clostridia bacterium | reverse complement strand
GGTAAGGTACGGGCCTGCAAAGCCTTGACCCCCAGTTCAAATCTGGGTGGCGCCTCCAAACTAACTCTACGGCAACACCGTGGAGTTTTTTTCATAAATGCCGAAGTGGCGGAATAGGCAGACGCAAGGGACTTAAAATCCCTCGGTGGCAACACCGTCCCGGTTCAAGTCCGGTCTCCGGCACCAAATCGGTCCGAGTCAAACTTAAAGGTTTTACTCGGACCTTTTTTTATTGCAAATTAATTTAAAAGCAATAAAAATCGCTAGTTGTTCGCTAGCGATTTTTCTTTTTTTGATTTTTGCCTATTTCTGAATTATTTAATTCATATTGCAATCAAAAAAACTATATGTTAAAATATAAATATACTTTAACAAAGGGGATTAATATGAGTTACGTTTTAGAAACCTTTAATCTTTCAAAGCGGTATAAAAACCAATGGGCGCTAAAAGACGTAAATATGCACGTTTCGAAAGGTGACATATATGGTTTTGTTGGCGAAAATGGTTCTGGCAAAACCACTGTTATTCGTTTAGTTACAGGTTTAATATCCGCTACCGAGGGCAATTTTGCGCTTTTTGGCGTGCGCGATGATAATAAAGAAATTTTATTAGAACGCAGAAAAGTGGGCGCAATTGTAGAAACACCTTCGATTTATTTGAATATGAATGCAACAGATAATTTACGCCTTCAATGCATGGCTTTGGGCATTAACCAAGGGGTTGAAGAAAAAATTAAAACTGTTTTATCGGAAGTTGGCCTTTTAGACCAATTCGAAAGCAAAAAACAGGCATCAAATTTTTCACTTGGTATGCGTCAACGCCTTGGCATAGCCATTGCTTTAATAGGCGACCCAGAATTTATTATACTAGATGAACCAATGAACGGTCTTGACCCTGCGGGCATTGTTGAAATTCGTGAATTAATTTTAAGATTAAATCACGAAAAACAAATTACTTTTTTAATTTCTTCACATATTTTATCAGAACTTTCACTTGTAGCAACAAAATATGGCATTATTTCTAGGGGTAAATTAATAAAAGAAATAACGGCAGAAGAACTAAAAAAAGAATGCAGACCATCTGTAATTATCAATACGAGTGATAGAGAAAATTTATATTCCCTTCTTAATACGCTATTTTTACCCGATGATATAAACCTTACAGGGCTTGGCGTTCGTGTTTTTGGCGACGTTAACTTAAACGACCTTTTGAAAAAAATTATAGATGCAGGTATTATTATAAACGGAATTTCTTGCATTCAAACGACTATTGAAGATTATTATCTATCAATTATAGGAGGTTTTAGAAATGCTTAGTTTATTAAAAACCGACCTAAAACGCGCATTAAAAGATAAACTTTTTATCGTTCTATTAATCATTGCTGCAGCATTTGCAATTTTAACACCCATTTTATATAAAACAATTTTCACCGTTTTAAAAGTTGATGAAGAACTTTTATTATATTTAGAAAACCTAGGGTTTGCTATAAACGCAAAGTCAATGTTTTTTGACTCTTTTTCTCTTAGCAATAATTTTGGATTAATGTTACCCATTTTCGTTGCAATAATATTGTGTAGAGACTTTAGCAATGGAACCATTCGTAATAAAATAATTTGTGGCAAATCACGGGCAAGCATTTATTTTTCTTTGCTTATCACCTGCACGGTATTAATATGTTCTTTTATATTGTTTCACGCAGTTATAACGTTGCTTGTTGCCCTACTTTTATTTGATTACCAAGCCACAAACTTTACAATAAACGATTTTGGATATTTAATGGCATCTATAGGAATTGAAATATTAGTATACGTTTTAATATGCACAATATTAACCTTTTTTATAGTATTAATGAGAAATGCAGGGCTTACAATAGTAATGTTCTTTGTAGTATCTTTTGCAATGATAATACTTGGTGGAATTATTGAAACTACGATTATCTTTGCAGACACCTCTAAATTTTCTTATAAAATATTAGAGTTTCTTTATGCCTCAAACGTATTTACAACAAAAATTATAGGCACCGGCGTTGAATATAACCTAAAAGAACTTATTTATTTAATTATGCCAACCCTTGCCTTTGTAACCTTATTCATTTTATTAGGATTAGTCACGTTTAAGAAAAAAGATTTAAAATAAAAGCGTTATAAAAAAGACTAGCAATCGCTAGTCTTTTTTAATGCAAAAATTTACAAATAACCAATCTTATCTCACCCATTAAAACTAAATATAATAAATTTCAAAAATATAGTTGACAAATATTATTTTAAATTGTATCATTGTATTAGTTAAGTAATACAGTCGACAAATTACAACACTAGCGGAGAAAGAAATGAGTTTTCAGTTCGATAATACTTCCCCCATATATTTACAGATTATTAAACATATAAAAATGTTAATAATTAATAAAACGTATAAACCAAACGAAAAACTACCTTCTGTAAGAGATTTATCCGTTCAATACGCCGTTAACCCAAACACAATTCAAAAAGCCCTTTTTGAACTTGAAAATATGGGTCTTATTTATACTGAAAGAACTAACGGCAAATTCGTTACAAGTGATACTGCCGTTATTGATAGTGAAACAAACGCAACGGTAAATGTTATGGTGGATGATTTTTGTAAATCTATGGAAAAACTTGGGCTTTCTAAAGAGCAAATTATTGAAATATTATCTAAAAAGGAGTAATTTATGGATATTTTAACGGTAAAAAACCTTGAAAAAAGTTTTGACGAAAAAAAGATTATAGATGACGTTAGTTTTGCCGTAAAAAGCGGTAAAATCGTTGGTTTGCTTGGCAAAAACGGTAGCGGTAAAACAACTATCATTAAATTAATTAACGACCTTTTAACCGCCGATAACGGCGAAATTTTAATTGACGGTATGCCCGTTAGTGAAAAAACTAAGGCCATCGTTTCTTATTTACCTGAACGCACCTATTTAGACAACACTAAAACTGTTGAACAAACGCTAAACTTTTTTGAAGACTTCTATACTGATTTCGACAGAAAAAAAGCGCAAGAACTGTTAGAAGACTTAGACCTTGACGTAAAGTCTCCCCTTGCTAAAATGAGCAAAGGTATGAAGGAAAAAGTTCAACTTGTTTTAGTTATGAGCAGGCGCGCTAAACTGTATATTTTAGACGAGCCTTTAGGTGGCGTAGACCCTTCAACGCGCGATTATATTATGCAAACTATTTTATCAAATTTTGCAGAAGATTCTAGCTTGCTCATAACCACTCACCTAATTTCCGACGTTGAAAAAATTCTTGATGAAGTTATTTTTATAGATAAAGGCAAAATTCTGCTTTTCGACGATGCAGAAAGTTTAAGAGAAAAAGAAAACTGCTCTATAGACGAACTTTTTAGGAGAACGGTAAAATGATTACGAAATTATATAAGTACGACATTAAAAAAATGTTAAGGATACTCCCCTATTTTTACGTTATAACGATAGTTTTGGCGGGATTAACGCGAATAGTTAATATTTGGAACGATATTCAAGTTATGCTAATAATCGGTTACGTTTTAAGCGGTGCAACCTATTCCGCTATCGCAAACGTTTTGGTTAATACTTTCGTTCATATTCTAGCGACTGTGCAAGGCGGGTTTTATAAAGATGAAAGTTATTTAACCCATACCCTACCCGTTACGAAAAAGCAACTTTTAACGGCAAAATATCTATCGGCTTTAACAGTTATTATCGCTAGTATTTTAGTATGTTTTTTAAGCCTTTTCACAATGTTTTATTCTAAAGAATTAATCGCTACTCTTAAAGTTTATTTAGACGCTACGATTACGGGAATTAATATTTCATCCGGCTTATTTATAACCTTAATTGCCATCATTTTATTTGCAGAAATTTGCACCTTTATCAGCATGGCTTTTGCCGCAATTATTAAAGGACACTCCTATAACAATAAAAAGGGTGGAAAAAGCTTTTTATGGTTTGCGATATTCTACGTTATTTCAACTAGTGTAACAGTAATTATGGCGGTAATCGTGTTTGCAATCGGTGGAATGTTACCCGAACTTATCGCAGAAACGTTAAGTGGAAAAGCATTAATTACCATTATTATTTTAGGTTTAATCTTATACGTTGGATACGCTGTTGCTTTCTATTTCATAAGCCAAAAAATCTTTAATAAGGGCGTAAACGTAGATTAATTTTGAGAAAAAACAAAATTTATATTCACTTTCACAACACTTTTACAACAAAGCATCAAGACAAAACAAAAAGCAAGCCAAATTTTCGGCTTGCTTTTATTTTTAATTATAATTGTTAGATAAAACTATCTCTTTTCAACTAAAACCTTTTTAAGTTTAGCGAATCTGGGAAGACCGTCTACCTTAGTCATGTTGGGTTCGCCTTGGATAAGGGGAAGTGCATACTTAACGAATTCTTCAGAAATGCCGGTACCGTTGTTGGTAATCCATTCTAGTGGAACGGTTTTTTCGGTGTTAGCAGCAAGTTCTAAGGGAAGAAGTTTGTATTCGCATTCGTATTTGTCGCCTTCTTTACGTGCATAGCAAACCATCTTATCGGTTTCACCTGCTACTGCAGCGCGAACTGCTTGTTTACCTGCTTCGAAAGTTTCTTCGATATCGGTACCAGATGCACAGTGTGCACCACATCTTTGCATAAGTGAAAGTTCAATACCACGGGTTTTGAAACCGGTTTTTGCCTTGATTAATGCAGCAAGAGATGCAGCAACACCACCAAGTTGAGCGTGACCAAAGCTGTCTTTTGCACCAACTTCGCCAAGTTTTTCGCAAATTAAAGTGCCGTTTTCATCGTGAATACCTTCAGAAACAACTGCGATACACTTGTTGTTATTTTTAGCGCAAACGTCTTGAATATCCTTAACGAATTTATCTACGCTAAATGGAACTTCGGGAAGATAGATAAGGTCAGCACCTAAGCCCTTTGCGTTTGCAAGAGCAGCTGATGCGGTAAGCCAACCAGCGTTTCTACCCATTGCTTCGATAATACATACCATTGGGGTATCGTATACTTTAGCGTCAAGGTTGATTTCCATAATAGTAGTAGCAATATATTTAGCAGCAGATGCGAAACCTGGGCAGTGGTCAGTACCGTAAAGGTCGTTATCAATAGTCTTGGGAACGCCGATTACGTTGATATCGTAACCACTTTTTGCCATATACTTACTAATCTTGTTGCAGGTATCCATACTGTCGTTACCGCCGTTATAGAAGAAATAACGAACGTCGTACTTTTTGAATACTTCAAGCAATCTCTTATAATCGGTGTCGTCAACTGCAGCGTCTTTAAGTTTGTATCTTACAGAACCCATTGCAGAAGATGGAGTATTTTTTAAAAGAAGTAATTCGTTTTCGTCTTCTTTAGAAATGTCGTACATTTCTTCGTTAAGAATACCCCTGATACCGTGAGCAGCACCGTAAACAGCAGTAATCTGTTCAGACTTTAAGCCTTCTAAAAATACGCCGGCAGCACTTGCGTTAATAACGGAAGTGGGACCACCTGATTGTGCAAAAACTAATGCACCTTTCAAACCTTTCATGTTTTTATCTCCTTAAAATGTTTTTCTTGTTTTATAAACTCAACACGTGAGCAATATCGTACAATCTTTTATCGAATTTCTTTTCCGCTTTTGAAACTTCATCAAAGGGAACGGTAATAACTTTGTTATCTTTAATACCGATAGCACAACTATCTTTATCGTCGCGCAATAATTCAACGGCTTTATAACCAAAACGCGCCGCTAAAATACGGTCGAACATATTTGGAGAGCCACCACGTTGAATATAACCAAAGTTGGTTACCTTAACGCTTATGCCAGATTTTTCTTTAATATAAGCTGCAATTTCATCGCGATTACCCGCACCTTCAGCAAGAATAATCATGTTAGAAGTTTTGCCCCTTAAGTAACTCTTTTTAATTTTAGATGCAATATCGTCTAAATCGTATGGAATTTCAGGAACTAAAACGTATTCCGCACCACCTGCAACGCCAGCGTATAACGCGATGTCGCCACAATGACGGCCCATAACTTCTAAAAGGCTTACCCTATCGTGTGAGTGCATGGTATCACGCAAGTTGTTGATAGCCCATAAAACGCTATTAACTGCCGTATCAAAGCCGATAGTAAAGTCGGTATAAGCAAGGTCGTTATCAATAGTACCAGGGATACCAATAACCTTTATACCAAAATTGTCGCTTAAATCTTTTGCACCGCGAAGAGTACCGTCACCGCCGATTACAACTAAACCGTCGATACCGTATGCTGAGAGTGCTTCAACAGCCGCGCGTTGCACTTCAATATCCTTAAATTCGGGGCATCTAGCCGTTTTTAAGAAGGTACCGCCCTTATGAATCATATCTGAAACTGAACGGTGGTTAAGACGGGTTATTTCACCTTTAACAAGGCCTGCATATCCCCTTTCAACACCATAGATGTCCATTTTGTTATTAAGTGCAGTACGAACAACCGCCCTAATAACCGCGTTCATACCAGGAGCATCGCCACCACTAGTTAAAACTGCAATTCTTTCCATAGTAAATCCCTTATGTATATTATTCCTTTTTCAATCTTATTAATTTTAACATATAGTTAATTTTTTTTCTACTTTTTTATATTACTTTTTAGAAGTTTTTTTAAAAAAGATAATTTGTTCTTCGCTCAAATAGGTTTTAAGTTCCGCAATAAAGGCGTCGCATCTTCTTACGCTTAAGTGCGCATCGTATTTTTTGCCGTTCATTGCAATAATTAGCATAATATCACCTGGGTAACTTGACGCAATATCTAAAATATCGTTCACGTTATCCGTTTTATCGTCGGGAATAATTAAACCTAAATATTCTTGTTCGGGGGGAACTTTCGCAACTGTTTCTTCAACGATTTCAAGTTTTTCCGCACTTTCGGCAATAATTTGTGGAGTGCCGTCTTTAATTTGAATCTTGCCCGTAAGTTTTATAGTTTGGTCGGATTGAAGAACGGCTTTACAACTTTCAAACACCCTTGGGAAGAATATAACTTCAATTTTGCCGTAAACGTCTTCTATCGTTACGAAAGCCATAGTTTGACCGTTTTTGGTTGATAAACGCTTAAATTCGGTAATAATACCACCCATTACGACGTGTTCGCCGTCTTTAATTTCGGTGTATTGTTTATTGCCGTCTTCATCTTCTTCAAAGTAATCCAAAGCGCCCGTATTGAAAGAAAATTTCTTAAACTGTTCGGTAAAGTCGCTCAACGGGTGCCCAGAAAGGTAAACGCCAAGCACGTTCTTTTCGTTGGCAAGCTTATCTTTTGACGAATATTCTTGAACGTTTGGATAAATTAACTCTAACCCTTCATCCTTTTCTAAAATAGTACCGAAAAGGCTTATTTGCATATCGTTTTTCTTCTTTTCAGTGCTAGCAACTCTGTCCATGTAATCGCTATGAACTTCCATAAACGCACGCCTTGCTATACCGAATTGGTCGAACGCACCTGCAAGAATAAGGCTTTCAACCAAACGTTTATTAATACCAAAGTTGACGGTACGATTAATAAAGTCTTCAAACGAAGTAAAATTGCCCTTTGCCTCGCGCTCTTTAACGATAGACTCAATAACTGCTTGTCCAACGTTTTTAAGCCCAACTAAACCAAAACGAATACCGCCGTTTTCACAAGAGAACATTGCTTTACTCTTATTTATATCGGGTGGCAAGACGGTTATATTTTTACTCTTTAAGTATGCTAAATATTTAGAAAGTTCTTCAATTTTATCAATACGGTTGTTAAGTAGCGAACAGAAAAACTCTACTTCGTAATAGCGTTTAAGGAAGGCGGTTTGATATGCTAAAACTGCATATGCCGCTGCGTGTGACTTGTTGAAAGCGTAACGCGCGAAAGGTTTCATATTATCGTAAACCTTAATAGCAACGTCTTCTGGAACACCGCGCTTAATTGCACCGTCTACAGGTTGACCGGTACTCTCGTTAATACCACCGTAAACGAATATGCCCTTTTGTTGTTCCATTATTTCAATTTTCTTTTTACCCATCGCCTTACGAACGACGTCCGCGTGACCAAGGGTAAAGCCACCAAGAGACTGACAAATTTGCATAACTTGTTCTTGGTAAACTAATATTCCGTAACTGTTTTTAAGAATAGGCTCTAAAAGTGGGTGGTCGTAAGTTACAAGGTTTGGATTATGTTTATTTTTAATATAATCGGGAATTGAATCCATAGGGCCCGGACGATACAAAGAGATACCTGCAATAATATCTTCAAAGGTAGTAGGCTTTAAATCTTTCATAAAGCGTTTCATACCCGGACTTTCAAGTTGGAACACCCCGTCCGTTTCGCCTTGACCAATAAGTTCGTAAGTGCCTTGGTCTTCATAGCCTATTTCGTGGAAGTCAATCTCTCTGCCAGTGTTTTCTTGAACGTATTGACAAGCAAGTTGAACGTCGGTTAAAGTACGCAAACCAAGGAAGTCCATCTTAAGCATACCTAACGCTTCAACTTCTATCATATCGAATTGCGTGGTAATATCATCGCCGTTTCTTTGCAAAGGAACGTTTTCCATAATGGGCTTTTCACATATAACTACGCCCGCTGCGTGCATAGAAGTATTTCTTGGCAAACCTTCAACTTTAATTGCCATATCAATAATTTTATGCAACGTTTCATCGTTATTATAAATTTCAATAAGGTCGGGAACACCTACGTTCGTGCCATCTTTGGTGAGCGCTAAACCTAAAGATTGCTTAATATTAGACTTGCCGTCCATAAGTTTAGTAACCTTATCAACTTCAGCGTAAGGAACGCGGTAAACCCTTGCAACGTCCTTTATAGCCGCTTTTGATGCAAGTGTACCAAAGGTAATGATTTGGGCAACGCGGTCACTACCATATTTGTTTCTAACGTATTCAACTACTTCGCCACGTCGCGCATCGGAAATATCAACGTCAAAGTCAGGCATACTAACGCGTTCGCGGTTTAAGAATCTTTCAAAAATTAATTGATATTTTAAAGGCTCTACGTCGGTGATACCTATTGAGTATGCAACGATACTAGATACGCCCGAACCACGCCCCGCACCAACGGGAATACCTACGCTACGAGCATAGTTAATAAAGTCCCAAACGATAAGATAATAGTCGCAAAAACCCATAGAACTTATAACGTCAAACTCATACTCTACTCTTTCGCGAATTTCTGGTGTAATTTCTTTATATTTCTTTTTTAAGCCTTCTTCGGTAAGTTTTCTTAAATATTCTTTAGGAGTGCTACCGTCATCTGGGGTATATTTAGGAATAAGCGAATCGTCTCTTATAGGTTCACCCTTTTTAGTAAGGTTAAACACTTCTTCCGTAACCTTTTCAGCAATTTTAACGGTGTTAGAAATCGCTTCTGGTGCATAAGGAAATAGACTAGCCATCTCTTCTGGGCTTTTTAGGTAAGATTGGTCACTTTCCATTTTAAGCCTTGTGGGGTCGTCTAAAGTGGTTTTCATACTTATACACATAACAACGTCTTGCATTTCGGCGTCTTCGCGCTCTAAATAGTGAACGTCGTTTGTTGCTGCAAGCGGAATATCAAGTTCTCTTGATAACTTAACTAAAAGTGGATTAATTCTCTTTTGGTCGGCTAAACCGTGGTCTTGAATTTCAATATAAAAATCGTCTTTATAAATATCACGGAGCATTTTTGCAGTTTCAACAGCGCCTTCGTAATCGTTTTCTACAAGGCGTTTAGAAACTCTACCTGCAAGACAGCCCGATAAACAAATTAGACCTTCGCTATATTGTGCAAGCGTTTTATAATCTATTCTAGGTTTATAATGAAACCCGTCTACGTACGCGATAGAATCAAGTTTAATAAGGTTTTTATAACCTATTTTATTTTTACAAAGCAAAATTAAGTGGTCGTAATCGGGTTTGCCTAACTTTTTTGTGTAATCATCACACACGTACATTTCGCAACCGATAATATACTTTATGCCCGCTTTTTTTGCTTCTTCAGCAAAGTAAAGCGTACCGAACATATTTCCGTGGTCGGTAATAGCAACCGTATCCATGCCCTTTTTCTTGCAGGCATCAAACAGTTTGTCTATTCTGGTTGCACCGTCAAGCAGACTGTATTCTGTGTGAAGGTGTAAATGTACGAAATCAGACATTAGTATCTCCCCTTAAATCGTTGGCGATTGCAACGATTTTTCTTAATCTATGGTTTAAGCAACTTTTTGAAATGTTTAGTCTTTCAGAAAGTTCTAAAAGTGTTTCTTCTGGGTTTTCTTTACGCGCTATAGCAACGTCGTAAAGTTCCTTTTTAAGTGTTGAAAGTCCCGCTTCTTTTTCAATTAAATCTATTGCCGAAACTTGCTTAATAAACGCGTCAACTTGCTTGTTTAAGTTTGCAATATCACAGTTTTTCATACGGTTAGAACTGTTAGATAATTCGCGGTTTATTATTAGGTCGGTAAGTTTAAGCACCGATACAGGCGCAGGTAAAAACGCAATAAAGTTTTTAATTTCTTCTACACTTTTAATATATAGCACGAAACTTTCTTTACGGCGGATAATTTTTGTTTTAATACCGTTATGTGCAAGCTTTTCTTGGGTTTGCATTGCGGGTTTAGCGTGAGAAAACACCATTTCTAAGTGATAACCCGCCCCATCTTTATTTTTACCCGACGGCACGGTACAACTGCCCGACGCTACGAATATACCCCTTATAAAAGCGCGTAAACAACAATTTTTTTCTGTAACCGCACTATATAGGTCAAAATTTACGGTATAACCTTCCCCTTCAAGTTGCAATATACCAAGACCGATTAAAACGGCTTCCGCACCGTCGCCACATACGGTAACCAAAAACTTGTCCTTTTTGTTAAGGTGGTCTTCACTAACTTCTATTTCGCGAATCTCATAGTCGAAAAGTGATTGTAAATAATTACCAACCGTGATTGCCGTTTTTTCATCTGCAACGCGGAATTCTAGCCCTATTTCGCCATCGCGTTCAAAAAGTTTACCCGTTCCGCGAATAAGCCCAGCTAAAAAAGCCTTCTTGCAATGGTTATCTTTTATGGGCTTGTCGCAAATTTCCGCTTTTACTATTTTAGCAAAATTCATTACACGCCCCCTTTGAACGATGCAAAGCGGAACTTTGGAGTTTTGCCGTCTATATTAACTATTCTATCTTTAGAGATTCCAACGCGTTCTACAACTTGTTGGGCAAGCGATATTTCACCCACACGATTAGGCGCGTGTGCATCGGAATTAACTATAAAATTAACGCCCGTTTTAACTATAGCGTAAAGTTCTTCATCGGTTAAATGACCTTTCTTTGCGCTTATTTCTAAATAGGTGCCGTAATCCGCCGCCGCCTTTGCAACTTCAACGGCATCGGTATAACAACAATAATTTAAGTGAGTTATAACGTCAACTGGGTTTTTCTTTATTACGTTTATAAACGCTTTGGTACTTTCTGCGCGTAAACGACTGCTTACATCTTCTTTTTTGATAAAGCTATTCCAAATGTTTGGAATTGCAAAGCCGAATATTGAATTAGGCTTGTACATAACGAATTTATGAAAACCCGCTAAAAATAGGTCAAAGTTATCGTAGTTTTTTTCTTTAAGGTCAACTCTGCCGTCAATTCCAGTTATGTTTGATTCTACCCCTAACAAAACCTTAACGCCCGTTTTGTCGGTAGCATCTTGGCAAAGCGTTTGCATTTTGGGGATTTTATATTTACGCAAGCCAAAAACGGGATGGGCAAAGCCGTGGTCGGTAATGCCTATCTCTTTTAGCCCTTTTTCCTTAGCTACTATAGCGTTTTCAAGTATCGTACCCTTACCGTGACTAAACTTAGTATGGGTATGATAGTCGCCCGTTAAAATCATTAAAAATCCCCGATTTTTTGAATTTCTTCTTTTAGTTCAATATTATAAACTCTTTTTATAGTTTCTTTTACTTTTTCTATTAAAAGATAAACGTCTAATGCCGTTGCATTATCTTTTGTAATTATAAAGTTAGCGTGAATATTTGAAATTTGAGCACCGCCAACGGTTAAGCCTTTAAGCCCAGCTTCGTCGATAAGTTTACCCGCCGAATAGACTTTAGTATTGCGAAAAACCGAACCGCAACTTCTAGCCTTTGGTTGAATCGCACCCCTTACCGATAAACACTCTTTGCGAGTAATATCTAAATCGAAAGGGTTTTCCTTTCTTAACTTAAATCTAGCCGACAAAATAGCAATATCGTTTTTTAGGAATATACTATTACGATACCCAAAGTTACACTCTTTTTTAGTGAAGTTTTGCTCTTTACCATCAACAAGTGCGGTAACGTCTTGTAAATAATCGCTTATATTTACCCCGAAGGCACTAGCGTTCATAGTAATAGCACCACCAACCGTTGCGGGAATACCAGCAAGTTTTTCTAGCCCGCCAAGTCCGTTGTGTATACAAGAATTAATAACGGCGTTAAGATTAGCCCCGCATTCAGCCTGTAAAATATCGTTTTTTATAACTATATCGTTTAGTTTTGCAGTATATATAACCGCACCGTTAAAACCTTTGTCGCTAAATAAAAGGTTGGTTCCGTTCCCTAGCAAAAAGAAAGGTATATTATAAGTATCACATATCTTTAGTCCAAAAATTAGTGCAGTAATAGTATTTGGAATAAAAAAATAATTTACATTTCCCCCAACGCCATAGCCACAATAATTTTTAAGTGAAACGTTTCTTAAAACCTTTAGGTTTTCTATTTTAGAAACTTCCGTTTCAAAGCACATAATACTCCTTTTACATTTTACAATAAATTTAATATTTTTACAATATTTATTGCAATTTAAAATACAATATTTTTTAATTTATTCCCTGCAACGCTATCCCCTAAAATCGCTAGTGTTGATAGCCTTTGCATTTCTTTTAGGGTAAGTCTATCAACAAATGCCGATACCCCTTTGCTAAAAGTTAAGTTTTGCATTGAATTCCACTCTTCACTATCGTATTGCAAAGAAATATAGGGCGAAAATAAATTTAGATTTTTAACTCTATTTTGAACACCTTCACTAGTTAAATAGTTAACGAAATTTATGCAAGCGGTAATCTTTTGGCTATCTTTAGTAGTAACCGAAATATATTGGTATAAATCGTTATAACTATCTAGCGGAATTATCGTAGCGTTTGCATTTTTATAAGATAATCTAACAACGTCTCGCTGAGTACCTATCATACATTGAACTTTTCCGTTATAAAAGTAAGAAAAAGCATCTTGCGGGGCGTATTTAGTTACTTTTTTTGCCGAATAACCGCTTAAGTATAGTGCGGTGAGTGGCTGGGTGTATTCCCCTTGCGAAACTATAATTTCGTTAAGCGTTTTATCGCTTGGCAAAATTGCACCGTCTTTAACTATCAATACGTATGTTCCCCTACACCACGGGATAGCGTAATTTTTATCCCCTATATTCCCATATTTAACATTTTTATCAAATCTTAATTCTATCGCGCCTTGTGGTTCTAGTCCGCTACCGTAAGAGATTATATCCGGCCATCTTCCTTGTTGTATAGCATCGATTGCGCCGTCAATGGTAAAGTTTGTTACCATAAAGAGCGTGCCTTTATTTTGCTTTTCAAAATTCGATGCGGTATTCATTAAAAACACCCTTCTAGAGCCCGTTCCACCTTCAAAAGTATCAATCTGCCAAACTGATATTACGCCTTGATATGCGCTTGCCGTTTTATCTAGGTAATCATTGCCGATTTTATGTCTTCCAAAAAAGAAAGTAAAGGCTAAAATTACGCCCGTTAAAACACCCGTTATAATCTTTAAAATTTTCATAATATAAATATATTCTTTTAAGGCAAAAAAAAGGACTTAACCAAACGGAAAAGTCCTTTAATTACTATTTATTTAGCCTAAATTTACGATATAGTTAAACGATTAGCGCGTGCTTTTTTGGTCCAACGGTTGCCGTTGCAAAGTTATCTAGCGTAAAATATTTTTCTATTGATTCATTAACGTCTGCTAGGGTAACGTTATTTAACCTTTCAAGGCGTTTTTCAATATCGTAAGGGGTGTTATAGAAAAGCAAATATCTGCCGTATAGTTGCATTTGCGACGCCGTACTTTCCCTGCTAAAAACAAACGAACTTTTCATTTGTTCTATACCGCGGGTAAATTCGCTATCCGTTACGCCACCGTTACGGAAATTTTTAATTTCATCTAAAATAGCGTTAAACGCTTGGTCGCGCAAAGTAGTGTTTACCCCCGCATAGAATTCTAGCGTGCCTATATTTTTATATTGTGAAAGGTAAGAATAAACGGAATAAGCAAGCCCTAATTTTTCCCTTATCGTTTGGAATAGTCTGCTACTCATACTGCCACCAAAAACTATATTTGCAATGTTTAGCGCATCACTCAACGGGTGCAAAAGATTAACGGCGGGCATTGCCAAAGAAATATGCGATTGCTCTATCTTTTTAGTTTTTGAAAGGTGTTGCGGAATAGAAGGCATCACTTCTACTTGTTTAGCACTTTTAATTCTTGTAAATTTTTCCGCAAACAATTTTTCAATTATTTCTTGCGTGCTTTCTATATCTACGTTACCCGCAATAGATATTACGGTATTATCAGCAGTATAATACTTGTCCATATACGATTCAACGTCGTTTTTACTAAATTTTTTAATATTACTTGCAGGGCCTAGAATAGTTCTGCCAAGTCCTTCTTCTCCGTAATAACTTTTAGCAAGAAGGTCGGAACAAACGTCTTCTGGGCTATCTTCCGACATATTGATTTCTTCAATAATAACCCCTTTTTCTCTATCCATTTCCCCTTTTTCAAAAACGGAATTAAAAAAGATATCGGAAAGCACGTCTAAACAATCGTTTAAACGTTCTTTGGTTGACTTAGTGTAATAACAAGTTACTTCTTTAGAAGTATAGGCGTTAATAGCCGCGCCAATTCTGTCGATACTATCTGAAATTTCAAAGGCAGAACGATTTATTGTCCCTTTAAAAAGATTGTGTTCAATAAAGTGAGAAATGCCGTTTTCGGTGGCGTTTTCGTTAATACTGCCCGTTTTTACCATAACTCCGGCACTAACCGACGACATTCCTTCCATTTTATTTATAACTAGCCTTAAGCCGTTGGGAAAAGTTTTGTAAACTATCATTTATTCTCCGTATGGGTTACTTAAGATTTTCACTTACCGTAACCACTTTAAGTCCTATACTATTATAATACTCTAAAATCCTTGGCAATGCAAGTAGAGTGTGTTCTTTTGGGTGCATTAAAATTAAGTCGCCGTTAGTAACGTTTTTAGTTGCGCGCTTATATACTAGGTCGATATCTTTATCGCGCCAATCAATAGTGTCTTTTGACCACATTATTACTTTATAACCTAAACTATCGGCGGCGCGCAAGGTGTTTTCGCTAAAACTACCTGAAGGTGGTGCAAAAAGGGTTGGCTGAACGCCACAAAGCGCCTTTACGATTACCCCCGTTAAAGAGATTTCTTCGTAATTTTTATCATAAGATAATTTTTTATGGTCCTTGTGAAAATATCCGTGGTTTGCAATTTCATTACCATCTGCAATTATTTTATTTAGTGTGTCACCGTTATCGTCCGCCCAACAACCGCCAACGAAAAAAGTTGCTTTTACGTTGTTTTCCTTCAACACGACTAAAATATCTTCAACTACTTTAGTGTTTTCATATACGTTAAACATTAAAGAAACGTTAGGGTTTTTCCTATTTCCGTTATATATTGCCGTTACCGTGCCGTTGCCACCTAAAACGGCAGAAGTTTTTGTAGGTATAAAGCACACCGAAAAGACGAAAATAAAGGCGCAAAAAAGCGCTATGTTAGATAAAATAGTTATCTTTTTTTCTAATTTTTTCATAAAATACGCACCTCTATACGATTTTATGAAAACCTTTATTTATAAATTCGCTTTATAGATGAAAAAATATGCGGAAAGCAACTTTCCGCATATTATCATTAGTGTTAAAAGCAATTAGTCTTTAATAATTTCAAGAAGTTTAAGGTCGATACCCTTTTCACCAATCTTAATTATTTCAACTTTTACCTTGTCGCCGATATGAAGAACTTCTTCAACGGTTTCAATTCTTCTATCGCTCATCTTAGAGATGTGGATTAAACCGTCTTTACCGGGTGCTAATTCACAGAAAGCGCCAACCTTGGGAAGAATTCTAACAACTTCGCTGATGAACATATCGCCAACTTCGGGGTCTTTTGCAATAGATAAGATAATTGCCTTAGCGCGTTCGCCTTGAGCGGGGTCGCCAACACTAGCAATATTAACTCTTCCGTCGTCGGTGATGTCAATCTTAACGCCCGTTTCTTCAATAATCTTGTTGATAACCTTACCGCCAGAGCCGATAACTTCTCTAATCTTGTCGGGGTGAATATTGAAAGAAATAATTCTGGGTGCATACTTAGACATTTCAGCACGGGGAGCATCGATAACTTCAAGCATCTTTGATAAAATGTGTTGTCTACCAACGTTTGCTTGAGCGATTGCTTGTCTTAAAATGTTTTCGTCGATACCCTTAATCTTAATGTCCATTTGAATTGCGGTGATACCCTTTTCAGTACCTGCAACCTTAAAGTCCATATCGCCAAGGAAGTCTTCTAAACCTTGAATATCGGTAAGAATAGAAACTTTGCCTGATTCGGTATCTTTGATAAGACCCATAGCAATACCTGCAACGGGAGCTTTAATGGGAACGCCTGCATCCATAAGAGCAAGGGTTGAACCACATACGCTACCTTGAGAAGTAGAACCGTTAGAGCTTAATACTTCAGAAACGATTCTTATTGCATAGGGGAATTCTTCTTCACTAGGAATAACGGGTTCTAATGCACGTTCTGCTAAAGCGCCGTGACCGATTTCACGTCTGCCTGGGCTTCTTAAGGGTTTTGCTTCGCCTGAAGCGTAACCGGGCATGTTGTATTGGTGCATATAACGTTTACATGATTCACCATCTAAACCTTCAAGTTTTTGAACTTCTGAAAGCATACCTAAAGTACAGGTTGACATAACTTGGGTTTGACCACGGGTAAATACGCCTGAACCGTGAACTCTAGGAAGAACGCCTGCTTCACACCAAATAGGACGTACTTCGGTAAGTTTTCTACCGTCGGGACGGATACCGGTGTTGGTGATTTTTGCTCTAACCTTTTCTTTGGTTAAATAGTAAAGGCTATCTTTGATTTCCCTAACTTTGTCGGGGAAGATTTCAGCAAAGTGTTCTAAAGTTGCTTTTTCAACAGCATCTTGGCCGTTTTGACGCTCAGCACGGTCAAAAGTATCAAGTGCTTTATCAAGCATTTCGCTTGCAAATTCTCTAACAGCGTTGTCGATTTCTTCGGGAACGTGATAGAGTTCCATTTCCTTCTTGGGTTTGCCGATTTCTTTAACGATTTCTTCTTGGAAAGCGCAAAGACGTTTAATTTCTTCGTGACCGAATAGAATTGCGCCAACCATTTCGTCGTCGCTAATTTCTTTAGAGCCTGCTTCAACCATCATGATTGCATCTTTAGTACCTGCAAGGTTTAAGGTTAAAACACTCTTTTCACGTTGAGCACAGTCGGGGTTGATAATATATTCGCCATCTACCATGCCAACAACAACGCTACCGGTAGGACCAGCAAAAGGAATGTCTGAAATGCTGATTGCAATTGAACTACCAAGCATTGCAAGGGGTTCAGGTTGAATATCGGGTTCAACTGATAATGCGGTTGCGATAACGATTACGTCGTTAAATAAACCCTTAGGGAATAAAGGACGGATAGGTCTGTCAATAAGACGGCTGGTTAAAATAGCCTTGTCAGACGCTCTACCTTCTCTTTTCTTAAAGCCACCGGGGATTTGACCGATAGCGTACATCTTTTCTTCAAAATCTACGCCTAAGGGGAAGTAATCCATACCATCGCGGGGTTTTTCTGCCATTGTTACGTTAACCATAACTGCAGTTTCACCACAACGAACGATACAAGAACCGTTGGTTTGTTCAGCATATTTGCCGGTTTCAACGATAAGTTCTTTGCCACCAATGGTAGTTTTGAATTCTCTGTAAGTTTTTGTCATTTTCTTTTCTCCTATTTTCCAAACTCTAATATTTTTGAAACGGGGCGCAACCTACGCCCGCGCACAAGTTACAATTGAATTTTTACAAAATCGGGGTAATTTAAGAAATTTTTTGCCGTTTTAACAAAAAATTGGGCGACAAAAAATGCCGCCCCATATTTTTACTTTCTTAAATCTAATGCTGCGATAACCTTTCTATATCTTTCGATATCAACTTCTTGTAAGTACTTTAAGAGTGAACGGCGTGCGCCTACCATCTTAAGAAGACCACGACGAGAGTGGTTATCGTGTTTGTTAGCAACAAGGTGTTGGTTTAAGTGATTGATTCTTTCAGTTAAAAGTGCAATTTGAACTTCTGCTGAACCTGTGTCGCCTTCGTGAGTGCCGAATTTTGCAATAATTTCTGCTTTCTTTGCTTTATCCATTTTAATTTTACCTCCTATACTTTATGGATTAGTCCGCTTATAACAAAGCATTGGGGGGAGAATCCACAAAACCTTGCAATAAGTATTTAAGCCTTTTAATTATAACAATAATTTATCCGTTTGTAAACTATTTTAACCCCTTTTTTACCTATTTTTACCTAATTTAGCGGGGTTTTGCCTATTGAATTTGCTTTTATTCAAATAATTTGTCTTTACTTTGTAAAATTTGCGGTAACTTATTTAAATAAGTTGGGATATCTTTGGGGGATGCTTCTCTGTGAATAACCCTACCCCCGTCTATAACTTTTTTACTTATAGCGTTAGAACCGCAAGCGATATTTTGCGCTATTTCTTCCATAACGTCTACGTTGTAAACGCACGCTTTATTAGGCTTTGTATAACCAACGTTTTCAAGGTTTGCCGACATATATTTTTGCCTATATAGGTAGTACGGCACGTAACCCTTTTCTTTAAGTACTTTATAAGAATATTCCACCATTTTTTCCGTTTGCCCATCGTCTAGGCGCGAAACCTTTTCCGCAAGCGTAGAACCGCGTTTAACGGACAAGGTATGAACGGTGATATTATCGGGGTTTAGTGAAATAGTTTTATCAAGCGTATCCTTAAAATCTTCAAAGGTTTCCCCTTCTAAGCCCGCAATCAAGTCCATATTAACGGAAAAATCTTTAGCGCAAAGTTCGTATTTATCTAAAATATCTTGCGCGGTGTGTGACCTACCTAAACTTACAAGCGTTTTATCTTGGAAGGTTTGGGGGTTAAGACAAATTCTAGTTACCCCGTGTTTTTTAAGAATTTTAAGGTTGCTTTCTGTTATAGCGTCTGGTCTACCCGCTTCAACGGTGAACTCAACGCCCGTATTGATTTTATCTAACGCGCACAAAACTCTTTCTAGTTTATCGTCGGGTAAGCAAACGGGTGTACCGCCACCGATATAAATACTGCGCAAATTTTTAACGTATTTAGCACTATAATTAATTTCTTCTATAAGAGCATCTACGTAATCGTCAACGTATTTTTTTGCAACGTTTATATCTGCGCTAATAAATGAACAATATTTGCATCTTGACGGACAAAATGGAATAAATACGAAAAAATCACAGTTATCGTCGTCTTTAACGTATATACCTTTTTGTGCATCTAAAACGTCTTTGGTGAGAAGGGTTTTTTCCGCGCTAACTTTCATTGTAGAAGTAAAAAAGTCTTCAAATTCGCCTGTTTCTTCTATTTGTTGATAGGCAAGTTTCGTTGGCCTAATGCCCGTTAACGCGCCCCAAGGTGCTTGCTTATTTAAGTGGGTAGAAAGGGCTTTATAAACGGAAAGTTTAGCATAGCGTTTCACTAGGCGTTTCCTTTCGATTTCGTCCTTAAACGCCTTTACTAAATTGCCGTAGGCGTAAACGCGTCCGCTAACGGTAACCGTGTTGACTAATTTACCTTCTTTTTCTGTTGTGCGGTGGCGAATATTAAGGTTTTCAGCGTCTTTGCCAAACAAGTTTATAACTTCAATGAGTTCGCTTTGGCAAAAGGTTAAATCGGTATCAATCATCTATTCAAACTCCACAAACATATTGAATTTACGCTCGTGCGATAGGGTGGTAAATTCTTCGTGCCCCGGGTAAACGTTATAGTCTCCTTCTAAATGCAAAAGTTTTAACACAGACTTTACAAGTTGGTCGCTATCACCTGTGGGAAAGTCAGTTCTACCAACGCTTTCCTTAAACAAGGTGTCGCCCGAAAATATGATATTATCCATTATAAAACATACTGAGCCGTCGGTATGACCTGGAGTTGCAATAACCTTTAACTTAAAGCCTTCTACAATTAATTCATCGCCATCTTGAAAGGTATAGTCGGGCACGCAATCGCGGTTTTTTCTGCCGAAATGACTGCCTAAATTATCTTCGTTAGAAAGTTTAGGTGCGTCTATCTTGCTGATATAGATTTTTGCGCCTTGTTCTTGTAAATCTTTTGCGCAACCGCTATGGTCAAAGTGTGCGTGCGTTAAAAGTACGGCCTTAACTTTAAAGCCGCACTCTTTTTCCGTTTTTCTAATTGTGTTTAAGTTTTCGCCACAGTCGATTAAAACTGCACCGCCCGTTTGCTCGTTAACAAGATAATAGGTGTTAACGCGTAGCAAACCGTTAATTACGTGATACAACGTCATCTATTTGCCGTCCTAAATACGTCAATAATTTTAGATTCTTGTTTAAGTTTATTGATTAAAGTATCAAGTTCGTTTCTACCGTTTAAACGGATATTAAAGTTAACAGTTACTCTGCCCGAACGTGAATCCGTTCTACCGTTTGTTGAAACTATATCTAATTTAAGTTGCGCGACCGCGGCGGCAACGATTGTTAAAATTTCCATTTGAGAACTGCCGATAACCCTTATTTCCGCGTTGTAAACGGCAGAATTTCTATCCGCCCAAGACGCTTCTATAAGCCTTTCTTTTTCGGCTACCTTTATATTAGGACAGTCTGCCCTATGGATAGCAACACCGCGTCCACGCGAAACGAAACCTATAACTTCATCACCGGGAACGGGATTGCAACAACCCGCAAAGCGCACCAAAATATTTGACATACCCTTAACGATAACACCACCGTTTTGGCGCTTGGTAACGTTAACGAATTTGGTAATTTCTTCTGTGGGTTGATTTTTGCGGAAATAATCGATTAACTTCATTATAACTTGGTTAACCGATACTGCGCCGTAACCTATTGACGCGTACATTTCTTCCATATTGCTAAACGCCATTTTTTGCGATAGAACAAGGAAAGATTCGTCGTTTAATAGGTCGGAAACAGTATATCCCCTACGCTTAATTTCATTTTCAAGCATAGACTTACCCGTGCGGGCGTTTTCTTCTTTCATTTCACGCTTAAAAAACTGTCTAATTTTTACGCGCGTGCTAGAACTCTTTACAATTTTCAACCAATCCCAAGACGGACCTTTAGAGTTTTGCGACGTTAAAATCTCAACAACGTCACCGACTTGAAGTTCGGTGTTTAATGGCACCATTTTAGAGTTTACTTTAGCGCCTACCGTACGGTTGCCGACTTCTGAGTGTATATTATATGCAAAGTCTAGGGGGGTTGCGCCTTTAACAAGACTTATAACGTCGCCTTTAGGTGTAAATACCAAAACTTCTGAATTATAAAGGTCGCCCTTTAAGGAGTTTAAGAATTCACGGCTATCTTTTAACCCGCCTTGCCATTCCATAACTTCCCTTATCCAAGAAAGTCTGGTATCAAGGTCGCCACCGTCGTTCTTTTCTTTATATTTCCAATGCGCTGCGATACCGTATTCGGCAGCGTGGTTCATTTCAAAAGTTCTAATTTGAATTTCAAATACTCTGCCGTAGTTGGTCATTACGGTAGTGTGAAGTGAACGGTACATATTTGGCTTTGGCGTTGCAATATAGTCTTTAATACGCCCTGGAACGGGTTTCCAAATATGGTGAATTTTACCCAAAATTTCATAGCATTGGTCAATGCTGTCAACTATAATTCTTATCGCAACGAAATCGTAAATTTGGTCAAAGGTTTTGCCACGTTCTTTCATCTTGCGATAGATAGAATATAAGTGTTTTCTTCTGCCAAAAACTTCGGCAGAAATATTAGATTCTTTTAATAGCGTGCGAATTTCACCGATGACCTGTTCTACCATGGTTTCGGTTTCTTTTAATCTTTCGTCAATATTTTGAACTAAATACTCGTAAAATTCCGGTTCAACGTATTTTAAGCAAAGGTCTTCTAGTTCGCATTTAACTTGTGAAATGCCAAGTCTACCTGCTAAGGGTGCGTAAATTTCAAGGGTTTCACGCGCCATGCGAAGTTGACGTTCTTTAGACAAGAAGTTAAGAGAGCGCATATTGTGAAGTCTATCGGCAAGTTTAATAATGATAACCCTGATATCCTTTGCCATAGCAACGAAAAGTTTACGGAAGTTTTCCGCTTGTTCTTCTTCTTGAGAGTGGAATTCAATTTTATCAAGTTTGGTAACGCCAACGACAAGTTCTAAAACTTCTTCACCGAATTCTTTCTTTATATCCCCTTCTGAAACGGGTGTATCTTCTATAACGTCATGCAAAAAGGCCGCGGCAATAGTCGCAGCGTCTAGCCCAAGACTAACCAAAATTTTCGCAACGGTACAAGGGTGAATAAAATAGTCTTCACCCGATGCACGTTTTTGGTTAACGTGTGCTTCTTTAGCAAAGTCGTATGCCTTTAGGCATAACTCTAAATCTTTGCCTTTATATTTAGTTTCTAATTGTTCAATAATTTCAAACATAAAAACCTTAAATATACTAGCCTTTTATTAAAGAAATTGTACTATAAACCTTTGAGTTTGTCAATGGATTTGTTATCGCGCTATTTCTTTTTAACACGCCGTATTCTATATAGAAAAATCCTAGTTCTAAAAATACTTCGGTAGCAAAAATAAACGCGGATTTATCAAACGGCGGATTTTTAGAATTATAAAACTCTACTGAACCGCTAAATTCTTTATTGGTAACCGCGCAAAGATAGTTAAAAATTTCCGCCATCTTTTCTCTTTCAACGTTTACGCTATCTAGCGCTTGATAGCCTATAAGGTCGCTACAAATAACGATTTCGCCGTTAAAATCGCGCACAAAATAAGGTTTATCTAGGTAAACGATTTTATTATACCCCGCGGGGATTGATAGGGGTGCAACAACGATACAATTTGCAAAACTTACGCTTGTAACCGTGCCGTAAAATCTTGGCATTTCGTTTGGAATATCATAGAATTTTATATTGTCGCTATCGGTTAAAACGTAAAGAGTTCTAACGCCGTTTTCAATAGTAATTTGCTGATGATTTAGATATGTAATATTTGCGCCGTTAACTAAATTTTTATCGCTTGACGTTTCTAAAGATGCACCCGTGCGCATACTAGTTAATTCGTTGCGGAAAGCGTAACTTTTAAGAGAGTTAAAATCATCAAAATTAGCAATTAATTTTTTAACAAAACCCTTCAAAGAATCTTTTCCGCGGAATCTAGATAGATTCCACTCAAAAACAATGGTGGTATCTATCGGCAAGTTAAGATATTCTACGTCTTGCCCAAAGTTAAAATAAAGCATTTCGCCCGCATCACTGTTAACTAAACAATGCGGAGAGCCCGGCTTTAGCGGTGAACTACCAACCCCGTTTACCACACAAGTAAATGCGGGACGGCGATTGCCCGTACCAAACGGCTCTAAAAGATTGATTTCGCGTGCAAAACTTACGTCTATGGGACAATTTACCTGCCATTCTGCATTACATACAGCTTGACCGATTTCCGCCCCCACGCTATCTACGTAAGCGCATAAACGCCTTCTTAATTCTTCAAAATTTTCTTGGCTTACTGAAACGCCCGCCGCTTGAGAGTGCCCGCCAAACGCTATCAAAATGTCTGCACAAGACGTGATTGCTTGATGTATATTAATACCTTCTACGCTTCTAGCAGAGCCCTTATAAAAGCCGTCGTGCAAATGAAAAACTATTACCGGCCTACTGTAATATTCAACGAGTTTTGCGGCAACGATACCAACGAAACCGCCTTTCCAACTTTCGTTTTTAACCAAAATTACGCTGTCGTTTTCTAATCCACTTGCGCGAATTTGTTCTTTTGCCTCGGTAAAAATGCGTTCACATTCAACTTGGCGACCAAGATTATAAGAGTTTAACTTTGAAACCAAATCGAAAATCTTGTTTTGGTCGTCGGTTAAAAGAAGTTGCAAAGCACTATTAACGTCACCCATTCTACCCCCCGCATTGATACGCGGCGCAATAGCAAACGCCAAACTTTGTGCCGTAACTTCCTTTTCGTTATCAGAAAGCATAGTTGCAAACACGGGGCGAATTTTATCTGAATTGAAGATATTTAAACCTTCAACGACGATATCTCTATTTTCGTCAATTAAATCCATACTATCGGCAACGGTTGCAAGAGCAACGTAGTCAAGATAATCGTTTGCCCTTTCACCTATCAAGGCAAAGCCTAGTTTATAGGCAACACCCGCGCCACATAGTTCTGTAAATGGATACGCCTGCCCCTTTATTTTAGGGTCGATTTTTATGCAATCGGGTAATATTTCAGGGGGTTCGTGGTGGTCGGTTACTATAACGTCGATGTTAAGTGCTTTTATATCGTCAATTTTTTCCTTATCGGAAATACCACAGTCAACGGTTATAATTAAACTTACGTTATCTTCTTTTACGAACTTTTGAACTACTTCTGTATTAATGCCGTAGCCAAGTTCTCTTTCGGGAACGAAAGTATAGGCCGATATACCAAAATCTTTTAAGCACTTATATAAAACGGTTGTAGCACATACGCCGTCCGCATCGTAATCGCCGTAAATAAGCACCTTTTCGCCTTGATTTTTTGCGGTATGTAATCTATTAACGGCATCTTGCATACCGTCTAGTAAAAGTGGATTATTAAAGTACTTTTTACCAGAATTTAAAAAGCGTTTTGCCTTTTCAACGGTATCAATATTACGGTAAAACAAAAGACGTGCAGTATCAAACATAATACTGCATTCATCTGCAATTTTTTTAATTATATCTCTATCGTTTTGAGATAGTTGTTTACCGTATTGTATAATCAAGGTAACCCCCGAATAGTCAACAAGGCGGAAAATAATTTCCGCCTTGTAATAAGCATTTTGTTTACTACCGACGAATTCGTTAGTAGTTAATTATTTTAATTTTTTAATTAAGGAGTAAGTTACGGGTGTGCAAACGTAAGCAATAACCGTAGATACGACGCCCGCTAAAAGAAGTTGTAGGCCAAGCCATCTTAAGTATGCAGGACCAACGATAATAAGAGCGATTGAAACGATAGCGATTAAACCACAAATTAAAACGTGCCTTAAGAAACTATCTTTAACAACCTTTGCGGTAAGTTCCGCTTTAGTGATTTTTTCGTTAAGTCTTATTTCTTCTTTGCATCTATTAACCGTACCTGCAGAAAGAACGCCTGCAAGAACTGCCGCCGTAGCCATACCTGCAACGATAAAAGGTTGTGCAGGAATTCTAGTAATAGCCATAAGTGCAACGAAGAATACGCCTGCCCCAACTGAAGAAATTAAAGTTGAAAGAGCTGCTGCAAGTTTTTCAACGATAAGCAAGTAAATAAATACTACTACTGCTGAAATGCCAAGTGCCAAAGCAATCCAACCAACTTGTTTTAAGAGTGCGGGAATAACTTCGTCAACGTGAACGGTTGCAATATATACGCCTGCACCGTATTTGTTGTCTAGTTGATTGTTAACTAAAGTGTTGAGTTCGGTTTCATCAACGTTTTCAAGCTTGTCAAACTTATAAATGTAAACCTTGCCGTTTTCACTAACTTGAACGTCGTAACCATTGTAATTTTGACCTTTATCATCAAGGTAAGATTCTACAACGCCTTTAGCATATTCGCCAGAGCCATCGTGGTTTTGCGTTATAGAAAGGCTAATTTCATAACTCTTATTAAAATCTGCCGTGTTGTTGAAACCACAAATACCTAAAACGGTAAAACCTGCGATAAGAATAACAAGTGCTGCTATCAATAAAACCTTAAGTTTTTTAGCGATTGAACATTTCATAATTAATTATCCTCCCTTTTAAGATTAAGGAAGGTTTCCTTATTTTTTGCCAAAGGTAATAATAATACCGTGAACATTCTTGTGAATAATAAACCGCAAATTGCAGCGGCAACGGCACCGATACCAAGAGTAATTGCAAACGCTTGAACTTGTGCGGTAGTCAATGCAAATAAGCAAAGAGCAACTACGCCTGCGATTAAGCAACCGCTGATGATGGGCACTAACGCACGCTTAAAGCCAACGTTAACTGATGCCTTAACGGTCTTGCCACGTGCAAATTCTTCTTGGATACGTTTGCCCGTTAAAATTGCGCCGTCTATTGCAATAATAGTTGCAACTAAAATACCAAGCACGCTTGCGATAGAAACTTTTATGCCGGGGATAGCAACTAACATCCACATTTCAATAAGCATAAAGTCGATTAAAGAAAGTGATGCAGCAATACCAAAACCCTTGAATTTAACGCAGAGAACTGCGATGCTAAGCAATAAGAACGCGCCAACGATTATGCAAGCAATTAAAGGAATATCGTTACCGAAAGCAGATTCGATTTGATATTTTTTCATATCTTGAACGTTGAATTCGCAAGGTAAACCACCTGATTCGATTTGAAGAACGATTTGTTTTGCAAACGTTTCAGTAGTGGGATAAACGGAAATTGCCCTGCCAGCAAAATAAGATTCTAAAAGAGCTTCGCCAAAGAGTGGAAGTTCGGTATCGCCTATCATAACTTTTAGATAGTAGTCGCCACTTCTAATGTTTGTGATAAGTTCGTCGTACGCTTGTTTAGAGAAAGTGATGGTTACGGGATAGTAAGCATCTGCACCGTCCGTTTGAGCGCCTTTATATTCAACCTTACTAACGGGGTTTTCAATACCAACGAAGATTTCTTCTGACGGGTCTTCTTCAGTACCGCCGTAAAACTTTAATTCGCCGTATGCTAAAACCGTTTGAATATCACTAGTTAAGATATCAACGTTTTGTTTGCCGTATTCGTTATTAGCACCACGCGCTTCAATTCTTACACGATAGTCTTTAACAGCGGGATCGTTGCTTTTAATTGCTTTTACCGAACTGTTAGTATAACCTAGCGCGTCTAGTCTGTACTTTAAAGTTTCTAAAACTTCGTCAATGTCTTCAATGCGGTCGCTTGAATCTAAAAGTTCAACTTCATACGCCGTGCCACCGCCAAAATCGTAACCTTGTCCAATACCCTTAAAGAAAGAATATTGTTTATTTGTTCCTACCGGGAAACGAATAAACGTCATTACGAGTAAAAACGCCATTAATAGGCTTATAATCGATAAAAAGATTATTGACTTTCTTTTACTCATTTCTGCCTCCGAAAAATTTTCGTACATTTACACTTATAATTAAAATATACCTAAAGTATTATATATCATTGACCGTTTTTAGTCAATGCATTTTTGAATATTTTTATATTAAAATATAAAATACAGGACAGAAAATTTTAATCTGCCCTGTTATTTTAGTATTGACTTCTTTTCGTAAATTAAAACCTTAGCAAAATTTAATCTTTTTGCGTTAATTTTTAATTATTCTACGTCGTTAAGTTCTTCTAGCATTTGTTCTAAGTCTGCACCGTGAACTTCAGCAGCTTCGCCAACGGTTTCGCCGTGAGCCAAAGCACAACCTAAGCAATGCATGCCGTGTGACATAAGAATTTCGCCAGCCTTGGGGTTTAATTGAATTGCTTCAAAAATAGTGGTGTTTGCGGTAATTTTTTTATCCATAATAATTCTCCTAAAAATTTTACGTTTTTATTTTTCGGCTTTTTCGCCGTGTAATACTTTTTAATTTCGTGCAAAAAATAGCACCTTCATTTGCTTTTAATTACATTTCGTAAACTTGCAAATGAGCGGGTTGTTTATCGTAAAATAAGCATCTTAAGAATTCACTTCTCTTTTTAATAACTTCTTTTACGTATTTACTACCTAAAACGATATCGTAAGCGTGAACCGTCCCCTTAGTTTCGTTAAGGTAAACGTGAACGTTACAAGCCTTTAACTTTCTGGCATAAAGCAAAGCCCCGTCGTGCAAGCAGTCGAATTCCGCCGTTTCCATATAACAGTCTGGCATTTTATCTAAGCAACTAGCCTCCATCGGAGAAACGTAATCGCGTCTTTCAACCGAAGTATACGGCACGTAATACTCTGCATACTTATTCACGTCGTACGTATTGCACATAGGCGTATCGTTATACTTTTGCATAGATTCAAACTGTGGGTCTACGCTGATATACGGATAGATTAACATTTGTCCGCGTGGCATTTTTAAGCCGTTATCGTGCGCCACAATGCACGTTACCGTGGAAAGATTTCCACCCGCACTATCTCCACCTAAAGCGATTCTATCGGTATCAATACCAAGTTGTTCTGCATGGTCTAAAACCCATTTGTAAGTGTCGAAACAGTCGTTAACGGCATACGGAAAAGGATATTTGGGCGCTAAACGATAGTCTACGAATATAACCTTGCACTTTGCTTGAATTGCATATTCTTTTGCTATCGAATAATGGTATGGCATTGCGGGAAGAACAAACCCACCGCCGTGATAATTTATAAGGCAAGGCGCGTTCTTTTCGGGCAAGCCCTTTGGTGTATAAATAATCGTTTGCAAATTAACACCGTCGCGCGCGGGAATTTTTACCTTTTCTACCTTAACTTTATCGGTAGTTTTTTCGTTGTTATAAAGCATTCTAGTTGAACTAACAAACAAAGGTAAGGTAAGTTTATTTAAGGGTGGATTAACGTTAGAAATTACCTTAAAATCGGGATTGATAGGATATTCTGTTCTTTTTTTTGCCATTTTTAACATCCCCCTAAATCCATTTTTTATTCTAACTTTAATTTTAATCTTATTATAAAACTTTTATACTTTATTGTCAATAAAGACAAGTTGATAAATATATAAATTTACAAAAAATAATTTACAAAATATTCGCACATAAAAGAGAAAAGCACCCATAAAAACGGGTGTTTTTGTTTGTGGAGCAGGTGATGGGAATCGAACCCACCTCTAAAGCTTGGGAAGCTCTCATTCTACCGATGAACTACACCTGCATAAAATTTAGATTTAGACACTAAACGAAAGCCTTTTTTTGTTAACCTTTACCCTTTCGCCTATTAATAATAACACAAAAATTTAAACAAGGCAAATTATAAACTAAAAAAATTAAAAAGGTTTTATATATTGCGTTATTTTTAATTTTTAAACTGCCATACTTCGACAAAATGAAAAAGCCACCAAGAATTTGGTGACTTTTTCAGATGAAAGGATATGATTACATGAGTTGACTCATCTGTGATTAATTTTACTTGCGCAATATACTGCGCGTATTATGTTTAGCGATAGTTTATGCTACCAAACCGCCGTCTAAGCTTACGAATTCAAAGTTTAGTTCGCCTTCAACTTCAGTAACGCGAATATATACAGTTACGTTTAGAATAGAGCCGTTAATATCAACCTTAATAAGGTCTTCGCCTTCTACGTTAACGAATTCAAAGTCGTATTCTATTTCAAATTCGCCAACTTCTAATTCAAAGTTAACCTTTACGTTACCAAGGTCGTTAACTTCATATTCGAAAGAAGATTCGTAAATCTTAACGCTACCAGCGTAGATTGCATAAGAGAATTCGTTGTCGTTAAGTTCCGTTTCGTGTTCTACAACAACTTTTGCCAATTCGTTTAGTTTAATAGTGAAAGTGAATTCTTGTTCGTTGCCGTCTACTTCTTTTTCGCCTATAATTTGATATTCAGCGCCGTTGAAGATAACAACGCCTTCAAGCAACACGTCGCCGTCTAAAGTGGTATTTTCATTATAATGGAAAACGTATACTTGACCACTACCAGATAAACCGTCTGCCGTTATCGTGTAAGTTAAAGAATAACCTTCTCTATCAGATTCGGTTACGGGGCTTTTCACAACGTCTTGATTAACCATATTTTGTGCGAAAGCAAGGTTTTTAAGTATGCCGTTCTTTTGAACTTCACTTAAAGTGTTTCCGCCACTATAACTAGTCGCATAAGTCTTTACCGATTGAGTGGTTGCGCCACCGTCATTTAATAGCCCTATACCGCCCATTACCGAATAGTCGGTTGCACTTTCAAAAGAAATATCGTTGCCGTCGTCTTTAGGCTTACAAGCGGAAACCATCACGCCAATGCCTATCACTAAAACAAGTGAGAGAATTATTGCCGTTAATTTTTTAAGTAGATTGTTTTTCATAGTTTTTCTCCCTATTTATTTTTGTTTTCACTTATATTACAAACCAAAAAAGCGTTTTATTGGTAATTTTAAAATTTTTTTCAAAAAAAATATCCCCAACCTTTTGTGGGGATATTTTTATACGTTAAGATTTGGTATTAGGCAAGGCAATAATAAATTAATCTAGCATAATACTAAACGAATTTTTTAATTGCCTGTTTAATAAAATTTATTTTCTTCTACCGGGGATTTTGTCGTGGTCTATTGAGTGGCTATCGCCAAACAAATAGGTGTATTTATCCTTATGAACGTGAATAGAAAATCTATTTTCGTTTTCAAAACCTGGAAGTTCAAAACCGTATTCACAGTCAATAACTTCATCTCTAAAAAAGAACTTATATGTTCTGCTTACGCTAAAAATATAATCTTCTACGGTTATGGTAACCTTTTTATCTTCACCATCCGTTTCCACTTCGATAGTTGCGCCGTTTAGCGCGATATCAAACGCATAAAAAGTAATTGTAAATTCCGTTTCTTCGGTATCTATTTCGTTTGATGCGATTATATAAGAATTTTCACCCGTGATAAGTTTTAATTCTAGTTCTACTTCTTCCCCATCGGTTTCTTTTTCACATTCAAATTGATAGGGAGTTTCATCAATAATGATAATACCTGCAATTTCAACTTCTTCTTCACTTTCTTCTACAGTGTTATAATAAGCAACGTAACTTATGCCGTATTCTTTGCCGTCTTTATAACTTGCGGTAAGTTTATATTTATACTCTAAATAATTTTCATCGGTATTTTCAACAAGTTGTAGTTGGATATTATCTTGTTCAACAAGGGCGTTGCCCGTTAATAAATAGTGGTTAATTTCTTTAACCAAATCGTCTCTACCCGTTAAAAATCCGTTACCTATTGGCGCTGGGGGATTTGGATTTTCGCCACCGTTTCCGCCACCACCACCTTCACCGTCTTCGCCATCGTTACTGAAAAAGCGCGCCTGACTGTCTGCTGTAGTAGTTATAAGGTTACCTAGGGCAATCATTTCTTTGGACATTACTTGTTCGGTTTCGCCAACCGCTAATCCAGACGGGGTTTTACCAAAAATCGTGCTCCAAGGGATAACCGCAACGGTAATTGCAAGAACTAACGCCACGCACACCATATATAGCCAAGGCTTACGCTTTAGCGCTATTGCACCCGCACCACCGCTATTTTGCACGGCAACGTCGCCGTGTACTGCGGTATGATGAGTTTTTGATAAAATTTCGTTAGTACAATCTTTTACTTGCGTTTTTTCCGCTTTTTGTTGTAAAAGGTTTTTAATTTGTTTTTTATTCATACAAATCTCCTACCCTGGTTTGTAAAAGTTTCATTGCTCTGTTGTACTTCCAAAGCACAGTACCAAGGGGTTTATTTAATATCTTTGCAATTTCGTTAAATTTATAACCCAAAACTACGTGATAAGTTATAATTTCTCTATCGTCGGCGTTTGGTAAAAGGTTTAATATTTCTTCTACCCCACCGCTATCAAAGTTGCCGTCAACTTTAACTTTAATAAGGTTATCTTCGCCGTATTCCACGCGCTTGTTTTTATTGTATAAATTTATACTTTTGTTGCGCGCTATAACGCTTAAATAGGCGTTAACGTTTTCGTTCGGGCGGATATTTTCCACGTTTTCTAAAAACGAAACGAAAGTTTCTTGCATAATATCTTCCGCTAGGGCTTTATCTTTTAAAATGCCAAGCGCGGTGAAATACACGTTCTTAGAAGTTAGCGCGTAAAATTCGTCGAATCGGCGATAATCGTTTATCTTAAATTGTTCAATAAATGAGTCAAGTTTCATCTCTTCCTTAATAGTTAAACATAAAATCAACAGGCCTTTCAGTTATATTACAAATGAAAGACCTGCTTTATTGGTAAAAATTAATTTTTTCAAGCTTTTTATTTTTATTCTTAATTAAATTGGCAATAGCGGTGAGTATAACAGTATTCCTAAAACGGCGGAAACCGCAATTAACAAAATTGGCGATACGGTTTTCTTTTTAACAAGTTTTACAGGATAGTAAATTGCACCCATTGACAAGAAAATTACTAGCGCTTTCCAATCAAATGCAACCGTTCCGTATAGCGTTTTAATGCCGAGCATAACTTCTAAAAGCATAGTTATGCCCGTTGCCGTTATAAGACCTATTACGACGGGGCGTATACCCGACAAAAAGGCTTTTACACCAGCGTATTCCATAAGTTTATTAACGACAGCAACGATTATTAAAATTATTACGAAAGCGGGTAAAACAACACCAAACGTTGCTATAAACGCGCCTAAAAATCTGCCTAGTGCCACGGCGTTAGGGAAAAGATTTGCCCCAACTTGAGAACCGATAAAGGTTGCCATATTTATAGCGATAGGACCGGGAGTTGACTCTGCAACGGCAAGGAAAGCTCTAAATTCTTCTGCCGTCATCCAGCCGTGAATAATAACTTCTTCGCTGAGAAGAGGTATCATCCCGTAACCACCGCCAAAAGACGTTGCTCCAACTTTAAGGAAGGTAAGAAGTAGTTCTAGTAAAATTAACATTATTCGTTACCCCCTTCGCCCGCGTTGTCTTTAGGGGTGTTTTTCTTCTTTTTGCGCGCAACAAGTAGACCGATAAGGTATACGATAACGCCTATCCCCCCACCGATTAAAACGTAGAACACGGCGGAAAATTGACTGCCGAATAGTGCAAGCAAGGTAAAACTTATAAGCGTTATTAGGTATAGAATAAGGTTGAACGGGTTTTTCTTTAGTTTAGAAAACATCTTTAGCCCCGCACTAAAAATTAAGAAGGCAACGCACGCTTGAATACCGCGGAAAGCATAGGTAACGTATTCTAAAGAACTAAACCAATCGAACACGAAAGATATGGCAAAAATTATAATAAAAGACGGCAAAACTACGCCAAGCGTTGCAAAAAGCGAACCGAAAAAGCCTGCAATTTTATAGCCGATATAAGTTGCGCTATTTATCGCTATAGGACCTGGGGTTGATTCTGCAATACCTGCGATGTTTAAGAATTCTTCATCAGCAAGCCACTTTTGTCTTTCAACGAATTCACGCTCTAAAACGGCTATCATTGCATAACCGCCACCAAAAGTGAACAAACCGATTTTGAACATTATTAAGAATAATTTAAGAACTTTTTTAAATTTTTCCATACCTTTATATTATAGATAATAAATAATAAAAAATCAAGCGTTATGGGGTTTTATACTTAAACAAAACCTTTACCGACTTTTTACCGCGTTTTAGAACGGTTTATTTTCTCCCCCAGCAACTCTCCTTGTATTCGTACTATATGCAAAAAATAAAAGGGCGTTAAATACGCCCTTTTAGTTTTTGGTGGAGACGCGGAGAGTTGCACTCCGGTCTTGAACGGATTAATAAAACCTTCTACATACTTATCCAACGATTAAATTTCAGTATAGATACGGTCGTTGGCGACCTTTACCTATGCCTATACTGTTAAATTCCGTTTTATCGCCACAGTCATACGATAAAACCGTACCCCGCCTTAACTGACACTCTAGCCCACCCCGACGGGAAAAAGTGAGTAGAGCGTACGCTTAAATTAAGCAGCGTATGCTAATTCTTGATTGTTAGCATTTAAAATTTAATCCCATTTTAACGAAGGTGGGACTTCGGTATGCTTATATCTTATCGCACAGCGCCCAATCGAAACTGAAACGCCCCCATAAGTTGCACCAAAAATTTGGTGCAATTTTTATTGTTTAAATATGTACGTCTATATACGATATGCGCCTGTATACGCTAGAAAAATTAAATTTCTTCTATTTCGTAAGGTGTTAACTGGTATACGTAGTGGTTAAGCCAATTCATATAAATTAGGTTTGCCGTTGAAACCCAACACATATTAATAGCGTTTTCCTTACCGTCTACGTAATAATTTTCAGGCGGAGCAATAGGTAAACCTTTTGCTAAATCGCGTTTATATTCTAGTTCTAAGGTGTCCCTATCGTATTCGGGGTGCCCCGTTATGAATATAAACTTATTATCTTTTGAACGAATTATAGCCGCGCCCGCTTGTTTTGATGATGCAAGCAACACTAAGTCTTTACAGTTTTTAATATCTTCTTCACTAATTGTGGTGTGGCGTGAGTGTGGCATAAAGAATCTGTCGTCCGTGCCCTTTAATAGTCTATCGTATTTAACAAGTTTTTTGTGCTTGTATATACCGAATAGTTTTTGTGGCAACGGATGTTTTTCTATGCCGTAGTAATAGTATAGCCCTGCTTGAGCACCCCAACAAATAAACATAGTACTAGTAACGTTTTTGCGTGCAAACTCAAAAATTTCTTTAAGTTCGTTCCAATATTTAACGTCGGCAAAGTCAATATCTTCTACGGGTGCGCCCGTGATAATCATACCGTCGAACTTTTTGTTTTTAATTTCCGCAAAGGTTTTATAAAAACGTTGCAAATGTTCTACGGGGGTGTTTTTACCAACGTAACTTTCTGTGCTTATAAGGGTTATATTTACTTGTAACGGAGAATTTGACAAAAGGCGCATTAGTTGGGTTTCCGTTACTATTTTTGTGGGCATAAGGTTAATTATGGCAATTTCTAGCGGACGTATATCCTGACTCATTGCGCGTTTATCGTTCATAACGATAATATTTTCCGCTTGTAAAGTTTTTGTTGCGGGAATATCTTTTGGTACGATAATAGGCATTTATCTATCCTCCTTTTGTAAAATTATTTTTTTAACTTAAATTTGGTCTAGCGCTTGTGCTAAATCGTCAATTAAGTCTTGGGCGTTTTCTAAACCGCAAGAATATCTTATAAGGGTTGCGGGAATACCTGCAGCCTCTAATTGTTCGTCAGTTAATTGACGGTGAGTTGCGTTAGCGGGGTGTAAACAACAAGTGCGCGCATCTGCAACGTGTGTTTCGATAGCGGCAACTTTTAAACTCTTCATAAGTTTTTCAGCGTCTTTTCTATCCCCTTTCACAGCAAAACTTAAAACACCGCAAGAGCCGTTTGGCAAGTACTTTTTGCCAAGTTCGTAATATTTATCGTTAGGCAAGCCACAATATCTTACCCAAGCGATTTTTTCGTGACTATTCAAAAATTCTGCAACTTTTTGACCGTTTTCAGCGTGGCGTGCCATTCTTACGTGCAAACTTTCTAAACCAAGGTTAGCATAGTATGCATTTTGGGGTGCTTGAATAGAACCGAAGTCGCGCATAAGTTGTGCAGTTGCCTTAGTGATAAACGCGCCTGCAAGACCGAATTTTTCGGTATAAGTAACGCCGTGATAACTATCGTCTGGGGTAGTTAATCCGGGGTATTTATCTGCATATTTAGTCCAATCGAATTTACCGCTATCAATAATAGCACCGCCAACTGCAGAGCCGTGGCCGTCTATGTATTTAGTAGTTGAGTGCGTTACGATATCTGCACCCCATTCGATAGGTCTGCAATGAACGGGTGTTGCAAAAGTGTTGTCGATAATAAGCGGAACGCCGTGTTTATGCGCAACTTTTGCAAAGAGTTCTATATCTAAAACTGAACAAGCAGGGTTAGCGATAGTTTCGCCAAACAACGCTTTAGTGTTGGGCTTAAACGCTTTGTCAAGTTCTTCTTCAGTACTATCTGGTGAAACGAAGGTAAAGTCGATACCCATCTTTCTCATAGTAACGTTGAATAAGTTGAACGTACCGCCGTAGATTGCAGAACTTGCAACAACGTGGTCACCGTTTTGCGCTATGTTAAAAATTGAAAAGAAGTTAGCTGCCTGACCAGACGAAGTTAACATACCTGCAGTACCGCCTTCTAGTTCGGTAAGGCGTGCTGCAACGAAATCGTTGGTGGGGTTTTGAAGTCTAGTGTAAAAATAACCGCTGGCTTCTAAATCGAAAAGTTTGCCCATGTCTTCACTAGTATCGTATTTAAACGTAGTGCTTTGGATAATGGGTATTTGTCTTGGTTCACCGTTCTTGGGGGTGTAACCGCCTTGAACACAAATTGTTTCAATTCTCTTTTTTGCCATATATTTTCTCCTTTAACAGTAAGAATTTTACCTAATTTTACTTATAGTTTTTTATAACGCGTTCTTTTTCGCGCATTAAGTCTTTTTCCATTTGAGAGCGCTTTTTGTCGTAGGTGTGTTTACCTTGACAAAGCCCAAGTTCAACCTTTATTAACGCTTGCTTAAAATACATTTTAAGAGGTATTAGCGTTAACCCTTTTTGCGTAACTTTTGAATAAAGTTTTGCCATTTCTTTTTTGTGGATTAAAAGTTTTCTACTTCTACGTGAATCGCGGGTATTGAACGCCCCTGACTTATCGTAAACGGCAATATGCATATTTTTTATAAACAGTTCACCCTGTTCTATAACGCAAAAACTGTCTTTAAGCTGGCAATTACCAGAACGGATAGATTTAACTTCCGCACCTTCTAAAACGATGCCTGCTTCTAGCCTTTCTAAAATAAAATATTCGTGGCTAGCAGAACGGTTTAAGCAAATGATTTTTTCTTCCATAAAAATCCTTTTCGGCTTAAAATTCCTTAAATTATATTATACTATATTTTATTAATTGTTGCAAGGGGTTTATTTATCTAAAACAAGACCAAAATTATAGTTTATTTGTCTAAAACAAGGCTGAATTCCGCCCGTCTTGTGCCGTAGTCTACGTTTTCCACCCTAATTTTTACTTTTTGCCCTAAACGATAGGTAGTTTTGCCAAAAGTTAACGAATATTTTCTTTCATCAAATAACGGCTTACTTCTTGCTATAGTTTCCGTTTTAACTAGACCTTCTACACCGTTTTCAAGTTCAACGAATATGCCAAACGGCATAACGCCACTTATAACCCCTTCGAATTGTTCGCCTAAATAGTTACTGATATATAGCACCTTATAATAATCGTCTACCGTGCGCTCTGCTTCGGCGGAGTTCTTTTCCATTTCAGAAGAATGCGCGCTTGCACTTGAAACAAACGCCCCGTATACGTCTTCTAGCCCCTTTTTGCCGTTTTCTAAAAAGTCTTTAATAATTCTATGAATTACAAGGTCGGGATAACGCCTTATGGGTGAAGTAAAGTGGCAATAATGTTCTTCGCCAAGACCAAAATGCCCTATGTCGTCTGGGGTATATTTAGCCTTTTGCATAGAACGTAACATTACCCTATTTATAACGGTAAACGCGGGGGTGTTTTCAGCGTCTTTTAATATTTTTTGGTATGTTCTTGGGGTTACTTCGCGGTCAAAATCGGTGTCGATATTAAGCCCCTTTAAGAAATGGTAAAAATTTAGCCTTTTTTCTTCATCGGGCTTGCCGTGAACACGATAAATAAAGGGTATCTCTTCGTTAAAATAGGTTGTTGCAACGCACACGTTTGCAAGCACCATAAACTCTTCTATTAACCTATGTGCCATATCTCGCGCCATAGGTTTAACTATAACGTTGCCCTTTTTGTCAACGGTGATTGCGCTTTCTTTAACGTCTAAATCAACGCTACCTTTTTCTTCTCTGCGCTTTATTAAAAGTTTAGCAAGTTCACCCATTTTTAATAGGTCGGTTGCCACCCCTTCGTATTTTCCTTGTGAATACTTTTCTATAAGTTCGTTATCGCCGTCTAGCATCTTTTGAACTGCCGTATAGGTAAGTCTTGCGCGACTTTTTATGATAGACGGGGTTACGTATGATTTTATAACTTTACCTTTTTTATCAAGGGTTATCATACAAGATAGCGTAAATCTATCTTCCCCTTCCTTTAGTGAACAAATGCCGTTACACAATTCTTCAGGTAGCATAGGAACTACTTTTTCGGGGAAATATACGCTTGTTGCACGCTTAAAAGCTTCTCTATCTATTTGAGAGCCCGCTTTTACGTAGTTGGTAACGTCGGCAATATGCACGCCTAAAAGATATCCACCGTTTTTAGTTTGTTCAATGGAAACCGCATCGTCAAAGTCGCGAGCATCTTCACCATCAATGGTAAACGTTGTTAGGTTGCGGAAATCCGCACGATTTTTAATGGTATCTACGTCAACGTTTTGTTCTAGTCTTAAGGCTTCTTTTATAACTTTATCGGGGAATTTTTCGGGCAAATTAAATGAATAATATAACGCTTTTAATTCGGCGCGCATATTATATTGTCTGCCGAAAATTTCCGTAATAATGCCTTCAGGGTTTTGTTTTTTAGGATAGGATAAAATTTTACATGCCACTTTATCGCCTGATTTTGCGCGCAAGCCCTTGCCAAAAGGTATAAATATATCGCAAAAATATTTTTTGTCGTCCGGGGTAACGAAACCGCCGTTTCTACACGAAAAGTAGGTGCCCGCAACGTTAGTAATTCCGTGAGATAACACCTTTAATACGCGCGCAGTAGTGCGCTTTCCGTCCCCGCGGGTTTCTTCCGCCAAAACGGTGTCGCCGTGTATTGCGCCACGCAAATCGCTATGAGATATAAAATAATCTTCGCCACCATCGTCTAGAATTAAAAAACCGTAACCGCGTTCGTTACCTTGTATGGTGCCTTGTAAAACTTTTCTTTTCATTTAATAAATTATCGCCTTAAAAGTTAAAATTAATAAGTAGAAAAATAAAAGCGGTTCTTCAAAAAAGAACCGCTTGCAAATTGCATTTTAATTACGCAGGGAAAATTGCTGCGATAACTGCAAACACGATGCACAAAACAACCAAGATAATACCGCTGATAACGGTAATCTTTTTCATTTTGTGTTCAAAAGTTTTGCTTTTGTTCTTTTCTAAAAAAGTATCTTGTTGGCCGGAAAGTGCACCGATGCCCGAAGTGTTGCCGGGTTGGAATAATACAACGATAATGATGAATAATGCGCAAAGCGCCATAACACCAAGAAGTGCAAATTTAACACCACCGTGCCAAATATTATTAAAAGTAGTGCCCTGAACGAGCATAAGCATGTCTGCCATGTTCATAAAAAACTCCTTAAAAGTGCAAATTGCACTAATTAATTCACAAAATTATAAGTATTGTAACATAACAAACAGTTTTTTTCAACTGTTTTTAGATATATTTTTACTTATTTAATAAAGAATTACCCGTCATTTCAGCAGGTTTTTCTAAACCCATCATATCAAGTAAGGTGGGTGCTACGTCTGCAAGAATACCGCCTTCTTTAAGTGTAGCGTGCTTAAACGCGTTGCCTATTACTACGAAAGGAACTTGGTTAGTGGTGTGTGCGGTAAATGGAGAGCCGTCTTTTTCTAGCATTTTGTCAGCGTTGCCATGGTCTGCCGTTAAAATAGCACAGCCGTCAAGTTCTAAGATTTTGTTAACTACTCTACCAACGCAAGCGTCAACCGTTTTAACGGCTTTTACTGCAGCGTCAAACACGCCCGTATGCCCTACCATATCGCAGTTAGCAAAGTTTAAGATAACTACGTCGTATTTACCTTCGTCAAGTTTTTCGATAACTTTATCGGTAACTTCGTATGCGCTCATTTCAGGTTGCAAGTCGTAGGTTGCAACTTTTGGAGATGCAATAAGTTCTCTATCTTCATTTTCGTTGGGTTTTTCTACACCGCCGTTAAAGAAGAAAGTTACGTGCGCGTATTTTTCCGTTTCTGCAATACGTAATTGATTTAAGCCTTTGCTTGCGATATATTCACCCAAGGTGTTGGTTAAAACTTGGGGCTTAAATGCAATTTTAACGTTTGTGAAAGACGCGTCGTATCTAGTAAAGCAAACGTAGTTTGGTGCTAAAAAGCCGGTTGAACGAACGAAACCGTCAAAGTTAGGTTCGCTTATTGCACGGGTAATTTGGCGTGCACGGTCGGGACGGAAGTTAAAGAAAATAATGCTATCGCCTTCTTCAATTAAGCCAACTGCCTTGCCGTCTTTATAAACGTGTGCGGGAACGATAAATTCGTCCGTTACGCCGTTTTCATAAGACTTAAGAACGTATTCGCGAACGTTTTCAATCTTTTCGCCGTCGCCTTTAGTCATCATATCGTAAGCCTTTTGAACGCGTTCCCAACGATTATCACGGTCCATAACGTAATATCTACCGCCAACTGACGCGATAGTACCAAAACCTATTTCTTTCATTTGGTTTTCAAGTGCCAAAATAAAGTCTGCACCAGAAGTTGGAGAAACGTCTCTACCGTCCATAAAACAATGAACGAAAACGTCGTCTAAACCTTGCATTTTTGCAAGTTTAATAAGTGCGTAAAGGTGGGTTATATGACTGTGAACGCCACCGTCGGATAAAAGTCCGTAAAGGTGAAGTTTTTTGCCGTTTTCTTTTGCAGATTTAATTGCTGATAAAAATTCTTCGTTAGTAAAAAAGTCGCCGTCTTTAATAGACTTGGTAATTCTAGTTAATTCTTGGTAAACTATTCTACCTGCGCCCATATTTAAGTGGCCAACTTCAGAGTTGCCCATTTGCCCTTCGGGTAGACCTACGTCGTTACCACTTGCACCGATTAGGGTTGCGGGATAGTCTTGCATAAGTCTTTCTACGTTGGTGCTTTCTGCTGAATATATGGCGTTGCCTTTAGTTTCGGTATTGATGCCGTAGCCGTCCATAATTATAATGCAACTTGGTTTTTTACTCATATTTACACTTCCTTGAAAGTTTTAACTATATTTACTTAACAATTATATACTATTTTATTTTTTTAAGCAAGCGTTAAAGCCCGTCGATAAAATAATAAATAAACCTTTTTGTATAAAAAAAGAAAGTGTCTTTTGACACTCTCTTTATTTTTAGTTTTAATCACCGTATGATACAAGCTTTGTAATAATTTTCTTTTCCGTTTCATTATATTCAACTTCGTATATCCGTTCATTGCCTCGCTTTTCTGGAGAACAGGAAATAACGTTAAACATATCTACCCATTTATAGCCTTCAAAATATATTTTACCATCTTTCTCTACAATATTTGCTTTATATGAAACGCCAAAGTCACTACATTTAAACGCTTTTGAGCCCTTAATTTCATATCCACTAAAATCAAAAGTTAAATCTGCATCAATCAAGGACCCTTCCATAATAAAATCATAAACTATTACTTCGCCATTTAATTCAGAATGATTATATAAATAAAGCCCATTAGGTATAGGACCTGTTTTAGTAGTTGATGCGTTTGCACTACCACTTAAAATAGAGCCAACAAAAGTCATACAAAGTATACTTACTAAACTAATTGCCATAAGTTTTAAAAATCGTTTCATATAATCACCTTTTTTTTTAATTTTACACCTATTATACCCTGCTGTCAATATAGAGCGATTAAAAAGAAAAAAGCAAACCGGTTTGGTTTGCTTTTAATTTGTTTTAACTTAAAACTAAATATTAACCTTTGTAGTTAACGATACCTGCAAAGTCAGTTGCCTTTAATGCAGCGCCACCAATTAAACCACCGTCGATATTGCGCATTGCCATAAGTTCTTTAGCGTTAGAAGGTTTCATACTGCCACCGTATTGAATACGGAGAGCCTTTGCAACTTCTGCACCCCAAGTCTTTTTAACAAGGCTACGGATATAACCGATAGTTTTGTTAGCGTCTTCTGCAGTAGCGGTTTTGCCCGTACCGATAGCCCATACGGGTTCGTATGCGATAACGATAGATGCAAAATCTTCTGCGGTGATATCCTTAAAGCCTTCTAAGATTTGTTTCTTTAATACTCTCTTAGTTCTGTTCTTTTCGCGTTCTTCTAAGGTTTCACCTACGCAAACGATGGGTTTTAAGCCTTTCTTTAACGCTTGAATTAATCTTGCGTTAACGCTAGCGTCAGTTTCGCCAAAGTATTGACGACGTTCGCTATGACCGATAATAACGTATTCTACGCCGATTTCCTTAAGCATGTCAGCAGAAATTTCACCGGTGAAAGCACCGCTGTCTGCCCACGCTACGTTTTCAGCGCCAAGTTTAATTTTGCTACCTGCAATTGCTTGCTTTGCAATCCATAAATCAGTATAGGGAACGCAAATTACAACTTCGGGTTTAGATTTAGCAACGAGTGGTTTAAGTTCGTTGATAAGTGCTTCTGCTTCTGCAGCAGTTTTGTTCATTTTCCAGTTGCCTGCAATGATGGGTTTTCTCATTATATTCTCCTTATAAACGTCGGCGATAAAAATTTATTGTCTACGCTTGCCGACGGTTTTTCCTTTAGTTAATTACTTGTTGTTTAGGCATTCGATACCGGGAAGTTTTTTACCTTCGAAAAGTTCCAAAGACGCACCACCACCGGTTGAAATATGGCTCATTTTATCAGCAAAGCCAAGTTGAGTAACTGCAGCCGCAGAGTCGCCACCACCGATAATAGTAGTACCTTCGGTGTCAGCAAGTGCTTTAGCAACAGCAATAGTACCCTTTGCAAGAGTGGGGTTTTCAAATACGCCCATAGGACCGTTCCAAATAACCGTCTTAGCACTCTTAACTTCGTTCGCAAACGTTTCAGCAGATTTAGCACCGATATCTAAGCCCATATAGTCAGCGGGGATATTTTCGCCACAAACGATGGTTTCAATTTCAGCATCGATAGGATTGGGGAAAGATTTTGCGCATACGCAATCAACGGGAAGAATAAGTTTCTTGCCTAAATCTTCTGCCTTTTTCATCATATCTTTGCAATAGTCGATTTGTTCGTTATCAACTAGTGATGCGCCAACTTCAAAGCCTTTTGCTTTAAGGAAGGTAAACGCCATACCGCCACCGATAATTAAAGTATCGCATTTTTCTAAAAGGTTAGAAATAACTTTAAGTTTATCGGCAACCTTTGCACCGCCAAGGATAGCAACGAAAGGATGTACGGGATTTTCTAAAGCGTCTGCCATAACTGACAATTCTTTTTCAATTAAGAAACCACAAACGGCGGTATCTACAAAGCCGTATTCAGCGATAGCTGCGGTAGTTGCGTGTGAACGGTGTGCAGTACCAAAAGCGTCGTTAACGTAGATGTCGCAGTAAGATGCAAGTTTTTTGCAAAGTGCTTCGTCACGTTTTTCTTCGCCTGCCATGAAACGAGTGTTTTCTAATAAGCAAACTTCACCGTCTTTAAGTGCGCTAACAACTGCATCTGCACTTTCACCAACCAAATCTTCAGCAAAAGCAACGGGTTGACCTAATTTTTCAGCAAGGCGGATAGCAACGGGCTTTAAGGTGAATTTCTTTTTGTCGTTTAATGCTTTTTTAAGGTATTCTGCCTTAGCAGCTGCTTGTTCTTCAGCAGGAAGAGCTTCTACAGCCTTCTTTTCCTTTTTAGTTAAACCAAAACCTTCGGTTAAGATATTGTGGGGCTTACCCATGTGAGAGCAAAGAATAACCTTTGCACCGTTATCAATTAAATATTTGATAGTGGGAAGAGCGCCGTTGATACGTGTTTCATCGGTAATAACGCCGTCTTTCATAGGAACGTTAAAGTCAACCCTAACAAGACATCTTTTACCTTTCACGCATACGTCTTTAATAGATTTTTTATTCATAAAACAACCTCCGTAAATCAGCAAAATAACGCTGAATTAACTATTTTTTCCAAACAAGTTAAATTATATAAATAAATCCGCCGTTTGTCAATTGATTTACGGCGGATAATAATTAATAATTATTAGGTTTTATATACTATTTTCGCATAATACTATACAAAATAGGATATTTTAAGGTTTTACGCTGCGTATTGTTTAATACTGAAAGCGATGTTAGTGATATGGTCGCCAACCCTTTCAAGATTAGATACCGTTTGCAAATAGATAGAGCCCGTTTGTGCGGTGCACGCGCCTTGCTTTACCCTTTCGATATGGCGAAGTTCTAGCTCTTTGCTTAAGTCGTCAATCTTTTCTTCGATAACGGCAACTTCGGGAAGAAGTGAAGTATCTCTTTCGTCAAACGCGATAACAACTTTTTGGTAAAGGTCGTTAAGAAGCGAAGTAACTTGTAAAAGTTCTTCTTTAGCGTTATCTGATATTGCCATTTGTTCATCACGCAAACGGAAAGCGTATTCCATAATATTTTCAGCATAGTCGCCAACGCGTTCTACGTCTGAAACAACGTGATAGTACGAACCGATTTTTTTATCGTTTTCTTTAGACAAATCTTTACTTGTAAGTTTGGTTAAGAAAGCGGTGATATTTTTATTTAAGTGATTAATAACGTCTTCATTATCGCGTATTTTTTCGCTACGGTCAACGTTAGTATTTAATAACATTTCGATAGAAAGGTTCATGTTTTCTTTAGCAAGTTCTGCCATGCGCATGATTTCTTTCTTTGTGTTAGACGCTGCAATAGGCGGGGTTTCAAGTAAGCGTTCGTCGATAAATTGGAACTTATATTTTTCTTCAACTTGAACTTTTTTGTCAGGAATAATTTTGCATACAAGTTTAACAATAAGGTTAGCAAAGGGTAACAATATAATAGTCGTTATAACGTTGAACATGGTATGGAATATTGCTATTTGTTGACCTACGTCGTTACTTATGCTTGCAAAGAAGTTAGTGATTTGTTGCGACCAAATCCAGATAGGAGCTATCGTTATCAAACAACCGAATAAGTTAAACGCCAAGTGAACTACTGCCGTGCGTTTTGCATTTGTTGAAGTACCCGCAGAAGACATTATTGAAGTGATACACGTACCGATATTTGAGCCAAGTGCTAGGAACAAGGCGTTTTTGAAAGGAAGAACGCCTATACTTGCCAAAACTACCATTAAGCTAGTGATAGTTGATGAACTATGTACTAACGCGGTAATAACGATACCTATTAAAACTAAAAGTAAGGGGAAAATATTTTGGTTTTGGAATATTGCTTGTACAAAGTGTTGAGGAATAGTTAAAGCACCCGTAGCGTCAGGTAAAAACATTACCTTTTTAGCGTAAGTAGAAATAAATTCTAAGCCTACGAACAAAACGCCTAAACCTGCAATAATATTACCTATCGTTGCAATTTTTTCATTTTTTACTAGCATTGCGGTAAGCATACCGATACAGCCTATCATTGCGGCGATAGCGCCGATATCTATTTCGCCTACCCCAGAGAGTGATACGATGTGTGCGGTAATAGTAGTACCAATGTTTGCACCCATAATAACGGAGGTTGCTTGAGTTAACGTTAACAAGCCGATATTAACAAACCCGACTAGCATAACGGTTGTTGCCGTTGAACTTTGAATAATACTAGTTACGGCAATACCTACGCCAACACCTGCGAAACGGTTGCTTGTTGCCTTGCCAAGTAGGGTTTTCATTTTGCCACCGGCAAACTTTTCTAAGCCACTGCCCATTATTTTCATACCGAGCATCATTGCGGCAACGCCACCAAACATAAAGAAAATATTCCAGACCATTTAAAACCTCTTTGATTTTTTGTGGTATATTGTCGTTTTTACACTAAAATAATACAATAAAACGCGCAAGACAGTCAAATGTTTTGCACGTTTGAAGATAAAAAATTATTTAGTACGCAAATGTCCTTCGGTATTAAAACCGGGGAACCCGTTTTGTCGTAACGCTTCGTAAACGCCAACACAAACGGAATTAGATAAATTAAGTGAACGAAGTTCACCCATCATAGGTATTCTTACGCATTCGTCATAATGTTCTTTGAGCAAATCTTCAGGCAATCCTTTCGTTTCTTTACCGAAAACCAAAAAATCGCCGTCTTTATAACTTACGTCTGAGTGAATATGTTTTGACTTAGTTGAGAAAAACCAAAAATTATTGCCGTTATAGAACTTGTCCATAACCTCACCTATACTATCGTAATATGCTATGTCCAAATATTGCCAATAGTCTAAGCCAGCGCGCTTTAAATATTTATCACTTACTTCAAAACCAAGTGGTCTAACTAAGTGAAGTTTTGCACCCGTTACGGCACAAGTACGGGCAATATTGCCGGCGTTTTGTGGAATTTCAGGCTCTACTAAAACTATATTTAAGGTCATATTTCGCTCCTTTTCTTTTATAAAATTTATTCGTTAGCATAATAGCGTTATAATTTCTTTAATACCCCGCGTTAAAATCGCGATATAGCCCACGCCTACGCGAACTTATTAAATGGTAATCTTTTTCAATTTTAATTTCCGTGCTTACTATATCGCTACTGCTTGCCTTAGTAACGTTTCCGCGGATATCGGCAACGGCACAATAACTTTTAGCGCAAAGCCCCATAGCTACGCCGTTACAAAACGCGCCTGCACGGAGCATAACTATAGGCATATTGCCGTCAATTTTTTTAAATACGGAAATTATTATATCGGCATCGCAAAGAGCAAGCACCCTTGCACTTTCGGGAAAATACAAATCTTCTGCAACGATTATTCCTATTTTACCTGCGCTAGTATCGTAAACGCGAAAAGTTCCGCCCGCAACGAATTCGCTATCGTCTATCGCGTGCGCCATATCGGTTACACCCAAAATCTTTCCCCTATCCGCTATCACGGAAGAGTGGCGAAAAAGACCGTAAGTATCTGTATCGCAACCGCAAATTATTGTGCAATTTAACTGTTTTGATAGTTTTGCTACGTCTTGGAAATATTCCGTTTCGCCGTCTAGTTCTTTTTTATAACTTACAAGCCCAAGACCGTTAAAGCCGAATACGATTAAATCGTGCCCGCTAACTTCTGCAAGTCTTTCGTGCCAAACGCCGTTAAGTGATGAAGTAGTTACGTAACAGATTTTCATTTAGTACCCCTTTTTATATACATTTCATTGTATTAATTAAGGGGGCTTTTTGTTAAAGTTTTTGCCGTTATTTTATAGCGCAAATTAAAAATTTTCACAGGAAAAATATTCGTTTAGGGCTGTTAAAACTTGGATAGGCTCGCTAGCACTATTGACAGCAAGTTTTACCGCTTTAGCGTTGTCTTTGCCCTTAAAATAATATGGAACGAATTTTCTAAATTCCGCTACGGCACGATTTGTGCCAAGGCTTTCTATCATTAAATTAAAGTGATTTATTATAAACGACTTAATATCGGTGGGGTTGTCTTTTTTAAGAAGTTCACAAACTAAAAAGGGATTTGATATTGCGCCACGGGCAAGCATAACTCCGTCAGCACCCGTTTCGTTTATCATTTTATCGGCGTCTTCTACCGTAAAAATCCCGCCGTTTGCAATTACGGGAATTTTTACCGATTGTTTTGCGCGTTTTATACAATCGTAATCGGGGTCGCCCGAATAGTAATCTTCACGAACGCGGGCGTGGATAGTAATTAAACTTGCCCCCGCGTTTTCCGCCATTTTAGCAAAATCAGTTGCGATATCGTCGCCCGCTTTTAGCCCCTTACGGATTTTAACCGTTATGATTTTACCGCTTTTTACACATTCTTTAATAATGAGTTCGGCTTTCTTTATATCGTTAAGCAAAGCACTACCTTCGCCGTTTTTGTATACCTTTGGCACGGGACACCCCATATTTATATCAACGAATTTATAGGGCTTTAGATAGTCGCTTTCACAAGCCGTGCGCATATAGAAAGGGTCTGCCCCAAAAAGTTGAGCGGAAGTTCTTTCATAGTCGTCTGCTTTTAATAGTTCGGCAGAGTTGTTACCGCCAAAAAAAAGACCTTTGGCGCTGACAAGTTCGGTAAAACTTAAGCCGTAGCCGAAGGTATAGGTAGCCTTGCGGAAGGCATAATCGGTATACCCCGCAATAGGTGCTAAAAATATGTTGCTATCAAGCGTGGCATTGCCCACGGTTAATCTTTTTATTTCCATCTTTCGCCTTTAAGGTAAATATCAATATTAAGTTTACCAAACCGACGGCAAAATAGCAAGCAATTAGCGCAATTGCGCTACCATAAATGTTTATAGACGGATTAGACAGCGTTAAAAAAGATATAATCGTTTTAAGCACTATGCCCCCGCCAAGAGTGAACACGGGCAAGTATAACCTGCCTTTACCTATTAATATACCGTTTGTCGTTTGCACGATAGATAGTAATAATATTGTTGGGGAAGTTAATTTTAGTAATGATATTGCCGTTTGTTTTTCTTGCACCGATAGATTACGGAATAGAATTTTTATAATAAGTTCTGCACCGAAAAATGTTGCTATAGTAAATGCAAAAGATACGGCTATAGTAATTAAAACGGCTTTTTTTGCCGTTTCGTTTTGCGCTTGGTTACTTTTTAGTGAAGACACCTCGGGAATACTAGTTGTAGCAACGCCGTAGCATAATGCAACGGGTAAATTGATTATTGTACAAACTACACCGCTAGATATACCAAAAAGCACGGTAGCGTCTGCCCTATAAACTGAAATTAGGTTTACCACAAGCAAACTATCAATAACGTGCGCGATAGGTATTAAAACACCCGTAAGCGTTATAGGAACGGTGTTTTTTACTATGTTTTTTGCTAATAGATTAAAAGGCGTTATCTCTTTTCTTTCCGTAATAGCGTTTTCTTTTGCTAAAAAGTTAGCGCGTTTTTTCTTGTCAAGTTTATACGTTATAAAAAGTTGGATAAGAGCGGAAAATTCTGAAACGGTAATGGCAAAAGCTGCGCCCGCCACCGCCTTTTTTACGTCTGGCAAAAGAAGGTAAACGAAAAGTAAACCAAAGGCAAGTTTTACCACTTGTTCTACCACTTGTGATATTGCCGTTGGCACCATATTCATTTGTCCTTGAAAGTAACCGCGCAAGCAAGAAATTAAACATACTAATACTACCGCGGGCGACAAAAAAACGTAACCTAGCGTGGCGTTAGTATCCCCTTGCGCTATAGCAAAACCTTTTGATGCGAACGCCATAACTAACGTTCCAAGTAAGCCTAGAATTACCAAAAGGCGTATACTTGCGCGTAAATATTCCCCCGCTTTTATATATCTTTCTTCTTTAGAAAAAGCGGAAATTAACCTTGACAACGCGCTAGGCACACCCGCACCTGAAAAATCTAGTAGCACGGTATATACGGGGAATATCATTTGATATATTCCAAGCCCATAACACCCTAGCATATTAGTTAATGGTATGCGATAAAACATACCCAAAATTTTTGCTATAAACGTGCCCATTGCAAGCACTATTGAGCCCGACCAAAGTTTACTTCTTTTGCGCATATGTATAGGTGCGCTTATGATAATATTTACATATTTGCACCTTTTATTATTTGTCTTGTTTATTCTTTAGACTACCCGACTCATTCAAAGTGTTTTGCTAAAAAAATCGCGCCCATTTGAACAAGTTTTTCATCGTAAGAAGTAAAACAAGCGTTTTTATCTTTATCGCAAACGACTACCGCACCGTAACAGTCCCCCGCGGAAATTATCGGCACGAAAATTTGATTTTCCACGTTAAATTCTTCACACGAACAAAGTTTTATAGGGCTAGTCCCTTTCATTTTGCACGCGATTACGCTTTTTCTATCAATGATTGTTTGCTGGGCTTCTTGGCTCAGTTTTTTCCCAACGCACGCCCTAGTCTTACCGCCCGATGAGTATAAAACACTATCGGTATCGGTGATATAACACGGTTTACCTAACATTTCTTCTAGCGCGTCTGCAACCGTTTTAAGAGAATCGCTAAGCGTTGCTATGGGCGAATATTTACGAAAGACAAGTTCTTCTTTATTAGTGTATATTTCAAGTGGGTCACCTTCGCGAATTCTAAGTGTTTTTCTAATTTCTTTGGGGATTACTACCCTGCCAAGTTCGTCTATTCTTCTTACAATGCCAATTTCTTGCATAAAAAATCTCCTCGTTTTATAAGCAAACTTATTATCCGTAAAACGAAGAGATTTATACTTTTATTTTTTTGTTATTTTTCGTATGGAAAGTGGCTATTAAGCGTTTGCCGTTCGCGTTCAATACGCGTTTGCCGTTTATACGGTTGGCATTACACGGTTTTCACTAAACCAAAGCGTATCTTTAAGCAAGGTGCTATTGTTAGAACAACTTACGGTTATTCCGTTTTCAGCAGAAGACGTAACAACGATATTTCCGTTCATAGCAATAAAATCCGCGCCGTTAGTATATTCATCGTTAGCCATAGTGGTAACGTATACGTTTAAGGTGTAGGCAAAAATTCTATTTATAAATTCTTGCCTTGGAAAGTCGTGTTTATCGCCTATCGCACAAGAAACAACGCAAATTTCAGGGTCTATAACGTCTAAAAGAACGGTGTTTGAAGACGTTGCCGAACCGTGATGTCCCGCCTTAAACAACTGAACTTTAGAAAGTGAATTATATTCTACAAGTTTACTTTCCCCCGCTTCTTCAAGGTCGCCCGTAAACAAGAATTTTTCTTCACCGTGAGTGAACTGAACACATACCGAATAGTTGTTTTGGTCGCCGTGAGCGTGGTCGTAATAATAGTTGTATAGAATTTCCATGTTTACGCTTTCGGCAAGGTTGTAAACGCGCTTTGCACCATTTTCTTCATTATAACATTGTAGTGCGGTATACCAAGTTGCGCCATCGTTTATTTCTTGTTGACGAACGTCAAAATACTCTTGCAAGAGTGCCGTTATTTCCGTACTGTTTTGCTTTGGATTATACTTAGGAAAATCTATTATGGTATCAACTTTATAATGATCGAAAATACCTTCTTTATTAGAAAGCCCTATAAAACCTGCAATATGGTCTTCATCTTGGTGGGTTGCTATAACGTATTCTAGTTTATTATCTTCAACGTACTCGTCAACGTATTCAATGATAGTTTGAGCAGATGCCTTAGTAGAGCCCGCGTCGATTAAAATATCGTTTTCGCCCGCTTTAATATAAATACTATCACCCGAACTGCCGTTTCCAAGCATTAAAAAGTGAAAGGATAGTTCGCCAACGGCATCTTGTTTTTTCTTAAAATATCTATCGTAAACAAAGTAACCGCCTGCAATTGCAATAACTAATATAATAGCAAGAACGACCACCCATTTAGGTGCGCGCCTTATCGCTTTAGCCGTTTGCTTTGCCACTTTTTTATTGTAACTTCTTTTCGCCATCTATTTTCACCCTAAAATAAAATTATAATAGCCCTTTAATAAGTTCTTCAGGTGATTTGGGTGATAAATATTTTAAGGGCACGTCAAACACGGTAACAATACCTTTTTTACCTTCTTTACTAAGTTTTGCAACAGCCCTTGCGTATGCGGTTAAAACGCTACCCGTAAATTCTGGGTTAGAGCCAAGTTTTAAGCCAAGTTCTAAGATAGCGCCGTTATCTTCACTCATATTACCAGACCTGATTACAAATCCGCCGTGAGCAAGTGCGCTATGATTTTTCTTTAATTCTTCTTCACTTATAAAGTGAACTATCGTGTCATAATCGGCAAAATAGTTGGGCATAGATTTAATTTCATTTTCAATTTTTTCTTTATCCGCACCGTCTAAAGCAACGACGAAACATTCTCTTAAGTGTTTATCCCTTGCTGTTAAGGTAGGATTTAAGCCATTACGAACTGCGTTAACGGCATCATCTTTAGGTATGGTATATTGAATAGCGTTTTTAACACCTTCAATGCGCCTTATAGCGTCGCTATGACCTTGCGAAACGCCCTTGCCCCAAAAAGTATAGTCGTTTCCATCGGGCAATACCGCACCAAAAAGCATACGCGCGATGGAAAATAGACCGGGGTCCCAACCGATACTGATAGCACCAAGCGTGCCGTTTTCTAATGCAACTTTTTCAAGTTTTTCTTTATATTCGGGAATTTTAGCGTGGGTATCAAAAGAGTCAACGGTGTTGAAATCTTTAAGGTATTCAGCAGTTGTGCTAGGCAAATCGGTTGCAGAGCCACCGCAAAGCAACAATACGTCTATTTGACCTTTGAATTTTTCAAGATCTTCTACTTTATACACCTTAACGTTAGTTACGGGTTTTACCGTTTCGGGATTTCTGCGGGTAAAAACGCCAACACACTCTAAATCGGGTGCTTTATCAACGGCGATACAAACGCCCCTACCTAAATTACCGTATCCAACAATACCAACTTTTATCATAATTCACCGCCTATGCTTTCTTAGATATTATTTTACTATATATGCGATAAAAAATCAAAGGGTTTAACAAAAGTTTTAATTATAAAGTATATAAGTAAAATTACGTAATATACACCAATTTAATTTATTTTATTACAAATTTGTACAAAACAATTGGCTATGCTATAGATATAATCGTTTTAATAAACTTTCGGGGGCGTATTTTATGCTTTTAAAAAGAAAAAATTACGATTATTTAAGCGTTTTAAGATATATCTTTTTATTCTTCGTTTTTGCCGTTTTTAATAATTTAGAAGGGGAAGTTTATCCCTATTCCTTTGCCCCGCTAGTTGCATCTTTAGGGCTTGGAGCATCGCCTATAATTACCACAATTTTATTTATGGCGTCTTTTTTAGTTACGGGCTCTTTTGGACTTTTAGCGTCCGCGGGGATAGGTGCTGGGGTTAACGTTATAACCTTTTTAATTTATAAACGATTTAAGATTAAGCCAAAATACGAACTTATTTTGTTTGCTTTTGCCACAATTATCGGTTACGTTGCGCTTGGAAACACCACTATAAACACGCCGTTTTTAAAGCGAATTTTCCTTTCAGTAACGGTTATTATTTTATCTCTTGTACTTTTCGTTGCGGGAAAGACTATAAGTGAAAAGGGACTTAAAATTAAACTTGGAAAAGAAGAATATTCTGCTGTTGCGATATCGGTAGTTGCTTTTGGACTTGGCGTTTGTAATCTTATTCTACCTGAAGTTTGGAAAGGGGTTTCGGTGCTTATTCTTTTGCTTTGCTGTTACCTGTTTCGCACGGGTATTACAACGCTAATTTCCGCAACGCTTGGAATAAGCCTTGCCCTATATTACGGGGATATAAACTATATTGCAATATTTTTGGCGTGGGGTATTTGTGCAGAGTGTCTTATGCCCTTATCGCGCTACGTTTCCGCCTTAGCGATAGCCGTTTTAGACTTTGTTTTAGAACTAGTTTTCGGCATATACGGTGGATATAGTTTAATTACCGCACTACCTATTTTTTGCGGTGTTGTGATTTTTTGTTTGATACCTACAAAGCCTATAAAAAGGTTAAAAGAAAAACTTTATACCTTCCGCGAAAAGCAACTATCCCGTCAATCGATTAACAGAAACCGCGTTATGCTTGCAAATAAACTTTACGATTTATCCGGGGTTTTTACTGAAATGGCAAGCGCGTTTAACGCTTTCAAAAAAAATACTTTAACGGAAGATAAAGCCAAAATTATTATGGAAAAAAACGTTAAAAATTCCGCGTGCCATAACTGTAACAACAAAGAAAAATGCAAACTAAAACAAGAGAGTGTGGCGGTTGGCATTAATAAAATGATAGATATTGGTTTTGCAAAGGGAAAGTTAAGTTTAATTGATTTGCCAAAAGAACTTGGTGAAATTTGCATACACCCAAATGAAATAATATACGGACTTAATAAACTGCTTGCTGAATACCGCAATTATTTAATGCAAAACAAAAACTTATCGGTGGGCAGGCAGTTGATTGCTGATGAAGCAAGTGGCATTGCCGAAGTTTTGCGTTCCTTAGCGTTAGAATCGGGCGCGCTACTTAAATACCACAGCAGATTAGAGCGTATTGTTAGTGAAAATCTATTAAAAAAGGGTTTCCCCGTAAGCGAACTTTTAATCTACGGTGAAAACGAAAGTTTATCGGTGGGAATAATTTTAACGGCAAAAGAACTTCCGCTAGAACTTTTAGAAAGAACTATAAGTTCTACCCTATCTTTCCCTATGACTATTAGTGAAAGAGTTACAATTAGTCAGGATAAATTTTATATTCATTTGAAACAAGCGCTAGATTATAGCGCAGTATTTGGGCTTGCTAAAGTGAAAAAAGACGGTTCTCAAATTAGTGGGGATACTCACTCAGTTACTAAAATTGGCAACGATAAATTGCTAGTTGCCCTATCCGACGGTATGGGTAGTGGCGTTAAAGCGGAAACGGTTGCATCAACTTCTTTATCCTTAATAGAAAGTTTTTATAAGGCGGGGCTTTCTAGCACTCTTATATTAAACACGGTTAACAAGTTGCTTGCCGTAAACACCGAAGATAGTTTTACCGCCCTAGATATAGGAGTTATCGACCTTAAAGATTGTTCTGCCGATTTTATTAAATACGGTGCGCCTTACGGCTTTATCATTAACGAAAACGGCATAAAAATAGTCGAAGGAAACTCTTTGCCCCTTGGCATTTTAGATGAACTTAAACCCGCCGTTTGCACGACTAAATTAGAAGACGGAGATATGGTGTTGCTAGTTACCGACGGAATTTCAGATGCTTTTGGAAGTTCTGGCGATATTATAGATTATTTAAGAACTGTGCCCGCTAAAAACCCGCAAACACTTGCTGACGATATTTTGAAAAAGGCACTATCTTTAAGCGGTGGCGCGCGCAACGACGATATGACCGCACTTGCGGTTAGAGTGTTTAAGCGCGTGGCTTAATAAAAACACGTAGAAAATATTAAACTTAACAAATAAAAACATAAAAAAAGAACCCGAAGAAATGGGTTCTTTTAGTTTTGTAATTATTAAAAGTTTGCTACTTAATTGTTATAAAGGCTTATGCTTTGAATACCGCTTTTCATTACGATTTTTCTAATAAAGGGATTACACAAAAGGGCGCGTTTTACTGCTCTTTTACGAAGTCTATGCCTTAAAGAACGGGTGTTTTTACTATACTCTTTTTGTATTTGTTGATAGGTTTTGCCTTTGATAAATGCATCTGCAAGAGCCTTACCGCTAAGCAACGCGCTACTAAACCCTTCAAAAGAACTTGCGCTAATAAATCCAGCAGCTTCGCCAACTAAAAACACCTTCTCTTTTCCCGTGCAAAAATCTTTTATTTTTCTTGGGCTTGAAACAAGGCACGCTTCCGTTTTAACGGGTTTGCCAAATGGGTTGCCTAAGAAGTTTTCTAGCCTTGCTTTTTGGTTTTCAAACGCTTCACGACAGCCTTTTTTATCGAAAGCACCACCGTAAATTAAATATTTATCTTTACGTATCGTCCACGAACAACTGTCGCTAGTTTTGGCATCGAATATGCACGAATAGTTTGGCACGTTTTGTCCTTTATCTTCGTACCATTGTTGAATAGAAACGTATTGAACTTTCATACCCTTAAAAAAGGTGCGTCTTACTATAGAACTTCCGCCGTCTGCCCCAACGATAAAGTTTGCACTTAGTTTAATTTTTTCCGTGGCGGTAACGACGTTAAGATTATATGAGTCCCCTTCTTTTTCAATTTTAGTACATCTACCGTTAATAATCGTTGCATTTTGAGTTGCGAAAGAGAGCAACCATTTATCAAAGGCGTATCTATCCATATTTAAATAACATCTTTGATAGAGACGTGTGATATTTTGATCTATATCCATGGTTTGTACGGCAAAAATTTGGGGGTCTACTAAAACGCTTTTAGGTAAAACCATATTAAGCCTTGCAATAACTTTTTGCGCTGACGGTGATAAAAGACCACCACAAGGTTTTGACAACTCTTCCGTTTGACCGTCGATTAAAACTATTTTTAAATCGGGGCGACTTTTAATAATTTCTTTAACTAAAATAGCACCTGAAGGGCCTGCGCCAACAACGGCTATATCGTAATATCTTTTGTTTTCCATATTATTTTTTGCCCCCTAACGAAACTTGTTAATCGCATACGTTTTTTTATAATAATTTTAGGTTAGTTTTACCTTAACTATAATATAACACAAAACCCACGTAAAATCAATGCGTGGGTTTAATTTATGTTTTTACTTATTTTAGATTTTAGTTTGTATTAAACCTTTTTACCTTTCTTCATTTTTGGTTTACTTGGCGGGGTGTTTCGTTCCCAAAAAATGCCGTCTTCATAGCCTTGAATTCTATCGCCTTGGTTGCAGTTTTGCAAACGGTATTCCGCCCAACCGCAATAAAGGGGATTTTGTTCTATATCAATATAATTTCTGCCAAGTTTTTTTGCAACTACACCCGTTGTTCCACTACCTGCAAATGGGTCTAAAACAAGGTCGCCCGCGTTAGAACTTGCTAAAATTAGCTTTGCAATAAGTTTTTCGGGTTTTTGCGTGGGATGTGCTGTGTTTTCAGGCATTGACCAATAAGGTATTGCAATATCATCCCAAAAGTTTGATGGGCAAGTGTTTCGATAGTTACCGTTATCAGTTTTTTCCCAATCTTTAGGCACGCCGTTTTCTTTATATGGTGCAAGCACCTTTTTGCGCACTTTTACCGCGTTTAAGTTAAATGTATACTCTTCGCTAACGGTGGCAAAAAACACGTCTTCTAACCCGTTTTTCCAATTAGATTTCGCGCCCCTACCCTTTTCGCGTTGCCAAGTTATGCGGTTGCGCAAAATAAAATATTTTTGTAATACCGCACCGATTACTAGCGAACTTTTCCAATCACAACAAACGTATATGCTTGCAGTTTTTTTAAGCTTAGGCAATACGGCTTTAATCCACTTTTCAGTATATTCTGCGTAAACTTCGCCGTCACTTTCCTTAAATGCGTTGCCGTGAAAATTTTTATTAAGATTATAGGGCGGGTCTACGATAAGCAAGTCAACAGAGCCGTCTTCTACCTTATTTATACACTTAAAAAGGTCGCCCAAAAGCGTTTTGTTAACGGGGCTTGAACTATCTTTTTCAGTTAGGCAATTTTCAATATATTTTTGCGCTTCTTCTAGCGGAAAATCTATCGTTTTATTTCTTTTTGACTTCATTATTTATTACCGTAAATTTTTAACCAAGAGTCTAATTTTGCAACGAATTCTTCGTTATTTTCCGTTTTATTTATCATATCGATAAGCGCGGTGGTAGAATCTTTGTTTTCCGCAAGCAATCTGCGAAGTTTATAAACTGCGTCTAGTTCCTTTTCAGAAAGCAAAAGTTCATCGTGGCGCGTGCCCGATTTGTAAAGGTCTATTGCAGGGAAAATGCGCTTTTCACTAAGTTCACGCGATAGGAAAATTTCCATATTGCCCGTGCCCTTAAATTCTTCGTAAATAATGTCGTCCATACGGCTACCCGTATCAACTAGTGCCGTTGATAAAATAGTTAAACTTCCGCCACAGTCAACCTTTCTTGCTGCACCGAAAAACTTTTTAGGTCCGTATAGTGCGGTGGGGTCGATACCGCCCGATAGCGTTCTACCAGAAGGCTCTACTACGTTGTTATAAGCGCGTGCAAGCCTTGTTATAGAGTCCATTAAAATTACCACGTCTTGCTTTGATTCTACAAGGCGTTTTGCCCTATCTAAAATAAGTTCGGCAATGCGAACGTGGTGTTCTGCGCTTTGGTCAAAAGTTGAATAGTAAACTTCACTTTTTACGCAAGCTTTAATGTCGGTAACTTCTTCTGGGCGTTCATCAATTAATAAAACTATTAAATGAACTTTAGGGTGGTTTTGTTCAATGGCTTTTGCCATCTTTTTAATAAGGGTTGTTTTACCCGTTTTTGGCGGTGCAACGATTAAACCCCTTTGTCCCATACCAACGGGTGCAAAAAGGTCTATAATGCGCATTGAAGTATCTTTGTTTTCCGCAACTTCTAGGTTAAGTCTTTTATTAGGATAGCAAGGAATTAACGTTTCGTAATAAGAGCGCGACTTATAAACGTTTGGTTCAAAGTCGTTGATAAATTCCACCTTTTGAAGTGCGGGCAAATCGTTTTCTCTAACTTCTTTAGCGATAGCGCTAACCTTATCGCCACGGCGCAAATTATACTTTTTAATATCGACGTTAGATACGAAAACGTCCGCGGGGGTGCAATCGCAGTTGTTAACGCGCAAAAATCCGTAACCTTTAGGGTTAACTTCTAAAATACCTTCAACGTAAATTTCCCCTTCTTGCACTCTATCGTGCAAGGTTAGATATTGATTATCGTTATCGGGGTAAGGCTTAAATTCGTTTGGATTAACGTTTTCTATATTTTCATTAGGCGTTTCTGTGGGCGCGGGATTTTCATCTTCCAAAAAATTAGAGATATCCACCGCCGTTTTGGTGGGTGCACCCTTGCCTGACGGAGTTGTAGGTTGCATTTCGCCCGACTGAATAGCTATAATTTCCTTAATTAATTGTTCTTTACGCTTTGATGCGGGAGCTTTTACGCCTATTACCCTGCCTATTTCTCTTAAAACTAAAAAACTTTGTTCACTTAATATTTGTTCGGTTAACTTTTTTAATTTCATAAATTACCCCTTAATTTTACTTTTAATACTTTTAGCACTTACTATACCAGACACGAAAGCAAAGGTTAAGTTATACCCACCGCAGTCGCCGTCTATATCTAGCAATTCACCCGTTAAATATAACGAATTAACTAGTTTACTTTCGTAAGTTTTTTCGTTTATTTCGTTTGTACGAATACCGCCTTTAGTTACTTGCGCGTTGTTAAAACCAAGTGTTCCCGTAACCTTTAACCTAAAGTTTTTAACGGCAAAACATAAATCTCTTGCTGTAATTTTTTGCTTATCAATCGTTTTATAAACGGCTTGACCAACGCGTTTACTAAGCAACCCTAGATAAGCGTTATCGCCATAAAAACATTGATTATTTTCGCGGTTTAATAAAATGGTTTCAAGTTGAATTTCATCTAAAGACGGTAAAAATTCTATTTTAACCGATGGATTTTTTGCTTGTGCTAGCAGACCAGAAACCTTAAACACGGCGTTGCCAGATATACCGTATTCGGTAAACAACAGGTCACCCACGGCACTTTTTAATTTTTTATCGCCGTCAAATGCCGTTACCCTTGCAACTTCCTTAAGCCCTTTTAGTCCGCGGATAAGTGGTAGTTCGGTTTTTATTTGCACTAAAGACGGGTATAGTTTGGTTTTAGTATGCCCAAGTTTTTCACACAGAGCATATGAACTTCCGTCCGTGCCGAAATGACCGCCCGCGCTACCGCCCGTTGCAATAACTACGTTACTAGCAATAAATTTTTCATCACCACAGCAAACGGTAAAACCACTTGAGCTTTTTTTAACTTCCGTTACCTTTTTACCCGTTAAAATATTGCAATCTTTTTGCGAAAGCGTAAAGCGTAAAATATCACACACGGCGTTAGCTTGTTTTGATATGGGATACATTTTTCCCTCTACACCTTCGCAAAGTGGAATTCCCAAAGAATATAGATAAGATTTAAGGTCAATTTCTTTTTCCTGTGCTAAAAAAGTGCGGATAAAATTACTATCGCCAAAATAATTTTCTTGAGATAAAACAGCGTTGGTTAGGTTACCTTGACCGTTGCCCGTTGCCACTAGTTTTTTTGCCACCCTATCGTTGCCTTCTAAAATAAGAACGTCTTTACCTAAAAGGGCGTTTGCGCCGTTTAAAAGTTCAATAGCGCACAGCAAACCGGAAGCACCGCCACCGATTACGATTACGTTATAATTGTTCAAAATTATACCCCTATTATTTAATTACAATTTTGTACTGAGTTGAAAATAAATAGAATAATCCCTTTAACTTGGCATTAAAATTGCCACATATAAATTGTATAAAAAATCAAAGGAAAAATTTGCCTATAAAGGCGAAAAAATAGAAATATTTTGAAAGTTTATGCCCTTTTAATAGCTAAAGAGCATAAACGCTTTGATTAATATTATAAAGAAATTTAATTAATATTATAAAGAAAGAAGTGAAAAAAGTTCTTGTGGATTACTTGCAAAAACCGTTGCGCCGGCGCTTTCAAGTTGTTCTTTCGTGCGATAACCCCAAAGTACCGCTATACCCTTACAACCAACGTTTTTTGCGGTGATTACGTCCGTTTCCCCGTCGCCTATAAAATAGGTGTTAGACGGCAAAACGTTAAGACTATTTAAAACGTTTACCGTTGCAGTTTTATCTGGCTTACATTTAACCTTATCGCTTTGACCTATAACCGCGTCAAAACCGATTTTTTCGAAAAATCTTTTGTAAAGTCCGTCGGTATTGCGCTGTGGTTTATTAGTCATTATAACAAGTTTATAGCCTTGTTTTTTAAGTTCTTCTAAAACGGGCATTATCCCATCGAAAACGACCGTTAATTTATTTTCACCGTTATTATAAACGCCGTTATAAAACGCCAAAACTTCATCTACAACACTATCAGGCTTATCCCCGCCAAGACTTCTTATAATAAGATTGCGCGCACCGTTGCCAATAAAACGTGTAACGTCTGCAATAGTAACCGTGGGATAACCAAAGTGAGTTAGCGCGGTGTTAACGTAAGAGCAAATATCGGGTACGGTATCTAAAAGCGTGCCGTCTAAGTCAAATATAACCGCTTTATTTTCGGTATTTTTAGCTAATGTTTCTTGTGCCATATTACATTTGTTCAACCGTTTCAATACCAAGCAAGGTCAACGCGTTTGTAAGCGTTGTTTTAACCGCCTTAGTTATTGCTAAACGGAAGTTTTTAGCGTCTTCACTAGCGCTTGCAATTTTGCAGTCGATATAAAATTTATTGAAAGCCGTTGCTAAATCTATAGCGTATCTAGTTACAAATGACGGTTCGTATTTTTCCGCCGCCGATTTAACTATTTCTGGGAATTTACCAAGTTCAGAAATAACCGCGTATTCGCTATCACACATTTGAACGCTAGAATATGAACTTGGGTTTCCAAGTTTAGATAAAATACTGTTACAACGCGCAACGGTATATTGAACGTAAGGACAGGTTTCCCCTTCAAAAGATAAAACCCTATCGTAACTGAACACGATATCTTTAATTTTATTGTTACAAAGCGCACCGAAAATTACTGCGCCCGTACCAACCGCCCTTGCGATATTTTCTTTATCGGGAAGTGCGGGGTTCTTTTCTTCAATAACTTTATACGCCTTTTCTATAGTCTTGTCAATAACGTCTTCAAGTAATACTACTTGACCTTTACGCGTGCTCATTGACCCGCTTTCTAAAGATACCATACCGTAAGCAACGTGTACCATATCTTTTGCCCAAGGCTTGCCCATAAGTTCTAGCACCTTAAAGAATTGCTTAAAGTGTAAATTTTGTTGGTATGCAACTACGTATAAGCATTTATCAAAATCGTAGGTATTTTTACGATAAACAGCCGCCGCGATATCACGGGTAGCGTATAAGGTAGAGCCGTCTGACTTTAATATTAAGCAAGGTGGCATATTATATTCTTCTAAATCAACGATAGACGCGCCGTCTGAAAGTTTGATAAGATTTTTTTCGTTAAGTTCGTCAACGATAGGTTGCATTTTATCGTTATAAAAACTTTCGCCCGCGTAAGAATCAAAGGTAACGTTAAGTAACTTATAAATCTTTTCAACTTCTTTCATAGTGATAGCTTTGAAAAGTTCAAAAAGTTCGTTACTTTCTTTGTCCCCATCTTCAATCTTTTTAAAGTATGCCCTTGCTTCGTCGTCTAAAGCGGGATTCTTTTCTGCTTCGTCGTGGAATTTAACGTAAATGCGGGAAAGTTCTTTTAAGCCTTTTTCTTTTACTTCTTCAAGAGAAGACCATTTTTTAAAAGCAACGATAAGTTTACCAAATTGAGTACCGTAATCGCCAAGGTGGTTAATACCAACTACTTTATAGCCTAAAAAACGGAAAATTTTACAAAGGGCACTACCGATAACCGTGGTAGATAAATGCCCTATGTGGAATTGCTTTGCAATATTAACTGAAGAATAGTCTATACAAATAGTTTTGCCGTTGCCGATAGTATCAGCGCCAAACCTATCCCCTTCGGTCAAAATCTTATTTAATAGCGCGTCTGCAAAACCCGTGCGGTTAACCTTAAAATTAAGATAGCCGTTTACTGCTTGACATTCGCTTATATATTCGTCGCAAGAAAAAGCCGTGGCTAAATCTTGGGCGATTTTTACGGGGGGCATACGCATAATTTTTGCTAGTTTAAAACACGGCAAAGCATAGTCGCCCATATCTGCCGTTGGGGGAACTTCTATAAAGCTAGCAATTTCTTCTTGAGAAACGCCGTTAATATTAAGTTTTGTTGCAATATAACTTTTGTAATCCATAACTTTTATCTCACTTTTTTAAGTTTAACACATTTTTTTACAAAAGGCAAACCAAAAACTTGTTTTTTTGCCCGTTTTGCTTTATAATTAAACCGATATTTTACTAAAACTTGTTTTTACGGAGAATTAAAATGAAATTAGGCGTAGTTGGACTACCCAACGTTGGCAAATCTACCCTTTTTAACGCTATTACTAAAGCGGGCGCGGAATGTGCGAATTATCCCTTTTGCACCATTGAACCAAACGTTGGTATCGTTGCAGTACCTGATAATAGACTTAACGTTTTAGGTAAACTTTACAACACTAAAAAAATTACCCCTGCAGTTGTGGAATTCGTTGATATTGCAGGTCTTGTTAAAGGCGCAAGCAAGGGCGAAGGTTTAGGCAACAAATTTTTGGCAAATATTCGCGAAACGGATGCTATCGTTCACGTTGTAAGATGTTTTGAAGATGAAAACGTTACGCACGTTGACGCGGATATCGACCCTTTACGCGATATTGAAACTATTAATTTAGAACTTATTTTTGCCGATATTGAAGCCGTTAAGAAAAAACTTGACCGCGCAATCAATATGACCAAAACGGGCGACAAAAAATATAAGATAGAAGCGGAATTTTTACAAAGATTACACGACCATCTATCAGCATTTAAGCCCGCGCGTACTCTTCCCTGCACCGACGAAGAAAAAGACTATTTAAAAACTTTGTTTTTAATTACAGATAAGCCCGTTATCTATACCGCTAATATCGGCGAAAAAGATATGGGCAAAGATGAAAAAGATTTACCCCTTGCGCAAAAGGTTATTGAATTTTCCAAGACTGAAAACGCCGAAAGTATGGTTATTTGCGCTAAAACTGAAGAAGAAATTTCTGAACTTGAAGAAGACGAACAAGAAATTTTCCTTGCAGAATACGGTTTAACGGAAAGTGGGCTTGACCGTCTTATCAAAAAATCTTATAAGTTGCTTGGCTTAATCAGTTATTTAACCGCCGGCGAAAAAGAAGTTCGCGCTTGGACCATTGAAGAAGGCACTAAAGCACCGCAAGCGGCAGGCAAAATTCATACCGACTTTGAAAAGGGCTTTATCCGTGCGGAAATAGTTGACTATGATATTTTGGTTGAACTTGGTTCTTTTAACGCTGCAAAAGAAAAAGGCAAAGTTAGAAGTGAAGGTAAAGAATACGTTATTAAAGACGGCGACGTTGTTTTATTTAGATTTAACGTTTAATTGATTAAAACTTTAGATATAGAAAAAGGTCATCAATTTGATGACCTTTTTTGTTTTATTTATGGCTTTTAGTAAATTAATTCTTACCAATCGCGTGTGTCGGTGGATTGTTGGGTTTCTTCGGGCAAGTTAATATTAATTTTACCAACTAGTTTAATATCTTGTGAAGATGCGCCGACCATAATTTCAAACGCGCCGTTTTCTACAAACCACTTGTCGTATGAAACGTTATAGTATGCAAACGATTCGCTGTTTAGCATAACGCTAACCCTTTTGGTTTCGCCCGCCTTAATTAAATCTTTAGAAAAGCCCTTAAGTTCTTTTTGTGGGCGCGATACCATTGCAAACACGTCTTTTACGTAAACCTGAGAAATTTCCTTGCCGTCTACGTTAGAAACGTTGGTGATATCGTAAGAAACTTTATAATCGGTTTCGCTTATCTTTTCAATTTCTAGGTTAGAATATTCAAACTTAGCGTAAGATAAACCGTAGCCAAACGGGTACATTACGGGAATATTATATTCGTCAAAATAGCGATAGCCAACAAAAATGCCTTCTTTATACCATTCGGTAAAGGTGTTACCGCGCGTTAAACCGCTTGGGGTATCTTCTACGCTAACGGGGAAAGTTTCGCTAAGTTTTCCACTTGGACAAACTTTTCCGCATAAAATATCGGCAAGTGCTTCGTTAGACGCTTCGCCACAGAAACCGCAGAATAATATACCGCTAACCTTATCTGCCCAAGGACTTACGTCTACTGCAGAGCCACCGTAAATTACAACTATAACCTTTTTGTTGGTTTTAGCAAGTGCTAAGATAATTTCTTCTTGGGTATATGGCAAGCGCAAAGTCGTTCTGTCAACGTTTTCCGCTTCTGCACTAGCGTTTACACGGTAAACGATGGTGTCTGCATCATAAGCTTCTACAAGTAAACCGCGCTTACTCCATCTGTTATAAGAAGTTACGTTGGCGTTTGGTAACGCGTCTTTAACAAGTTGTGCTAAATTTGTTTGAACGAAATCCGTTTTAACTTCTGCACTACCGCCACCGCCAAGTGGAGCGGGCTCGTCGGGATAAGCCATTAAAATATTTCCGTCTTTTAAGGGTAAAACGTTGTCGTTTTTAAGCAAAACGATACCTTCGTTTGCAATTTCAACGGCGTTTTCGTGGCGAGTTTTTTTATCGTATTTAACCTTTTTGTCGCATTCGGTCTTTTCGATAAGTTTTAAGATGTTAATTATGCACGCGTCTATTTCTTCTTCGGAAATTAAGCCTTTTTCATACGCTTCCGTCATTTCCGCAACGGACGTTTTATTATATGGCATTTCTAAATCAAGGGTGGCTTTTGCTGCCTTATAGCAACTGTGAACTGCGCCCCAATCTGACATAATAAGTCCGTCAAAACCAAACTTATCACGTAAAACGCCCTTTAATAGTTTTTTATTTTCGCTAGTATAAACGCCGTTTACGGGATTATAACTGCACATTACCGTCCAAGGATTTGCCTTTTTAACTACCGTTTCAAAGGGTTTCATATAAATTTCGTAAAGGGTGCGTTCATCAACTTCGCTTGATTGAAAGCAACGTTGTTCTTCACGGTTATTAGCGCAAAAATGCTTTAGGCTTGTGCCTATGCCTTGACTTTGCACGCCGTTAACGAACTGTGCCGCAAGTTCACCCGCTAGATAAGGGTCTTCTGAAACGTATTCAAAGTTTCTGCCACATAAGGGGGTGCGCTTTATATTTACACCTGGGGCAAGTAATATATCAATATTGTATTCAATACAGTCTTGTGCGATAGTTTCGCCGTCTAAATAGGCAAGTTCTCTGTTCCAAGTATTCGCAACCGTTACCATATTTGGAACGGCAGTTGCAGGACCGCTTGCTTTAGTTATATCATCACGGCGATGGACTCCGTTTGGTCCGTCTGACATAAACACTTCTTTAACCTTTCCGTTAGCATTATAAATACGCCACGCGCCAACGCCGTTAAGCATACGAATTTTTTCTTGCAAAGTAAGATTTTTAATATCGTATTTCATTAAAACTTTCCGCCTTTTATTCTTTTTTATATCATATATTTTTTCAACGCTAAAGTAAATATCATTTTTGAATACAAAATTCTCATTTTTTAACATTTAGGGTAAAATTTGCAACAAAAAAGGGTTGTTAATCTTTCAATTTATGATATAATGTGTTTATGAAGGCTTATTACGAAAAATTTCAAGAAGAATCGCAAAACATAAGGGTTTATCGCAACGTTTCGCACGTTTACGCCCCGCACTTCCATAATAATATGGAAATTTTTATAGTTGGGCGTGGGCATTATACGGTTACAAGAAACGATACCGATTACGACGTTAAAGACGGTGCAATTTGCGTTTTTGACAGTTACGATATTCACAGTTACAACGTTAAACTTAGCGAAGGTGAAAACGACTGTGTTTTAATTATTCCAACAAGGTATCTTTCCCCCGTTAAAAACGTTAAAGGTAAATGCATTAAAAACCCCGTTATTTACGATAAAGCCCTTTGCGAAAAATTGTTAAATATCGTGGACGAATATTTAAATGATAACGGCAGTTCTTTGGTTAACGTTGCGGGGGTAAATCTTTTGCTTACGTTAATTAGCGAAAAACTTGAATATGAAGATGAAAAGTCTAAAAATGAAGACGTTACTATCCGCAAAATTTTAACCTATATTTACGAAAACTTTACCGCGGATATTTCCCTTACCACTATTGCAAACGAGCTTGGCTATACGCCAGAGCACCTATCACGCGTGTTCCACAAATATATTGAAATGAGCGTGCCCACCTATATTAACAACTTGCGCGTGGAACAGGTGGAAAAACTTAAAAAAACTAGACCAAATAAAAGCCTTAACGACCGTATTTTTGAAGCGGGATTTAATAGTATTCAAACCTATTACCGCCATAAAAAACAGTATGAGAATAAATAAAATACTAACGTTTAGCATCACATAATTGAAATACGTAAATTATTTTATTTTAAATACTTAATGACCGATACAAAAGGATGTATCGGTCATTTTTTGTAAAATAATGTTTCTTGCTTAAATTATCTTATCGTTTCTTCGCCTGCTAAGTTATATGTAAGTTTATATTCACCTGTTAAAACGTCCCACCAATAACCTTTACTAATATCATACCATTGCTCCACATTCCCGTGGTATATAATACTTGTTAATGAAGTGCAGTGAAGGAACGCATAATCACCTATGTATGTTACATCGTTTGGGATTTCTATGCTGGTTAATGACGTGCAATATGAGAACGCCGAATCACCTATACTTGTTACGCCATTTGGGATTGCAAACGATGTTTGTGTGTTACCTACTGCATATTTTATTAAGGTCCTTCCATCCTTACTATACAAATTGCAATCTATTGATTTATAGTTACCATTATTTTCATCTACGATTATACTTGTTAATGAAAGGCAGTTAGAAAACGCATGAACGCCTATACTTGTTAGATTTTTTCCTAATTTTACGCTTGTTAATGAAGAACAATTTGAAAACGCAACAGTACCTATACTTTTTACGCTATCGCCAATTACAACACTTGTTAAAGAAGAACAATTATAGAACGCATAGTCATTTATTTTAGTTACAGTAGTTATATTTACCTGCTTTACCAATTCCCCTTTAATATATAAGTGTTTGGCAAACTTTAGTGGATTTGAATTAAAACTACTAAACTCTATTTGCGTCCACTCATCTATTGTGCCTGTATAATTTAGATTTGTCAATGACTCACAATTATAGAAAACCTCAGCCCCTATACTTTTTACGCTATTTGATATTACTATACTTGTTAATGAAGAACACTCAGAAAACGCATAAGCATCTATACTTGTTACGCTATTTGGTATGTCTATGCTGGTCAAGGACGTGCAACCAGAGAACGCATAAGCGCCTATACTTGTTACGTGCTTACCTTTATAAATTGTTGGAACATCTACTTTAGTTGAACTGACATTACAACCCGAAACTTCGTATTCTGTGTTGTTATTTATTAAAGTAAATTGTAACCCTTCAGTTTCTTTTAATTCTCCATATTCCTCATTGCAAACCGAACACACGGCTAAGCTTGTTTCAGTTGCCGTTCCACCTTTATGGTTTTCTTTTGTTTCATAAGCTCCGCAAGAACACTCATACCAATGTTGTGTTTCATTGTGTTTTAATTTTGTATACTGATGATTGTGTGGTGGCTCTTTTTCGCTACAAGCAGTAAGCGTAAAGACAAATGCAGATACTGACAAAAAGATAATTAAAATTTTTAGGAACTTCGTTCTCATAAAGAACTCTCCTTTTTTAATATAAATAAAAAGTGCGCCTACCGAAGTAAACGCACAAAAAACGCAAACTCCGATAGTCGCCAAACCAACTGAAAAGCAAGAACAAATCTACGCTATATCCAGTAGGAATTTGCATTTTTATCAAATTCATTATGGACATAACGCAAAAAGAATATAATTATCCAAAAAGGATAAAAATAGTCCTTGCCTAATTTATTCAGTTGGTTTGGCATAATTAGTATATCATAAACAAAAAAATTTATCAAGTAGTTTTTCGTAGACAAAAGAAAAGTCGAGTTTTATAAATAATTTAATAAAAATCTCCAGGACTATCACAGTGGTTTTCTCATTACGTTTTAATAAATTCTAAATACCTTTTCGGGGAAACGCTTTTTGTTTTCGTTCTTTAGCGTTTTGCCTTTCGTTGTTCTGTTTTCTACGGGTAGTTCGCTAGTATCCACGGTAAATGCGATAGTAAAGGTATCTATAACGGCAAGGCGAACCGATTCGGTTATATAATCGGCAAAAGCAATTTTGTTTATGCCACCAAGTTCGCATATCTTAACGCCCTTGCGATAGCGTGCCATAGGTTCTATTTCGCAAGCTTTAACGCGTTTATAGAAGCCCGTATCCGAAACTATAACGAATTCGCCATCTTCTTTCACCTGTTTAACCATCTTAATAGAGTCGCCCTTGTTAAGATTTATACCCTTAACGCCACCTGCTACCCTGCCTTGAACAGGGATATCGTCTTTAAGCGCGTTAAGAACTAAACCTTCTTCGGTAATAAATGCAATAGTTGATGCGGGGTCGTCTTGTTCTACGCCGATAAGTCTATCGTCGTCTTTAAGTTTAATTGCTTGATAATAGGTTTTAAGCAATATGCTTTCTTTCCATTCCGTCTTTTTGATAAGCCCGTCTTTCGTATAGAATAATAGGTATCCATCGGGAACTTTATCTTCGTCAACGGCAAAGAAAGCAACGGGATATTCGTTTCTTGCAACTTCGGGCGCAACGTCAGAGAATTTGCAACCTTTATCACGGAAACGGCATTCGGGCGCACTTTCAACGTTGATTTTACAAGCGTTACCAAGGTTGGTAAATGCGTATAACGTTTGGTCGCTTCTAGCCTTAACGATAACGTTAATAAAGTCTTCTGGGCGGGCGTTGTCTTTAACCGACTTGTCGCTTGCCTTAAAGTTCTTTTCCGTCATTTTCTTGAAGGCTTTACCTTCGGTAAACGCTATAACGAAATCGTCAATTTGTCTTAGTTCTTTTTCAACTTTAGCGTAATCTACCGCTTCGCCACCGTTGATTAAATTGCTACGGCGGTCTTCACCGTATTTTTTCTTAATGGCAAGAAGTTCTTTCTTAACGACTTCCATTTGCTTTGCCTTGCTACCAACGATTGCGGTAAGCTCGGCAATAAGTTTCTTTAATTCTGCTAATTCTTCTTGTAATTTGGTAATTTCAAGTTTTGTTAAGCGTGCTAAGCGCAAATCTAATATAGCGTTAGCCTGTGCTTCGCTTAAATCAAAACGGGCGCGAAGTTTTGCACGGGCATCTGCAGTATTTTCGCTTGATTTGATAATTTTAATTACTTCATCAATATTTTTAACGGCGATAATTAAACCTTCTAAAATATGCGCGCGTGCTTTTGCTTGTTCAAGTTCGTATTTAGAACGGCGCAAAACGACTTCGCGTTGATAGTTAACGTAATAACTGATAATGTCAAGCAGTCCTAGTTGGCAAGGCTTACCGTTAGCAATAGCAACGATATTGATACCAAAAGAAGTTTCTAGCGCGGTATTTTTAAATAGATATGCCAAAATTGCCTTAGAATCGGTATCTTTTCTTAGTTTAATTACTGCGCGCATACCGTTTCTGTCAGATTCGTCAACGACGTCTGCAATACCACCTAGGATATCTTTTTTATCTTCGCGAAGGTCTGCAATTTTCTTTAAGAGTTCGGCTTTATTCACTTGATAAGGTAATTCGCTTATAATCAAATTTTCCTTACCGCCCGATTCTTTTTCAACGTTTACGCGTGCTTTAATTTTAATTTTGCCCTTACCCGTTTTATAGGCTTCTTCTAGTTCGGGGCCAGCAATGATATAACCACCCGTTGGGAAGTCTGGTGCGGGAATATATTTCATCATATCCTTTAAGGATATTTTGGGGTTATCAATGTATGCGATTGTGCCGTTTATAACTTCTGAAAGGTTATGTGGCGGAATATTAGTTGCAAGACCTACTGCAATACCCGTTGCACCGTTAACTAGCAAGTTAGGATATCTACCGGGGAGTGTTACGGGCTCTTCGGTGGTATCGTCAAAGTTAAGGTTAAAATCTACCGTATTCTTTTCGATATCTTTCAAAAGTTCAAGTGCCAAGGGTTCAAGTTTGGCTTCGGTATACCTATACGCTGCGGCAGAGTCGCCGTCAACAGTACCAAAGTTACCGTGCCCGTTAACTAGTGGCATGCGCATATTAAAATCTTGCGCCATATGAACTAGCGCACCATAAACAGAACTGTCGCCGTGGGGGTGATATTTACCAAGGCAATCACCAACGATTTTAGCGCACTTTCTATGTGGTTTATCGGGGGTTAAACCCATTTCGTACATAGCGTATAATATACGGCGTTGAACGGGCTTTAAGCCGTCTTCTACACGGGGTAGCGCTCTATCTAAAATAACGCTTTCCGCATAGGGTATCATTGAATTTTTTAACACTTCGTCTAGCGAAGAAAATATCAAACCTTTTTCGTTTTCCATTTCTATTTTTCCTTGTATCGTGAACTATTAAGAGCGTTTCATTTTTGCAAATTTATCTTCTTTATTAAAGTCGGCGTGTTCAAAAATATATTTCTTTCTTTCGCCTACTTCATCGCCCATAAGCACGGTGATAAGTTTATCGGCTTCGGCAGCGTCTTCAATGGTTACGCGCATAAGTGAACGGCTTTCTGGGTTCATAGTGGTTTCCCAAAGTTGACTTGCATCCATTTCGCCAAGACCTTTATAGCGTTGAACATCACACTTTCCAACTTGTTTAACATATTCTTGCAGTTCTTTATCGTTAAAAAGGTATTTATCAACCTTATTTTTCGTCGCTTTGTAAAGGGGTGGCATACCGATATAAACGTGGCCTGCGTTGACAAGTTCTCTCATATACCTAAAGAAGAAGGTTAAAAGTATTGCCCTGATGTGCGCACCGTCTTGGTCTGCATCGGATAAAATGATAACTTTATGGAACTTAAGGCTTTCCAAATCGAATTCAGAGCCGATACCCGTGCCAAGCGCACTAATGATAGTACGAATTTCTTCGTTTTGAAGAATTTGGTCAATCTTTTTCTTTTCTACGTTTAACGGTTTACCGCGGAGTGGCAATATTGCTTGATATTGACGCACGCGCGCTTGTTTTGCACTACCGCCTGCTGAATCACCTTCTACTATAAACAATTCGTTAAGTTCGGGTTTTCTGCCAGAACAAGATGCAAGTTTACCAACAAGGTTTTGCGCTTCTATACTCTTTGACGCCCTTGCAATTTCCTTTGCCTTTTTAGCGGCAAGGCGGGTTTTTGCAGCGGAAAGTGCCTTTTCGATAACGGTATCAAACACCTTAAGAAGTTTTTTATCTTTCATAAGGGCGGATATTTCGTTGACGGTTACGTTTTCAACAGCAGGGCGTGCTTCGGGGTTGCCAAGTTTAGTTTTTGTTTGACCTTCAAACTGAACGTTTTGCATTTTAACGGAAATAATTGCCGTTAAGCCTTCGCGGAAGTCGTCGCCAAGCAAGTTATCGTCTTTATCTTTTAAAATATTGCGTGAACGCGCGTAATCGTTTAGAACGCGGGTTAAACCAGAGCGGAAACCCGTTTCGTGCATACCGCCTTCGCCCGTAGGAATATTGTTTACGTAAGAATATAAACTGTCTACGTAAGCATCGGTATGTTGAATTGCAAATTCAACTAGTATGCCGTCTTTTTCTGCGATAGCATAAAGGGGTTGATTATATAGAGTGGACTTGCCTTCGTTTAAGTATTTAACAAAGTCTACTAGACCGCCGTCGTATTTATATACGCGGTGAAAGTCGGTTTTTTCGTCGTAAAAATCAATTTCTAAACCCTTATTCAAAAAGGCAAGTTCTTTTAAGCGTTTAAGGATGGTTTCAACGGAAAATTCGGTCGTTTCAAACACGCGTTTATCGGGTAAGAACTGAACGAAAGTACCGCGTTTTTTTGTCTTAATTTTCGTGTCTTTAAGGGGTGCTTTAGGAATACCTGATTTCACCTTACCGCTTTCTTTATCAAAGTAAGAGTGGAATTCCATTTCGTAAACGGTGTTTTTATAAACTTGAACTTTAAGCCATTCTGACAAAGCGTTGGTAACAGATGCACCTACGCCGTGCAAACCGCCAGAGTAATTATAGTTATCGTTGCCGAATTTACCGCCCGCGTGGAGTTGTGTAAATACGACTTGAACACCAGATACGCCCGCCTTTGAGTGTATATCGGTGGGAATACCCCTGCCGTTATCTTCAACTGACGCGCTACCGTCTTTATACAATTTAATTTCTATTCTATTTGCAAAGCCGTTTGCCGCTTCGTCTATGGCGTTATCAACTATTTCCCAAAGGATATGGTGTAAGCCTTTTACACTAGTCGTGCCGATATACATACCGGGGCGCGTTCTTACCGCGTCTAACCCTTCAAGAATTTTTATGTCTTCTGCTTTATAACTGCTTTTTGCCATCTTTCTCTCCTGATGGTAATTTGCATTATCTTTTATATTTTACTATATGTTGTGTTTTTTTTCAAGTTATAATAACAACTTTTTGTGATTAAACTAAAAAACCTTTAGCATTATTTTGCCAAAGGTTTTTACTTTTATACTAATTTATCTTTTAATTTTCGTTACCGTAAAGCCGGCGTTTTCAACGGCTGTGTTTATTGCAGTATCCGTTGTGTTGCCCGAAATTATTGCCGTGCCTTTTTTAAGGTTAACTTCAACATTTTCTACCCCCATAAGCGAAAGCAAAGCACTCTCTACCTTGCCTTTACAATGGTTGCACATCATACCTTTAATATTAACGATAATTTTTTCGCTATCGGCTAAATTTTGCTTGCCTTTATACGTTCTTATAGTCAAAGCGTTAGTTACCACGAATAGTGAACTTATAGACATACACAGCGATGCAAGTGTGGGTGTGAAGATAACGTTTATGAAAGATAGCGCCCCCGCCGCGATAGGAATTGCCAAAACGTTATAGATAAACGCCCAGAAAAGATTGCCTTTAATTACCTTTACAGCCTTTTTGCTAACGCCTAGAACGTGAGATAGCGTAGAAAAACTTTCACCCGTTAAAACGATATCGGCACTCTCTATTGCAATATCCGTTCCGCTACCCATCGCTATACCGATATCCGCTTCTTTTAAGGCGGGGCTATCGTTAATTCCGTCCCCTGCCATAGCAACGAAATAGCCTTGTTTTTTATAATCTAAAACTGCCGATTGCTTATCTTCTGGCATAACGTTGGCGCGATATTCCGCAATGCCCGCTTGCATGCAAATTTTCTTTGCAACGGCTTCATTATCACCCGTTATCATTACCGTTTTTATACCTTTTTTATTAAGCGCGCTAATTGTTGCAACGGCGTCTTTTTTCAAAAGGTCAAAAAGTCCAAAAATAGCCATATTTGAATAGCCGTTTGAAAGGGCTACTACCGTGTTACCGTCAAATTCTTTAGGGATTTCATCTAAATTTTCTATTCTGCCAAGAGTATAAGTTACGCCGTCTATCGTGCCACTTATCCCCTTGCCCGTTACCGATGAAAAGTTTTCCACTTTAGCGTTAGAAGTTCCGCAATAATCTATTAAAGGTTTTGCTAGCGGGTGGTTAGATAGACCCTCTAGCGCGCTTACGATACTAAATATTTCACTATCTGCGCGGTAAGAAAGATTTTTATAATTTACTACGCTTGGTTTACCTTCGGTTAGAGTTGCCGTTTTATCAAGCAAAATACAGTTTACCCTGCTTGCGTTTTGCAAAGCGGTTGCGTCTTTATATAAAACGCCCATAGACGCGCCCTTTCCCGTAGCCGCCATAACCGCAACGGGCGTTGCAAGACCTAGCGCACAAGGACAAGATACGACAAGAACGCTTATTGCAAAGTTAAACGCCTTGTAAAGTTCACCGCCAAGCGCCCACCAAAGCACGAAGGTAACTAGCGCAATAGCCGTAACTACGGGTACGAATACCCCTGCAACCTTATCGGCAAATTTTTGGACGGGGGCTTTACTAGAGCCCGCTTCTTTTACTATTTTTACAATACCCGAAAAGACGGTATCTTCACCCACCTTCTCCGCTTTAACTTGAATATAGCCCGTGCGCACGATACTGCCCGATATAACGTTGTCGCCCGTAAACACTTCAACGGGCATACTTTCGCCCGTCAAAGCAGATTTATCTAGACCGCCTTCGCCGTAAGTGATAACGCCGTCAACACAAACGTAATCGCCCGCCTTAAACACCACAAGGTCGCCAACCTTTATACTAGAAAGATTTACCACCTTTTCCACACCGTTTTCTATTATCGTTGCGGTATCAGGCATTAAAGACGCAAGTCGTTCTACTTCTTTACCCGTGCGCTTTTTAGAAAGTTCTTCTAGCCATTTACCTAGCGTTACAAGGGTTAATACCATTGCGGACGCTTCGAAAAAGACGTGGGCGGTTGTCCCGTTAGTTAACGTTACGATATAAGTTACAACGCTAAAGATAAACGCCGAAATAGAACCAAGAGATACCAGCGTATCCATATTTGCCATACCGCGAAATACCGCGCGCGTTCCGTTAATAAAAAACGAGCGGTTAATTACCATAACTATACTGGCTAGCACAAGTTGAATTGATAGCGAAATAGTGTCGTTTGGCACGGGAAGAGAAATCATCTTACCCATTGAAAACCACATAAGCGGTAACATAAAAACGATAGATAATAAAAAGCGTTTTCTAAGCCTTTCAGCATCTAAATTCTTTTTTGATTTTTCCGTTTGCTGTTTATATTCAGTAACGGTATAGCCTATCTTTTTAACGGCTAAAATAATATCGTTTTCAGATATTTTTTCGTTGTCGAAATCAACGGTCATGCTTTTTTCCATAAGCGCAACGCTTACTTTATGCACGCCGTTTAATAAACTTACAACCTTTTCAATGCCAAGTGCACAATTAGAGCACGACATTCCACCAACCGAATATTTTTTTACCATAGTTATTTCCTTATCTACTTATAATATTGTACCACAATAAAAATAAATCTTCAACGATTTAGAAAAAATGCGCCCTAGTTTTTAGAGCGCAAATTTAATAAATTTTACTTTTCTTCTTTTTCGTTACTGCTAGCGCAACCGCTACATTTTGAGCAGTCGCACCCGCAACCACAACCGCTTTTGCCTTTCTTTTTATTTATTATTGAAAAAAGAGCTACGGCTACAACGATTAGAACTGCGGCAACGGGAATTATGATATTTATAATATTAACGTTGCCTGAAAGTAAAAGATTTAACATAAGATTTTCCTTTAATTAGATTTAATAGGATGTTTTTTATTATATGCGCGAATTATAAACACGCTTGCAACCGCAAGAACTACTATTACCGCGCTTACGATTATTGACCAAAGCGACCAAGTTGCTATCATCGTGCAAATTACGTAAGTTATAGCACTTACCACAAAAGACGTTGCAAGCCAGAAAAGTATAGTTAAAGTGGTCTTTTTGCCCTTACCAAGTTCGCCCCTAGCAGCAGCAACCGCAGCAAAGCACGGGATAGTCGTCATATTGAACACTATAAAGGATATTAACCCCGGCCAATCGATACCCGTTGCGGCTATCATAGCGATAACTTCGTAACCGTTTTCACTAAATTCGCCACTTGCAATAAGCGTTTCAAGTTCGGCTAAAACTTCTGGTGATAATACTTCGGGGTTAACCCAAGTTAAGTCGCCACTAGCAACCATACCCATAAGAACTGATGCGATAGTTAAGAAAGCCGCAAGAACGTTTTCTTTTGCGATAAGACCAAGTATTGCCGCTACGGCAAATACCCAACCGAAACTGCCAAGTTGACTGCCAAAGCCAAGTGGCGTAAATATAGGTTGAATAAACTTACCGATAGACGCTAAAATCGACTGGTCGATTTCGCAAATTTTCCAATCCCAACCGAAGTTAGATAAGAACCAAACCAAAATACTTGACGCTAGTATTACCGTGAAAACCTTTTGAATATAGTGTTTTGCCTTATCCCATAAAAGAACGGCTAAACTTTTAAGACGTGGTAAACGATATTCGGGAAGTTCCATAATAAAGGGAGCAACTTCACCGCGTTGTGTCGTAGAGCGCATTAAAATTATAGTAACCGCTGCAACAAGCACGCCTATTACGTACATAGAGTACGTTATAATATCCGCATTTCCTATGCCAAACGCCGTAACGATAGCACCTGAAACGGCAAGCAAGATGGGTAGTTTTGCACCGCAAGTGAAGAAAGGAATTGAACGGATAGTCAAGGTACGTTCACGTTCATCAGCAAGCGTTCTAGTATTTACGATTGCGGGTACTGAACAACCAAATCCCATTACCATAGGGATAAACGCTCTGCCCGAAACACCGAATCTTCTAAAGATTCTATCTAAAATAAAGGCAACGCGCGCCATATACCCCGTATCTTCTAAAATTGCAAGTAACAAAAGCAAGAACACTACTTGGGGAACGAAACTGAGCACACCGCCGATACCGTCAAACACGCTACCGATTAAGCCTGAAACGGCTGCGGATGCACCCCAACTTTCAATAAGACCGGTTATAGCACCGAAAATTGTTGACGTTAAAAGGTCCATTAAATTAAATAGAACTACGCCCGGAGAGAATATTGCACCGTCGTAAAAACAGGCGACTAAATCTCTGCCAATGCCTTCTGCCATATTAAGTTCGGGTAAATTAAAGATTGTACCAAGGTATAAAAAGTCTTCCCCAAACGTTAGGTGGAACATTGCAAAAAGTATTACCAAGAATATGGGAATACCCGCCCATTTATTCGTTAAAACTTTGTCGATTTTATCTGAATGAGAGTGCTTTATGCCCTTTTGCTTTTTGTTAAGTAGTGGCGAATAGTTATCCGATATATATTTATATCTTGCATCTGCAACCAAACATTCAAAATCGGTGCCGAATAGGTCGTTAGTGAAGGTTTTCTTAAACTCTTCTACCATACCGATTGTCTCAGGGTGCATTTTAACTTCTATTTCGTCGTTTTCCACAAGTTTGATTGCGTGGAATAAGGGGTTATCTATCTTTTGACCTTGAAGTGCTATTCTTACGTCGCGAATAAGGTGGAAAAGTTCACAGTTTTCTAAAACGGTAGTGCCCTTTCTAGCGCTTTCGCAAGCTTTATAAGCCCTTTGCATAACTTCGTCTACGCCCGTGCCCTTAAGTGCGGAAATTTCCACTACGGGTACGCCAAGGCGTTTTTCCAACTCTTCCGCGTTAATCTTATCGCCTTGTTTTTCAAGCATATCTATCATATTAAGCGCGATAACTACGGGAACGTCCATTTCTAAAACTTGCGTGGTTAAGTATAGGTTACGTTCTAGGTTAGTAGAATCGACTATATTTATAACGCAGTCTGGTTTTTCATCTAAAATATAGTTCCTGGAAACAACTTCTTCTGGGGTATAAGGAGATAATGAATAGATGCCCGGTAAATCTACGATAGATACGGGTTCATCAAGTTTCTTATAAGTCCCTTCCCTTTTGTCTACGGTAACCCCCGGCCAGTTGCCAACGTGGGCGGTTGAACCGGTTAATATATTAAATAACGTTGTTTTACCGCTATTAGGGTTGCCTGCTAGTGCAAACCTTTTCATCTATTTTGTTGCCTCCATTTCAATGCAGTCTGCTTCAGTTTTACGAAGGGTTAATTCGTATCCCCTAATGGTAATTTCAATAGGGTCGCCAAGGGGTGCTTTTTTGCGTAAATAAATTTCTACGCCGGGTGTAACGCCCATATCCAAAAGTCTGCGTCTAATTTTCGTTTCAGCACTTATCGTTACCACTTTGCCCGTTTCACCAATCGCAAACTCACTTAATTTTTTCATCTTATCTCCTGCATGCAAAAAGATTTTAAGTTAAAATATGTGAAATTTTATTCATATTTCCCCTATATACTATCATTTATATTTTCACTTGTCAACTAAATATGAAACCTTTTTCACATTTTTTTAAAATTTTTTTCGTTTGGCTTGATTTTTTTAGCGCGATATTATATAATGAATTTACTATGAAAAACGAAGTTCGCCAACCAAGGCAAGAAAGGTCAATTGAAAAGAAAAACCGTATAATCGAAGCGGGCTATGAACTGTTTAGCGAAGTGGGTTATTACGGCACTAATACTGCGGAAATTGCAAAGCGCGCGGGCGTTTCTACGGGGATAGTTTACGGCTATTTCCAAGACAAGCGCGACATTTTAATTTGTGTTTTAGAAATTTATATAAGCAAGGTTTTTGCCCCTATTTTATCTTTTTTTGAAAAGTTAAAAGCGCCCGTTGATTTTGCCGATATTATTCCAAAAGTTACCGATAAAGTTATTGCAACACACAAGAAAAACCGCAAAATTCACGAAGCGTTGCACGCCTTAGCCAGCACGGACGAAGTTGTTAATTCAACCTTTATCGCCCTTGAAGACGACATTACCTTAAAGATAGCAAAAGTGCTTGATAACCTTGGCGTACACATTGAAAACGCAAACGAAAAAATCCACTTTGCAATGAACGTTATTCAAACCTTTTCGCACGAATACGTTTTTGATAAGCACGACTATATTGACTATTTAGTTATGCGCGATATGGTTTATAAAACGCTTATTTCCCTATTTCAAAATTAATTATAAATAAAAAATATCGAACAACTTCTCTAAATGTTGAGTTTATTAAAAATACTAATAAAGGATGGCAAAAATTTTGCCATCCTTTACTTTTAGCTTTTTTAGTCGTTTTTGACAAGTCCATAAATTATTTATTATAAAAGTTTGTTTTATTTAAATATTATTATCTAAACATCTAAGCTTCACTCATTGAATCTTCATAATTATTGAACATAAGCTCTCCTATTGTGTAGTTAAAACGAGCTTTTCTTTCTTTTTTATTCTTTTTTTGAGTTACGCTTTTTACAGCATATTTATCATCGTCCAGCATTGTTACAGGGTCAAAACCGATTTTGTTGTGCAAGGCTTTAAAGCATTCCATAGTTAAAAACGCCCCAGATAATCCTGTATGACTCTCTTCCTTAAAATCTACACCAAGCTCTATTCCTATATTTTTCAAGGAACTATCCTGTGAAGTTTTATTCAAAACCTTAAATATCTTCTGTATATCAAGAGCTTTGAATCTTATATAGCGTAGTTTACTGTCTCGGCATGCATTTTGAAGAAATCTACTATCACTATCAACAGAATGCCCAACTACTATGACATTAGAGTTTTCAAGAAGATTCTTTATTTTTTTATACTTGTAGCTAAAAACTTGCTCATTCGCCAAGTCTGCATCGGTATAGCCCAAATGAAAGTCATCAGTTGGTCTCCTACCCTCAATCCGTACTTTCTTCTTGGGGTTAATCTTTAT
>JAFTWU010000010.1 GCA_017465145.1 Clostridia bacterium | reverse complement strand
GTTTACTGTCTACGCCGTGGACTTCGATGACCAAAAGGTCTATCTCATCCCACGCCTTGACGAGCCTTGTCTTGCTTGTTTCTAATTCATTTCTTACGCGTATAAATTATAAACTTCGCAATACGGCGTTTAATGCTTTGCGCATAGCTACACAAAAAGCACGCGAAACGGCATTTAACCGCGCAATACCGCGACATACGGCTAGATTAAAGCGGGTGGAAAATTCCACCCGCTTTTTGTTTTTTTATATTATTTTTTTGCGTTCAAATTTATTTATAATTATTTGCGCCATAAATAGGCTTATTTCCGTTAACCGACAAAAATTGACAATATTTGACAATTTTTATCAAATACTTGCAATAGCAATTTTAAAGTGCTATAATTAACGCATATTTTATTTTATACTTTAGTATAAAAAGTACGAAAAGGATGAATGAAAAATGGTTAGATCGTTAGACAAAAAGTGGAAAGAATTTTTATTCGCATTTTCAGGCTTTGGTCCCAACTTGCTTATGGTTTTGATGGGCGCGTATTTTACCGACGCTATTAATCCTTCTGCAATGTTGACGACCACGGGGGTTAACTATCAAATATTCGCAAGTAAAGCGTGCTATATTTTACCTGCGGTATTCCCCATTTTATATGCAATATCAAAAGCGTTTGACGGTATTATAGACGTGCCGTTTGCACATATAACTGATACTTTATCTACCAAATGGGGAAGACGTAGACCTGCAATTGCCGTTTGCTTTTTACCTATGGTTATATCTTACGTGCTTTGCTGGATACCTATCGGCGGACCTGAAGGTCAACTATTAAACACCATTTGGATAGTATTTTGGTCGTTAGTGTTCTTTTCAACCTACACTATGTGCCTAATCGCTTTCTACGGCTCACTCTCTAGCGTATGTGAAAGCGAACCGCAAAGATTAAGGGTTTCTACCTATAAATCTTTCTTCGACACCATTTCTTATTGCTTAGTATACGCACTAGTTCCACTATTACTTGGCGCAACTAAACTTCACATTGATAAGTTTGTATTGTTCTGTGGCGTTCCACTAATGCTTACGATGATTATCCCCTTGTTTATGATTAAAGAAGGTGCTAAATACGGCTATCCCGAAGATTACGGCGAAGCTCCCAAAAAGGTTACCTTTAAGGAAAGTTTAGCCCTTACCTTTAAGAATAAGACTTTCGTTAGATGGCTTATCGTAAACTGCTGTACCTATTTTGGTCTTCAAATGTTCCTTGTTGGTATGAACGCTATGATTATCGGCGGTATGGGTATGAACGGCGGCGAAATGGCAATATTAAACACCTGTGCTTTTGCGCCCGTTCCCATAATGCTTTACTTATTCAACAAGTTAAAGGCTAAAAAAGGCATAAGATTTGCATACCAAACCTGTCTAGTTGGCTTTGCTATCGCAATACTATCTTTCTTCTTTGGTTCTACCTTAATTATGGGCGACAACAAGATGGCAAAGATGATTATCGGTTGCGTTGGCGGTGTTTGTGGTAGTTGGGCGATAGGTTCTTTCTTTATGATGCCCTATCACATAACGGCGCAAATTGCTAGCGTTGAAGAACAACTTACCAAAAAGAACCACTCTGCAATGTACTTTGCGGCAAACGCGCTATTTACTTCTATCGTTGGCGCAATTTCCGGCTCACTTATTTACGAAACCATTAAAAACTTATTCTTCAGTACCGAAGGCGGTGTCGTTTGGGCTAAAGGCACGGCGGAAGGCGGTGTTATTACCGACGCGCTTACCAACGCTGCAACAAGCCTTGGCGTTGACCCTTCAACCGTATTTAACCTAGGGACTACAATCGTTCCTTTCATAGTTGCCGCAACGTGTATTTTAGGCGTTATCTTGGCGTTTAAGATGCCAAAAGATTACACACCCGCTATCGTTGCAAAAGAATTAAAGAAGCAAAACCCCGACCTTGATATTTCAAGCGTTGAAAACGACGATGAATTTGTTAAAGAAGAAAAAGGCGAAATTCTATTCGTTCAAATCGGTCTTTCAATTTTATCAGGCTTTATCTTCGGTTTCATTTGGCCGATATTTATGTTAAAAGACGTTAAGACCTTTACCGATAAAAAGTTTAACCGTATGGGCTTATGGGCGCTTAGCTGTTTCGTTCCGTTTGCGTCTATTTACACGGCTATTAAAGCGGATAACGTTATCGTTGAAAAGATTAACGCGCTTGGCGGAAACGCTAAATCAAGCAAAGTGTTATTTATTATTTTCGGTATAATATTCCCCATTTTACCCGTAAACTTGGTTACTTTGTCAATTTTACAACATAAGGTTAATAAGGTTTATAAACTAGAAGGAAAGGCTGAATAGTTAAAATGCATTACTTGGGTACTTGGTTTTTTAAGATTACCGCTTGGATTTTTTCGCTTTTTATATTTAGAAAAAAAGTTTATTACGAAGATAAACGTACACAAAACCGTCATATAAAAGGCAAGGCGATAGTAATAACAAACCACAACAATATTTTAGACTTTGGGTTTATGGAGTTTTTGTTTTTCGATAGGGTTTTGCGCTGTCAAGTTGCAGAACTTATGTATAAAAAGAACTTTTTTATGACCTTTTTTCTAAAGATGCTTGGTAGCATTAAGGTTGACCGCGATAAGCGTGACTTTTCGTTTATGAAAAAAAGCGTTGAAGTGTTAGATAAAGGTGGCGTTCTTATGGTTTATCCAGAGGCGCGTATTCCTAAAGCACACGAAGAAAAACCCTTGCCGTTTAAGACAAGCGTAACCCAAATAGCATTTGATAGCGGTGCGCCCATTATCCCCGTATACGCCGATGGTAAATATATGGGTAAAGGACCGTGTAGCGTTATAATCGGCAAGCCGATTAACGTTAAAGATATGTACGATGAAAGTTTAACCGAAAGGGAAAACCGCGCTATTATAACAGTAAAATTAAGAGAAAAAATTATTCAGTTAAAAGATGAACTCAACCGCCAAAAAGAAGAAAAAGCAAAGTAATTTTGCCTACGATTTCGTAAAGATAACGGGGCTTATTCCCGCACTAATATGGCTTAGGCCAAGGATTGTTCGCGCAAGCGAAAACGTCCCTAAAAAAATCAAGGGCGGTGCGATTATCGCGGCAAACCACACTAGTTTTTTAGACCCCATTATTGTTCATCTTGCTTTTCTTAACAGAAGACTTTACTGTTTAGCAACTAAAGATTTATACGACACGCCAACAAAAAGGAAGTTTTTTGAACGTATGCATTGTATAATCGTTGATAAAGAAAACTTTAATATGAGTTCTCTTCACAGCGTTTGCGACAGATTAAAAGAAGAAAAACTTGTCGTAATATTCCCAGAAGGTTACGTTAATAGAAAAGAAGATACCGTTCAAGATTATAAATCGGGTGCAGTACTTATGGCGCATATCGGCAAAAAACCGATAGTGCCCGTATATATCGTTAAACCAAAGCGTTGGTATAACCGCGTTACAATTATGATAGGCGAACCCATTGACGTTGCGTCTATTTGCGGCATTATACCCACTATGGAAAAAATTGACCAAGCAAGCAGGTTTATTCGCCAAAAGGAAATTGAACTTGCCACGCTTTACGAAAGTAAATTTAATAAGGAAAAATAATATGGATAAGAACTCAACCAACGTTTTTAAGAAATATACCGACGAAGTTACGTGGTCAAAAATAGTTGACTATGAAAACGTATCTTCAATGTGGCAGCATTGTATTAACGAATATGCAGATAATATCGCTATTGCAGACGGCACTTCATACACTTTTAAAGAAGTGGAAAAAGAAGTTGCATCCGTTCGCGCTCTCCTTAACGAAAAGGGTATTAAAGCAGGCGATAGAGTGGGTATCTATATGCCTAACTGTTGCGCTTTTGCAATAAGTTTTTTGGCAATTACCACTATGGGTGCGGTTGCCGTTCTTTTACCACCACACTTAGATAACGTAACCGTTTTTGGTTGCACCTTAAAGTTCCAACTTAAAGGCTTAATCTACGCAAGCGAAATGGAAGAAAAGGTTGCGTTTGCAAAAGAAAAAAATCCCGCGGTTATATATATAACGGAAAGCGAAAGGTCAAACGATAGTTTAGAAATGACTTTCGTTTCTGGCAAAGAACCTTGCACCATACTATTTACGGGTGGTACAACGGGCAAAAGTAAAGGCGCGCTTTTATCTAATAAGGCGTTGATGCGCGGTGTTAAAAACGGTTGTTTTGGCACTAAAAACGTATTTGGTCAACGCTACGTTCTAGTTCTTCCTTTAACGCACGTTTTCGGTTTAATAAGAAACCTTTTAACAAGTTTATACACGGGTAGTGCAATATTTATCTGCCGTAATAATAAAGATATGTTTAGGGATATCGCGGTGTTTAAGCCAACCGTTATGGTTTTAGTTCCCGCGCTTGCCGAAATGGCACTAAACCTTTCTAAAAAGTTTGGCAAAAATATGCTTGGCGACAGTATTAAAACAATCATTTGCGGTGCGGCGGTAGTTCCACCTTACCTTGTAAGTGAATATGATAAAATCGGCGTAACGCTACTTCCTGGTTACGGCTTAACTGAAAGCGCAAACCTTGTTAGTGGCAATCCCGAAAGCAAGAAAAATGCAGAAGCAGTAGGCTATATTTACGAAGGTATTGAATATAAAATAGTAGACGGCGAATTGTGGATTAAGGGCGACAACATGATGGACTGTTACGTTGGTGAGCCCGAAGAAAACGAACTTTCTTATGAAGACGGCTATTTTAAGACGGGCGACCTTGTAAGAATGGACGAAGACAATATGCTTTACATCGTTGGCAGAAAAAAGGAAATTATCGTTCTACCTTCAGGCGAAAACGTTTCTCCCGCCGAACTTGAAAGCAAGTTTAACACGATAGACGCTATTCAAGATAGCCTTGTATACCTTGACAAATCAAACGTTTTATCTTTGCAAGTCGTTCCAAGACTTACCGTTCTTAACGCGCTTAAAATAGAAGATAAGGAAACCTTCTTAAAAGAACAAATTTTAGAAGTTAACAAAACCTTGCCTGCTTTTGAAAGGATAAACAAAATAGTAATTCGCGAAACGGACTTCTTGCGTTCACCAAGTATGAAAATTTTAAGGAAAGAAAATTCAAATGACTAGACAAGAAATTATTGAAAAGTTAAACGACGCCTTCGATATGGCTATCCAGGGTAGCACGGGCGTTGAAAAGCAGTATACGGAAGATTCTAATTTGGTAACTGATTTAGGTTTAAGTTCGGTTGGCGTTTTATACGTTGTAATCGCTATCGAAGAATCTTTTGGCATCCGTTTAGACGACGTTGGTTTTGGCGACTTCCAAACGGTTAAAGACGTTATTGATTATTTAGAAAAGAAAGTTAATTAGTTTATGAAGTGGTTTGAAACTCCCGCAAAGAAAGGGGATATGGTCCGTGTAAAAATGGGCGAAATATATCACTACGGCATTTTCGTATCTTGTGATGAAGTTATTCAGTTTGGCCTTGCACCCGTTGCAAGGTCTTTCCTTAAGGATAGCGACGTACAAGTGTGCGTAACCGACCTTGACGGTTTTTTATGCGGTGGCGTTTTAGAAACGGGCTTTTTAGAAGAAACTGACGAAAACAAGCGCTCTAGTGAAGAAATAGTGTCTTTAGCGCGTAGTAAAATAGGGCAAAAGGGGTATAACGTTATACATAATAACTGTGAACACTTTGCCTACGAATGTTTTTTCGGCGTTAAGAAATGTACACAGGCGGACTTTATAAGAAATATGTTTCGCTCCCGCCCCTTACTTGACGTGTATTACGCCGTTATTCCAAAGGAATTTTCTATCACCACCGTAACCCCAGAAGTTCGCGATGAAGAAATTAAAAGTTGCACCGATGAAAAGGTGAAAAAAGAAAAATTCTACGCGTGGAAACTTTTAGCACACGCGCTATACCGCTCTTTAGGGTTGCGTATAGAAAACCTTGAATTTAATAAAGATAAAAAGGGCAAATGGCTTTGCGATAAGTGTTTCTTTTCTATATCTCACGCAGACGGCATAGTAGCGGTAGCGGTATCCAAACAAAGCGTTGGTATAGACGTTGAACTTATCGATGATAATAAAAAACAAGTGTTAGAAAAGGTTTTAACGGAAAGGGAAAAAGAAGAACTAGCAAAGGGCGAAAATTCTATTGAAACGCTAACAACCCTTTGGACAAAAAAAGAAAGCATATATAAAATGCAAGGCGAAGGGGCGTTTAACCCAAGAAAGATAGAAAGTTTATCGGCGCAAACGTTTAGTAAAATTTTGGCGTTAGACGGTAAAAACTTTGCAATATCAATATCTTCTAACGATTTAACCCCACTACGTTTTTTTGAAAACGTTACGCTAGGATAAATCTCTTTAGGGCAAGCCTTTATTGAATCAGTCAAACCTAAAATTTTTATAAATTAAATTTTATTAAAAACGAAATATATGAAAAAAAAGGGAATTATTGCAAATAGGATAGAGCGTGAAAAACTTAAACGTGAACAAAAAAGGAAAAGAAAAAAGGTGATAGCCGCAATTCTAGCAACCGTTGGTGGCGTTGGCTCTAGTACCGTGGCGTCTTTTATAGTGGCTTATGAAGTAATGTTTGCCCATTGTAATAGACCAGACTATTCTATCACTCCCGGCGAATATTGTTATAATCGCGTAAAAGATAGACTTTTCCGCGAAGAGTTTTATTTTAACGCGGGCGACAGCAGATTAAAGGGCTATTACTATCCGTCAACTGAAAACAAAGGGCTTGTAATAGTAGTTCCCGGTCTTCGCGCAGGGGCAGACGATTTTATTCCTATAAGCGAGTATTTGGTAAATAGCGGTTATAACGTTTTTAGTTACGACGGCACGGGCGTTTACGATTCAGAAGGCGATTCTATGGTGGGTATGTGCCAAGCGTTAATCGACCTAGAACAAGTTATTAACTATCTTAATAGCGAAGAAAAATATAAAAACCAACCCAAATTTTTAATAGGGCACAGTCTTGGTGGTTACGCCGTTACTTCAGTTTTGGCTATTCATAAAGATATTAAGGCTGTCGTAGGGATAGCGCCTATGTGTAGTGCGTCAAGTATAATGGTTGATAAAGGCACGCAATACGCGGGTAAGGTGGCATATCTATCTAAGCCGTTATTCGATTCTTATCAATGGATACTCTTTGAAAAATACCTTTCTCATAACGGCGTTAGGGGGATTAACTCTGTGGATATTCCCGTGTTGATTGCGCAAGGAATTGACGACAAGGATATCACTTACGACAAGCAGTCTATAATTGCGCACCGCAACAAGATTACAAACCCCAACGTAATTTATTACGAAACTAAAGGGGTGCAAGGCGGACATCAAACGATAATGCAGTCGGTAGAATCGGTTTTATATCAAAAAGAAGTGGAAAGCGACTTAAAACGCTTAAAATTCTTAAAAGGCACCGACCTTACCAAAGAAGAAAAAGCCGACTATATTAAAACGGTCAACCATAAACTATATAGTGCGGTAAATGAAGAATTAATGCAAAAAATACTTGCATTGTTTAACTCTGTGTTGTAATATAATAGTGTAGAAAAACGTGGGCTAAGACTAAGTATCGTAGTAAATACGGTAAATATATTGGCACGGACTATAAACTTTACCAAGACGGTATTTTAAGACAACGTCGGTTTTAATATTATCGTCTATGGCGTAATTTAATTAACCTTACAGGAGGATTTATAATGTATTGCAGAAATTGTGGTAATCCCGTTGCTGACGGTGATAATTTTTGCACCGTTTGTGGAGCAAAACAAAAGGATACTACCGTTCAAGAACCGCAAAATCAATCAAGTTCAGCAGAGCCTTTTACTGAATTCCAAGCGGAAAACAGGCAAAACGCTCAACAACCTATACATAACGATAACAATGCATATCAACAACCCGCACCCGTATACGTTCAACCCGCACCTAAAACTTCACGCACGCTAGGTTTAGGCAAGGCTATTACTAGCGTGGCGCTAAGCATAGCGGCGTATATCATGTTTGTAATAGGGATGATTTTTGTTGGGGAATTAAGCCTTTACGAAGTAGTTTATTTGGATTTATTTATTAATTCCTTAACTTTTTTACTCCTTGCCATCGGTCTTGCTATTCCATCGCTTATTCTTGGAATACAATCGGTTAAGTTGTTTAACCAAGAAAAGAACGCGGGCAGAAAAAAACCCATACCCACGTTAATCGTTGGGCTTATAGGGTTAGCTGACGGTGCCGCAATTTTACTTGGCGCAGGCTCTTTCGTATTATTGTTGCTACCGTTAATCTCTTTGCTTTAACGATAATATAATTTTTTGGTGGAGAGGTAAATAATGTATTGTAAAAATTGTGGTAACCTAATTGGCGAAGGCGATAAGTTTTGCGCCGTTTGTGGTGCAAAACAAAACGAAACTATCGTTCAAGAACCTAAAATTCAACCCGCGGTGGCTAATTCACAAACTCAACCCGCGGTAACTAACCCCCAAATTCAGCAACCCGTGGTGGAGAACAAACCTTGCAACGAAGGTCAAGGTGCGCCCGTAGAATCTTCGCGCAAAAAAGGGCTTGGCTTAGCAATTCCAGCAGCTGCGCTTGGTTTCGTTGCACAACTTTTCGCAGGGCTTGAAGTATTTCTTGCCTTCGTTGCTATTGCAATGAGCGTACCCGCGCTAATACTTGGCATAAAATCAATAAACATTTTCAACGCTGAACGAAAAGCGGGCAGAAAAAAACCCGTCGCAACCCTTGTTTTAGGTATTGTTGCTACTGTTTTTGCAGGCATAGCGATAATGTTGTTTTTATTGTGGTTCGCATAGAACTAGTTTATTAAACGGAAAACATATTCGACGCATAAAGCGCCTAATTTAATGTTTATATTTTATAGGAGGAATACATAAAATGTATTGTAAAAAATGTGGCAAACCCGTAGACGACGGCGTTGAAGTATGCGCTGAATGTCTAGCACAAGAACAAGCTGTGGCAACTGAAACCGCAACTCCCGTTCAAGAAACACCCGCACAACCCGTATCAAGCAACAAAAAGCTTGGCTTAAAGAAGGCGATTATCGGTTTAGTGTTATCTTACTTAGGCTTAATGATTTTAAGTTACGTTTCTGGTGAACTTCTTATGGAAATGGCTTACGAAGAATTCGACCCCAGATTCATAGAATGGCTTGACCCCGATGACATAGCCTTATGGATGGCAATGAGTTTTATTGCAATTATCCCCGCAATCCCAGGGCTTATTTTAAGCATCAAAGCGCTTAACTTAGTGCGTGCAGAAGTGCGTATGGGTAGACCTGCTCCCGTTGCAACCAAAATCGTTAGCATTATCGGTTTAGCAATGTCAATTTTCACTATGGCATCAGGCGTTATTCTTGCTTTCTGTTTCCTTTTGATTATAGCTCTTGTTTAATGGTAAAAAATCAACGTAGAGATTGAAAAACCCGCCGAATATTCGGCGGGTTAATTTTTTACTTAATTATATATTGATAATTGATTAAATATTTTTTTTGTGGTATAATCTTATATATGCTATAGAAAGGGAAGTCGGTTATGGATAAACAACAAAAGATAAACGAATTTAACGGCAAAATCAAAAGAGTTATTATTGCTGAAGAAGAAATTAAAACGGCAATAAAAAAAGCGGGAAAGCAAATTAGTGATAGTTACGATGGTAGACCTATTTTGCTTGTAAGCATATTAAAGGGTGCTTTCGTGTTTATGGCGGACTTATGCCGTGCGATAGAAGTTCCTTGCGAAATTGGTTTTATGTGCGCGCAAAGTTATTTTAGCGGTACTCAATCTTCGGGCGTGGTTCAAATCACCAAAGATTTAGACCAAGATATAAGTGGCTATCACGTAGTTATCGTAGAAGACATTATCGACACGGGCAGAACTCTTAACGAAATCGTTAAAATTTTAAAGGCAAGAAACCCGTTATCTTTAAGGGTTGTAACACTTTTAGACAAGCCTTCACGTAGGGTAGTGGAATTTAATCCTGACCTTGCACTCTTTACCATACCAGACTTTTTCGTAATTGGCTACGGCTTAGACTGTAGCGAACTTTATAGAAATTTACCATACATAGCGGAATACGCAGAATAATATACTAGAATTAGGAGTTTTTATGGAATTTAGTAAAAGCGTAAAATACGTTGGTGTTAACGACCATCAAATTGACCTTTTTGAAGGACAATACGTCGTTCCCAACGGCATGGCGTATAACTCATACGTTATTTTGGACGAAAAAATTGCCGTTTTAGACACGGTTGACGCATCTTTTAAGGACGAATGGCTATCTAACGTAGAAGCCGTTTTAGATGGCAAAAATCCCACCTATTTAATCGTTCAACATATGGAACCCGACCACTCTGCAAATATAGACGTGTTCGTTAAAAAATATCCAGAAGTTAAAATCGTTGCAAACGCTAAAGCATTTACAATGATGAAAAACTTTTTCGGCACCGACTATGCTGATAGACAAATTGCCGTGACTGACGGCTCTACGCTAGACCTTGGTGAACACAAACTTTCCTTCGTTACAGCACCTATGGTACATTGGCCGGAAGTTATAATGACTTACGATAGCACGGAAAAGATTTTATTTTCCGCAGATGCTTTCGGTAAGTTCGGTGCGTTAGACGTTCAAGAAGATTGGGCTTGCGAAGCGCGTAGATATTACGTCGGCATCGTTGGTAAATACGGTGCGCAAGTTCAGGCGTTATTTAAGAAAGTTGGCGGTATAGATATAAAAACTATATGTCCCTTGCACGGTCCTATCTTAACGGAAGATTTAGGTTATTATCTTAACCTTTACAATATTTGGTCAAGTTACGGTGTTGAAAGTGAAGGGGTGGCAATATTTTACACTTCAGTTTACGGCAACACTAAAAAGGCTGTGGAAAAGCTTGCTAAAGAATTAGAAAAGGAAGGCGCAGAAAAGGTTGTCGTTAACGACTTAGCGCGTTGCGATATGGCAGAAGCCGTTGAAGATGCTTTTCGCTATGGAAAAATCGTGCTTGCAACCACCACCTATAACGGCGAAATTTTCCCCTTTATGCGTGAGTTTATAAATCATCTCACCGAAAGAAATTTCCAAAACAGAACGGTTGGTTTTATTGAAAACGGCAGTTGGGCACCCGTTGCAACAAAGGTTATGAAAGGTATGCTAGAAAAATGTAAAAACTTGCAATATACCGAAAATAACGTTAAGGTATTGTCTGCGGTATCTAGCCAAAACGAAAGCGAAATTTCCGCTTTGGCAAAAGAACTTTGCAAATAAAAAATAGATAAATTAAAAAGGAGAATTATTATGGCAAAATATGTTTGTGATATTTGTGGTTGGATTTACGATGAAGATCTAGGCTTACCCGAAAAGGGCATTGCAGAAGGCACTGCTTTTGAAAACTTGCCCGAAGATTTTGAATGTGAACTTTGTGGCGTTGGCAAAGATAACTTTTCTTTAGCAGAATAGCCTAATTAAATTAACAAATATTCTAATTAAATTAACAAAAGCTAAAACGTTTAATTTTAAAACCCCGAAATATTCGGGGTTTTAATTTATATATTTTAATTTATTTTATATTTATATTAAAATTCCTTTTACATTTTTTTACAATGTGCTAAAATGGGTAAGGCTTAAAAAAACAAAAGAAGGTTTATTATGAGACCGCAACTTTTTGACTCACTTAAAAACTATAAAAAGAAAGATATTTTCGGCGACCTTTTAGCAGGGCTTATGGTTGCAATTATCGCACTTCCTTTATCTATCGCACTAGGTATTCAATCCGTACCCGAAGGCGTAGGTATGGGCGGTATTCAAGCGGGCATTATAACTGCAATTGTTGCCGGCTTTTTCATTTCCGCGCTTGGTGGCAGTAAGTTTCAAATAGGCGGACCTACCGCGGCTTTCGTCGTTATAATTTTCGGCTATCTTTCTAACCCCGATATCGGTGTTTTAGGGCTTGCTATCGCCGCAATGATGGCGGGCGTGCTTTTAATTATTATGGGGCTTGCGCGCGTTGGCAACGTTATGAAATTTTTCCCATATCCTATCACTATCGGTTTTACCACGGGTATAGGCATAACCCTTTTAGTTGGTCAAATAAAAGACCTTTGCGGTTTTGAATTTATATTAAAGGAAGCAACCCGCACGGACGTTATTGCAAAAATCGTTTATTACGTTCAAAATATAACCACCTTTGATTTAGCAACCTTTGGCGTTGGCGCGCTTGGACTTGTTTGCTGTATCGTATTACCTAAGATAAGCAAAAAGATACCTTCTGCGCTAGTAGCTCTTATCGTGTGCACGGGTGCAACTCTACTTCTTAACAACTTTGCGGGCACTTCGGTTGCAACTATAGGTTCTAAATACGGCGAAATTAAAGCGGGATTTTTCCCCGTGGACTTTTCAAATATCGCGTCTGTTAAATTTGGTGCGCTTATCGTTCCCGCAATCGTAATAGCCTTCTTGTGCGCAATAGAAAGTTTATTATCCGCTACGGTAGCGGCGGGAATAACGGGCACTACCTTTAACTCTAACCAAGAATTAATAGGGCAGGGCGTAGCAAATATCTGCTCTTCCTTGCTTGGCGGTTTGCCCGCAACGGGCGCTATCGCAAGAACGGCGGCAGGTATCGAAAACGGTGCAAAAAGCCCACTAACGGGTATGTTTCACGCAATATTCGTGCTTATTTTATACTTTCTTTTAATGAACGTAGTAAAGCACATACCACTTGCGGTATTTTCAGCAATATTAATTTCCGTTGCTATTAACATGAGCCGTTTTCCCTTATTCATAAAACTTACACGTTTTGGCGTTAGGGATACCTTAGTGTTAATTATAACTTGTGTTTTAACCGTCGTATTCGACCTTACCTACGGCGTTTTAGGTGGCGTTGCAGTTACACTTATCGCAAACGCAGTAAACTTCAAAAAGCCCCTTAAACTAACCCTTTTAGAAGAAGACGGCGCACCCGTTATAAACGATGAAAACGGGGTTACCGTGTTTGCAGAAGGCACTTTATACTTTATTAACGCTACCCGCCTTACTACATATATTTCTAAGCAAAGTGAACGTTCAAACCGCGTAGCCGTTGACCTTTCTAAGATAGAGAGAATAGACCAAACGGCAATGGAAAAACTTGCAGGACATTCGCGCGCGTTAAAGATGCAAAATAAAGAACTAATTTTAATTAACGCTAACGAAAAAACACAAAAGAGAATAGATAAATTCTTTAGCGTCGTATAAGGTAGCGTCGTATAAGGTGAAAATTATGGCTAATTCATATACGCGTCTTAAAGCGGCGTGTTATACGACAAATATTTCAATGTCGGTGGTAACCAACCTTTCACCGTTATTGTTTATAATACTCCGCAACCTTTACGGCTTTTCATATTCATTACTTGGACTGCTCGTTTTAATAAACTTTTGCACGCAACTTTTAATCGACCTTGCATTTTCATTTTTTTCGCATAAGTTTAACATATCCTTAAGCGTAAAATTAACCCCCGTTTTAACGGTTATAGGGCTTTTAATATACGCCGTAATGCCCTTTTTTGAGCCAAAGTTAACTTACCTTTGGATAGTTATCGGCACGGTGATTTTCTCCGCGTCGGGCGGTCTTGCAGAAGTGTTGATAAGCCCCGTAATTGCCGCAATCCCCGCTAAAGACCCCGATAGAGAAATGAGCAAACTTCACTCTATCTACGCTTGGGGTGTTGTGGGCGTGGTAATATTCGGCACGCTATTTTTATATTTGTGCGGTGAACAAAGTTGGCAATATTTAGCCCTTATTTTTGCTATTATACCACTGCTTTCATCAATACTATTTTGCCTTACCGAAGTTCCTAAAGTTTCCACTCCAAAGAAAACGACAAGCGCCCTTAAAATGTTTAAGGAAAAAGGCGTTTGGCTTTGCGTTTTAGCAATCTTTTTCGGCGGTGCAAGTGAATGCACTATGGGACAATGGTGTTCGGGATATTTAGAACAGTCTTTTAATATCCCCAAAATGCTTGGCGACGTATGTGGCGTAACGCTATTTGCAGCATCTCTTGGTCTTGGCAGAACGCTTTACTCTAAGATAGGTAAAAACCTTGGTGGCGTATTGCTTTACGGGGCGATAGGTGCAGCCGTTTGCTATGTAGTATCCGCACTTGTTCCCGTTGCGGTAGTAGGACTTATAGCGTGTGCGCTTTGCGGTTTTTGTGTTGCTATGCTTTGGCCGGGGACTTTGGTATACGCCACGGATAAGTATAAAAACGGCGGTGTGTTTATGTTTGCCATAATGGCGGCGGGCGGGGACTTTGGCGCATCCGTTGGTCCGCAATTAGTAGGCGTTATATCAGACGGGGTTATAGCAAGCGCGTGGGCAAATAACTTTACAACTACACTTGGCATAACCATAGAACAACTTGCAATGAAGTGTGCAATGTTATCTAGCGCAATTTTCCCCATTATCGCAATAATTCTTTTTGCAATTATCTATAAAGATATTAAGAAAAGAAAGCAAAGTTTAATTAGCATTGAAAAACAGCCAAATTAATTAATGGAAACAACCTAAACTAAAAAGATAAAAAAAATCAGCACCAAAAGTGCTGATTTTCTTTTTTCGATACTTTTTTGTTAATTATATAAATTCGTTAAATATTAATCCGTTCTTAATCTACGGTCTATAAACCTTTAATTGATTAGAAACAATTTTTACTTCAAAGGGGATATTGTGATAAAGTTCGCCGTCAACGTTAACGTAATAATCACCGTTTGGGGTAATTTTAACTTCTTCCGTTAAAGTGTGGCTAGTTTCCTTAAAGGTTAAAACCTTACCCTTTAACAACTTTATAAGGGAGGCAACAAGTCTAAAACCTTTAATTTCACCAACGGCAACAAAGTCAAGTTTATTGTCGGTGGGGTTAGCGCAAGGGCAAATGGGTATACCACCGCCGTAACGGTGCCCGTTAGCAATGCAGGCGATAAAAGAGTGATAATCTTTGGTTTCGCCGTTCGTTTCACCTTTAAACCTAATGCATTTATAGGTAAATATCGTGGTTAAAAGACACCACGTATATTTAAACTTAGTCTTTCTTTTAAGGGCGGAATATTTTTTCAAAATATCAACGTCCATACCCATACCAACGATATTTAAACCGCGCACCGTGGGCATTTGCATAAAGTCGGTATATTTAGCCGTGCCGTCTAAAATTAAATCAAGTGCTTCAACGGGGTCTTCGGGCAAGTTTAGGGCAGATGCAAAGTCGTTACCCGTTCCGCAAGGGATAATGCCCATATTAACCTTTTCAAAGTTAGAAAAGCCGTTAATCGTTTCGTGTAGCGTTCCGTCGCCACCAACGACAACTATGTCTGTTGCGCCGTTTTTAATAAGCGATTGAGTAAGCGAAGTTGCTTGCGAAGGCTGTTTGGTCATATGAATAACGTATTCAACGCCACGCTCCACAAGTCGCTTTTCAATCTTTGGCAAAGCCTTTTTAATTTTTGCACCGTCCTTACCGCCAGCGGTAGGATTAACTATAAAATCAATCATTTTTTACCTGCTAAGTGATATCACAAATAAAGTTTACTACATTTTTCGGCAAATTTCAAGTAATATCTAAAAGTTATATAAGAATATGAAAAATAGACTGATATTATTAAAAATAATATCTCTTGATTTTGGCATATTGCTATGTTATAATAAAAATATGCTTATACCCATACCTGAAACGCTTAAAAATTTTGCTAGCAAATTATCGCGCCCGTTATACGTTGTGGGCGGATACGTGCGCAACTTTTTAATTGCAGAATATATTAGTGGCGATATAGATTTAACCGCCCCTATTTTGCTAGAAGATATGGCGCGCGAAGTTGATAAAGAAGGTTTTGCGGTATTAAAGAAGAACGACCTTACGGGTACTATCGTTTTTACCGATGGAAAAATTACCTATGAATACACGGCTTTCCGCACGGAAAGTTATAAAAACGACGGGTTTCACACCCCCGTATCCGTGGAATTTACCGGTGATATAAATAAAGACGCTTTGCGCCGTGATTTTACCTGTAACGCCGTATATTACGATATATTGCGCGATGAAATTATAGACCCCACAGGCAAAGGCTTAAGCGATATAAAAGCAAAAAGGATTGCTTGCGTTCGCGATGCAAATATAACTTTTAGTGAAGACGGGTTGCGCCTATTAAGGCTAGCAAGGTTTTCCGCCGAACTAAACTTTTCGATAGACAAAAATACTTTAAATGGTGCAAAAGATAACGCTAAAAGGGTTTTGGCATTAACGGGCGTTAAGGTTTTTAGTGAACTTAAAAGAATTTTAGTTGCCGATACTATATATCCATTTTCAAACAAGCAAGGGCACTACGACGCGCTTAAAATTCTTGATGAAATAGGCGTTTTAGAAGAACTTTTACCGGAAATTACGTTAGGGCGCGGTATGAGACAGCGCAGAAATTTCCATAAGCACGACGTTTTAGAACACACCCTTCGTTGCGTGCTATATTCTGATAGCACGGTTAGACTTTCCGCTCTGCTACACGACGTTGGTAAACCCGCTTGTATGATGACGAGTGGGGGCTATTTTAACCACCACAAAGTTGGCGAAATTTTGGCGCAACGTATTTTGCTTAGATTCGGCGCACCTAAAAGCACCGTTACGGAAGTTTGTCGTTTGGTAAGATTCCATATGAAGAACGCCGACTATCGCGAAGAAAAAAAGGTTCAAACTAGAAAATTTGTGATAGATAATAACGATATTTTTGATAAACTTCTTTGCTTAAAGCAAGCGGACTTTATGGCGGGCGCGGAAAAAATGGAAATTGCACCAAGCGTAAAGGCGTGGCAAATGGTATACGCCGATATGATAAAGGAAAAAGTTCCGTTTTCTAAAAGAGAACTTAAAATATCTTCCGCCGACTTGCAGAGCATAGGTATTACGGGCAAACTACTTGGCGAAGTTATCGGCGTGTTGTTTTTATTCGTTATTGAGCACCCAAATCAAAACGAAAAAGAAATTCTTTTAGAAAGGGCTAAAGCCTTTATTAAAGAAAATAAAAAGTAAAAAATAAAAGGTAAAAAATCTTAAGGCGCGCTATATTCGACGATATATTCGATAAAAAACGCGCAAAACTCATTTTAAGCCGGAAAGGAGAGATTATGGCAAAAATAGTTGTAAAAGATAAAAAGGAAAAAGCGTTAAGACATAGGGGCTTAAAAAACTTTTTCATTTGGCTAAGCGGTGTTTTTAGTCCACTAATAATTTTCGCGCTAGTGGTTGCTATTTGCGGTTGTCTTATTCCGCTTGGCACTTATTTTGGAAAAGACCCCGAAAAAGTTAGTGACAACGTAACGGACAAAACTCTTTTAGAAGTCGTTATGAATTACAAAGACCTTAAAGCAGGGGACTTTCCTATACTTGTTGACGCTTTAGAATCGCTTATGGTAGACAACAACGTAGACGATTACGTGGAAATTGACCTTGACGCGATTAAAGATATACCCTTTGCTTATAGTGACGGCGAAAACAATTTCGGCACGGAATTAATGAAACACGTTAAGGTAACCGCGTCGGTTAATAGTTTAAATCTTAGCAGTATGCTGGGCACTTTCTCTAAACTTACTCCCTTCAAGCAATGGACACCCGTTCCCGCAGATAAGGTGGTTAATTTAGAAACTCTTGAAGGCACGGAATACGTTATTTACTATTACGTTCCGTCTAAGGCGGGCGAAACCCCAACTGACGACGAATATAAGCGCGTGTTTACTTTAGACGATGACGACCACGTTCAATGGGCAGACGATACGGGGGCGCAACTAGCGGCGCAAAATGGCGAACTTTACTACGTTAACCTTGCAGTTATTCCTATTACCGAAATGATAGGCGCACTTCCCGATAGTATAGCAGTTCTTAAAGTTACCGAACTTTTGAACTCTCTAGGCGGTGCAACCATTACTGAAGATAGCCTTATCGCAGACGTTTTAGGCGATAGCACCGTTAGTGAAATAGGCGAGCTTTCCGTTGATAGTGTAAAGTTAGAAAAACTTTTAGGGCCCGTTGATACTGAAAACAAAAAGATGTACGATATTTTGTGCCAACTTGCAGACGTATCTTCTCCAAGCGATTTGACCGTTGGCGATTTAATGGATAGCGACCTTAACGTAGACGACATCACGCTTACTACCGTTATTCCCGTTACGGGCAACGAAGATTTATACGATATTTTAGTTGACCAAACGGGCAAAGCTGCAGAACTTATCGTTATAGGCGACCTATCTTCAGGCAATATTTCCGTAAACAACGTTAAACTTGAAACGGTTTTAGATAGGGCTACACATACCGGACTGTATAAACTTTTAGACGAAGCGATAATCCCCGCGGATGCAACTAAAGGTATTACGATTGGCGACCTAGCAAACATGACTATCGATAACGTTCACTTAGATTCAATTATTACCATTGATAACGACCCCGCTAGCCCCACTTATAACGGTGAAATCTTTGATATTTTACTTCAAGTAACGCGCTCTGATAGTTACGACGATTTAACTATTGCGGCATTAAGGGGTGAAATGCACTTTGATGAAATTAAAATTGCTACCGTAGTGCACGATAGCGAAAGCCTATTTGAAATGCTTGGCGACCTTTACGCTGACCCCGAAAACGTTACGCTTGGCGACTTAAAGACCTTTGACCCCACAAATATTCACCTTGGCGTAGTGCTTAAAGAAAGCGCAAACCCAGACCTTTATAAACTTCTTAACGAAGCGGTTGATTGGCAAAAATATAAAACGGATAACGGCATAACGGACGCTAGTTTTAATTCGGCTGCAGATATGCGCGTTTGCGACCTTGAAACGTACTTTAACGTTTTGAACGTTAAACTCAAATCAGTTTTAGGAGAATCTAGTGAAAACAAAATTCTTAACGCTCTACTCCAAAATGACGGCACGATTGCATCTATAGGCGAAGATATCGATAATCTAAGCTTAACCACCATCTTCGAAGCGGAATGCTTTATAACCGCCGATTCTCCGCAAAATGATTTTATAACCGCCGACACTCCCGTATACTATAAACACGTTAGCGATAACGCCTTCTATAAAGACACCTACGTTGCTAGTTTAGACGGCTTTACGATAGACCCAAATTCTGATTTTTGGGATCAATTCGAAATTGATACGGCGACTATGGCACCCACTAAATATTATATGAACAAGTATGCGGGCGCACTCTTTTTAATGTACTATCACGGTGACCAAATAGAACAAACCCAAGTTACTTACGGAACGGTGACGGGTTACGTTGGTAGCGGTTTAGCGGGTGTTTACGCCTATAAGGGAGATATAACCTTAAAGAATTTTCAAACGGCGTTTGGCAACATTGCAACAGAACTTAACGAATCAACAGTTCGTGAACTTTGGGATTTAGGGTTATTATCTTCTTCTAAAGACTACAGTAGACTTTACGCTTACACCGTAAGACAAGCGCTTGACGTTGCGGCAACGTCGTTCCCTGATTTGTCTGCTATTTCATAGTTACAAAAAAGGGAAAATCTTAGCAATATAATATTAAATATATATAAAAATAGTAATTTTTAACAAAAGTTTATAAAATATTTGACAAGATAGGCTAATTTTGTTATTATTTTAAGGCTAAATCGCTAGCGTAATGGCGATAGCATATAACCTTGCTTGCAATTCGTATGCAAGCCGAATAAGTCCGGGAGGTAAATTTTATGACGAAGTACGAGATGCTTTATATCTTAGATACGACTTTAAGCGACGAAGCTAAAGAAGCTATCATTAAGAAGTTTGAAGACCTTGTAGTAAAAGTAGGCGGTGCCGTTGAAGGTACTGATCGTTGGGGCGTTAAAAAGTTGCAATACCCCATCAACTACAAAACTGAGGGCTACTACGTTTTAATGACTTTTGAAGCGCCTAACACCATCGTTGCTGAAATGAAGCGTGTTGCTGGTATAACAGACGGTATCATAAGAAGAATGGTAACCAAAAGATAAGGTAGGTAAATGATATATGAACAAAGTAATACTTGTGGGTAACTTAACCCGTGACCCAGAACTTTCCGAAACCCCTAGTGGCGTTGCAGTATGCAGATTTGCTATTGCTGTTTCAAGGGATTACGCAAACAGCGAAGGCAACCGTGAAACTGATTTTTTCAATATTACGGTATGGCGTGGCAGAGCGGAAAACTGTGGTAAGTATTTGAAAAAAGGAAACAAAGTTGCAATCGTTGGTAGTATCCAAACCCGTTCTTATGAAGATAAAGACGGTATTAAGAGAAACGTTACCGACATTATTGCAAACGAAGTGGAGTTCTTAACCCCTAAGAACGCTCAAGGCGACGAAGACGTTGCACCCGTTGTTAGCAGAAGAGAACCCCCTCAATTGGAAGCAATCGACGATAATCAGCTTCCCTTCTAATTTGGCAAATTTGCCCTAATTAACGATTATAAGGAGTAATATAATGGAAGAAAATACCAACGTAACCCCCGTTGCAGAAGCAGCTACTGCCGCTCCCGCAGCTAGAGAAGGTAAAAAGTTTGTAAAAAGAATTCCCCGCAGAAAAGTTTGTGCTTTCTGTCAAGCAAAAGTTGATGCTATCGACTATAAGGATATCAACACTTTGAAAAAGTACGTTGCTGAAGGTGGTAAAATTCTTCCTAGACGTATGACCGGCGTATGCGCAAAACACCAACGTGTTTTAGCAAAAGCTATCAAACGTGCTAGACTTGTTGACTTATTGCCTTTCAAGGGTGAATAATTATTAAATAAAAGTGTAATTTATCACTAAAAAGGTTAACCCCCCGCGCAAAAATGAGCGGGGGTTTTGTTTTGTATTTTTAGATATTTTTGCGATAATTTATAGCTTAGTGCGTTTTTACACTCTCTTTAAAAATAAAAAATTTTAAGTTATAACAAAAAATGTTAAAATTTAACAAAATTAACCGTAAATCAAAAAAATGTGTTAAAAATTTTCAAAAAAATTCAAAAATCGTGTACAAAATACTTTACAAAAGGTGTATAAAGTTGTATATTATTATTGTCAACGGACAGAAAGTTTCGTTGTCGTCGTGGGACATAAAGTTCCCAAGACTATAAAAAGCTCATCATTTTCCCCCTTATCATATATTATTCAGGAAGCAGTAAACAGTGTTTATTGCTTTTTGAATTTTAAAGGGTAAAAACCGCGCGTCTTTGCTTTTTGAATTTTTAAATCACTTTTTCGGTCTTTTTACTCAATTCCATAACAACATTTATACTGCGCGGGCGTGCGCTTTATATTTAATTTATTAAATAGATTAGTAAATAGCACAAAAGTTAAATTTTAAATTACCTATTGCGTATAAACCATTACTATGGTATTATATTAAAAACAAAGGAAACACTTATGACTAAATCTGAAATAGCGTTGCAAAATTTTAATAGTGGTTTAAACTGTTGCCAAGCAGTAGTTCTTGCTTTCAAAGATGAAATGGGGTTATCGGTAGATGACCTTAAAAAACTCTCCATCGGCTTTGGCGGTGGGTTAGGTAGGCAAAGGCTAACTTGCGGTGCCGTTTCAGGTATGTGTATGGTGCTAAGTTACCTTTTGTCAGACGGGCAAGATAAACTTGCAATTTATAGCGTAATTCAAAAGGCGTGTGCAGATTTCAAAAAGGAAACGGGCTCTATAATTTGTGCCGAACTTTTAGAAGGTGTTACTGCAGATAAATCACCCGTACCCGATGCTAGAACGGAGGAATATTATAAAAAGCGCCCGTGTGGAGAATTGTGTTCTATCGCCGCCACTATAACGGAAAAATATTTGGCTCAAAACTAGATAAATAACGGCAAAAAAGGGAAAATCCTTTCTTTTGCAGTATTTATATATAAAGGATATAAAGGAGAATTTATATGACTGAAAAAATTAAAGACGTAATAACGGAAGAAGTTGAAGTTTCTACCGCTCCCGCAGAAGAACAAAAAGAAGTTGCACACAAAAAGAAGAAGATGTTAGCGCTAGGTATTATAGCCGCTGCAATATTCTTTGTCACAACCGTATTTTTAACATGGACGACAATAGACGTTTTCTTAGACGTTCCCGCTGCAGACCAACCAGACCTTAGAGCTTTGGGATATTTGCTTACCGTTTTAACATATGGCTCAATTTTATACGGAATAAGCCTTGCTGTAAATATAGCTGCACTTGTTGTTTCTATAATTAAATTCGTAAAGAAAAAGGTAGAAAAAAGCACTTTAATTTACTTTATCGTTATGGCTGTTTTACCAATTATAATGTGGGTAGTATTTTATTTGCTAACCTTCTTGTTTAACGTAGTGTAATAAAGGGTTAAATAAACGGCTATAGGAGAAAATAGAAAATTATGGCTAATATTTTCAACGAAACCCTAGCGGTAGACAACGCGGTTGTTCAAATTGAAACGACAAATCAACAAAATGAGAGTTCGCCTATAAAGAAAAAGAAATCTCTAGGGCTATTAATACCTATAATGATTGTGTTTACTATTACAACAGTTATATGTGCAATTTTTTCTGCAAGTGCTGCTTATTTATCAAACGAATTGGCTAACGCATCCGAAGAAAAGTTTGTTATTGGTACTGTTGCAGGAATTTGTATTATAGGGTTGCTTTGTGCTGGTTATGCTGGTTATACTGCAACGATTATTCTTTCAGTTATTAACATAGCTAAATCTACATTGGGCATCAAAAAGAAAATTACGCCAAAATGGATGCTGATACTTTCTATAATATTCATTGTATTGTCAATAGTTTTATCTATATTAATAGTCGTTTTTATAAATAACTGTTAATGCATAATAATAATTAAAAGCGCCGTTGCTGATAGGCAACGGCGCTTTCTGTTTTTCTTTTGTTTTTAAGATTATACTGTTAATATTTGCAACTACTAATTAATTTTCCTTTTTAACTTCCGCGGGACCAAGTTTAACAAGTTCTTTTTTGAACCCTTTAGAAGAAAGTAAAATTACGCCAACCACTATTACAAGTGCAATATCTATAAATACGTAACTGTTATAAGCGGCGCTATATGCTAAAAAGTTAGTTGCACCGTCGTTAAGCGCGTTCGCCCCGAAAGCGAATACGCCCGATATCACGTGGGTTAAATATCTAAATATACCCGTCAAAGAAACGCCTATTGCAAACTTAAGTTGCGGAAGATTTTCTAAAACTTTAAGGTCGGTTAAAAGACCGGATAGTGCAATCATTGAAAAGGCGATGGGGTAATCAAGTAAAAATTGTGCGGGGTGAACGATAAACGGGTCTTGTATTGCTTGTAAAAGACCGTAAATTAAACCAACTAGTAAACCTTTTTTCATACCGTAAGTATAGGCGAATAAGCATATCGGCAAAAAGGAAACTAAGGTAATTGAACCGCCTTGCAACCAAGCCGCTTCAAATTTTATATAAGATAGCGCGAAAGAAAGACCAACGCAAACGCCTGCAAACGCCAAACAACGTGCGGTATAGGGCGCTTTATTTTTTCTGCCTACGATAAAGGAAACTGCCACCACTATTGCCGTTAAAACGCACGCGCCTATAATTAATGCGGTAGAGTTGAATTTAGCCGCTTCGTCTGTATAATATCCGTCCCCAACTATATGGTTTTTATAGTAAAGGTAAACGAAAACAAGGCAGGTAATAATTGCAACTATTAACGCCGTGCCACAAACTATGCCCGTAATCTTAAGCGCCTTACCTTTTTTAAGTTTTGCTAGCACGAAAAGAGTTATAGCGCTACATAGTGATAAAATAGCCGTTGCTAAAAGGGGTATAAAAACGTAGTTTATAATATCCTTGTTAACCCAGTTGTAATCTAGGTAAGCGTCGGCATACTTTTTTTCAATTTCTAGCGCAAGCATAAAAATGCCAAGTGCAAGCGCGTAAATTAAAAAGGCGAAAAGCATTTTTTTAGCAACAGTGCCACTAATTTTGCGCGTGGGCTTAATTAAAAATAAAATAAGCCAACTAACCACAAGGGCACAAACTATGCCAACCGTTATCCAGATAGCAAACGGTTCTACTTTGTCCGATAAAAATATCGGTTTAGCAGAAGAAAGTAAATTAAATAACATAAAAACTCCTTCTATTCGCTACGAAAACAAAAAGCACCCTAGCGGGTGCTGATAAACTGTATTTTTTTGCATTTTTCTTCAAGCATTACCTTGCGGATTCAATGGTATAATCTCAGCCAAACGGCACCCATAGCGAATATTTAATTTTGATATTTTGATTATAATGCTTTTTAGTTATTGCGTCAACTAAATTTATGTGATACAATAAAAAAACTTAAAAATAAAAACTGATACTTAGGTGATATATATGTCAAAATTTTTCGCATTTTTGAACAGAATGAAATATATTAAACGTTGGTCGCTTATGCGTAGCGTCCGTGAAGAAAATATTATGGAACACAGCCAACAAGTTGCCGTTATAGCGCACGCGCTTGCCCTTATTAATAATAAAGTTTACGGTGGAAACGTAGACGTTAAAACGGTTGTACTTCTTGCGCAATATCACGAAGTTGGCGAAGTTATCACGGGCGACCTTCCTACTCCTATAAAATACTTTAACCCCGAAATTAAAGCGGCTTATAAGGATTTGGAAAAAGACGCTAGCGAAAAGTTAATAAATATGTTGCCCGATATCTTAAAAGAAGAATACCGCACCTACGTTATCCCCGATACTGAAACGGAAGAATATAAACTTGTAAAATACGCCGACAGACTTTCCGCTTACCTTAAATGCGTAGAAGAAGTAAAGGCGGGCAATAGCGAATTTAAAAAGGCGAAATCGACTATAGGCGCAGAACTTAAAGCAAGCAAATGCAAAGAAGTTGAATATTTTATGAAAGAGTTCGCTCCCGCATACGAACTAACCCTAGATGAATTAGATTAATTTTAGTTAGCGCGCTAAAATAGTTTGGTAACGGGCAAAAACAAATTTCAATAATAAAATTTGTGCAAGTTGCACAAAAACTTCATGTAAAAAATAGTAAAATTTATGCCCTTTGACTATTGCAAAATGGTAAAAAAAGTAGTAAAATTATAAAGTAAAAAATAAGGGGCTAATAATAAGCCACGCTTTTTAGGAGAAAATTATGGCAAGTTTGAACTTAAAAAACATTTATAAGGTTTATCCTTCTGGTGTTATCGCCGTAACGGATTTTAACCTTGACATTGAAGACAAAGAATTTATCGTATTCGTTGGTCCTTCTGGTTGTGGTAAGTCAACCACCCTTCGTATGATTGCTGGTTTAGAAGAAATTTCTTCCGGTGAACTTTATATCGACGGCGTTTTGGTTAACAACCGCGCACCTAAAGACAGAGATATCGCAATGGTTTTCCAAAACTACGCGCTATATCCCCACATGACCGTTTATGACAACATGGCTTTCGGTCTTAAACTTCGCAAAATGCCCAAGGCTGAAATTGACGCTAGGGTAAAAGAAGCTGCAAGAATTTTAGGTATCGAAATGTACTTATCTCGTAAGCCTAAGGCTTTATCTGGTGGTCAACGTCAACGTGTTGCACTTGGTCGTGCAATCGTTCGTGAACCTAAGGTATTCCTTTTGGACGAACCGCTATCTAACTTAGACGCTAAACTTCGTTCACAAATGAGAACGGAAATTACCAAACTTCACAACCGTTTAGCAACCACCTTTATCTACGTTACCCACGACCAAGTAGAAGCTATGACCATGGGTACTAGAATCGTAGTTATGAAAGACGGTTTCATGCAACAAGTTGATACGCCTATCAATCTTTACGATTACCCCATCAACCTTTTCGTTGCTGGCTTTATCGGTACTCCTCAAATGAACTTCTTCACCGGCACGCTTACCGGTACTAAAACCAAGGTATACGTAGAATTCGGCAAGGAAAAAGTTCTTCTTCCCAAAGATAAGGTTGCACTTATCGTTAACCTTGATAAATATCTTAACACAGGCAGAGAAATCGTGTTCGGCGTTCGTCCTGAAGATATTCACGATTCACCCGCTTGGCTTGCTGATGCTAGCGCACCCCAAATTCAAGTTAAGGTAGACGTTGTTGAAGCATTAGGTCCTGAAACCTTAATTTACTGCAAAACCAGAAGTGAAGTTGAAAAGGTAGAAGCTGAAGGCGACGTAAGTATCGTAGACGATATTTCTAACGTTACCGCAAAGGTTGACTCTCGTTCAACCACCAAGGCGGGCGACACTATCATGGTTGCTCTTGACACAAGACATTGCCAAGTATTCGATAAAGAAACCGAAGTTACCATTATCGCAAGAGATGAAGAACAAAAGGCTTATATCGAAGAATTGCAAGCACGTCGTGAACAAGAAGAAGCAGATAAGGCTGCCGCTCTTGCTGCTAAACTTGCTGAAGAAGAAGCAAAACTTGCTTTAGAAGCAGAAAAACGCGCTCTTAAATTACAAAAGAAATTAGGCAAAAAGGCAGATGCATCTGTTGAAGAAATCGCTGAAGTTATCGATGAAGAAATCACCGTTGACGCAACTGATGACAAAGCAGACGCTGAATAATGCTTTATAACCTATAAGCGTAAGCAAAAAAATTAAAATTAAAAAGCCGTAAATTCTACGGCTTTTTTCTTTTTACCTTTCAAAAATTTTTATAATTTTTACTTTTAAAAAGTTAAAAGTTATAATTAGTTGAAATATTGCTAAAAAAAAGTTATAATGTAAAAGAGAAAGGTGAAAGGTTATAAGTTCAAGTTAGATTATGGAAAAAATCGTTAAAGACTTTATAAACAAAATAAAGCAAAGCACGGGTATAGAACTTGCCGTTTTTGACGAAGGCGGTAACTATATCGGCGGTGCAAACAGCCATAAGATAACCGTTCCAACTTTTACAAACGGAATTTTTTGTGATGAACAAAATTCTAAAACCTTTTTCAAATTAACTTGTGGCGCGCTTAACCTTATCGCAATGATGGAAGGTGCAGGGGAAACGGAAAAAAAGTTTGCATATCTTATTTGCGAACTTGCCGACCTTGAGTTTTCTTCTCTATCCCCAATAAGCAAGGCGGAATTTTGGCGCTTACTTATAAACGGTGGGCAAAGTGCCGTTCAAACGGAGCTTACCGCGCAAAAACTTGGCGTTCCCAACGCCCCTTCTAGCGTTATGCTTATAAAAACCCTTTCGGGTAGCGCAGACGATATTTTAGACGTTTTGCTAAACTACGGCGGAACGGCACACGACTTTATTGTTAAAGTTGAAGATAAAAAATGCGCCTTGGTTAAATTTACGGGCGCAAGCAACAACGAATATCGCTCACAAGCGGAATTTGCAGAATATCTAAAAAGTTCCGTTTTAGAAGAACGCGGAGTTAAGGTTAAAATTTATTTAGGCAACGGCGCGGAAAATCTTTATCAAATAGCAGAAAGTTTTGCTCAAGCACTTGCAACAGAGCGTATGAGCGACCTTATCGGTCTTAAAGGGGACGTGCACTCCTATAAAGATTACGTTTTAGTTAGGGTGCTAGAACAAATGCCTGAAAGCCGACTTAAAGAATATTACGCTATTTTAACCGATAAAAAGAGCAGACAAATTTTTGAAGACAAAGAAATGATTGAAACTGCCGAAGCCTTTTTGGAAAATAGTTTAAATATTAGCGAAACGTCAAGAAAAATGTATTTGCACCGCAACACGCTAAACTATAGGCTTGATAAAATTGAACGCGGTACGGGGCTTAATATCCGCAAGTTTTCAGATGCGGTTACCTTTAGGTTAATAACCGTTTTAAGCAAAATCATTAAAGGATAGATTATGGAAGAACAAAACAAAATTACAAAAAAACGTCATAGTAATAAACACACGTTATTTGCGCTTTGTATGGCGCTTTTAATGTTATTATCTTTTGCCGGCGGTTATTACGTGCACCGTTTAACTTACGGTAAAGAAAGCAAAACGCCTATCGACGTTCTAAATCTTATCGAAAAAGTTGGCTACGTTTACGACCCCGAAACTAACGATTACGTTGAACTTGACGGCGATAAGGTTGCCGAAATTATTGCGGAAAAATTTCTTGACCAATATAGCACCTATTACACCAAAGCAGAATATGAAAAAGTTCAAGCGGAAAGCAAGGGCGACTATTCTGGTTTTGGCTTTACTTGGAGTTATAAAGAAGAAACTGACGGGGGAATTTCTTTAAGTTCAATACCGGTAAAACCCCTTCACTCAACTAACGGCAACTCACCCGCGTATAACGCAGGCTTAAAGACGGGCGACGTTATTGAAAGTGCTAGAAAAAGCACCGATACAACGGTTACTAACTTTTCAACCCAACAACAACTAGTTGACTTTTTAAACGCTACTGAAAAAGACGTTGACTACGTATTTTATCTTAAGGATAAAGAAGAGCCCGTAACCATCAAAAAAACCGATTACAAGGCAACCTACGTTGAATATTACGATAGCGAAAACGCACTTACCTTTACTTATGAAGGGAACGACTTAACCAACGTTGTAACTGCGCGCCCCACCGTTAATTTAAGTGAACTTAACGGCAAAACGGACGTTTTCTACGTTATATTAAAAGCCTTCCAAGGCAACGCTTTCGGCGAAATGGAAAGGGCGTTTGCTTATGCAAAAGAGCAGGGTAAAACCAAACTCGTGCTAGACCTTCGCAATAACGGCGGTGGCAGTATGGACGTTTTAGAAAAAATTGCGTCCCTTATTATCGACGGCAACGGATTGCAGGTTAAACTTGTTTCTGCCGTAGGCAAAAACGAAACCACACACTTTAGTACGGATAGAGACCGTTTCGACGGCTTTATTGAAAAAATTTCCGTAATAGCAAACGAAAACAGCGCGTCCGCATCGGAATGTTTGCTTGGCGCAATGCTTTATCATTACGGCGAAAAGTATAAAACGGCTGAAAAAGAAGAAGACAGGGCTAAATATAACAGTACCGATTGCACCGTGTTCGGTTTTGGTAGATTAGTTATCGTTAAAAACCAAAACGGCGTTGCAAAAACTTACGGTAAGGGCATTATGCAAACCACCTATCAGTTGACTTCAGGTGGCGCACTTAAGTTAACTACCGCACTTCTCAAGTGGCCCGACCACAGCAAATATCAAGAAGGCACTAGTATTCACGGTATAGGCATATTACCTAAGGTTGCCGTACAAGGCGCTAACCCCAACGATAGTGCAAACGCCGTTATTAACAGTCTTGCACTTGCGCGCGCAATAGCAACCCTAGATGAAGGCGCAATTATATTAGACCCCGTAGTAACGCCTTAATCACATATATTTAACGCCTTTTATTAAACGCTTTGATTAAAGTAACGGTTAAGGTTATTAACTATTTCTTTGTCGGCAAAATTTAATATAGGCTTATCGTACATATCTTGCCCGACGGTTTCCGTCGGGGTATTTTTATTTATTCCTTGCATAAACGCGCGAATAACGGGTGCAACCATATCAGGCTTTAGCGAACTAAACGCCCGCCTTAAATCAAAACCGTTATCTTTAAGGTGGCAAAGTATGGGCGCAAAATTGCTGTCTTTATACTCTTCTAAAAAGAAAGAAATTAAAAATTGTAATATTTCCATAAAAACTCCGCTAACAATATAATATATGTTAAACATACAATAAAATTGAAATTATTTTATAGGAGTTTTTTATATGGAAGATTTCAACCAATATTCTAAAAGGCAAAACGTAAGCGGAAATTCTAGCGGGAAAAATACGCCGAACGATATTTTTAGCATTGTATCTTCTCTAGCGCAAAAATTTGACGGAAAAAGCCAAGGCGAACTGCTTAAAGCCATTTACGATGAGGCATTAAAGGGCAAGCGCAACGGCACGCTTACAAACGCGGAAATTGATAACTTTTATTCTATGATTTACCCTATGCTTGACGATAAACAAAGAAAAATGCTAACTAAAGTGGTAACCGAACTTAAAAAAATTTAATATAAAACAAAAGTAAAAAATCAAACATAAACAAACCGCCCTTTTTATATAGGGCGGTTTTTTACCGTTAAATAATATGCTTTTCACGTGCTTTATATTTATAAATTAGAAGTAATTTGTTTTATCGCGCGCAGAAAATAGTTAATTTCCGTTTTAGAGTTTTGCGCAGAAAGTGAAACCCTAACAAGCCCCGTATTATCAGTTTGTAAAAATTTATGGCAAAGCGGGGCACAATGAAACCCACCGCGCACGGCAACGTCGTATTTATCGTTTAGGATATCGGCAACCTGATTGCTATCTAAATTTTTAACGCTAAACGACACTATCCCCGCGGGGTTAATAGAAGAATAACAAGTTATAAAAGGATTTTCTAAAAGTTCGTTAATAATAAGTGCGGTGCGTTCAGTTAAAATATGCGAAAATTCTAAAAAGTTGTTTTTAAGGTATCGTATCCCTTCGTTTAGCGCAACTATAGACGGTAAGTTAAGCGTGCCCGATTCTAGTTTGTCGGGGTAAAATGACGGTTGATTTTCGTTGAAAGAATCGCTACCCGTTCCGCCGTAAGTTAGGGGGGATATGTTGGTGTTTTCACTAAACACAAGCACACCGCTACCCATAATTCCGTATAAACCCTTATGACCGGCTAAGCATAGCGCGGAAATGTTTTGCTGTTTAACGTCTAACGGCACGTGCCCACCCCCTTGAGCACCGTCAACGATAAAGGTTATATTTTTTTCTTTACAAATAGCGCCGACTTCGCTAACTGGCATTACCGTCCCCGTAACGTTCGATACTGCGGTCATAACGATAACGGAAGTTTTATCGGTTATAGCCCCTTTGATAGCATCTAATAGGGCGTTATCATTAAATTTTCCGTAAACACGGTCGGTCGCAACTTCACTACGGACGGGCGCAACTTCACTACGGGCGGGCGCAACCTTGCTTTGCTCTAGTTCTTCTTCGCTTAATTTTGGAGTAACCTTGCTTTGCTCTAGTTCAACTTCGCTTAATTTTGGTGCAACTACGCTAAGCGAAATTACCCCCGCGTTTTTTAGGGCAAATAGGGGACGAAGAACGGAATTATGTTCAAAAACGGTGGTTATAACGTGGTCGCCCGCCTTACATAAACCAAAGATAGCCGTGTTCAAACTTTCCGTGCAATTTTTTGTAAAGATAACCCTATCAGCCGTTCCGCCAAAAGTTTCGGCAACCGCTTGCCTAGTGTTAGATATGGTTTCCGCCCCCGTAACCGATAGCCTATGCCCACTTCTGCCGGGGTTAGCCGTTAGATATTTTATAGCCGTAGTGCAAGCGTCAATTACTCTTTGCGGTTTAAATCCACCCGTCGCAGCGTTATCAAAATAAATCATTTTACCACCATCCGTAACAAAATATATTTAAAGTTAATATTATATTGTATGGGATAATATTCCTTTTATGCAAAGGAGAAAAATATGGAAAGTATAATCGTAGCCTTTCGTTCGCGCGCTCACACGGTAAAATTTTCTAACTTTTTGGGTGGATACGGCATAACAAACCACATTGTTAACACCCCAAAAGAAGCGGGGGTTGGGTGCGGACTTTCGGTAGAAATCTCTAAAACGGCTTTATATACCGTTAAGAATATGGTAAACGCCGTAAACCTTTCGTCCTTTGCGGGATTTTTTCTTGTAAAGGAAGTTCACGGCACGCGCATAGTCAAAAGTATATAAATTTGCTTGTAAAAAGTCTTTTCCTGTGCTAAAATCATTAAGGAGAACTTATGAAAAAAGCACAGGTAAAGGCTATAATAGACAGGCTTTCGGGCATTTTTACCGATAAACCTGCACTTAACTTTAATACACCCTATCAGTTGCTTGTCGCCGTAATTTTATCGGCACAATGTACAGACGAGCGTGTTAATAAAGTTACCGCGCGTCTTTTTGCAGATTACGATACGCCGGAAAAGTTAATTACACTCTCTCAGATAGAACTTGAAAAATATATATTCTCTTGCGGGCTATATAAGTCTAAGGCGGGGCATATTTTAAGCGCAACGGCGGATATTATAAATAAGTTTAACGGCAACGTTCCAAACAATTTGCAAGACCTTCGCACCCTAGCAGGCGTTGGCAGAAAAACGGCTAACGTAGTGTATAGCGTGGCGTTTAAGGGTGATGCTATCGCGGTGGATACCCACGTTTTTAGGGTTTCTAACAGAATAGGACTTGCAAAAGAAACTAACGTTTTGGCAACGGAAAAGGCGCTTATGAAAGCAATCGACAAAAAAGATTGGTCGCGCGCCCATCATTATTTGATTTACCTTGGCAGAAGTTATTGCAAGGCTCAAAACCCAAACTGTATAGAGTGCCCGATAAAAGAACTTTGCCAGAAGAATATAAAAAGGTGATTTATGTTTATAGACAGAGCAAAAATAAATATTAAAGCAGGTAACGGCGGAAACGGCATTACTTCTTTTATTCATTATAAAGGAAAGGTAAGCGGTGGTCCTGACGGTGGCGACGGCGGTAAAGGTGGCGACGTAATTTTCCTTGCGGACAAGCACGTTACAAGCCTTGCGGATTATTATTACAAAAATAAATTCGTTGCCGAAAACGGCGAAAACGGTGGGCCTAAGGACTGTTTTGGCAAGTCTGGTGAAGACCTTATTTTAAAAGTTCCCCTAGGCACCGTTATCAAAGACTATGAAAGCGGAAATATAATTGCCGATATGTTCTATGAAGGACAAAAGAAAGTTGTTTTAGTCGGTGGCGAAGGCGGTAAAGGTAACGCTAAATTTGCAAATTCACGTCGTCGTGCCCCCCACTTTTCACAAACGGGCGAAAAGACGGAAACTAAGCGCGTAGTTTTAGAACTTAAGACTATTGCAGACGTAGGCTTGGTCGGTTTCCCCAACGTTGGCAAGTCCACTATTTTATCTAAGATTACCCGCGCCCGCCCAAAGATTGCAAACTATCATTTTACAACACTATCCCCAAACCTTGGCGTATGTGATTATTACGATAATCAGTTTATCGTTGCAGATATCCCCGGTCTTATCGAAGGGGCAAGCGACGGTGCAGGGCTTGGCATAGAGTTTTTGCGCCACATAGAACGTACTAGAATGCTAGTTCACGTTGTAGATATCTCTGGCGTTGAAGGTAGAGACCCTTATGAAGATTACCTTAAAATAAACGCGGAACTTAAAAATTACAGCCCCGCTTTAGCAAAATTAAAGCAAATTATCGCGGTAAATAAACTTGATATGTACGATGCGGAAGAACGACTTGCAGAGTTTAAGAAAAAACTTGGTCGCAAGGGAAAAATCGTTCCTATATCTGCTATCACGGGTGAAGGATTAGATAAACTTAAAGGGGAAATCTTTAAGGTGCTAGAAAAACTTCCCCCCGTAAAACCGCTTGAATTTGAAGAATTTAATTACGTTAAACCCGATAGGCTTGACTACGATATCTTTAAGGAAGGGGAAACCTTCGTTATCGAAGGCACGCTTGTAGAAGTGTTAAAGCGCAACGTTGTTATGGACGATATGAACTCTCTTGCATACTTGCACAAAGTATTGCGCGATAGGGGCATTATTGATGAACTTCGCAAAATGGGTGCAACGGACAAGTCAACCATCATTATCGGTGGCGAAGAATTTGAACTTATAGATTAATTTTTAATAAACAAAGGCGTAAACGCCAAAAAGGATAAATTATGTTAAACAGTAAACAAAGAAGTAAATTGCGCTCTTTGGCGCAAACAATAGAGCCCGTAACCCAAGTTGGTAAACTTGGCGTTAACGATGCGCTTATAGAAAGCCTTAATTTAGCCATTGAAAAACGCGAACTAATTAAGGTTACCGTTTTAGAAAATTCCGGTCTAGTTCCAAAGGACGCGGGTTTTGAAATTGCAAACCTTTTAGGTGCGGAATTCGTGTGCGCAACGGGTAGAAAACTAGTATTTTACCGCCGTAGCAAAAACGAAAAGATTAACCATATAGAGTTTTAATAAAAAGGACTAGATTAACGACAAATTTAAAAAAAGAAAGTGGTTTGTTGAAAAACAAACCACTTTTTGTTTTATTTAATATTTTTTCTTTGTTAAGGCGCGTGTTCTAGGTTTATATTTATAGTGCGCTTATATAATCTTTCATCTCTAAAACGGTTTTTTCTATAAAGCCGTCAATAAGGCTATTTTTTTCAATGAGAGGGGATTTTGTCGACGATAAATTAAGTTGCAAAAGGTTATTAGCCTCAGTTTTAACGTCTAATTCAAGGTAGTTTTCCATTAAATAAGCAACGTTTAATTTAGGGAAAGAGTTGGCGTTTATTAAGTGCTTACAGCAAAGCAAGGGAATTAAAACTTCAAAATAATCGTCTATTTTAATTTTTTCTTGTTTTAATAAACCGCGCGATTTTGCGCTTAGTATATCTAAATATTGTATAAGCGTTTCTTTAACGGAAAAGTGGTTTTTAATATTTTCACTTATTTGTTGCCATTCTAAAGACCTTTTATAAACGGTGGGGGAAACGCTCCACTCGTAAATAGTCGGGTTAGAATTTTTTATAAGGTCGGTTGCCTTTTTTATATCGCATCCGTTAATATCAAGCACGCCATCTTTTTGCCAACGAATTTCATCTCTTTTATTGCTAGTTTTGTCGCCGTCCGTTTCGGAAAGAGTTTCGTTTCGCTTATATATAAAGCGCACTTCGTAAACGCTATCTAACGCGTTATAACCCCACGCTCTACTGCCTGATAGCGCGCAGTACAAAATGGTTACCTTTTCACGCTTTTCTATTTCACAAATTTCTTTTAATATCGTGCTTTCAATCCCTTCTTTTTTTGTGTTTTCGCTTTGCGCTTCACTTCTTTTAGCAAGGGCCTTCTTAAAAAGTTCCATATCAGTCATTTTGTCACCTCTACCATAAAAGTATAGCATTTTATCTTTTATATGTCAATTTTAACTTTTGGTGTGGTCTACAAATAGATGCGATATGCAAAGTATGTGGGGGCGGTTTAAGGCTAAGGCTAGGCAGTTACACGCTAAGCCTAGGCGGGTTTATTATTTTTGCCAAATAAAATAGCAACTAGCGATAGCGCTAAAAATAAACACCCGAAAACGATATAATAAACCTTAAAATACACAAAATAACTCATAATCAAAAAGGTAACGCCAAAAAGTAAATAGTTTTTTGCCTTTTTCTTGTTTAGTATATTAAGTTTTATATTAGGTTTAGCTTTCACCACGCTTGCAACGGGGCAAAATCCTTTGGGTAAAAGGTCAAATTCTTTTAAAGTTAAAAAGGCTTTCTTGCCGTCGCATAGACTAACGCGTCCGTTAAATTTAGTAGTAAAATCAACTATATCTTTATTAAAATTATCTGCCCAAATAACCGTTTCATTTTCTTTGCCCGCCATATTAAACGCTTTTACTATTTGACTTTTTTTAACCCCGTCGAAAGAAAATAAAAAGTAATGCACCTTTTTTTCACTCTCTATATAAATTCCGTTAAAACGCTTTACGGGGTTAAGGTTTTTTAACTGAAAGACCTTAAAAAACAGTTGCTCTGCAAATTCTTTTTTGTTAAAACAAAGTTCAATTATAACCTTTTGGCAAAGGCTTTCTTCACTTTTTTTAAGTTTAATATCCTTTTGTTTCCCCGTGAAAAACTTAAACGCCATAAGCCCAAATAATATGCCTATACATACGGCAATTATATAAGAAAAGGGCTTTTCAATGCCATAACTAACTAGCACGAAAGAAAGTAAAAAGGCGGTAAAAGAAGTTAAAATACAGTCTAAAACAACGGGCAGGGTAATATTTTTCATATATTCACCTTGAAAGATTTAGTTAACGGCAAGCGCGTAGGCATATCCTAGGTTAAATTAAAGATTAAACGAAACAATTCGCCGTTAAAAAATATTTTTTGTAATTATACCCGCATTTTTAATTTTTATAACTTTATTAAACTTTTGCCCCCTATAAAAAGCGATTAAAAGTTGATTTTATCGGTAAAATGTGCAATAATAAAAGCATGGAAAAAATCGGTATTTTAGGCGGAACTTTTAACCCCGTTCACTTAGAGCATATCAATCTTGCCAAAAAGGCGGTTAAAGCGCTTAATCTTGACAAACTTATAATAATGCCAACCTATTTGCCACCGCATAAAGAAATTATTCCCGCGCCGGCACAAGATAGGCTAAATATGCTTAAACTTGCCTTTTTAGATGACGATAAAATTGAAGTTAGCGACTTTGAAATTGAAAAACAGGGCAAAAGTTATACCTACCTTACGGTAGAGCATTTTAAGGAAAAATTATCCGCCCACCTTTACTTTATAGTCGGGGGGGATATGCTTACCGATTTTAAGACTTGGCGCAACCCAGACCGTATACTTAAGGCGTGCGACCTTTGTGTTTTCGGCAGGGACGATTTTTTCACCGACTATCAGGCAGAAGAAGAATATTTTTTAAAGAACTTTGGTAAAAGTTTTATAAAAATCGGTTACGACGGCAAGGCTTTTTCTTCCACTAAGATAAGAATTTACGCATCTTTAGGGCTTGATATATCTTCGCTAACTTGCCCACGCGTTGCAAACTATATTGAAGAAAAAGGTTTATATAAAGGGGACTTTTACACGGAGTTCTTAAAAAGGGTGCTGACGGAAAAGCGCCGTATACACACGGCGGGCGTTGTGGACTGTGCTATGCGCAAGGTTAAAGAACTTAAACTTGACGCTAATAAGGTTTTAACTACCGCAATGTTACACGATTGCGCTAAATATTTAGACCCCAAAGATTTTAAGGACTTCACTATTGAAAGTGACGTTCCAAAACCGGTAGTTCACGCGTTTTTGGGCGCTTACGTTGCCCAAAAGGTGCTTGGGATAGAAGATGAAGAAATTTTAGATGCTATCCGCTATCATACTTCCGGCAAGGCGAATATGAGCACGCTAGCAAAACTTATTTTAGTTGCCGATATGGTAGAAGAAGGGCGCGACTATGAAGGCGTGGAATATTTGCGCGACCTATACGAAAAAGATTTTGATTTTTGTTTTAAAGAATGTTTAAGGGAAGAACTTATTCACCTAAAGAATAAGGGCACGCCCATTTATAAAGAAACTATAAACACTTATAATTTTTACGTTAATGAAGGAGAAAAATAATGATAGAAAGTAAAGATTTTGCACGTGAAATTTGCAATTTATTAAAGGACTATAAGGCAGAAGACGTCGTTTGCATTTGCGTTAAAGAAAAGACTTCGATTGCAGACTATTTCGTTGTGGCAGACGGCAGGTCAATGACGCATACCCGCGCGCTTATCGGCCACTTAGAAGAAGATATTGAAAAAAATCACGGCGTTTCGCCCACCCGTAAAGAAGGGGTGCGCGAAGGTCGTTGGGCAGTTTTAGATTACGGCGACGTTATTGTGCATATCTTTAACGACGAATCAAGGTTGTTTTATCACTTAGAACAACTTTGGGGCGACGAAAGTAACGTTGAAAAATTCTAAAAATAAAACGCACCGTATAGATGCGCTTAATTTTATTAACTATTTTTATCAATTAATTTTATCAACGAAAAAGTATTTAACGTAGCGAAAGTTTAATAATGCTATATAGCGCTATCCCACCTTTTTAACGTAAATTCTATCAATTTCTTCGGGGTTGATTTCAATACTTCTAACGGCGGGTGGCGCGGGCGGTTTAATCTCTTTGGGTTTTCGCTTTCTTTTGCGCACGGCAGAAGGTTTAGCGCTTTCGGTTGCAAATAGTTTAAGCAGGGCAAAATAGGTATATTTTACCCCTATAACAAGCACTACCGATACTGCGAATAATAAAAATATACAAGATAAACCCGTTATAAAAGATGCACCCATAATTATTTCCCTTAACCCTTTTTGTTTAAGCATACCAAAGGGAAAAGTTAAAATAGGGGCGGTATTTGTTAATAATTGCGTTATTTTGTTTTTTATTCTTTCGGCAATTAACTTTTTTAACTTTATTAAACTATCAAGCCTTAAATACTTTACAAATTTATCATTTAGTTATATATTATAATTGATTCTTTGGGGCAGGGTGAAATTCCCTATCGGCAGTATAGTCTGCGAACTCTTTTAGGGTTGATTCGGTTAAATTCCGAAACCGACGGTTATAGTCCGGATGGGAAAAGAGTCTATAAATGGTGGGTTTTTCCGCATTTATTATCTTTTGCTTTTCTTTTTGCCCCTAAAAATAAAAGGGGCGTTTTTTATGACAAGCCAACTAGAGAAAAACAATAAAAAAGAAAAACTTTTCACTACTAGAAAAATTGCCGGTATGGCTATTTTCACCGCGCTATCTTTCGCGGCGTATTTAATAGAAATACCCATTTTCCCAGCACCGCCCGCAAACGTGTTAAAACTAGATTTTTCTAACGTTTTCGTAATGCTTGCAGGTTTTATGTACGGTCCGCTCGCCGCCGTTATCGTAACGGTGTTAAAAGAAGCGTTGCACCTTTTTGTTGGAACTACTATGGGCGTAGGTGAATGCGCAAACATAATTTTAACCACCGCTTACGTTTTATTCCCTTCAATTTTATATAAATATAAAAAGGGGTTAAAAAACGTTGGTATAGGGCTTTTGGTTGGCTCTATTCTTCAAATAGTTTTATCACTTGTAGTCAACAGGTTTATAAACGTTCCCTTCTTTATTTGGATGTATAAAATGCCCATTACCCCATATGACTTTTTCTATGGGTATAAGTGGTATATTTCCGTTTTGATTCTTAACGGAATTAAAGTTGTAACGATAAGTATGTTAACCATTATTTTGTATAAGAGAGTGGCTAGCATTTTTGAAAAGATTAAATTAAAATAGTAAAAACGTGCGCCCTAAAACGCAGGGGGTGTAAAGGTTAAAGATGGAATTAATTTCAAAAAGCGTTTTAGATACCGAAAAAATCGCTATCGAATACGCCAAACAACTAAATAAAGGTGACGTGGTTATTCTATCTGGCGACCTTGGTGCAGGTAAAACTCATTTCGTAAAGGGTATTGCAAAGCACTTTAATATACAAGATGAAGTTACAAGCCCCACCTACGCTTATCTTAACGTTTACGGCGATTTTATCTACCACTACGATTGCTATAGGCTATCTTGTGGGGAAGACGCCGTTATGCTTGGACTTACAGACTACTTTAACGGCGATAATATCTGCTTTATCGAATGGGCGGAAAATATTATAGACGTTTTGCCAAAGGACGTTAAGCGCGTGGTTATACAAAAGATTAGCGAAAACGAAAGGAAAATTATCCTATGAAATATCTTGCAATAGATACTAGCGGTAAAAATCTTACCATAGCCGTTTGTAACGGCACTTCGCCTTTAGTTTACAGCGATGAAAACTGCGGGGTAAAGCACTCTGTTGAAGTTATGGTAAAAACGGAAGAAATGTTAAATAAAATAAACCTAACGCTAGACGACCTTGACTTTATCGCAACGGTTGTTGGCGCGGGTTCTTTTACGGGTATAAGGATAGGCGTTTCCACGGTAAAGGCGTTATGTTTTGCCAAAAACTTGCCTTACCTTTCAATAACTTCTTTCGATACTATCGCATATAATAAAAAAAGTGGCAAGGTTATGGCGATAATCAACGCTGGACACGGCGGTTTTTACGCTTGTGGCTATAGCGACGGCAAAGTAATTTTGCCCCCGTGCTATATCTTAAAAGAAGACCTTTTGCCCCTAAATGCCGAATACGAATTTTTAGCCTTTGAAGAAATAGAAGGCTTAAACGTAACCGTCGTTTCCGTTGCCGAAGGCTTGATAGAAGCAATAGAAAGTAACCTTGACAAAGTTTCTAGTAATCTAGACGATTTAGCCCCCTTATACGTTAGAAAAAGCCAAGCGGAAGAAGGTAGACCATAATGGATAGCAGTATGGTTAAGGACGAAAAAACTCGTGTAAAAGCGGATATAGAATTAATAAAAATCACCACTAGCGACGCCGACTTTATTGCTAGCGCTAAGGACTTTGGTTTTAGCGACGGTTGGTCAAAGCAAATGGTGTTAAATTCCTTTAATAACGGTGGTTTTTGTGGCTATATTGCTAAGAGTGGCGGTGAAAAGATTGGCTTTATAACGGCAACGCACGTTCAAGATTTTGCCGATATAGAAAGCGTTTTTATAAACCCTTCTTATCGCAAAAAGGGTATTGCTAAAACACTTTTACTTAAACTAGAAAAAGAGTTAAAATCAAAGGGCGTGGAAAGTATTTTACTTGAAGTTCGCGCATCTAACACCCCAGCGATTTCCCTATATAAAGGGTGCGATTTTAAAGAGATTTCCACCCGTAAAAAATATTATGCCGACGGGGAAGACGCGTTGGTATTAAAAAAGGAGTTAATATAAGTACAGTATTTAACCGTGCTTATACTAAAGAGAAAAAGGAAAAAAAGCCGATAATTTTTTTGCACGGCTATCTAGCGTCGTCAAAAACTTTTTCTTATCAACTAGCCTATTTTAAAAAGGATTTTCAAGTTTTTTGTTTTGACCTTAAGGGTTTTGGCGAAAATTTAGATATGCCATATCCTTATTCGCTAGACGATTATATAAAAGAAGTTAAAACCTATCTAAAGGAAAACAATATCTTTAAACCGCACGTTATAGCGCACTCTTTCGGGTGTAGAATAGCCATTAAAATGGCGGGGGAAAACCCCGAAATTTTTGATAAAATGGTGCTTACGGGCGCGGCTGGGTTAAAGCCTAAAAATTCCGTCAAAAAGGTGATAAGGCGCACCGCGTTTAAGGTGGCAAAACGGTTTGTTCCAAAAGAAAGGTTAACAAGGTTTTATTCAAAGGATTACCAAGCGCTATCACCCGTGATGCAAGAGAGTTTCAAAAAGATTGTAAACGAACATTTAGACGGATATCTACCTAAAATTAAAAACCAAACGCTTTTGATATTCGGCAAGCGTGATAAAGAAACGCCCGTGTATATGGCAAAGCGGTTAAATAAAGGAATTAAAAATTCTAAACTATCAATTTACGATAACGCAGGGCATTTTTGCTTTATTGATAAAAGCGCAAAATTTAACGTGGAGGTAAAAGAGTTTTTACTCTAATATAATTATGTTTCCTATAAACGTAACGAATTTTTCAGAGTTATTTACGGGCTGGCAGTTGGCTGTATACATCGTATTCAGTCTGCTTAACGCTGCCTTACTTTTTTTATCTTCACTAAAGTTTATGCTTGCCCTTCAACAAGGCGGTTATAAATATAAAAGATACTTTAAGTGGGTTTCTAGCCCAGAAACGCCATATTTTAAAAGACTTATGCTACTTTGTCTTTTGGGCGTGTTATTCTTCTGCGTGCTTAATATGTGCTTTTCGGGTATGCTTGGCGAAACTTTCGCATCATATATCGGCTTTATTTCATATTTTTTATTCGGTGCGCTATATATTAAATCGGAATCAAGCGTTAACGTAAAAGTTCCACTCAAAAAGACAAAACGCCTAATAAGGCTTTCAATAACTTACTTTTTGTGCTTGGCGGTGGTTACTTTTGGACTTGTAACCTTGCTTAACTATCTAGCGTTTATTATCGGCGACGAAGTTTTCGGGCTTTTGCGCTTTGCAATTATTTGTTTGTTGCCGTTATTAACGCCGTGGCTACTTTTCATAGCGTATTGCATTAACGAACCTTTTGAAGAAGTAGTTCGCCGTCATTACGTTGCAAAGGCAACGCATATTTTAGACCACTCTAACGTGATTAAAATAGGTATTACGGGCAGTTACGCTAAAACTAGTGTTAAGGAAATTTTAACCACCATTTTATCGCAAAAATATAGGGTATTATCAACGCCCGCGTCTTTTAATACACCGCTTGGAATATCCCTTGCCGTAAAGCGTTTAGATAGCACTCACGATATTTTTATTGCTGAAATGGGTGCGCGCTATAAAGGGGATATAAAGGCTCTTGCGCATATCGTTAAACCTACCTATGCTATTTTAACGGGGGTTAACAACCAACACCTAGAAACCTTTGGCAGTATAGAAGTTACAAAAAACACTAAATACGAACTTTTCGACGCCATAAGCGAATATGGTGGAAAGGGCTTTTTCTCTACTGACAACGACTGTGCTATAGAACTTTACAACCGCTTTAACGGTGAAAAATACCTTGCTGGTATGGGGCAAACGGAAAAGGGCGAAATGGATAACTTAGTTACCGCGGTAGACGTAGTTACCGATGCGCGCGGTACTACCTTTAACCTTTGCATAAAGGGTGAACAAACGGTAATGTGCAACACGGTATTACTTGGTAAACACAGCGTAAGAAACATTTGTCTTGCGGCGGCGGTTGCATATAAACTTGGGCTTAGCGCAGATGAAATTGCAAAGGGTATCAACCGTATTAAATCGGTAGGGCATAGACTAGAACTTTTACCCAACAACAAGAATATAATAATTATTGACGACAGTTATAATAGTAACGTAGACGGCACGCGCGCCGCCATGGAAGTTTTAGATACCTTTGAAGGTAGAAAAATCGTTTTAACCCCAGGGCTAGTAGAACTTGGCAGAATGGAAAACGTTGCTAATATGGAATTTGGCAAACTTTTGGCAAAACACGCCGATATAGTATTCGTTATAGGCACTCACAATGCCGAAATGATAGTAAGCGGTTTAATAGAAGGCGGTATGAATCGCGAAAATATCCGTTTTGCAAAATCACTTAACAAGGCAAACGAAGACCTAAACGAAATTTTAGCGGAAGGGGACGTAGTTTTGTTTGAAAACGACTTGCCCGATAACTATAACTAAACAGGCGCGGATAGTTACCTTAATTAATTTTAGATTAACCGCGTAATTAACCTTGCGCAACGATTAAAAACTAACGCTAAAAATATTAAAACACCAAAGCAACAAAAAGCGGAGGTGTTTTTTTAATGAAAAATATAGCGGTTTTTTTTGGCGGAATGTCGGTAGAACACGACGTTTCAGTAATAACGGGTGTTCTTACCATAAACAGTTTAGACGGGGCTAAGTATAACGGAGTTCCTATCTACGTTCATACGGACGGCAAGTGGTACACGGGCGATATCCTTAAAGATTTAGACGGATATAAAGAGTTAAATCTTAAAAACCTTACACCCGTAATAATGATACCTTCTAGCAACTCTCTATACGCGATAAAAGGCAAAGGGGAAAATAAGTTAAAAAAGTTGTGCGATATAGCGTGTGCGATAAACTGTATGCACGGCGAAAGGGGTGAGGACGGAAGTTTAGCGGGCTTACTAAAACTTTGTTCCGTTCCCTTTGCATCGCCAAGTCTTTTAGCGTCTTCTATCAGTATAGATAAAAGCGCAACTAAAATTTTCTTAAAAGGAATAGGTGTAAAAACGGTTAAGAGTGTAACGCTATCTTCTATTACCGAAAAGGAAAAAGCACTTAAAAACCTTAACTTTCCCATGATAGTAAAGCCAAATTGTGGTGGCTCTAGCATAGGCATTACGGTGGCGAAAGACGAAAAAGAGTTATCTAACGGTATAAACTACGCTTTGCGCTTTGGAACTAGGGTAATAGTGGAAAACGCGCTAGAAAATTTTAGCGAAATAAACTGCGCCGCCTATCGCAATGAAAAGGGGGATATAATCGTTTCTTTGTGCGAAAAACCTTTATCGAAGTCTGGCGTTTTAACTTTTGACGATAAATACGTTGACGGCGATAGAGAATTCCCCGCAAATATCCCACAAAAAATCGCTAGAAAAATTCAAACGATAACCGCTAAAGTTTACGACGCGTTATCTATCGATGGCGTTATTAGAATAGATTACTTTTTGCAAGACGATAAAGTATATTTAAACGAAATAAATTCCGTGCCGGGCTCACTTGCGTATTATCTATTTTGCGATACCTTGAAAGAGTTTTCAAAAATGCTTACGAAGATGGTTTCACTAGCGGAAATTTCTTGGGCGGCGGAAAGCACGACTATAAAAAAATATTCCACTAAAATTTTGTCTTTTAGCGGTAGCAAAGGGGCAAAACACTTGTAAAATAAAACTCTCTGTGTTACAATTATTAAAAAAACACGGAGAGATTTTTTTATGTCCAAAATTTTCATGAAAACACCGCTAGTTGAAATGGACGGCGACGAAATGACCAGAATTTTATGGTCGTGGATAAAAGAAATACTTATTGAACCGTTTGTAGATTTAAAAACGGAATATTACGATTTAGGTTTAGTTGAGCGCGACAAAACTGATGATAAAGTTACGGTAGATAGCGCGATAGCAACCAAAAAATATGGCGTTGCAGTAAAGTGCGCAACCATAACCCCCAACGCTCAACGCGTAGAAGAATATAACCTTAAGAAAATGTATAAAAGCCCTAACGGTACTATAAGGGCGCTACTTGACGGCACGGTTTTCCGCGCACCTATTTTAGTTGACGGCATAACCCCGTATATTCCCACTTGGAAAAAACCTATCGTTATTGCCCGCCACGCTTACGGCGATATTTATAAGGCGGTAGACGGTAAGGCAGGCGTTGGCAAGGCAGAACTTGTTTATACCGATAAAGACGGCAATAAAACCGTTCAAGAAATATTCGATTTTAAAGACGGCGGTGTAGTTTGCGCAATGCATAATACCGATAAGTCTATTAAGAGTTTCGCACGCGCTTGCTTTAACTATGCGCTAGATTTAAAACTTCCCCTTTGGTTTTCAACTAAAGATACTATTAGTAAAGTTTACGACGGCAACTTCAAGGCAATCTTTAACGAAGTTTACGAAAACGAATATAAAGAAAAGTTTGAAAAAGCTGGCATTGAATATATGTACACCTTAATCGACGACGTTGTTGCGCGTATCGTAAGAAGTGAAGGCGGTATCGTTTGGGCGTGCAAAAACTACGACGGTGACGTTATGAGTGATATGGTTGCCACCGCATACGGCAGTTTGGCCATGATGACAAGCGTTTTAGTTTCTCCAGACGGCATTTACGAATATGAAGCGGCACACGGCACGGTTACAAGACACTACTATAAGTATATTAAGGGCGAACCCACTTCAACTAACCCCGTTGCAACTATATTTGCTTGGAGCGGTGCTTTAAGAAAGCGCGGTGAACTAGATTGCACCCCAGACCTTGTGGCTTTTGCCGATAAACTTGAAAAGGCAACTATCGACACAATCGAAGGTGGCGAAATGACGGGCGACTTAGTAGGCTTATTCAAAAAAGAAGGCGTAACCCCCGTTAAACTTAATTCAAGGGAATTTTTACAAGCCATTGCAAAGCGCTTGGCATAATTCGCGCCTTGTTTTAACGATATAATTTATCGTAGAATTAAAAAAGAAAAAAGGGCAGAAATAAAGACAAAAACGACAGGTTATCAACACATAATCAAAAGCCCGTCAAAAAAATTGACCGAAAACTTTATGTTTGCACTTTTTTTTGAAAATTTTGTACAAAACACTCAAAAACGATTTACACTTTTATAAAAAAAGTGTAGAATATATTTACAATTTTGTTCTAATAGGAGAATGGTGATGAACGACGTTAAAAATCTTAAAATTGCCTTTATCGGCGGCGGCAGTCGTGGTTGGGCAAGAAACCTTATGTGCGACTTAGCACAAGAACCCGCTCTAGCAGGTAAAGTTTATCTTTATGATATTGATAAAGATGCTTCAGACAAAAACGCTAAAATCGGTAATCTTTTAACCGCACGTGAAGACGTTGTAGGTAAATGGGAATATATCTCTTGCGATAATTCAAAAGAATGCTTAGAAGGAGCAGACTTTGTTATTATGTCAATTCTTCCCGGCACTTTTGACGAAATGGAAAGCGACGTACACGCTCCCGAAAAATACGGTATTTACCAATCAGTTGGCGATACTACCGGTCCTGGTGGTTGCGTTCGTGCTTTAAGGGCTGTTCCAATTTTCTACGGCTACGCTAAAGAAATTGAAAAATATTGTCCTAACGCTTGGGTAATTAACTTTACTAACCCAATGGCAATGCTCGTTGCTGCTCTTTACAGGGGTTTCCCAGGAATTAAGGCTTTCGGTTGCTGTCACGAAGTTTTCGGCACTCAAGAAATCTTGGCTAAAGTTGCCGATGAAAAACTTGGCATCAAGGCTACCCGCGACGATATTAAGATTAACGTTTTAGGTATCAACCACTTCACTTGGATAGATAAAGCAAGTTGCAAAGGGCACGACCTTATGCCCCTTTACGGCGAATACATTAAAGACCACCCAGAAGGCGTTAGCCCCGACGGTGGACACTGGGCAAACGGCGCTTTCGATACTTTAGAATTAGTTAAGTTCGACCTTTACGAACGTTACGGCGTAATCGCTGCAGCAGGCGACCGTCACCTTGCAGAATTCACCCCTGGCAGTTGGTATCTCTCTTCTCCAGACCGCGTTGCAGAAATGAAATTCGGTTTAACCCCTGTTTCTTGGAGAAAAGAAGACTTAGCATGGAGAATTGAAGTTCAAAACAACCGTGCTAACGGTGAACCTTTTGAATTCTACAAAACGGGTGAAGAAAGCGTTCGTCAAATGAAAGCACTTTTAGGTTTAGAATCTTTCATAACTAACGTAAACATGCCTAACCGTGGTCAAATGGAAAACATGCCTTTAGGTATAGTTGTTGAAACCAACGCGTTCTTTGGTAGCGATGAAGTTCGCCCCGTATGTGCAGGCAAGTTACCTTTCGTTGTTAACTCTATGGTAACTAGGGTTGCTCAAAACCAAGAAGCAATTATCGACGCTGCTATCAGCGGTGATTATGAACTTGCTTTCCAAGCATTTGCTAACGACCCCAACGTAAACCTTTCATTAAAAGATGCACGCGCACTCTTTAACGAAATGCTTTACAACACCAGAAAGTATCTTCCCTTCTACGAACAATACGCAAAAACCCAAAAGTAATTTGGCGTAACAAAAAAATTAACCCCCGACAAAAAGTCGGGGGTTTTGTTTTAGAAATTTAATATTTTGGATTTTGTGTGCCTACTTTATAGGTTAACCTATAATCGCTTCTATTAAAGATTTAACGGCAAGGGTAAACAATATAAACGCGCCCACCCAATTAGCGTATTTTCCAAAAAGTGCGCCAAGTCCTTTTCCTACAAGAAGGGCAAGGGTTACTAAAACAAGGGTTATTCCGGCAATAATTAATACGGCAATATAGATGGGCATTGATATCCCCATACTCATAGTAACGCCTATAACTAACGCGTCTATGCTTGTTGCCACCGCTTGAATTAAAAGTGTGGGCACGGTAAACTTTGCGCCCCCGTTTTTATTATCCGCATCTTTGCCAACTTCTTTTAGTTCACGGCGTTCTTTAATTATATCGAAAATAATTTTACCGCAAAGAATAAAGAATACGGCACTAGTTATATATCCGCTTGCCGCTTGTAAATATTTTGCAAAAAGCCCGCCAACGAAAAAACCTATTAACGGCATTAAGCCTTGAAAAAGCGCAAAAGTGGCGGGCATACGCCACGCCTTTTTTCTAGTAAGCGCGTCTTTATAGGCGGTGCAATTTGCTATTGTTAAGGCGCACGCGTCGATAGATAGCGCGAGTCCTACCATAATAACGTCAAAATAATTCATATAAAAACCTTGCCAATAGTATATAAAATTATATTGCTTTTGTCAAAACAAAATGATAAAATATATATATGGTTAAAATTACTGAAGAATGGGATAGCATATTGCAAGAAGAATTTTCTTCGCCCACCTATAAATCGCTTAGAGAATTTTTGAAAACAGAATATTTCACTCAAACGGTATATCCGCCTATGAACGATATTTTTAACAGTATGAAAAAAACGGCGTTTAACGATATAAAGGTGGTAATTTTGGGGCAAGACCCTTATCACGAAGAAGGTCAAGCAATGGGCTTATCGTTTTCCGTGCCTAAAGGCGTTCAAAAACCCCCGTCCCTTGTAAATATCTATAAAGAAATTTCCGCAGAAACGGGTGAAGAAATGCCCACTCACGGCGACTTAACGCGTTGGGCGGAACAAGGCGTACTTCTTCTTAACACCTGTTTAACAGTTCGCGCACACAACGCCAACTCTCATAAAGGCAAGGGGTGGGAAGAGTTTACAGACGGTATAATCAAAAAGATTTCTAACCTTCGTAAAGGGGTTGTTTTTATCCTTTGGGGCAGTAACGCCCGCAGTAAAAAGGCACTTATAGACCAAACTAAACACTTGGTTTTAGAAAGCGCGCACCCAAGCCCGCTTTCCGCTTACAACGGATTTTTCGGCAACGGGCATTTTAACAAAGCAAATCAATATCTTATCACACACGGCACTTTGCCTGTTATTTGGAGTGATTTATAATGAAATACGTGGTAATTTTAGGGGACGGTATGGCGGATTATCGCCAACCTTCGTTAAACGGCAAAACCCCCCTAATGCTTGCAAAAAAACCTAATATAGATTCCCTTTGTCCTATTTCTGAAATAGGGCTTTGTAAAACTGTACCTTGCGGGGTAAAACCGGGTAGCGACGTAGCTAACCTTTCCGTTTTAGGCTATGATATTAAAGAATGCTACACGGGGCGCTCCCCCTTAGAAGCGGCGTCTATCGGTATATCCTTAAAAGATACCGACGTTACCGCGCGCGCAAATTTAGTAACCTTAACCGAAGAAGAAGTTTTTGAAGATAAAACTATGGTAGATTACAGCGCGGGCGAAATTTCTACTGAAGAAGCAAAAGCACTTATAGAAACGCTAGCAAAAGAACTTAACACTAGCGCCCTTAAACTATACGCAGGTATCAGTTATCGCCATTGTCTAGTGGTTGATAACGGCACTATCGCAGGCGATTTAACGCCCCCACACGACATAACGGGCAAGGCGATAAAAGGGCATTTGCCAACTAGCGCACAAGGTCAAATTTACCTTGATTTAATGAAAAAATCGGTGCAAATATTAAAAGACCACCCCGTAAATATCGCACGCGTAAAAGCGGGTAAACGCCCCGCAAATTCACTTTGGTTTTGGGGTGAAGGCACTAAACCGTCTTTGCAAAACTTTTATGAACGCTACGGTATAAAGGGCGCAATGATTTCCGCCGTTGACCTTCTTAAAGGCATAGGCAAACTTGCCGATATGTCGGTTATAGAAGTTGAAGGTGCAACGGGCAACTACGATACCAACTTTACGGGCAAGGCAAACGCTTGTATAGATGCACTTAAAAATGGCGTAGATTACGTTTATATTCATATGGAAGCCCCAGACGAGTGCGGTCATCACGGCGATGCGGAAAAGAAGATTTACTCTATCGAACAAATTGACGAAAAGGTGGTTGGTCCTATCCTTTCATATTTAAGAGAAAGCAAAGAAGATTTTGCTATGCTTATTTGCCCAGACCATCCCACGCCTATATCTATAATGACGCATTGTGCCGACCCTGTTCCATACGTTATTTATAAAAGCAACAAAAAGGTTAACGGCACGGCAAATACTTATACGGAAGAACAAGCGGAAAATAGCGGTAACTTTATAGAAAGTGGCGTTATGCTTATGCAAAAGTTTTTGGAAAAATAATAAAAAGGTAAAAAATTACAAAAAGCGCACAAATACGTGCGCTTTTTCTTTGTTTTTGATAGCATAACTTTAATTTCGCGTTCATATATTTTTACAAGCAATGGTAAAGGAGCAAATTATGAACGAAAAATTACAATATGCAAGTATGCTTGAAATTCCCGTAAACACCTGCAATATCACCTATAAGCCGGCGAAAAAGGTGCGCCGTCGTCGTAAAAAGGAAATTCGCCCCGAAGAAGTGAAAGAACAACTTTTGCAAAAGGTCAACGCTGAAAATATCGTTTCCGAACAAACGATAGAAGACGTTAAATCAGAAAACGTGGCGGAAAGGGAAAACCTTGATATTGAAAATCAAAGTTACGTTAACGCCTTAAATTGCGATGATATGCAAACGCCCGAGCCCCTTAATCAAGCGGATATGCAACAAAACGGGCAAGTGGTGGATGGCGAATATTACGTTCAAGGTGACGGCGAAAACACCGAAATTCCTAAAAGCGATTACATAGAAGATTTATATCAGCCCACAAGTAACGTAAGGCGGGCAAAAATAGAAAATAAAAAGAAAAAAGGCAGATTTAAGATTTCCGTCCTTGGCGTTCAACTTGCCATAATCGGCGTTTTAATAGCCACCATTTTTATTACTAACGCGCTATATACCGACAGCGGTGTAAACGTGTTCCTTCGCGGTGTGTTCGGCACGGAAAGTACGCAGGTAGATAACCGCAGTTACACCGACTTTGCACCTGTAATTAACGATAGCGATTTAACCGATTATCAAATGGAAGAAGGCGTTTTGACCTTCTCGGGTACAGGCAGTATCTATCCGTCTGCAAACGGCACGATAACTAGCGTTACGGTTGATGATAACGGCAAATATACCGTGGAAATTGCCCACAACAAAAACTTTATTTCGGTATTTAGCGGGCTAGATTACGCCTATTCTAGCGCGGGGGATAAGGTATACGCTACCTTGCCCGTAGGGTTCGTTAAAGAGCAAGCAACTATGTGTTTTATGGGCGCGGACGGTAAAGTTATATCTAACTATCAAATTATCGACGACACGGTGGTATGGGCGGTTTAATACTTCCTAAAATTCCAAAAGTCCCAAAAGGCTTTGCATTAAGTAAAAATAATAAAGAAAATCCGCAATCGAACGGGTTAAGGTTTTCCCTTCATCCACTTTTCTTCGTTTGCGGTTTTTACTATGCTTTAACGGGTAGATTTTTAATATTTTTAATATATACCATATGCGCCTTAATGCACGAACTAGGGCACTCTTTCGTGGCAAACGATAGGGGGTACAAACTTAACAAAATAACCCTTATGCCCTTTGGCGCGGTGGTATCTGGCGACCTTGATAACCTTAAGGCAAAAGACGAAATTAAAATTGCACTTGCAGGCCCATTTTTGAATTTGTTTGTGGGCGTCTTTTTCGTTGCGCTTTGGTGGATATTCCCCGAAACTTACGCCTATACCGATATAGTGGCAGAAGCCAACTTTTCAATGGCTATAATTAACTTTATTCCCGCATATCCACTAGACGGCGGAAGGGTTTTGTGCGCTATAATATCACTCTATAAAGACAGAAAAACCGCGCTTAAAATTTGCCGGATTATAGGCGGGGTAATGGCGGGCGTTTTAATTGCGCTTTTTATATATTCTTGTTTTACCAGCGTAAACTTATCAATTCTATTATTTGCGCTATTTATTTTGTCGGGGTTGTTTGTGAAAAATACGGGATATATTCGCGCGATAGAATTTCCAAGCGCACTATCATTAAAACGCGGTGTCCCTTATAAAAAGCAAGCGCTAGATAAATCGGCAACGGTAAAACGGCTTTACGATATTTTAGACCCAGAAGCCGTTAACGAAATAGTTATATTCGACAACGATATACCTATTGCCACCCTATCGCAACAAACTATAAACAGCATTATCGCCACCAAAGATTTTTACACCCCCATAATAAACCACATAGCCAAAACGGAATAATTAAAAGATTGAAATAAACAATTTGTTTTAAAACTCACTTAAAAGTGACACTTTATATTACATATAAACCACAAGATATGGTAAAAAACGCGGACAACTTTTCTAAATGTAGAAAAGGCTTAAAAAAGACGCAAAAAACCCTTAAAATATTTAAAAAATAGGGTAAAAAACTTGACACATACTTGTTTATTTGTTAAAATACATTAGCATCTCGGTTTCGGGGTGTTAATTTTTTCATGTTCGGAAGGTGCATTATGGCAGCAAAAGGCGCTAGAAACAAAATCACTCTCGCTTGTACGGAATGCAAACAGAGAAACTACGATACTTTCAAAAATAAGAAGAACGATACCGAAAGGTTAGAAATGCAAAAATATTGCAAGTTCTGCAAAAAGCACACTACTCATAAAGAAGCAAAGTAGTCGGTAGTTAAGTAAAAGTTTAATTTTTAACCAGTCGCTATTTGGCGCAAAGGGGTAAAAAATGGCAAAAAAATCAAAAAAGCCGGAAAAAGATTTCTTATCAACTAGTGAAGATAAGGCAGTCGCTCCCAAAAAGGAAGCAAAACCGGTAAAGAAAAAGGATAAAAAACCTAACTTCTTTAAAAGACTAGGTGGCAAAATCAAAGACGTATTCTCAGAACTCAAAAGGGTTAGCTGGCCTTCATTTGGCAAAGTTGTTAAAAAGACCGGTATCGTAATCGTCGTTGTTCTTGCTTTCTTAATCGTTATTTCTTTATTCGATTTAGGGCTTTTAGAATTATTAAAACTTGTTTCACCATCAGTTGGTGCGTAGGGGTATTTTATGGCAGTAGAAGACGCAAAGTGGTACGTCATTCACACATACTCCGGCTACGAAGCAATGGTGAAAGACAGTTTAGAAAAGCTTATTGAAAACAATAATTTGCAAGAAAACATTTTCGAAATTCAAATTCCTACCGAAGAAACCTTAGAAGAAAAGGCAAACGGCAAGAAAAAGATTGTTGAAAGAAAAAAATTCCCTTGCTACGTTTTCTTAAAGATGATTTACAGCAACGATATTTGGTGGCTTGTAACTAACACCCGTGGCGTAACCGGTTTCGTTGGTCCTCAAGGCAGACCTTTGCCTTTAACCGATGAAGAAGTTGCAAGAATGGGCTTAGTAAAAGTTGCAGTTAACGTTGACTTTACCGTTGGTGACGACGTTCAAATCGTATTTGGACCTTTAGAATCTTTCGTCGGTAAGGTTGTATCACTTAACGAAAGCACCCAAAAAGTTATGGTTAACGTTTCAATGTTCGGCAGAAGTACCGACGTTGAACTTGATTTCGTTCACGTAAAGAAAATTACGGCTGTAAACTAAGGAAAGTCAATTAACTAGTTGATGTCCTTGCAAGCATTTCGCGTATGCGTTACGCGTGTGCGTATACATTATTTAAATTTGGTACAAACGGCACGCGCCGTTGGTATATAGGTGGGAGTTGCGTTAAATCTTTTTCTCACTGGCGCAACGCTATTACCACAATAGGAGGTAACAATTATGGCAAAAAAAGTTACGGCGATCGTTAAATTGCAGTTGCCCGCAGGCAAAGCAACACCAGGTCCGCCCGTAGGTTCAACGTTAGGTCCTCACGGAATTAACATTCCCGGCTTTACGAAAGAATTCAACGCTAAAACGCAAGATCAGGCAGGTCTTATTATCCCCGTTGTAATGACGATTTATCAAGACCGTTCTTTCACTTTCATTCTTAAGACCCCACCGGCACCCGTTCTTATTAAGAAGGCATGCGGTATCGAAAGTGCAAGTGCAACCCCCAACAAGAACAAGGTAGCAAAAATTACCAAAGCTCAAGTTGAAGAAATTGCAAAAATCAAAATGCCCGACCTTAATGCAAACACTTTGGAAAGTGCTATCAGCATGATTGCTGGCACCGCAAGAAGTATGGGTGTAGAAGTCGTAGATTAGTAAAGTTATGTGGGAGGGGATAGTTCCCCGAACGTACCACAGGAGGTAAATTAAATGAAACACGGAAAAAAATATATTGACAGTGCAAAGGTTATTGACGGCGCTAAACTTTACGAAGTTGACGAAGCTATTAACCTTGTTCTTGACACAGCAAAAGCAAAGTTTGACGAAACCATTGAACTTCACGTTCGCTTGGGTGTAGACCCCAAACAAGCAGACCAACAAGTTCGTGGCGTTCTAGTTCTCCCCAACGGTACCGGTAAAGACGTTAAAGTTTTGGTACTTGCTAAGGGTGAAAAAGCCGATATCGCAAAGGAAGCAGGTGCTGACTTTGTTGGTGCAGAAGAAATGATTCAAAAGATTCAAACGGAAAACTGGTTTGATTACGACGTTATCATCACCACCCCTGATATGATGGGCTTGGTTGGTCGTATCGGTAAAATCTTAGGTCCTAAGGGCTTAATGCCTAACCCCAAATCTGGTACCGTTACTATGGACGTAGCAAAGGCTATCAAAGACACCAAAGCTGGTAAGGTTGAATACCGTCTTGATAAAACCGCTATTATTCACTGCCCCATCGGTAAAAAGAGCTTCGGCAAAGAAAAGTTACAAGAAAACTACGAAGCACTTATGGATGCTATCATTAAAGCAAAACCCGCTGCTGCAAAAGGTCAATACGTTAGAAGCGTATCTCTTGCAAGCACCATGGGCCCCGGCGTAAAAATTAACGCTAAAAATTAGTTGACAATCACTCTTTAGTGGTGTTATAATCAACAAGTAAAAACTTAATAGCCCAAGACAGTAGGTGTTAACTTGCATTACTTAAGTGATGCGGACCAACCGAGGCGGAAGCTTTAGTAAGCATTTTATTAACTTTAGTTTTAAGGTTATTATGCCCTTGCATCCGTTTTGGTGCAAGGGCTTTTTTCAAACTCAAAAGGAGGTAAAACATGTCGGCAAATTTTGAAGCAAAAAAATTGGTAGTTGAAGAAATTAAAGAAAAAATTCAAAACTCTAATTCAGTTGTTTTCGTATCATTCACCGGTCTTACCGTTGCAGAAGATACCGAACTCCGTCGCGAATTCAGAAAGAACAACGTTGAATACAAAGTTTTGAAAAACACTCTTATCAGACGTGCATTTAACGACCTTGGCGTAACCGATTTCGACGCAGACTTGAACGGTCCTACTTCAGTAGCGTTCGGTGCAGACGAAACTGGTGCAGCTAAAGTTATTATTGAAGCTGTTAAGAAGTATGACAAGAAGGTTGCTGTAAAGAGCGCATACGTTGACGGCGTTAGAGTTGACGCAGACGGCGTAAAAGGTCTTGCATCTATGCCTTCGAAACCCGAACTTATCGCAAAGATGCTTGGTTCGTTACAAGCACCTATTTCCAAGTTCGTTGGTGTGCTTTCCGCAATGCCCAGAAGTTTGGTTATTGCACTCAACGCTGTGGCTGAAAAGAAGGCTCAGTAGTTAATAACGAAAAACAAAAATTAAAAAAATTAAAACATATTAAGTATTTTTTGGAGGAAATTTAAAATGGCAGACATTCAAAAGTTTATTGAAGAAGTTAAAGGTATGACGGTTTTAGAACTTAACGAACTCGTTAAGGCATTAGAAGAAGAATTCGGCGTAAGCGCTGCTGCTCCCGTAGCTGTTGCTGCTGCTCCTGCAGCTGCTGAAGCTGCTCCTGCAGTTGAAGAAAAGACTGAATTCAAGGTTGTTCTTAAGGCTGTTGGCGCTAACAAAATCGGCGTTATCAAAGTTATCAAGGACGTTACCGGTCTTGGTCTTATCGAATCTAAGGCTCTTGCTGTTGACGGCGCAACCATTAAGGATGCAGTTAGCAAGGAAGACGCTGACGCTATGATTGCTAAGTTCAAGGAAGCTGGCGCAGAAGTTGTTGCTGAATAATTTTTAGCTACTACCAATAAGAATTAAAACGGACGAATTTTTTCGTCCGTTTTTATTTTTCTTTTAACTTATTTTTAGCGTAGCAAACAGACGTTTAAAAGAGTTAAGCCGTTACTTAAGTGGATTATATCAGCATTTTCGACCATAAAAGTTAAAAGATTTAACAACTGTTAACAAAAAACGCCCACAAAATATATAGTTTTATTGACAAACGGGCAAAATAACTGTAAAATATATGTGTTAATCAACTTATGGAGATATTTATGAAAAGACTTTGGAAAATTTTCGTGTCCGTAATCGCCGTTATAATGGCAACGGTTGCTTGCTTTTCTTTCACGGCTTGCACGGGCGAAGATATCGTTCAAGTAGAAGTTAAAGTTCAACTTTACAATTCTACTGAAGGCGAATTTTATACTGATGAAGAAGTTACTTTAACGGTAGATTTATATCGTCACCTTGCGCCCAAAACTTGCGGTGCAATCATCAACTATATTAACGAAGGTTATTATAACGATACTTTCTTTTATAAAGTAGACGGTCAAACTTCGCAAATTATGGTTGGCGATTATAAAATGGTAGACGGCGAAATTGAACTTAACGCAATTAAACCCACGCTTGACAAAGCAGAATTTACCTACGGTGGCGTAAAGGGTTCTAACCTTACAAACGTTAAGGGTGCTATCGGTTTATGGCGTTCATATTTTGCTAACGACTCATCTACTTATAAGACCACCAGCAACGCTATGTATTCTGGCAGAGCAACTTGGTATATGCCCGTTACCGAAATTCCTTCATACGACGGATATTTCTGCATCTTTGCGCAAATCGATTTAGAAAACGCTAATAACGTAACCGCATTAAACGCTATCGACGGCTTGCTTTCTAACTCTAACCACTACGACGAATACGTTGTTTATTACACCGGTACTTACGATGCTACCCAAGTTAATAACGATTACGGTTTGACTGCTCATATCGTTTCCGCTGACGAATTTAACGAAAACGACCCCGATATTTTCGTTGCAGAAGGGCAACAACTTGTTTCTTACAACAAGCGCACTATTAGAGTTCCTAATACCGCAGTAGACGGCAACGTTAAGGCAATGATTAAGTCTATCACCGTTAAATAATTTTAATTTGTAAATATAAACTAAACGACCTAGGTTTCTAGGTCGTTTTTATTTTAAAATTTTTTATGTATAGAGCGCGTAAAGTTTACTCATCAAGTTTTTTAAGGTTTAATATAAGTCCATTTTCTACGCTAAACTTAAAATATGATACTTGATAGTAGTTCTTTTTTACGGGATAGATTACGCCAACGTCGTTAATATCTCTAAAGGGTGGCGGGGGCATAACCCCTATAAAGTCCCCTAAATAACTAGATAGCGCGGTTGTGTTTTCCTTAATGCTTTCGCATAAATAGTCTTTATATTCACCGCCGACAAGATAACTTTCTAAAAAAGCATAGGGGATAACCTTGTCGCAAAAGTTTATGCGGTTAAAATCTTTATCGCAAGATACAACCTTGTCTTTTACGGTAAAATTTTCGCCGTCAAATTGCCAAGTCGTTTGAACGGAGTGCTTGGCAATATCAAGGTAGTTTTCCGTTGTAATAAAGCCGTCGTCAATAGAAAAATCGGCAACTTGGCGCATAAAAATAGGTCTAATTTTGTCGCATAAATTGTAAACTGCAACACATTTATTATCACCGCAAAATTCAATAAATAGCAGTTTTCCGTTATAATATTCGGGGCGGTAAAAGTTAACCAAAGTAAAGTCAAAATAAAGGTTTTCTATATAAAAATCGTAAGGAGTTTCAATAGAAATTTTCTTGCCGTTTTCGTTAAAAACGGTAACTAACCCGTCGCTTAAACGCGTTTGATTTATAACGGCAAATTCCCCGCCCGAATAACTTTTATTAAACTTAAAATGATATCCGCCCTTAAGGTCTGCAACCACTACGCTTGATGACGGATTGTTTATATAACTAGAATCAGGGAAAAAGCAAATATAGTTTTCGCAAGGCGCAAGGGGGCATATTTCAATAAAAGGGGGCTTGTTGATATTAAAATTATCACAAGAATAGTTAAAAACGCCGTCGTTTAACGTGCAGATATAAAGCCCGTTAACCTTTAATACCGCGGGATAACTAGAAGAAAAAAATAAATTCATCTTAATTTAAACAGTATGTATATTTTAATTTTAATATGTTAATAATCGTATAAAAATTAAGGAGAATTTTATGGAAAAAGTTTACGGTTATAAAGAAAGCGACCTTATCGCTTTAGCACAGTTTATTAAGGATAGGGGAGAAAAAAGTTTATCAAGCGTGTTTGAAGAATTTGCCACCATTAACGGCAAGGCAAAGGGTACGGTAAGAAATCTTTACTACGCACTTGCAAAATTAAGCAAAAAGGATAAGCAACTTTGTAAAACTTATCTAGGCGGAAAACCTATTGAAGTTGGCGAAATAGAAGAGTTTAACAATGAGCAAGAAACGTGGCTTTTAAGAAAGGTTTTAACGGCAAAAAAACAGGGTAAATCGGTTAGAAAAGCCATTTTCGATTTAGCCCTTGGCGACCAAAAAACCGCGCTACGCTATCAAAACAAATTCCGCAACCTAGTTAAAAAATCACCCGATAAAATCGTTAATATGGTGGCGGAAATCAACGCGGAAACAGACGGCAAAACGCTAGAGATTAACAAGGTTTTACCCACCCAAAAAGATTCGCAAATTACCGAAGTTCAGTTTGATAGATTAAAGCGTGAAATAGACGGGCTTTTTTATAGAGTAAGTGAAAAATTCCGCAGAGAAAATAAATATCTAAAAGACCGCGTTGCCTTTTTAGAAATGGAGAATTTGCGCCTTAACAATCTTTTGCAAGCGGACGTAACCCCCGCCACAGTTAAGTATTTTAAGGGTGTAAAAACGGCTAGTTACAAAAATAAAATAAATTAAAAAAAGTAAACGCGCCCCGCTTTTGCGGGGCGCGTTAAAAACATAATATTAATTATTTCGTTGCAAAAGAGCGCGCGGTAGTAAGTAAAGCATTGCGCTGTTCTTTACTACTTGCACGATAGTTGGTTAAAAGGTCAGCCTCTTCAGGCGATAGGTCAGCGCATACGTTAATTATTCCTTGGTCATCGCTATTGCCAATTAGATAGTCCACGCTAACTTCAAACAACCTAGAAATTTTAATAAGCATTTCAATGCTTGGTTCTGCTTTGCCACTTTCCCAGTCGCGCACGTTATAATGCATAACACCAATTTTATCGGCTAATTCTTTTTGCGTTATTCCAATTTCTTTACGCAATTCTTTTAGTTTCATAATAATTCAAATTGTTAATTATTTCGTTGCAAAAGAGCGGGCAGTAGTAAGTAAAGCATTGCGCTGTTCTTTACTACTTGCACGGTAGTTGGTTAAAAGGTCAGCCTCTTCAGGCGATAGGTCAGCGTAAAGATTGATAACGCCTTGGTCGTCAGCCCTACCCAAAAGATAATCTAAAGAAACCGAATAGTAATCTGCAAGAGCACAAAGTACTTCGATACTAGGTTTGGCAATACCCTTTTCAAATTGACATAAGGTATTGGGTGCAATGTGTAGAGCGTTCGCAACGTCTTTTTGTTTAGCTCCAACTTCTTTTCTTAATTTAATTAATCTATCACAAATTTCTATCATATAGAATAGTTTGCCACGATAGAATAAAAAATACTTGACAATTCTATAACATAGAACTATAATAAATAAAATTCTGCCATATAGAACAATATAATGAATAAATCGTGTTTTAGTTATCAAGAAAATTATAACAAACTCAATTTGCACGACCTAAGGGTTTTAGGTGCGCGCATAGGGGTAAAAGCGCCAAGTACATTAAAAAAAGAACAACTAATAAAGGAAATTATTGCAGTTGAAAGGGGAGAAAAGTCGCCACATTTTTCAAATCGTGGTAGGCGCAGAAAGGATATGCTCTCTTTCAGCCCTACTGTTAGTGATAATGACGTAAAAGAGTTTAATAGAAAAAAGAAAGACCTTAAAAATAAGGTAAATAAGGCGATAAAAATACTTACAGAAATATATGAAATATTGCAAGATTTAATCTAGTGTATAATCGTATATTTAATAGTCCGTAAAAAAGTTTACGGACTTTTATTTTTTCCCTATAATTCGTTTGACATATGGGCATAATAGGAATATAATTTAATTGCAACTAAAAAGGTTGCAATTAAGAAAGGTAAAGTCAAAAGGTGTTAAAATGAAACTTTCATCAAAAACTCATTACGGGCTTATAGCGTGCCATATTCTTGGCAAAAACTATCCCGATAATCAAGTTTCGGCAAGCACGTTAGAGAGCCATATGCAAGTTTCTGGCAAATACCTAGAACAAATTATGCGCACCCTTTCAAAGCGCGGTATCGTTACGGCAACGCGTGGGGCAACGGGCGGTTATTCGCTTGCTAAACCCCCAAAAGACGTTTCGATAGGCGAAATCGTTCGCGCGCTTGAAAACGATATGGAAATTATTGAATGCGTTTCAAGTGACGGCAAGTGCAAGTGTTGTCCTTCCGCTGCCGTATGGCGCAAACTTTACTCTTCGATTAACGCCGTTTTAGACGGTATGAATTTAGAGCAAATGTTAAACGGTGAAATCCGTTCTTAAAAATCTTAAAAATTTTTTACTTAACGTTTTTTACGGAGAAGATTATGGTAAAAACCCCAATTTACTTTGACCACGCGGCTACTACCCCCTTGTGCAAAGAAGCGTTTGACAAGATGTCGCCCTACTTTACCCAAATTTTCGGCAACGCCAACAGTCAACATATGTTCGGTAGAGAAGCCGTTAAAGCGGTAGACGAAGCAAGGGATAGCATAGCGAAAATTATAAACTGCAAGCCCAACGAATTATACTTTACTTCGGGCGGTACTGAAGCGGATAACTGGGCGCTACGCGGTGTTGCACGCGCTAACGCAAATAAGGGCAAGCACGTTATTATAAGCCCTATTGAACACGCGGCAATGCTTGTTACGGCAAAGGCACTTGAAAAAGACGGCTTTGAAATTTCTTATATGAAAGTTGACGAAGAAGGTTTTGTTGATTTAGAACACTTAAAAACCATTATTCGCCCCGACACCACGCTTGTTTGCTGTATGCTTGCTAATAACGAAGTGGGCACTATCGAGCCTATTAAAGAAATTGCTAAAATAGCGCACGATAACGGCAGTTTAATGTTTACGGACGCCGTTCAAGCGGCTGGCGTATTGAAAACGGACGTTAAAGAACTTGGCGTTGACCTTATGAGTATGAGTGGTCATAAAATTTACGGACCTAAAGGCATAGGCGCGCTATATATTCGCAACGGCGTTAAGGTTGAAAGCATATTGACGGGCGGTCATCAAGAAAGAATGAAACGCGGTGGAACGACAAACGTTCCCGCAATCGTTGGTTTTGCCGAAGCGTTTAGAATTGCCGACCGCGATAGAGAGAAAAACTTTGAATACGTTTGCTCTTTGCGTGATAAGTTTATAGATAGAATATTAGCAGAAGTTCCTTTCGTAAAACTTAACGGGCCAAGAAAGGAAAATAGACTTCCCGCAAACGCAGATTTTTCTTTTAGATTTATCGAAGGCGAAAGCATCTTATTCAGTTTAGACTTGGCGGGTATAGCGGTGTCTTCCGGTTCGGCTTGTTCGTCCGGTTCGCTAGAGCCGTCTCACGTGCTTATGGCGTTAGGACTTCCCGAAGGCTTAGCGCACGGTAGCATAAGGTTTTCATTTGGCAAACACAACACTTTAGAAGAAATTGATTACGCGGTAGACGTTGTTAAAGAAGCGGTGGAAAAACTACGCGCAATGTCCCCACTATTTAAGGCACAAGGAGATATTAAGTATGTATAACGAAAAGGTTATGGACGTTTTTAAAAACCCCAAAAACGTAGGAGAAATAGAAAATGCCGACGGCGTTGGCTTAGTTGGTAACGAAAATTGTGGCGATATTATGCAAATCTTTTTAAAGATTGAAAACGATATTATCGTAGACGCTAAGTTTAAAACTTTCGGTTGCGCTGCCGCTATTGCAACAAGTTCTACCGCTACCGAAATGGTAAAGGGTATGACGGTTGAAGAAGCGCTAAAGTTAACTAACCGCCGTGTAGTAGAATGTCTTGGTGGTCTTCCCGCACAAAAATTGCATTGTTCAGTTTTGGCAGAAGAAGCAATTAAAAAGGCTATTGAAGATTATCAATCAAAAAAACAAGCGTAATGTGTAACGCGTAAAAAATACAATAATTTAAAGAGTAAAAAGGGCGCAAGAACAACTTGCACCCTTTTCGTATAATTCGCCAAAATTCGCGCATAATAGCGTTAAAGGGGGATAATTATGGGCGAAAAATTTTTATGCGGTGTAATTTTAGGTATGCTTGGCGGTGCTCTTTTGGTTACTAATTCAGTAAAGGCACGCGACCTTGTTAAAGAAGGTCAAGCAGAAGTAGAAAAAGCCGCAAAAATGAAAATGGAAGAACTTTCTAAACTTAAAAAGTAAAAATTAATCTACCTTTTATAAAGAACTTGTCGAAAATAGCGCACAAGTTCTTTTTTCTTTAGGGCGACTTAACGTGCGGTGGCGTTAGGGCGACTTGACGTGTGGGGAAGTTGATGCAACCTAACGTGCGGGTAAGGTTAAACAAAAGCGGAAAAAAGTTAAATTTTTGCAAATAAAAAAATATAAATGTTGCCTGAGTTTAATTTTTATGTTACAATAAAAAGGTGGAAAGATTTTTATGCTTGGATATCGGCGATAAGCGTATAGGCATTGCCGTTTCCGACCCGTTCAATACATATTCTTTGCCGGTAGAAACCTATCACCGCAAAAACCTTAAAACCGACCTTGCTAAAATTGAAGGTTACGTTAAAGAAAGGTGCGTTACCGCGCTAGTTTGCGGTTTGCCCGTTAACTTTGACGGCACGCCTTCTATTCAAACGCAAAAGGCACTTTTCTTTATTGAAAAACTTAAAGAAAATTTGGGCGTTGAAGTTTTTACGGTTGACGAGCGTTGCACTACTTGTGAAGCAGAAGAAGTTTTAATTTCTCAAGGCAAATCGCGTGAAGAGCGAAAGGGGCTTGTGGATAGCCTTGCCGCCGCGTCTATTTTGCAAGGGTTTTTGAACGAAAAGAATAAAAATAACAATAAAACGGATAATAAGTAAAAGGAGATTTATTATGAGCGAAAAGGAAAAGAAATTATGTAACTGCGAAGGCGACTGCAACTGTGAACACGACCACGATGCTTGCGACCACGACTGTGATTGCGGTTGTGAATGGGAAGACGACGTTGTAATTTTAACCGCAGACGACGGTAGAGAATTAAAGTTCTATTTCGTAGGTACTATTGAATACAAGGGCAAAAACTATTCTGCTTTTGAACCCGCTGAACAAATGGAAGGTATTGAAGACGACGACCTTATCATCTTTGAACTTTCTGGTGACGACGAAGAAACCGCAGAACTTTTACCCGTAGAAGACGAAGCACTCTTAGACGAAGTGTTTGAAGAATTCTGCCGTGTATTAGAAGAAGACGAACTTGCTGCAGAAGCAGAAAGTTTAGAACCTACCGACAACTGATAAAAAAGTTAAAAGTAAACGAAAAGCGACCGACTATATTAAGTCGGTCGCTTTTAATCTATTTTTTAATTTTTAACACTACGTTTATTTCTTACGTTTATTCTTTTGCAACGTCGCTTGAATCTACAGAAGCGTTTTCTTTCTTAGTGCTAGTCATAAAGCCTTCATCGTCGTAAGCGGAAATTAGGGGTTTAATATCAAGCCCTTTCTTTCTATCAAAATAGTTTTTAACAACCTTCATTAATACGCCACTAAGAACTACTAAAGCAATAAGGTTAGGTATAGCCATAAGCGCGTTGGTCATATCGGAAATAAGCCATACGAAATCAGAACCCAAATTATCACCGCAGAAGAAGGTTAAAAGAGCCATGCCGATAATCAATAAAAGATAAATAACGTTAAAGCCAAGGTCTGCTGCTTTTTGATGCTTTTTGAATAGGTATTGTGCTGCTTTAGAGCCGTATAAAGACCATGCCAATATAGTAGAGAAGGCAAATAGTGGTAATATAATGCTATATGCAATAGTACCAAAAGTTCCAAACACCTTGTTAAACGCGCCCATTGCTACGCTTGCACCGTCGCCAACAGTGTTGCCGTCAAGACCAGAGGTTAAAACGAATAATGCGGTAAGCGTGCATACTACGAAAGTGTCTACGAAAACTTCAAAGATGCCCCAAAGACCTTGTTCAACGGGTTCTTTCGTGCCTGCGGTACTGTGTGCAATAGATGCAGAACCAAGACCTGCTTCGTTAGAGAAAATACCACGGGCAAAACCAAAGCGCATAGCTTGTGAAATACCGTAACCCATAAAACCGCCTAGCATTGATTTTGCGCTAAACGCAGAAGTGAAAATTGAAGCAAACGCTGCGGGTACTGCGGTTATGTTTACGCAAACTAACACTATTGCCAAAATAAGGAACAAAAGAATCATAAATGGAACTAGTAAAGAGGTAACTTTACCAATACGTTTAAGACCACCAATTACGATAAGAGCGGTAAACGCAACTATTATTAACGCAGTTACCCAAGTGGGAATTTCAAATGCAGTCTTCCAAGTGTTTTGAATAGTATCTGCTTGAACTGAGCCCATACCGATAGCTGCTAAAATAGTAAATACCGCGAATAAAATTGCAAGCCACTTTTGTTTAGTTCCGTGTTCTATATAGTACATAGGACCACCTGCAAATTCACCCTTGGTATTTTTTTTGCGATAGAATAGACCAAGAACTATTTCTGCAAACTTTGTAAACATACCAAAGAAGGCTGAAATCCACATCCAGAAAACTGCACCGGGACCACCGGATATAATTGCAGTAGTTACGCCAACAATGTTACCAGTACCAACCGTGCCTGAAACTGCGGTTGAAAAAGCTTCAAAGGGCGTAATTGCGTTGGGGTTTTTAGATTTTTTATCTTTTTTCTTCATTTGTTTAATCGTGCCACCAACGGTGTGCTTTAGCGACGTGCCGAACTTTCTTACTTGCAAGAATTTGCTTCTTATTGATAAGAAAATACCGCTAAGCAATATTAATACAATCATGGGAATACCCCATAAAATATTTCCGTCAATCCAATTTAGTATATCGTATAATTTTTCCATAAACGTTCCTCCATAGAACTTTTTACCCATAAAAAGAATAAGAAAAAGGCTGAACTTCAATAAGTTCAACCCCAAAACAGCGCGCCATAAGCACGATACCACTTATCCTACTTACACCGCTAAACTATAAGTTCTGTCCTTTTACCTGAGAGATTAAACCGCAATTCATATTTCTATGCTCTTTTGGTTTTTGCCCCTTCGGTACTCAACTGTTTTGAGATTCTCCAGAAAGCCATCAACGAACGGTCCTTACACTGTCTAGTGCACCTGAGAGTGTTACTCCTTCGGTAGTAAAAATACTTTTTCCGCACGTTTCACTTGGCGTTTATTTAGTTTGTCGTGCCTATAATAGCATAAAACCACAAGATATAGCAAGCGTTTTAACGCGGTTAAGAAAAAAACGTCAAAAGTATATATAAAGTTTAAAATAAACGGGTAAAATCGTTGCAAAGCGGGGGTATTGTGTTAAAATATACAAGCAAAAATTCGCACCCATTAAGCTTTCGGCTTATCGTGTGTCCGCAAAATCCACAACCCGCGGATATGTTTGCCGGCTAAAAGGCGGTGGGGAGGAAGAAAACGGAGGTATTTATTATGGCAGTAATCAACATGAAGCAACTCCTTGAAACCGGTGTTCACTTTGGTCACCAAACAAGGCGTTGGAACCCCAAGATGAAAAAGTACATCTACGGTGAAAGAAACGGTATTCACATTATCAACCTTGAAAAGACCGTTGAACTTATCGAAAACGACGTTTATCCTTTCGTTGTAGAACAAGTTAAAGCTAGCAAGAGCGTACTTTTCGTTGGTACTAAAAAGCAAGCTCAAGAAGCTATCAAAGAAGAAGCTGAAAGATGTGGTCAATACTACATCAACAACAGATGGCTTGGCGGTACGCTTACCAACTTCAAGACCATCAGGTCAAGAATTGAAAGACTTAACAAATTAAACAACATGGAAAAGATGGGCGAATTCGACCTTCTTCCCAAAAAGGAAGTTATCGGTTTGAAAGCTGAACGCGACAAACTAGAAGCTAACCTTGGCGGTATTAAGGAAATGAGAACTCTTCCCGGCGTTATGTTTATCGTTGACCCCGAACAAGAAGATATCGCAGTTTTAGAAGCTAAGAAATTAAACATCCCCATCGTAGCAATCACCGATACCAACTGTGACCCCGACGTTATCGATCACGTTATCCCTGGTAACGACGATGCTATCCGTGCGGTTAAACTTATCGCTTCTGTAATTGCAGACGCTGTTATCGAAGCAAACCAAGGCGAACAATTAGAAGCTGAAAAGGCTGAAGAAGCTCAAGAAGAAGTAGCTGAAAAAGCTGAATAATTTTTAAGGAGATTATAACCTATGTTTACTAGTAAAGACGTAATGGAACTCCGCAAAAAGACGGGCGCAGGCGTTGCAGATTGCCAAAAGGCTTTAAAAGAAACCGATGGCGATATGGAAAAGGCCGTTGAATTTTTAAGAGAAAAGGGTATTGCTACCGCTGCTAAAAAGGCATCTAGAATTGCTGCAGAAGGTATCGTATCTGCTTTAATTAAGGGTAACACCGGCGTATTAGTAGAAGTTAACTGCGAAACCGACTTCGTTGCAAAGGGCGACCAATATAAAGAATTCGTTAACAGCGTTGCTGAATACGTTGCAGATAACGACATTGCTGATACTGAAGCATTAATCGCTGCAAAGGAAGCAGACACTATCGCTGCTACCGCTAAAATCGGTGAAAAAATCGCTATCCGTCGTTTCGCTAAATACGTTGTAGAAGGTGGCGTTGTTGAAACCTATATCCACGGTGGTGGTAAGGTTGGCGTTATCGTTGAAATCGCAGGTTGCACTTGCGACGGTGCTAAGGCACTTGCTCACGACGTAGCACTTCAAATCGCAGCAGCAAAGCCCTTATATCTTTGCGCTGAAGAAGTTCCCGCTGAAATCGTTGAAAACGAAAAGAAAATTCTTCTTGCTCAAATTGAAAACGACCCCAAACTTGCTGGCAAACCCGATATGGTTAAAGCAAAAATGGTTGAAGGTAAAATCAACAAATACTACGATGAAAACTGCTTATTAAAGCAAGCTTTCGTTAAAGATCCTTCTCTCACTATTGAAAAGGTTGTTGCAGCTGCAGGTAAAGAAATGGGCAAAGAACTTTCTATCAAGCGTTTTACCCGTTTTGAAATGGGCGAAGGCTTAGAAAAGAAAACAAACGACTTCGCTGCAGAAGTAGAAGCTCAAATGAAAAAATAAGCTTTTATAAAGCAAAAAGTAAAAAACAAAAAGTTAAACCGACTATCTCTCGATAGTCGGTTTTTTTTCTAAGAATTTCATTTTTATCTCAATTTTTCGATAAAATTGTCTTTCAGTTTTAATAATGATATAGACAAACGGCAAAAATGCGGTTATAATTAGAAAAAGCCACTATAAATATTTACAATAAAGGATTTTATAAAATGAAAAGAAACGTTACAAGTAAAATTTTAATAGTGATTTTATCTATCTGTACGGTTTTCTGTGTTGGTGCGGCATGTAAAGAAACGGCAACAGGTAGAGTTATTTTTAAAACGTTTACCGTTACAGGTACAAACGTTTATGGCGCTGTTGATTATGATGTTTCAAATTTCTTCTTTCCACAAGAAATTTTGCCTATAGGAAACGTTGAATATAGCATCTTTACTGATAGTGAAGGATTACAACCACTTTCTAACAAAACTACCAAGTTGAACGTTGGCAATAATTATTTTTACGTTAAGGTTATAGCAGATAACAAAACCACGATTTATTCTTTAGTTATTTATCGTGCGGATAGTTTTAAGGTGTTTTTCGATACGGGTGAAACTATTTTAGAAACCATAGCCGTTAGCGAAGGTGATTACGTTACTAGCCCAAGTGAAATTCCATCTAGAACAGGCTATACTTTTAGTGGTTGGGACTATGACTTTAGTCAGCCCATCACAAAGGATACGCGTATTAATGCAATTTGGACGGCTAAACAATACACCGTAACTTACAATGCAAACGGTGGCACCGTTTCCAAAACAAGCGATACGGTAACTTATCAAAAACATTTCTCTTTCCCCGTGGCAACGTTTGATGAACACCAATTAGTCGGCTGGTTCTATAACGGAGAACCTATATACGAAGGTCCGTGGACTATTGATAGCGATGCTGAACTTGTTGCAGAGTGGACCGAAAATAAATATAGCATTGAATACGTTCTTGCTGGTGGTAGCACAACCAACCGCACGGAGTATACCGCTCAAACGGAAACGTTTACTCTAAATGCTCCCGTTAACCCCGGGTACGTGTTCCTTGGTTGGACGTATGCAGGTCAAACAACACCCGTAAAAACCGTTACAATAGAAAAGGGTAGTTCAGGTAATAAAAAATACACCGCAAATTGGGCAGAAATTTTCGTTATAGAAAATAATGTTATAACAGGCTTTACAGAACTTGGCAAAGCCGTAGAAGATATAATTATTCCATCACGCGTTGGAAATACGTCTATTACGGGAATAGCAGAATCGGCTTTTCAAGGGCAAACCAATATAAAAAGACTTGAAATAACCAACACTAATCTTATAAATTTACCAGCGTTTATATTTAAAGATTGCACGGCTCTTGAACACGTTGACTTATCTAGAAGTTCAATAAGAAGATTTGGTAACGATTTGTTTAAGGGGTGTACGTCCTTAAAAACCGTATTCCTGCCTTATAACTTCCAAAGCCTTGCAGAAGGCGCTTTTTCTGGTTGTAGTTCATTATCTACCATTTATATAAACTCTGATTGCTATATTTATAGTTCCGCGTTTCAAGGTTGCACGTCGCTTGCTAACGTATACTTTTTTGCCACAATTAAGGCGTGGGCAAACGTATTTGCAGAAGAAGGTTGGAACGACGATATTCCCGCAAGCATAGTTCATTGTTCTGATGGAGACGTGGATATCACGGCAACATTTGGTTAACGTTTATTTATTAACGTTAGAAACTAAAATATCTTATAAAAGAACCCGTTAATTTCGGGTTCTTTTTATATTTTAAGAAAGGTAGCGTTTTTAGTTAAATTTTCCACTAAAATTATCTTTCAGTTTTAATAATGATATAGACAAACGGCAAAAAAAAGTATATAATGTATAAGATAAAGTTGGGCAGGTTAAATTTATGCCAAAACTTTATGCTATTTATTTGCTCAAGGAGAATTTTATGCAAGCGGTATATAAAAGGGTTATCATTAAACTTTCAGGCGAAGCGTTAGCAGGCGAAAAAGGTAACGGCATTGACGAAAAGGTTTTAGACAAAATTACCGACCAACTTAAAGCGGTTAAAGATTTAGGCGTTGAAATAGGTATTATCGTTGGTGGCGGTAACTTCTGGCGTGGCAGACAAGGTAGAGAAATGGACAGGTCTACCGCAGACCATATGGGTATGCTTGCCACCGTTATTAACGCGCTTGGTCTTCAAGACGCTTTGGAAAGAAAGGGCGTTCCCACCCGCGTTCAAACGGCGCTTACTATTACCCGCGTTGCAGAACCTTATATTTTAAGAAAGGCTATGAGCCATCTTGGTAAGGGCAGAGTAGTAATCTTTGCTTGTGGAACGGGTAACCCCTATTTCACAACGGATACGGCGGCGGCACTTCGCGCTGCGGAAATCGGTGCGGAAGTATTACTTCTTGCTAAAAACGTTGACGGTATTTACGATAGTGACCCCAAACTTAACCCCAACGCTAAAAAACTTGACCAAGTTTCTTATAAAGATTATATTGCGCAAGGCTTAAAGGCTATGGATACCACGGCAATTACCATTTGCATGGAAAACGAAATTAACGTTTTAGCGTTTGGCTTATTTGAAGAAAACGCACTTGTTCGCGCAGTATGTGGCGAAACTATCGGCACTCTTATTAAATAATTCAAATTAATCTTATTAAAGAATTTAGATTAATAAGTTCACACGCTAAAAACACACGGCTTATAAATAAAAGGAGTATTATTATGGCTATTCAAAACGAAAATTACGATATGTTAATGATGGAAACTATGGAAAGAACGGAAAAGACTATTTCCGTTTTAACCAGCGACTATCTAACCATACGTGCAGGCAGGGCAAACCCCCACATTTTAGATAAGGTTCTAGTAGATTATTACGGCACGCCCACCCCAATCAATCAAGTTGGTAACATGAGCGTTTCTGAAGGTAGAATTTTGGTTATTTCACCTTGGGATGCAAGCATGCTTAAGGTTATTGAAAAGCAAATTCTTGCCGACAATATCGGTATAACCCCCGTTAACGACGGTAAGGTTATCCGTCTTGTTTTCCCCGCGCTTACCGAAGAACGCCGTCGTGATTTAGTTAAACAAATCAAAAAGATGGCAGAAGATTCTAAGGTTGCTATTCGTAATATCCGTCGCGACGCTATGGACGGCTTAAAGAAAATGAAAAACAACAAAGAACTTTCTGAAGATGAACACGCTATCTGCGAAAAAGAAGTTGACAAACACATTAGCGAATGCGTCGCTAAGATTGATAAACTTTGCGCCGACAAAGAAAAGGACGTAATGAGCGTATAATGGCAACAAAAGTTAAAAGCCAACAAAACGCTGAAATAATAGCGGATAAAAACAGTCTAAAAATCCCAAATCACGTTGGTATTATAATGGACGGCAACGGCAGATGGGCTCAAGCGCGCGGAAAGGTGCGTTCTTTCGGGCACAAAGCCGGTAGCGATAACGTTGACCGCATAGTTACCTATGCTTTTGATGAAGTCGGCGTAAAAACGCTAACTCTTTACGCTTTTTCTGCGGAAAATTGGGCGCGCCCACAAGAAGAAGTGGATGAACTTATGCGTCTTTTAGAAGTTTACTTTAAGAAATTTATCAAAAAGGTAATTTCTAACGACGTTCGTCTTTTCGTTATGGGCGACTTAAGTAAGTTATCAGATAAACTTCAAAAAATTATTATAGACGGTATGGAAATTACCAAAAATAATTTATCGCACACCTTAAATATCGCCATCAACTACGGCGGTAGGCAAGAGATTGTTTACGCGGTAAACAAACTCATTAACGAAGGTAAAGAAATCACCGTTGACAGCATTTCTTCCGCGCTATACACCGCGCCGTTTGGCGAACCCGACCTTATTATAAGAACGGGCGGGGAATTGCGCCTTTCTAACTTTATGTTATATCAAGGTGCTTATAGCGAACTATATTTTACACCTGTGTTGTGGCCCGATTTTGATGAAAAAGAATTTGATAACGCCGTTATAGAATTTAGCGCGCGTAACCGTAGATACGGTAAAATTTAATTGATATTCGGTAGAATAAGAAGGCTTTGTGGATATTTTTACGCGAAACCCCCTTCAGTTTTTACCGAATAAATTTATATAAAGGAGAGTATCTAGTATGAAAACAAGGGTAATATCCGGCGCGGTTTTCGTTGCTATTATCGTCGGTATGTTTTTACTTCGTCAATTCGTTGATTGGCGTATTTTTCAACTTTTAAACTTTGTTTTCTGCGCTATCGGTACTTTCGAAGTTGCCCGCGCACTAAAAGGGTATCTTAAAAAAGCGGTAAATATAATTTTAATAGTTTACGGTGCTATTTTCGTTCCTATCTACGCGCTAGTTAACTATCTATTATCAGTTGGCAACGGCTATATAGTTGCGCTTGGACTTATGGCTCTTACGGGGCTTATCGTTATTATCGTTGGCGGGTTTGATAGCAAATCTCTTATCGGTTTAGTTCCCGTTTTCTATCCGTCTTTACTTATTTTAACTATGCTTATGTGTAACGACTTAGGCGTGGTTTCAGGTTTAGGTATAGCGGGGGATAAGGGTTTTATAGCAACCCTTTTGATATTCGTTATATCCCCCTTTACAGATACTATGGCTTACTTTACGGGTAGCCTATTAAAAGGTCCTAAACTTTGCCCAAAACTTAGCCCCAAAAAGACAATTTCTGGTGCAATAGGCGGACTTATAGGCGGTATAGCGGGCGCGCTTTTGGTTTACTTTATATTTAAACCGCAAGTCAATTTCTTTAGCCCCGTGCTACTATTCATTTTGATAGGTATTTTCGGCGGGGTGCTAACCCAAGTTGGCGACCTTTTTGAAAGTTTTATAAAACGAAAAGTCGGCATAAAAGATATGGGTAAAATCATGCCGGGGCACGGTGGCGTTATGGACCGTATCGACGGTATGAGTTTCTTAAGCGTTCTAACGTTTGCAGTATTTATGTTAGTGTAGGGTGAAAAATGAAAAAGATTGCACTTATAGGCAGTACCGGTTCTATCGGTCAGCAAGTAATAAACGTAGTTCGTCGCCACCCCGATAAATTCCAAATTGTTTCTATGGCGGGTGGAAGTAACTATACGCTTTTTGCTAAACAAATTAAAGAATTTAACCCAAGCGTTGCCACCGTTATTTCTAAAGAAGGCGCAAACTATTGCAAGGAACAAACGGGCATTTCCGTTATATGTGGCGAAAACGCTTTCACTAACGCTATTATAGAAGATGCCGATATCGTAGTTATCGCTCTAGTTGGCTTTAAGGGACTTATCGCCGTTTTAGACGCTATAAAAAAAGGCAAGGATATTGCGCTTGCGAACAAAGAAAGTCTTGTTGTTGGTGGCTGTATCGTTATGGATATGGCAAAGAAAAAGGGCGTAAAAATAGTTCCTATCGACAGCGAACACTCTGCAATATGGCAAGCCCTTGATTTTGATTTTAATAAACCGTTTAATAAACTTATATTAACGGCAAGCGGTGGCGCTTTTAGAGATTTATCAATAGACGCCCTTATGCACGTTCGCGCAAAAGACGCACTAAAGCACCCTAATTGGAGTATGGGCGCAAAAATAACCGTTGACTGTGCAACCATGGTTAACAAAGGCTTTGAAGTTATCGAAGCAAAATGGCTTTATAACACTTCTTTTGATAAAATAGACGTTATAATTCACAAGGAAAGTATCATACACTCTTTAGTAGAATTCGTTGACGGCTCTACCATAGCGCAAATGAGTTATCCCACTATGGAACTACCTATTCAAATTGCGCTAACCTACCCCGAAAGGTTTAATTGCGACCTAAAAGGTTTAAATTTAGCCGAAGTTGGCAACCTTACTTTTAAGGCGCTTGACCGCGTTAAATATCCTTGTTTTGATTTAGTGGTTAACAGTGCTAAAGCGGGCGCGGTGTATAGTGGTATCGTCAACGGCGCAAACGAAGTGGCGGTAAACCTTTTCTTGCAAGATAAACTTGCCTATAACGATATTTACACGGCGATAGATAGCGCGTTGCAAGGTTATAAGGGCGATACGCTAGAAACTGAAGAAAACCTATTTTCTGCAGACGCCTACGCGCGCGACTTCGTTCTTAAAAAGTTTTCAAAATAGTATATAAAGGTAGTAATGGAATTTAATTTTTTAGTCTCGTTTACCGAAGTTTTTTCGTATATCGGCTATATTTTACTTGCCGTTTTGGTATTGCTTATAATGATTACGGTACACGAATTAGGACACTATATAGCGGGCAAAATATTCGGCTTTAAGATAAACGAATTCGCTATAGGCTTTGGCCCGAAAATATTCAAAAAGACAAAGAAGAACGGAGAGATTTTTTCCGTTCGTCTTTTACCGATAGGCGGTTTTTGTGCATTTAACGGGGAAGATGAAGACGATGCTGACCCCGCGTCTTTCAACAACAAAAAACCGTGGCAAAGAATAATCGTGCTAATTTCGGGCGCGCTTATGAACTATATTCTTGCCGTGGTGTGCATTATAATAATGTTTAGTGCATACGGGCAAACGGCACTAGTCCCCGTAAAACTTACTGACGACGTAAATTTCCCCGCAGAATACAGCTTTCAAAGTAAAGACGTTATATTAGAAGCCGACGGCAAAAACGTTTATATGATTTCCGACCTTATGAACGCCGTCGAAGATAAAAATAAAGGGGATATAGTTACCTTTACGATTATTCGCGGTGGAAAGGAAATGGAAGTTCCCATTATGCTACGCGCAACGACGGATTTTGCTAACGTTGAAGACGTGCCCCTTTTATACACGGCGCTTGGTATATCTTACGAATTAGACGGAAAGACGAGCACGGTAATAAACGGGGGATTATATTCAACCAACGTGCGCCTTGGTTTTTTCAGTACGATAGGCAGAAGTTTTGAATATTCGTTTAAGCTGGGCGGAACAATTTTCACCGTGCTTGGTCAACTGTTTAGCGGAAAACTTGGCGCGGGTGCGCTTGGCGGAACTGTTACAACAGTTGCGCTTACTGCAAACGCCATAAAAAACGGTGGATTCGTGTATCTATTAAATATGTCGGCATTAATCGGTGTAAACCTTGCGGTATTTAACTTGTTACCCGTGCCTGCCCTTGACGGCATGCGGGCGGTGTTCACCCTTATAGAGTGGATTCGCAAAAAGCCGATAAGCAGAAAGGTGGAAAATATTATCCACGCGGTAGGTTTAGTTCTTTTATTAATTTTGGCAATAATTTTAGACTTGCAACATTGTTTCTAAAGTCGCTAAAGGCACGGCAATAAGCAAAAATTAGACTAAATTAATAAAATATAACTCAAAATAATATAAAATATAAAAATTTAATATAAATTTTATCGTTAAAATAAATACACATATGCAAAAATTGTGGTAAAATAAAAATGTAATTATACGTGGAGGATTTATCACTATGGCAATTAAAAACGCATACATACTTGACCTTCTTGCAAGAACGGAAAAAAGAAACGCAAACGAACCGGAATTTATTCAAGCGGTTACCGAAGTTCTCTCTACCTTAGAACCCGTTATCGAACAAAGACCTGACCTTGTTGAAGCAGGCGTTCTTGAAAGAATAGTTGAACCTGAAAGACAAATTATCTTTAGAGTTCCTTGGACTGACGACAACGGCAAACCTCAAGTTAACCGTGGTTACCGCGTTCAATTCAACTCTGCAATCGGTCCCTACAAGGGCGGTGTAAGATTCCACCCCTCAGTAAACTTAAGCATTATTAAGTTCTTGGGCTTTGAACAAACCTTTAAAAACAGCCTTACCACACTTCCTATGGGCGGTGGTAAAGGTGGCTCAGACTTTGACCCCCGTGGCAAGTCTGACGGCGAAATTATGCGTTTTTGCCAAAGTTTTATGACTGAACTTTGCCGTCATATCGGCGCTGACTTAGACGTTCCCGCAGGCGATATCGGTGTAGGCGCACGCGAAGTTGGTTATATGTTTGGTCAATATAAAAGAATAAGAAACGAATGGGTAGGCGTTCTTACCGGTAAGGGTATTCCTTACGGTGGTTCACTTGCTAGAAAGCAAGCAACGGGTTACGGTCTTTGCTATTTTACCAACGAAATGCTTAAAGCTAACGGTATGAGTTTTGAAGGCAAAACCGTTTTAGTATCAGGCTCTGGTAACGTTGCTATCTACGCTTGCGAAAAGGCTACCGAATACGGTGCAAAGGTTGTTGCTATGTCTGATAGTAACGGCTATATCTACGACAAGAACGGTATCGACCTTGACCTTGTTAAACAAATTAAAGAAGTTGAAAGAAAGCGTATTAAAGAATACGTTAACGTTCATACCGACGCTGAATATCACGAAGGTTGTGCTGGCATTTGGACTATTCCTTGCGATATCGCACTTCCTTGCGCAACTCAAAACGAAATCAACGGCGAAAGTGCTTCTATCTTAGTTAAGAACGGCTGTAAAGTTGTTTCAGAAGGTGCAAATATGCCTTCTACTCCAGAAGCAATTGATACTTATCTTGCAAACGGCGTGCTTTACGGTCCTGCAAAGGCTGCTAACGCTGGTGGCGTTGCAACTAGCGGTTTGGAAATGAGCCAAAACTCTATTAGAATGAGTTGGTCTTTCGAAGAAGTTGACGAAAAACTTCACGGCATTATGAAGAGCATCTTCAAGGCTTGCGACGATGCATCTAAAACTTACGGTATGCCCGGCAACTATATGGCAGGCGCAAACATCGCAGGCTTTATCAAAGTTGCAGAAGCAATGAAGGCACAAGGCAACGTTTAATAAACGGCTAGCTTAAAAAAAATGAAAAAGCCCCGCACGATATCGTGCGGGGCTTTAACTATAAAAGTTTATCGCTAAGCGTTTTTGTTAGAACGTTCTTTCTTTTTTGCCGTATCAAGACTTTTTCTAAAAACGAAAAATCTTTGATACAAAAATTCCGTTATAAAGTTTATAAGCATGGTAATACCTTTAACTAAAAATTCGTTCCAACCAAGTTGTTTTACCAAATACATATCTGCAAGAAGTATAGATAGCGGGGCAAATACAATATAATAGCAAAGTACTTTTAGCATTGCTATAGGCACGTTAGATGCAGATTGAAAGGTAAACTTTCTGTTAAGGGTAAAATTCCATATAACCGATAAGGTTAATGATATAAACGATTTAAGAATATAATAATCGTCGTTTAGGAAGATTGAAAGCAAACTAAAACTGCTAATTTCTATTAAGCCTGCGCTTACCGAAAATAATAAAAATTTAACGGCGCGCCAAAGTTCTTTCTTTTTCGTTTTGTCCATAAAATAGTCCATTGAAAAAATTTTTTCAAATTATAATATATAATGACGTAATCTGTCAACGAAATTTTTTCCTTAAATTAAAAAACTGCCCTAAAATAAAGGGCAGTTTTCTTTTGTAATATATTATTTTACAACAACTCCTCGTTATAAACGGCGCGTACGCCACCGATAAACTTGGGGCGAACTCTAGCGCAAGTTAAATGCGCACAGCCAATTTCTTTCATAGATAACCTTACGGGCACGGCAACGCTCTTTAAATGCATACCGATAAAGGTGTCGCCGATATCCATACCTGCGTCAGCCTTAATACTTTCTACTACAACGGGATTTGTAAATTTATTATAAGCAACGGTGGCAAGTGAACCGCCCGCCTTCTTTTGCGGAACTACGTTAACTTGTTCAAGATAGGGCACGGCGTCTTTTTCAGTAACGATAGCGCGATTTAAGTGTTCGCAACATTGAACGGCAAGGTATACTCCTTTCTTTTTTAAGATGGAATAAATACCTTCAAAAATTTCTTCTGCAACGTCTACGTTAGAGTTTGTGCCAATTTTACTGCCACCAACTTCACTAGTGGAACAACCAACCACCATAATATCGCCTTTTCTAAGACGTGCAACTTCTAAAAGTTCTTTAACGGCTTGCGCGCAAGCATTTTTAATTTCGTTTTTTTCCATAATTAACCTACCTTTTAACCATTGTAACACGATTAAGGCTTTTGCGCAACACATTTATAAAAACACACTTATAAAAAACTTCCTAATCTATACCGAATTAAAAACAAAAAACTGCTATAAAGGGACAACTTAATGGGACAAATGGTCGTTTTTAGCATTGACAATAATGCTTATAGATTATATAATATTTAATGTATTTGCACATATTAAAAGTTGCAAAACAAATGAAAGAACCGTATATATAACGGATTAATGTTTAAGGAGAAAAATATGAGCAAAAAGATTTTAGCAATCGCGTTATCTTTATGTTGTGCGGTAACCGCTGCTTTTGCTGGTTGTAAGCCTGCAGACGACGGCAGTACCAACCAATATGCAGAATACGGCTTGTACGTTACTTACATGCAACAACAAAGCCAAACCCCGCTAACTTACGAAGAATGGTTAGCGTCTGTTAAGGGTGATAAAGGCGATAAAGGTGACAAGGGTGATAAAGGCGACAAGGGCGACCAAGGTGTTCAAGGCCCCCAAGGCGAAACAGGTGAAGCGGGACGTGGCATAGTGTCTATGGTTATCGACTCTAACGGTCACCTAATCGTAACTTATACCGACAGTTCTACTCCCGTAGACTTAGGTAAGGTAGTTGGCGAAGACGGTGAAAAGGGTGACCCCGGTGACCCTGGTGCTCCCGGTGAACCCGGTACCCCCGGCGCTGCAGGTAGGGGCATTGCATCTATGACTATCAATACTGATGGTCACTTAATCGTAGTTTATACCGATAGTTCTACTCCCGTAGACCTTGGTAAAGTAACGGGCGAAGACGGTGCTGCTGGCTCTGGCTCTGCTGGTCCCGTATGGTATAACGGCACGGCAGAACCCACTTCAACTTTAGGCGCAGACGGCGACTATTATATCGATACAGACGACTTCGTTCTATACACCAAAATTTCTGGTGCTTGGGAAGTATTACTTCAAAAATTCGGTGGCAAAGATACTACGCAATATTATAAAAACTCTTTCAATAAAAATGATCCAGATACACAATATTTAAAGAATATCGGTGGTAACGGTGTTGCGGCAACGGTAACTTACGGTTCATACGTAACTCACTTTATACCCGTAGAATTAGACAAGCAATACCTTTATAGGGGTACAAACGAAGCATCAAACTTTGGTGCAAACTATCGTAACGTATACCTATATAATGAAAATAAAGAATTTGTTGCAAGCATTAAATCTAGCATTATAGATGAAAACGGTTCTATTGCCTCAAGTGCTACCGACTATGCTAACTTAAATGATGATACGCTTGGTTTTACACTTTCATCAACTACCTACTCAAACGTAAAATATGTAAGATTTAATATCCGCAACACTTCATCTTGGATGCTAATCCAAGCCGACACATTCCCTACTACCTACGTTGCATATGGCGAAAAGGTGGTAATCCCTGGTACTGAAGACGTTTCGGGTGGCGGCTTAACTCAAGCTGAAAAAGACCTTCTTGCACAATCTAATCCCCTATATGGAAAAAAAGTTGGTTGGGAAGGCGATAGTATTTGTTACGGCGCAGGTTCTAGCGGTGGCTATGCGGCATTTATTTCAACAGCAAACGGTATGGAAAGCGTTAATAACGGTATAAGCGGTGGCACTATTGCAAATAACGTTAAAACAGATTCAAACGCCACTTGCCATTCTATCGTTTCGGGCGTTTCAATGTTAGTAAGTAATACCACTTACGATTATATTATCGTTGAAGGTGGCGTAAATGACTGTGCACGCTCAGTTACGGTTAATGCTGAAGCGTTTGACCCAGATAATTATTCAACTGAATATATTAACGCGTTAGACATTGAAACCTTTGCAGGTGCATTTGAAAAGATTTGTGCTACACTTTCGCTCTCTGGTAGAAAAGTTGGCTATATCTTCGTTCATAAGATTTATAACAGTTCATCTAAATGGGCAACAGAATATAGGCCTATTATGATTAAATGTTTAGAAAAGTGGGGCGTTCCTTACTGTGATTTAGAAAACTTAGTTCCACCACTAAATCTTAACCCAACCTTAAAGGCAACCTATACTGCAAATGGTGATGGTTGGCACCCCAACGAATTAGGTTACAAGACCTTCTACGTTGATAGAATTACCGCTTGGATGAAAACTTTATAATACTTTTTAATTAAATTTTGGCTCTACGTTTTAACCGTAGGGCCTTTAATTTTACGTTTTTGCAAAAAAAGGCACAAAAAATAGCCGTTTTCGTTAGTTTATTGCTAGAAAAAATTAACTTAAAAAAATCGTAAAAAAATATAAAAAAATGTGTTTAATTGCTTGACTTAAAATCTCATAAATGGTAATATATTAAGGCTATCGCTTTGGATAGCACCCGTTTTTGTGTGTTTTTAACTAATAAAAACCACCTTCCGCTGTTGTGGAAGACATCGTAGATTGACAACTGCATAGACGAAAGTAGAACGAGAGATATAGCAAAAATATCAATCGAGAAAAGACTTTTAGATTTAGTACATTAAGGCAAAGCAAATAGACTAAACGAAAATGAAGGTTAATACGAAAAAAACGTAGGAAACAATTCACTTTTAATTAAGTCGAGTATAGTCAAGGAAATGTAGAAAGTAAAATTCGACGGAATTGCGAAAATGCAATTTTAGAAAAGATCAAGCTACAAAGAGCATACAGGAGGATGCCTTGGTACATGGCGCCGAAGAAGGACGTGACAAGCTGCGAAAAGCTACGGGGAGTCGCAAATAGACATTGATCCGTAGATATCCGAATGAGGAAACTCACCATAAGTAATGTTATGGTATCATTACGTAAATACATAGCGTAATGAGGGGAACCTGGGGAACTGAAACATCTAATTACCCAGAGGAAAAGAAAGTAAAAACGATTCCGAAAGTAGTGGCGAGCGAAATCGGAAGAGCCCAAACCAGAGGTAGTAATACGTCTGGGGTAACGGACTCCATAATCTACCGCGAACGGTAACCGAAGAGTGTTGGAAAGCACAGCCAAAGGAGGTAAAAGCCCCGTAGGTGAAACTGTTCAAAGGGAGGGAGTATCCAGAGTACGGCGGGACACGAGGAATCCTGTCGGAATATGCGAGGACCATCTCGTAAGGCTAAATACGACCATGTGACCGATAGAGTATAGTACCGTGAGGGAACGGTGAAAAGAACCCCGGGAGGGGAGTGAAAAAGAACCTGAAACCGTATGCTTACAAGCAGACAAAGCACCACACGAGTGTGATGTCGTACTTTTTGTAGAACGGGCCGGCGAGTTACGATATGTTGCGAGGTTAAGTGATACAGTCACGGAGCCGCAGCGAGAGCGAGTGCTAAGTGCGCGTTTAGTAGCATGTCGTAGACCCGAAACCTGATGACCTATCCATGAGCAGGTTGAAGCAGCGGTAAAACGCTGTGGAGGACCGAACACACGCCTGTTGAAATAGTCGGTGATGACTTGTGGATAGCGGAGAAATTCCAATCGAATCAGGATATAGCTGGTTCTCCTCGAAATAGCTTTAGGGCTAGCCTGTTGTTAGATTAATCGGGGTAGAGCACTGATTGGTCTAGGGGGTTTCGCGACCTACCGAAACTTATCAAACTTCGAATACGATATAATTGATGCAACGGAGTCAGACGGTGACAGATAAGTGCCATCGTCAAAAGGGAAACAGCCCAGATCCACAGCTAAGGTCCCAAAGTATAGGTTAAGTGGTAAAGGATGTGTCATTGCACAGACAACCAGGATGTTGGCTTAGAAGCAGCCACACATTAAAAGAGTGCGTAATAGCTCACTGGTCGAGTGAAGGTGCGCCGAAGATTCACGGGGCTAAAACCTAACACCGAAGCATGGGGATATGATTTATCATATCGGTAGAGGAGCAATGTATACAGGCAGAAGCTATAGCGGAAGCGGTAGTGGACAGTATACAAGAGAGAATGCCGGCATAAGTAGCGAGAGGGAGGTAAGAATCCTCCCCGTCGAAAGTCTAAGGATTCCTGGGGAAGGTTCGTCCGCCCAGGGTAAGTCGGGACCTAAGTCGAGGCCGAAAGGCGTAGATGATGGACAACAGGTAGAGATTCCTGTACCACCGAGAATCGCATAAATGAAGCGGTGACACAGAAGGATAGTCAGAGCACGGGAGTGGAAATCCGTGTCTAAGGCGAGGTAGTGGCAGATAGTGAAGTACGTCTGCTGGGAACTATTGCGCTGATGGGGAGTGAAAAGAGTAACGAAGCTGATGAATCCACGCTGGCGAGAAAAGCCGCTAAATATGGTTTTAGGTGCCCGTACCGCAAACCGACACAGGTAGACGAGAAGAAAATTCTAAGACGAACGGGAGAACCCTTGTTAAGGAACTCGGCAAATTAACCCCGTAACTTAGGGAGAAGTGGAGCCTCACGGAAGTTAGGTCGCAGTGAAAAGGCACAAGCAACTGTTTACCAAAAACAAAGGTCTCTGCCAAAGCGCAAGCTGAAGTATAGGGGCTG
>JAFTWU010000009.1 GCA_017465145.1 Clostridia bacterium | reverse complement strand
TTGTTGATGATGGTAAATGAGAACCCATCGGTTCGCCCGCCTTTGACATTGCCGACTTTGACGGACAAGGGGATCGTAGTGCTAGCGGAGATTTATTCCATCGTCTCCGCCAACGTGAAAATGGCACCTTTTGGTGTCCTTTTTGAGTTGTTGATGATGGTAGATGAGAACCCATCGGTTCGCCCGCCTTTGACATTGCCGACTTTGACGGACAAGGGGATCGTAGCGCTAGCGGAGATTTATCCCATCGTCTCCGCCAAAATTCATTAAAAATTAATTTAATTTACAACAAGAGACTTGCTTTAAGTATACTTAAATGGTACAATAAATTCGTAAATCATGCATTAAGGCTAATATTGTTTAAGTTCTTCTTACTAAATAAATGCACAATCATTTTTTTGAGGTTTGCAGATGAAAAAGCTTTTAGCAACTTTTTTTGCGATATTTTTTATATTAATATCTCTTTCTGGCTGTACAACATCGCCAGACTTTATTACGTCATTGAAACTGAACGACGAAAAAAGATGTGTTGATACCACAATTAAAGCGTCTATTTCATCTTACTTAATCACGTCTGCTGGATTTGATTTAGAAGAATTAAATAAAAAAGACTATAAAATGAGTATCACAGTCACATATGATGTTTATTACAAAAAAGATTGGAATATTTTGGGGGACATCGGCTATTTAGGGGCACCAAAATTTGAAGTATCCATCCTAAATGATGATGCTATTGTTAAAATGGGACAAAATATTATAGCAACCTTAAAGTCAAAAACAAAATCAATAACCTACACAACAAATGTAGTCAATCTTATCGGCAGTAAAATCTCTTTGAATTTTTCTTCTGATAATATACAGAATAAAATTTATTTTCAAAACATTTCGATAGTATATACATGCTTTAAATAAAAATTTAAAACTCCTACTGCCCTTATGGGTGATGGAGTTTTTTCGTTGTTGATGATGGTAGATGAGAACACATCGGTTCGCCCGCCTTTGACATTGCCGACTTTGACGGACAAGGGGATCGTAGCGCTAGCGGAGATTTATCCCATCGTCTCCGCCAAAATGAAAAAACACCCGTTTGGGTGTTTTTTGTTGTTCATAGTAGATACTATCTATAACACTATAATTATTTACTTTGATTTTTTCTTGAATACAAGTTTTCTGTCGTTTATCAAATAGAATGCATTGAAATACAACAACAAAAACGCTACGTAAAGCGTTACGAATATACCATATCCAAGCCCAACAATCTCTTGTACGTCGTTACCCGGCATAAAATAGAATGGATCGCTTTCAATTTTTAACACAAACATTTCTAAAACAACGTATACTGCCATTACTAGCAAGCATACGCCTTCCTTCCAACAGTTTTTATATCTAAAATCAGTAAATCTAAGCGTAATAAAACAAATGCATAATACCAAGAATAAGCTGTGAGTTACTATAGAATATAAGTTTTCAAACAATATATATTCGTTATTAAAACCAACACCAGGGTATGCAAAGAAAATTACCGCGCATATAATACCGATTATACTAGCAAAGTTATACATAAACTTCTTGTTTACTATTGTTGCAATAACCACAAGCCAACAAGAAATTGCGCAACCCGGCCTTGGCAATAAAATTCTTAAAATATTGTTAGTGCTGTAATCGGTAGTTTTACATAGGTTTATAACCCTTCTTGCAACTTCAAAGATGATTATAACGGCAGCCAAAACCCAAATGAAAATTCTTCTTGCTTTTGAGCTTTTATTTCTAAGCAAAAGAGTGCTTGTAACGACAATTGCAAGACACAATATCAAGGTTATGATATGCAAAGCACCCCACTGCCCGTCTACGTGAGGATTAGGATAAGAGCTGTATAGCCATTCAATAAATCTCATATGTCTTTCTCCTTAGTGTGCTTATATTTATATGATAGCATACGTTACTTAGTATTACAAGCCCTTTTTTAATCTATTACCTTTGCATTGATTGTGTGCTTTTAACGATTATGCGTCCATTTAATTATCAAATAAAAAAATATTGCAAAAAATCTATTATAAGTGTATAATAATATTAGTAAAAATCAATTAGGTATAAAATGAAAAAGTTTTGGGCTGTTCTTAAACAAATAGGCAGAGTTCTACTGTTGATTTTAGAGTGCATCGGTTATATTATCGGGGCATTATTCGGCATAAGCTTTTTCCTTGAGCTTTTTGATAAAAAGAAAAAATAACTAAAAAGCTGGCGTAAATGCTTTTAGTTATAAAGAAATATTAAAACAATGGCAAATTATCGCGTTGTCTTAGATGTTTTTTAATCGGCTAGTTTCTACTAACCTATTCCCCTATCGGCTTTCGAAAATATTTTAATGAAGTTTAAATTTAATTTAATGGCCTTTTAAACTTGACATAACGCCAAAAATTTTATTATAATAAGGTTGTTGATACACAACTGACGGATTTAAGCAGAGTTTACTGCTGTGGAATGTATCAACGTTTAAGCCGACCGTCTGGGCAATTCGATTTTTTACAAAATTGGATTGCCCTTTTTTGTTATAAAAATTTACTATAAGGAGTTTTTTATGGAACACGCTAATTGGAACGGATTTAAAAACGGTGCTTGGAAAGATGAGATAAACGTGCGCGACTTTATTCAAGTAAACTACGCTGAATATTTGGGCGACTCTTCCTTCTTACAATGTGCAACAAAAAGAACTTCTAAATTGATGGATAAATTACAAGATTTATTTAAACAAGAAGCAAAAAACGGTGGTGTTTTAGACGTTGACACCAACACCGTTTCTTCTCTTACTGCCTATAAACCTGGATATTTAGATAAAGAAAACGAACTTATCGTTGGTCTTCAAACGGATAGCCCCTTAAAGCGCGGTGTTAACCCATTTGGCGGTATGCGTATGGTTAAGCAAGCGTGCGAAGCGTATGGTTATACCTTAAGCGAAAAGGTGCAAGAAGAATTTAAGTTCCGCACCACTCATAACGACGGCGTTTTCCGTGTTTATAGTGATGAAATGCGCCTTGCACGCAGGTGCCACGTTATCACGGGACTTCCCGATGCTTACGGCCGCGGCAGAATTATAGGCGATTATCGTCGCGTTGCCCTATACGGCGTTGATAAACTTATTGCTGAAAAGAAAACGGATAAAAAAGCAGTTGCTGAAGGCGGTTTTACCGCTCAAAAAGTTAAACTTAGCGAAGAATTATTTCAACAAATAACCTTTTTAGGTTATCTTAAGGAAATGGCGCAATCTTACGGTTATGATATCAGTCAGCCCGCTAAAGACGCGCGCGAAGCAATTCAATGGACTTATTTTGCTTACCTTGGCGCAATAAAAGAACAAAACGGCGCTGCTATGAGTTTGGGCAGGGTTAGTACTTTCTTTGATATTTATATTGAACGCGACCTTAAAAACGGCAATTTAACTGAACAAGGCGCGCAAGAATTAATTGACGATTTCGTTATGAAGTTGCGTATGGCAAGACACCTTCGCACCCCAGAATATAACGAACTTTTCGGTGGCGACCCCATGTGGATTACAGAAGCACTTGGCGGTATGGGTGAAAACGGCAAAACTTTAGTTACAAAAAGCACTTTCCGTATGCTTAACACCCTATATAATCTTGGTCCTGCACCCGAACCTAACCTTACGGTTTTATGGTCAAACGATTTGCCTGACGGATTTAAAAAGTTCTGCGCAAAAGTTTCCGTTGACACCGACTCTATTCAATATGAAAACGATGATTTAATGCGCCCCATCTACGGTGATGATTACGCTATCGCTTGCTGTGTTTCCGCCATGAAAGTTGGCAAGCAAATGCAGTTCTTCGGTGCTAGATGTAACTTAGCAAAACTTTTACTTATCGCCCTTAACGGTGGCTATGACGAAACTAGCAAAATTCATATCGGCCCACAAATGCCCGTTATGGACGTTGATAAACTTGATTATGATAGCGTGCGCGAAAGATACGATATTTATATCGCTTGGCTTTCTAACCTTTACGTTAACACTATGAACGCTATTCACTATATGCACGATAAATATGCTTATGAAAAAACGCAAATGGCGTTGCACGATACTTCGGTTCATAGATTTATGGCGTTTGGCGTTGCAGGATTATCAGTAGTTACCGATAGTTTAAGCGCAATTAAATACGCTAACGTTAAGCCCGTTAAAAACGAAGAAGGTTTTATTGTTGGTTTTGAAACTAGCGGAGATTTCCCCAAATACGGCAACGATGACGACCGAGTAGACGTAATTGCAAAGGAAATTACACACGAAGTTATTACAGAACTTCGCAAAACGCCAACTTATCGCGATGCTGAACATACCTTATCCGTTTTAACCATTACTAGCAACGTTATGTATGGTAAAAATACGGGTGCTACGCCTGACGGTAGACCTGCTTTCGCTCCCTTTGCTCCCGGTGCTAACCCTATGCATAATCGCGAAGAAAACGGCGCGCTTGCATCGTTAAATTCTATAACTAAAATCAGTTACGACGATTGTCGCGACGGTATTTCTAATACTTTCTCTATTACCCCGGACGCTCTTGGCAAAACGGATGAAGACCGCGTTAATAACCTTACCGCTATTTTAGACGGCTATTTTGCAAAAAAAGCGCATCATATTAACGTTAACGTGTTAAATAGAGAAACATTACTTAAAGCATACGATAACCCAGAACTCTACCCCAACCTTACCATAAGGGTATCTGGCTATGCGGTAAATTTTAGCAAACTTTCACGCGAACAACAACGCGAAGTGATTAGCAGAACTTTCCACGAAAGCATATGATAGAAAAAATAGTTAACGACAACGCTTTAAAGTCTATTAACGATACGAAAGGGCGCGTGCACTCTTTTCAAAGTCTTGGCACGGTTGACGGCCCCGGTATAAGATTCGTGGTTTTTACCCAAGGTTGTCCTTTGCGCTGTGGTTGTTGCCATAACCCTGACACTTGGGAATATAAAAACGGACAAGAATATCTTGCAAGTGAAATCGTTAGCAAAGCGTTAAGATACACTTCTTATTTTGGAAAAGACGGTGGAGTTACTGCATCTGGCGGTGAACCACTTATACAAGCGGACTTTGTTAGCGCAATTTTTCAGTTATGCAAACAAAAGGGCATAAACACTTGCCTTGATACTTCTGGGTGTATACTTAACGAAAAGGTTAAAAAACTTTTATCGTATACTGATAGAGTGTTACTTGATATTAAGTATACCGATAACGACAGTTATAAAAAATACGTAGGCTGTGACCTTAACAGCGTTATTTCCTTTTTAGAATATCTAAACGCTAAAAGAATCCCTACGACCATACGACAAGTTATAATCCCCACCTTAAACGATAACGATAAAAGCATTATCGCGCTAAAGAATTTAGCAAAAAAATATAAGTGTGTGGACAAAATTGAACTTTTACCTTTCAAAAAAATTTGCAAAGTAAAATACGACCAAATGGGAATACCTTTCCCCTTTGAAAACTTGCCAACGCCAGACGGCGCACTAATGAAAAAATTAAACGAACTATTAAACGCATAAAAGGTATTTATGAGTGAATTAACCATTAATAAAAGAAATAAAATAGGTAAATTTGCGGGAATAATAGGCATTATAGCCAACTTTATTCTTGCGGGCGGTAAACTTACCGTGGGCATACTTTCCATGTCTATGTCAATTATTGCCGACGCTATAAATAATTTTACCGATAGTTTAAGCTCTATCGTTACACTTATAGGCTTTAAGTTATCTCAAAAACCCGCCGATGCCGACCACCCCTTTGGCCACGCTAGATTTGAATATATTTCTAGTTTAATAATTTCCATCGTAATATTCTTCGTTGGGTTTGAACTTGCAAAAACTTCTATTGAAAAAATTATTAGCCCTGTTGCCGTTGATTTTTCACTTGTTACGGCAATAATTTTGGGTTTTTCCATTTTAGGCAAGCTTGCACTTTTTATCTTCAATAGCATAACAGCAAAAAAGATTGATTCTTCTTCCCTTAAAGCAATGGCTGCCGACTGCAGAAACGACGCTATTATTACTACCGTAGTTTTAATTGCGAATATCGTTGAACACTATACGAGCGTTTCTATAGACGGTTACGCTGGGCTTGCAGTTGCCTTATTTATAGTTATTAGCGGTATACTTTTGGTTAGAGAAAACTGTTCGCCTATCCTTGGCAAAAAGAACGATGATAAATTAAAAGAAATTATCGTTAATAAGATTACAGAATACCCTATAGTTATAGGTTATCACGACCTTATGATACACGATTACGGCCCCGGCATTTCTTTTTGTTCTATCCACTTTGAAATTGATAAAAACCTAGACCCGTTATACGTGCACGAAATAATTGATAAATTTGAACGCGAAATGTTAGATTTTGGAACTCAACTTACCGTGCATTATGACCCTGTGGTTACCGATAGCCCAGAACTTAACAAGCAAAAGCACGCCGTTGTTGCAGCGCTTATCGATTACGATAATAGATTATCGCTACACGATTTTAGAAGTATTGCTTGCGATGGGTTTACAAGGGTGTTTTTTGATATACCACTTCCCCACGATTTAATCGGCAAGGAAAAAGAAATTAAAGAGAAAGCGGAAAACTGCTTAAATTCTTTAGATATGGGTAAATTTGAAGCGATAATCACCTTTGATTCTTTATCTTTTAACTAAATATTTTTATCAAAAAAATAGCCACTCTTTTTTAGAGTTGCTTTTCTTTTTTTAATTTTTTATCGTTTGGCTTGGTTATAAAAGGTCAAATTCTTTAGCCCATTTGCTAAATTCAAATGTGATACCTTCTTTACTGTGAGCATCGCTAGATAAAATAAACTTTCCGCCTTGGCTTTTAATATAATCGTAAACGGGTTTTGCGGGGTATGGCGAAGACCTATGCCCGCGCCCGATAACGCCCGTGTTAATTTCAAAAGGCTTACCATAAGTAACAAGTTTATCAATCGCCTTTTTATATGCGTTTATATAGCGTGGATTATCGGTAGAAAATAAATTATCGTTTTCGTTAAACTTAGTGATAAGGTCGATATGCGCAATAATATCCGCACCCGTTTTTTCAACCACATTGCTAACGTTCTCATAATAATTTTCCGCCGCCGAATAATAGTCGCCGTTAAACACTTTATTAACCACGTCTACAAAGATATCTTTACTATAATCTAATAAATATATTTTTCCGTTTGCTGAAAGATAGTGCACCGAACCTATAACGTAGTCGTAAGGCGTTAAATCTATATTAGAAAAGTAGTCTGCCTCTATTCCAAGCAAAACGTTAATTTTATCTTTATACTTGTCTTTAAGCGCGGTTACGCACGATATAAATTCTTGCGTTTTTTCAGGTGATAAAGTTCCTTCAGGGTCGTTTTCAACGAAAGAGTGGGCTAAAATACCTATAGTTTTAAGTCCTTTGTCTATCGCTGATAATACAATTTCTTCAGGTGTATTTTTACCGTCGCAAAAAACGCTGTGAACGTGCAAATCGGTTAAAATCATTTAGTCATTTTCTCCTGTTTAACCTTGTGGTCGATAACGTGGCGTGAAGCAAGTTCTTTGTGAACTTCTTCTAAGGAAATACCCATTTCCGTCATTAATACCATAACGTGATAGCAAAGGTCGGCAATTTCGTATACCGTTTCCTTTTTGTCGTTTGCTTTAGCGGCAATAATAACTTCGGTACTTTCTTCGCCAACTTTTTTCAAAATTTTATCAATGCCCTTTTGGAATAGATAGGTTGTATAAGAGCCTTCTGGTAAGTTTTCCTTTCTCCCCTTAAGCAAGCCCATTAATCCGTCCAAAGAAAATTCTTTAATTTCTTCGTTAAAATATACGGGATTATGGAAACAACTGTCCGTTCCCAAATGACAAGCGGGACCGTCTTTTTCCACTTCTATAACTAGGGCGTCAAAGTCGCAGTCAGCGGTTATTGAAACGACGTGTTGATAGTTACCGCTAGTTTCCCCTTTTAGCCAAAGTTCTTGTCTTGACCTACTCCAAAAGCAAGTAAGATTTTTTTCCATAGTAATCTTTAGGCTTTCCTTGTTCATATACGCAAGGGTTAACACCTTTTTAGTTACGGTGTCAACTACTATCGCGGGGATAAGACCGTCTTTATCAAATTTAAGTTTTTCAATATCTATCATAATTTCTCCTATTTAAGCCTTACGGGTATGCCGTTTGCTTTAAGTTGTAATTTAAGGTCGTTTATTTTTACTTCGCCAAAGTGAAATATTGATGCGGCAAGTCCTGCATCAACCTTTGGTAAGGTTTTGAATAGTTTAATAAAATCTTCTATTCCACCCGCACCGCCAGATGCTATTACGGGAACGGAAACTATATCGCATACTGCAGAAAGCATTTCAAGGTCGAAACCCTTTTTAACACCGTCAGTATCAATAGAATTAATCACTATTTCGCCCGCACCGTTATCAACACCGCGTTTTATCCATTCTAGCGCATCCATACCGGTATTTTCGCGCCCGCCCTTAGCGAACACCTTATAAACACCGTCAACACGCTTAGCATCAACCGATAAAACAACGCATTGGTCACCGTATCGCTTTGCCGCTTGATATATAAGGTCGGGATTTTTTATTGCACCAGAGTTTACGCTAACTTTATCCGCACCGCATTTTAGCACGCGGTCAAAGTCATCTAAAGAGTTGATACCACCGCCAACCGTTAGCGGAATAAAAATGGTGCTTGCAACTTCTTTTAATATATCGGTAAAAAGTGCTCTACCGTCGCTACTTGCGGTTATATCGTAAAAAACAAGTTCGTCTGCACCGTTTTCACTATAATATTTGCCAAGTTCTACGGGAGATGAAACGTCGGATAAACCTTGAAAGTTTACCCCTTTTACTACTCTACCGTCCTTAACGTCTAAGCACGGAATTATTCTTTTAGTTATCATTTGCAACCTCTATTGCTTGTTTTAAGCAAATTGCTTTAATATAATATGCCTTTCCTATAATTGCACCGTAAATATTTAGCGCGGTAAGTTTTTTAACGTCTTCTATTGAAGATACTCCGCCAGACGCTATAACGTTTATACCTAGCGTTTCCGCTAACTTTTTATATAGGGCGTGATTAGTACCCATCATTGCACCGTCTTTTGAAATATCCGTGCAAATAATCGTTTTAACGCCGATATCTTGCATTTGTTTGCAAAATTCAAAAGCGTCTAAATCAGATTTTTCCGTCCAACCGTTTATTGCAACTACGCCGTCTTTAATATCAACGCCAACGGCAATTTTATCGCCGTACGTTTTCACGGCGTTTATTAAAAAGTCTTTGTCCTTTACGGCGGCAGTACCTAATATTACGCGGTTAACCCCCGCGTTAACGTATTTTTCAATAACCGCCATACTGCGAATCCCACCGCCTACTTCGGTAAAACAGTCGGTTGCGGAAATTATTTTTTTAACCGTTTCTAAGTTAGGCGTGTCGCCCGTTTTTGCCCCTTCTAAGTCAACCAAATGCATAAAGAGAGCGCCTTGATTTTTAAAATCTAGGGCAATTTCTACGGGATTATCGCTATAAACCGTCATTTGATTATAATCGCCCTTATATAAGCGCACGGCCTTTCCACCGTATAAATCTATTGCGGGAAAAATTTTCATTTAAGTTCTCCAAAATATTTAACTTGCCTATTCCATTTCGCAAAAGGCTTTAAGTATATTTAAGCCTACGTTACCGCTTTTTTCAGGGTGGAACTGACAACCGTAAACGTTGTCTTTACCAACTGCTGCGGTGAGCGTTGCGCCGTATTCGGTGGTTGCAATAACGCTATCTTCACATTTAGCGCCGTAGAAAGAGTGAACGAAATATACGTGGTCGCCTTCGTTTAGATATTTAAATAACGGACTTTTATTTTTGCCAAAATTTAGCGCGTTCCAACCGATATGTGGAACTTTATAATCACTAGGAATTACGTCTTGTATAGGGCGAATTTCACCCTTAATAAGCCCTAGACCTTTATGTTCGCCGTATTCTAAACTTTTATCGAACAATAATTGCATACCAAGGCATATACCAAGTAGCGCTTTACCCTTTTTAACTTGGTCAACAACAACTTTAGCAAGACCAGAACTAAAAAGTTTTTCTGCAGCGTCACCAAAAGCACCAACACCCGGCAAAATTATCTTTTCGGCTTTTTCAATAATCTCTGGGTCGCTTGTAGTAACGGCATCTACACCGATAGCCTTAAAGGAACTTTTAAGGGAAAACAAGTTGCCCACGCCGTAGTCAACGATAGCAATCATTAAAGAACTCCTTTAGTGGAAGGAACTTCATCACAAAATTCTTTATCTATTGAAACTGCAGTTTTAAGACTTCTAGCAACAGACTTAAACGCGCCTTCTAAAATGTGGTGAGTGTTTTTACCTGCAAGTTGGTTAACTTGTAGATTTATGCCCGCGTTTGAAGTGAACGCGATAAAAAACTCTTCAACAAGTTCAACGTCAAAATTACCAACTCTTTTTGCCTTGGGAGTTAGCTTATATCCAAGAAAACTTCTGCCAGAAATATCAACGGCAGATAAAATTAACGATTCGTCCATAGGAAGAATTGTATCGCCGTATCTAACGATACCCTTTTTATCGCCAAGCGCTTGCTTGAACGCTAATCCAAGGCTTATACCGATATCTTCTACTGTGTGGTGAAAATCTACTTCTATGTCACCTTTGCAAGTAACGTCAAGGTCAAATCTAGCGTGTTTTGCAAATAGAGTTAACATATGGTCTAAAAAACCACAACCGCTATCAATATTAGATACGCCTTTTCCGTCAAGATTAATGGTTAAGGATATATCCGTTTCTTTAGTTTTTCTGTTAATAGATGCTATTCTCATAAAAGTTTAAGCCTCCAAAATTGTTTTTACAGTTTGAATAAAGGTTTGCATTTCTTCAATACTGCCTATGGTTATTCTTATATAATTGCTTATACGTTCTTTAGAAAAATGTCTAACTAAAATGCCATTTTCTTTAAGAGTTTTATATAACTTTTCACCGCCTATCTTATCACTTTTTGCAAATATGAAGTTTGTGGATGAATCGGTTAACGTAAAGCCAAGTTTTTTAAGTTCGCTTGCGGTGTAATCGCGGTTTTTTATAATTTCTTTACAGTTGTTTATAAAATATTTATCGTCTTTTATTGCACCGTAGCCCGCTGATGCCGTCATACTGTTAACGTTATAGGGGTTGGTGGAATATTTAATGCGCATAAGGTCGTTTATTAAACATTTACTTGCAACGCCAAAACCTAGCCTTGCACCCGCCATAGAACGCGATTTTGAAAATGTTTGTGTAACCAACAAATTATCGTATTTATTGATTAGCGGAACAACGCTTTCACCACCAAAATCAACGTACGCTTCGTCAACTACTACTATCCTATCGGGGTTTACAGCGATAAGTTTTTCAATAGCGCTAACACCTAAATCAATACCTGTGGGTGCGTTGGGGTTTGCAATAAAAATAACCCCCTTTTCATTTAGATAATCGTTAATATCTATCGTAAAATCATCTTTTAAAGGTATTTCTTTATAAGGAACTCCGTTAACTTCGGCAAAAACTTTATAAAACCCGTAGGTAATATCAGGGAAAATTGCTGGATTATTTTGGTCGCAATAAGCCATAAAAGCAAAATTCAACACTTCGTCTGAGCCGTTAGTTACTATTACTTGACTTGCATCTACCCCTAACTTTTCTGCTATAGCACAAGTTACTTGCTTGCAGTCTGGGTCTGGGTATAGCATAAGTTTTTTTGCGCTTTCTTCTGCCATCTCTATCGCTAAATTAGATGGTGGAAACGGCGATTCATTAGTATTAAGTTTTATATACTTGCGCTCTTTTGGTTGTTCACCTGGAACGTAGGGCGTAAGTTTATTAATCTTTTCGGTTAAAAATTTACTCATTTTAATCCTCAAATCTAATAACGGCACTTTTAGCGTGTGCGGTTAATCCTTCTTGGCAAGCAAAATATTCAACGTCTTTTGCTACCGCGCGTAAACTTTCTTTATCGTAATAAATATATTGAGTTTTCTTTATAAAATCGTCAACTGATAGTGGGCTAGAAAATCTTGCCGTGCCACTAGTTGGCAAAGTGTGGTTTGTGCCCGCTAGATAATCTCCCAACGCTTCTGGACAAAATTTACCTAAAAATACAGAACCAGCGTGTTTTATTTTATCCAAATAATCAAAGGGATTATCTACGCAAATTTCTAAGTGTTCGGGGGCAATTTCATTGGCAATATCAATCGCGCTATCAATAGAATCGGTAATTATAATCTTGCCATAATTATCAATAGATTCGCGGGCAATATTGTTTCTTTCTAGTTTAGGAATTTGAATTTCTAGTTGTGCACTAACTTCCTTAGCAAAATCAACGCTATCGGTAACTAGCACCGCACTTGCCATTTTATCGTGTTCGGCTTGTGATAAAAGGTCTGCCGCAATATCTTTTGCACGATTAGTGCTGTCTGCAACAATCATAATTTCGCTAGGGCCTGCTATCATATCAATAGAAACCGCGCCAAATACCTGTCTTTTTGCTTCGGCAACGTAAGCGTTACCCGGTCCAACAATTTTGTCTACCTTAGGAATAGTTTCCGTGCCGTATGCAAGGGCCGCAATCGCTTGTGCCCCGCCAACTTTATAAATTTCGGTAATACCGCAAACGTGAGCGGCTGCTAAAATTACGGGGTTAATTTCTCCTTTAGCATTTGGGGGTGAAACCATAACCACGCGCTCTACCCCAGCAACTATTGCGGGGATAGAATCCATTAGAACGGTTGACGGATAAGCCGCCGTGCCACCGGGAACGTAAATGCCCGCGCGTTCTATAGGAATAACCTTTTGACCAACGGTAATTCCGCTACTTTTTTTCAAATTGAAACCGTTTCTTTTTTGCTTTTCGTGGAATTCCTTAATGTTTTTAGCGGCATCTTGTAAAATTCTTTTAAAGTTATCGTCAACTGAGTTATAAGCATTTATAATTTCTTCGCTTGAAACCCTTAAAGAAGAAAGGGTTGCTTTATCGAATTTCAACGCGTAGTCAAAAAGTGCTTTATCGCCGTTTTTTCTTACGTTATCAATAATTTCGCTAACGGATAAAGAAACGTTTGGCTTTTCAACGTTAACTGAAAAGATTTCTTCTCTATTATTAAGTTTATAATCAATAATTTTTATCATATTATCCTACGATTTCGGCAAGTTTAGCCGTTATATCTTCAATAATCTCCGTTTTGAATTTGAAACTTGATTTGTTTGCAATAAGTCTTGCGCTTATCGGCACGAATTTTTCTATTACTTCTAAATTATTTTCCTTTAAGGTTGAACCGGTTTCAACGATATCGACGATAACGTCGGAAAGGTCTAAAATAGGTGCAAGTTCTATTGAGCCGTTAAGGGCGATAATATCTATATCGCGCCCGATAGAAGAATAATAATTTTTAGCAATGTTAACGAACTTTGTTGCAACGCGCAAGGTTTTGGTGCGGTCGTCAACGAAATTCTTTTTACCCGCAACTGCCATACTGCATTTGCCAACGTTTAAGTCTAAAAGTTCGTAAACTTCTGGGGAATATTCAAGCAAAATATCTTTACCTGCAACGCCAATATCTGCAGCACCACGTTCAACGTAAATTGCAACGTCAGATGGTTTTACCCAGAAAAATCTTATGCCTAAATCCTCGTTTTCAAATATGAGTTTACGACTGTTTTCTTTAATTGACGCACAATCGTAGCCAGCGCGTTCAAACATATCGTAAACTTTTTCGCCAAGCCTACCTTTTGGAAGGGCAATATTAAGAAACTTTTTCATATTAACCCCCTATCCTAGAAAGTTCGTCTAGGTAAACAGCAAAGCCGATTGCTTGATATTTTTTATCCATTTTAGCCATTAAATTATCGTATTGACCGCCAGACAAAATGCCCGTAGGCACACCTTCTATAAAGCCCTTAAAAGAAATGCCGTTATAATACTTCATATCGTTAACAACGGAAAAGTCAATTATAATTTTATCCTTAAAGCCAGCGTTATTAAGTGCGGTTATCGCTTCGTTTAATTCTGCTATAGCCTTGCCCGTTTGAACGTTTACCGCAAAATCACGCATAGCATCGGCAACCTTTTCAGGCGTTCCGTAAACTGTAACTAGTTTTTGAACAAGAATAGAATTTTCTTTAGACAATTGAAGGTCTTCACATAATTGCTTAATCGCAAAAACGTTCTTTTCACCTAAAAGTTTTACAACTTGCTTTTTATCGTTTATATTAAGCCCGCAATAATCTAACACGCCGGAAATGATATCAAGGTGAGAAATTACCAAAATATTATTCTTGCTTATTAAGTCTAAACTTTTACAAGCAAGGGTTAAAACTTCGTTAATAACGGTGTTATCCACCGCACCTATGCACTCTAAACCCGCTTGCATAATTTCCTTAAAAGATTTTGTGCCCTTTGATACCCTGTAAACGTTTTCGTTATAGTAAACTTTCATAACGCCGTCTATATCACGACTGTTTTTTATAATAGACAAGGTAACGTCTGGTTTAAGTGCCAAAAGTTTGCCGTTAGTATCGGTAAAGGTTAGCACGTTAGAAGAAACCAAAAAGTCCTTGTTTTTCACGTAAAGGTCGTATTCTTCAAACTTGCTCATGCGGTATTGAGAATAGCCGTTTTCATTATAAAGGGCGCGTAGTGATAAAGATATCTTTTCTTCCGCCGTTAAAACGTTTAAAATATTATCCATTGTTTTTCCCCTTTTTGTTGATAACAAGAGAATAACCGCCTGCGCCGTAATTTAAGCATTTTGAAACTCTGCTTATAGTTGCGGTGCTTGCGCCCGTTTCCTTGCATACTTCTTGATAGTTTTTACCCGCGGTTAAAAGTTCGGCAACTTCTAGCCTTTGCGTCATATCTAAAATTTCTTTAATGGTGCAAATATCTTCAAAAAACTTGCCACAGTCTTCTATCGTTTTAAGCTTTAAGATTGCCTTATATAATTTTTCACACTTTTTATTGAAAGAAACGTCCATAAATAAACCTTCCTGCACTTTAGTTTACTATAGTTTAGCACGCTAAATTGATAAAGTCAACTATTTTATAGTAAAATACAAACTTTTTTAAAATTTATTTAACGTTAAAGCAAGGTTAATTTAAAATGAAAAAACACCGAAAAAATCGGTGTTTTTAATTTCTATAACTAAAACGTTACTTTGTTTCAACCTTATTCTTATTTTTTGCGTTGTCGCTTACGTCTAAAAAGTGGTCGTGATAGAGTTTGTTAACTTCTAGGCGGAATTTTTCAGCAATTTCTTCACGATTTAAGCCTTGTTCTTTTAGTTGTTGCACGTAAAGAGGTTTGCCAACCACAATCTTTTTAGATTTTCTACCGTAGTATATTGGGAAAACCGGTAAGTCTTCACCCGTTTTTTTATACCAAGTATCAGCAAGCATTACAAAACCTGGGAAAAAGTGCGACATAACGTCAAAATAACCTTTGCCCGAATCTTCAGGGTAAATCATTATTGAAACGTCTTGTTCTAAAACGGTCATACTATATTGCAAAGTTTTTCTTAGTCTTGCATCTGGGAAAGACGGTATAACTTTTAAGCCTTTATAAGACCAAAGTGAAAAAATCGCTTCAAAACCGCCCTTTAAGGTTGCTCGAATTTTTGAATAGCCGTTCTTTTGTATATATAAAACGTCTCTTAAATAATGAAACCTTTCTTTATAACCACCAAGCATCCAATAAGCGCCCCACTTTGCATGCAAAATAGGCAGATTAATTTCAAAAACTAGCGGACCTTTTTTGTTATTATGATTAGAAACCATAATGCATTTTTTAGGTAATTGTTCGCCAAGATAAACGACTTCTTTTACCCTATTAAATGGCGCAACAATCGCCTTAAAGAAAGCCCATACAGGTTGTTTTTTCTTTTTATATGACCATTTATCGTAATATGCCGTCATAATTTAATTCACCTTTGAGTCTACTGTTCTTTTCTTGCCATAGAAGTATACACCGAACATCCCTGGCCCTATCGCGCCACCAACTGATGGAGTAACGTAACTAAAAACGAAGTCTTCATCATTTAGATTTAAGCGTTTTTTTAGTTCATCTTTCATAACGATAGCGTCTTCTAAACTATCCGTATGATTAATGAAAATTTCCTTAGCGCCCTTAGGGTCATAAGACTGAGCAACGCGGTCGGCTACCCTTGTAATAGAAGTCATTCTACCTTTAACCTTTTCAACAGCAACGTTATAACCGTGCACGTCGGAAACAAGTATAGGTTTAATATTTAATAGCCCACCAAAAAAAGCGCTTGACGCTGAAACCCTGCCCGCTTGTTTAAGCCATATTAATTTATCAACAGAGCCTTCTTGGTTGAAAAAGAGTTTATTTTCTTCTACCCAACTAGCAACTTCTTCAATAGTTTTACCTTGAGCGCGTAGTTGCCCCGCTTTAACGCAAATTAACCCTAAACTGCCACAACAAATTTTAGAATCAATACATATAATTTTTCTATCAGGATATTTTTCTTTAAGTTGGTCGCGCGCAACAAAACTAGAGTTCACAGAAGTTGAAAGGGCTGAAGTGCAACTTATACTTAAAACGTCATAACCTTTAGAAAGATATTTTTCAAACGTTTCAACGTAAGATGCAACGTTTACGGCAGATGACGTTATTCTTGCGCCGTTACGCATCATATCGTAAAATTCTTTGGCAGAGATAGTTTTCCAATCTAAATCAGAATCGTAAGATTTCCCTTCATAATTGTAAATAAAAGGTAGATAGTCGATTTCGTATTTATCTCTTAAATCTTTATTGAGATTAGAAGATGAGTCGGTAATAATAACAAACTTTTCCATAGTAAATCCTTATTGATATAATACCACAATTTTATTCAATAATCAATATAACTTGATAAACTTCTTGTCCACCGTCTATTGCATAGAATTCGACAGTGGGATATTTTTCCGCCATAAATGATGCAACTTCTTCTTTTAAGTTGTCGTCTGCATCTATACCAAACGCCACGATAGCAAAACTATTATCACTTGTTAAAATCTTTTCGCAAAGACTTTTATAAGCGTTTATTACAGAGGTTTCTGCAACTAGCATAGTCTTACCCGTAAAGCCGATATAGTCGCCTTCGTTAATTTCAACGCCATCTATATTAGCACTACGGATAGACGTGGTTATCATACCCGTGGTAACACCACCCATATCTTCTTTCATCCTTTCGGCAATTTCTTCTGCCGTGCCGGTGTAATCTAGCATGGATAAAATGGAATATGCCTGCCCAAAATCTTTAGTTTCTATAACGTATACTTTAGATTTTTTATACATTTCTGCCGATTGACGAGCCGCCATTATAATATTGCTATTGTTTGGCAAAACGAAAATATTGTCGGCATCAAGTGAGTCAAACGCTTCTATAAAATTTTCTATAGAAGGATTTTTACCTTGTCCGCCGTCTATAACGACGTCTGCACCAAATTCGGTAAATACGTTTGCTAAGCCTTCGCCCGTAGCAACTGTAACCAAAGCAAACTCTTTATGCTGAACCTTTTTCTTCGTCATCATAGCGCTAAAATCGTGTTTATTAGATTTTTCCGTTTCGCTATGTTGTAAGGTCATGTTCTCAATTTTAATCGTTAAAAATTCGCCGTATTTTTGACAAAATTCTAACACTTTATATGGTGTTAGCGTGTGAACGTGAACTTTTATAACCGTGCCCGTTTTAAAGCACGCGATAGAATCGCCTATAGTAGAAAGATAATCTATAATGATTTTTTCATCGAAATTTTCCGCGTCTACTTTACTGTTTTGAAGTTGCAACAAGCACTCCGTACAATAACCGAAAGTCATAACGCTATCTGCGGTAAACTTAGAAAAATCAACTTCTTGTTTATTTAAGGAAAGTTCGCCTAAATCAGTAATTTGTTTACCGTCTAAAGCGTCTTTCATGCCTTCTGTAATATAAAGTAAACCTGCCCCGCCACTATCTATAACGCCCGCTTCTTTTAATACTTCTAAAAGTTCGGGGGTACGTTCTAGTGATTTTTGCATTTCGTCGATAAAGATTTTGAAAAATTTGTCAAGGGTATCTTCGTCGGTACTGTGTTCTATAGCAAAATCTGCGGCTTCTCTTGCAACTGTTAGCATTGTGCCTTCAACGGGTTTAACGACTGATGCATACGCTTGTTTAACGCCAGATTTAAGCGCGTTACCAAAGTCTTTTACCGTTGCAATATCTTCATCCTTAAAGCCGTTAGCAAGCCCATAAAATAGTTGTGATAAAATTACGCCAGAATTCCCGCGCGCGTTAAGTAACATGCCGTCTGCTAGCGCCTTTGCTTTGCGATAAACGGAATTTTCGCTTACAGCCTTTAATGCGGAAATACCACCCGACATAGTCATATACATATTGTCGCCCGTATCTCCGTCTGGAATTGGAAAAACGTTTAAGTCGTTAACCGTTTTGATATTCGCCTTAAGGTTACTTGCACCACCCGTAACAAGTTTTTCAAAAAGTTCGCCGTCTATTTTATTAGTGATTGGTTTATCAGTCACCATATTTCTCCTTTGTAGTGCCACTTTAATTTTTATTATAAAAATTATATCAATAAAATGTGAACTGAATCTAAACTGAATATAAAATTATCTAAATATAAGACCAACTTACGCTGATATGGGTAAACTAACCGTAAAAGTTGTTACACCTTGATTACTTTTAACGTCTATATTGCCATCGTGAAGTTGAACTATACGCTTAACGATAGAAAGCCCTATACCGTTGCCGTCTTTCTTTTCAGCGTTTTCAACGCGATAGAACTTATTGAAAATTTTATCTAAATCTTCTTGTGGTATTTCTTTACCAACGTTAGAGATTTCAGTTTTTAATATTCCGTTTTCTGCTTGAACGGATACTATAATTTCCGATTTATCATCGCAGAATTTTACGGCGTTATCAATTAAGTTAAACCAAACTTGCTTTAACATATCTTCGTTGCCAACGATATTAAATTCTTCAAAGTCAAGGGAAAAAGTAAGTTTTTTCTTTGCCCATTTACGTTCCAACAAAAGAACTACCGTGCGAATTTGTTCGGAAACGTTAAAGGACTTTTTGTCTACCACGATATCCGTTCTTTCAACGCGTGAAAGGTTTAGCATATTAGTCGTCATATCGGCAAGGCGGTTTACTTCTTCATCAATTATATCAAGGTATAATAGTTGCTTTTCTTTGGAAATTTTATCCGATTTCATAAGCCCTATTAACGTGCTTATTGAAACGACTGGGGTTTTGATTTCGTGTGAAAAGTTATTGATAAAGTCTGAACGAAGTATTTCGGTGTTTTCAAGTTCACCCGCCAAGACGTTAAAGCCGTCTGCTAACCCTTTCATACCTTCAAGTTTGCCACGGGTTATACGCGTTTTATAATCGCCTTGCGCTAGTTTATCCATACCGTCGATAAGTGTATTTACCGGCTTTAGAATAACTTTACCCATAATTGCGCTTATTGCAAGACCTAGCGCGATTGCAGATAACGCAAAAAGCACGATTGCAACTATAACGTTATCTTCAAAGTTTTGGTCGGGTGCTAAGAACTTTGTTTGTATTAAAAAATAGTTCAAAACGACAACAAGCCCTAGCGATAGCGCCAAAATTAATCCAACGCTTAAAACGTATAAAAGTGCCAAGCGGTTCTTTGTGGAAATTATATCTATAATAGATTTTCTTGGCTTTTCTTTTTGTTTTTCCTTTTTGAATTTCTTTAAGGGTTTAAGTTTTTTTCTTTGCTTATTCATACCTTTTTAACGGCTTTATAGCCTAGTCCCCTTATGCTATCAATTTCAAATTCTTCCCAATCGGCAAAGTGTTTTCTTAATCTGCCGATATGCACGGTAACAGTTTCGCTGTCCGTGTCGCAATCAACCCCCCAAATTTCATCCATAAGTTGAATTCTGGTAAAAATTTTCCCAGGGGATGATAAAAGTTTATATAAAAGTAAAAATTCTTTTTGCGGAAGTTCTATCGTTTGCCCGTGCCCCGTAACCGTATAAGAATCGTAATCAAGCACGACGTCGCCAACGACAATTTGGCGTTCACTTATAATTTTATATCTGCGAAGTAACGCCTTAACGTGCAACAAAAGTTCATCGGCATCTAGGGGTTTGCTCATAAAATCGTCAATCCCCGCGATAAAGCCTTGTTTTCTATCTTCTGGTAATTGTTTTGCGGAAATCATTAACACGGGTAGTTCTGCATTGATTTTGCGCAGTTCTTTTGTGAATTCATAGCCGTCAAGTTTAGGCATCATAATATCAACGATAACGATATCCACGTGTTCGTTTACGATTTTTTCAAAAGCGTCTTCCCCGTCTATTGCGGTAAAAACGTTATAACCGTTTGCATCTAATAATTCTTTTAGCGCAAATCTTATATTTTTATCGTCGTCAACAATTAGAACGTTAAACATTAAACACCTTTAATAAAACATTTTTTTTATTATATCACACGATAACTATATTTTCAAGTAATAGGAAAAAACTTTAACATTTTCACCCTTTGGGTGAACTTTCACAAAACCGTGATAACAAAAATAAAAGCGCCCCGTTTTTTCGGGGTGCTTTTTTATAAATCAATTTATTATCAATAAATAATTATTTATACTTTTTTTCGCAATACATACAACGTTTTACGTTTTCTTGCTTATCAACAAGTTTAAATGAGTGTGGCAATTCTTGTTCTACCTTAGTTATGCATTTGGGGTTAGTACATACCATATCGGTGCTGTCGATAAGTTCACAACGTTTAACGTAATCAATTTCATCAACGGGGTTTTTTGCCGATAATAATTTAAGAATTAACGCCATACGCATATATTTGCCGTTTAATACTTGCTTAAAATAGCACGCTCTTTCATCGTTATCTATTGCAACGCTTATTTCGTTAACCCTAGGCAACGGATGAAGAACCGACATATCGCGTTTTGCAAGTTTCATCTTTTCTTCGGTTAAAATATAGCAATCTTTTAGTCTGTTATATTCTTCGACATCATCAAAACGTTCTTGTTGAACTCTTGTCATATATAAAACGTCAAGGCTTGAGAGCGCCTTTTCTAAATCGTCCGTTTCAGTATAAGGAACGTTATGTAATTGCATATCCCTTTTTACGTAATAGGGAAGTTTAAGTTCTTCTGGTGAAATAAGAACGATTTTAATGCCCGTGTAACGATTTAGCGCGGCAATTAAAGAGTGTACCGTTCTGCCGTATTTTAAGTCACCGCAAAAACCAACGGTTAAGTTATTAAACGTGCCCTTTTCACGCCAAATGGTAAGAAGGTCTGCAAGCGTTTGAGTGGGGTGGCAATGTCCACCGTCGCCCGCGTTAATTACGGGGATAGACGCGTTTCTTGCAGCAACTATAGGCGCGCCTTCTAGCGGGTGGCGCATTGCGATGATATCGGCGTAACAACTGATAACTTTTGCGGTATCTGCAATACTTTCTCCCTTAGATACCGAAGAGTTTTTAGCATCACTAAAACCTATTACTGAACCGCCAAGCTCTAACATTGCCGCTTCAAAAGAAAGTCTAGTTCTAGTAGATGGTTCAAAAAATAAGGTTGCTATCTTCTTGCCAGCACATTTTTTTGCGTATTTTTTGGGGTGTCTTGCAATATCCACCGCCGTTTTTATAAGTTCATCAAGCTCTGTAACTGATAAATCTAAAATGTCAATAACACTTCTACGCATTTTATTCACCTTTTTTGTTTATCCAACTTTCATCTGAAGGGTTGTTACGGAAAGCGATTAATCTTGCAACGTCTTCTTCTTTAATATAGCCTTCTTCTGCAGCGGTTTTTGCGATACAGTCAAAGTCGGTTAAAGAATAGTTGATAACGTTTGCTTCTTTCATACGGTCAAGACCTTTCTTCATACCGTAAGTGAATATAGACACAACGCCTAAAACGATAGCACCCGCTTCGCGAAGAACGTTAACTACTTCTATACAACTGCCACCGGTAGAAATTAAATCTTCTACAACGACAACTTTTTGACCTTTTTCAAGTTTGCCTTCAATTTGGTTTTGTCTGCCGTGGTCTTTTGCACCAGAACGAACGTAGCCCATAGGTAAGTTCATAATATGTGCGGTTATAGCAGCGTGCGCGATACCTGCGGTTGAAGTACCCATTAGCACTTCTACTTCGGGATAATATTCTTTAATTAAGGTTGCTAAACCGTTTTCAACGTCATCGCGAACCTTGGGTGCCGTTAAAGTTAAACGGTTATCGCAATATACGGGGCTTTTAATACCGCTTGCCCAAGTAAACGGTTCTTCGGGGCGGAAAAATACCGCTTTTATAGAGAGTAAATCTTTTGCAATAGTCTTTTTAATGTTTTCCATATATATATCACCTTTATCCTTATCCTAAAAATTCTTTAACGCATCTTTCATATGCGGCAACAGGGTCTGCACTTGCCGTTATAGGACGGCCTACTACGATGTAATCTGAGCCGATTTTTCTTGCTTGTTCGGGTGTCATAATGCGTTTTTGGTCGCCAACTTCACCGTCGGCAAATCTTATACCTGGGGTTACGGTAACGAAATCTTTACCGCAAGTTGCGTGTACCTTTTCCGCTTCTAACGGAGAGCATACTACACCGTCTAAACCAGCGTCTGCAGATACTTTGGAGTAGTGCATAACTACTTGGTCGATGGGTTTTTCAATTAGAAGGTCGCGTTCCATAGTTTCTTGGTCGGTAGAAGTTAATTGAGTTACTGCTATAAGCATTGGGCGAGTGCCGTCTGCCCTAGTTAAGCCTTCTAAAGCGCCTTTCATCATTGAAGTTGCGCCCGCAGCGTGAAGGTTGCACATATCAACGTCTAGTCTAGATAAAACGCTCATTGCCTTTTTAACGGTGTTGGGGATATCGTGAAGTTTTAAATCTAAAAAGATTTTATGACCGCGCGCTTTAATTTCCTTTACGATAGCGGGGCCTTCGGCATAGTATAGTTCCATACCGATTTTCACAAAGGGTTTTCTACCCTTAAATAAATCTAAAAAGTTTAGCACCTTTTCTTTACTGTCAAAATCGCAAGCGATTATAACGTCTTTTGCCATTATTTACATCCTCCAATAATTTCACTTAAACTGTTAATGTTATATTTTTCCATTACTCTTGGTAAATCGTTTACTATATCGCGTGAAGCGTAAGGGTTAACAAGGTTTGCCGCGCCAACGCCAACTGCCGTTGCACCCGCAAGCATCATTTCAATAACGTCTTCTGCACTAGAAACACCGCCCATACCAATTACGGGAATTTTAACGGCGTTTGCAACTTGGTAAACCATTCTTACTGCCACGGGGAATATTGCATCACCCGAAAAACCACCCATTTTATTTGCAATTACGGGTTTTTTAGTTCTTAGGTTAATGCGCATACCCATTAACGTGTTTATTAAACTTACGCCGTCTGCACCAGCGTCTTCCGCCGCCTTTGCGATAGAAACTATATCCGTAACGTTTGGTGAAAGTTTTAATATAACGGGTTTTGTGACTACCTTTTTTACCGCTTTAGTAACTTCTGCAACGGCCTCTGGTGAAGTGCCGAAACTTAAACCGCCACCGTGAACGTTAGGGCAACTTACGTTTACTTCAAACCAACCGATTTGGTTGCATTTATTAAGTTTAGAGCAAACTTCAACGTATTCTTCAATAGAAAAACCGCTTACGTTTGCCATTACCTTTTTATTAAATACTTTTGCTAGTTTTGGCAACTCTTCTGCAATTACCTTATCAACACCGGGGTTTTGCAAGCCAACTGAGTTAATAAGACCAGAAGAACATTCTGCAATACGCGGCGTGGGGTTACCAAAACGCGCTTCTTTAGTAGTTCCCTTAAAAGAGAAAGTCCCAAGACAGTTTATATCGTAAAGTTCTGCAAATTCATAGCCAAAGCCAAACGTTCCGCTTGCGGGGATAATTGGGTTATCTAGGGTTATGCCTAAAAGATTTACTTTAGTGTCTACCATATTATTTCCCCCTTTTTCATTACCGGACCTTCTTTGCATATACGCTTGTTGCCCGTTAACGTTTTACAAGAGCAACCCATACATGCGCCAAAGCCACAGCCCATACGTTCTTCAAAACTCATTTGACCTTCCGTTTTGCTTGCGTTATATACCGCTTTAAGCATAGGTTCTGGCCCACAAGTATAAAAATACGTATAGTCGATATCTTTAAGCGCGTCGGTAACGAAACCTTTTATACCGTAACTGCCGTCTACCGTAGTTACGTATACGTTTAAGCCAAGCGCCTTAAAGTCTTCTTCATAGAAAATTTCATCTTTAGTATTAAAGCCAAGAATTACCGTGGGTTTTACACCATTTTCGATAAGCCTTTTTGCTAGTAAGTACATGGGGGGAACACCAACGCCACCGCCGATTAGCACGGGGTTATCACCCGATAAACTTAAATCGTAGCCGTTGCCAAGCCCCGTTAATACGTCAAGGGTGCCAGCCGTCATTTTGGACATTTGTTCCGTGCCCTTGCCTACTACTTTATAGATAATGGTTACAGTATCGCCATTTAAATCGCATACTGATATGGGACGGCGCAAAAACAAGCCGTCTAGTTTAATATTGATAAACTGACCTGCGTTTACTATTGCACTCGTATCACCCTTAAGGTGCATTTCCATAACGCCTTTTGCGATTTGAACGTTCTTTTTAATTTCAAATAAACCTTGTTTCATTTCTCACCTAAAATTTACGCATCAATAGTTGAGATGGTAAGGGTGGTTTCTTCTAATACGTCAAGCAATACCCTAACGGTGTCAAGTGAAGTGAAGATTGTAGTGTTGCTTTCGGTTGCGAACTTACGAATCTTATAACCGTCTGAAAGTTCTCTTATCGCACCAACTGCACTAGTATTGATAATATAAGCGATGTGACCGTGGCGAATTGCTTCTTCTATTTCCGTGCTACCTTCGTTAATTTTACCCATAACGTGAGTGCGGATACCGTTTGCCTTAAGCATTTCTGCCGTGCCCTTTGTTGCTTCGATATTAAAGCCAAGATTATAGAAACGGCGAATTAAGGGAAGAAGTTCTGCTTTATCTTTATCTGCGCAAGATGCGAACACCGTGCCGTAGTTTTGCATATGGATACCAGATGCTTGTAGCGCTTTATAAAGTGCGCGCGTTAAGGTGTCGTCGTAACCGATTGCTTCACCCGTAGATTTCATTTCAGGTGACAAATATGCATCAAGACCTTTAATTTTGTTAAATGAGAATACGGGAACTTTAACGTAGAATCTCTTCTTTTCTTCGGGGTATAACACGTTGATTCCTTGTTCTTTTAAGGACTTGCCCATAATAACTTCGGTTGCGATATCTGCAAGTGAATAGCCCGTTGCCTTTGACAAGAAAGGTACGGTTCTTGATGAACGGGGGTTAACTTCGATAATAAATACTTCTTCGTTTTTATCAACGATGAATTGAATATTATATAGACCGATTATGCCGATACCTAAGCCAAGTTTTTTAGAGTAATCTAAAATGGTATCTTTAACTTTTTGTGATACGCTAAACGAAGGATATACGCTGATAGAGTCGCCACTGTGGATACCCGTTCTTTCAACAAGTTCCATTATACCGGGAACGAATACGTCTTTTCCATCGCAAATAGCGTCTACTTCTAATTCTTTACCGCTTATGTATTTATCAACTAAAACGGGCTTGTCTTCGTCGATTTCAACGGCGGTTTTTAGGTAGTGGCGAAGTTGGTCTTCGTTAGCAACGATTTGCATTGCCCTGCCACCAAGAACGAAAGAAGGACGAACTAAAACGGGATAACCGATTTTGCTTGCGGCTTCAACGCCATCTTCAATTTTAGTTACCGCTCTACCTTGTGGTTGGGGAATATTTAGTTTTTGAAGTATTTTTTCAAATGAATCTCTATTTTCAGCCTTTTCGATAGCAGCGCAGTCCGTACCGATAATTTTTACGTTTAATTTATCAAGTGGTTCTGCTAAGTTAATTGCCGTTTGCCCGCCAAGTGATGCGATAACACCTTCTGGGTTTTCAAACTCTACAACGTTCATAACGTCTTCTGGGGTTAAGGGTTCAAAATAGAGTTTATCGCTAGTCGTATAGTCGGTTGAAACGGTTTCGGGGTTATTGTTGATAATAATTGCTTCGTGCCCCGTTCTCTTAATAGTGGTTACGGCGTGAACGGTTGAATAGTCGAATTCTACACCTTGACCGATACGGATAGGACCTGCACCTAAAACAACAATCTTTTTCTTGTCGGTAAGTATGCTGTCGTTTTCGCCCGTGTAACTAGAATAGAAATAAGGAATATACGCGCCCGTATGTAAAGTATCAACCATTTTGAACACGGGTTTTACACCGTTTTGCATACGGAATTCTTTAACTTTTGCTTCCGTGCTATTCCAAAGTTTAGCAATAACCTTGTCGCAATAACCCATCTTTTTAGCATCAAGTAAAACTGCCTTGTCAAAAGGATTAGCAGAAAGCACTTTTTCCATATCGATAATTTCCTTAAAGCATTCAAGGAACAACATCGTAATTTTGGTAATTTCGTGTAACTTTTCAAGTGAAACACCGCGACGGATAAGTTCTGCAATAGCAAAAACTGTATCGTGCTTAAATTGAGTGATATATTCTAAAAGTTCAGCGTCGGTATAACTATCAAAAGCAGATAAATATAAGTGATTTACACCCGTTTCTAAAGAACGAACGGACTTTAGCATACATTCTGCAAGGTTTGCACCTATGCCCATAACTTCGCCCGTTGCCTTCATTTGAGTGCCTAAAAGATTTGACGCGTTGGTAAATTTATCAAAGGGGAATCTTGGGAATTTCGCAACTATATAATCAAGTCTAGGTTCGGTTGCTGCGGTGGTGTTGGCAATTTTAATTTCATCTAAGGTCATACCAACTGCAATTTTTGCCGTTACCCTTGCAATAGGATAGCCACTTGCTTTAGATGCAAGCGCAGATGAACGTGAAACCCTTGGGTTAACTTCGATAAGATAATATTCGCTAGTAGTGGGGTTAAGCGCGAATTGAACGTTACAACCACCTTCAATTTTTAATTCGCGGATAATCTTAAGCGCGCTATCGTTAAGCATTTTAAGGTCTTTATCGTTTAGTGATAAAATAGGTGCTACTACGATAGAGTCGCCCGTATGTACGCCAACGGGGTCAACGTTTTCCATACCGCAAATGGTGATGGCGTGGTCTGTACCGTCGCGCATAACTTCAAATTCGATTTCTTTATAACCTTTAACGCTCTTTTCAACAAGAACTTGGTGTACGGGAGAAAGTTTGAAAGCGTTTAAGCCGATTTCGATAAGTTCTTCTTCGTTTTCAGCAAAACCGCCACCCGTTCCGCCAAGGGTAAACGCGGGGCGTAAAACTACGGGATAACCTATTTCTTTTGCGGCTTTCTTTGCTTGTTCTATATCGTAGGTAATTTCAGAAGGAATAACGGGTTCGCCGATAGATTGACACATTTCCTTAAACATTTCTCTATCTTCTGCCCTTTCGATACTTGCGCTAGGCGTACCTAAAAGTTCAACTCTGCATTCTTTCAAAACGCCTTTCTTTTCAAGTTGCATTGCAAGGTTTAAGCCCGTTTGTCCACCGATACCGGGAACGATAGCGTCAGGACGTTCGTAACGTAAAATCTTTGCCACGTATTCTAAAGTTAGCGGTTCCATATAAACCTTATCGGCAATAGTGGTGTCCGTCATTATTGTTGCGGGGTTAGAGTTAACTAGAACTACTTCATACCCTTCTTCTTTTAATGCTAAGCACGCTTGAGTGCCTGCATAGTCGAATTCTGCCGCTTGACCAATTACGATAGGACCTGAACCTATGATTAGTATCTTTTTAATATCCGTCCTTTTTGCCATCTTAATAAAATCTCCTTTCGGTTAATAAGTTTTGTTTTTATTTTATTTTGTATACTACGTTGCCACCCTTTACGGTTAGCAAGTTTTTACCAAACACGCTGTAGTTTTCAAAAGGCGTTGCCTTGCCTTGTGAAATAAATTCTTTTGAATTAATTTTATATTCGCTAGACAAATCCCAAACGGTAAAGTCGCCGTCTAAATTTATATTAAAGCGTTTTGCTGGGTTAATAGATAAAATTTCAACAAGTTTTTCCATTGAAATAACACCCGTTTTAACAAAGTAAGTATACATAAGCGGAAAAGCCGTTTCTATACCCGTTATACCGAATACGCTTTTTTCTAGTCCCCTGCTTTTTTCTTCTTCAGAGTGGGGCGCGTGGTCAGTTGCAATCATATCTATAGTGCCGTCTAAAACGCCTTCTATTAAAGCAAGTTTATCTTCTTTTGCGCGAAGTGGTGGGTTCATCTTGAATCTACCTTCTTCTTGCAAATTGCTATCGTCTAAAATAAGATAGTGGGGCGCTGTTTCGCACGTTACGTTAAGTCCGTCTTTTTTTGCCTTGCGAATAATTTCAACGCTTTCTTTTGCGGAAACGTGGCAAACGTGATAAGCACAACCCGTTTCTTTAACCATTTTAATATCGCGCTCTATTTGTGCGTATTCGCTAGCCGAACAAATTCCCTTGTGGCCGTGCGCTTTAGCGTATTCTCCATCGTGGATATAACCGCCGAATAATAAACTTTCGTCTTCACAATGGCATACTAGCGGTTTATTAAGCGATTTAGCCTTAACCATTGCGCTATATAGCATATCGGCGTTTTGCACGCCTTTACCGTCGTCGCTAAAAGCGATAACTTTATCTGCCAAACCATCGAAGTCGGCAAGTTGTTCGCCCTTTTGATTAACGGTTATAGACGCGTATGGATAAACGGAAATTACCGCATCTTTTTCAATTATATCCGTTTGCGCTTTTAAGTTTTCTATGCTATCGGGCACGGGTTTAAGGTTGGGCATAGTGCATACTGCGGTATAACCGCCTTTTGCCGCTGCCATTGACCCGCTTTTTATAGTTTCTTTATATGAAAAACCCGGTTCTCTGAAGTGAACGTGCACGTCACAAAAACCGGGTAAAATTGCGTAAGTACCATTTTTAGAAAAAATATCCCCTGAGAGATTTTTTAAACACTTTTCCTGTACGTATTCGGTTGGGATATTAGTGTAATTCTTAAAGGTGATTTTTTCCATAATTTGCTTCCGTTTTTATGTAAGGTAGGTTTTTCTAAAGGGTTAATTTAGTCAAGTTCACAAATGAACACGCCGTCTTCTCCGTCCGTTTCGTTTAGACGAACTGCGATTTTTTCTTCACCGCTGGTGGGAACGTTTTTGCCTATAAAATCGGGCTTTAAAGGTAGTTCCCTGTGCCCCCTATCAATAAGCACGGCAAGTTGAATTTGCTTTGGTCTGCCGTAAGTGAACACCGCTTCTATTGCGGCGCGCACCGTTCTGCCCGTGTACAAAACGTCGTCGACAATTATCACCGTTTTATCGTTTAAATCGCAAGGGATTAAACTGCCGTCTACCGCGTTTTCTTTAATTTCTGTGGGAATATCGTCACGGAAAGGCGTTACGTCGATATAACCAAGCGGAACGTCTACCCCTTCAAACGCTAAAATATTGTCGTGCAAGGCTTTTGATAGTTGAACGCCACGACTTTTTATACCAAGGATACAAACGTTATCTACGCCCTTGTTCCTTTCTAAAATTTCGTGAGTGATGCGAACAAGTGAACGCTTTATTGAAACTTCATCTAAAATTTTGTTTTTTAAGCGCATTTGCCCCGCCCCCTAGATTTAACGTGGAAAAAGAAAAAGTCTTACCGTGTGGCAAGACTTTAATATACCCAAAAACCGTATTATAACATTATAATACCATTAAGTTTATATGAACCTTGCCGATATCTCGTATCAACTTAAAGATTGCACGTTGGTAGTATTATAACACCGTTAATTTTCTTTGTCAATTTTAAAACGATACTTTTAAAATCTTTTTAAACATTTTAAATAATACAGACGTAGGTTTAGAAAAATTTATAGCGTTGCTGCCATTACCGCTTTTATGGTGTGCATACGGTTTTCCGCTTCATCAAAAACGATAGATGCTTGGCTTTCAAACACTTCGTCGGTAACTTCCATACAAGTTAAACCAAATTTTTCGTATATTTGTTTGCCAACTGTGGTTTTTAAGTCGTGGAAGGAGGGTAAACAATGCATAAATTTGCAATTTTTATCTGCATTTGCCATAAGTTCCTTGGTAACCCTATATGGTGTTAAGTCTTTAATGCGATAGTCCCAAACACTATCGGCTTCGCCCATAGATACCCAAACGTCAGTATAAATTACGTTGGCGTTTTTAGTTGCAACCATTGGGTCTTCTATAAATTCTAATATTGCGCCCGTTTCCTTGGCGATTTCTTGGCACTTGTCAATTAATTTTTGGTCGGGGAAATATTTTTTTGGTGCGCACGCAACGAAATGCATACCCATTTTTGCACAGCCAACCATTAAAGAGTTGCCCATATTGTAACCGGCATCACCCATATAAACAAACTTTATACCTTTTAAGTAGCCAAAGTGTTCTTTAATGGTTAAAAAATCGGCTAAAATTTGTGTGGGGTGTGCTTCGTTAGTTAAGCCGTTCCATACAGGTACGCCAGCATACTTTGCTAGTTCTTCAACGATTTCTTGGCCAAAACCGCGGTATTCAATGCCGTCGAACATCCTACCTAAAACGCGGGCGGTATCTGGTATACTTTCCTTTTTGCTAACTTGCGAACTGCTTGGGTCTAAATATACGGGGTGCATACCAAGGTCCGCAGCGGCAACTTCAAACGCACAACGTGTACGGGTGCTTGTCTTTTCAAAAAGCAAAGCAATATTTTTGCCTTCAAAATTTCTATGTGGAATGCCTGCCTTCTTTTCTGCTTTTAACTTTGCAGAAAGGTCCAACAAATAGTTCAATTCTTCTGGGGTAAAGTCTAATATTTTAAGAAAATGTCTGCCTTTTAAATTCATTTTTATCTCCGTATGCGCTTATATTGCGCACGCCTTTTTTATAATTTCTATTGCTTTTTTAAGTTCCTTAAATGGGATATTTAGTGCGGGAAGAAGTCTTAATTTAGTTTTTGCAGTTAATGGCAAAACTCCGTTTTCCATACAATAATTTAGCACTTCTTTAACGGGTTTTACCGTTTCAATGCCTATCATAAGCCCTAAACCGCTTACCGATTTAACACCGCTAGCACCATTTAATTCGTTAAAGATATAGTTGCTTTTTTCCGTTACTTCGTTAAGCAACTTATCGGTTATGCGTTCTATAACGGTTACCGCGCCTGCCGAACAAACGGGGTTTCCACCAAAGGTTGAACCGTGGTCGCCAAAACCTAAAACGTTTTCAGCCTTTTCGCCTATCATACAAGCGCCTATAGGCAAGCCACCGCCTAAGCCTTTAGCCGTTGTAACTACGTCTGGGGTTAGGTTAAAATTCATATACGAATATAGTTTACCCGTTCTGCCGTTACCCGTTTGAACTTCGTCTACGATAAGAAGTATATCTTCTTTATTACAAATTTCTTGAACGGCTTTTACGAACTTTTCGTCAAGTGGCAAAACACCACCTTCACCTTGAACGCATTCTATCATTATACCGCAAACTTTGTTTTCTTTAACAAGCGTTTTAACGCTTTCAATATCGTTAGCGTCGGCATATAAAAAACCGTTAGTTAAGGGGTTAAAAAGTTCGTGGAACTTGTCTTGTCCCGTTGCTGAAAGAGTGGTAAGCGTTCTGCCGTGGAAACTGTTTTTTAGGGTGATGATATTATAATAATCCGCGCCCTTTTTGTCCGCACCGTATTTTCTTGCAACCTTTATAGCGCATTCGTTTGCTTCTGCACCAGAGTTACCGAAGAACACCTTTTTAAGCCCCGTTTTTTCGCAAAGTAATTTTGCTAGTTTAGCGCAAGGCTCTGTATAATAAAGGTTAGAAGTGTGTTGAAGTGTTTCAATTTGTAATTTAACGGCGTTTGCCCAAGTTTCATCTGCATAACCAAACGCGGTTACGCCGATACCCGTGCCCATATCGATATATTCTTTGCCGTTTATATCGGTTGCAATACTACCCTTACCGCTAACAAGTTGTAATGGAAAGCGCGCGTAGGTATTTGCAACGTATTGTTTATCAATTTCAATAATATTTTTCATAGTTTTGGTCGTTTTTAACATTGATAGTTATAATTTATAAGCGTTCGCTGATTTTTTAATCAATTTTATTCGGGGTCGTTAATAACTTCGGTACCAGCCCCTTCGTTGGTTAAAAGTTCCATTAATATTGAGTGGGGAACTCTGCCGTCCATTATGGTTACGTTTTTAACGCCGTGAGAGATAGCGTCTATGCAACAATTAATTTTGGGAATCATACCGCCGGAAATTGTGCCGTCTTTAAGAAGGTTATCCGCTTCGCTTAAAGTGATTGTGGGAATCAACGTTGTGGGGTCGTCTTTATCTTTAAGAAGCCCCACGATATCGGTCATCATAATAAGTCTTTCAGCACCTAAAGCACCCGCAATACGCGCCGCAGCGGTATCGCCGTTAATGTTATAAACGTTACCGTTATCATCCCAACCGATAGTTGAAATTACAGGGATATAACCCTTTTCTAAAAGGTCAAGAACGGGTGCGATATTTACGTTATCAATATTACCAACGAAACCTAGTTTTTCATCTTTTTGGCTTGCTTGGATAAGTTTGCCGTCTACACCAGAAATACCCATTGCCTTGCCACCGATTTTGCCAAGGTAGTTAACTAGCGATTTGTTTATTTTGCCAGATAATACCATTTGGGCAATATCAACCGTTTCTTTATCAGTAACGCGAAGGCCATCAACGAACTGTGCCTTTTTGCCAAGTTTTTCCATCATTTGTGAAATTTCAGGACCACCGCCGTGAACCATTACGACTTTAACGCCAACAAGCCAAAGAAGAACCATATCTTCCATAACTTGTTCTTTTAAATTTTCGTTAATCATAGCGTTTCCGCCGTATTTTACAACGACGATTTTGCCGTTATATCTTTGTATGTATGGCAACGCTTGTGTTAAAACTTCTGCACGTTGTGCGTTAGAAAAATGATTATCCATTTTTATCTCCTTATTATCGGTAATGATTGTTGATTTTTGCGTGTTTTTAGGTACGGTAGTCGCCGTTGATTTTAACGTAATCGTAGGTTAAATCGCAACCCCACGCCTTTGATGAAAATTCGCCGTCGTTTAATTCGATTATTATTTCAATTTCCTTTTCCAAAAGAATTTCTTTTGCTTTTTCTTCGCTAAAGTCAACGCTAGCACCGTTTTTGCAAACGTTGATAGTGCCTTTAGGTGATTTAAAGTAAACGTCGATAGTGTTAACGTTAACAAGCGCACCACTATAGCCGATTGCACAAAGCACCCTGCCCCAATTAGCGTCTGCACCAAATATCGCACACTTTAATAGGTTAGAACAAATTACGCTTTTTGCAACGGTTTTTGCAGTTTGCTTATCTTTTGCACCGTTTACCGTGCATTCCATAGGTTTGGTTGCACCTTCACCGTCACCTGCAATCATTCTGCAAAGTGCAACGGTAACTGAATTTAACGCCGTCATAAAGGTTGTAAAATCTTCGCCTTCGCTTACGATTTCTTTGTTACCTGCAAGTCCGTTTGCCAAAACGGTAACCATATCGTTTGTTGAAGTATCGCCGTCAATACTTATCATATTAAAGGTTTCGCTTATATCACTTTTAAGTGCTTTATTAAGCATTTCCGCGCTAATTTTAACGTCGGTTGTGATAAATACAAGCATAGTTGCCATGTTGGGATGAATCATACCGCTACCCTTTGCCATACCACCGATACGGCAAGTTTTTCCATTAAGGGTAAATTCAACGGCAACTTGTTTTTCGATAGTATCGGTAGTCATAATTGCGGTTGCGGCGTTAAGGTTACCCGTATATGATAATTCTTTAACCGCTTGTGGAATACCTTTTTCAAAGGGCGCAATATCCATAGGTTGACCGATTACACCCGTTGATGCAACTACGATATCTTTAGAATTTATATTAAGCGCGTTTGCTAAAATAGAGCAAGTTTGTTCGGCAATTTCTATACCGTTAGCGTTGCAAGTATTAGCGTTACCGCTGTTGCAGATAACCGCTTGAGCAACACCGTTTTCAATATGGTTTTTAGTAACCGTTAAGGGTGCGCCTTTAACTAGGTTAGTCGTATATACAGCCGCCGCCGTACAAGGTACGTCGCTATAGATTACCGCTAAATCGCGCTTAGTTTTATTTTTTCTTATTCCACAATGTACACCGCTTGCCTTAAAACCTTGTGCGGCACATACACCACCGTTTATAATTTTCATTTAAGTCTCCTATAGATTAGTAATTTTTTAATTAATCTTTAATTAAAGTGTTAAGCCTTTCTCTTCTGGAAGTCCCAAAACTATGTTCATATTTTCAATTGCGGCACCGCTTGCCCCTTTACCAAGGTTATCAAAACGCGCAACGAGTAAAATATTTTCATCCGTGCCGTGAACGGAAATTTCTAAACTATCTTTATTCGCAAAGGCGTTTGCAGATAGGAAACCGTTTTCATCGGCATTTTCGTTAAAATATACTATTTTTCCGTCTTTATAATAGTCTTTATATGCTTGCTTAATTTTTTCAATTCCACCGATTACGTCTTTACCGTTTATTGAAACCGTAACTTCCATACCGCGTGGGAAATTAGACACTATCGGGCAAAATGCAGGTTGATTTTTTAGATTACATACCTTCATGATTTCGGGCACGTGTTTATGCTTTTGTGATAGACCGTATTGCCTTGGCGCGCTATAGAGAGTGGGCATATCGTTTTCGTATTCGGCAATCATTTTTTTACCGCCACCCGTATAGCCCGTTATTGAAAAACAAGTTAAATTTACATCGCTTTTTATAACGCCCATTTGCGTTAGGGGTGCAACTAGTGATATAAAACCACTTGCGTGACAACCTGGGTTTGCAATACGCTTGCTGTTTTTAATTTTTTCTTTTTGTCCCGTAAGTTCGGGAAAACCGTAAGTCCAACCGTCGTTAGTGCGGTGTGCGGTAGAAGTATCTATAACTACTGTGTTTTCGTTAGTTATTAAATTAACCGCTTCTATTGCCGCGCTATCGGGCAAGCATAAAAACACGACGTCCGCTTGATTCATAGCGTTTGCTCTTGCCTTTTCATCTTTACGAAGTTCTTCTGGCAAGGTAATAACGGTTATTCCGTCATATTCTTTTAAGCGGTCATGGATAACTAGTCCCGTAGTTCCCGCACCACCGTCAATAAAAATTTTAGTCATTTTATAATCCTTAATTTAACGCATTGCGAACGGCTTGAATTTGGCTTTCAACAGAAGAAACGGAAGTTCCGCCCTTTGAAATACGGCGATTTACACAGTTAACTAGGTCAATCGCATCGAAAACTTTATCGTCAAACACGTCACTAAATTGTTTATATTCTTCTAAAGTTAAAGTTTCAAGCGTCTTTTTTTCTTCGGTGCATTTTTTAACTATTTGACCGCTGATTTTATACGCTGAACGGAAAGGCAAGCCTTTTTTAGTTAAATAGTCTGCTAAATCGGTGGCGTTAATAAACCCTTCGCTTGCAGCCTTTTTCATATTTTCGGTGTTAGCCGTTACGCTTGCCAACATTTTCGTAAAGATGTTTAAGCATTTTATAACCGTTTCAACACCGTCGAAAACCGCTTCTTTATCTTCTTGCATATCTTTGTTATAAGCAAGTGGCAAGCCTTTAAGTATTGTTAGCATTGCCATAAGGTCGCCGTATACCCTGCCCGTTTTACCACGAACAAGTTCTGCCATATCGGGATTTTTCTTTTGAGGCATTATTGATGAACCCGTAGTATATTCGTCAGAGAGAGAAATAAACTTAAATTCCCAACTTGCCCAAAGAATAATTTCTTCTGAAAACCTTGATAGGTGCGTCATAATTAGAGAAATGCAAGATAAAAGTTCAACGCAAAAATCTCTATCGGAAACACCGTCTATACTATTTAAGGCAATACCGTTAAAGCCAAGTTTTTCCGCTTCAAATTCTCTATCGGTATCATAGGTAGTGCCCGCCAAAGCGCAACTGCCTATCGGACAAACGTTAATGCGCTTAAATGCGTCTTTTAGTCTATCGATATCGCGCATAAACATCATAGCGTATGCCATTAATTGATGGCCGAAAGTTATGGGTTGAGCGCGTTGTAAGTGGGTATAGCCCGGCATAATTGCACTTTTATATTCTTCTGCTTTATCGCAAACGGTAAGGGTAAGCGTTTTTAGGGTGCTTATAATTTCTTGCGTTTGGTCTTTAAGATACATTCTTAAGTCTAGCGCAACTTGGTCGTTACGGCTACGCGCGGTGTGAAGTTTTTTGCCAACGTCCCCTATTCTTTCGGTCAAGACTTGTTCAACGAACATATGAATATCTTCACAGTCGGGGTTGAAAGTTAAAGTGCCGTTTTCAATATCTTCTAAAATGCCTTGAAGACCTTCTATAAGCGCGGCAGCATCTTCCTTAGAAATTATGTTTTTATGTGCAAGCATACTTGCGTGTGCCATACTACCAAGAATATCGTGTTTATAAAGTTTATAGTCAAACGAAATTGAAGAGTTAAAATCGTCTGCAAGTTTATCGGTTTGGGCTTTAGTTACGCCTTCCCACATTTTTGCCATATTATTTCACCTAAAAAATTGTTCTTTTTTTACGCCAATAGTCCCGCATTTTTACGGGACTATCGTTTTTAAATTATTTTTTGTTTTTAGCGTCTACCATTGCTTGAACTTTAATGGGCAAGCCGAACAAGTTGATAAAACCGGTTGCATCTGCTTGGTTATAATCACTTTCGCCAAACGTTGCAATTTCTTCGCTGTAAAGTGAATAGTCACTCCAAACGCCAGCGTTAATCATATTGCCCTTGTAAAGTTTAAGTTTAACTTTACCCGTAACCTTTTCTTGAGTTTTATCAACGAAAGCGGATAATGCTTCACGTAAAGGGGTAAACCATTGACCGTTATATACTAGTTCACCGAAAGTTACTGAAAGTTTTTGTTTTTCGTGCATGGTGTATTTGTCAAGGCAAATTTGTTCTAAAACGCTGTGTGCCTTATACAAAATTGCACCACCGGGGGTTTCGTATACGCCACGACATTTCATACCAACAAGACGGTTTTCAACTATATCAAGTAAGCCTATGCCGTTTGCACCGCCGATTTCGTTAAGTTTTAAGATAATTTCCTTAGCGCTCATCTTTTTGCCGTCAAGCGCAACGGGGATACCTTGAACGAAATCAAGTTCGATATAAGTGGGTTTATCGGGTGCTTTCAAAGGAGAAACGCCCATTTCTAAGAAACCTTCTTTTTCATATTGGGGTTCGTTGCCCGTATCTTCTAAATCTAAACCTTCGTGTGATAAGTGCCACAAGTTTTTATCTTTAGAATAGTTGGTTTCCCTGTTAATTTTTAGTGGAACGTTGTGTGCTTCTGCATAGTCAATTTCTTCTTCACGAGATTTAATTGACCATTCACGCCAAGGAGCGATGATTTGCATATCTGGTGCGAAAGCCTTTAAGGTAAGTTCAAAACGAACTTGGTCGTTACCCTTACCCGTGCAACCGTGAGCAATAGCGTCTGCACCTTCTTTGATAGCGATTTCAGCAAGAGCCTTTGCAATGCAAGGACGTGCGTGTGAAGTGCCAAGATAATATTCTTCGTAAAGAGCGCCCGCTTTCATTGTGGGGATAATGTAATTATCAACGTAATCGTCGGTTAAATCTAAAATGTAGCATTTGCTTGCGCCCGTTTTAATTGCCTTTTCTTCTAAACCGTCAAGTTCGTCTGCTTGACCAACGTTACCAGCAACTGCAATAACTTCGCAGTTGTTATAATTTTCTTTAAGCCAAGGGATAATGATTGAAGTATCAAGACCACCTGAATATGCTAAAACTACCTTTTTAATATCTTTCTTTTCCATTTTAATTTCTCCTTGACGGTGATATTTTTTGCGCACGGGTTTGCCCCGTTTTTTTGCCGCCTTTTTATTTACAGTTGTAATTATACCCCTGCCCTTTACTATTGTCAAACGATTTTATGCATATTTTAAATATTTTTTAGTTTTTTTTGCAAATATTTTTGTACAAGTGAATATTTTTATGCATATTTTCATTTTGTTTATTTTTTTATGCATTTTGTATTAAATTATGCACTTTTTATTGTAAAATTTTCAGTTAATAATTAATTCTTTTGTTTTTAAAATATTAAAGGGCGGATAAATCCGCCCTTTTTTATGGTGTTAATATGGTGTTAATATTGTTGTATAAACGTGATTATCCTTAAAATACTATTTAACGTTATCTGCAATATAGTAAATAAGGTTTTCAGTTTTTTCCCAGCCTAAACAAGCGTCGGTAATTGATTTGCCGTATTCTATGGTGTCACCGCAAATCTTTTGAGCGCCGTCTTCAATATAGCTTTCTACCATAAAGCCTTTAACAAGGTTCTTAATATCGTTATTATGTGCACAACTTTGCAACACTTCTTTTACTATACGGGGTTGCTCTAAATAATTCTTGCCAGAGTTAGAGTGGTTGGTATCTATAATAACGCCGGGATTTGCTAAACCGTGCTTTTCGTATGCAACGAATAAATCGTATAAATCTTCATAATGATAGTTGGGGTGGGTTTTGCCGTGCTTATCAACGTAACCGCGAAGTATAGCGTGAGCATGTGGATTGCCGTGAGTTTTAACTTCCCAACCACGATATAAGAACATATGTGAAGATTGCGCTGCTTTAATAGAGTTCATCATAACGGTTATATCGCCAGCCGTAGGGTTTTTAATACCAACGGGAATTGCTAAACCGCTTGCCGTCATTCTGTGTTGTTGGTTTTCAGTAGAGCGTGCTCCAACGGCAACGTAGCCTAGAATATCCGATAGATATCTATGGTTTTCGGGGTATAACATTTCGTCTGAACAACAAAAACCCGTTTCTTCAAGCGCTTTTAAGTGGAGTTTACGAATTGCAACGATACCTTTTAGAAGGTCTGGTGCGTGGTTAGGGTCTGGTTGATGTAACATACCCTTATAACCTTCACAAGTGGTGCGTGGTTTGTTGGTGTAAATTCTAGGAACGATTAAAATTTTATCGTAAACCTTATCTTGAACTTTACGAAGGCGTGAAATGTAATCTAATACGGGTGCTTCGCTATCGGCAGAACAAGGGCCTATAACTAACACTAGTTTATTAGATTTTCCTTCAAACACGTCTTTAAGTTCGTTTACTTGTTTTTCACGAAGTTTAGATAATTCTTTAGTGATGGGATATTGTTCTTTTACTTCTTTAGGAATTGGTAACTTCCTGTAAAATTCCATATTCATAACGTTTTCTTCCTTTATGCATTAAATACGTTGCTAATTTTTTTACGCTTTTGGTTTATCGAATAGACTACGGCGTGCCGTTGCCTTTCTCATAGTGGCGCGCATTTCTTCTTCGTCGCCCTTTTCAATTAAGTCTTTAAATCTTGAAAATTCGTTAATAAAGACGTTCATTTGTTCAAGAAGTGCGGGCTTGTTTAGAAGGAATAGTTCACTCCACATTTTATCGTTAATTTTTGCAATACGCGTTAGGTCGCGGAAAGAGTCACCCGTGTATTTTTCAAGGTTGGGTGCTTCGTTACACGTCATAAGCGTTACTGCTATACAGTGGGTTAACTGTGATAAAAAGGCTATCATTTTATCGTGCTCTTCGGCAGAGAGTTCGCTAATTTTAGCAAAACCCAAAACTTCGCCAAGTTTTTTGCACGCTTCAATGCCTTCTTTTGTATTTTTTGCCGTTGGGGTTACGATATAGTTTGCGCCCTTAAATACTTCGGGGTCGCTATATTCTACACCGCTACTTTCTCTACCTGCCATGGGGTGCGCGGAAATAAATTCAACGTCAGAACGAAGTATTGACTGAACTTCATCTACAACGCTACCTTTTACACCCGTAACGTCGGTTATAAGCGTGCCTGGAGAGAAAAGGTGTTGGTTGTCTTTTATCCATTTGATAAATACATTAGGATATACGGCAAAAATTATTAAGTTTGCTTGTCTTATTAAATCTTCGTCAAGGTTTGTGGTTGCTTTTGATACCATACCGTGTTCTATTGCGTAATCAACGGTTGATTGACTTTTAGTTATACAATTAACGGTATAGCCTTGTTTTGTAAGCGCCGTAGCATAACCGCCACCGATTACGCCAAGACCTATAATTAAAATATTCGTATCTTTATTAAATTTCATAAGTAGTTACCCCTATACCAAGTGATTTTAAGTGTTCGAAAAATGCTGGATAACTTTTTTCTACTGCTTCTGCGCCTTCAATTTCACCGCCCGTCATGGTAAGCAAAACTGCAAGCGACATTGCTATGCGGTGGTCGTTATGACTGTTAAGCGGTTCAGTCGGCGCGTGGAAAGACGCGGGATATACAACGACCTTATCTTCTTGAACGGCAACTGACGTGCCGAACTTTTTAAGTTCTTCTGCCATTGCCTGAGCCCTATCGCTTTCTTTAATTTTAAGGCGTTTAGTTCCGCTAAACACACCGCCGTTTTTTGCAGCGGCTATTGCGAAAAATATGGGACCAAGGTCTGGGCAATCGCCTATATGAACGGTGGGAACACCGCTATTTAACGCTTGAAAATACTTTTTATAAACGGCGTCACCTTGAATACTTTCTGGGTTTAAGCCTTCAACTAAAACGTTACCGCCAAAAAGGTTTAGCGCGTCTGGGAACGCTGCACCCGAATAGTCGCCTTCAACAGCAACGTTTGCGCTTTTATAAGTTTGACCGCCGGGGATATACAAAGTATGTTCGTCTTCCCAAACGCTTTCGATACCGAAAAGTTTTTGTGCGGCGCGCGTCATTTCTATATAAGAACGACTTTCTATTGGGGGTAAAATTTTAATGCGACTTTCTTTTTTTAGCACGGGCAACGCAAACAACAGTCCGCTTATAAATTGACTGCTTACGTTACCGACTACGGTATATTCGCCCGCTTTTAACGGACCTTTTACCGCAATGGTTTCCCCGTCTACGATAAAGTCCATGCCCTTTTGCTTGCAAAGATTATCGTATACACCCATAGGGCGTTGCATAAGGGATTTCGCACCGCAAAACATTGTTGTTTTACCAGATAAAAGCGCAACGGGTATTAAAAAACGCAAAGTTGAGCCACTTTCTCTGCAACAAAGCGTTCCGTTTGGGGTAACTTTAGTTAAGTCTTCGCCAAAAACGGTGGCGTTATTGCCATCAATATTCACTTTTATACCAAGGGCGTTAAGGCAATCTATCGTGGCGGAAACGTCCATACAGTCAGATAGACCTGTAATTTTGCTTTCGCCTCTGCACATTGCGGCACAAATAAGCATTCTATGAGCCATGCTTTTTGATGCGGGTGCAACTATCGTGCCGTTTGCCGTGCCCTTTTCAATTCTTACTTTCATAATGAATTTTTAACCTGTCTTAATGAATTAGTCCTTATAGTTTTCTGCTAAAAAATCAATTGCTTCAATATATCCGTCTAGCCCTTTACCCGTTATAGTTTTTTGGCAAGCGGAACGAATAAAACTTACTTGGCGGAAGTCTTCGCGTTCTTCTACCTTAGAAATATGAACTTCTACACAAGGAATAGAAACGGCTTTAACCGCATCTAAAATTGCAATACTTGTGTGGGTATATGCGCCGGGGTTGATTACTATGCCGTCTGCATTTTTAAGATATGCAAGTTGAATAGCGTCAACCAGGTCGCCTTCGTGGTTAGATTGGAAAGTTACCACTTTTATACCCTTGTTTTTACAATGGGTTTTTATCTTTTTTACTAAGTCGTTATAGTTCGCCGTGCCGTATTGGTCGGGCTCTCTAATGCCAAGCATATTAAGGTTTGGTCCGTTTAAAACATAAATTTTCATTTATTAAAATCTCCAAGAATTTTTTCAACAACTTGTTCGATACCGCAGTCGGCGTCGATTATAACGTCGCAAGAACTTTTGTATATTTCATACCTTTCATAATAGCGTTTTTCTATGTCCGCTTTGTTTGAAGATAGCGGTCTATCGTCGGTGGGGATAAGTTTAGATAAAGGTCGGTCTATAAAATAAATTTTGCCGTTTTGCTTTAATGCGTCAACGTTTTCTTTTCTTAAAACTGCACCGCCACCCGTTGCTATTATTTGGCAAGTGTTTTTTGTGCTTTCTTTTACCGCTATACTTTCTAAATCGCGAAAGGCTTTTTCTCCACCATTTTTAAATATTTCGGGAATAGAAAGGTTAGCGTTTTTTACTATAACTTCATCGGTATCAACGAAATTTCTGTTTAACTTTTTCGCCAAAAGTTTACCAACCGTTGATTTGCCACTTGCGGGCATACCGATTAAAACTATATTTTGTTTTTGCTTAAGTAAGCCGTTGTAAATTTCTTCTAGCGTAGTTGGTGGATAAACGGTATCTAAAAAGATTTCGCTTGCGCGCACCGCTTGACCAACAAGCATATATAGTCCACCCGCCGCCTTTATACCGCGATTTTTTGCACTTACTATAAGTGCTGAAGATAGTGGATTATAGATAGCGTCTATAACGCCTTCTAAGTTATTAAACTTATCTATTTCTATCGCACTTTCATAGTTGTTTGGGTACATTCCGCAAGGGGTAGTGTTAACTATAATTTCAACGTCGCTATGCTTTTCGTAAAGTTCTTGATAGGTTACGGCGTTATCTTGTGTTTTTCTGCTTACTTTATAAATTTCGCTAGCGCCAAGACTTTCCATAACGGCGTGTGCCGTTTTGCTAGTTCCGCCCGTGCCTAAAATTGCTACCTTTTTGCCCTTAACGATAATACCTTCTTTTTTAATTAAAGAAGTCATACCGTAAAAGTCGGTATTATAGCCGTATAGCGCGCCGTTTCTATTTACGATAGTATTTACCGCGCCTATTTTTTCGGCAACGGGGTCGATATACGATAGGTATGGTATAACCATTTGTTTATACGGAATAGTAACGTTGATAGCGTTAAAATCTTTTGCCGTCATAAATGCGGGAAAATCTTCTTTTTTGACTTCTATCAACTGATAATCGTAGTCGGCTAAAGCGTTGTGGATAGTTTTAGAAAAACTGTGCCCTAACTTTTCGCCAAGTAAACCGAATTTCATCTTTTCACCTTTTGGTAAATGGAACTTGTTTTTATTTCTAATTTGCTTTTAATTAATTATTTTTATTAATTCTTTTTAGCGTTTTTAATGCTGTTAATCGCTTCTGCCATAGTATCCGTGCCAAAGCGTACGGTAAGCATATCAGCAATTACGAAAGCCGTCATAGCGTCTACTACTGCGCGCGCACGGTGGATAATTGCGGGGTCGTGTCTGCCTTTAATTTGTAATTTTTCCGCTTGCATAGTAGATAGGCGCACGGTATCTTGTTCTTTATAGATAGACGGGGTTGGTTTTACGGTACAACGGAAAATCAAGGGCATACCGTTTGATATACCGCCGTTTATACCGCCGTTAGAATTGCCTTTGGTAAATACGGTTTTGCCGTCGGTAACAAATTGGTCGTTTGCTTTGCTACCCGTAAGATAGTTAAACGTAACGCCTGCACCAAATTCCACCGCCTTTACCGCGGGTATAGAAAATAACGCGTGAGATAGCATGCCGTCTAGCGTATCAAACCAAGGTTCACCAAGCCCAACGGGAACGCCAAGAACACAAGTTTCTAAAATACCACCTACGCTATCCCCTTCTTTAGCAACTGATTCGATAAGTTCTTTCATTTGCTTTTCCGCTTCTTCGGTTATGGTGGGGAACTGTCTATTTCTCATATTAGCGACTTGAGTATAGTCGGTAAAATCGCTATCTTTAATATTTTGCATATTGCATATATGCGTGCCGATAATTATGCCCGCCTTTTCAAGCGCGTATTGTAAAATTGCGCACGCGCCTACGATAGCGGCGGTAAGTCTACCTGAAAAATGTCCGCCACCACGATAGTCTTGATAGCCGTGATATTTGCAATTTGCGGTATAGTCGGCGTGTGATGGACGAGGTAAATCTTTAAAGTCTAAATAATCACCGCTTATAGTGTTTGTGTTTTTAATCAAAAGGGTTAATGGAGTGCCCGTAGTATAACCGTTAAACACACCGCTTACAATTTCAAACTCATCACCTTCTACGCGCGCCGTGGAAATAGTGCCCGAAGGTCTGCGTAGAGCCAACTTTTCTTTAATATAATCTAAATTAACTTCTAAACCGGGTGCGATACCGTCTAAGACGGCGCCGATTGCTTGCCCGTGGCTTTCACCGAATAACGTTAGCGTTATAGCGTTGCCGAAAGTGTTTTTCATGTTAATTCCTACCTTAATTTATCTTTTTTATTTTACTTAAATTTTGTTTTTTATAGAGCGCTTAGAGTTCGCTTATTGTTGATTAAAACGCTTTTTTACGATGTTTGAAAATTCTTCTAAGGCAATATCTTTCATAATAAAATCGCCTATCTTTTCAACCATAACCGTTGACACCTTATCGCCCGCGCATTTTTTGTCGTGGGAAACGAAAGATAGCGCCCCGTCTATGTCGCCGTTATAATCCGTTGGCAAATTTAATTTCTTAAGTACGGGAATAAGCCTTTCTGTAACGGCGGGTGCGCACATGGGTAGCATGCCGATAGCAACGCATTCTCCGTGGTAAAAGCCGTGCATTTCTTCTTGCGCTTCTACTCCGTGCCCAAACGTATGTCCAAAGTTTAATATCTTGCGAAGTGAACTTTCCTTTTCGTCTTTTTCAACTACGTCTTTTTTAATTTTTAATGATTCTACGATAATATTTTCAATATTTTCTAAAATTTCGTTTAGTGAACTATTTTCGTAAATTTCAAATAGTTTTTCGTTAGAAGTTAGTGCCATTTTAACGCTTTCTGCAAGACCGTTTGATATTTGACGGACGGGCAAAGTTTTAAGGGTATCAACGTCAATTAAAACGGCTTTTGGTTGGTGGAACGCGCCTATTATATTTTTGACTCCGTTAAAGTTGATTGCCGTTTTTCCACCGATAGAAGAATCTACTTGAGATAAAACGGTTGTTGGAACGTTGTAAAAGTCGATACCGCGCATATAGGTAGAGGCGCAAAAGCCCGCTAAATCACCTATAACGCCACCGCCAACGCCAACTATACAGTCGCGCCTTGACATGTTTAGGTCGCACATTTCCTTAAGTACAAGTTGCATGGTATCAAAACTTTTAGAGCCTTCGCCCGTAGGAACGGTTACTATTTTCCCGCTTTTAACTTTTGATAGAATTGCGTTTGCATATTCTTGTGGCACGCCGTCGTCGGTGAGAATTAAAACTTTGCGGTCTAAATTTAAGAACTTATCCGCATCTTTTAATAAGTTTTTGCCGATGAAGATATCGTAGCCGTTAGATTGTAAATTTAAGTGTAAAGTCGTCATATTTATCTTTAACCCTTAATTGTTTTTTTCTTTAAATGTTAATTAATTTCTTAATTATTAATCAATTTTTTCGTATGAGCCAACTGCTTTAAGTTTATCGCAGTAGTTAGATAATTCTTGCATCATTTCCTTGCCGTTAGCGGTGGTTACGTCCCCTTCCGCTTCAACGTAGAAGTAATATTGCCAAGAGAGTTTTTTCATGGGGCGTGAACGAAGTGCCGTCATGTTAAAGCCGTGTTTACCGATAATTTCTATCGCCTTTGCAAGAGAGCCCGCTTCGTTTTTAACGGTGAATAGTAGCACGGTATGAATATTTTTAGAATTTAAGCTAGTTGCTGATTGTGCGCGTGATAAGATTGCAAAGCGCGTGGTGTTACTACGGCTAGCGTTAATATTAGTTGCCAAAACTTTTAACCCGAATATTTCCGCCGCTTCTTTAGATGCTATTGCACCTATCGTTTTGTCGCCTTTTTCCGCAACGTATTTAGCCGCCAAAGCGGTGTTAACGTATTCTTGGGCGGTGTAAGAGTGCATTTTAATAAAATCTGCGCATTGACCAAGTGCTTGCGCGTGGCTTATTACCGTTTTAATGCCGTCTATAGTTGCACCTTCTACACCCAAAAGGTCTTGAGATACTGCAAGTTCGGTCATTCCGTTAACGAATAGTGAACCGGAAAACATAAGGTCGGTAACTTGACCAACTTCTCCGTTATAACTGTTTTCAACGGGCAAAACGGCAACGTCACATTCCCCGTTTTCAACGGCGCGGTAAGCCGATTCAAAATCGCCGTACGCTATCTTTTTTGCCGTGGGAAAAAGTTTGTTGGTTGCAATATGTGCAAACGCACCTTCCGTTCCGCTATACGCTACGCGCATACCTTCCATTATCATTGATTGATAAGAGCGGGAAACTTGCATATTGTTTTTTAAGAAGTTAACGTAGTAAGGGCGGATTTCTAAATCTTCTACCTTTTGAGAGTTAACGCTTATTAATTCGTCTTCACGCTTAGCGTCGTAAATGGGCAAGCCGTGTTCTTTTTTATAGTCGGCAATATTCTTTACCGCTTGCATACGCTTAACGAAAAGTTCTGCCATTTCCTTATCAACTTGGTTTATAATTTTTCTTGATTCATCTAAAGTTTTTTTCATAATTTGCCTTTTTATTTTGTAATTCCATAACTTTTTGCAAGATTTTTGAAGGCGGGAAGTGCCTTTTCAATTTGCTCAGTAGTAACACAGTAGGATAATCTTACGTAACCTTTGCAACCAAACGAATCGCTTGGAACAAGCATAATTTCGTGTTTTTTTGCCCTTTCGCTAAATTCGTTACCGTCTCCGCTTGGCGATTTTACGAATAGATAGAAAGCCCCGTCAGGCTTAACCACGCTATAGCCGTAAGAAGTTAGTTCTTTAAGCAAAAGTTGTCTATTTTTATCATAGATACTGATATCTGCCGTTTGACCAATGCAAAGGGGAATAATTTTTTGAAGTAAACTTGGTGCACAAACGAAACCTAACGCGCGCCCTGCCCCGCATACCGCTTGGTAAATTGCGATATTGTCTTGGGCTTTTTCGGGAACTAATACGTAGCCTATCCTTTCGCCCGGGATTGATAACGATTTACTAAACGAATAACAAACGATAGTGTTATCATAATATTTGGGAATAAAAGGAACGGTAACGTCGCCGTAAACAAGTTCACGATAAGGTTCGTCGCAAATGATATATATGGGTTTGCCAAATTTTTGTTGATATTTATTGAGTAATGCGGATAATTTAACGATATTTTCTTCAGTTATAACCGCACCCGTGGGGTTGTTGGGAGAGTTAACTATTATTGCTGAAGTTTTTTCGTTAATTGCTTTTTCTAACCTTTCGAAATCGGGTTGGAAAGTTGTTTCGTTACACAAAACTTCTTTTACTATACCGCCCGTTCGTTCTATAAAAACTTTATATTCTGGGAAATATGGTGCTAAAACGATTACTTCTTCACCCGCGTTAACAAGTGCCGTTAAAGAGCAAGTTAACGCTGCCGCAGCACCAACCGTCATGTAGACGCTGTTTGCTGAATAACAAGTATTTTGCGTTTTATTTATAAAATCAACGACTGCTTGCCGAACGTGCGTGTCACCTTGCGCAGAAGTATAGCCGTGAAGTAAAACGGAATTTTCCTCTTTTATTAACTTTGTCATAGCGCTATTTACACAGTCAGGGGCGGGAACGCTTGGATTACCGATAGAAAAATCGAAAACGTTATCTTCGCCTATTTCCATTTTACGCGCTTTGCTATATTCAAAAAGTTCACGGATAACTGAACGCTTTGCGCCAAGTTCTCTCATTTTTTCATTAATCATTTTGCACCTATATTAAATTGATTTATTGAAAATGTTAACACTGTTAACTTGTTGTTTCAAGTATAATTATACATAAAGGAGTAAAAAAGTCAAGTATATGAAAAAAATTTTATAAAAATTTTAAATAAATTATTAAATTTACCTTGCTTTATATAATGATTTTCTGTTTTTAGTTCTATTTTAATAATTTACGCTAAACGCTTGATTTAACTTTTTTTATGTGATAAAATGACAATGTTAATAGTGTTAACATAAATTTTTAGGAGAGTTTTAATGCCAGAAGTTTTTACCGATAAACTTAAAGATAGGCTAATTTTAGCGGGATTAAAGGAGTTAGAAGAACACGGAATTAAAGATTTTTCTCTTCGCCGTGTTGCAACTAGCGCTGAAGTTTCTTGCGCCGCGCCCTATCGTCACTTTAAAGATAAAGAACAGTTAATTGACGCCATTATTGAATACGTTAAAGAAGGTTGGATGGTGTTATGTGCACAAATTAACGAAGTTTTTAGCGATAATTTAGCAAATAAAATTAAGGAACTTTGCGCGTCTGGTGTTCGTTTTTGGATAGCAAACGGCAATTTCCGTTCAGTTTTGACAGTTTCTCAAACAAACGATAACGAATTATCTAGAAAACAAATTATTGCCGACTTTGATTATCCAATTCTAACCGCTATTGACGAATATGCCCTTAAAAAAGGACTTAGCGATAGTGAGCGCGACCTGTTAAAGCACACCGCCCCTGCCCTTATGTACGGCACGATTATGCTTATCGCTGGCGGTTTTATTGAAAGAGAAAGTGCAATTAAAAATTTGAAAGATAAACTTGACGCCGATTTGAATTAATCTTAATTTGATATTATTTAACGACAAAAAAGGACTTGCGTTTTGCAAGTCCTTTTCTTTATTCATTTTTATTAAACGTTATTTCGCTTTCTTACTTAAAATATTTAACTGCTGAAGTAAACATTTTAATATCGTAATCGCCGTAAACGTTTTTATATAGGCCGTTGCCCTTACGTTCACTATGTCCCATTTTACCAAATACTCTGCCGTCTGGTGAAGTAATACCTTCGATAGCAAACATAGAATCGTTGGGGTTGAAACGGACGTCGTTAGTTGCGTTGCCGTTAAAATCAACGTATTGAGTTGCGATTTGACCGTTTTTAGCAAGTTCACGAATAAAACTTTCGGGTGCGATAAATTTACCTTCACCGTGTGATATAGGAACGTTATAGATATCGCCAACGTTAGTATCTGCAAGCCAAGGTGATTTGTTAGATGCAATACGCGTTCTAACGATACGTGATTGGTGGCGACCTATCGTGTTAAAGGTAAGCGTGGGGCAATTTTCATCGGTGTCGATAATCTTGCCGTAAGGAACTAAACCAAGTTTGATTAATGCTTGGAAACCGTTACAAATACCGCACATTAAACCATCGCGTTTTTCTAATAGTTCGGTTACCGCTTGTTTTACAGCGTCGTTACGGAAGAACGCCGTTATAAACTTACCGCTACCGTCGGGTTCGTCACCGCCAGAGAAACCACCGGGAACGAAAATCATTTGCGCGGTTTGTACCTTTTTAGCAAAGGTTTCAACGCTTCGTGCAATACCTTCAGCAGAAAGGTTGTTAATTACGAAAATTTCCGCTTCTGCACCGGCATCCATCATTGCTTTTGCACTATCGTATTCGCAGTTAGTACCTGGGAACGCGGGGATTAACACGCGGGGTTTAGCGCACTTAAACGCGGTAGCAACTCTTTCTTTTGCATCGAAAGAGAAAGTTTCAAGCGTTTTAACTTCTTTAGTGATATTGCAACTGTAAACGCTTTCAAGTTTATCTTCGTATGCGGTGTTGAGCGCGTCTAGACATAATTTTTCCGCTTTATAAGTGATAGCGTTATCGCTAGTTATTTCACCGATTACCTTTTCGCCCATATCGAATTCTACTTCAACGATGAAAGAGCCGTATTTATAACCGAAAATATCTTCTAAAGTGAGAGCGTCGTTATACTTAAAGCCAAGGCCGTTACCCATACACATCTTAAGCACGCCTTCTGCAACGCCACCGTAAACGGGTGTCCAGCAAGCAAACGCCTTTTTAGATACGATTAAATCGTTAACCTTGTTTAAGCAAGCAATTAAACTTTCCGCTTTGGGAAGGTTGTTTTCATCATATTCGGGGGTAATAAGAATTGCCTTATGACCTGCCGACTTAAATTCGTTAGGAAGAATATTTTGAACTTTATCGGTAGTTACTGCAAAGGAAACAAGTGTTGGTGGAACGTCGATATTTTCAAACGTACCGCTCATACTGTCTTTGCCACCGATAGAGCCGATACCTAAATCAAGTTGAGCCTTAAATGCGCCAAGAAGTGCGGATAAGGGTTTACCCCAACGCTTGCCGTCTTTACCGGGGCGTTCAAAGTATTCTTGGAAAGAAAGATATACTTCGTTAAAGCTTGCGCCCGTTGCGATAAGTTTACACACGCTTTCAACAACCGCAAGGTATGCACCGTGATAGGGGCTTAATTCGGTTACGAAGGGGTTATAGCCCCAGCTCATAACAGAACAATCGTCGGTATGTTTCTTTTCCACCGAAATCTTTTGTACCATTGCTTGAATAGGCGTTAATTGATTTTTGCCACCGAAAGGCATTAATACCGTGCCTGCACCGATGGTAGAGTCAAATCTTTCGCCCAAACCACGCTTTGAACATACGTTAAGGTCAGTTGCTAAAGCTTTATAACCTGAAGTAAATTCAGCGGGAATTTCTTTATTATAATCCTTTAATTTTTCGGGGGTTATAGAAATGTGTTTATCTGCACCGTTAGAATTTAAGAATTCACGGCTGATATCAACGATTTTGTTACCGTTCCAAAGCATAGTTAGTCTTGGATTTTCAGTAACTACTGCCACGGGGCACGCTTGCAAGTTTTCTTTGCCTGCAAGTTCGATAAAGCGGTCAACGTTTTCTTTTTCAACAACTACCGCCATACGTTCTTGAGATTCGCTTATAGCAAGTTCTGTACCGTCTAGGCCTTCGTACTTTTTGGGTACGGCGTTAAGGTTGATTTCTAAGCCGTCTGCAAGTTCGCCGATAGCAACTGAAACACCGCCCGCGCCAAAGTCGTTACAACGCTTTATCATACGGCATACTTCTTTAGAACGGAAAAGGCGTTGAAGTTTTCTTTCTTCAGGGGCGTTACCCTTTTGAACTTCTGCCCCGCAAGTTTCAACAGAGTGAGCGTCGTGCGATTTAGAAGAACCCGTTGCGCCACCTATACCGTCACGACCGGTTGAACCGCCAAGTAAAATTACTACGTCGCCCGCCTCGGGACGTTCACGGCGAACGTTTTCTTCGGGAGCGGCAGCAACAACTGCGCCGATTTCCATACGTTTTGCAGCGTAGCCATCGTGATATAGTTCGTCTACGATACCAGTTGCAAGACCGATTTGGTTACCGTAAGAAGAATAACCTGCAGCGGCGGTAGTAACGATTTTACGTTGTGGAAGTTTACCTGGGATTGTATCTTTAATGGGCTTTAAGGGGTCTGCTGCACCCGTTACGCGCATTGCACCGTATACGTATGACCTACCTGACAATGGGTCACGGATAGCGCCACCGATACAAGTTGCAGCACCGCCGAAAGGTTCAATTTCGGTGGGGTGATTATGAGTTTCGTTTTTGAATAATAATAACCATTTTTCAGGCTTGCCTTCTACTTCGATGTCGATTTTAACGGTACAAGCGTTTATTTCTTCTGATTCGTCAAGTTTATTTAACTTGCCGTCTTTTTTAAGTTGTTTAACGGCAATAGTTGCTAAATCCATTAAGCAAATGGGTTTAGTTCTGCCCATAGCCTTGCGGATAGCAATATATTCATCATAAGCGTCTTGTAAAAGTTTGTCTTCAAATTTAACGCTATCAATAACCGTTAAGAAAGTAGTATGACGGCAATGGTCTGACCAATAGGTGTCTATCATACGGATTTCCGTGATAGTGGGGTTGCGCTTTTCACCTATAAAATATTTTTGGCAAAAAGCTATATCGTCTGCATCCATAGCAAGCGAATACTTTTTAACGAAGTTTTCTAAGCCTGCGCGGTCTAAATCAATAAAGCCGTCTAAAGTTTCAACAGTAGTGGGAATATCGTATTGAGTAGCCAAAGTTTTGGGCATTTCAAGGGACGCTTCTCTACATTCAACGGGGTTTATTACGTAACTTTTAATGCGGGCAATTTCTTCGTTAGATAATTTGCCGTAAAGTGCGTATACCTTTGCAGTTTTAACGGTAGGACGTTCGCCACAAGAGATAATTTGAATACATTGTGCGGCTGAATCTGCGCGTTGGTCGAACTGACCAGGAAGGGGTTCTACCGCGAAAACGATGCCGTCGTCAGCAACAAGATTATCGTAAACGATATCTAGTTGGGGTTCAGAGAAAACGGTGGTTTTTGCATAATCGAAAAGAGTTTTTTCGATATTTTCCGCATCGTAGCGGTTATAAAGCCTAACGTTTTCTAAGTTAGTTATGCCTAAAAATTCTTTAATTTCGTTAAGAAGAGCCTTTGCTTCGTTTGCAAGGGGTTCTTTCTTTTCAACGTATACTCTATAAACCATTACATTTCCTCCGCAATTTTTAACGCTTTTGCACCGATATCATTTCTATAATATGCGTTTGCAAAAGTTACTTTTTTTGTTTGTTCGTATGCTTTTTCAATTGATTCTTTCAAAGTGTCGCCGATAGCGGTAACCCCTAGGACTCTGCCACCGTTAGTTAAAAGTTTGCCGTCTTTTAAGATTGCGCCCGCAACGTAAACTTCCCCGTCAACTTCGCCCGTTTGAACTATTTCAAAGCCTTTTTCATAACTTTCGGGATAGCCGTTAGACGCCATAATTACACAGCAAGCACTTTTATTTGAAAATTTAACGTCTTCTTCTTTTAACGTGCCACGCGCTGTTTTTTGCATTACCGTAAACAAATCGCTTTCCATAAGTGGAAGAACTACTTGCGTTTCGGGGTCGCCAAAACGACAGTTATATTCGATAACCTTGGGGCCGTTTTTGGTAAGCATTAAGCCAAAATACAAGCATCCCTTAAAGGTTCTGTTTTCGCTGTTCATAGCGTCAATGGTGGGCTTAAAGATTGTTTTCATACAAACTTCTGCTATTTCTTTAGTATAGCAAGGGTTGGGTGCGATTGTACCCATACCGCCCGTGTTTAAGCCTTGGTCGTTATCCTTTGCGCGTTTATGGTCCATACTTGAAACCATAGGAACAACGATATTACCATCGGTAAAGGCAAGAACGGAAACTTCTGGACCTTGTAAGAATTCTTCTATTACTACGGTATTTCCGCTTGCGCCGAATTTACCGTTTTGCATCATTTCTATAACGGCGTCTTTAGCGTCTTTAATGGTTTCGGCAATAATAACGCCTTTACCAAGTGCTAAACCGTCTGCTTTAATTACGATAGGTGCACTTTGCGTATCTAAATATGCAAGGGCTTTTTCCATATCGGTAAAAGTTTCGTAAGTAGCGGTAGGTATGCCGTATTTTTTCATTAAGTTTTTAGAAAAAGCTTTACTACCTTCTATAATAGCCGCGTCTTTGGTTGGACCAAAACATTCAACGCCAACTTCGTTAAGCCTATCTACTAAGCCTAAAACTAGTGGGTCGTCTGGCGCAACGACTGCAAAATCTATTTTTTCATTAACGGCAAATTCGCAAATTTTATCTAAATCTTTTGCTCCGATAGGAACTAAGGTTGCGTCGTTTGCCATACCACCGTTGCCCGGAACGGCGTATAGGGTGGTGATAGTTTTATTTTCTTTAAGTTTTTTTATGATAGCGTGTTCTCTGCCACCGCCACCGATAACCATAACCTTCATTAAATCGTCTCCTGTAATTTGGTAGATGGGTGTTTGTGCAATCGCGTTGCACAGTTTTATTTTACCTTTTTTTAAAAGGATGTGCCCTTTAGCGCATATTTGATTGTGCGAAATAAAAGGGTGTGCCCTTTAACCTATTTTTCGGCTAAAGGGCGTATAAATCTTTACAAATTAGTGGTGGAAAAGGCGCATACCGGTAAAGCTCATTACCATACCGTAATCGTCGCACGCCTTAATAACTAAGTCGTCTCTTACAGAGCCACCTGGTTGAGCGATATATTTTACACCGCTCTTTCTTGCGCGTTCAATATTGTCGCTGAACGGGAAGAAAGCGTCGCTTGCAAGGGTGATACCGCTTACGTTGTCTTTTAAGTACGCCTTCTTTTCTCCAGTAGTGAAGGGTTCGGGGCGAACTGCAAAGTATTTTTGCCAATTACCTTCTCCAATAACGTCTTCTGCTTCATCTGATAGATAAATGTCGATAACGTTGTTTCTATCTGGTCTGCCAAGTTCTGCCTTAAATTGCAAGCCCAAAACTTTGTCGCTTTGGCGTAGCATAAATAGGTCTGCCTTTTGACCTGCTAGGCGGGTACAATGGATACGGCTTTGTTGACCTGCACCAACACCGATTGCTTGACCATCGAAAGCAAAGCAAACTGAGTTAGATTGAGTGTATTTTAAGGTAATTAAAGCGATTATCATATCAATAACGGCGTTGTCTGGTAAATCCTTATTTGCGGTTACGATATTTGATAAAAGTTCTTTATTAATCTTAAAGTTGTTTCTGCCTTGTTCAAAGGTTATACCGAAAACATCTTTAGTTTCTTGAACAGCTGGAACGTAGTTAGGGTCAATTTTAACGACGTTGTAACTACCCTTTCTCTTTGCGCTTAAAATTTCAAGAGCCTTTGGTGAATATGAAGGTGCGATAATGCCGTCACTAACTTCGCGCGCGATAATTTTTGCGCAAGTTTCATCACATTCGTCTGATAATGCAATCCAATCGCCGAAAGAACTCATTCTATCCGTGCCCCTTGCCCTAGCGTATGCGCAAGCAATGGGAGAATCGTCTAAACCTTCGATATCGTCTACAAAACAAGATTTTTTAAGTTTTTCAGTTAAGGGTTTACCAACTGCTGCAGAAGTGGGGCTTACGTGCTTAAAAGACGTTGCACAAGGCATACCCGTTGCTTCTTTTAGTTCTTTAACTAGTTGCCAACTGTTGAAGGCATCTAAAAAGTTGATATAACCCGGCTTACCGTTTAAGATTTCAACGGGAAGTTCAGAACCGTCTTTCATATAAATTTTTGCGGGCTTTTGGTTGGGGTTGCAACCGTATTTAAGTTCAAATTCAATCATATTAAGCTCCTTTTAAGTCCTTATTTATTTTTATTGATAAGGCGGTTTTCTACTGCGCCCGTTTCTAAATCGGTATAGCGAACGTAAAGTGAAATTTTGTTGTCGCTATCTAACGCGTTCCAAATGGTATTGGTAAATTCATCAATACAGTTAGGAATAAATACCCTTTCAGGTTCACCTTGGAAGGTGGGAATAGGATTACCGTCGCAAACGTAGGTGTGGATAAAATGTCCTAAACCTGCAAGTGCGGTGTAATGGAAACCGTAGCGGTTGCAAGCTGAACCTATGGCGTCGGCACTCTTCAAAATGCTCATTTTATAAGAAAAATCGCCGTTTTCAAAGGTTAACAAACCGCTAATACGTGGGGTAAGGTTGGGATGGTCGGGTTCAAATTCGCGAACTGCTAAAGAAGCGTCGAAGGTTTTGCCTGCCTTTAACCCGTCGTAAATAGTATCCGTTTGGTCACCGTTAGTAACGATTAAATTGTTATCTATTGAACGGATTGCAGCGTAGATGATAAGGCTTGGGTCTTCAACTTTGCTTGCATCGAAAGGTTCGGTATAAACGGCGCCGTCTTTTTCAGTAAAAATACGGTTACGACTGTTTGCAGAACGCCCCATAATGAAATATGCGGAAACTGCCTTTTTGCCATCTTCACTTTTACCGATTACGATACCACGGCCAACGTATGAATTGCCTTCGATAAGTTCGTTAATTTTGTTAATCTTGTAAACGTCCATAATTTCTCCTTAAGAGTTGGGTAGTAAACTATCCAAACTTTTAATTTAAGTTTAATTTTTTTCTTTTAAGATATTTTTGCAAACTAGTTCGGTAGATGCGGGCAAAATTTTCCATTCGGCTTGCACCATTACCCTTTTTTGCAAAATTTCGGGCGTGTCGCCCTTTCTAATTTTTACCGCTTTTTGCATAATTATCTTGCCACCGTCTGGTATTTCGTTAACGAAATGCACGGTTGCGCCCGTAACTTTAACACCGTATTTAAGGGCTTCTTCATGCACCTTTAAGCCGTAAAAACCTTTACCGCAAAAAGATGGAATAAGTGATGGGTGCACGTTGATTATGCGGTCTTTATAGGTTGAAGTAAAATATTCGCTTAAAATACTCATAAACCCTGCCAAAACGATTAAATCTATATCGTTTTCGCGCAAGATTGATATAAGTTTTTCTTCAAAATCGCGTTGGGTGGCAAATTCTTTCTTTAATACAACGGCAGTTTTGATATCAGCGTTTTTTGCGCGTTGCAACGCATAAGCGTTAGCGTTATTTGATATTACCAAACTGATTTTGCCGTTTTTAATTACCTTGCCTTGCGCGTCTATAAGCGCTTGCAAGTTAGTGCCGCCGCCCGATACTAGAACCGCTACGTTAACTTGTTTCACTACTTTCACCTTTTTAGCGTTTATTTGCTATAAATTTATAGTTTTATTATTAAAATCCGTTTATTAAAATATTAAAAGCGGAAATTAGATAATTTCAATCTTATCTTCGCCTTTAACGATTTCGCCTATAACGTAAGCGTCTTCACCGTTAGCCTTTAAGATTTCAAGTGCCTTATTAACGTCTTCTTTTGCAACCACGATGCTCATACCAACGCCCATATTGAAGGTGTTGAACATATCGCGTTCACAAACGTTGCCAACTTTAGCAAGATAGTTAAAGATGGGAAGAATTTTAACTGATTTTTTATCAATTTTAGCGCATAGACCATCGGGAATACTTCTGGGAATATTTTCATAGAAACCGCCACCGGTAATGTGAGAAATACCCTTAACCTTAACTTCTTCTATAAGGGCAAGAACTGATTTAACGTAAATTTTGGTGGGGGTAAGTAAGGTTTCGCCCAAAGACTTGCCGTTAAGTTCGCTAACGGGTGCTTTTAGGTCTGCCTTTTCTACGTCGAAAACCTTTCTAACCAAAGAGAAACCGTTAGAGTGAACACCGCTTGATGCAAGTGCAATTACAACGTCCCCTTCAGCCATAAGTTTGTTGTTGATAATTTTGTCTTTATCTACGATACCCGTGCAGTAACCTGCTAAATCGTATTCGTCGATAGGATAGAAACCAGGCATTTCTGCAGTTTCGCCACCGATTAGCGCTGCACCTGATTGAACGCAACCTTCACAAACGCCTTTAACGATATCTGCAATTCTTTCTGGAACGTTTTTACCGCACGCGATATAGTCAAGGAAGAATAAAGGTTTTGCACCACAGCAAATAACGTCGTTAACGCACATTGCTACACAGTCAATACCAACGGTATCGTGCTTATCCATTAAGAACGCCAACTTTAATTTGGTGCCTACGCCGTCTGTACCGCTAACTAAAACCGGTTTTGAAATACCTTCTAAATCCATTTCGAAAAGACCACCGAAACCGCCAACGTCTGAACAAACGCCTTTAGTCATAGTCCTTGCGATATGTTTTTTCATAAGTTCAACTGATTTATAACCTGCCGTGATATCTACGCCAGCTGCTGCATATGCTTCTGATTTTGATTTTTCGTGCATAATTTTTTCCTTCCTTTTTTATTCTTTACCCGTCCAGCAGTAAGTACATAACTTGCATGGGTCTATGCCGATTGCTTGAATTACGCCTTCTAACGACTGGAAGTCTAACGACGTGAGTGATAAGTCCTTTGCCATCTTTTCGCGAAGTGCCTTGCCACGCTTTGTGTTGCCGTCACTATATTCTTCTAAATATTTGAAACCTTCTTCACCTTCAAGTTCTAAAATGGTGCGCCTTGTAATTAAGTCCATATCGCTTGTGTTACGGCTGAAATTTAGATATTTACAACCGTACATAATGGGGGGACATGCAGAGCGCATGTGAACTTCGGTTGCACCGTTAGAGTAAAGAAAATCTACGGTTTTGCCTATTTGCGTTCCCCTTACGATACTGTCGTCGATAAACATTAATTTTTTATCTTGGATAAGGTCGTGTATGGGGATTTGTTTCATTCTGGCAATTTTATTTCTATCCATTTGTTGTGGCGGAGTGAAACTTCTTGCCCAAGTGGGAGTGTATTTTATAAACGCGCGAGCAAATGGTTTGCCGAACTCCCCTGCATAACCTATCGCGTGTGACGTACCGCTATCGGGCACACCGCCAACGTAGTCAACGTCCTTACCAACGCCGGCGCTTTTATCCGCCCTAGCCATAATTTGACCGTTGCGGTAACGCATAACTTCTACGTTAACACCTTCGTAAGTTGAAGTGGGAAAGCCGTAATAACTCCAAAGAAAAGCACATACGCGCATATCTTTACCGGGGGCTGATAATTGTTTTATACCGTCTACACTTATTTCTACAATTTCACCGGGACCAAGTTCGCGTTCGTCTTCATAGCCAAGTTTTCTATATGCGAAAGATTCAAACGCTACGCAATACCCGTCTTCTCCCTTGCCGATAGCCATAGGCAATCTGCCAAGTTTATCCCTTGCCGCAATAATTGAGCCGTCGTCTTTTAATATTAAAATACAAGCCGAACCTTCAATTTTGCTTTGGGCAAATTTTATACCTTCAACGAAGTCTGATTTTTGATTGATTAAAACGGAAAGCAATTCAACGTTGTTTACACCGCCACCCGTCATAGCGTCAAAATGACCGCCCGTGGTTTTAAGATATTCGTCTATAAGAACTTTGGCGTTGCTGATTGCACCCGTAAAACACAATGCGTAAGTGCCAAAGTGTGAACGGATAAGCAAAGGTTGTGGGTCGAAGTCGCTTATGCAACCGATACCCGAAGTTCCCTTCATTCTATTGAAAACGTGTTCGAACTTAGTTCTAAACGGAGAGTTTTCAATGCTGTGAATTTCGCGTTGCAAACCAATCGTTTTATCGTATACCGCAATACCGCCACGGTGAGTGCCCAAGTGCGAGTGATAGTCCGTGCCGTAAAAAATTTGCGGAATGGCGTCGTTATGACTTACACAGCCAAAATAACCACCCATTAATCGTTACCTCCTACAAAGATGTTAAAAATTTAATGCCAAGAAGTTTTGCCTATTATTTCGCAAAGAAAAGTTTAGATAAAGTCATGGGGTCGATATACTTACCGTCTTTATAAACGCGCATGTTACCTGATGCGATTTCGTCGATAAGCATTACCTTGCCTTCTTTATCGTAACCAAATTCAAATTTAATATCGTAAAGGTCTAAACCCTTTTCTTTTAAGTCGTCTGCAATGATTTTGGTGATTTGTTGAGTCATTGCCTTAAGGTCGTCGTATTGACTTGCAGTCATAACGCCAAGGTCAACTAAACCGTCCTTAGTAACTAGGGGGTCGCCCTTTGCGTCGTTCTTAAAAGTGGTTTCTACGTATGCGGGAAGGTCTGCACCTTCTTCGATATAGTCTGAATAACGACGGTAGAAACTGCCAACTGCTTTATAACGGCAGATAACTTCTAAGCCCTTACCGAAAGCCTTTGCGGGACGCACTTCCATAGTGGTATCGTTAAGATTTGCGCTTACGTAGTGGGTGTAGATACCTGCAGCGTTGATTTTTTCGAAGTAATAGATAGACATACGTAAGTTTACGTCGCCAACGTCTTCAATGGTTAAACCAACTGAGTTTTCACCTGGGTCAAACACACCGTCTTTACCGGTGCAATCATCTTTGAATTTAAGCAAGTAGTTGCCGTTTTCAAGTGAATAAACGTTTTTAGTTTTGCCTGTGTAAACGAGTTCTGTTTTCATATAATTTCTCCTTTTGGATAAATAAAATTTCTTTTTTTAAATTTATTTTTTATCGTAAATTAATTTGAAAAATTTTGCGATATTAACTTTATTAAATACAAAGACGCAGTGTCGTCTTTGCAATAAATTTTACAATTTTGCTAGAAGATCTGCGTCCTTATTTAAAACTTTTTGCGCGTCGGAAAGCCTTTTCGCTTTTAGTTTAGCGTAAAGGTCGCTATCAGACGTTGCTATAATTTGTGCTGCAAGTAAAGCCGCGTTTGCACCGCCGTCTATTGCAACGGTTGCTACGGGGATACCGCTAGGCATTTGAACGGTTGACAAAAGCGCGTCAAGTCCGTCAAGGTTAGAAGATTTGCAAGGTACACCGATAACGGGAAGAACCGTTCTTGCTGCAACTGCGCCTGCAAGGTGTGCCGCCATACCTGCAAAACATATGATAGCGCCAAAGCCGTTATCGTATGCCGATGACGTGAACGCATCAACTTGTTCGGGAGTGCGGTGCGCAGAATAGATATGCGCTTCAAAAGGTATGCCAAGTTCTTTTAAAATAGCCGTTGCTTTATTTACGATAGGTAAATCGCTATCGCTACCCATTATTAAGCCAACTTTTTTCATACGTTTCTCCTATAAATTTTTGCCCCTTTACCCCGCTTTTTAACGGGTATATTCAAAGCAAAAAAAATATTACCGATTATAACGATTTGATTTTATCATAAATTGTAGTTTTAAGTCAAATATTTAACCCCCGTTAATTTAAAATTAACGACCTATTTAAACTAATTTTTTTTGTGTTTTATTTAATAAAAAAACCACGGCGGTTACCGTGGCTTATTAAAGTTAGAAATTTTATTTGTTTTTCATACTTTTACAGATTATTTTCCATCTTAATACTTTTCGGGAAAGTATTCTTCTATTATAGAATCTTTGCCGACTAAATTTTTAAGCATTGTGGTAAGTTCAACTTTATCGTAATATTTAGCGCGAATAATTATAGTATCGCCCGCAAATAGAACCTTTTCGCCGTCGTTAGCGCTATCTTGTGCGTTGCCGTTTAAATGTTTAACGCTAACCACTACTGAAGACGTGGGCCACATGATATCCCTTACCGATTTGCCAACCACGAAAGCGCCCGCGCAAACGGTCATCTTAAAGTGAGATATTGTGGGTGATTTGCCCGCAACTTGTTCTTCTTGCATGCTTTCTAACTTTCTATCGTATAACGCTTTTTGATTAAGGACTTCCGTAATTAAGGTAACGATAAAAATTACTATCGCAACGAAAATTAAATTGTTAAATTGCCCCGTAATTTCTATAAACAATACGGTTGCAGTTAAGGGTGCGCGCAAAATTCCACCGATAAACGCGCACGTAGAAAGCAAAATTACCGCTTGAGTATATTCTTGTGGTAAGCCTAAAATCACTAGTAATTTACTAACTAATGCGCCCGTTAGTGCACCGATTGCTAGCATAGGAATAAATATTCCGCCCGTAACGTTACAGTCGGTTACCGTTAACATTAAAATAAAGCGAACTAGTAAAATTAAAGCAAGTAAAAGCGCCGTTTTGTTGCCGAATAATAATTCTTCTATAAGGTGGTGTCCGCTATAAACGGCGTCTGGTAAAGTTAACGCCAAAACGCCCGTTGCGATAAAAATTATTACTAATTTTATAAACGCGCCGTATTTACTTTTCGTTTTTACTTTATTAATGGAATAAAGTTTTACTAAAAAGTCGAATAGCGCAACCGTTCCGCCAACGATTAAGCCTAAAAGGATAAGATAGCCAACGTGAGATAGTTTGAATTTTGCTATGATAAGATTAGAAAAAAGACTGGGGTTAACGCCCGTTAATTGACATAATAGTTCGTTAACGCAACCTGCCGATATAACGCTTATCGCAACAGTTAAAACAAGCATAGGCGTAAAGCGTTTATGAATTTCTTCTAAGGCAAAAAGTATACCTGAAACGTAAGCGCCCGTTGCCACCGCAAAACCTGCTCCTGCACCGCCCGTCATAACGTAACGACGCCATGCAAGTTGGCGTTTATCTATCATACCCGTAAAGCCACCGATAGATGTACCAAGCAAAACTGACGGACCTTCCGTTCCAACGGGAACGCCTGCGACAAAACTGATTAAACTGCCAAAGAAAGTGCCAAGGAAGGTGCGCAACGGTCTAAATGATAAAACACCGCGCAAAACCCCTTCACTTCTAGGTATACCGCCACCTTTTGTTTCGGGGGCAAGTTTATGGATAAAAGCCATTAATACAGCGAACAAAATTAGCACGACGAAAATTATCGCAATAAGCCAAGGTTTAGCTTGCGCAGTTTGATATACGCTACGCGACCAACCCTCTATTTTACTTGCGATAAACTTAAAAGAAAATATAACGCCACCCGTTAAAATACCGCATACAACACTATATATAATTGCGGGGATAACGTTTTTTAAATATTCTTTGTATTTTCCTTTTGCCATATTGACCTTTTCGCCTTTATTTTCCTTGTTAATAATACGCTTTTTTATAGTTAAAGTCAAGGCAAAATATGGTTATAAAAATAAAATTTCCGCATAAAAAGTTTTTAAACTTAATAATGCGGAAAAAGACATTGTATACTATCCTATTGCCTTTTTAATTTTTTTGTTAAACAAGTCTTTATCAATTTTGCCGTAATATTCACGACAATAATTTTTTAATAAACCGTAGTGCTTTTTTCCTTGAATACTGCAAATAAGAGCGACGTCATAATTGACTGCACAATATTGATATCCAAACAAAAACGCGTCGACTTCTAGCGGGTCTTTCAAGTAAGAATCTATATATTTTTTGTCGTTAATATTTATTCTATTTGGTGTGTAAATTGATTTTGCCCATTTTTTGCGCAAAGAATATTTTTCTTGTATATTTACGTTATTCACTTGTTTATATTGATAAAAGTGTCGCATTTCGTGTGCTGCGTCGTTTGCCACAATCATTTCTTGCAACTTTTGTTCTTTATTGTGATATCTATGAAGAAACTCTTTATAGTTGTAATAGATTATACCGCTTTTACCATCATAACGATACATCATAAAACAATTTTTAGGCAAAACAGTTTCTTTTATTTTCGGGGGTTTTTTATAGCCAAAAGTTTTAGTTAAAAATTCAACAGTTTCGGTTAACGTTAATACGTATTGTCTTTTTGTAAACGTTGGACGTTTGTATTTTACACTCATAATTTTTACCGTTTTTTCTTTATTTTGACACCTTTTTATGACAAGTTTGGTCATATTAAAAAGAAAAAACAAAAAAAGACAACCGAAGTAGTTGTCTTTTTGGTGCGAGTAACAAGATTTGAACTTGCACGGTCGCCCACTAGAATCTGAATCTAACGCGTCTGCCAATTCCGCCATACTCGCGCGTCAAAGCAAACTTTGCTAACGGTATTTTGGCAAATGACAAAATACGTACGTCGCTACGTTGCTTTTCCTTTTCAAAAAAAATTTTTTATTCTAAAATATTTTTTTTGAGTTTATTTTGTTGTAAAAAACACTTGGCATCTTATAGTTTATCTATTAAGATGCCAAATTTATTATTTTGAAATATTAGATATCGTAATCGATTGCTACGCTTGTTTCCACAACGGCGTGCATATGTTTTTTAACAACGTCGCAATGATATGCGTCTTTTTGATATTCTTCTAAAGCCTGCATATCGTCCAAAACGACTTGCAAAATTACGTCGTAAGAGCGGGCGGAGTGCAACTTGTCAACACCAACTTCTATACCGCGTAACATAGGAACGTTGCCTTGCATACTAAGTAAAACTTCTTTTGCTTTTTCAACAGATTCGCCTTGTTTCAATTTGAAACAAACAATGTGTTTAATCATATTTTTTCTTCCTTTATTTAAATGGCATTACTGCTTTTGCGTTTAACGTTAAATCGGCAAATTTGCCTTGATTATACTGAATAAAACCTTCTGCCGCTATCATAGAGGCGTTATCCGTGCAATACTTTTTTTCGGGCAACACTAGGTTGATATCCGTGTTTTCTACGGCAAAACTTAAAGCCTTTCTTAGATAGCCGTTTGCGGCAACACCGCCCGATATGGTAAGCGTTTTATACCCCTTTTCTTTAACGGCTTTAATTGCCTTTTCAACAAGGACGTCTATTGCGGAGTGTTGAAAACTGCACGCCAAATCCGCCTTATTAATTTCTACGCCCTTTGCCGTTTGATTATGCACGTAATTTATAACCGCCGTCTTTAATCCGCTATAAGAAAAGTCGTATTCGCTACCCGTATAGTTTTTTAACATTTTCGGAAGTTGAACGGTTGGACTGCCTTCTTTTGCAAGCCTTTCTACGTTAGGTCCACCTGGGTAACTTAAGCCTAAAACCCTTGCAACTTTATCAAAGGCTTCACCAACGGCGTCGTCTTTAGTAGAACCTAAACACACGCTTTCGGTATAACTTTTTACTTCTACGATTGCCGTGTGTCCACCACTTGCTAAAATAGTTATAAAGGGTGGTTTAAGGTTTTTATCGGCAAGGTAAGCCGCTGCAATATGCCCCCTTATATGACTTACTGGAACAAGGGGTTTATTTGTAGCAAACGCTAGTGCTTTAGCAAAAGAAACGCCAACTAAAAGTGCGCCAAGTAACCCCGCGCCTTCGGTTACGGCAAAAGCGTCGATATCGTCTAGTGTGAGGTTAGCGTCTTTAAGTGCGTTTTTTGTTGCCGTTAAAATAGCGGTAGTATGCGCCCTTGATGCTATCTCTGGAACAACACCGCCGTATTTAGCGTGTTCTACGGCAGAACTTATTATTGATTCGGCAAGTATTTCCCTACCGTTTTTTACGATGGCAACTGCAGTTTCATCACAAGAAGTTTCTATACCCATAATAATGGGATTTTCTTTTATAACAAAACCTTTTGCCCTTTCTAAATAATTCATTTTTGTCAACTTTCGTGCTTAAATAAAGCGTTTTTTAGTGTGATTTTTTAAGATAATCGTTTATAAAGCCTTGGATATTGCCGTTCATAACCGATCCCACGTCCCCCGTTTCAAAGCCCGTGCGGTGGTCTTTAACAAGGGTATAAGGACAGAAAACGTAACTGCGAATTTGACTGCCCCATTCTATCTTTTTAATTTCGCCCTTTATATCTTGGTCGCGCTCTAGTCTTTCGGCTTCGCGCTTTTCTAAAAGTTTACTGATTAACATTTTCATAGCCATTTCACGATTTTGAGTTTGGCTACGTTCGTTTTGACAAGCAACGACTATGCCCGTTGGGATATGGGTTATTCTTATTGCAGAGTCCGTTTTATTAATGTGTTGACCGCCCGCACCTGACGCGCGGAAGGTATCTACCCTTATTTCTTCTGGATTAACTTTAATTTCGCTATCGTCTTCAATTTCAGGCATAACTTCTAACGATGCAAAGGACGTGTGCCTTCTTGCGTTAGAGTCAAACGGTGAAATTCTAACAAGCCTATGAACGCCTTTTTCCGCTTTCAAATAGCCGTAAGCACAGTCCCCTTCAATTTTAAAAGATACCGATTTTATGCCCGCTTCGTCACCTTCTAAACGGTCAAGTTCAGTTATGGTAAAGCCGTTTTTTTCCGCATATAAAATATACATACGGTAAAGCATTTCCGTCCAATCGCACGCTTCAGTTCCACCCGCGCCCGCGTGCAAGGTCATAAGGGCGTTAAGTTTATCGTATTTTCCGCGAAGTAATGCAGATAGGCGCATTTCTTCAACCGTTTTTTCCACGGCGGAAAGTTCACCTTCAACTTCTAGTAAAATGCTTTCGTCCCCCGCTTCTTCTGCCAAAACGACAAGGTCGCTAACCCCTTCGATAACGTCTTTTGCCTTATCAAAGGCGTTAACTTTCGCCGATAAAGACGATATCTCTTTTAAGATTTCTTGTGATTTTTTAAGGTCTGTATAAACTTCGGGTTGTTGGGATAAAAGATTTTTTTCTTCTAAAGTTTTGCGAAGATTATCAACGTCAAAGAGAGTGTCCCGTTTCCGCTAGGATACCTTTTAATTCTTTAATTTTTTCTTTATATTCTTCAATTTTAAGCATTATACACCAAAATTATTGAATTTTGCCTTTTATAAGCAATATTATTTACCTTATACGTAGGAAAATTTATTTACCTGCGCCACAGCAGTTTTTATATTTTTTTCCGCTACCGCAAGGGCATTGGTCGTTTCTGCCGGGAACGCCCGTGGGGGCTTGTTTTCTTGGCATAGGTCCACTACCGTCAGTACGGTTAGTTGCTAAATTTGCGGGGGCTACGGGTTTTACTTGTACCCTTTTTAATTCCGCCTTAAGTAGTACGGTAACCGTATCGTCTTGGATACTTTCAACAAGGTCTTCAAACATCTCAAAGCCTTCTTTCTTGTATTCAATAACGGGGTCGATATTACCGTATCCGCGAAGTGATATGCCCTTCTTTAATTGGTCCATACTGTCGATATGGTCTATCCACTTAGTATCAATATTCCTTAAGAATACCATTCTTTCAACTTCAGAGAAGTTTACGCCTTCGTCGGTATAGCGTTTAATCTTTTCTTCGTATACCCTTATGGTTTCATCGGTTAATTGCTTAACCAAATATTCAAAGTCCCAATTTTCTGCGCGTTCTTTAGTGATAAAGTTAGAGTCTTTTGGTAAAAGTTTTGCTTCGATAGCGGTATTAAGCGCATCTAAGTCCCAAGTGTCAGGCTTGTTGCGATTGTCGATTACACAGTTAACGGTGTAAGTAACGAAGTCTGGGATAAGTTTTAAGATGTCTTCGTGAACGTTTTCATCTTTTATAACTTTCATACGTTCTGCATACATAACTTCACGTTGTTTATTCATAACGTCGTCGTATTCTAGAACGTGTTTTCTTATGCCAAAGTTTCTGCCTTCAATAGTGCGTTGAGCGTTTTCTACGCTGTTTGAAAGCATTTTAGATTCGATAGGCGTGTTTTCGTCAACGTTAAATAGTTCGTATACACGGCGCATTCTTTCGCCACCGAAACGAATAGCCAAATCGTCTTCTAAAGAAATATAGAAAACTGATGAACCGGGGTCACCTTGACGACCACTTCTACCACGAAGTTGGTTGTCGATACGGCGTGATTCGTGACGTTCAGTACCCAAAATACGAAGACCGCCAGCTAAAATAACCTTTTCTTTTTCCGCATCCGTTTGAGCTTTTAATTTAGCGTATACTTCGCGGTAATGTGCGCGAATATCTTTAATTTCATCGGGAACGTCTTGAACGAAGGAAGTTGCTTGTTCAATTTTATATTCTTCAACACCTTCTTCACGAAGTTTTCTCTTTGCCAAAAATTCGGGGTTACCGCCAAGCAAAATGTCGGTACCACGACCAGCCATGTTGGTTGCAATAGTAACTGCACCAAATCTGCCCGCTTGTGCAACGATATCCGCTTCGCGTGCGTGGTTTTTAGCGTTTAGAACGTTGTGTTTTACGCCACGGCGAATTAAAAGTTTAGAGATTTCTTCTGATTTTTCAACGGTAACCGTACCAACAAGCACGGGTTGACCTTTTTTGTTGCATTCTACGATATCGTCGATAATCGCTTCGTTTTTACCCTTAGTGGTTTTATAAATTTTATCGGGCGCATCGATACGTGCAACGGGTTTGTTGGTGGGAATTTCTAAAACGTCTAAACCGTAGATAGAACGGAATTCTTCTTCTTCGCTTTTAGCAGTACCCGTCATACCAGACAACTTTTTATAAATTCTAAAGTAGTTTTGGAAGGTTATGGTTGCAAAGGTTTTGTTTTCGTTACGAACCTTTACGCCTTCTTTTGCTTCGATTGCTTGGTGCAAGCCGTCGCTATAGCGTCTGCCTATCATTAAACGGCCGGTAAATTCGTCAACGATGATAATTTCGCCGTCGTGAACGACGTAATCGTTATCGCGTTTAAAGATATGGTGGGCCTTTAACGCTTGTTGAATATGGTGTGATAGGCTTGCGTTTTCAATATCTGCAAAGTTTGCCAAGCCAAAGAAAGATTCTGCCTTTCTTGCACCAGATTCGGTAATTTGAACGCTTTTTTCTTTAATATCAATGGTGAAGTCCTTGTCGATAATTAAAGTTTTAACGAATCTATTTGCGGTGATGTATTTTTCACTTGATTCTTGACCTTTACCTGAAATGATAAGGGGGGTTCTTGCTTCGTCAATTAAAATAGAGTCAACTTCGTCGACGATAGCAAAGATAAGTGGGCGTTGAACCATTTGTTCAACCCTGCTCTTAAGGTTATCTCTTAAGTAATCGAAACCCATTTCGTTATTGGTGCCGTAGGTTATATCGCAAGCGTAAGATTTTTGCTTTTCATCGTCTTGCATACCTGAAACGGCTACGCCAACCGTTAAGCCTAAAAATCTATAAACCTTGCCCATCCACTCTGCGTCACGGCTAGCAAGATAATCGTTTACCGTTACGATGTGTACGCCTTGTCCGTTAAGGGCGTTAAGATATGCAGGTAAGGTTGCAACTAGCGTTTTACCTTCACCCGTTTTCATTTCAGCTACACGACCTTGGTGCAAGCAGATACCACCGATTATTTGCACTTTATAGTGGCGCATATTAAGAACACGCCAAGCGGCTTCACGACATACGGCAAATGCATCGTATAAAATATCGTCAAGCGTTTCGCCCTTAGCAAGCCTTTCTTTTAATACGCCCGTTTGTGCGCAAAGTTGTTCGTCGGTTAAAGCTTTATACTTATCTTCTAAAGCGATAACGGCGTCTGCCATTTTATCTAGCTTTCTTAAACTACGTCTGGCTTCGCCACCCATTAAATAGCGGAATAAACCCATTTTATTCTCCTTATCACCGCGGTTGCGGTCGTTTTTTTAAATTTAATTATTTTTAGTTCAATTTTAATATTTATCTATCGGCGGAACTGACGCTATCGTTAATAGATAGACGGCTTTTGCACCCGCGCCCTTAAGACGCTTTGCAATAATTTCCGCAGTAGAGCCCGTTGTGGTTACGTCGTCTATAAGTAAAACGGACTTATCTTTAACTTCCTTTCGTTTTGCCACCCTAAACACGCCTTGCAAGTTTTTGCGACGCTCTTGTCTAGATAGCGTTGCTTGGCGGGAAGTTTCCTTTTCTTTAACAAGGCAATCTATAAATGGCAAATTGCAATTTTTAGCAAAAGTTTGCGCTAAGATTTTAGATTGATTATATCCGCGCTTTTTAAGTGACTTTCTAGTCATAGGAACGCACGCGACAATATCCGCCGTAAAGGATTGATTTTTATAAAGCGCCGTAAGTTCGTTTGCAAAATAATCTAGCAAATATTTCTTGTTTTCGTATTTAGCCTGCTTTATTAAGAAGGCAATTTTACCTTCGTAATTAAAAACGCTGCGGCATTTATCTAAAGACACCAAAACGTTTTTACAAGTGGAACAATAATTTTCACTAGCAATCGTTTGTCTGCCACAATGGTCGCATATTACACCGCTGTTAAACGGCAACGCCTTATAACAGTCTTTACAAAAATATTCGTCTTCAAAAATCTCTCTGCCACAAGATGCACAGCGCCACGTGGGATTAAATAGATATTTTTTGAAAAACGCCTTTAATCTTTCGCAAAATTTAGCCACTTTTTTTGCCACTTATTTAACGCGTTTTATTAAAGATACTTTTTAAGGTCTTGTGCCTTGTCGGTTTTTTCCCAAGCAAAGCCTTCTTTACCAAAATGACCGTAAGACGCCGTTTTATAGTAAACGGGTTTTCTGAGTTCAAGTTTTTCGATAATTGCAGCGGGGCGTAAATCGAATTCCTTAACGATTATATCGGCAAGTTTTTCATCAGAAAGTTTGCCCGTACCAAAAGTATTAACCAAAACTGAAACGGGTTTAGCAACGCCGATAGCGTAAGCAAATTGAACTTGACATTCGCTTGCAAGCCCAGATGCAACCACGTTTTTGCAAACGTATCTTGCCATATAGGTTGCGGAACGGTCTACTTTAGTGGGGTCTTTACCGCTAAAAGCACCGCCACCGTGTGGACATTTGCCACCGTAGGTATCAACTATAATCTTTCTGCCCGTTAAACCGCTATCGCCCGTAGGACCGCCTATTTCAAATCTGCCCGTGGGGTTGATAAAATATTTGGTGTTTTCATCTAAATATTCAGCGGGTAAAACTTTATCGATAACCTGTTCTTTTAAGTCTTTACGAAGTTGTTCGGTAGAAACTTTTTCGTTATGTTGAGAAGACAATACCACCGCTTCTATTCTTGAAGGTTTGCCGTTAAGGTATTCAACGGTTACTTGACCTTTACCATCGGGGCGCAAATAATCTAAAACGCCTTGTTTTCTAACTTCTTCAAGTTTAGCGCAAAGTTTATGCGATAAAATTATAGGCAAGGGCATTAATTCTTCGGTTTCTTTGCAAGCGTAACCAAACATTATTCCTTGGTCGCCTGCGCCGATTTTATCAAACGCGTCTTGCAAAACGCAAACGTCTTTACCTTCGCATTGTGATTTTGCTTCGATAGAATTATCAACGCCAAGCGCGATATCCGCACTTTGACCGTTTAACTTAACCAAAATTTCAACGCTATCTGCGGAAAAACCGATAGCTTTATCCGTATAACCGATATCTTTAATAACGTTGCGTGCAATCTCTTTTACGTCAACTTTCGCGTTTGACGTTATTTCACCCATAATTACCATAAAGTTGGTGGTGGCACATACTTCACACGCTACCCTTGAATTTGGGTCGCCAGATAAATAGGCGTCTAAAATAGCGTCTGAAACTTGGTCGCACACTTTGTCGGGGTGCCCGCACGTTACACTTTCACTTGTAAAAAGATTTTTCATATAACTGTCTCTCTTTTGTTATAGCAATACTAGTTTATTATACTACATTTAAAAAGGCGTGTCAATTGTGTTAGCCTAGTCTATCCCCTTTTTTATGGTAAATTTTGGCGAATTTTTCTTAACAACTTTATTAACTTTTTGCTGACCTTTTCTAAATTTTTACAAATTTAGATTAAAGGTTTTCGTCGTGTAAAAACCCATTGACTTTTTCGTCAATTTTTTTAGTTTTTTTGGTTCAATTTATTGACAAATAAAACCAAGATTTTATATAATAAATAAAAGCCGACTTTTGCGTCAATTTTAATCTCAAAAAGGGGTATTATAAATGGCAAAAAGCACAAATGCAAAACAAACGAAAAAGGTTACCAGAAAAGCGCAAATTATTAAGAGTGCACTTAAGGTTTTTTGCGTTAAAGGTTACGATGCCACCACCGTTGACGATATCGTTAAAAAAGCGGGATGCAGTCACGGACTTTTTTATCACTATTTTACCAATAAGCAAGAAGTTTTTAACGCCGTTTTAGAGCAACATCAAAACCGCCACGTTAGAAACGTTAACGCTAAAATTAAAGACGTTCCGTCTTATAGGGAAAAACTTAAGATTGCCCTACTTGACTTAATAGACGAATATGCAACTAACGATGATTTAGCGTATTATTTCTATTTCTTTTTGTCCCAAGCGTTTAACATCAAGGCAAACGATTTACCCTTGCCCGATTTATGTCAAGGTCCAAGGGCTAAAACGGTTGAACTTTTTTATAACATTATTAAAGAAGGGCGCGACTGTGGTGAATTTTCCACCAAGCACACCGTTATTGAAGACGTTGTAATTTTATTTTCCATAGTAGTAGGAACTGCCGTTTCTTACGTGGTTGCTCCAAAGGAAATTTACGCAAAAATACCTATGCCAAACGTTGACTACGTGCTTGACATCTTTACAGGAGAGACTAAATGAAAAAAGCAAAAAATAAAGAAAAAATAGGGTTTTTTACCATAATTAAGCAACTTTGCAAATCTATAAGGGAATATAAAAAACCTTCAATCGCAACGCCTATTTTGGTTATGGTTGAAGTTATTTTTGAGTGTCTTATCCCGTGGATAATAAGCCTTTTACTTGGGGTTATAGACTATCTTGGTAGCGGTGCGGTAGAAACTGAAATGACCATTAAAATAGTTGAGTTTTTATCTTACGGCAAAGAGCCTAACCTTTTACTTATTATCTTACAGTTCGGTGCGGTGCTTATTGCCCTTGCCCTACTTTCACTTCTTTTTGGGGTTTTAGCAGGTAAAAGTTGCGCTAAAGCGTCAAGTGGGTTTGCAAAAAATTTAAGAAAGGATATGTTCCATAAAATTCAAGACTTTTCCTTTTCTAATATCGACAAATTCTCTACGTCTAGTTTAGTTACCCGTTTAACTACCGACGTTACCAACGTTGAAATGGCGTATATGATGATTATAAGAACGGCTATTCGCGCACCCTTTATGCTTATAGTTGCGCTTACTATGGCGTTTACCATAAACGCTAAAATGGCACTAATATTTTTAGGGACTACGCCTATTTTAGCCGTGGGGCTTATTCTTATTATGACCAAGGCTATCCCCTTCTTCCACAAAATTTTCCCAAAATACGACGCTCTTAACGAAAGCGTTGAAGAAAATATAAGTGGTATGCGCGTTGTTAAATCTTACGTTAGAGAAGATTATGAAAAAGAAAAGTTTAACAAGGCAAGCACTAACGTTAAGGATAACTTTACCAAAGCGGAAAAAATAGTTGCTTTTAACGCGCCGTTGATGAACTTTTGCATTTACGCGGGGTTAATTGCTATTTACGTGGTTGGTTCTACCCTTGTAATAAACCACAACAACACCCTTTTCCAATATACTCAACTTAATACCTTTATGTCTTACTCTTTCCAAATTTTAATGAGTTTGATGATGCTATCAATGATTATGGTTATGATAGTTATGAGTGCGGCGTCCGCTAAACGTATAGTTGAAGTTCTTAATGAAAAGAGTTCTATTTCTTCGCCCGAAAATGCGGTAAAGGAAGTTAAAGACGGCTCTATTAAGTTTGAAAACGTTAACTTTAAATATTTAGAAAAGGCGGAAAAATACGCCCTTTGCGATATTGATTTGGAAATTAAAAGTGGCGAAACGGTGGGTATTATCGGTAGCACGGGTAGTGGCAAAACTTCTCTTGTGCAACTTATCCCCCGCCTTTACGACGTTAACGACGGCAAGGTTTGCGTTGCCGGTATAGACGTTAAAGATTACGACGTTACCGCTCTGCGCGATTCCGTTGCAATGGTTTTGCAAAAGAACGTTTTATTTAGCGGTACGATTAAAGACAATATGCGTTGGGGTAACCAAAACGCTAGCGACGATGAAATAGTTAAAGCGTGCCAACTAGCGCAAGCCGATGAATTTATTCAAGGTTTTGCCGATAAATACGACCACTATATTGAACAAGGTGGCGTTAACGTTTCAGGCGGTCAAAAGCAAAGGCTTTGTATTGCCCGCGCACTTCTTAAAAAACCGAAAATTCTTATTTTAGACGACTCTACTAGCGCGGTTGACACTAAAACAGACGCCCTTATTAGAAAGGCGTTCCGCGAATATATTCCCGAAACTACTAAAATTATTATTGCTCAGCGTATCGCATCAGTTGAAGATGCCGATAAAATTTTAATTATGGATAACGGCACTATTACCGCGTGTGGTACTCACGAAGAATTGCTTAAGAATAACGAAATATATAAAGAACTTTATTATTCACAAAACAAGCACGCTGACGATAAGGAGGTGAAATAATATGCCCCCTAAAATGCCTATGAAATCAAAGGGTATGCGCGGTGCACCCAAACAAAAAGCAAAAAAAGGCACTATGAAACGCCTTTTAGGTATGTTGTTTAAGCAAAACAAAGGGTTGCTTATCGTTGCCCTTATTTGTATTACCTTATCCGCCGCCACTTCAGTTATGAGTTCTATTTTCTTGACGGAAGTAGTTACTATCTTGCAAGAAGGTTTAGCACTTATTAACCCAACCGCCGAACAAATTGCGCAAGGCGTTATTGCCCTTTCCCCTGCACAGAGTTGGCAAGCAATTTGGCCAAAACTTTTAACAGTATTTTTATGTATGGGCGGGGTTTTCGGCTTAAGCGTTTTTTGTTCTTTCTTATACCACAGACTAATGGCGATTATAACGCAAAAATTCTTGCACCAAACAAGAACTAACGTGTTTAACAAAATGCAATCTTTACCCGTTAGATTTTTTGATACTAACCGCACGGGCGACGTTATGAGCGTTTACACCAACGATATAGACGCTATGCGCCAACTAGTTTCGCAAAGTATTCCGTCGCTATGTTCTTCTATTATTAGTATTATTACTCTGCTCGTTTTGATGGTTAGATTTAGTTTATGGCTATCTTTAGTTATATTTGCGGGCGTTGTGGTAATGTTTTTCGTAACCAAAAAGGTTGGCGGTGGAAGTGCAAAATACTTTATGCGCCAACAAATTTCTATCGGTAATTTAGAAGGTTACGTTCAAGAAATTATGCACGGTCAAAAGGTTGTTAAAGTATTCAACCACGAACCTAACACTAAAGCGGAATTCGATAGTAAAAACGAAGAACTTTGTAGTGATGCGACAAAGGCGCACGGCTATGCAAATATACTTGGGCCTATTATGAATAACCTTGGCAATATTTTATTCGTTACCGTTGCCTTTATAGGTGGCGTTTTGGTAGCGTTAAACGTGCCTAACGTTACGATAACGGGCGTTCAACCCTTAATCAACGAACAAGGCTTTGCATCTATGGTTGCGGCGATTATGGCGTTCTTGCCCATAAGCAAGCAGTTTACAGGTCAAATAAATCAATCTTCGCAACAACTTAACTCTATCGTTATGGGTTTGGCGGGCGCAAGCAGAGTTTTCGACCTTATGGATGAACAACCCGAAACGGACGACGGTTACGTTACACTCGTTCGCGCAAAGATTGATGAAAACGGCGTTATTACGGAAACCACGGAACGCACGGGCAAATGGGCGTGGAAACACCCCCACAAAGCTGACGGCACTATCACCTATACCGAACTTAAAGGTGATATTCAAATGTTCGACGTGGACTTTGGATACGTGCCAGATAAAATTGTTTTGCATAACGTTACGCTATACGCTAACCCCGGTCAAAAAATTGCTTTCGTTGGTGCAACAGGTGCTGGTAAAACGACTATTACCAACCTTATTAACCGTTTTTACGATATTGCGGACGGCAAAATTAGATATGACGGTATAAACATTAATAAGATTAAAAAGGCAGATTTAAGGCGTTCGCTTGGCATAGTTTTACAAGATACTAACTTGTTTACGGGTACGGTTATGGAAAATATCCGTTACGGCAGACTAGACGCGACCGACGAAGAGTGTATCGAAGCGGCTAAACTTGCCTATGCGCACGATTTTATCACCCGCTTGCCCGACGGTTATAACACTATGCTTACCGCGGACGGTGCCAACCTTTCACAAGGTCAACGCCAACTTTTATCTATCGCTCGCGCCGCCGTTAAAGACGCGCCCGTTATGATTTTAGACGAAGCAACGTCTTCTATCGACACCAGAACGGAAGCGCTTGTTCAAAAGGGTACGGATAGACTTATGGAAGGCAGAACGGTTTTCGTTATTGCACACAGACTTTCTACCGTTCAAAACTCTAACGTTATTATGGTGCTTGACCACGGCAATATAATTGAGCGCGGTTCTCACGATGAACTTGTTGAAAAACGCGGAAGTTACTATCAGTTATACACCGGTGCGTTTGAACTTGAATAGTATAAAATTAAGCATTTAGAATATTGATTTATTAATTAAAGGACGGAAAATTTTCCGTTCTTTTTTATACTTTTTTATTTTTTCCTTTACTTTAGGGGAGTTTTATTTTACAATTATGTTATGGATAAAATTTGTAGCCTTTGCCCTAACGCGTGCAAGGTTGATAGAGATATCAGCGCGGGGGCGTGCGGTGTTGATGGTAAAATAAAAATTGCAAAGTATTATTTGCATAAATTTGAAGAGCCCGTTATTTGTGGCGGTAACGGTAGCGGGACAATCTTTTTTTGCGGGTGCTCGCTTAAATGTGTGTTTTGCCAAAATTTTGAAGTTTCTAGGGCGATGCGCGGAAAGGAAATATCCGTGTCTGAGTTGGCGGGAATTTTTAAGGAACTAGAAAATATGGGGGCGCAAAATATTAACCTTGTTAACCCCACCCATTATGCCGATAAAATTATAAAAGCGTTTGAAAGTTACAAGCCGAAAATACCCGTGGTTTATAATACTCACGGGTACGAAAAGATAGACACGTTAGAGAAAATTGACCGCTATATAGACGTATATTTGCCCGACTTAAAATACTATTCCCCCGCCGTTTCTAAAAGGTATTCTAAAAAGGAAAACTATTTTGAAGTGGCAAGCCGTGCACTAGAATTTATGGCTAAAAAACCCCTTAAGTTTGATGAAAACGGCAATATGACAAGCGGTGTTATCGTAAGGCATTTAGTTTTGCCACAAAACGTTAACGATAGCAAAAAGGTGCTAGAGTGGTTTGCTAAAAGCCCCCTTTGCAACGTGCATTATATAAACGTTATGAGTCAATATACCCCTTTTGGCGATATTGATGCATACCCAGAACTAAAACGAAAACTTACCGCCCGCGAATACGACAGGGTTTTAGATTACGCCATTTCACTTGGCATTGAAAAAATGTTCTACCAAAAAATTGAGAGTGCCGACACGGTATATATTCCCAAGTGGGATTTTTAAATTAATTTAACAATTTATTAAAGGTGATATTATGAACGGGAAAATTTCTAACTTAAACCAACTTGCATACGTAAGGCGTTACACCTTAAGCGGTGGAAAAGAAGACGGCTTAAAGGTGTGCGAAATTAACAACGGTGTTATTCGCCTATTACTTAACGAAAGCAAGGCTTTTGACCTTATGCAACTGTGGCACAAAGGCACGAATATTTCTTTCGTAAGTAAAAACGGATTTTCCACTTCTTGCGGTAACTTTTTAACCCGTTTTGAAGGCGGTATGGTTTACACTTGCGGGCTTGATAGCGTTGGCGGAAGAGAGGGTTTTGAATTGCACGGCAGTTTGCATAATCACCCCGCTGAAGTAGTTAGCGTAGAGTGTGATGAAAAAGAAATTAAGGTGGTTGCTAAAACTTACGTTACCGCCCTTTTTGGTCAAAACCTAGTGCTTACGCGCACCATTAAAACGGGCGTTAACAGTTCTAGCGTTAGTATTTTTGACAACCTTTATAACGCAGGCTTTAAGGCGGAAAATTATGCCCTTTTATATCACGTTAACCTAGGCTATCCTATGATAGACGAAGGGGTTAAAATTATTAGCGATGAAGTTAGTGCGGTTGGTAGAAACGATTTTGCAAACAAGTTTTTAGATAGTAGAAAAACCTTTTGCGCAAACGCCGACTTTGATGAGGAACGCTGTTATTTTATAGATATGAAAACGCCCAAAGTGATGGTTGAAAACCAAAAGTTATGTAAGCGTTTTTGCTTGGAATATTCTAGCGATTCACTGCCACATTTCGTTCAATGGAACACTTTTTGTAGCGGTGATTACGCGCTAGGTTTAGAGCCTGCGACTACCCTTTTAGACGACGAATTTAAGTATAAAACGATAGGCGCAAATGAAAAAATAGACTTTAATTTAACGCTATCGGTTGAAGATATTTAGCCTTTAAAATTTTATTAAATTTAGATAAAAAAAGGCGGTGCTTAAATCTTTAAGCACCGCCTTTTTATTTGGAAATTTTGTGTGTTAATAATTAAAAAAAATCAATAACCTATTTAATAAATTCTTTTTTTACTAGTTTAAGATTATGTTTTTCCGCATAAGTTTTGCGCTTTATATTAATCTTAACCCACTTAATTTTGTCTTTGAAACGGTAAAGAAGAATTACAACCGCCAAAATAACCACTAAAACGATAATGCCGATTATTAAGCCGATGGGGAACGTTTCACCTTTAACCCCTTCCCACATTTCGTTGATTGCTAAAAGTTGGTCGTTTTCGTAATATTTCATTACTGCACACCTATCCACAATTTCCTTTGTTGGATATTGCGCAATCAACCTGCCGTAACTATCATTAGAAACAATTACGTTGTAATCAGTTGTATCTTGGCTATCCTTTTTGAAAAAGTATGATAAATCAACCTTTTGATAGCCATATTCTGTCAAGACGGCATCAGTTATTTGGTTTTCATCGGTTAAGCCGGCAACATCAAGAAGATATGACCTTTCGTCAAGTTCCCAATAGTTACACATTTCACTAAATATAGTTGTGTTTTTTCTTGTTTCAATTTCTTCGCCGTTTTCATCATATTCGGTAAAATCAAATTCACCGTTTGCAACCATACCTGTGTAACCCGTATAGTCCATATTTGCGAACACGTTTTCAGGGCGAGAAATGAATTCTAAGAACTTATAAACCGCATCGTAATTAGTGCTACCCGATGGCATAACAAATCCGTCAAACCAAATATTACTGCCTTCTTCCGGAACAGAATAACTTAAATAACGCCATTTGTCCTCTTCCAAGACGTTTCCGTCTTCGTCAATGTCGTCACCACACGCCAAGTCAATTGCATAAGTTGCGTCGCCACTCCACGCAACGTAGGCGTTGATTCTGCCTAATACAATGTCGTTTTTGCCACTGTCTACTTCAAAGCCATAAAGTTTTGATTTTAATGAAGAAAGCTTCTGTCCAACAAGATTAATTGCCGTTGAGTCCGTCCTATTCAAAACTTCGGTGATTTTAGCATTTTTTGTTGCATCGTCATCACTTGACGCAAGAATATTTGTTAACTCTTCTTGATAAACCATTGCAAGACCGACTAAATAAGAATCTCTTACAGCATCTTTAATAGTGATTTTGCCGTTTAAACTACTGTTATTGAATACTCCAGCCCAAGATGAAACGTAATTTTCAATATCTTCAATTGCCGTGTCATAAACCCAGCCCATTGTTCCCCACATATAGCCAACCATAAAATCGTAAAGATTATATGCGTTTTTATATATGCCTTGAGTTATGGGAATATTTTTCAATCTATCCTTAATAAAGCTTGAAACGTTTGTTTCATAGTCATCAAGCTTATCAATCATTTGCGCATCTCTTTCTTGTGAAAAGAGTGGTTGAATTCTTCCCTCGTTGGCAAGTTTTTCAATCATATATTCGCTAGGAACAACTAAATCGTAACTGTTGGGGTTAATAACTAGTTCGTTATATAAGTTTTCGTTTGTGCCATAAGTAGAATATACTACGTCGATGTCTGGGTTTTCTTCTTCAAATTGGTCTATTAAACTTTCGTCGATATAATCTTCACAGTTACATATGCGAAGAATTGTTATATCGCTTTCTTGTTTACAACCAACTAGCGAAAAGAAAGGTGCGAGCATTAATATCGCGAGAATTAAGGAGAGTATTTTTTTCATCTTTGTTTCTCCTTTCTAGTTGCATAAATGTTTTTGCCTATAACGACAAGAATTATTACCACGAATATTATTGCCGATAGGGCGCGAAGTGCGGGAAGTGACGAGTTTGCGTTAGCCTTTGCCATTGCGCCGTATACGTAGGTTGAAATAGTATCAAAGCCTGCGGGTTTGGTGTATGCTGATATAATATAATCGTCTAGCGACAAGGTTATTGCAAGCATAAATCCGCTTAGTATCCCTGGGAAAATTTCTGGTAAAACAACCTTGATAAGCGCCTTAAAGGGCGATGCGCCAAGGTCAAGCGCCGCTTCGTACATATTGGGGTCCATTTGTTTTAATTTGGGCAATACCGATAAAACAACGAAAGGCGTTGTGATAATTAAATGACCGACAACCAAAATTACGTATGAACGGCTTTCCTTAATCACAAGTGCAAACAACAATACAAGTGCAACCGCCGTAACGATTTCCGCATTGATTACGGGAATTTGGTTTGCAGTCGCTATCCCCTTTCCAAGTTTACCTTTGCTATAGTAAATACCGATTGCGCCCGCCGTACCCAAAAGCGTAGATAAAACGGCAACGATACCCGCTAAAAGCAAGGTGTCCCAAACGATTTTCATTAAAGCGGCATCGTTAAATAACTTTTTATAAAGGTCGAAAGAAAAACCTATTTTGAAGGCTTGTTCAATGCTGACAACCGGTGTATCAACAAAACTATACAAAACCAAAGTAAATATCGGTGCGTAGATGAAAAGTAAAATTAAAGCAACGTAAAATACGTAGAAAAACTTTTTCATTATAGATTAGTCCCCCTTGTATCTTCGCTTTTAAATCCGCCCGTAACCCACATTGAAATTAGCATTATTACAAGTAGAACTAGTGCCATTGCAGAGCCTAAATTCCAATTTTGGAAGGTGGTAAATTGTTCGTCGATAAGTTTGCCGATTATTGTAATTAAGCCGTTACCAAAGGTATCAGAAATAACGTAGCACGTCATTGTTGGCATAAATACCATAGTTATACCGCTTGCAATACCTGGCATTGAAAGTGGCAAAGTTACCTTAAAGAAAGTTCTAACGGGGCTTGCGCCTAAATCTTGGCTGGCTTCTATTAGACTTTTGTCCATTTTTACTAATACCGTATATAACGGCATTATCATAAACGGTAAATAGTCGTAAACCATGCCTATAATAACGCTGAGATAGGGGTTAATTTCAAACACGCCTATCATAGTTAAAAGGTCTTTCATTGCCATTGCGCGCAAAACGAAGTTTATCCACATAGGCATTATGAAAAGTAATAGCAAAGTGCCCCCTTTATTTAAGTTACTGCGCGCTAAAATATACGCTACGGGGTACGCTAAAAGTAAGCATATAACGGTAGTTGCAAGTGCAAGCAATATGCTTATTATTACCGTGGTTAGCGTGGTCGCGCTTGAAAAGAACTTTACAAAGTTATTTATTGAAATATGTCCCGTGCTGTCGGTGAACGAATAAAATACGATTAAAAGTAGTGGCAACACCACAAAGCAAGCCAAGAATACGCCGTAAGGTATGCAAAGTTGCTTTCTTGAAAAGCCAAGTAGGGTGCGCTTAGCGGGGGCTTCATATTTTATGGGTTCACGCGATATTCGCTTGATATCGCCGTTTGCCATTATCTTTTAACCTCCTGCTTTAGCGTTAAACGGATGTCTTGGGGTTTAATAATTACCCCTACCCTATCGTTTTCGTTCCAAGTATCTTCGGTATCTAAAACGAAGTCTTCTTCGTTTTCATCGGTGCGGACGATTAATTGATAGTGGTCGCCCTTATAAATTATAGAAACGATATTGCCTACTGCACCGCCGTCTTCTTGGTTGTCGGTAATTTCAATGTTCTTTAAGCCAACTTCTACGTTAACGTCAACGTCAGTTAAGTCTATCTTTTCGCCTTCTTGAGTGATTAAATAGCCTTCTTCATCAAGGAAAGAGTTTTCGTAAAGCATCGTAACGTCGCATTCGAATTCGCCATCGCCAAAGCAAACGGTGTTCTTTTTGGTGATGTAACCGTCGTAACGGTTAGAAGAAAATTCTTTTGCCATAATGTGAATATCGCTAGGCTTTATTGAAACGCTGACCTTTTCGCCAACCTTTCTTTCGGTGGTGGACTGAATTACCACTTCAGACTTGCCAACCATCATTACCATTTCGTAATGAACGCCTTTAAATATTGAACTTACGATAGTGCCGTTAACTTGACCTTGGTCTTCGTCAAGTAGAGTTACGTCTTCTGGGCGAACTACCACGTCTACCTTTTCGTTTTTAGCAAAGTCGTCAACACAGTCAAAGGTTTTGCCGATAAATTTAACCTTTTTATCCCCTACCATCGTGCCAGAGAAAATGTTGCTATCGCCGATAAAGTTTGCAACGAAAGCGTTTTTAGGTTCGTTATATATATCGGTGGGTGTGCCTATTTGTTGAATTACACCGTCGTTCATAACTACGATAGTGTCGCTCATGGTAAGGGCTTCTTCTTGGTCGTGGGTAACGTATATAAAAGTAATGCCAAGTTTTTTGTGCATTTCTTTAAGTTCTAGTTGCATATCTTTGCGCATTTTAAGGTCTAACGCGCCCAAAGGTTCGTCTAAAAGAAGAATTTCCGGTTCGTTAACTAGTGCGCGCGCAATAGCAACACGTTGTTGTTGTCCGCCTGATAAAGTGGAAACGCTACGCTTTTCAAAACCTTCTAAATCTACCATTTTAAGAACTTTTGCAACCTTTTCTGCAATTTCTTTTTTAGAAAGTTTTTCAATGCGTTCTATTCTTTCGCCTTTATCGTTTTCATATACGGCTTTAAGTTTTTTAAGTTTTAAGCCAAAAGCGATATTATCGTAAACGTTAAGGTGTGGAAAAAGTGCATAGCGTTGGAATACCGTGTTTACGGGGCGCTTATTCGGGGGCAAGTTGCTTATATCTTGTCCGTTTAATAAAATTTTACCTTCGGTTGGCTTATCAAAGCCTGCAATCATACGAAGAGTTGTGGTTTTACCGCAACCAGACGGCCCTAAAAAAGTAACGAACTCTCCCCTATTAAAATATAGGTTTAAGTTATCAACGGCAACAACGCCGTCGTCAAACTGACGCTTTACGCCGATAAGTTCTATAATCTTTTTGCCTTGTGGTTGGGGATTAACACCCTTATTTACTTTAACTTTTCCTTTGTTTGCCATAATGCACTCCGTTAACCTTACGGTTAAATAATTTAATGGTTTATATAAAAATTTTTACTGTTTTATATTTATAATTAAAACCTTATATTTACAATTAAAAACTTGGTGGGGACGATACCCAAATAAATTCCGCCACACTATTGCCTTTATTTATAATTTGATGAACTTTGTTAGAAGTAAAATAAAAACTTTCGCCCTTTTTCACTTTAACCTTTCTTTTGCCGATTGCAATTACTATTTCGCCTTTTAACACGAAACCGAATTCTTCACCTTCGTGCGGGAAGTCTTCATCAGTAGAACACCCAGCATTTAGGCGCATATGCACCGGCTCCATAGTGTTCTTTTGCGCGTTGGGAACAAGCCAATTAAGTGTGTAATCTTCGGTAACCTTTTCTATAAATTCGTTTTTATTAAAGGAAATTTTTTCTTCAGATTCGTCGTCTGCAAAGAACTCTTTTAAACTTGTGCCAAGGGCGGAAAGTATATCTATTAGCGTTGTGATAGACGGGCTAGTTAAATCGTTTTCTAGTTGCGATATATAGCCTTTGGTCAGTTCGCACCTATCGGCAAGTTCTTCTTGCGTAAGTTCGCACGAAAGCCTTAAGCCTTTAATTTTTTCGCCTATAACCATTTTTCACCTGTTCGTTTTTGTGGTTTAGAGATTTTTAACAAAAAGTTTAATAATAGTAAACTTTATAATGATATACATTATAAATACTTATACATATATTGTCAATAATTTTGCATAACTTTTTTTGCGCAAATCGTTAGTTTTTTCATAGCGATTTTACGCCGTAAAAAAATCGCTAGATTTTTACTAGTAATTTGCCTTTTTGCCATTTTTATTTTTTCTATTGAATTTCTTGAGAAAATAGTATATAATTAATAAAACAAGGAGATAAAAATGAAAAAAATTGCCGTTATTTTAGCAGATGGTTTTGAAGATTTAGAAGCGCTTACCCCCGTTGACCTTTTTAGGCGTTGCGAAAACGTTTTATGCACTACCGTTGCGGTAAACAATATTAACGCGGTGTCTTCGCACGGGGTTACGGTTATGGCGGATACTACCGTATATAACGTAAATTTTAATAATTTCGATGCTATTATTTTGCCCGGTGGTATGCCTGGTGCAACAAATATTGCAAGTTGTTCACTAGTTATGAAGGCCGTTGAAAACTTTTTAAATAGCGGTAAACTTGTAGGTGCGATTTGCGCGTCCCCTGCCGTAGTTTTGGCAAATAACGGGCTTATAGACGGCAAGAGCGCAACGTGTTATCCCGCCCCCGCTTTTATTGATATGATGAAAGTTTGTGTCTATACAGCGTCTGACGTTGAAGTTTGCGACAATTTAATTACGGCAAACGGTCCTAAATCGGCATTTAAGTTTGCACTTGAACTTTGTAAATATTTGGATATCAATCCTAAATTTTAACGATAAAGTTTACTTAATAACCCTTAAATTAAAAATTAAAAAGCGAAGTGATTTACTTCGCTTTTTTTTTATTATAATTCAGTTTAGCATCATTTTTATAATTCGGTTTACCAATCGTCTTTTGGGGTTAATTTAATATCATCGTAAAATTCAAGATATTTTTCTTTAGACGTTTGATTGCGCTCATCTAACCAACCTTCAGGATACATTGCATCTTCTTCAATAGTTTCAGATTCGCGCATATAATCGTACATAGTTTTAGTTTGTTCTGCCATTTTTCACCTTGAAATTGCCTTTTTTCGCCTTTTTAGAGTTAAAACAAGCGCTATTGCAATTATTAACATTATTATAACAAAAATTAAACAGTAATGCAAGCCGTTGCGCCCCGTTAAAATTAGCCCCGTTAAATTTATTAATAGTGCAATTAGATAGGCGCATACCGTTTGAAAAGTTAAACATATCACAAGCCATTTTACGCTTTTTAACTCCTTTTTCAACGTGGAAATTGCCGCTATACAAGGCGGTGATAAAAGTATAAACGTCATAAACGCGTATGCTGAATAGCCGTTGTTAAATAACGTTTCGGGGTAATTTGAAACTAAGGTGAGCGTTTCTATTACACCTTCTTTTGCCATTATGCCCGACAACACCGCTACGCTTGCTTGCCAATTACCAAATCCAAGTGGATAAAATATATATTTTATAATATTGCCTATTGTGTACAAAAAACTGCCTTCGCCGTTATATTCAGGCGGTATATACCCGTGAAAGCCAAAACTTTTAAGCGCCCAAAGTATTACGGCAACCGCCAAAATTACGCTGCCCGCTTTTGCAATAAAGTCTTTAGTTTTTTGAATTATCGTGTATAACACGTCCTTTATAGACGGCACGCGAAGTAAGGGTATTTCAAGCAAAAATCCGCCGTTATTAGAGCCTAACGCCTTGATTTTATTTAAAATTTTGCCAAAAAACGCCACACAAAAAATGCTTAAAAAGTATAGTGAAGTTGCAACTAGCGGGTTGCCGTTAAATAATTTTTGCGAAAACCAACCAAAAACCGCCATTTTTGCGCTACACGGCATAAAGGGTGCTAAAAAAAGTGTTATTCGTTTCTCCCTTTCGCTATCTATCGTGCGCGTTGCCATTATTCCGCTTACCGTACAGCCCGCGCAAAGCGTTAGGGGTATAACCGAGCGACCGCTTAAACCAAAGGCGCTAAAGAACCTATCGGTAACAAATACCGAGCGCGCGGTGTATCCACTTTGTTCTAAAAGCGTTAGTAAGGTAAATAGAATTAATATTTGTGGTAGAAAGGCAAAAATTTCCCCTAAACTGCCCATTATAGCCGATATAAGTGAAATAGCCCACTCTTTTGCGTTAAGGCTAGTTAAGACGGAACAAGTGGCGTTTTCTAGGCTTATAATGGGTAAATTTATAAACTCCCCTAATATTCCGCCAAGTTTTATCGATAAAAGATATACTATCGATATTATGGCGAAAAATATCGGCATACCCCAAACCTTGTGCATAAGCACTTTATCGGCTTTTAATGTAAAAATTTCCGCTTTGGTTGGCTTTTTAATTATTAGTTCTTTAATCTTTTCGCCTATAAACGAATATATTTTTTCCGCATCCGTTTGCCCTTTTGCCGTGATAAAGTTAATAGCGGTTGGGCGCTTTAGCTTTTCTGTATTTGTTGTGGCTATTTTTATAAGTTTTTCAACGTTTTTACCCGTTTTTGCCGATATCATAATTACGGGCACGTTAAAGAGTGTGGAAAGTTTTTCAGCGTTTAATTTTATTCCGTTTTTTTCTAGTTGGTCTGCCATATTAACGGCAATTACCGTGGGGATATTAAGGGTAGATAGCATAACGGTTAAATATAAACTTCGCTCTAGGTTAGTGCCGTCTATAACGTTAATTATTGCTTTTGGCGGGGTGTTTTTAAGATAATTTACTACAGCGCGCTCATCGTCGCTTATCGCTGATAGAGAGTACACACCCGGCAAGTCCACAATGGTAATTTTCTTATTTTTTCTATAACGGCCTATCTTTTTTTCGGTGGTTACGCCCGACCAATTACCCGTTTTTTGATAAGTGCCCGTTAAATGATTAAAAAGTGTAGTCTTTCCGCAATTAGTGTTACCTAAAAGGCAAATTGTATCGTTCATAATGCACCTACCGTTATATATTTACAATCGTTATATCGCATTGCTAGGTAAAAATCTTTTACTTTAATTAACATTGGGCCGTTGAAAGATGCGCGCCTTACAACCGTTATCGTGCAACCGTTTACAACGCCCATTTCCGCTAACCTAAAAGATAGGGTGCTTTTACACCCTACCCTTAATATTTTTACGCTTTTTCCATTAGGAATATCTATAAGTCGCATAGTAAAGTTTATTTTTTTGCTCTTTTTTATATGCTTATTAATATGACTTTACCCCACTATTTTAAGTAAAATTTAAAATAAAAACACCCGTACGTTATGACGGGTGTTTAAGTTTTTATTCAAGATTAATTGCTTAATCGAATAATTAATTTTTACTGAAATTAGTCAACGAGTTCGATGATTGCAACTTCAGCAGCGTCGCCACGACGAACACCAAGTTTATAAATTCTGGTGTAACCGCCTTGACCTTTTTCTTCTTTACGAGCAGCGTATTTGGGTGCATATTCGTCGAAGATTTTTTCAATAAGGGGGTATTTAACAGCGTTAGCCCTCTTTTTGAATTCAGCCTTGCTTTCGCCTTCTGCTTTAACTTCTTGCAAGTTGTTAACCATGCTCATGATTTTTCTTCTTGCGTTAAGTTTTTTAGCGCCGTCTTTAACAAGGGTTTTGGTAACTTCTTTACCCTTTGCGTCGGTGGTCTTAACTTCTTCAGAAATAGTGTCGGTATAAGAGTTTACGGCAAGGGTAATGATTTTTGAAACGTATGATGCAACTTCTTTTGCTCTTGCAACTGTAGTTTCAATTTTACCGTTCCACAAAAGTGCGGAAGCTTGATTTTTGATAAGAGCAACACGTTGGGTTGCGTTTAAACCTAATTTTCTCATGTTATTAGTCCTCCTTGTCCTTTAACTTCAAGCCGAAACTTTCGAGTTTGTAAATAACTTCAACCAAAGATTTCTTGCCGAGATTACGGACTTTAAGCATATCTTCTTCTGTTTTCTTGATTAAGTCTTCTACCGTATGAATATTTGCACGCTTTAAGCAGTTGTTTGAACGAACTGAAAGGTCCATTTCATCAATAGTCATGCTGAGAATTTTAATCTTTTTGTCTTCTTCCGGAGGTACTAGGATACTACCGTTGATACCTACTTCGCTTAGGGTTACGAACATTCTTACGTGTTCATCCATAATCTTAGCGGCAAGTGAAACGATATCTCTGCCGGAGAAAGCACCGTTAGTCCATACTTCTAAAACCAACTTGTCAAAGTCAACGCTTTGTCCAACGCGGGTTGCAGTAACGTTGTAACTAACCTTTTTAACGGGGGTATAAATACTGTCGATTGCGATGTTGTCGATAACGTCAACTTTGTGTTCGTCAGCACCTTCGTAGCCCCTGCCCTTACCGATGGTAAGTTCTACGTCCATTTTACCGCCTTCGTCAACGGTGCAAATGTATTGTTCGGGGTTTAAGATTTCGATATCAGCATCTACTGCGATATCGCCAGCCTTAACTACTGCAGGGCCTTCTTTAAATAAACGAACGTTCTTTTTGAAGTCTTTATCTAAACAAGCACTCTTAATTGCTACGCTCTTTAAGTTAAGAACGATTTCGGTAACGTCTTCTTTAACAGCAGGTACTGCAGAGAATTCGTGGCGTACGCCTAATTCTTCAGCGAACTTGATGTTTTGGATAGCAACGCCGGGGAGTGCAGAAAGTAAAATTCTGCGGAGTGCGTTACCAAGCGTTAAACCAAAGCCTTTTTCAAGGGGTTCTACAACGATTTTCGCGTAACTTTTGTCTTCGTTTTCTTCCACTGCTATTTTGGGCATTTCAATTTCCATCATAAGAAATATCCTCCTTTAAATAGTTCCGATATAGGTAAATTCGGGAATTCTTGTCAAAGCGTGGAGAACCTTAACTTTCCCCCCGAATAAACCCATCGAAAATTTTATTTTATTAAATTTATTTAATTATTTAGAGTACAATTCGACAATCATGTATTCCTTGATGCTGATGTCGATGTCTTCTCTTACAGGGTTAGCAAGAATTTTGCCTTCTAAGGTTTCGGGGTTGAATTCTAACCACTTGGGCATAGCACCAACCTTCATTTGCTTAATTTCAGCAAAGTACTTGTTGTCCTTTTTACTTTCTTTAACAGCGATAACGTCGCCAATCTTAACTTGGTAAGATGCAATGTTAACAGGTCTGCCGTTTACGGTGAAGTGAGCGTGAGTTACAAGTTGACGTGCTTGTGCGCGTGATGAACCGATACCCATTCTGTAAACAACGTTGTCTAAACGACGTTCTAAGAGTGAAAGCATGTTTTCACCCGTAATACCTTTCATACGGTCTGCTTTTTCATAGTAAGTTCTGAACGGTCCTTCTAATACACCGTAAATTCTCTTACATTTTTGCTTTTCACGGAGTTGTAAGCCGTATTCAGAAACTTTCTTTCTGCTCATACCGTGTTGACCGGGAGCAACGGGTCTTCTGTCGAAAGCACATACACCCTTAAAGCATCTTTCGCCTTTTAAGAATAATTTTTGACCTTCACGTCTGCATAAGCGACATTTAGATTCAGTATATTTAGCCATTTTCTATTTCCTCCGTTATACTCTACGTTTCTTGGGGGGTCTGCAACCGTTGTGGGGAATGGGAGAAACGTCTTGGATAAGGGTTACTTCCATATCACAGTTGGTGAGTGCTCTAATAGCAGATTCTCTGCCTTGACCTGGGCCTTTAACGTATACTTCTACAGAACGCATACCTTGTTCTCTTGCAGCCTTACCTGCAGTTTCAGCAGCCATTTGTGCTGCGAATGGGGTGCTCTTTCTTGAACCCCTGAAGCCCAAACTACCTGCGCTTGACCAAGATACTGTGTTACCTTGCATATCGGTAATAGTTACCAAAGTGTTGTTGAAGGAAGCCTGAATGTGTACTTGACCTTTATCAACCTTTCTGGCATCTTTACGTTTTTTAACAACTTTTTTTGCTGCTGCCATAATTCAGTTACCTCCTTAATTATCTGCCTGCCGTCTTCTTCTTAGCGACGGTACGACGGGGACCCTTTCTGGTCCTTGCATTTCTCTTTGAGCTTTGACCTCTTACAGGTAAGCCCTTTCTATGACGAACACCACGGAAGCAACCAATTTCAATAAGTCTTTTGATTGAAAGGTTAACTTCTGAACGTAAGTCACCTTCTACGCGAAGGTTGTGTTCGATATATTCCCTAAGTTTAGCAACGTCTGCTTCACTTAAATCCTTAACCCTAATATCGGGGTTAACGCCTGTTTCACTTATAATCTTCTTTGCCGTGGGAAGACCGATACCGTAGATATAGGTAAGGCCGATTTCCACTCTTTTGTTGTTGGGCAAATCAACGCCGGCTATACGTGCCATTCTTGTCAAATACCTCCGTATTTTTCCTTTTTTTAATATTTTTTGTATATATAAATGCCTAAAGACTTTTTCGCCGTGGAATGAAGGCTACTTTATCTTTAAACTGTTGTTTTTGAGTTTAACCCGATAGGGTTAACCTGGTAATCTATAAAGATTAACCCTGTCTTTGTTTGTGGTTTTTGTTTTTAGAACAAATTACCATTACTTTGCCGTTTCTTTTAATAACTTTGCACTTGTCGCACATAGGTTTTACTGAAGGTCTAACTTTCATTTTCTTTCTCCTTAAAAGTTTGGATTTCTAGTTTATGTTTTAGTTTTTACTACGCCAAATTATTCTGCCTTTGGTTAAATCATAGGGGCTCATTTCCAACTTAACGCTATCGCCGGGAATTATTTTGATATAGTGCATACGCAACTTACCAGAGATGTACGCCGTTATAACGTGTCCGTTTGATAACTTAACCGTGAACGTTGCATTAGGTAACGCTTCTACGATCACGCCTTCGGTTTCAATTACGTCGTCCTTTGACACAAACTTTATCCTCCTTATTTGTTTTTTACGGCTTTAATTTGTTTTGCTAGTCTTTCGTTGCCGACAGGCTTGCCGCCGTTTATTTCTACCGCAATGCTAGTTAGCGATACGGCATTTAGCTTTTTAAGGTGTTTGGGGTTTTTGAATTTCGGCTTTGTTATTTTATGAACTCTGCCGTCAATAACCGTTGCCCTGTCGCCATTTATCTGCGTTACTAAAAGCGTTGCGCCTTTATCACGCCCGGCAAGGCTTATAACCAAATCACCGATTTTTATTTGTTTATCCATTATCTTACAGCGTTAAAATTTCCACACCGTTATCAGTTATAGCAACCGTGTTTTCGTAATGAGCAGAAGGCATTCTATCCTTCGTTCTTACGCCCCAACCGTCACTTAAAAAGTCAACTTTATAAGTGCCAAGGTTAATCATGGGTTCTATTGCTATTACCATGCCTTTTTTTAGTCGAATGCCCGTGCCCTTTGCTCCGTAATTTGGAACGGCGGGGTCTTCGTGCATTTCTTTGCCGATACCGTGACCGACAAGCGCCCTTACGACTGAAAAGCCGTTTGCTTCAGCATGAGTTTGTACAGCGTGCCCGATATTGCCAAGTGGCGTTCCGTCGCAAAGATTTTCTACTGCCTTGAAAAAGCACTCTTCGGTAACTTTAACAAGTTTTTTCTTTTCTTCACTAACTTCGCCAACTATGAAAGTTCTTGCCGCGTCGCCTTGCCAACCGTTGTAGATAACGCCAACGTCTACGCTGACGATTTGACCTTCTTTAATAATGATATCGTCACTAGGAATTCCGTGAACTACCATATCGTCTATCGAAACGCATAGTGTTGCGGGATATCCGCCGTAACCTAAAAAAGAAGGGGTTGCGCCTTGGCTTTTGATATAATCGTAAGCAATTTTGTCAAGGTCTTTAGTAGACATGCCGACTTTTATGCTTGCACCGATTAAATCTAACACGTTTTTGGTAAGAATACCACTTTCACGCATTAAGGCAATTTCTTTATCGGTTTTAATTTTAATCATTAACCTAAAACCTTTACGATTTCAGCGAATACGCCGTCAATTGATTGGTCGCCGTTAATCGCTATAAGTTTGCCCTGCTTTTCGTAGTATTCTACAAGCGGAGCAGTTGATTTAGAATAAACGCTTAATCTTTCTTTTACGGTTTCGGGGTTGTCGTCCTTTCTAATGATAAGTTCCGCACCGCAATCGGGACAATTTTTAGTGTCGCCGATAAAGTCGATATGGAAGGAATTACCACATGCGGGACAACTTCTTCTGCCCGTAAGCCTTCTTTCGATACCTGCTAAATCTACGTTAAGGTCTAAAACCTTTTCGGGAGCGTTGAAGGTATCAAGAGCTGCGGCTTGAACTAAATTTCTGGGGAACCCGTCTAAAAGATAGCCGTTTGCACAGTCAGGCTGAGCTAGTCTATCTTTAACAAGGTCAACCGTTAGTTCGTCTGGGCAAAGATTACCCGAATCCATAATTGCCTTTACCTTGAGTCCAAGGGGGGTTTGATTTTTGATGTTTTCTCTAAAGATGTCACCCGTAGAAATGTGCGGAAGGTTATACTTTTCGCATATTCTAGCGGCCTGCGTTCCTTTACCACTACCCGGAGCGCCAAGTAATATGAGTTTCATAATTATTTTAAGAATCCTCTATAATTTTTCATCATAATTTGCGATTGAAGTGCTTGTTCGAATTCAAGTGATACAGATACCAAAATCAATAAACCGGTTGCGCTGAACGCATTGGTTAATGAAGGTTGTATTGCATTGAGAATTATAGTAGGAACTAAAGCAACTAACGCAAGGAAGATTGCGCCGAAAAGCGTAATTCTGTTTGATATCTTTTTAAGATAATCGCCGGTAGGTTTGCCTGGGCGGATACCGGGGATAAAACCACCGTTACCTTGAATGCTCTTGCTGATATCGTCTGGGTTGAACTGAATTTGATTGTAGAAGTATGCAAAGAATAAAATCAAAATGCATAATACAACCATATATAGCCATGAACCCGTGCCGAAAATTTCTTGCCAAGTTGCGCCGGGGGTGTGACCTATCATACCCATAATCATATCAGGTAAGCTGATGATTGAGAAAGCAAAAATCAAGGGCATAACGCCTGATGAGTTTACTTTAATGGGGATATGAGTGGATTGACCACCGTACATCTTTCTACCCTTAACCTGTTTAGCGTATTGAACGGGAATCTTACGTTCAGCTGAATCTACGGTTACAACTGCTGCAAAGATAAAGATTGCAGTAATTATGAAACCTACGAATTGCCATATGGTTGAAGATGCGGTTGCAGCGTTAAATAAACCTTTAATAAAGTTGATTACGTTTAAACCTAAAGTAGAGATGATACCAGAGAAGATGAGCATTGAAATACCGTTACTTACACCGTAATCGGTAATTCTTTCGCCAAGCCACATGGTAAGTGCTGCACCTGCCGTGTAAACAATTACAAGGAAAGCGTAACTTAAAAACTTTAAGAAGCCTTCGCTACCGAAAATTTTACCGGTTTCAACTGAGCCACCGAAAGCAACCAAAATACCGATAGCTTGCGCAATTGCTAGAACTAACGTAACTATTCTGGTAATACTGTTAATCTTTCTGCGACCTTCTTCACCTTGCTTGCTTAATCTTTCAAGCGCGGGAATTGCAACCGTTAATAATTGAATAATAATTGATGCGTTAATGTAAGGCCCGATACCCATCGCAAAGAACGTACCCATTGAGAGTGCGTTACCTGACGCCATATTTACGATACTGAAGAAAGGAACTTCAGTTAAATCGAATAATTCAACGCCAGGAACGGGAATATAACAACCTAGTCTATATACGAATATGAGTGCGATTGTTATAAGTATCTTGCGCCTTATTTCTTTAATTTTAAACGCATTTACAATCGTTTGAAACATGATTTCCTCCCTATCGGGTATTAGATTTGTTCAGCCTTGCCGCCAGCTTTTTCGATTGCTTCTTTAGCAGATGCAGAGAAGCTTGCTGCTTTTACGGTAAGTGCTTTCGTTAAAGTGCCGTTGCCAAGTACTTTAAGGCCAACGCTGTTTTTAACGATTTTGATAAGGCCCTTTTCGTAAAGAGTTGCCATATCAACGGTAGCACCTGCTTCTAAACCTTCTAATACTGAAAGGTTAACGATACTATAAACTTTTCTGAAGTGGTTGTTGAAACCGCGCTTGGGGATACGTCTGATTAAGGGCATTTGACCGCCTTCAAAACCAGGACGAACACCGCCGCCGCTTCTTGCCCACTGACCTTTATGACCCTTACCACTAGTTTTGCCAAGACCTGAACCGATACCTCTGCCAAGTCTCTTTCTAGCAGTAGTTGCGCCCGCTGCGGGACTTAAATCACCTAATCTCATTTTAATTTCTCCTTGAATATTATTGCTTAAACTTTGGATTAAACGTTTTCAACTTTCAAAAGGTATTTAACTTTTGCTACCATACCAAGTATGCAAGCATTAGCTTCGTGAACTTTCACAGAGTTTACCTTTTTGAGACCCAAAGCCGCAACAATTTTCTTGTGGTTGGGAATTACACTGATAGTGCTTTTTACAAGAGTAATTTTAATTTTGCTTACTTCTGCTTTCTTTTTAGCCATTGTTTATTCCCTCCCTATTAACCGTTGATTTCTTCAACAGTCTTGCCACGGATTGCTGCAATTTCTTCAGCAGTTCTTAAACCACGTAAACCTTCAATAGCTGCTTTTACACAGTTAATGGGGTTGTTGGTGCCGTGTGATTTCGTTCTAATGTTGGTTACACCAACTGCTTCCATTACCGCACGAACAGGACCACCTGCGATAACACCGGTACCTTCTTCAGCGGGCATCATAAGAACTGAGCCACGACCGAATTTACCGATAACTTCGTGGGGAATGGTGTTGCCAAGAAGTGCTGCTTTGAACATGTTCTTCTTTGCTCTTGCAGTAGCCTTGTCGATAGCGCTGGGAACTTCGTTAGATTTACCCATTGCACAACCGATTCTGCCTGCACCGTCGCCTACGACAACGAGAGCTGCAAAACGCATGTTTCTACCACCTTTAACAACTTTGGTAACACGGTTAACGCAAATAAGCTTTTTAACTAAACCGTCGTTTTCTTCAACTTTTCTGGGCGTTCTATTTTCTCTTGCCATTTTAGTTTTCTCCTTGTTTTATTAGAATTGAAGGCCACCTTCACGTGCGCCGTCTGCAAGACTTGCAACACGACCGGTGTAAAGATAACCGCCACGGTCGAATACGCAAGCGTCAATCTTCTTTGCCTTTGCCTTCTTTGCGAGGAGTTCGCCTACTGCGAAAGCCTGCGCCTTCTTGTCCTTACCTTCGAAAGTACCCTTAAGTTCCTTATCTAAGGTAGACGCCGTAACCAAGGTATGACCCTTAACGTCGTCAATAAGTTGTGCATAAATATGCGTTAATGTTCTGTATACTGAAAGTCTTGGGGTTTCAGCAGTACCGCTGATTTTACCACGTACTCTCTTATGTCTTTTAAGTCTGTCTGCGTTTTTATTGATTTTCTTAATCATTGTTTTTTCTCCTATTTAACAACTTTTCGCACCAGCACCTTATATAAAGCACGGTGTAGGTGCACTCGGCAGACGCGTTAAAAACGTAAACGCGTCCACTAAAAGCCCTTTAAATTTTTTAGCCTTTACCGCCAGCTGCTTTACCAACTTTACGTTCGATAACTTCGTCGCTGTAACGGATACCATATGCATGGTAGGGTTCAGGAACTCTAATACTTCTAATCATAGCTGCGAATTGACCAACCTTTTCCTTGTTGATACCGCTTACGGTAATTTCGGTTTGGCTGGGGCAATCTAATGCGATGCCGTCAATTTCAACAACTTCAACGGGGTGTGAAAAGCCAACGTTAAGAACAACTTTGTTGCCTTGTTTTGCAACTTTCCAACCTACACCGTTAACGATTAAAGACTTTTTGAAGCCTTCTGATACGCCTTTAACCATGTTAGCGCAAAGTGCTCTGTATAAGCCGTGCTTTGCTTTGGTGTCAGCTAAATCGTTTGCTCTGGTGAGCTTTACTACGTTACCTTCAACTGCCATGCTGATGATGGGGTCCATATCTTGAGTTAAAGTACCCTTAGGACCTTTTACAGTGAAAGCATTGTTTGCTACTTCTACCGTAACGCCGGCAGGTAAAGTAATAAGTGCGTTACCTATTCTGGACATAACTAATACCTCCTACCATACGTACGCCAAGACTTCGCCGCCTTGGTGCGCAAGTTTTGCATCTTTACCAGTCATGATACCCTTTGAAGTAGAAAGGATTGCAATACCTAAGCCACCGAGAACTTGGGGGATTTCTTCCGTGCCAACGTAAACGCGAAGACCGGGTTTACTTACTCTCTTTAAGCCTGAAATAACTGCCTTGTTGCCATCATACTTTAAGGTTACCACGATGGTGCCTTGTACGCCTTCAACTACCTTAACGTCGGTAATATAACCTTCTTTAAGGAGAATATCAGCGATTGCTTTTTAGTGTTAGAAGCGGGAATTTCAACCGTTTCATGCTTAGCAGCAAGAGCGTTTCTTATTCTGGTAAGCATATCTGCAATAACGTCTGTCATTTTAGTTCCTCCTTTACCAACTTGCCTTCTTTACACCAGGGATTTGGCCCTTATATGCCAATTCTCTGAAGCAGATACGGCAAATGCCGTATTTACGGAGTACAGCGTGTGGACGACCACAAATGCTGCATCTGGTATAGGCTCTGGTTGAAAATTTAGCAGGTTTTTGCTGCTTGTTTATCATTGCTTTTTTAGCCATTTTGTAACTCCTTTAACCTTACTTGTTCGCAAAAGGCATGCCGAGCAATGCTAGCAATTCTTTTGCTTCTTCGTCAGTGTTTGCCGTGGTGGTAATACAAATATCGTAACCCCTTACCTTTTCGATTTGATCGTAAGAAATTTCGGGGAAGATTAATTGTTCTTTAACACCCATAGCATAGTTGCCTCTGCCGTCGAAAGACTTAGCGGGAACACCGCGGAAGTCCCTAACTCTAGGCAATGCGATAGAGATGAACTTGTCGAAGAATTCATACATTCTGGTGCCACGAAGGGTAACCTTCATACCAACGTTCATACCTTCACGGATTTTGAAGTTAGCAACTGACTTTTTAGCCTGTGTTAAAATGGGCTTTTGACCAGCGATTTGCTTTAATTCTTCTTGAGCGATTTGAACACTCTTACCGTTGTCTTTAACGTCGCCAAGACCGGAGTTAATGGTGATTTTTACAAGTTTGGGTACTTGGTTAACGTTTTTGTAGTTAAACTTTTTCATTAATGCGGGGATAACGGTCTGTTCATACAAGACTCTTACTCTGTTCTTTTCTGCCATTTTCGTATCCTCCATTAGTTAGCTTCTGCTTCTTCAGCAGCTGCTTTTTTGGTTTTTCTTTTAGTAGCTTTTTTAGCTTCTTTTACTTCTTTACCAGCATCAAGGATTGCCTTGCATTTTTTGCAAACGCGCACCTTTTTACCTTCGATAACGCTGTAAGAAACTCTGGTAGCCTTTTCGCATACGGGGCAAACAACCATTACGTTAGAAGCGTCGATAGCGCCTGAAATATTTTCAATAGAGCTTACTTCTTGTGCGGTACGTGCCTTCTTATGCTTTTTTTGTACGTTTACGCCTTCAACAATTACCTTGTTTTCCTTAGGCATAGCAACCAAAACCTTTGCAACTTTATCTGCATCTTTACCGGTAAGGACAAGAACTGTGTCGTTTTTCTTAATCTTCATAATCTTTCTCCTTATAACACTTCGGGTGCAAGAGAGATGATACGCATATAGTCCTTATCACGAAGTTCTCTCGCGATCGGTCCAAAGATACGTGTGCCTCTCGGTTGCTTTTGGTTATCAATAATAACTGCTGCGTTTTCGTCAAATCTTACGTAGGTGCCGTCTTTTCTTCTTACACCAAAGGTTGACCTTACGATAACTGCCTTTACTACGTCGCCTTTCTTAACAACACCGCCGGGGGTAGCAGTCTTTACGCTTGCTACGATTACGTCACCGATGTTGCCGGTTCTTCTAAATGAGCCGCCTAATACTCTGATACATTTCAATTCTTTAGCACCGGAGTTGTCCGCTACTTTTAATCTGCTTTCAGGTTGAATCATTGTGCGCCTCCTTACTTAGCCTTTTCGATGATTTCTGCAACTCTCCAATTCTTTTCCTTAGAGAGCTTTCTGGTTTCAACGATAAGTACCTTATCGCCTACGCCACATGCGTTTTGTTCATCGTGAGCTTTAAATTTGTGAGTTTTCTTTACGGTTTTCTTGTACAAGGGGTGTTTGAATCTTTCTTCGATGGATACAACAACGGTTTTATCCATTTTGTCAGAAACAACGATACCCACTCTTTCTTTTCTTAAATTTCTTTCCATAATCTTCTACTCCCTACGCCTTTTCGTTAAGTTCCCTTTCTCTCAAGATGGTCTTTATCTTTGCAATATCTTTTTTGCAAGTTTTGAGAGACGCAGGGTTTTCCAATTGGCCAATAGCATGACGGAAACGAAGGTTAAATAAGCCTTCGGAAAGTTCTTTAAGCTTTGCATTTAATTCTTCAACTGATAATTCGTGAAGTTCTTTCGTTTTCATTAACCTTCACCGCCTTCTTCTTTGATTTCTACTGCAACTTCAGCTTCCTTTTTCACGAACTTCGTCTTAACGGGAAGTTTGTGGCCAGCAAGTCTCATTGCTTCTTTTGCTATTTCTTCAGAAACACCACTCATTTCGAATAGTACTCTGCCGGGTTTAACAACTGCTACCCAGAATTCTACTGAACCTTTACCACTACCCATACGGCTGTCCGCAGGTTTCTTGGTTACAGGCTTGTGGGGGAATATGTCAATCCATACCTTACCACCACGTTTAATAAATCTAGTCATTGCAACACGGGCTGCTTCGATTTGGTTAGATTTAATCCAACCGGGTTCCATAGCAACTAAACCGTAATCGCCGTAAGCTATCTTATTACCTTTAGTGCACTTACCGGTCATTCTGCCACGGTGCACTCTTCTTCTTTTAACACGTTTAGGCATTAACATAATTAAGCTTCGCCTCCTTGAACATTTTTCTTGGGAGCGCCGATAACTTCGCCTTTGTAAATCCAGCACTTAATACCGATTACACCGAAAGTGGTGTGAGCTTCTGCAAAGCCGTATTCAATGTCTGCCCTTAAAGTTTGTAGGGGAATTGAACCTTCGTGTGCGTGTTCGCTACGTGCGATTTCTGCGCCGTCCAATCTGCCGCTGATAGCAACCTTAATACCCTTAATGCCGCTTCTCATTGACCTAGAAATTGCTTGTTTCATTGCTCTGCGGAAAGATACGCGCTTTTCAAGTTGAGCTGCGATACCTTCTGCAACTAATTGAGCGTCTGCATCGGGCTTTTTAACTTCAGAAATGTTAACCAAAATTTGTTTGCCTTTGCAGATTTTAGCAACTGACTTTTTGATAACTTCAATTTCACTGCCTTGTTTACCGATAAGAACGCCGGGACGTGCGGTGAAAATGGTGATTACTATCTTTGATGCAGCTTTTTCAATCATAATCTTAGAGATTGCTGCTTGATAGTATTTTTTCTTTAACATGTTACGGATAGAATCATCTTCTTTGATGTTCGCAGCGAAGTCTTTCTTATCAACAAACCAATGCGAATCCCAATCTTTGATGACACCTACTCTTAAACCGTGGGGATTAACTTTTTGACCCATAACTCTTCCTCCTACGCCTTAGCGTCTAATACCACGGTGATGTGGCTAGTACGCTTCAAAATTCTAAACGCTCTACCTTGTGCTCTAGGCATAACTCTCTTAAGAGTGGGGCCTTGATCAGCATAGCACGCTGCTACGAACAAATTATCTCTGCTCATACCCAAGTTGTTTTCTGCGTTAGCTGCTGCAGAAAGTAAAACCTTTTTGATAGGTTCGGAAGCACTCTTGGGGGTGTTTTCAAGAATTGCTACTGCACTTCTTAAGTCCTTGCCCCTGATGATATCGAGAACTACTCTTACCTTATAGGGAGAAATTCTGATATATCTTGCAACAGCCTTCGGCCTTCTGTCTTTATTTGCTGCGATTCTTGCAGCTTTTTCTTTCATATCTTTTGCCATGATTTTACGCCCTCCTATCTGCCACCGGTGGTCTTTTCGCCGCCGTGACCTTTAAAGGTTCTAGTGGGAGCAAATTCACCGAGTTTGTGACCAATCATATCTTCGGTTACGTATACGGGAACGTGCTTTCTACCGTCATATACTGCAATAGTATGACCTACAAATTGTGGGAAAATCGTTGATGAACGTGACCAAGTTTTCAAAACTTTCTTTTCGTTCTTTTCGTTTAATTCTTCAATTCTCTTTAAGAGTTTTGGTTCTACAAAGAAACCTTTTTTAGTACTTCTGCTCATAAACGTTCTCCTTAATTAATCCTAGTGATGATAAGCTTGTTAGAAGCTTTCTTATGCTTTCTAGTCTTGTGACCGAGAGCGGGTTTACCCCAAGGAGTAACAGGACCAGGCATACCGATAGGTGACTTACCTTCACCACCACCGTGGGGGTGATCACATGGGTTCATTACAACACCACGAACGGTAGGACGAATACCGAAGTGACGAGTTTTACCTGCTTTACCGATACGAACGATTTCGTGATCCAAATTACCTACTTGACCAACGGTTGCCTTGCAGGTTGCAAGGATGTATCTCATTTCGCCGCTGGGCATCTTTAAGGTTACGTATTTGCCGTCACGTGCCATGATTTGTGCACTCATACCAGCAGCCCTAGCGATTTGACCGCCTTTACCGGGTTGCATTTCGATATTGTGTACCATAGTACCTACGGGGATATCCTTAAGTTGAAGTGCGTTACCTGCTTTGATATCTGCAGTTGCACCGCTTAATACCTTATCGCCTACCTTTAAGCCTACGGGAGCAAGGATATATGCCTTTGCACCGTCTGCATAATATAATAAAGCGATGTTTGCGCTACGGTTAGGATCGTATTCGATGCTCTTTACAGTTGCGGGAATACCGTCCTTAGCACGCTTGAAGTCGATGATACGATATTTTCTTCTGTTACCGCCACCGATATGACGTACGGTGATTTTACCTTGAGAGTTTCTACCACCAGACTTTCTTTGGTCTTCTAGTAAAGACTTTTCAGGTTTTTTAGCCGTGATTTCGTCATATGCGCTTACCGTCATAAAACGGCGAGCGGCAGAGGTCGGTTTATATCTTTTAATAGCCATTTTTAAGTTCCTCCGTAATCAATTAGGACAACGAATCAAAGAATTCGATTGACTTGCTGTCTTTTTTAAGTTGAACGATGGCCTTTTTGTAATCGGGGGTATAACCCTCGTATCTGCCCTGTCTTTTCAACTTACCGCTAACGTTTGCGGTGTTAACCTTTTCAACGGATACACCGAAGATTTCTTCGATAGCGAGTTTAATTTGAGTCTTGTTTGCGTCTTTTTTAACGATAAAGGTATATTTCTTATCGCTGATGCCCGCATAGCTCTTTTCAGAGAGAAGGGGCTTAATAATGATATCGTGTGCAGCCATTATTCTCCATAGACCTCCTGAATTTGTTCTACGGCTTTCTTGGACATAACGATTTTAGCGTTCTTAACAACGTCGTAGGTGTTAAGTTGGCTAGCAGCGATGGTAGAAACTTTTGCAAGGTTTGCGCAAGCTCTTAAAACTGCTTCGTCATTGTTATCCATTACGAAAAGCACGGTCTTTTCAAATTTGAACGCGTTGAGTACTGCAACCATTTCTTTGGTTTTAGCTGCGTCAACTTTGATTTCGTCAACGAAGATAACTTCTTCTGCACGAAGTTTTTGTGATAATGCAGAGAAAAGTGCAACTTCTTTTGCTTTTACGTTCATTTTCTTTGAGAAATCTCTTGACTTAGGTGCGAATACTACGCCACCTTTTACCCATTGAGGACTTCTGATAGAGCCTTGACGTGCACGGCCGGTACCTTTTTGTCTCCAGGGTTTTGCACCGCCACCACGAACTTCGCTACGGGTAAGAGTACTCTTGGTACCTTGACGTTCGTTAGCAAGTCTGGTAACTACTGCTTGGTGAATAAGTGCTTCGTTGTATTCAGCATTAAATATAGCGTCGGATACCTTGATATCGCCAACTACGTTTGCTTTCATATCATACAATTTAACTTTAGGCATAATCTTTCTCCTTACGCTTTAACACTGTTGCGCAATGCTACGATGCCCTTTACAGGACCGGGAACTGCGCCCTTAACGAGAATTGCGTTTCTTTCTTTGTCGACTTTTACAATTTCAAGATTCAAAATAGTAACGTTTTCGTGACCATATTGACCTGGCATTTTCTTACCCTTGAATACTCTTGAGGGTGAGCTGTTTGCGCCCATTGAACCAACTTCTCTGTGTACAGGGCCAACACCGTGGGTTTCTTTAAGTCTGCGATTGTTCCATCTTTTGATAACACCGGTGAAACCGTGACCTTTAGATACGCCAGAAACGTCGATCCTATCACCTGCTTGGAACACGTCGCAAGTTACTACTGAACCTACTTCCATGCTTGCAGCGCCTTCAAGTTTGAATTCCTTCAAAACTTTTTGTGCGGGAACGCCTGCTTTCTTGAACTGACCTGCTAAGGGTTTGTTGAGTTCTTTTTCGTTAACTTGATCGAAACCAAGTTTAACTGCTGAATAACCGTCTCTTTCCAAAGTTTTTACCTGAACTACGGGACAGGGACCTGCCTCGATAACAGTTACGGGTATAACCTTGCCGTCTGCTGCAAAAAGTTGCGTCATGCCTAACTTTCTGCCAATGATTGCTTTACTTAACATATTGTAAAGTTCACCTCCGTTTATTTATATAATGTTTAATTGATTACAATTTGATTTTGATATCAACACCTGCGGGCAAATGAATACCGTCAAGTAATTTTGCGTTGGGTGAGTAGATATCGATAAGTCTCTTGTGGGTTCTGATTTCGAACTGTTCTCTGCTATCCTTATATTTATGGGGTGAGCGAAGAATGGTTACGATTTCCTTTTCGGTGGGTAGTGGAATAGGGCCACTAATCTTTGCACCTGACTTCTTCATAGTTTCTACTATGCGTGCTGCTGCTTGGTCAAGCATTTCTACGTCGTATGACATAAGCTTGATTCTGATTTTTTGACTTGCCATTGTTTTGTTACTCCTTTTTCCTAACTTTTTGTGTGTGCTGTAAACTCTGCCGTGTGTGTCGAATCTGGTAAAATAAAAAATCATCCGCCGATACTTAAATTTTTTAAGTCGCTGCGAATGACTTTACCAATTCATATTTGAAGTTAGTCGCAGGGGTCTTGCCCCCACACTTGTCAACGGAAATTATCTATCGTTTTTAGCGATTTAAGTAACTTCCCGCATCAACCCGAGATTACACAGCCTACATAGTATAACCTATATTGGCAAGGTTGTCAAACGTTTTTCACGGGTTTTTTTAAATTTTTTCAAATATTTTTATTTAATTTTACGCTATGTTTTTTCTAACGATTTGGGGCTTTTTGTCACCTTTTACAACGTCTTCGTCAACGATTACTTTAGCAACGTCAGTTTCAGACGGAATATCGTACATGGTGTCAAGCATTAAATTTTCAAGGATTGTTCTAAGTCCCCTTGCCCCCGTTTTAAGTTCTATTGCGCGCCTTGCAACAGCCAAAACCGCACCGTCGGTAATTTCAAGTTCAACGTTATCTAAACCGATTAGGCGTTGATATTGTTTTACCAAAGCGTTTTTAGGTTGAGTTAATATATTTGCTAGCGCATTTTCATCTAGCGGATGAAGACCAACGGTTATAGGAATTCTTCCAACGAATTCTGGAATTAAACCGTATTTTATAAGGTCTTGCGGTTGAATATCGCGCATAACGTCTAAATTTTCGTTATTTTTATTTGCAATGTTACCGCCAAAGCCTAAAGAAGAACTTTCTTTTCTTTTTGCAATAATATCGCTTAAACCAACGAAAGCACCGCCAAGAATAAACAATATATTAGAAGTATCTATTCTTATGCATTCTTGTTGGGGGTGTTTTCTACCCCCTTGTGGTGGAACGTTTGCCACCGTGCTTTCGATAATTTTTAATAGCGCTTGTTGAACGCCTTCGCCCGATACGTCACGCGTGATAGAAACGTTTTCGCTTTTTCTTGCAACTTTATCAATTTCGTCGATATAGATTATGCCTTTTTGCGCCTTTTCGATATCGAATTCCGCATTTTGAATAAGTTTAAGCAAGATATTTTCAACGTCTTCACCAACGTAGCCCGCTTCGGTTAAAGTGGTAGCGTCGGCAACGGCAAAGGGCACTTCTAAAATCTTTGCAAGCGTTTTTGCAAGCAAAGTTTTACCGCTACCCGTAGGACCTAAAAGTAAAATGTTGCTTTTGTCAAGTTCTACTTCGTCCTTACCGCTTTTAGCGTTTATTCTTTTATAATGGTTATATACTGCAACGGATAAAACCCTTTTAGCTTCGTCTTGACCGATAATATATTCATCAAGTTTAGCCTTAATTTCAGCGGGTTTTAATAGTTCAACCGTGGAGTTTTCCGCTTGTTGATTTTTTTCGTCTTCTTCGGCGATATAACGGCAAGCTTCTATACATTCGTCACATATAAAACTTCCGTTAGGGCCGGCGATTAACTTTTTAACCAACTCTTCGGGTTTACCACAGAAAGAGCAGTAAATATGTTCTTTTTGTTCTTTCATATATCTCCGTTAAGTTACGGACGCTTTACGAAAATTTCGTCGATTAGTCCGTATTCTTTAGCATCTTGCGCCGACATATAATTATCTCTGTCGGTGTCTTTTTCAACTATTTCGTAGGGTTTACCGCTGTTGCGCGCCAAAATGGTGTTTAAGCGGTGTTTGGTTTTTAAGATATGTTCCGCTTGAATTTTAATGTCGCTTGCTTGTCCTTGCGCACCGCCTAAGGGTTGGTGAATCATAATTTCGCTGTTAGGAAGAGCGTAACGCTTGCCCTTAGTACCGCTTGACAATAGGAACGCGCCCATACTTGCAGCCATACCGATACAAATGGTAGTAACGTCGCACTTGATATAGTTCATAGTGTCGTAGATAGCAAGACCTGCGGAAACGCTACCGCCTGGGCTGTTGATGTAAAGGCAGATATCTTTATTGGGGTCTTTTGCTTCTAAAAAGATTAGTTGAGCAACAACGACGTCTGCAACGGCATCGTTAATTTCACCCGTTAAGAAAATAATTCTGTCTTCTAAAAGTCTGGAATAGATATCGTAAGTTCTTTCGCCTTTGCCGGTGTTTTCAACAACGTAAGGAACAACTGCACTCTTTATATCCATATAAACTCTCCTTATAAATTATTACCGAACAGAAAAAATCTATCCGGTAATTTTGTTTTAATTATACCCCGCCGCCACTTTTTTAATAATCGTTTTTCTATTAACTAGTTATTAAAGATTATTCGGCGTGGATTTTATATTGATTTTACGAAATACTTTGAAAAATTATTCAGCGTCTTTTTCTACATTTTTAGCGGGTGCTTTTTTGGTGGTAGAAGTCTTTTTAGCCGTGGTGGTTTTAGCTGCAGGTTTTTCTGCGGGCTTGTCTTCTGCACTCTTTTCAGCACTAGCCTTTGCGGTAGTCTTTTTAGCAGCGGGTTTCTTTGCGCCCTTTACTGCGATAGTGTTATAACCCTTTAATGCTTCGAAAAGCTTTTTAATGATGATTTCGTTCTTGATATAGTCAAGTTGACGTGCGCCGTAGTTCTTTTTGATATCGGGAACTTCTTTGCCTTGAGCTTTTGCCATTTCTTCTAACTTAGCGTCAACTTCTGCATCGGTTGCTTCGAATTTTTCCGTTTCGATAATCTTTTCGATAACAAGTTGAGATTTAACAATACTTTCAGCTTGTTCTTTATAATCTGCACGGTAGTCGTCCATTGACTTGCCGAGATATTTTAGATAGTCATCTAAACGTAAACCTTGGTAAGATAAACGGTATTCCATTTCTTGAACCATACGGTCAATTTGCATTTCGATTAAGGCGTTGGGAATTTCAACGGTTGCATCGTCGCTAATCTTTTTAACGATAGCATCTTCAAGTTCGCGTTCAGCACGGTCAGCATTTTGTTTTGCTAAACGTTCTTCAGTTTCCTTTTTGTATGCTTCAACACTTTCGCAACCAACAGCGTCTTTAATGAATTCGTCGTTTAGTTCGGGAATTTCCTTAACCTTAATTTCGTGAAGTTTAATTGCAAATACAGCGTCTTTACCCTTTAATTCTTCTGCGTGATATTCAGCGGGGAAAGTTACGTTGATGTCTTTTTCATCGCCGATATTCATACCGATAATTTGTTCTTCAAAACCGGGGATAAACCTACCGCTACCGATAACTAGGTTTTGTTTTTCAGCAGTACCACCTGCGAACTTAACACCTGCAACGCTACCAGAATAGTCGATTACAACGCTGTCGCCGTTAGCAACTGCTCTGTCGGTAACTTCTACCATACGAGAGTTACGTTCTTGTAAACGTGAAAGTTCAGCGTCAATATCTTCTGCCTTTACAGGATATTCAGCCTTTTCAAATTTTATGCCCTTATATTCACCTAAAGTAACTTCGGGTTTAACGGGGGTAATTGCTTCGATAACCAAAATATCGTCGTTAACGTCTTTAATATCGATTTCGGGGTGAGCAACGGCTTCGATAGAAGGTTCTTTATCTAAAACTTCGCCATAATATTTGGGAAGTGCGATATTGATTGCTTCTTCGTAGAAAATTGCGGTGCCGTATGCGTTTTCGATAACCTTCTTGGGAACTTTGCCCTTACGGAAACCGGGAATGTTAAATCTACCCTTCATCTTGTTATAAGCTTCGGTAATGCAATCTGCCCATTCTTGCTTTTCTAAAGTAATGGTAATCTTTACCGTGCTTTTTTCTGCTTTTTCAAAATTGTACTTCATAATAGTCTCCTATTCCTTAAAATCTTAAACATTTTATCATATAAAAATTAAAATGGCAACATTTTTTAACGCCCTTTTAATATTATTTATAATTATTTAATACTAGTTTGCGCCTATGAACGTGCAAGGCACGATTCTTAATTAACGTACAACGCGATTAACGTGCAAGGCGCGATTCTTAATTAACGTGCAACGCGCGACTTTAGATTGCACACGATAATACACACGATAGTCCCAACGGCTATCGGCTTGCGTAAATTAACGGTGCGCGAATTAATTTTCCTTTAGGTTTTCATTGTGGGCGTTTGGCGTTACTGTAAAGGAAGTTTCGTTTTCGTAAAGCCAAGTGCCTGGGCGCGCCCCTTTTGGTTTTTTAATATATTTTTTCAACGTGCAAATAATTTCCGCCTTATCCGTTTGCCTTGCCTTAGAGTAATAAGCGCAAATTTCCCCCGCTATTTCTATAACCTTTTTCGGTAAAACTTTTGACGTGTTAGAAGTGCTTTCAAAATAAGGGGTAGCACCGTTGGTTTTTATAATAACGTGAGATGAGTGCCCGTCTTTTACGTGTAGCCAAATATCTTCTTGGCGGGCGGAACGGCACAGTTCATCATTAGCGTGGTTATTCTTTCCGCAAAGCACCGTATACCCTGCCACCGTGTATTCACGATAGGGGGTTTGGGCAACGTTTTTAGCCTTGCCTTTTTGCTGTTGTTTTAGCGCGATTAAACCTGACCTTTCTAGTTCACTTTGAACGCTGTTTAAGTCGTCTATATCGTTTGATAAACTAAGCTCATCTAGTACTGCGGTAAGGTAGTTAAGTTCTTCCGTTGCACCTTCTTTTTGCACCGATAAAACTTCTATAGTGCGCTTTTGCTTGTTGTATTTTTTATAAAATCTTTCGGCGTTTTTAGACGGTGAGATGGTGGGGTCTAGTTCTATATCGATAGTTGTTCCGTCGTAATAATTTTCCGCTTTAAGCAACGTGTCGCCTTGTTTTACGCGGTAAATATTAGCAAGCAATATTTCCCCTTTTAGCCTGTTTTCTTCTGCACTAGACGCGTCTTTTAATTTAGAATTTATTGCCGTTAAGCGCTTTTTCGCCTTTTTGATTTGGGCGTTTATTATGCTAGATAAACGGGTATATTTTTCCTTAAATTTGCGTTCTTTATCGCGGGCGGAAAAGTAATATTCTTCCGCTTGCATAAGGGTATCAAAAGACTTTATATCGCCCGATACCGTGGCGTAAGGGTATGCGCAAACGTCTTTTACGCTATCGTTTTCCACTATTACGCACGGACTTGAATTTTCGCTGTATAAAAATTCGTTTAAGAAGTTGAAAAACTGCTCTATCTTATCCTTGGTATATGCCCCGTAGCGTGCAGTAAAGCCGTTTATAATCTCGGTTGCGGTAGATTGCGCTACCCCTTGTACACGTGTGCATATAAGGGTTGCAGCGTCGGTATCTTCTGCCGTTAAAAAGTCGGATATAAGGGTTTTATCGCAAGGTTCTTTTTTGTTGCTTGCGGGCGGTAAAACGTAGGGGTGCTGAGCAATTAGTGGACGCACTCCGTTATCAAAATTATTGATACCGCGGTTGCCACCTATCACCTTGCCGTTTTCAGTTAAAATCACGTTAGAATATCTGCCCATAAGTTCAATATATAACGTTAAACTGCGGGCATCGAAAAACTCTTCTGAAGAAGTGAAATCTATTTTAACTATTCTATCAAAGCCAACAAGTGAAATTTGATTTATTGTTGCGGACAAAAGGTGCTTTCTTAAAAGCATACAAAAGTTTGGCGCGGTGAGTGGTGCTTGCGCCGTGCCGTTATACACACCTATTCTTGGACACGACGGATTGACGGAAATCAAAAGTCTTTCCGTCTTTTTTGCCGTGTAAATTGTAAAGATTATATCGTCGTTACTAGGCTGAATTATTTTGTTTATTTTACCGTTTGAAAAAGCGTTATTTAGCTCTCTACAAAGGTGGCGAAGTGTATAAGCGTCTTGTGGCATTTTTACCTTTTTTTGTATTCTTAAATGTTAAATACTTGCAAGAATTTTAATATTTTAACGATTTTTTAATATTGAACTTGGCAAGTAAAAGTCTTTTTATCTAGGTAATTTAAGGGGCTATTATCAGCAAAATTTAGCGTTAATTTATATGCGCAAAGGCGTTGAGATTTTGCCTTTTTAAGTTTGTTAAAGGCGTTGTTACCATACTTTCCGTCCCCCACGATAAAGTGTCCTATATGTGCTAGGTGTGCCCTTATTTGATGGGTTTTGCCCGTAAAAAGAGTAACTTCAAGTTCGGTAGTATCTTCACCCGTTTCAATTACTTTATAACCCGTTTTTATAAGGGTGCTACCCTTAACTTTATTATCGGTAATGGTAACCGTGCTTTTAACAGCGTCCTTAAACAAATAAGCGGTTAAAATATCGCTTTTCTTTTCCATCATGCCGTATACTTGCGCGCGGTATAATTTTTCAAACGTGCGGTTTTTAAAGCCCGCTAAAAGTTCCGTTTCAGCAATATCGTTTAGGGCAAAAATCATTATTCCAGAAGTGTTTCTATCTAGCCTATGAATAAATTTTGCCGTGGGGTTTTTAGATAAAATATCGGCGTATACGTCTTCTGAAGAATGTCCGCTTTTTTTATTGATAACGATAACGTTTTCATCGCTGTAAATGGCATTATATTTATCTATGGGTGTGGGGTTATAATAAATTTCCACCTTGTCGCCCACCGATAAATCAACGTCTAAATTTACGCGCTTGCCGTTTACTTTCACTTCTTTTCCGCGCAAAAGTTTCATCAGTGCGCCGTAAGATAAGTCGTTACAATTATATAAGGCAAGTTTACTTAACTTGCGGTTTTTATTTGCTATAAAAGTTACCATATTTTTAGTTTATAGTTTTAAGGTGCGCGATATTTTTTCACTATATAGTTTTAGCGCGCCCAAACGTTATAAAAGTCCTTTTAATTAAACAGGGCGCCGACTAATGCCGGAGCCCTGATAAGTTTAAGTTAAAAATTATTCTTCGTCTTCCGTCACCTTTTTGGGTTTAGAGAAAAGTAATACGACAACACCGATTAAGCAAATAGTGCCAACGCTTAAGAATACAACTGACCAAGCGTGGTCGCGTAGCCAATAGTTAGCGGGTTTAACTTCGTCTGCTTCTTCTAAAACGCGAATGGTTGAGATTGCCCAATCGCTTCTATCTTTAACGGTGTTAGACGTTACTGAACACTCTAAAACGTAGGTGCCAAGTTTTACGGGAGTAAAGGTTACCTTGCCGTCGTAAGCGATAGATTTTACTTCGTCTAGCTTAAAGCCGTTAGGAACGTTGCTTGAAGTTGCCTTTGATGAAGTGGGAATTTCTACCCAATTATCTCTCCAATTAATATCAGATTCATCAACGGTTGCGCTGGTTGACGCGTTGTAATATAACTTGTAAGTGGTTTTTAAGCCCGATGCCTTTACGTCGAAGTCTGACGCGGTATATCTTACGCCTGAGAAACCGTTTGCTTGAGTGCCGGGCGCTTCAACTGAAAGGGGCGCGTCGTCTTCAATTTTGAAACGGAATACAAAGCCGTTTGCCGTAACTGCACCTTCTACTTGTGCGGTTGAATCGTAATAAGCGCCGGGAACAAGTTCTTGGTCTTCTACTTTATAGAAATCGTCTTTAACCATTGCACCGTCGTTCTTATCCCTAAACACAACGTAGAATTCATAGTTGCCTGCATCGTTAACGGTGAACTTCATTAAGGAAGTGTTACTGCTAGCGTTGGTGGGCGTTTTGTAATAAATGGTGTGGGTTAAGTTAGCGTATGATGTATAGTCGTCTGAAACCAAATCTTCAAAAGAAGGAATATTAACGCTTGTACCTAAACGGATTGAGTGAACGCCGTCTGCACCGTAGTCTTCGGTAACGGCTTCGTTAAGCGCGGTAAGGAAAGCCTTATACGCTTCCGTATTAGTCATATCGTAAGTGGGAGCGGTGTTGTTTGCGGGGGTTACGTCTACAACTTTAACGTTATAGGTTTCGCAAACTTTGGTGCTTGCGCCCACTCTATCGCCGAAACATACGTTAAAACTCATATCGTCGGTAGCAACCGTTTCGCTCTTGTTAAACATAATTGCCTTGGGCTTTGTTGATTTAACAACGATGTTACCACCGTTAGTGCCTGCCATAGCGTCGTCAGTTACGAAAAGGTAAACTTGGCTACTGCTTACGCCACCGGTTACCGACATTGCGGTAGTACGGAGTTCGTATTGATTACCGGTGATTACCGTGATGTAGTCGTTACCTTTTTGGAATAATGAATCGGTTATAGCAACCCTAGGATATGCGTGTTTTTTAATTGCACCGTCGTCGTTTAATTCAAAAGTTTGACGGAAGTTTGCTGAAGTGTCGCTAGCCTTTTGGTCAACGGCAACGATTGCTAAATCTGCCATTGATACGCCGTCTTTAAGTTCTGCGGTCATTTCAATATAAGCAACGTATTTGTCGGTTTTACCGATGAAATAATAATCGTCGCTTTCAGAAGCGGTGCCGTCTTCTACTTTAGCGGTTAAAGCGCCTGCGTTATCAACTGTTACGTTAACGTTTAAGTTGCCATCTACGTTTGCGCTAAACGAATTGTCGTTTAATTTTACTGCCAAAGTGTTTTGAACGGAGCCTGCGCCGATTTCAATAGCGTTTACGATAGATGTATCGTATTTGCCGTCTGCATTAAGGTTACCGTTTGCACCGTAAGATTTAGAAGTGAAAGAAATTGTTAAAGTTTCAATTTTAGAAAAATCTGCAACGAGTTCTAAACCAAAATCTTCAATAACTAGTTGGTTTTTAATTTTAACGGTTTCGCCGTCTGCAACTGATGCAACGACTTTACTATCTTCAAATTTAATAGTGCTGTAACTGCCGGTAAAATATGAACTTGCTTCTGCCTTAGAAGCGGCGCTTGCCTTAACGGGTGCAAGCATCATAAAAGCCGACGTTATCATAAGCGCCATAGCCGTTAAAAATAAAATTAATATCTTATAGGATTTTGCCTGTTTCATACTAAAAGCCATACTCCTTGTTATTTACACAATAATACCTATACATTATATACAAAGGCAAGCGTTTTGTCAATGTTGTTTTGCCATTTTTTTCGGTAACGAACGGAATTTTTTGAATATTTTTTTCCTTTTTACCTTTTATTTTACTATACGGGAAATTTTTACCCCTTTTCACCTTTTTTATTCTTATGGAATATATTGCTTATAGGGGTTACTTAAGATGGTGTATTTTTTGCTTATTACCGCCTTTACGGTCAGTATAGATTCTTTTATTTGTGGCTTTGGTTTGTCGCTTGGTGGCGGTAAAAAGTTGCCTATACTTTTAGGCGTGGGTTTAACCGTGTTGGCGATGTGCTTTATCACTAACTACACCGCCTATTTTTTAGCCGATAAATTCACGGAAAAAACTGCTAGTTTCGGTGGGCTAATTTTAATTGCTCTTGGAATTTTTAACCTTGTTAAAAAACCTAGCAACAAGGACACAACTGTTAAACGCTCCGTTTGGAAACAGTCTTTAATTTCAGGGTTTGCCGTCGGGCTTGACGGCGCGCTTGGAAATCTATCACTTTCCCTTATGGGAATTAACGATTTTTACGTGCCGATAGTTATTGCTTTAATGCACGTTTTACTAATCTATTTAGGAATTGTTTTATCAAACACTAAACTTATATCAAAGGTTAAAAAGTTTGAATTCGTTGCACCCGTTATATTAATTTTGTTGGGATGTTATAAATTGATAAGTTTATTTATTTAACGTGAATTTACGCTACCCCAACTAACTTCGTTTGACAAATTAAATTTAAAGTGCTATTCTTCTTTACGTAAAATTAACGCAAGGAGAAATTGTTATGACTTGGGAACAAATTTGGACTAGCATTAAAACGTGGATTACTAGCCCAGAAGTTTGGACAACCGTTGCAAGAGTAATAATTGGTTTGATAGTTCTATTCATTTCGTTTAAGGTTATCAACCTTATCACTCGCAGAATTGAAAAACGTGCAACAAAGCGAAAGGCTGATAAAACGATTATGAAAACCTTAATGTACTTGTTGCGATTAGTATTAAAGATTCTTATTGCAATATGTATGGTTGCGTTCGTTGGTATTGACGTAAGCGGTATTACCGCATTGGTTACTTCACTAGGCGTTTGCGTTGGTCTAGCCGTTAACGGCGCACTTTCCAATCTTGCAGGTGGCGTTCTTATTATACTAACCAGACCCTTCCGTGTTGACGACTATATTGAAGCACAAGGTTACGAAGGTACGGTTGAAGAAATTCGTATCACCGCAACGAAAATTATAACGCCAGACAATAAGGTGGTTTATATACCTAACGGTGCGTTATCTTCTGGCTCAATTACTAACTATACGGAAAAGGATCTACGTCGTGTAGATTTAGTATTCTCTATTGGATACGCTGATGATTACGATAAAGCAAGACAAATTATTTTAGATATTTGCAACGAACATGAGTTAATTATAAAAGACCCTGCACCATTTGTTAGAATGGCGGAACACGGCGCTTCAAGCATAAATATTAAGACACGCGTTTGGACAAAAAAAGAAGACTATTGGACGGTTAACTTTGACGTAACCGAAGCCGTAAAAAAGGCGTTTGATGCTAACGGTGTTGAAATACCCTTTAATCAACTTGACGTTCATATTAAGAACGATAATGCAAAATAAACGATTTTATTCAAAAATTAAAAGAGTTACTCTCGCACAAGAGTAACTCTTTTTTGTTATAATTTAATATCACTATTAATAATTAGGCTTAATAATTTTAACTGACTTTTCCGTGTCGAATAAGTTCCAAGGGGTGTTGTCATTTGGGGGTTCAACGCGGAAGACTAATCTTTCTTTGCTTACGGGATGAGTAAACGCCAAATAGTAAGCCCAAAGTGCAAGATAACCTTTTTTTGCTTTTTCCCCGCCGTAACGCATATCGCCGTATACGGGAGTGCCTATTGCGTTCATTTGCACCCTTATTTGATGACTTCTGCCCGTGTGCAACCTTATATCCGCCAAAGACAAGCCTTGTGCCTTTTCTATTATTTTATATTCTAGTTCGGCTTTTTTTGCGCCTTCGGTTAGGGCTGTAGCAACGTATACCATATTGTTAACGGCGTTCTTTTTAAGATAGTGGGTAAGTAACGCATTATCTTCTTTAGGTTCGCCAACAAGGGTTGCATAGTATCTTTTTTCAAAGTCGCCCGTTTTCATTTGTTCGGTTAAGCGTGCCGCCGCCTTAGAACTTTTTGCAAACACCATAACGCCACCTGTCGGGCGGTCTAGCCTATGCACCAAGCCAACGTAAACGTTACCCGGTTTATCGTAAGTAACCTTTATGTATTCCTTAATCATAGTAAGCAAGTCTTTATCTCGGCTTGAATCTTCGCAAGAAGGAACGTTTTGCGGTTTTAACACTACGATTATATGATTGTCTTCGTGAAGTATAGTTAAATCTTCCATATTTTTCCTTTTTTTATTGCGCGTTAAAGTTTACGCGTGATTAGTTTATTCGTTTATCCAAATACCGCTATTACCACAGGGAAGTATAACGCCGTCTTCTTCAGTTTTTAAGCCGACCTCGTAAGCGTCTACCTTGCCACCGTTTTGTTTTGCCACAGTTAGTTGCAAAATGTTTTTAATAACTTGCGGTTGAAGTCCCGTAGTGTATGAGTTAATTAAAAAGAATAGCGGATTGTCAGAGAGAACGCCCGTGCAAAGTTGAACCAAAGAATAAAGTTCTTGTTCTAGTTTCCACATTTCACCGTTTGGTCCCCTGCCGTAACTTGGGGGGTCCATTATAATAGCGTCGTATTTTTTGCCACGGCGAATTTCACGTTCTACGAACTTTTTGCAATCGTCTATTATATAACGAACTTTTGGGTTTTCAACTTTTGACAAGGCAACGTTTTCTTTAGCGCGCTCTACCATAGCCTTTGCGCTATCAACGTGGCACACGGTTGCGCCCGATTTAGCGCACGCTACAGTTGCACCGCCCGTATAGGCAAAAAGGTTAAGAACGCTAATTTCCCTGCCGGCGTTTTCAATTAAAGAGCGCATTAAGTCCCAATTAACCGCTTGTTCGGGAAAAAGTCCGGTGTGCTTAAAGCCCATAGGTTTAATCTTAAACTTAAGGTCTTTATAGTCTACCGTCCATTCTTCTGGCATTTTGCCAAAGTATTTCCACTTTCCGCCACCCGTTTCACTACGGATATATTTTGCCGAAAGCCCCTTATATTTTTCCATATTGATAGAAGATTTCCAAATAACTTGGGGGTCGGGGCGCAAAAGTATAATACCTTTCCAGCGTTCTAGTTTATATCCGTCGCCCGTGGCGATTACGGAATAGTCTTTCCAATCGGCTGCTTTCATTAAGCGTTCACCTTGCTTACGGTAACGGTAACGAGTGCGCCGTTAACGTCTAGTTCTTTAGTAAAGCCATCACTAGTGCCGGCGGTTATGCTATCTGCAAGAACAACCGTTTTGATAGACTTGCCGTTTTTAATAACAGCGTCTATTTCCGCGTTGTCGGTAACGTAGGTAACGTTAATTCTATCAACGACTTCAAAGCCTGCGTCTTTACGCATTGATTGAATTTTAGAGATGATTTCGCGCTCAATACCTTCCGCTTTAAGTTCGGGGGTAACCACCGTATCTAAAACGACGGTGATGCCGTTATCGCTTGCCGAAGTAAAGCCTTCTGCACTTTCGGTAGAAATTAAAAGGTCGTCTGCGGTGAATTCGAAATCTGCACCCTCAAAGGTGGTTTTGTACGTTTCGCCCGCCTTTACGGTAGCAACGATTTCGTTAGCGTTGCATACTTCAAAGAACTTTCTAATAAGCCCTAGTTTTGCGCCGTATTTGGGGCCCAAGGTTTTAAGTTGGGGTTTAATTTTATAAGAAACGAACTTACTTGCATCGCGCAAATATTCAACTTCCTTAACGTTTAGTTCATCTTTAGCAATTTCTAACAAACTGTCTGATAAATCGGTTTTACGTTCTGCGCAAACGTAAATTTTTGATAAAGGTTGACGGTTTTTGATGTTAGATGCATTTCTGCTTGCCCTACCTAGAACAACGATATCTAAAACGGCTTGCATACCTTCTTCAAGTTCAAGGTCGATTGCCTTTTCATCAACTTCAGGGAAAGCGCAAAGATGAACGGACTTAGGCGCATCCTTAAAGAAGTTAGGAACAAGGTTTTGATAAATGCTTTCTGCCATAAATGGAGTAAACGGTGCGGAAATCTTTGCCAAAGTGGTAAGTACAGTCCACAAGGTCGTGTATGCGGCAATTTTATCTTCCGTCATTTCGCTACCCCAATAACGTTCTCTGCCACGGCGAACGTACCAATTTGATAAATCGTCCGTAAAGGCGGATAGTGCGCGTGCGCTATCGAAAATGTTATAGTTTGCCAAGCCTTCATCTACCGTTTTAACGATAGTGTTAAGTTTAGATAGCACCCACTTATCCATAAGAGTAAGGGCACAATCTTCTAGTTTATAGTTTGCGGGGTTGTATTTATCTATATCGGCGTATAGAACGAAGAACGCGTAAGTGTTCCAGAACGTACCCATAAACTTTCTTTGCGCTTCGGCAACGCCTTCTTCATAAAAGCGTGATGGTAACCAAGGTGCTGAGCCGGTATAAAAATACCATCTAACCGCGTCTGCGCCCTGCTTATCTAAAATTGACCACGGGTCAACTACGTTGCCCTTATGCTTACTCATCTTAATACCGTTTTTATCGTTAACGTGCCCTAGAACGATACAGTTCTTAAAGGGTGCTTTATCGAATAAAAGGGTTGATATTGCAAGCAAAGTATAGAACCAACCGCGCGTTTGGTCGATTGCTTCGCTAATAAAGTCTGCGGGGAAATGACTTTCGAAAAGTTCTTTGTTTTCAAATGGATAGTGGTATTGTGCAAAAGGCATACTACCGCTATCGAACCAACAGTCGATAACTTCTTTTTCACGGATATAAGTGCCACCGCATTCGCAATCGAAAGTGCAGTCGTCAATATAAGGACGGTGAAGTTCGATGTCGCCTGCTATACCGCATTTTTCTTTAAGTTCTGCCTTGCTACCGATAACGTGTACTTTACCGCACTTGTTACATACCCAAACGGGTAGGGGTGTGCCCCAATAACGTTCACGACTAATACCCCAATCGATAACGTTTTCTAAGAAGTTGCCCATACGGCCGTGTTTGATGGTTTCGGGCATCCAATTTACAGAGTTGTTTGCTGCAATAAGTCTATCTTTAACCGCCGTCATTTTGATAAACCAACTGCTTCTTGCATAGTAAAGTAGCGGTGTATCGCAACGCCAACAGAAAGGATAACTGTGTTCAAAGGGAACTGCCGCAAATAGTAGTCCCCTATTTTCTAAGTCTTTAATGATAACCTTGTCGGCATCTTTAACAAACATACCTGCAAGTTCGCGGGTATTTTCCGTCATTCTGCCACGGTCGTCAACAAGTTTAACGAAAGGCAAGTTGTATTTTCTGCCAACGTTAGCGTCGTCTTCACCGAAAGCGGGTGCAATATGAACTACACCACTACCGTCGGTAAGCGTTACGTAGCCGTCGCATACGATATAATGTGCCTTTTCTTTATAACTGCCAACAGCATAATCGAACAAGGGTTCGTATTCAGCATATTCGTATTCTGCGCCCTTCTTAACTGATAAAACTTCGTAATCTTCAAAGAGTTTATCGCAAAGTGCTTGTGCTAGAACGTAGTTAGCGCCGTCTTTTGATTTAATTTCAACGTAATCTTCTTTGGGGTTAACGCAAAGTGCAACGTTAGAAGGCAACGTCCAAGGGGTAGTCGTCCAAGCCAAGAAATAAGAGTTTTCTAAACCAACTCTCTTAAAGCGAACGAAAACTGACGTTTCTTTTACGTCTTTATAGCCTTGCGCAACTTCGTGTGAAGAAAGTGCCGTTCCACAACGTGGGCAGTAAGGCACGATTTTGTGCCCTTTATAAAGTAAGCCCTTTTCAGCGATGGTTTTAATTGCCCACCAAACTGATTCGATATAATTATCGTCGTAGGTAACGTAGGGGTTTTCCATATCCGCCCAATAACCCACGCGGTCACTCATCTTTTCCCATTCGCCCTTATATTTCCAAACGCTTTCTTTGCACTTTTGGATAAAGGGTTCAATGCCGTATTTTTCAATTTCTTGCTTGCCGTCGATACCCAAAAGTTTTTCAACTTCTAGTTCTACGGGAAGACCGTGAGTATCCCAACCTGCCTTTCTTAAGCAGTGGTCCCCTTTCATAACGTGGTAACGGGGAATTATGTCTTTAATAACACGCGTTAAAATATGACCGATATGCGGTTTACCGTTTGCGGTAGGTGGGCCGTCGTAAAAAGTGAATTCACGATTGCCTTTGTTCATTTCAACGTTTTGTTCGAAAATTTTGTTTTCTTTCCAAAAGGAAAGAACTTCTTTTTCTCTGTCTAAAAAATTTAACGACGTGTCAACTTTCTTATACATTGTGCGCTCCTTGGTGCTTTATAATAATTATACTTAACTAGTATACTAATATTTAGGGGTTTTGTAAAGTCAATTTTAGTCGAAAAAAATTTTTTAACCAAAAAATGCTTGATATTTTTAACTTTTTAAGTTACAATGTTAAAACCGTGCTATGTGGGGAGTTAGCGATGCCCTGTAATCCGCAATTCGCTTAGCGGAACAGAACGCTTACCTAGACTTGCGCCGTGGAAGGCCGCGTAAGGTAAGGGACGTTGATATCAAGGTCTTATGCAACGTTTCGCCGTGAACCGTGTCAGAGTAGGAATACAGCAGCACTAAGCGGAGTGATAGCGTGTGCCATAAGGTTGCTTTGGGGTAGTTACCTGCCTTGCTAACGCTTCGGCGACGTTTGGCAAAGTAAGTGCACGGTTTTTTGAAAATTTAAGGTTGCTTTACGTAGGCAACCTTTTTTGTTTTTTGAAGTTTTTATAGGCAACCTTTTTTGTTTTTTTGAAGTTTATTTATAAACGCCCTTTTTTCGTTTTAGTGTTGATTTTGCTTAGTTTTTGTGCTATCATTTTTTGTAGTAAATTTTCAAGGAATTATTATGCAAGTTTTTAAGCGTAAATTAAAGGTTAAAGGTAAGTTAATTACCGAAATTACCGTGGAAAACAACGCGGGGTTAAAAGCCGAATTATGCACCTATGGGGCTAGCATAAGGGGGCTTTACTTACCAAATAATCGTGGCGAACAGGTTTTGGTTACCCTTGCCCCGAAAAGTTATGAAAATTATCTTTTAGCAGACGATTATCACGGCAAAACGGTAGGAAGAACTGCGGGTAGATTAGCGGGTGCATCTTATACGCTAGACGGCGTTACTTCTTGTTTAGAAAAAAACAATATGAATATAGACAATTTGCACGGTGGCGCGCTTGGTTTAAGCAACAAAAACTTTAATTATAACCTTGTTAAGCGCAAAACTTTTTGCGACGTTATCTTTTACGCTTTCTCACCCGACGGCGAAGGTGGATATCGTGGCAACGTTGATATTAGCGTTACGTATAGGATTTATAAAGATAAAAATATCGTAGATATTATTTACGGTGCTATTGCCGACAGTAGCGTTTTATTAAACCTTACTAACCACGTTTATTTTAACCTTTCGGGCAATATTAAAAGTGCCGTTAACGACACTATGCTATATATTAATGCCGATAAGATAGGTAAATTAAACGATAGGTTTATTATCACAGACAAAGTGCCCGCTACTAGGGTTTTTGATTTTAGAGTTCCAAAAAAAATTGGCGACTATTTATACGATAAAGATATGCAAGCGCACACGCGCGGATACGACCATCAGTTCTTTTTGAATAGTGAAGATTTTGAAAAGGTTTGCGCTAGTGCATATTATAAAGATAGCGGGATTAAATTAAAGGTTTATACCACCTATCCCGTCGTTGTTTTTTACTCTAACAACTACCCCACCGAATTTGAAGTTATGGGTGGCGAAAAAGACGGTATGCACAAGGCGTTTTGTTTAGAGTGCCAATTTCACCCAGACGGCGTGCACCAAGAAAGCGCGCGCAACGGCGTTATAAAAGCCGGCGAAAAATATAGCGAAAAAATTAGATTTGAATTTTGCGTTGAATAATTTTTGCATTAACAAGTAAACGATAAAAAAGAAAAAGCAAGTGGAAAATTCCACTTGCTTTTTTGTTTAATTTTCGTATGTGTTAAGGTTATTTTTCTTCTTGAACGGTTTTCTTTTTGCGCCTTTTGAAAATGAAAGAACGGAACAAAATTACGTTCATCACCAAGAAAAAGGCAACCAAAATTATTAGCGTTAAAATAGGTTCTTTAGGTGCAAACGTTGCAAGTAGCATTAGCGGGAAACCAAATACTATTGCAGGGAAATTTTGATAAACTAAATTATCTGAAACGGGGGTTTTGAAATCGGGGTCTAGTTCGCGAAGTAACATTATGCCCGTGCTTGCCGTTCCCGTAAGCATACCGTACATTGCAAGGAATTGTTCTTGTTGATAGTCTTTGAATAAGGTGCGCGCAACCAACAAATTGTAAAGGTAAGTTATTACTAAACCGACTACGCCAAGTATTAATAGTATCCACCAATATTGTTTTATAAGTTGCAAGTTAATTGCGGCAATACCAGCAACTACCATTATATCAAAGCAGGCGTTACCTATTCTATCAATCAAAAAGTCGTTGGTGTATTGTCTTTTGATAACCTTGCCCTTGTTAAGCAAATTCATAACAAGTTTAACTAGTGTTGCCATAAGCACGCCGATAAGGAAGTTGAAACCGTAAATTACCGACTTCATACCCGGTAAAAGTTTACCAAGACCGAACATTGCAAGGTGTGTTAGCACGTATGCGATAACGATTAACGCTATTTGCACGGTTAACTTATCCATACTGCCGTTCATAGGAATTTCCTTTTCCGATTGAATTTGGTTTTCTTTTAGCATAGTGGCGGTTTCGGTAAATGCTGATACGCCTTTTTTACGCTTTAAGATGTTTAGGTGGATAACACCGCCTATGCTTGCGCTTAAAAAACCAAGCGCAGCGATAGTTAAGCCGAAACTTTTTCCACCGACAAAGCCAAAGTCCGTTTCGTAAATGTTGCCGTAGTTTAACGCTTGTCCCGTGCCTTGACCGTAGCCAAAGGGAAGTAAAACGCCCGCCGCCGAAAAGAAATCTTTAACGCCTAGCGCGATTAAAATGGTTATGCCAAGCCCAAACACCGCTTGCAAAAGATAGGTTGAAACGGTGGTTACGCCCGTATTGAAAATTTCGTTGGCTCTCTTTTTAGTTACCTTATTTTTGCCACCCTTAAAGGACGTTGCAATAAAGCCAAGCGCTAAGGTGTGATATGTAATTAATTCAAGTGCGTCTACCCCGTTACCGCCAAAGAAAGCCGTGTTAAAAATGTTTTCGCCCGTTATTGAACTGTATACTATGCTTATTATTAAAAGTATCAAGCCACCCAAAACGGAAGTGGGAATTAATGAATTGCGAATAAATTTTACGGTACGCTTTAGTGCGTTAGCAACTAGTAAACTTAATAGTAAAACTGCGATAAGGTCTAAAAAACCCCAAACGCTAAAGTCCCAAAAATCTACCATTTTTATCTCCCCCTTTTTCGTTTTTATAGTGGTAGTAAAGGTTAACGTATTTTAAGGCGTTAAAGCGCTTATCACCTTTAATTTGATATACTTTATCGTTACAATAAACGTTTAACTTGTTTTTGCCAAGCACGGTTGCAACGGAAATTTCATCTAAAGGCAAAAGGATATTTTGCTTTTTATACGCCAAAACTATTTTATCGTTATACGCCGTTATTGTAGCAACAGTGCTAAGTTTATTTTTTCTTTTATATGGGAAAACGTTGAATAATTTTACCTTTTTATCTTCAAAAATAATGCTATCGTTAAAGGTAGATAGGTCTAAATTATTTATATATTCGTTTTGATAGTTATACCAATCTTTTACCGACGTAAAAGGAAGGTTGCCGTTAATTACCTTAAACTGTTTGTTTGGCAAATATTTTGCTTTAAGGTGGCATTTTTTACACTCTATTTCGTCTTTTTTAGTTACGAATTCCGCAAGTCCACAGTTTGGGCAAACGTATAAAACGCGTTCTAAATATTCGGCTAGATTTTTGTGAGTATATTCACCTTCGACTTTGGTTTCGTCAACGTAGAGTTCGGTTTTAATTAAGTCGTATAAGGCGTCGTTATCTAAATTGATATATTCATCAACTTCCATAACCCTAGATACGTATGCGCGCATACTAGAAGTTTTTCTAATAGCGTCGCTCCACCTTGGGTGAACGCCGTAGCCCCCTTCTATACGAAAAAATACTATGGGGAGTTTTAACAGTTTTGCAAGCCCAACTATTGCGGGGTTTATATTAACCGTTTCGCCACTATACGTTCTGTTGCCTTCGGGCATAACGGCAATTGTTCCGCCTTCTTTAACTATCCTTTTGCAAGTTAAAACTGCACTTACGTCTGTTGCTTGCTTTTTAATGGGAATAGGCGCAACGAAAAATTTTATAATTTTTGATAAAAAACCAAGTGTGAAAATATCTTCAGTTGCAACGTAGTAAACGGGGCCGTCAAAAGCACCGCCAACTAAAAATTGGTCGAAAGCCGTTTGGTGATTTAATAAAATAAGATATTGTCTATCTCCTTGATTTGCAAACTTTTCAATATTAACGTGATATTTTCTTTTAACGTATGGCAAATAGCACCAATAAATTAAATTTCTTGCAAATTTATGGCGCGGTTTTATCCATTTATTTTGTTTAGATTTTTTATCCTTTGTCATATATACTCCAACATAGCCCTATTTTACATTATAAACTTTTATCTTTGATAAAACAAGTATTATTTTGAAGATTTTTTAATATAGATATTAAAAAAGACAGACCGTTTGGTTTCGGCTCACCTAGTATGTAAATCGGGCTTGTTCCCGTTTTTACCAATAAAAAAGCACCGCCCTCTTGGGTAGTGCTTAATCGTCAATTCCATGTCTTTTTTTGTACTCTTCTGCTTCTTTACGAAATTGCTCTAAATCTTCCTCTGGAACATCTTTAAGTTTTTCTTTAATCTCGTCAGTTGTCAATAAACGGTCATCTATACAAGTTATTTTTTCTGTCATTTTCTAATATACTTCCATTTATATTTCTCTGCTAGTTTATACATAACTAAATGCGGGTTTTGTCTAAACCGTAGCATATTATATATTACACTCTATCTAAATACTTCTAGCAACCCTTTTTTGTTCTCAATATGCAATTTATAAGCAATTCCATTTATCTCTTATACTATAACAATAAAAAAGGATGCAACTTTGTGCATCCTTTTTTGTTGGTGTGAAGGATGGGACTTGAACCCACACGGATAACCATACGCCCCTCAAACGTACGCGTCTGCCAATTCCGCCACCCTCACGCGTTAGCCTTTATATATTACTCAAAATTTTTATCTTTGTCAACAATATTACCGTATAAATTTTTATATTTTGAAAAACTTTTTTCTATTCTTTTAATATATTCTCGTGTTTCGTTAAAGGGGATATTATCTAGGTTTATTCCGTCTTTACTATATTCTTTTTTGGTTAGCCAAACTGCAACGTTGCCTTCCCCCGCGTTGTATGCGACAAGTGCCGTTTTAGTGCTTTTAAAGCGCATCATTAAGTATGAAATATACTTGCAACCTAGTTTTATATTAAGGCTAGCGTCCGTTAAGTCTAGCACGCTATCACCCGTAAAACCCGCCATATAACTTGCGGTGGTTGGGGTTAATTGCATAAGCCCTATTGCGCCCCTATTACTTACCGCCTTATTATTAAAACCGCTTTCCACCTTGATTACGGCAAACACTAGATAGGGGTCTAAGCCGTTATTTACCGCGTTTTCTATAACGATTTCTTTATATTTTATAGGGTAAAAATGGTTGCGCTGTATACTTCTTACGGCATAAGTTACCCCTATTACGCCCCAAGTTGCAATTATAATGCTTAGGCAAATTTTAGTTATTATTTTAAGCGCTCTCCTTCCGCGCTCACCGTTAAAAAAATTGCGTATACCCACAAAGTAAGTATACGCAAAATTAAGTTTTTTAAGTATTAGCCCTTTAATATATTATTGGGTAATATATCGCTTAACGTTATTTTGCAACGGCAATTTTTTCTTCAGTTTCAACGCACTTGCCAACGCTATCGAAAAGTTCTTCAACTTCTTTAGAAGGCTTTTTGGTGCAAAGTGAAACTACGATACCAACTATTAAGCCAACGATAAAGCCGGGAACAAGTTCGTATAGGCTAGTGTTAAAGATTACGCTATCGAAACCGTAATATTCAAGGTTGAATAAAACCATCCATAAAATTGAAACTGCAAAGCCCGTGATAATGCTTGCAACCGCGCCCTTAAAGTTAAATCTCTTCCAGAATAGTGCAAGAAGAACTACCGGACCAAACGCCGCGCCAAAGATTGACCAAGCGGCAGAAACTAGCGACATAATGCCATCGATTTTTGCAAAGTATACGACAATTGCAAGCCCCGTTGCTAAAACGGTTAACGCGATAACTGAAATTCTGCCAACCCATAAAAGTTCTTTGTTGCTTGCGTTCTTTTTAATGGTCGTTTTATAGAAATCTGAAGAGAACGCTGAAGAAGATGCTAAAAGTTGACTATCTGCCGTGCTCATTGACGCTGCAACGATTGCGGAAATTAATAAGCCAGAGATAAGTGCCAACGCACCGTAGGGTGTAAACAAGTGGTCAACTACCCTTACGAATACTTGGTTTTTGTCTGCCTTTACTAAGGTGTCGCCTAAATATTCGTGTGCAACTAGTGCTAAAACGGTTGTCATAGTTAAAATCAAAGCCGTCCAAGAAATACCGATAATTCTTGATTTTTTAACTTCGCGTTCAGACTTGATTGCCATATATCTAACCAAAATGTGTGGCATACCAAAATAGCCTAAGCCCCAACCAAAGCCCGTTAAAATGTTTGCAATACTGTTCCAAACGTCTACGTTACCGCTTTCGTTATATTTAAGTAAACTGAAATAGTGTTCTGCGGTAATAACGTTTGCCCCTTCTACAGCACCACTAGTCTTTAATACAATAAGCATTACGATAGGAACAAGCATTAATGCGCCTAGCATTAGCATACCTTGGAAGAAGTCCGTCCAAGAAACTGCCCTAAAACCACCAAGTAACGTGTACACAAGAATAACTGCCGCTGCAATTATAGTTGCTACCCATTGTGGAAGTGCTGGAATTAAAAGGTGTAAAAGTTCACCACAAGCGTAAACGCTTGACGCTGCGTATACAAGATAACCGATAATAAAGATTACCGCACAAGATATGCGAAGTACGGGACTTGTTGCCTTAAATCTGTTTGATAAAAATTCAGGGATAGTGATAGAGTCGTTTGCTTTAATTGCAAAACGGCGAAGTCTTGGTGCAACGAATACCCAGGCACAAATTGTACCCGTCAATAAGCCGATAGATATCCAAACTTCAGATACACCGCTTATAAAAATAGCACCGGGCAAGCCCATTAATACCCACGCGCTCATATCAGATGCGCCGGCGGATAATGCGGATACCCAACCGCCCATATTTCTACCACCTAAAAAGTAGTCCTTTTCACCTTTATCTTTATGCTTTACGAAAAAGTATATGCCAACGCCTAAAACGAAAGCAAAATATAAAGAAAAGGAGATTAATTTATAAACGTTCATAACATTCTCCTATTTTAACACGGACACACACTCTATAGTACGCGATAGTACGCGTGCGCCCGCATTTTAATAAAAATACCTTTCTATATTACTATATAATAGGTAAAATGTCAAACGTATTTTCTTTCGACTTAATTTTCTTTTATATTGCATTTTTCTATAATTTAACGCTTTACTATTGCATTATAATACGCCTTACTAACTATTTGGGGGTGCACCGTGATTAAACACGCTAAAACGCTTTCAATTATTACCATTATTTTTAGTATCTTATTTGAACTTATATTCCTTTCATATTTAGTTAATGCAAAGTCTACCGAAAAGATTGTGGCAAGTGCGCTAAACCAAGCGGTCGTGCAAGATTTAGACGGCAATTACGCCCGCGTTATAGACGATAAAACCCCCTTTTACAGCGACGAAGACGGGGTTAACGCTCTTTTTTATTTGCCGTATACATATTACGTTAAGGTGCTTAATAATAGCGGACTTTTAACCCACGTTGAATACGGTTTTGACACCGATACGCTGTTTGACGGCTACGTGCCGACGGACAAATTGTTTTTTGACGACCTTAGCGTTGATACTCCCTTTCCCACAGTTACACTTTCTGCAGAGAAAACCGTAACTCTTTTTGACGACAAAAACTGTACGAAAAATTTGCAATACGTTTTTTCGGGTAGAAAAATGAAATTTTTGGGGCACGTTGAAAATAACGGCATATACCTTTGTTACGTTGAGTATAACGGCACTACGGGTTACGTTAAAGAAGAAGATTTAGCCCCTTATTCTATCCCTAACCATAAAAATCCTTTGACCTTTTTACCGCAAGAAGACGATAAAAATTTAAACCTTTCGATAAACGGTAACAACGATAATTTAGTGCTTAAAATTCTTATAATAGCCTGTTTACTCGGTGCGGGAATAGTGGCACTTTTTACCGCGTTTAGAAAAAAGCCTTCTTCTTCAATAGCCGTAAGCGGTTATTACGACGAAAACGACTTTGAATAGCGTTTTTTCTTATGCGAACCTTTCTTCTACGTGCCGTTTTATTAAATTTAACGCCCATTAAAGCCTGCAAGGATTTTTTCTCTTTTATCTTGCCCGCTAGCGCTTGCTAGTTGATTTTTCCCACTACCGCCACCTAGTTTCCCTTGCCCGCAAACTATGCCGTTTTGCCTTCTTTCTTGAGCCTTTGCATTAAATATCGCAAGGCTTTTTCTAATTTCTTTTTCTTCTTTAGATTTATTCTTATGGCTTGCAATTTCGTGTTCTTTAACGCGCTTATAAAGTTCACTAAAAAATTCGGTGGATAGACAATTTTCTTCAAACCATTCGTCGCTTATCCCTATCCTATCAAGTTTATCGCCAAACTCTTTGGCAACGCGAACTTGATTTCTAAAGTATGTCCTGCTTGAACTATCAAAGTCCTTGTAATAGGCACGCGGACGTCTTTTGAAATATTTATAGTCTAGCAAATCTAAATCTTTTTTTGCCGTCTTTTTCAATATTCCGTCCATCGTAAGTTTTAAGACGTGTATTACGTCCTTTTGAAAATTTAGTTCGATTATTTTTTCGCATTGAGTTGCGCACGGTGAATAATCGTTTGCGGATGCTAGTGCCTTTTTAACCGCAAGTTCGTCTATCTGCGCCATAACGTTTTCTAAATTCGCATAAGAAGTTAACAATGTTTTGGTGTAAAGTAAATTCATAATACCCTTCCCTAAGTTGATTTTTAGCCTGATTATAGTAATGAAAAACAGTTGAAGTCAACGGTATATGTCAGCGGAAAAAATTTAAATATTAACAACTTTTTTCACGGTCATAACCGCGTTGACAAATGCCTTTTCGTTCATATAATTTTAAAATTTACGAACATTTGTTCGCTTTTCTGTTTATATATTAACCCCTATATAAGACAATTTTTGTCATATTAAGAGAGTGATTTTCAGTTTTTTTGCCGACTTTTAGTATTTCGTGTAAATATTTGTTGAATTATGAATTTTTTAGCGGTCTAAATATTTTATCGAATTTTGTTGAAAATTAAACTGCGCTTTTTACTGAATTTTGTCGAAAAATGTTGCTTTTATTTTTAAGCCCTTTGATGAAGGCGGTGTTTTTATGAAAGAATTTATATTAACTTTTTTATTTTCCTTCTTTCGTGCGCACGTTATATATTGTTTTATATAATAATTTAAATAACTAATTTAATTTTTATAATGACAAAATTCTTTTTATATGCTAAAATAGTTATTATGAAAACGGTTTTACTTAAGAAAAAGTTAAAAATATCAATCCTTTCAGTTTTAGGCGCGCTTTGTCTTTCTTTTGCGCTTATATTATCTATGCCTAAAACCCTAGCTTACGGTGTTAACGCAAACGGAACTAGTGCTATTTTGCCTTCTTGTGATATTGAGCAAAAATCTCTAGTTACCCCTATCGACGCTTTTAGCGACGGCAACGTTACGGCTATTATTGAAAGTTTTAATCAAACCCTTCTTATCTATACCGAAGGGGTTGGCTATAACGCTACCGATATAGTTGGTACAAGTTTTAAGCAAGTTAAAAAACTTGCCGATAACCTTTTACTAGTTTCTGATAACGGCCACATTAATATCGTTAATACTTTGGACTATTCGCGCACTCGTTTTGATTTCGATACCCCCGAACACAGTTTTGGCGGTAACTTCTTTGACTTAAACGAAAACTATTTGGTAACTAACTATTCTGCTAAAGCGGATATTTATAGACTAGAAAATAACCAAATTATAGAAAAAACTTATTCTATAGACATCGCGTCCGAAACCCCTATTGCAATTAACTCTAGCAACGAAATTTTCTACGTATACGGTCAAGGCACTAACTATAGCATTTACAAACAAACTATCGGCAACACGGCGGATAAAGTTACGTTTACACAAACTTTTTCCGTTAAGCCTTCACAAATAATTGCTAACGAACAATTCGTTTACCTTATCGTTGGCGACGATATTTGCCGTTTTAATGCTGACGGTACCGACTTTACAACCCTTACCGTTAACGGCGACGATAAATTTGACCTTGGCAACCTTATCTCCCCCACCGGCATTTCTTTTAAGGGTGATAACCTTTTAATTACCGATGCTACTATCGGTGCGGTACAAGAGTTTACCATTAGCGAAGACGCCCTTAACTTTACGGGTTTTGCAATCGCTAAAGGTAAAACGGCTTATAACAGAATTTCAACTACTGCGAAAGATATTGAAAGTTTAAATGAAAAAATCGCCGTGCTTGACGACGATAAGTTGACGGTTATTAAGGCTGACAGCACCTTTAACCCCTATGAAAAGAATAGTTTCTTAAATTATTTTGCTAGCGACCTAAACGGCGTTATGCCCACTTCTTTTGCACTAGGGTTTACTAGCGCGGGCTTAATTTACCCCGATAACACTTTTGCAATTTTATCCTTTAACAAAAACGCCCATTCTTTTGCAAGTGAACTTGACGGCACGCTTACCTTAAAAGACGTTTGCTATAGAAACGGTTTTTACTATTTACTTGCAACCGACGGTCAAGATAGCAAGGTTTATAAAATTAACGAAAAGGACGCTAGCGTTTTAACCGTTACCGATTTTACCGCCATCGTTGGCGAAATTTTGACGGTAGACGTTAAGGGTAATATCTATCTTGCTAACGCTACCGACGTGTTCAAAAACGACACTATATCTATTGCGCAACGCGGAAGTATTACTAAACTTTCCACCGATTTGGCGGGCAGGCTTTACGGAAACGACGGCGATAAGTTCTATCTTTTTAACTCTATAGACGGCACTTTTAGTGAACTATCTTTAACTTTAAGCGCAAAAACTTTCGCTATGGATTTCGATAGCAAAAAGGTTTACTATCTATCCGCTGACGACGAAAGCGTTTACTTTACCGAAAGCGTTAATAACCTTGGCATTGACTCATTATCAATACCCACCGATTATAAAGTTACCGCGCTACAAAGTGACGACACCGTTATTAAACCCTATACTAAAGAAGAAGGCAAAAACGCCTTTTACGTTGACGCTAGTGGCGAAAACTTTAAATACATAAAAACCGACCTTGGTGGTGCCGATTACCTTTATATTTGCGACGTAGCAACGGGTATTGACGGCTTTAGTCTTGGCGCGTTTGCAACTCCAAGCGGTACGGTTATTATTGATATGGCAGACGTTACCGCTAACGCCCCCGTATTTAACGACGCCCCGCAAAAAGCGTATATCACCACCGATTCTAACGCTTATTACTTGCCTATAATTAGTGAGCATTCACTTTATAGCATTGTTGACGATTTAGATAACCTAGTTAAAATTCGTATGCACAAAGGCACGGTTATTTCACCCGTAAGCAAAACGACCTTCTTAGGTAAAGAATTCTATCTTGCAACCTTTAATTATAACGGCGCGCTCCGTACGGCGTATTTCCCCGTAGCGTTTACCGTTGAAGTTCCTTACGTTGAATCTGGCTATCAAACCTATTCTTTAGAAAAGGTTGGTGCGGTTACCGTTTATGCTGAAAACAGTTTTGAAACGAAACTTGATACTTTATCAGAAGACGCCATCGTGCGCGTTTACAGTGTGAACAACGGCGTTGCTCTTATCGGATTTGCTAACGAAAACGGCGACCTTGTTACAGGTTATATTGACGCTAGTGCTATTAAAAACGCACCTAAAATTGCTGTTAGAAATATTATTTTGGTTGTTATAGTTATAGCCTCTATTTCAATAACTTCTTCATATTTTATCCTTAAAAAGAAGAAAAAATCTTAAAGGTTTTATCGCAAATTAAACTGACTTAAAAAACTTATAAATAATAAAACACGCCCATATTTTTGGGCGTGTTTTTTTACGTTTTTATTTTGTTTGATTGTGATACGGTTGACTACAATAAATTCTATTTATTCGGTGGCGTAGTCGTTTAATGTGCTGGTTTCCGCGTTATATCCACCTGATGACGAAAGCAAATTAAATTCTTCTTCTACGTCAAAATTTTCGGCGTTTTCATAGGCGGATAGTTTGCTTATAGATACTTCATATGCCGTTAAAACGCGGATATCTTCATCGCTAAAACGCTTTTGATATTCACGGCTTTGAATTCTTCCGCTTATGGCAATCTTTTCGCCAACGGCAAGATTTTTGGCAAAGCGGGCGTTTCTTCCCCACGCGATACACGGAATATAATCTGACTTATTATAAGAGCGGTTAACCGCAATTAAAACGTCTGCTATTTCGCGGTTAAAGGGGGTAGTGCGGTATACGGGCGGTTTGCAAATGTAACCACATAAAACTATATTGTTTGGGTTTTTTAATGGGGCGCTTTCTAAAAGTTCCCTAACGAATACGGTAAGCATAAGTTTACTTTTACCGTTTACTAGTTTATTGTAACTTCTAAACTGACCTAGCGCGTTTATTTTAGAACCCACTTTAAGCGCTTTGTCGCTAATAAGCCTTTCGCTTATCGTTACGGGCAAAATATCCCCTTGCCCCGATAATCTTTTAACTAGAACGCTCATTTCGTAAAAGCCTTCGCCGTATACTTCGTGCGAAAACGTTGCGTCCGTTATTATTTCACCGCTAATGAAAACTTTATTGTTTTTTTCCGTTAAACTGTTCATATAATCTTCCTCCAAAAGAATTTCTTACGAATAACTTTGTTGGGTGCCGTCGTGCAATATACGATAGTTTTCGCGATAGATAAGCTGACCTATCGGCACGAAGGTATACCCTTTTTCTTTTAAACTTTTTATTATTTGTGGCAGGGCGTCCGCCGTGTGCAAGCCTTGGTTATGGAATAGCACGATAGAGCCGTTTTTTACCCTTTTAACAACCCTGTTTTCAATCTCTTTTGCCGATAAATCTTTCCAATCTAAACTGTCCACGTCCCATTGAATTGTAAATAGATTAAGTTCTTTTGCCGTATCTATCAAAAGGTCGTTATAGTCGCCGTAGGGGGCGCGGAAAAGTTCTACTTTTTTATTAGTAACGCTTTCTATTGCTTGGCAAGATGAGTTAAGTTCTTTAATAATGGCGTCTTTATTAAGTTTACTCATATATGGGTGGGTTGATGAGTGAGTGCCTATTTCGTGCCCTGCATCTGCTATCTTTTTAAGGTAATCGGGGTGCTTTTTAGACCAAAATTCCACCGCGAAAAAGGTGCATTTAACTTGCTCTTTTTCCATTATTTCTAAAAGTTTATCGGTGTAATCTACTCCCCAAGCACAGTCGAAAGATATTGCCACTTTCTTTTCGCTTGTTTCAACCGAATAGATGGGCAGTTTTTTTAATCTTCCGCCAAAGAATACTTGGTGCGCGCCCGTTGTAGATAGCGCGATTACGCTAACTATACCCACAAGTGCTAGCGTGATTATAGTTATTAACTTTTTTTTGGTTATGCAGGCAAAAAACATTATAAATCCTTACCTTGCGCGAATTATCGTGCTTTTTATACTTTTAGTTGCGCTTTTTGTCGAATTAACGACTGATATTAAACGATAGAATATATAGCGATAACTTTGGCGCGGTGCGATTAAGTAATTTTTTATTAAATTTTATGCTTGACCGCTTTACATTATGCAATTTAATATTATGCAAATTTTTAAAATGAAAAAAGACTGCCGTATGCAGTCTTTGTTATTTATTATGAAATCTTTTTATAGTTTATTTACACTATCTATAACGTGCTTTGCGTATAGCGATGCAACGTTTATACCCGTTGCGCTTTCCATTTCCATAAAGAAGGCGTTAGAGTTAACTTCACAAACGACGGGTGCGCCGTTATCGTCAATTAAAAGGTCTACCCCACAATAGTCAAGGTTGATAATATCAGCGACCTTTTCGGCAGTAGCGATAAAGGGTGCAAGCGTTTTATCGTTAATATCAAGTGGGTAACCCTTTCCGCCAAGCCCTACGTTAGAACGGAAGTCTGTTAAATTTTCGCGTTTCATTATAGCAACCGCTTTTTTGCCGATAACTATAACGCGAATATCTATTCCGTGGGACTTGCCAACGTGGTTTTGATATAGGTGTGGTTTGGTTTTAAGGGCGTTATAAAGTGATATGAGTTCCCCTTTATCTTTTGCAAGATATACACCTTTACCCATAGAGCCGTAACTTTCTTTAACGACGATAGGGAAGTTTAGTTTGCTTGTAATATATTCAATAAAATCTTTATCGGTATTAGCGGAATCTTTATAGCAAACGGGGGCAAAAATCGTTTTAGGCATATTTACACCGCTGTTTGAAAGGGCGATATAGGTATCCCCTTTATCATCACAAATGCGTATAGCGTTGTGACTGTTAAAAAGCCTTGCGCCACATTTTTCAAGCATTGCGGATAAATATTTATCTTTATCTAAATAAATTATAAAATCAACGGGGTTTTTAAGGGTTAAATTTTTATTGCCGTCAACGTGGCAAAGGGTGTACCCATCGGTTACAAAATCAACTTCAACACCAAAAGAGCGGAACTCTTTAGATAAGCGTTCCGCCTGAATAACACTATTATATGGTATTTTATAGGGATTAATTATAATTAAACCTTTCATAAGTGCCTTGGTAATTTTACTTTTTAAGTTTATTTTAGAACAAACCTGAAATTACGCCGTTAGAATCAACGTCTATTTTTTCCGCTGCGGGAACTTTAGGTAGCCCCGGCATAGTCATAATATTGCCGGTAAGTGCAACGATAAAGCCTGCGCCTGCAGATACTTTTAGGTTTCTTACGGTAATCTTAAAGCCTTCAGGTGCGCCAAGTTTAGTCATATCGTCAGAGAAAGAATATTGTGTTTTTGCTACGCATACGGGCATATTGCCAAAGCCAAGTTCGGTTAGTGTTTCCGCTTGTTTTTTTGCTTCTGCGGTTAAAACTGCACCTTCGCCACCGTATACTTTTACCGCGATAGCGTTTAACTTTTCTTCAATAGTGCCGTCTAGTTCGTATGCAAAAGTAAAGTCGTTTTGCTTTTCGCAAAGATTAATAACTTCTTTTGCCATTTCTATACCACCTGCACCACCTTCGCCCCAAACGGTTGATAGAACGACGTTAACGCCAAGTTCTTTACATTTTGCAATGATAAGTTCAACTTCCTTGTCCGTATCGGTGGGGAAACGATTAACCGCAACAACCGACGGCAATTTATATACGTTTTTAATGTTACTTACGTGGCGTAAAAGGTTGGGTATGCCCTTTTCAAGCGCTTCTAGATTTTCCGTGTTAAGTTCGGTTTTAGCAAGACCGCCGTGCATCTTTAACGCGCGGATAGTTGCAACTATTACAACCGCATCTGGTTTTAAGCCTGCGAAACGGCATTTAATATCAAGGAATTTTTCTGCACCAAGGTCTGCACCAAAGCCCGCTTCAGTAACAACGTAGTCGCCAAGTTTTAGCGCCGTTTTAGTTGCCATAACGCTGTTGCAACCGTGTGCAATATTAGCAAACGGACCACCGTGAACAAGGGCGGGTGTGCCTTCTAGCGTTTGAACAAGGTTGGGCTTTAACGCATCTTTAAGTAGCGCCGTCATTGCGCCTTGCGCCTTTAGGTCGCCTGCCGTTACGGGTGCGCCCGAATAGGTATAGCCAACGATAATTTTAGAAAGTCTATCTTTTAAGTCGTCAATAGAATTTGATAGACAAAGTATTGCCATAATTTCACTTGCAACGGTAATGTCGTAGCCGTCTTCTCTAGGAACGCCGTTTACCTTACCGCCTAAACCGTCTACAACGAAACGAAGTTGACGGTCGTTCATATCAACGCATCTGCGCCAAGTGATTCTTCTTGGGTCGATATTAAGCGCGTTACCTTGGTAAATATGGTTGTCAAGCATTGCTGCAAGAAGATTATTTGCCGCGCCTATCGCGTGGAAATCGCCCGTGAAGTGCAAGTTTATATCTTCCATAGGAATTACTTGCGCATATCCGCCACCTGCCGCGCCACCTTTAACGCCGAAAACGGGCCCTAAAGAAGGTTCGCGAAGGGCAACCACAACGTTTTTATTAAGTCTTTTAAGACCGTCTGCTAAACCGATGGTAGTGGTAGTTTTGCCTTCGCCCGCAGGGGTTGGGGTTATTGCCGTAACTAAAATAAGTTTACCGTTTTTACGATTGCTTTCTTTAAGAAGTGAAAGGTCGATTTTTGCTTTATAGTTGCCGTATTGTTCTAAATACTTTTGGTCAATACCGCATGATTTTGCAATTTCGGTAATGTGTTTTGGGGTTACGCTTTGCGCAATTTCAATATCTGATTTATAAGCCATATTTAATCCTTTGGTTTATTTTTATTTAACGCTTTAGTTTTTAAGTTTATTTTTAATTTCTGCGCCAAGTACGTGGTGCAAAAAGTAAAATCATGGGGAAAATTTCAAGCCTACCCGCGAGCATATCAAAGCAAAGAACTAGTTTAGAAAACCAGTTATACCCTGCGAAACTGCCCGTTGCACCTATCACCTTGGCAAGCCCTGGCCCTACGTTACCAAGACAAGTTATGGTTGCGGAAAAATGCGTCCATAAGCCTTCGCCCGCGGCGTCGAAACCGTCAAGTGATAAAAGTAGCGTTGAAACTATTACTATTGCAACCCAAATTATAAAGTAGGTACGAGTGTTTCTTTCAACGTCTCTAGGAAGGACTTCCCCTTCAAATTTAATTGAGTTAACCGACCTTGGGTGGATTGCCTTTTTAACATCTTTTACCCCCGACTTAAATAAAATTATAAGCCTTGAAACTTTAACGCCACCACCCGTTGAGCCACCACACGCGCCCATTATCGTTAAGAATAAAAGTATTGCCTTTGATAGAGCTGGCCAATTGTCAAAATTGGCACTAAAAAAACCGGTAGTTGAGGCAAACGAAGCAACTTGGAAAAAAGAAAAACGTAACGCTTGCCAAAAATTACCCGCTATAGATATTATGTTGATGGCTATTGCAATTGTAGACGCTAAAACAACGCCTAAATATACTAAAAATTCTTCACTCTTTATCCCTTTTAATATTTTCCCAACAATTATCAAATAAAAAACGTTGAAGTTAATACCAAAAAGTACCATAAAAACAGCTATAACCATTTCCACGAAAGTGCTGTTAAAATGGGCAATACTGTTTGAATAAACGCTAAAACCACCCGTTCCTGCTGTTGAAAAGGCGTGTAATAGACTATCGTAAAAGCTTAATCCACCAATATAAAGCAATATTGTTTCTATTAGTGTTAACGCTATATACATTAGATACAATATTCGCGCGGTATAACGCATTTTAGAAACTAGTTTAGATGCAGACGGCCCTGGAGATTCCGCACGATAAATATGCATGGCACTACCGTCGCTTGGCAATATTGCGAGCACTAAAACAAGCACGCCCATACCACCTAGCCAATGGGTAAATATACGCCAAAACATAACGCTCTTTGGCATAAGGGTGTTAAAATCGTATACTGTAGAACCCGTTGTAGTAAAGCCTGAAACCGTTTCAAAAAACGCGTCTATAAAATTAGGAATCGACTTGCTAATTACAAAAGGAAGTGCGCCAACTAGCGACATTACTATCCATACTAGCGCAACGATAACGAACCCCTCTCTAGCGTAGATGGTTTTATCTTTTACTTTCAAAAAGGAAAGTCCGCCGCCAAGCACGGCAAGTATTATGATAGGCGCGGTGAACGACCAAAAGGTGCTTTCTTTATAAATTACGCCAACTAGTAGCGGAATACACATAAATAACGCCAAAAATAGCATTACTTTGCCTATCGTGTTCAAAACTAATCTATAATTCATATCTTACTTAAAAACCTGTTTTAATTCGGTAATACCTTTAATTGTGGTAACTATTATTACCTTGTCGCCCGCATGAATAGTCGTATCGCCCGCAGGTAGAATAAACTTATCACCACGAACTATAGCGCCGATAAGGGCGTTCTTTTTAACCTTTAATTCTTTTAAGGGTTTATCGCTATGCTTAAAGTTTGTACCTACGACGAATTCAAGCGCTTCGGCGTTGTCGTTTAATTTATAAAAGGTGTTTATACCTTTGCTTTCATCAGTCTTGTTTGCCCTTACGAACCCGATAATATGGTCGGCAGTTGCATTTTGCGGTGAAACTACCGTGCCAAGCCCAAGTGTTTTTACCATTTTCATAACTGACGCGCGGTCTACCTTAGTGATAACTTTATCAACCTTTTTTTGCGTTGCATAAAGTGATATCATAACGTTGCCTTCGTCAAATCCCGTTAATGAAACTAGTGCATCGGCATTTTTAAAACTTTCTTCTTCTAACACGCTTTGGTCGGTGCCGTCGCCACAAATAACGGTGGTTTCTGGAATAAGTTCGGAAAGTTCAACACACCTTGCTTCGTTTTGTTCTATAATTTTAACGTCTACCTTGTTTTTAATAAGAATTGACGCCAAATAATAAGAAACCTTGCCACCACCAACGATAAGAACGCTTTTAGCGGGGTGCTTATATAATTTAATTTGCTTAAAGAAAGCGGTTATATCCTTTTCAGGACCGATAACGTGAACGACGTCCCCCGCTTGCAACACAAAGTCACCACGCGGAATAAACACTTTATTTTCACGTTGAACCATGCCGAATAGCACCTTTTGTCCAAGGATAGCGGAAACTTCTATAAGCGTTTTGCCAACTAAGGTGCAGGTATTTGATAATATAAATTCCGCCATAACCGCTTTGCCAGATGCAAAATTCTCAATATTGATAGCCGCGGGGAATTTTAACAAGTTTTCTATGGCAATGGCAGTTCTGCGTTCTGGGTTAAAGACTAAATCTAACCCCAAATCCTTTTGCATATTTTCCATTTCCTTAAAATATTCCGGATCGCGAACGCGCGCAACGGTGTTTTTTGCGCCAAGTTTTTTAGCAAGAACGCAAGATAAAATGTTCATTTCGTCACGATTTGTGCACGCTATAAACATATCTGCATCGGTAATGCCCGCTTCGTCTAAAATATCGCGCTCTAAACCACCGCCGATTACACCCTTAACGTCATATTCGTTAACGATTTTTTCAACGGCGTTTCTGTCGATATCTATAACGATAACGTCGTGTTTTTCTCTTACAAAGTTTTCTACTAACGTGCCGCCTATTTTGCCGACACCTGCAATAATGATATTCATATCTTATATAATAATTAATTTAAACGAAAAAGTCAACTATTTATTATTTTTACCATTTTATCTTTTATTAAAAGATAAAGCCCACCGATTAAGATGGGCTTTTATGATACTTTTATACTGCCTTTTTGCTGTATTTAATTAGGCGTTTAGAAAATTAAACTTTTTTAGTTCTATCTTCTTCAACAAGTCTTGCGGTGATATCTTCTAGTTTCATAGCACCAAGGTCGCCTTCTTTACGTGAACGAACTGCAACGGTGCCTTCTTCCATTTCCTTATCGCCAACGATGAACATATAAGGAATTTTTTCAAGTTGTGCTTCACGGATTTTGTAACCGATTTTTTCGTTTCTTACGTCAACTTCTGCACGGAGACCTGCCATTAAGAGTTTGTCTACAATCTTTTTAGCGTAGTCTGCCGTTCTATCAGTTAAACTTAAAACCTTAACTTGAGTGGGACAAATCCAAAGTGGGAAAGCGCCCGCGTATTTTTCAATAAGCATTGCCAAAGTACGTTCGTAGCAACCGATTGAAGAGCGGTGAATTACGAAAGGATATTTCTTTTCGCCGTTTTCATCAATATAGGTCATATCGAAACTGTGTGCTGCCGCAAAGTCAAGTTGAATAGTGATGATGGTGTCTTCTTTGCCGTATACGTTTTTACTTTGAACGTCTAGTTTAGGACCGTAGAAAGCCGCTTCATCGTCTGCTTCAACGTATTCTAGACCGATATTGTCTAAAATCTTTTTCATAAGCGCTTCAGTTTCGTTCCACGCCTTGTCGTTGTCGATATATTTTTCCTTGTTAGATTTGCCGCGCTTGCTAAAGCGGAAAGTTACGTCTTCTTTCATACCCATACATTCTAAGAGATAGTAACTTAAGTCTAGACAACGCTTAAATTCTTCTTCAACTTGTTCGGGGGTACAAACGATATGTCCGTCGCTTAGCGTGAATTGGCGAACACGGATAAGGCCGTGCATTTCACCGCTTGCTTCCTTTCTAAATAAGGTTGCAGTTTCACTATAACGACAAGGTAAGTCGCGGTAACTCTTTAAGCCGTTTTTATAAATTTGGTATTGGAAAGGACACGTCATTGGGCGGAGTGCCATTGCTTCGGGAGAGTTTTCATCACCCAAAATAAACATCTTGTCGCGGTAGTGGTCCCAATGCCCTGATATGCGATACAAGTCGTTTTTTGCCATATATGGCGTTTTGGTAATCATAAAGCCACGCTTTTCTTCTTCATCTTCTACAAAACGTGATAGAATTTGAATCATCTTTGCGCCCTTTGGCATAAGTAGTGGTAAGCCTTGACCGATTACGTCTTCGGTCATAAATATACCAAGTTCTCTGCCAAGTTTGTTATGGTCGCGCTTTTTGATTTCTTCCATATATGCAAGGTATTCGTCAAGTTCGCTCTTTTTAGCAAAAGCCGTGCCGTAAATACGGGTAAGCATTTTGTTCTTTTCATTACCGCGCCAATATGCACCGGTAATTGAAGTTAACTTGAACGCCTTAATCTTGCCCGTTGAAGGAAGGTGTGGACCACGGCATAAATCCATAAAGTCCCCTTGTTTATAGAAAGAAATAGTGCTACCTGCGGGCAAATCGTTAACGAGTTCTACCTTGTATGGTTCAGAGAAATTCTTGTTAATTTTAACCGCGTCACGCTTGTTATATACTATTCTTTCAATAGGATAATTAGCCTTGATTATGGCTTTCATTTCATTTTCAATTTTAGTTAAATCGGCTTGAGTGATAGGCGTTTTGAATTCGATATCATAGTAAAAGCCGTTGTCAATCGTAGGCCCGATTGCAAGTTTAGAAGTGGGATAAATGTTCTTTACCGCTTGCGCCAAAACGTGTGAACAGGTATGGCGGTAAACTTGCAAACCTTCTTTATCGTTTAAGGTTACGATTTCTAAATTAGCGTCGTTTTCTACAACGAAAGATAAATCGACAAGTTCGCCGTTAACTTTGCCACATACGGCGTTGCGATATAGCCCTTCTGAAATTTGTTTTGCAATATCGCCAACTGATACCGCGCTGTCAAATTCCATTACGGAACCGTCTTTTAGGGTGATTTTCATAATACTCTCCTTTAACGCTTTACTATATCTTTCAATATTTAATTAATAGCAAAGCGCATTGTCTTAAAAAATAAAAAATCCTTAAAGCAAATGCTTTAAGGACGAATAAATCCGCGTTTCCACCTTAATTGCCGTGCGTTTTATAAACCATTTAGCCGTTTATCAATATAGCCGTTTATAATTTGCGCGCGACCACTCTTATCCGCTTTAACGAAAGCGGTAACGTACCCTTTAACAGTGGTTTCATTTGCCTTGCCTTACGGGTTTGCACCAACCACCCGCTCTCTTAAAAGGTTAAAGGTAACTACTTGTCTGAAAAAATAGGATATTAACTTTGTATAGATATATTAAACCTTTAGAAAAATTTTGTCAACCGTTTTTGCAAAATAAAACTTTTGCCCATCAAAAGGCGCATATTAAAAGTTGTGTGTCAAAAAGAGCAAAGTAAAAGCGCCGTGTAAATTTTAACGGCGCTTTATGTTAAAAATTATTTTTAGATTTACTAGATTAGTTAGCGTTGGGGGTAGGTACACCGTCAACTAGCGACCATTCGCCTGCACAGTAAACGGTGGTAAGTTCACCTAGAGATTTGTTATAGGTTATCCCTGCATATTCGGTAGTTACAACGGTGATTGCTTCCCATTGAGTTCTAGTACCCATAAAGAATACTTTTTGTGGATAGAAAACGTTGTAGTATGCATCGTAAGAAGATAAGCCACCTTCTTTTATTTCGGTAACGGTTGCAGGTACAACGATATTTGCACCAACCGTGCCGTAAAGCGCTCTATCATCAATTACGGTATAGCCTTCTGGCAAGAAGATAGTGCCTTCGGTTGCTAAGAACCAGTAGTGGCCGATAAATTCTAGTTGAGAGCCTTCTTCAAAGGTAATTATCATTTCGCCAGCATCTTCAAACGAGCCGTTATCGTTATTTAGATAATATTGGTCGTGACACGTTAAACGCTTAACTGATGCGGGAATTTCAAAGGTAGACATATTTTCGCAATCGTTAAAAATATTACAACCGATTTCTTCTACTTGGGCGTTATCTTCAAAGGTTACAGATTGCAATTTACTGCAATTACCAAAAGCGTAAGTTTCGATAACTTTTACCGAATTAGGTATTACGTAACTTATCGCGTTACCGTTAAGAGAAAATGCAGAATCACATATTCTTTCTACCGTATTAGGAATAGTGATAGCTGGTCCGTTAAATTGAGCAAACGCATCTTTACCTATTTCGGTAATTGTGGGGTTGTCGAATACAACTTCACTTTGTCTATATTGGAAAGCGTATGCGCCTATTTCTTTTACTGAACTTGGAATAATAAATTTAGTTACGTTTTCCGCTTTATGATAATCTCTTACGAACGCGTTGTTAGCTATTGCAACTACGGGTTTACCAGCAAATTCGGCGGGGATACTAACAACGGCATCTTCGCAAGTGCCAAGCCCCGTAACTTTATAAGAAGTGTTTGTATAATCGTAATATGAATAGGTTAAACCTAAACTGCCCGCAATCGGTTCAAGTTTGCCACAAACCGTGCATTCGCCTTCTTCGTAAGAGTGGCTTGCTACGTCAACGTTTTCGCCACAAATTGAACACACTTTATAGTGGTTGTTATCGTCAATTTGCCATTCGCCCGTAACGTGTTCACAGCCACAACCTGCAAAGGACGTGCCTAAAACCAAAACTGAAACAAGAGTTAAAGCCGTTAAAAACTTTTTCATCTTTCTCTCCTAAAAACTTTGTTTTTACTTTTTAATATTGTACACCCTTAAATAGAAAAAAGTCAACGGCATTTGCCCTTTTATACGGCTTATAAGTTGCTTAAATTTAATCAGTTCATTTTCAGTTTATTTTGCGGTAAATTTTACACGGATTAGTCACGCTAGTTGGTATAATTTTTTGAAAAATACACTCTATCGCCAAAAAATTCTTTAATAAAATATTCGTCGGCAGATGGTATTTCACCGCAAAGTTCCACTTCTCCACAATTAGATAGCAACACTTCGCGCACGATTTTTACTTCGCTTTTGCCAAGCAGTTGACACCGTTTTAGCCTTCTATAATGGCTATCGTATACCTTGCCGTTGTCAACGTAAACGCGCTTTTTCTTGTTTTCAAGCAAAAAGGTTACAAAGTCTTTAAGTTGACTTGGCAAAAAGGTTAGCGGAACGTATTCTACTATTTCTTTCCATTTACTTTTCATAGGTTGCATTCTAAAGTTAAACGCACCGTCGATAGCAACTTCAAAGTCAACGGGTAACTTAGAAAAAGCGTACCTTTTATCTTCTTTAAAGTCGGCGGCAATTAACCCCGTTAGTAATAGTTCTTTTTCCGTTGGATTAAGCCCTACCGTCTTTACCCTTTCGCTAAAAAAATCGTATTTATATTTTACCGATACTATTTCGGCAATTTTATCAAACACTTCCGCACGAATAATTTCCGCATACGATTCTGGGCAATCGATATTTAATATCGCCCTATTTTTACAAGGTTCTAAATTTATCCTTGCACCGCTAGACGAAAATATTTCGCCAAGCGTAGATTGGATATACAATAAATTTGAACTTGCTTTTTCATTTTCCGTTACAGTTAATCTTACCATAATTGTTAGTTTACGCTCCGCAAAAAAATTTATTTATCTAGCACGCTTTTTTGCATTTTTAACTAGCCGATAGACTAGTTTATATATTTCGCTAACTGCTAAAATGCTTATTGATACGCCCGCGCACTTAAGCCAAGAAGATATACCCATTGGGCTTACCCCGAATATCTTTGGCAAAAATTGAACTATTACAACGTGAAGTATAAAAACGCCCGCAAAGGTTAAAAGCATAATTTTATTTTTATGTATTCGGCGGAATATACTTTCTGCGCCAAGTTCTCTGCTGTTAAACGCGTTGAAAAGTTGAAAGAGTATAAATAGCGTAAAAGTGGCAGTTGCCACTTCGCTTGGCGGAACGTTCATAAAATTAAACAGGTATTGCAAGGTTAAAATTGTGCCTATAAATAGACCGTTAAAGATTATTCTAAAAAGCATTTTAACGCTTACGATACTTGCCGTGCGCTTTATCGGTTTAAGTTTCATAAGGTTGTCGGTTGCTTTTTCTAGACCTAGCGTTAGGGCGGGCGGTCCGTCCATTATCACGTTTATCCACAAAAGTTGAAAGGTGTTAAAGGGGGTTTTTAAGCCCATTATCGCGCAAGCCGTGATAAATAAAAGTGCCGATAAATTGACCGACAGTTGAAAAAGAATAAAGCGTTGCAAGTTTCTATAAACGTTTCTGCCAAAGGATATTGCCTTGACTACCGTGGAAAAACTGTCGTCTAACAAAACTACGTCTGCGGCATCTTTGGTGATTTCACTTCCGCTTTGCCCCATCGCTATACCCACGTCTGCGTGCTTTATTGCGGGGGCGTCGTTTATTCCGTCCCCGGTAACGGCAACGACTTCTCCCATACTTTTAAGAATTCTAACTATTCGCATTTTGGTTGCGGGGGTGCTACGCGCTATAACCGTTATTTGCGGTAACGCTTTCTTTAAGGCGGTATCGTCTAGTTTATCAAGGTCGAAGGCGTTTACAACTTGACGCTTGTTTGTTGCAATATTAAGTTGTTTTGCAATAGAATAGGCGGTAACTATGTTGTCGCCCGTAAGCATTTTTACCTTTATGCCTGCGCGGTAACAATCTTTAACCGCTTTATAAACGTCTTGGCGCACGGGGTCGGATAGCACGGCAAACCCGTCGAACACATAGCCGTTCAGTTCGCTTGGCGGGGTAGCGATAGGTATATTTTGGGTGGAACTTCTATCTAGGTGGGCAAAACAAATTACCCTTCCCCCTTGAGATTGAAATTTTTCCATTTCCAAAACGATTTTTTGACGTTGTGCACCCGTTAAATTGCAATAAGATAAAACCCTTTCGCCCGCGCCTTTAAGTAAAATTCGGCTTTGGGGCGTTTTGCCTATTTCTATTTTGCCATCTAGGGCTATTTCGGTAAACATAACCTTTTCTTTTGATGAAAAAGGAATTCTATTAATAACGGTGTATTTTTTTCGATAGTCGGTATATTCTAATCCCTTGCCGTTTTGATTAAAAAGTGTGATTAGGGCGCATTCCGTTCCGCTACCTATAGGCACGCGCTTTTTGTTTAAGAGAGTAAGTTCTGCCGTGGTGTTACAAGCGAAATTTTGCATTAACGCTATATCGTTAACCTTGTTTGGCGGTAAAATCTTTCCACCGTAAAAAACAGAAGTTACCGTCATTTTATTTTGGGTTAGCGTGCCCGTTTTATCCGAACAAATAACGCTTACCGCACCACACGCTTCGGTTGCCGTCATCTTTTTTATAAGTGCGTTTTCGCCTGCTAGTTTTATCATATTAAGTGCAAGGGAAACGGCAACTATCGTGGGCATACCTTCTGGAACTGCCGCAACGATTAAGACGATACAAGATATAAAAAGGTCTTGAACGCTATCAAAGGTAATACCGCCCGATACGGCAAGGCGAACTACGGACAATATAAACACGAATATCGCCGTTACCGCCCCTAAAATAGTTATAATTTTGCCAAGGCGTGCAAGTTTTTGGTTTAAGGGGGAATTGCTTTCGCTGTGTGACGATAACTCCCCTGCAATACTGCCTATTTCCGTTTTGTCGCCAACGGCGGTAACAATCATTTTACCACTTCCGCCCGTTACGAAAGTACCCGAATATACGCAGTTTATCCTTTCGGCAAGAGGCGTGCTTAAATTAAGAACTACTTCTGCATTTTTTTGCACGGCAACAGACTCTCCCGTTAGCGCCGATTCATCTACAAGGAGAGAACTACTTTCAATCAGCCTGCCGTCCGCAACGATTTTATCACCGCTTTCAAGCAAGATTATATCCCCAACGGTAACTAGTGCGCGCGATAGGACTATAACCACCCCGTCGCGCAATACTTTAACCGTTAAATTATCGTAAATTTTGTTTAAGGTGGCAAAGGCTTTTTGCGAACTACCTTCCATTATCAGCGTTATTGACACCGATAAAATTACGGCAAATAATATACCGAAACATTCGCCAAAGTCCCCGTCGCCCGTCTTTAACTGCTTACCTATATTTGCCCCTAGGGCTATGCAAAAACCGAATAGTAAAATTATAAGCATTGGCTCTTTAACAGCGTCTAAAACGCGCGCAAAAAAGCCCTTTTTCTTTTTTTGAGTTAGTAAATTTTGCCCAAATTTTGCGGTGTTTTGCTTGACCATTTCATAAGACAAGCCCCTTTTTTCATTAACGGAAAAGTTATCTAAAACACTTTTTACAGGTTGGTTAAAAAAATGCATTTAAGCCTCCATAGTAATTCTTAAATAACTTATGCTAAATTGCCTAAATATATGATTTTACTACTAGACAAGGTTAATAAATTGTGCTAAAATTTAATAGTTGATTTAAGGAGGCACTTATGAATAAAGTTCATACCGTAAACATAAAAGGCGTTGACGTTGATTTACCCGTTTTGCCATTGCCTAGCGGAATAAATATCGCGTTTTTCAACTTACACGGCAATCCCGTACTTACCGAACATTGTGGCAAAGAACTTGCCCTTTTAGCAAAGGATGCCGAAGTTTTAATTACTGCAGAATCTAAAGGTCTTCAACTTACCCACGTTGTTGCACGCGAACTTAATATGCCATTATACGCAGTTGCAAGAAAGGCTAAAAAACTTTATTTGCAAGACGGTATTAGCGTAGAGTACGGCGCGTCTATCACCACGGGAAAAGCGCAAGAATTTTTCCTATCTAAGCACGACGTAGATTTAATTAAAGGCAAAAAAGTTGCCATTATCGACGACGTAATTTCTACAGGTGAAAGCGTTGGGGGGTTAACCGCACTTGTTGAAAAGGCTGGCGGTATCGTTTATAAAAAGTTATTCGTTTTGGCTGAAGGCGACTCTAAAGACCGCCCAGACGTTGAATATCTTGCAACTATTCCCCTATTATAATTAACTTATTAATAAAACACGTTCAAAGGCGTAGTGGTAATAATACCGCTACGCCGTATTTTTTTGTTAAAGTAAAACTTTAATTTTACTATTGAGTTATTATAAATATAATGGTATAATAATAACCGTTAATTTAACAATCTTCTTAAACGTTATAGGAGAAATTAATTATGTCTTGGGAAACTATACAATTTGCTAACGGCAAATACGTTGGCGAAACCGCATACGTTAACGGCGAAAAAGTTAGACACGGATTTGGCAAAATGCATTGGAATTATAGCGATACTTACGAAGGGTATTGGCATAACGACGAAATGCACACCATTAACGGCGAAACGGGTAAATATTTCTTTTCTAACGGCAACGTTTACGAAGGGCAAATTAGATATGGTGAAATTTGTGGCGTTGGTTATCTTAAAACCAAAAAGGGAGCAAGTTATAATGGCGAATTTAAAGATGGTCAACCACATGGATACGGCACTTTCACCTTCCCTGATGGTAAAAAAATTAACGCCAGATGGGAAAAATGTAAAATCGTTGAAGAAATTAGTGGTTCTTATCAAATAAAGTATATTGGACCAAATAAATACGAAGGCGAGGTTTCGCTAAGGACGGGTGAACCCTGTGGCTATGGGGTTTTGACCTATGCCCCCTCTACCCTTTCCACAACTGAAGTAGAGTATAGTGGAAATTGGCTTGATGGTAAATTCCACGGTCAAGGTATTCAAACTTGGTCTAACGGTAGTTATAAAAGCGGCGAGTGGGAGTTTGGCGAATTTAAATACGGCACTAACTATAATGGCGTAAGTAATAAACAATATATCGGCTATCGACTTAATAGCAATTCCTTTATTGGCAAACAAGTTGATATGACGACAAACAGCGTTGTATACGGCCATTTTCTTAACGGAAAACTCAACTCCTATCCCCCTTATGGCAATGACGTTATACAGGAAGTTAAAATGTGGGGATTAACCTTGCCCGATAGAAATGACTATACTGGCAATAGTAATATTGTTTCAGGAACAACGGGTATTGACGAAATTTTATACAACGATGGTTGGTATTCTGGTGGTCTTTCAAGTGGCAAATATCACAGTTTTGGCATTTTCTTTAACGAAAAAGAAAAGTTTATGTACGTTGGATATTGGCTTTTGGGAAAGAAGTATGGTTACGGCGTTGAAATTGACCTTGCCACAAATAAAATTACTGCCGGTTGGTTTGAAAATAACCATATTACGCCCAAACCATATAACGCAGGGCTTATTAGAGATTATTTACATATTCTATACCCCATGATGAAAACAGCCAGTTACTCTGGTCAATGCAACCCAAGAACGTATAATCCACACGGCTTTGGTACTTTTGACCGTGGTGATTCAGTTTATACTGGCTTTTTTATTGACGGTAGATTTAACGGCTATGGCATGTTAAAAGGAAAAGATGGCTCTTTGTATAGGGGCGATTTTAAAAATGGTCTGGAAGATGGCTATGGCATTTACCAAAATGATGAATATATTTACGAGGGTTCTTGGGAAGGCGGTTTGCCACATGGCGAAGGCAGGAAAAAGTATGCCGACGGCAAAATTTTAATTGGCGAATTTAAATATGGCGAGTGTTTTAGTGACCCCATTTATCCAAATAAAAGCGCTGGTTCTAATTCTGGCTCTAATTCTAACGCAAGTTCTAACAAAACTTCAACGATTAAGAACGAAACAAGTTCCACTACGCAGAAAACTACTGCAAAAAGCACAACTTCTAATGCAAAAGTAAACGCTAAACCAACCGAAAAAGTTTCTTCCGCTAAGGAAAGTTCTCCCGCCCCTGAAAAAAAGGTTAGCGCACCGGTTAAAAAGGACGTTAAAGACCTTAAAATTGCATATAACTGCACGTATACGGGAACGACGCTAAACGATAAACCAAACGGCAAAGGCAAGGCAACTTACACGGGACTTTCATACGTTACTTACGAAGGGGACTTCGTTGACGGAAAGTGGCACGGCAAGGGCAAACTTACCTATAAGTATGACGATTATTACGAGGGCGATTTTGTAGGTGGTAAATTTCACGGCAAGGGTGTGCGCACTTTTAGAGAAGATTATTCTTCAAACGGATTTAAGCGCTATGAAGGTGACTTTGTAGACGGCAAAATGTGTGGCAACGGCACTCTTACCTATTTAAGCGGAGATGAATATAAAGGTCAATTTAGCAACGACAAACCACACGGCAAAGGTGTTAAGACAAGCCCGTTTGGTTCTATTGAAGACGGCACTTTTGAAAATGGTGATTTTGTTGATGGAAAAATAGTTGTTCCAGAAAAAGAAGAAAGCAAGCCCGCTACTCCCCCGTCACCCACCATTTCTGATGAAGACTATTTAACTTATGCGTCGTCTTACTTTGCACCAGATTATAAACCCGATACTCAACCGAAAAAGATTGATGCAAACAGCTTAAAAGACGGCACGTACGAGGGCGAAACTTTGAACGGAGTTCCACACGGCAAAGGTAAGTTTACCTTTAACGACGGTGGTTATTACGAAGGAGATTTCGTTAACGGTCTTCCACACGGCAAAGGCAAGCGCGTATTTAAGCCAAAGGGTATTGTTACGCAATATCAAAGTTATGAAGGGAATTTTGCAAACGGCAAAATGAACGGTAAAGGTACGCTTTATTACACGGACGGCTCTTACTATGTGGGCGCTTTTTCCAAAGATAAACCACACGGTTTTGGGGAAAGATATTCTACTTTAGGCTATAAACAAAGAGGCAAGTGGGAAAAGGGCGAATTCGTTAGTGGCGATACCCTTTCTACTATGTAAATAAAACGTTTTTAATAAAAAAGAGTACCCGAAAATCGAGTACTCTTTTTTGTTTTTTTGTTTTTTGTGCGTGCCTTGATAGTAAGATATGCGCCTTAAACGCCTAAAGACTTCTTAGCAACCTTGTTTTCTGCCAAGGCAGGTGTTGTCTACCGTACGGTCGCGCAAGGTTTTTTCGGCGTTAGGCTTTACTTCGTAGCGATAGTCTTTGCCGAACTTTTTAATATATCTATCAATAACGTCGTGGCTGGCAACGTTAGACGCGCTAGAGCCGTTAACTTGGCGTTGATATTTGAAAAAGTCTGCGCTAGCGGGCATTTGGTCGATGGACATAGTGTTTTCTTTATAACCCGTTAATCTAACTTGTTTCATAACTTCGCGAACGTAGTCTTTGTTTTCCTTTAACTTAACAAGTGCGGGGAATTCGCTTCCGCCAACGAAAAGTTGTTCCCAATTTCTACCTTCATACTTAAACATCATTTCGGCAGCGATTTTAAGGTGAGTTAATTCTTGGGCGTAGTGTTCTTCCCAAATCTTTCTTATTCTATCGTCAGTTTCATCTTGAATTGCTGACCAGTATAGATAACATTCGGTATATTCGTGCATTACCCAGCTTTCAAACCAAGTGCAAGCGGGGTCTATTAAACTGCCGTAACCCGTTACGTGTTGTTCTTCTATCATTGCAATTTCGGTGTAAAGTTTTCTGCCCGCTTCGCTGTGATAGAAGTTGCCAAGGTTCATATAGTAGTTCATAGTTTGTTGTTCCGCCGCCGTGATAATCATTGTGTGAAGTCTTGTGATTAGTGCGTCTTGCCAGCAGTTAATATAGTGGCAAACGTCGTCGTTTGGGTGGCGGTGTTCACTAATGGTAGGTCTACCCGGTGTAATTTCAGTATAGCCACCAACTAACTTTTCACCCTTTACACCTTCTTCCATATCTAAAAGGTCAGAATACCTATAAAGGTGGTCAAAGTCTTCTAAAAGGGCAAAATCTAGTTGCGCTTTTACAAAGGGGTTAGGCTCTTTCTTAGCAAGGTCGGCGGTTAGGTCTACGGCAAGTTGTTCGTAGCCGATGGTGTGCTCTAAAATAGTTTCGTTAATGGGTTTTAGGGCGGAAATGCGCTTTTGTTGTTGCTGTTCTTGGCGTCTTACTTCGGCTAGAACTCTGCGCACGTCGTTGTTTAAACAGTGACGATGAAAGTGGTGTAAAAAGCCCACCGCTTCAAATTCCGTGCCGTTCATTAAAATAATGCGCGTTTTGGTGTAAGGGCCTGCTTGCGCCTTATCGTAAGGCTTCGGGCAAAGCGCTTTCCAATCAGAGTAGGTAATTTTGCTTGTTTTGGGTAACTCTTTGAAAGGGTTCATAAATATCTCCTTATAAAATTAATTTACCCGATTATTCCCCCGCTTTATTTTTTTATACCGCTACACTTTCAAAAAAAATAAAAATAAAATCGTTTTGGTGCAAAAAGAAACGTAACGTAAAAAATAAAAAACGCCCTAACCGCTCTTCCCGTAGGGATTTTTTAGGAACTATAAAAGGATAGCAAAAAATTTTGCTATCCTTTACTTTTTTGTTCTACAAAAACACGCTACTTTGTTTACAAAGTATAGTGTGTTACATTTTTGAAAAATTTTCCAAAAAGATTATCAACTCGACAAATTGGAATTTATTTGATTAAATGTGCTGTAATGATTGTGTAACTATAAGAGTTAATAGTTATTTTAATATTATCAATTTCACAATACCAATTTTTACCTTGCTTATAAATATTACAATTCTTATGTAATATTTTATTTTTACAAAAGTCAACTACATCATAAGTATCCAATTTTAGATTCTTATTAATTCTATCAATACCCATTTCAGTAGTATGAATTTTATCTATATTAGACAATAATATATCTTTATTCAAAAATATCATCTCACTTTTAAATTCTTATTTATCGGCGAGTTTATTATAACATAAATTAAAATTTAATTCAATTTGTTTTGCGGGGGCGAAAGAAAACTCGACTTTTGAAAAGTCGAGTCTTCTAAATTGCATAATTTAAATCCCTATGAGTGACGCACATAGTTGGCGTTTTTGCTTTTTTATGAAACTGTTTTATTTTTCATTTTTCGATTATGTAATGCGGATTATTTTGCATTTTGTTTGCGGTGTTTCTTTTTTGCGATAATAGTTTGGATTAGATATACAATTAGGCGCAAAAGGTATATTAGCGCGATAGCAAGGATAAGCCCCGCACCGTCGATAAGCACGTCGGTTATACGCGGGCCACGGCGGGATATTATTTGTATGCTTTCATCTAGCCCTGCAACCGCAAAGCCAAACGCTATTATTTGAAAGGTATATTTATAGGGCGTGCCGTAAACTAAGCAAGTAAAAAGAACAAGTTCAACCCCTAAAAGCATAAATTCAACGCTGTGGGCAATTTTTCTAAAAATTTCGTGCGTGATAACGCCTTTACCAAAAGTTGCGCTAAGCACGGGTTCAACCTTTTCGTAAACGCTTTGCGAAGTTTTTGCTGAAACTTGTTTGGGTTGGCAAGAATTTCCCCATATGAAAAGTAGGGTAGCCAAAATTAACGCTACCGTTATCCATACTAGTATTATTCTAACCTTGCTTTCCCTGTTTAACACAATTTTTTCCTTAAAATTACCTTTTATATTTTACGGTAAGTTCTTTTATATAGTTTGCGCTTTTCTTTGAAAAATCTTTTTCTAAAAACCTTATCGACCAATTGAACGCGCCAACCGTTCCCGGTGCATTTACGCGGTACGCTCCGTCCATTAAAAGAACGTCTTGCATAGGCAAAATAAAGGTGTTTGCTTTGCACTTAAACCCAAGTTCTATCACCGCTTTTGCAAGTTTTTCCGTCGTATCAATTTCTAAATCAATATCAAAGATATCAAGGCTTTCTTTTACGCCTGAAATTAGGCAATTTTTGTCCCATTCACTCATACCGTTTATCAAGCCGACAAGGGTATCGTTATCGTGAGTGCCCGTATAACATACCGCATTTTTATCTATATGCTGTGGAAGGTATAAATTGTCCTTTTCTCCGTTAAAAGCAAAGGATAAAATTTTCATCCCTGGATAGCCCACCTTTTTAAGAAGGGCGCGAACACCGTCGTCGATAATGCCTAAATCTTCGGCAATAATGCGGTTTTTGTTTACCTTTTGGTGAATTGCGCTAAATAATTGGTCGCTAGGAACGTCTATCCACTCGCCCACACGCGCATTGGTGGCAAAAGAGTCTATTTCAAAGTATCTATCAAGCCCGCGGAAGTGGTCAATTCTTACGTAGTCGAATATGGTTAGCGTGCGCTTTATACGGTTAGTCCACCAAGAAAAATTATCTTTTTGGTGGTATTCATAGTCATATACGGGGTTGCCCCAAAGTTGCCCGTCTGCACAAAAATAATCTGGGGGTACGCCCGCAACTTTTTTGGGTGTAAAGTCCCCGTTAAGTTTATAAAGTGCGGGGTTTTCCCACACGTCAACGCTATCTAGCGCAACGTAAAGGGGTAAGTCGCCTATAATTTTTACACCTTTATTATTGGCGTATTTTTTAAGTTCTAGCCATTGTTTTTTTGCTATAAATTGAACGAATTGCCAAAAAAGAAGTTCTTCTTTATAATCGGTGGCAAACGTTTTAAGAGCGGACTCATTACGGAATTTATACTTATCTTCCCATTCGTAAAAATGTTTTTGACCAGACGCGTATTTAAGTGCCATAAAAAGCGCGTAGTTATAATATTCGCCCTTTTTTATGAACGCCTTAAACGATTTATCGGCTTTATCAAAGCGCGCGAAAGCACTTCTTAGCATAGGGTAGCGCACGGCGTAAAGGTCGCCGTAGTTTACCGTATCGCACTCTTTAGTTACCGTAAAACCTATTTCTTCTTTGGTGAGTAAGCCGTCTTTAACCAAAAGTTCTGGGCTTATAAAATAGGGGTTAAAAGAATATGAACACACCGAAGAATAGGGCGAATTACCGTACCCCGTTTGCACCAAGGGTAAGGTTTGCCATAGGCTTTGCCCTGCGCTTTCTAAATAGTCTATAAAGTTGTAAGCCGTTGTGCCAAAATCACCTATACCGTAATCGTTAGGTAAGGAAAACACGGGCATTAAAATTCCACTTTGTCTTTTCATTATACTTGTTATCAATAGCCTATTATTACAAACGGGGGCGATATTTACCGCCCCCTTTTGATTTTACGTTATTATAAAATGATATATGCTTCGCGTTCTGCACCAACGGATACGTATTTAATTTTAGAGCCGATAAGTTCTTCTAAAAGTTCAACGTATTCAATGGCTTCTTTGGGTAAATCTTCTTTCTTTCTGCAACCACTTATGTCGCATTTCCAACCCTTAACAGTTTTAAGAACGGGTTTGCAAGCGTCTAGGTCGGTTGTGAAGGGGAAGTCTGTGATAGTCTTGCCGTCAAGTTCGTAAGCAACGCAAATTTCAATTTCATCAAATTCTGATAAAACGTCTAGTTTGGTAAGTGCAATTTCATCTGCACCTTGCATTCTTATACCGTATTTAGACGCTACTACGTCAAACGGACCAACTCTACGGGGTCTGCCGGTTGCCGCACCGTATTCGCCACCAGCCTTGCGGAGCGCTTCTGCCTTGTCGCCAAAATATTCAGCGGTGAAAGGACCTTCACCAACGCAGGTTGAATATGCCTTCATAATACCGATAGACAAATCTAATTTAAGGTTAGGAACGCCTGCGCCGATAGGTGCGTATGCTGCGATAGAGTTTGATGAACTTGTGTAAGGATAGATACCGAAGTCGATATCACGAAGAGCGCCAAGTTGCGCTTCGAACATAATCTTTTTGCCGTCTTTTTGAGCATTGTTAAGATAAAGTGAAGTATCGCAAATAAAGGGACGAAGAACGTCGCCGTATTTTTGAATATGCGCCATCATTTCATCTAAAACTAATGCCTTGTCGCCGTAAACTTTTTCTACCGTTAAGCTCTTCCATTCTAAAATATCAGCAAGGCGAGATTTTAACTTGTCGTAATCACGAAGTTCGCCCATACGGATAGCCTTTTTCATATATTTATCGCTGTAAACGGGTGCGATACCACGGCGGGTTGAACCGAACTTTTTGTCTGCAAGACGGTTTTCTTCTAAGCAGTCAAGTAAAACGTGGTAAGGCATGCAAATTACAGCCTTGTCGCTTATTTTAAGGTTGTCGGGGGTAATGGTGATACCACCGTCGCGAAGTCTACCCATTTCTTCAACCAAGTGTTTAATATCAACAACCATACCGTTGCCCATTACGTTTACAACTTCTTCACGTAAAATGCCAGATGGTAATAGGTTTAAGATGAACTTACCCTTTTCGTTAATAACGGTATGACCTGCGTTGTTGCCACCTTGGTAACGAACTACTACGTCGTAATCGCTACTAAGTAAGTCTACCATTCTGCCTTTGCCTTCGTCACCCCAGTTAATACCGGTAATTGCTGTTAACATTTTCTCTCCTTAACGCGCTAATATCCGCGCCTTTTTTATTACTTAAAAATTATACTATAAACTTAAAAATTTTTCAAGGTTTTAGAGTTTAGTTTTAGTTATATCGCGCCCTTTTATCCCTTTAATATCGTATAGCGATTTCGCTAGATATTTACTATCGTTTTTCGCCTTTTAATTTAGCAAAATTTATATAAAAAGGATATAAACAAATTTTATATGGACAAATAAAAAACTCTAAATAACTTTTCTATACGGTAAAGTTGCCGTCTACCGTTATAGTTTGCCCCGTTATAAAACTTGCGTCGTCACTTGCTAGAAAGTAAACTACCGATGCAACTTCTTCTGGTGTACCAACCCTATTTAGCGCCGTTCTTTCAATTAAGTCTTGCATCTCTTCTTTAGTAAAGCGAGAGTTCATAGGGGTATCAATAACGCCCGGGCATACACAGTTTACGCGCACGCCTGAAATTCCCACTTCTTTAGATAACGCCTTGCTAAAACCGATAAGTGCGGATTTGGTTAAAGAATATACCGTTTCCATACTGCCACCCTTTTCGCCAAGGATGGAAGATATAAAAATTACGTTGCCTTGTCCCTTAGATATCATTGCGGGAAGAAGTGCTTTAGTAATTTTAAACGCCGATTTAACGTTTACGCTAAAGGCGGTGTCAAATTCTAAATCGCTAGTGTCGGTTACAAGTTTATAAAGGTCTATGCCAGCATTGTTAACCAAAACGTCTATACGCTTAAAACTTTTGTTGACTATAGACAGCATTTCTTCGATAGACGCGCTATCGTTAAAATCTGCTTGAACGGTAAATAAATAGTCTAAAAAACCCTTTTCTAACGCGTAGTTTTTAAGGGAATTTATACCGTCTATATCGCTATTGTATTGCGCAATTACAAAATAACCCTTTTCTAAAAAGGTTTTGGCAATAGCCTTTCCTATTGCACCGCTTGCGCCCGTAATTAGTGCCGTTTTCAATTAACTTACCTTTAATTATTTGCTTGACTTAACGTTTCTTCTATAAAAAATATAAAGCCGTATGCCGTAAAAATTAAATTACGATATACTGTAAAAAATAAAAATGCCCGCCTTTAACATATAAAAGCGGGCAAAGTTATAGTTTAGCCTTTTACACGTTCCATGTATTCGCCCGTTCTGGTGTCAACCCTGATAAGTTCACCTTCGTTAACGAACATGGGAACTTGAATTTTAACACCCGTTTCTAAAACAGCGTCTTTAGTAGCGTTAGTTGCGGTGTTGCCCTTAACTGAGGGGTCACTTTCGATAACGCGTAAGGTTACGAAGTTTTCGCAGTCAACTGAGAATGCTGAACCTTTATAGAATTTTACGATAACGTTATCGTTTTCTTTAATCCATTTTAACGCTTCTTCAACTTGGTCGTAGTTTAGGGGAACAAGGTTAAAATCTTGGTCCATAAAGTAGTAAAGTTCGCCATCGTTGTAAGAATAGGTCATATTTCTGGTTTCGATGTGTGCTTCTTGAAGTTTTTCGGTGGGGTTCCAAGTTTTTTCTAAAACTATGCCGTCTACAACTTCTTTCATCTTAGTTCTAACGAACTCTGCGCCCTTACCGGGTTTAACGTGTTGGAAGTCTACGATAGTGTAGATTTTACCTTCGTATTCAAAGGTTACGCCCTTTCTAAAATCGCCTGCTGAAATCATAAATGTTTCTCCTTGAAAAAAGTTTTTCTATGTTTTTTAGTTTATTAAAAAGCAATTTTTTGCTTTGTTTACATTTGTTTTTATAAGGTTTTTAAGCCTTTATCATCGGTATACGCCCTAAAAAGCGTGCCGTTACTTAGATATACGGTGTCTTCTATCCTTATGCCGTATTCATTGTCAAAATATACGCCCGGCTCTATAGTAAACGCCATATCGTTTGAAAGGGGCGTTTCACCCTTTGGCGATAGCGTGGGACTTTCGTGAATATCAAGCCCTAAGCCGTGCCCTAAAGAGTGGGTAAAATATTTATCAAGGTTTTGCCCTTTCAAATATTCTCTTGCAATAGCGTCTGCCCGTTTACCCAAGATGCCAACGGAAATTTCCTTTTCCACCTTTTCGTTAGCCGTTAAAACGGCGTTATATCTTTCAATAAACGTATCGTCTGGTTTGCCGTAAAAATAAGTTCTAGTAAGGTCAGCAGAATACCCTTTATATTTTGCGCCGATATCAATTAAAACCACTTGATTTTCTTTTAATACCGTATCACCCGTTTCGTGATGGGGAATTGCAGAGTTAACGCCAAAAGCAACGATACTATCAAAAGCCGTGCCTTCCGCACCTAAACTCATCATTTCTTTTTCAATTAAAGTGGCAATTTGTTTTTCGGTTACGCCCGCTTTAATTTTAGGCAAGGTTTTTTCAAGCGCCTTAAAGGTTATTTCACACCCTTTTAATATAAGGGATAGTTCTTTATCGCTTTTAATTTCGCGGTCTTTTGCGATAAGGCTTGCACCGTTAGAAACTAAAACGCCTTGTTTTTTTATATTTATAAGTTCGCTAACCGTGGTTACGTTATAGTTTAAGAAAACTTTTTTAATCTTGTTTTCCTTAAAAAACGCTTTTAGGTCGCTATACCCTTTATAAAGCCTTAGGTCAACGCCGTTACTTTCCGCTTGACTTTGGTATGCGCCAAAATAGCGCGCGTCGGTAAAAAGGGTAACGCTTTTATCAGTTTTAACAACTATACCTTCGTCTAAATTTATGCCCGAATAGTATAGCCTGTCCGTTTTGCCCGTTAAAAGTAGGGCGGTTTTTTTACCTAATTTAAGGTTTTTGCTCATACGGATATATTGTACCAAACATTAGACAAATAGTCAAGTTAATAGTGAAAATAGATTAACACTTATATACTATTATAAATGTTTTTCATATTAAGGGCGTCTATATCTTGCGTACCTGCCGATTCGCAAATTATATAAGGCGTAAGTTTGCGCTCTTTTAGTGCGATTGCAAGGGGTGTAAAGTCCGGCCCATAAACCTTATCTTCAAAGGTTAGGTGGCGAACTTCTCCCTTGATAGTGTACTCTATTTTTGAAAAATGGATATGGAAGTTCTTTACCCTATCGTGCCCTAGTTTATCCGTCATATAATCTAGGCGGTCTTGATAGTCAAGCGTGGTTTTAAGACTGCCTTGCTCTCTAGCGTTAACGTGTCCAAAATCTACGCAAGGGGTGTAAATGTTATCTATGGCGCAAAAAGAAGTAATTTCTTCTATAGTGCCTATTTGGGCAAGTTTACCCATAGTTTCGGGGCAAAAAATCATATCGTCTAAGCCTTGTTGATAAACTATATCCGTTAGGTGTTTAAGCCTTTCTATCGTAAGGTTAACGGCAGTTTCTCTATCTAACTTTCCTTGGCTTGCGGGGTGAAAAACTATGCGCTTGCCACCTAAAAGTTTTGCCTTTTTTGCAGAATCAATTATATAGTTGAAGGAGCTATTCGCCTTGTCTTCTTCTGGGTTAGCAAGGTTGATATAATAGGGCGCGTGAACGCTTATCTCTATCCCCGCGTTTGCAAATGCGTTGCCGATAGATAGTGCGCGCTCGTCCGTCATATTAACGCCCCTGCCGAAAGAATATTCAAAGCAATCTAGCCCCATATTTTTAACCCATAAAGCAGACTGTTCGCTAGTTTTGTTGCCCGCTATCGTAAAGGCTATTGAGTTTCCACTTGGTCCAAACTTAATCATTTTTCTTTTCTCTTACCTTATCTACGTCTTGTTTAAGCCTTTCAATAAGGTCTTCTTTTGAATTAAATTTTATAATGTCGCGCAAAAAATAATCAAAATAAATGGTTAATTCCGCGCCGTAAAGGTCGCCACTATAATCTAAAATATGCCCTTCTATAAGAGAAGTAGCAAGATTAAAAGTTGGTCTTGCGCCATAGTTTATAACGGCGGTATGCTTTTTGCCGTCAACGTAAACGTGCCCCGCATAAACCCCCTTTTTAAATGAGAGTTTTTCGTTTGAAACACCTATGTTTACCGTGGGAAAACCAAGGCTTGCACCAACGCTTCTATCCTTAAAAACGGTGCCCGTTACCGAATACGCCCTGCCAAGCAGTTGGTTTGCCTTTTCAATTTCACCGTTAATTAAAAGTTTTTTAATTTCGGTGGTGGCAATCTTTTTACCGTTTGATAAAACGGTATCTACGATAACGACGTTTTGACCGTGGGCTTTAGCGTATTTTTTAAGATACTTAACGTCGCCACAGCCCTTATTTCCAAAGCGGTAATCGTTACCGCAAACGTATGCTTTAACGTCGTAATTTTTATTTATATAATTTAAAAAAGCGCGCTTACCCTTTGACAAAAAAGCCTTGCTTACGGGTGCTGAAAGCATTTCGTTAACACCTAGGTCGGCAAGGATATATTCGCGTTCGTTCACCGTGTAAACGCAACCTTCTAAAGAGCCGTAGAGTGCGCTTTTAAGGTCTCCGTTAAAGGTGAAAACTACCGTTTTTGCAGATAAATTTTCCGCAACGGTTAACGCTTTATTTATAACTTTTTGGTGCCCGATATGAACGCTATCAAAGTATCCTAGCGCAATTACCGTGGGCGTTTTGCCAATCAAATCTGCCATAAATATTCCTTAATTATCTTACGTAAGCCTTAATTTTAAGAACGCCGTTTTTCGCTTCGCCAACGCCCCAAAATTCGCTTTGATTATATACCCTGTAAACGCCGTTTTTAAAGCCGTAATTTAAAAACACACCGTCTAAAATCTTTTGCGCTTGTTCGCCCGTTAAAACTAGTTTAGGATAGTCGATGGCAATATCGGGTGCAAGCAAAAAGTCTTGCGCGGTATTAGACGCCTTAAATTCTTCAACGGAAACGCCGTTTTCATAGGTAAACACACCGCAAGCGGTACGGTCAAGTTCCGCCATAATACAATAAGTATTAAGTGCAATACCTATATCGCGTGCAAGTGAACGGATATAAGTTCCGCCCTTGCAGTCTATTTTAAAGGCAAAGTCCGTTTCACTTTTTTTGCCTAAATATTCAATATTTAATATGGTTACCTTTTTGGCGGGTAAACTAAATTCTACACCCCGCCTTGCAAGTTCGTAACCGCGCTTGCCGTCTATACATTTTGCCGAATAGTTAGGGGGAACTTGTTCAATTTCGCCTATAAAATTTGGCAAAATCGCCTTGATTTGCTCTTCGGTGGGGATTGTTCCACCGTCCATTGTAACCGTGCCCGTTATATCTAGCGTATCGGTTAACGCGCCGAAACGGAAAACCGCTTCGTAAGTTTTGTTTTTATCTAGTAAAAACTGAAAAAGCCTTGACGTTTTGCCAATGCCTATCGGTAAAATTCCCGATGCCATAGGGTCTAGCGTGCCCATATGACCACACGGTACTTTTAATTTGTGTTTAACTGCACCAACGGCGTAAGCAGAACTCATACCCTTGGGCTTAATGATATTTATAAAGCCTTTCATAATTAAAGCCTTTTATTTTTTTGCATTTTTATTTACTGCGGGGTTTTGATAGATACAAACGTTAAAAGTTTATTCTGGCAAATATCTACTTACCGTAAAAGTTAGTTTATCAACAACTTCTTCTAACGGAGCGTTGATACGGCAACCGCTTGCAAGAGTGTGTCCACCACCACCAAAAGTGCTTGCAACACCGCTTACGTCTGCACCTTTAGAACGCAAACTTACCTTAAATTTATCGGGTGCCATTTCTAATAGGCAAGCGCCAACTTCTACACCTTTAATACCCATAACGAAGTCGATAAACCCTTCAGTTTCATCGGGGTTTGCACCGCTTTTTTCAACGTCAGCTAGCGTGGTTATAGCAACTGCGAACTTACCTTCTAAATAATAGCGTATCTTTTGCATAGTGATACCGAAAAGGCGTGCCCTTTCTTTAGATTGACGGGTAAACATATAAAAGCAAATTTTATTTAAATCTGCACCCGCTTCGACAAGTTTAGACGCGGTAAAAAGGGTTTCCGCGGTAACGTTTTTGTGGCGGAAAGCACCCGTATCCGTGCAAAGCCCCATCGCTAAAAAATTAGCGACTTTTTCTTCTAACGGATAGTTCATTTCCATTAACAAATCGTAAACGTTTTGGCAATTTGCCGATTTATCCACAACGTAATTTATTTTTGCATAGCGATTGTTTGAAACGTGGTGGTCTATATTATAGGTGTTCTTAAAGGATAAAAATTCTTCGGTAAAAGCGCCAAGTCTAGTTACGTCGGCACAGTCAACGCTAACAAGGGCGGAATATTCACCGCAAGAGAGTGTATTTTTAACCGTTTCGCCTTGCAAGATAAAATCAAATCTTTCAGGGAGAATATCGTCGCAATAAACGTCGGTGGGTATGCCGAAATATTCTAAACCGTGCTTTAACGCAAAAGACGCGCCTATAGTGTCCCCGTCAGGTCTAACGTGACAAAAAAGCGCAATCTTTCTTTCTTTTTTTAATTTTTCCGCTATTAATTTTAATTCCATAACTGCCAAATTTCTTTCTCTACCCTTTAGCCTTGGTTATTATCTTCGGTTTTTACCGCGGTAGAGTTTGCTTTTTCTTCTTCTTGCTTTTTAATATCGTTAAAAAGTTTGTTCATTTTAGCGCTGTATTCCATAGAATCGTCTAAAAAGAAGTGAAGTTCGGGCACAGTTCTTGCACGGATAACGCGCGCAAGTTCATACCTGATTTTTTTAGCGTCCCCTTTAATTGCTTCAAAGGTGGTTTTACGCTTTTCTTCGTTACTAGCAAAAACGCTTACGTATACTTTCGCGTGGGATAAATCTTTGCTTGTGTCCACGCGAAGTATAGAAACCATACCCGTAATTAAAGGGTTTTTTAATTTTTTTGTTATTATTTCGTAAATTTCTTTGCGGAATTCAGCGTTAAGCCTATCCGCACGACTTACTTTTCCGTACATATTCTAGTCCTTTTGTTCTTCTACTTGATAACATTCGATAAAGTCGCCAATCTTGATATCGTTGAACTTTTCGATAGACATACCACATTCAAAGCCTTGAGCAACTTCTTTAACGTCGTCCTTAAAGCGTTTAAGTTGAAGAACGTTACCTTCAGTAATCATAACGTCGTCGCGATAGATACGAAGTTTACCGCTACGGATAATCTTACCTTCGGTTACGTAACAACCTGCTACTTGACCTACGCCGGTAATCTTAAACACTTCTCTAACTTCTGCCTTACCCAAATAAATTTCAGTAAACTTGGGTGCAAGCATACCTTTAAGTGCCTTTTCAACGTCTTCAATCGCTTCGTAAATAATGCGGTAAAGTTTAATATCTACACCGCTACGTTCCGCGATAGTTTTTGCGTTAGAATCGGGGCGCACGTTAAAGCCGATGATGATAGCGTTTGAACTTTCTGCAAGCATAATGTCGCTTTCTTTAATCGCACCTGCTTGTGCGTGAATAACGTTAACCTTAACTTCTTCGTTAGAAAGTTTTTCAAGTGATTGTTTAACCGCTTCAACAGAGCCTTGAACGTCTGCCTTAACGATAATGTTAAGACCTTTCATTTCGCCTTCGCTAATCTTGTTAAATACGTCGTCTAGGCTAACCTTAGACGCTGCTTTAATCATATTTTCGCGTTCTAATCTCTTACGTTCTTCGGCAACCATCTTAACAAGTTTTTCTTGTTCTACGGCGTACATAATGTCGCCAGCGCCCGGAACTTCATCTAAGCCCATAATTGATACGGGGGCTGAAGGACCTGCGGAAGTTACCTTTCTGCCCTTATCGTCAGTCATTGCCCTAATCTTACCGGTAACCGTGCCAACGATAACGTTATCGCCAACCTTAAGCGTACCCGTTTGAACGAGTATCGTTGCGATAGGACCACGGCTTTGGTCTAGTTTTGCTTCGATAACAACACCCTTAGCCTTTCTGTCGGGGTTGGCTTTAAGTTCTGCCATTTCCGCAACAACGTTAATGTTTTCTAAAAGCGCGTCTATACCAGCGCCTGTTTTTGCAGATACGGGACATAAGATAGTATCGCCACCCCATTCTTCAGGTAAAAGACCGTTTTCGGTAAGTTGAGTTTTGATTCTATCAATATTTGATTCGGGTTTATCAATTTTGTTAATTGCAACGATTATAGGAACGTTTGCCGCTTTAGCGTGGCTTATTGCTTCAATAGTTTGGGGCATAATGCCGTCGTCTGCAGCAACAACCAAAATTGCGATATCGGTTGCTTGCGCACCGCGGGCGCGCATTGCCGTAAACGCAGCGTGTCCAGGGGTGTCTAAGAAAGTGATAGTTTCACCGCCAACGGTAACTTGATATGCCCCGATATGTTGGGTAATACCACCCGCTTCGCCTGCGGTAACGTTGGTCTTTTTAATTCTGTCTAAAAGTGAAGTTTTACCGTGGTCAACGTGACCCATAACGGTAACTACAGGGGGACGGCGAACTAACTTGTCCGCATCGTCAACGTTGGTGTCGAAACCTTCGCTTAATACGTCTTCTGCAGTCTTGTCAAGTTTAAGTTCTAGTTCAATGCCAAGGTCTGCCGCAATGAAAGCCGCAGTATCAAAGTCGATACTATCGTTAATGGTTTTCATAATGCCTTCTTTGAATAGACGCTTAGTGATTTCCGCTGCAGTAATACCGATTTTTTCACTTAAAACCTTTAAGGGAATAACGTCGCTATTTAATACTGCCTTTTCAATTTTAATGGCAGAAGTTTGTTCCGCTTTATTCTTTTTAGCGGGGCGCATCTTTCTGTAACCCGTCTTGTTTTCATCAAAATCGTCAATATCAACGTTGTTACGGATAAGGGGTGCGCGTTTTGCGGGGCGCTTATCGTCGTAAGACTTTTCGCCTTGTTTTTTCTTTTGGAAGTTAGCGCGCTTATTGTCTGTGGGCGCGATAACGGGGGGCGCAACGAAAGTTGCCGCGGGCTTTTTACTGCCACCGGCGTTATTTTGCTTAAACGAAGGTGCGCCTTCTTTTTTATAACCGCCATCTTTAGCGGGTTTTCTCTCTACGGGTGTTTTTTCCTGTTCTGTAGGACGGCGTACCCAAGACGGACGTTGTTTTTCTTCAACGACGAATTCCTTTCTTGGTGCAGGCTTTTCAGCTGGCTTTTCGGCGGGTTTTTCCACAGGTTTATCAGCGGGTGCGGGTGTTTCAGCAACCACTTCTTCTACGGGGGCAACCTTTTCTTGAGATTCTGCCTTATTTTCCTTTACGGTCTTCTTAGCGGGTTTTTCTTCTTGAACCTTTTCGCTAGCACCTTCTTCGCTTACCTTTTCAGCAACGACGGGTGCAACGGGAGCGGGTTCAACAACCTTTTCGCTAACCGCCTTTACGTTTTCAGCGCTTGCCTTTTCAAATTCAACAATCTTGCTTTCTAATTTCTTTTTTAATTCTTTAAGGCTTTTTGCTAAATCGTTAACGTCGCTAGACGCCTTCTTTATACCGCCGTCAGTTAAAATACTATTTACTTTTTTTAGATTATCAAAATGCATTTCTTTATTTTCTGCCATAAACTATCTCTCCTGTTCAACTGAAACAAAGTCGTTTTCAATATTATCTAATAGCGCTTTTGCTAGCGCCTTATCCGTTACCGCCATTACTTTAGCGTTCGGGCGGTTTATAAAGTCTTCTAAAAGCCTTTCTTTAGTTTTTATCAACGGACAATGAAATTTTTTTGCAAAAGAAACCCCTTCGTTTATCGTATTTTCCGCCGCCGACCTGCAAACGATTATTAAGTTTGCACGTTTTATAGACGCTATTGAGTTTAACCCAACGCGATATTTTTTTGCGCGCAGTATAAAACCGATAAAGGTTTCCGCTTTAGTCTTTCTTTCCAACGATAGCCTCCAAAACGGCGTCGTAAACCGAATCTTCTACCTGACAGGAAAAAGCGCGGTTCAACCCCTTTTGCTTTTTTAACTTTGCTATACAGTTTGCGTCGTTACATACGTAAGCGCCCCTACCGTTAGCCTTGCCCGTAAAATCGACAAAGATATTATCGCCTGACTTTACGATTCTTACAAGTTCACGCTTGGGCTTACATTCTCTACAAGCAATGCACGTGCGCATGGGTACTTTTTTTTCGGTCATTAATTTATCTCCGCTACCTAATTATTCTGCAAAATCAAAGTCTGCGTTTTCTTCTTCGGTTACGCCGAATTCGCCCGCAGCGCTTTGTGCCTTAACGTCAATTTTCCAACCGGTAAGTCTTACGGCAAGACGTACGTTTTGACCACTTCTGCCGATAGCAAGTGATAACTTATCATCGGGAACAACTGCAACTGCAGATTCTTCACCCGTTTGAACAACCTTTAATACTTTTGCGGGTGATAACGCTTTAGAAATGAATTCTAAGGGGTTTTCACTCCATAAAATAATATCGATTTTTTCGTTACCAAGTTCGCTAACGATAGCGTTTACACGTGCGCCCTTGTTACCAACGCATGCGCCAACTGCATCTATCATAGCGTCTTCACTATAGATTGCAATCTTGGTTCTTTGACCGGGTTCACGCGCGATAGATTTAATTTGAACTAAGCCTTGCTTAATTTCGGGAACTTCGTTTTCAAATAATCTGCGAACTAAACCGTTTGAAGTTCTTGATACCACGATTTGTGCTTGCTTGCCGGTGTTTTTAACCTTTTTAACGTAAACGTTAAGCCTTTGGTTAACTTCGTATTTTTCGCCTTGAACTTGGTCTTTAGGCATTAAAATACCTTCAATTTCTTTACCGCCGATTTCTACGTAAACGTTACCGTCTTCTACACGACGAACGGTGCAAGCCATAAGTTCGCCTTCTTTATCTTCGAATTCGTTTACCGTGTTAGCGCGTTCAATTTCACGCAACTTTTGCATAAGAACTTGCTTTGCAGTTTGCGCTGCAATTCTGCCAAAAGCCTTAGATTGAATTTCTTGTGAAACCATATCGCCTGCCTTATAAGACTTCTTAATTTCTTTGGCTTCTTCAACGCTGATTTCTTTATCAGGGTCAACCACTTCTTCTACTACGTTTTTATAACTGTAAATTTTAATGGTCTTTTTTTCGGGTACAGCCTTTACCATTACGCCTGATGCTTCACCCGTGTGCTTTTTGTAAGCGATTACGAGCGCGTCTTCTAAAGCGGAAAGAAAATCCGCTGAAGATATGCCCTTTTCCCTTTCCAAATCTTCAAGTGCCAAAAAGAAATCTTGATTTATCATTTTGTTCTCCTTTAATAAAAATGCTTAATTTTTTCTAAATTTATGTTTTTTACCGCTATAAGTTTTCGGTAAATAGTTGCTTAATTAAAATCGATATATTCGTTCATTTTAACCACGTTTTTCATATCTAGCGTGAAAGTGGTTTTTTTATCAACTTGCAAGGTTGCCGTTTTACCGTCGTAAGAAGTTAAAATTCCGTCGTACATCTTTTTGCCTGCAACGGATGAATAAAGTTTAACTTCTACCTTTTTGCCGATATGACTTAAAAAGTCTTGCTCCGTCTTAAAAGGTCTATCTGCACCGGGACTGCTTACGTTTAAGGTATAGGGGGTGTTAAAGGTGGGGTCTAGTTCGTCTAGCGGGTCAAAGATAGCGTTATGAAAAATTTCACAAGTATCTAAATCCATTCCGCCGTCTTTATCGATGTAAATGGTAAGCGCGGGGTTTTTGCCTTGCTTAAACTCTACTTCTACAACCCTTATGCCAAGCGGGGTGGCAATCTTTTCGCAAAGCGCGGTAATTTCTTCGATAGGTTTTATCTTCATTTACTCTCCTTAAAAAAAGATATGAGAACGGCAAACCGTTCTCATAATCAAGTCAAACTATCTTATTGCCATACTATAATATCATAGATATTAAGGTTTTGCAAGTATTTTTAACCCATTTTTAATTTTTTGGGCTTTTAATATAGTAAAACGCGCTAAAATTTAGCGCGTTTTTTGTCTTTTTTAAGTTCTATGTTTAATTTTCATAAGTTCTATAAAGACTTCTGCCGTAGCGTATGCATCTGATAGCGCCCTATGGTGATGGAAAATTATGCCGAAATAATCTGCAATAACGTTTAGTTTATGCTTTTTTAATTGTGGCAAATATTTGCGCGCCATCTCTAGCGTATCTATAACGGGGTTAGTGATAGCATAGTCTTCTGCCGTGGCAAAACGCTTTAAGAATTTCGTATCGAATTCGGCGTTGTGCGCAACCAAGGTAGCCCCATCTATAAACTTAATAAAGTCTGGCATAACGGCGGATATTTTTGGCGAATCTTTTACAAGATTTTCGTCTATACCCGTAAGGGCGGTTATTTCCGCGCTGATGGGATAGTCGGGTTTAATAAGGCTTGTAAACTGCTCTACTATTTTGCCGTTAACAATTTTTACCGCGCCTATTTCCGTAATGCCTTCGTTCATAACGTCGGTGCCTGTCGTTTCCACGTCAAACACCACGTAGGTTTTTGAAGTTAATTCTTCCGGCAACGCGTTTCTATCGTCAAATACGCTTGAAACCTTAACCGTGCTAGCGGGTTCTGGGAAAATAAGTTTATAGTTTTTGGGCGTTTCTTTTTTGAACCTTTCTTTTTTAACAAAGTCTTTCGGCAAAGTGCAACGGTTAATTTTTTGCATTGTAAAAGACGGTTTGCCTTTCCACTCTCCCATAGTGCCTGAAACGATAATTTCATCTTCTACCGCTAAACGGCGGATACTTTCATAGGTGTTCTTGCGCGAAAAATATAGCCCGCTTAAAGTCCCCGTTTGGTCGTCTAGGTGAATTACGAAAAAGGGTTTACCCTTTTCTGTTGTCTTTTCGTAAATTTGCGTTATTTTACCGCAAACGGTTAGGTTACCGCTTTTAGCGTCTTCTATGTAAACTGCGGTATCGCCCATTGTGATATCGTCTATAACGACTACGTCGCTAACTTTTATGGTGCGATAGTTAATGCGTTCTAGTTCCGTTTCGTAAACCTGTTCGTCTAGTAAACTTATAGTTTCTTCTAGTTCCTTTTGGTCGGTATTGCCAACGAAATCTGCGCAGAACTTATGCGACAAATGTTCGTTAAGTTTTCTAAGTAGTCCCGTTTTAGTAACATATTCAATGCCGTCTTTAGTTAAACGAAGGGTGTATTTTACAACGTCGCCAACGACTGCCGACATAATATCGGTGGTCTTTAGAAATACGCTTATCGACGGGGTTTTAACACTTAAATAGTCGAAGATTTCTTTGTTTATTAATTCGCTGTCGCAAACGATTTTTCTAACGGTAACTTTTACAAGCGAAAAAAACGGCGAAGTATGTTTTTCCACTTCGCGCAAGATGGCGGACTTAATTATTTCGTCAACCGCTTTGTCGCATATAAAATTATACGTTATGCTACTTTGCGCTTTGTTTATTTCTATCGAACTTATCTTTAACTTAGATAGGCTTATATCGATAGCGCGCAAAGACGCCAAAATCTCTTCGGCGCTTTTTATCTTAAACATTTATCAATCTCCGCAAAAAATTCTTTTTCTACGTTTTCTTTTTCAATTTTTTTAACGACCTTGCCTTTGACAAAAAGAACGCAACCGTCCTTTCCGCCTGCAATACCAAGGTCGGCATCAACCGCTTCACCCGGGCCGTTAACCACGCAACCCATAACGGCAACTTTAAGGGGTTTTTTAACGTTTTGAAGGTAATTTTCCACCTTACTTGCAAACGCCATACAGTCCCATTCACATCTGCCACAAGTTGGGCAAGCGATAACTTTAGCGCAGTCGTTTTCTAAATTAAGAGCGGATAAAATACCGCGCCCTGCAATAACTTCGCGCACGGGGTCTGCCGATAAACTTACGCGCAAAGTATCCCCTATACCTTTAAGCAATAGCGCGCCAATACCTACGGAATTTTTTATTATACCGCTATATTCCGTGCCCGCTTCAGTAACCCCTAAATGCAAGGGATAATCGGTTTTTTTAGCGATATATTCATACGCTTTAACCATAAGCGGAACGTCTGACGCTTTAACGGAAATTACTATATTATCCACGCCGTATTTTTCTAAAATAGCAACGTTTTTAAGGGCACTTTCGCCAAGGGATATTTCGTTTTTGCCGTATTTATTTAAAAATTCCTTTTCAATGCTACCCGTGTTAGAGCCAACTCTTACGGGAATTTTTGCACTCTTTAACGCATCTGCAACTGCTTTAACGTTGTTTTCGCACCCGATATTACCGGGGTTAATTCTAATTTTATCTGCACCGCCGTCAATAGATGCAAGGGCAAGTTTATAATCAAAGTGAATATCGGCAACAAGTGGGATATCAACCTTATTTTTAATTTCCTTAAAGGCTTTAGCATCGGCTAGGTCGGTTACGGAATAGCGCAAAATATCACACCCCGCTTGTTGTAGCGCGATTGCTTGAGATACGGCGTTAACGGTATCCGCCGTTTTATAGGTGGACATAGATTGTATAGCGATTTTTTCGCCCCCGCCGATATATAAATTGCCTATTTTAACCTTTTTACTCATTTTAAGCCCCTAATAGCCCATTTTTGAATATTATAACACCAAGCAAAATATTTGTAAAGTTAGTTATATATAAATAATTAAAAGTAACGTTGTTAGCCGTTGACTTTACCCGATAAATTTAACCGTTAATGCACGGACAAAAAAACACCCCTTGCGTATTAAAACGTTTAGGGGTGTTTATATTTTTTAATTTCTTACGTGCAACGTAAACGAATTAATCGTTATGAAACGGCGCGCATTTGATAGTTATATAAGACGTTTGAATAATATTCGTCAAGGTAAATTATAACGTCCTTTTCTCCGCTTAAATCTTGATATGCGGTTAAGGGTGCAAGAGTATCGTAATAAGCCGTAACGCATTTTATAACGTCACTATAATAGCCCATTTCAACAAGTTGTTCTTTACTAAAAGATTCCCCTACTATTTGACTAAGTTTTAATTCTAAACTTGCTTTAGCGCTTGTAATAGTGCCTTGATATCTTTGTTCTTTTTCATCTATAGCGTTGTTATACTTAAAGGCGTCCGTTTGCTTTTTATATAGTTCGTTTTTAACCGTTTCGCACTCTTTATTTATTTCAAGCGTGAACACCTGTTCAAAATAACTATCCACGGTAGATACTTTTTCTTCTAAAACAACTTTTTTAGAAATAATATCGGCAATTTTATCATCGCTTTCTTGTTGAATTTTTGCCACCGCGTTAATTTTATCGCTTTCTAATTTTGCAATTTTATCAATGATAATGCTAGAGTGTGCCACCCCGTTGTTTTCCGCTTGTCGCTTAACCTTTTCAATACTTTCGTCAAAACTTTTTTCCGTTTTTTCAATAAGCAACTGACAGTTGGTTTGCTCTATTTGATACTTAAGTTCAAGCCCGCTAATTTCCGCGTTGATAGTGCTTTTTTCCTTTAATATTTCCCTTGTGTGAAGGGGTTTTAGCCTTGCTATAGCAATTTGCTTAACTTCTTCTTCCGTTAAGGTGGGCACGTCCATTTTTTCTAAAGACAGGGGCTGTATTTCTTCTAGGACGGGAAGTTGACGGCGTATGCGATAAAATTGATATAACTCTTTAAGCGTTGAATACATTTCTTCTTTTGTGGTTGGTAAGGTAAATTCCATAGTTTTCTCCTTATAAAGCGTAGGTTACGTTTAGGTTTATTCCACCGCGGTTTTCGTTTAGGTTAACTTCAAAGGTAAACGCCCTAGAACGCAGGTTGGCGCGGAAAAAGTTTTCGCCTTTTTTAATAGAAAAAGTCTTTTTGCCTTCTTCTGCATAAACGGTTAATTGACCTTGGCTAGTAGCCGATAAACTTATTTTGCTAACGCGTTTATATAGCGAATTGTTAAAGTTTATAGGATTAGATAGGTAATAGCCTTTATAATCGTCTTCTTCGTTAGCTAGCGCGCTTTTGCTACCGCCTATTACCGCGCGGTATACCGTATATTCCGTTTGAGTTTCGTTTGCGCCTTGACTATCTTTCGTTTCAACGTTTGCGCCAAAAAGTCCACCCACGGCAGACATACCGCGTTTAGCGTTAACTAAATAACACTCTTTCTTATCGATAGAAAAGCACAGTATAAAGTTGCCTAAAGTTGTGATAACGTAAACAAAATAAGTTCTATTTTCACCGCCCGCACCAAAATATATTCTTTCTCCGTTTAGGTTGCAAGCACCAAAATCTAATATTTCCCCTAGATAAGTTGGCAAATTATGTTCGGCAATCTTGCCCTTCTTAAGATAGCAAATTTTATTACCGCTTATAAAACAAAGTCCGCCGTTTACTTGCGCAACGGTATTATCTTTAACGTCTATATAGTCCGTTTGTAAGTTCTTTAAGGTATACTCTACCCTTTCTCCTTTAACTTCAAGATATACTGCACCGTGTTTGCAAAGCAAGGTTAAACCGTCGTTGCCTTGCGCTATACCCATAATTTCACCAAGAGCGTTATCCACTTCGATAAATCCGCCTAGGGTTAAATCAATGGTAAAATCGGTAAAGTTAAAGGGCGCGCTAAACCTTAACACACTTCCTTCTGCAACGAAAAGCATTCCCTTAAATATCGTAAACGCCTTGCCGTAAGGGATAGTAACTTCTTCTTCGCCAAGTCCTTTTAAAACCCCCTTTTCTTTAGAGAATATTAATATACGCTTTTCACCTTGATAAATTACGGGCGTGATATGTGGTTCGCTAGTAAAAGAGGCGTTTACAAAGCGGGTATAAACGCCGTCTATATCTTGCCAAAGGTTTCCCAAGGTATCTAAACAATATCTTTTTCCTTCGACTTGGTAAAAGCGGGCGGGAACTATATCTTTAGGCAAGGTGCATACTTTTTTAAAAGTAACAGGCGCAACCGTTAAAGACGTGCCGTTTGCAACTACGTTAAACGATTTATCGCCGTTGCTTTCAAAATTGATATCCGCGCTTTTTTCAGTTACGGGCACCTTATAAAGACTTTTCATTTCCATTAGATAAATCTCCTTTCCTTTACAGTTGCGTTTTTAGGGCAACATATCTTTTCCACACTTTCTTCATAGCGTTTATGCCACATAACCGCTTCGTCAAATCTGCCTTCTACTATACAACATTCCGCCGCAAGCCCTAGCGCTAGCGTTCTTAAAGAAACGTCGCTTTCAGTATAACCTATTACAGAATCTAAATCGTAATTAGCGGGAACGTAGGCATATTCTATAACGGCGGAATTAGTGGGTGCAGTTAGGCGGTCAGGGTGCACGGTAAAAGTATAAGAATTGCCGTTTAGGTCGTATACGCCAAGAATTTTTATAGGCGTTTCACTTAAACTTGAATAGTTTAGCGCGCCACCCGTAAAGTTTACCTTTTCACTCTTTTTCATAAGTATATATGAAGTTGCAAGTTCGGTTATGACAAGATTAGCTAGCCTAGTCATAACGTCTGCAAGTGCTAAAGTTTCGTTGTCCGTGCTATCTATACCGTTTTCACCTAAAAGTGCCATATATAACTTTTCTTTACTTAAAAGCAGCGCGGTAGTTTTTACTACGTCTTTAATTTTCATTGCTTTCTCCTTTTATAAAATTTGTCGGGCGCTTTAACAAGAGCCCGACAAACAACAGTTATAAGTATTATTCTGAAATAGCGGTCAAACCGTCAACGTATGCTTGACCACCAGGGTTAGAACACATAAGTTCTGCATACTTAACCAAGGTTGCCGTGTAAGTTGCCTTACCGGGAACTTGCTTTAAGATTGCACCCTTATCGTCTTCAAGCCATTGCCAATCGCAAAGTTGATGCATAGCAAAGTCGTCGGTGTTAAGTAAATACATAACGTTATCGTCACAGAATCTATCGGCAACGATAGGAATACCGTTAAAGTTAATTGCGTTAAAGCCGTAGCCGAAATCTTCGGTTACGATATAACTTTTACCTGCCGTAAAGCCCTTTAGAATCTTTCTGCGGGTAGCGTTAGAACACAAGATAAGGTTGAATTTATTGTTGGTAAGTTCTTCTGCCTTATCGATAATTTTTTGCATAGCGAGTTCGCTAAAAGAGTTGGGAGCTTCAATACACTTTGACCTTGCCCAAGAGTTTTTCTCTAAATTAATACCGTAAAGGGTTGACGTATAAGATTTAGAAAGTGCGCCAAGACCTGTAATTTCTTTGAAATCAGAGCCCTGAATTGCAATGTATGAATCGCTGAAAATATTTTCGCCCATTACGATTGCGCTACCGTCAATAACGATTTTCTTTGCTTCTCTGTCAACGGATAAAACCTTTCTACCCCTAATGGTAGGTACGTTGCCTTCGTTACCCGGTTGATTTACTACGTCAACAAGCATACCTTCGTAAATTGCCGCTACACTTTCTAAGGTAAGAGTGGTGCCGTTTGCTGACGTAATGTAAGACAAAAGACCAGAACCGTCGCCGTAAATCATTCTGCCAAAGTTCCACTTGCTTGATTTTACAAGGCTTTCCATTTCCGCGTTCAAAAGGTTAACGAAAGCACCTGCGTTGTTTTGTGATGCCCTTATTGCCTTGTCGGAAATTTCAATAGTTCCGTAAAGGTTTTTAAGGGTTGAAGTGAATTGTACGTAATTATTTGGTATGCTTTTGGGAAGCGCACCGTCTTCTGTACCCGCACCGATACCACCGTTAATACCGGGCATAACAAGTTGTTTTACTTCTTTGCCATAAACGTTATCGGTGGTGTATTTAATCTTTGAAAGTAAAGGGTTAGTGTATTTGTCTAGTTGGGTTGCAACTACGTCAAGATAAACTGATTTAAGTGCTTTATCTGCACTAGCTAATGTTACTGCCATATTTTCTCCTTAAAAATAAATAGTTAATTTTTTAATAATTCTACGGCGAAGTTACCTGCCTCTTGAAAGGTGGTAGGACGTTTTGATAGGGTTTTTAAGCCCGTGCCTAAACCGTCCATAATAATCGCCTGTGGTTTGCCTTCTATCACGCTTTTTAGGTAGTCTTTAAGCACTTGTTCTTTTAACTTATCGGTTGTACCTGACGGGATAGAATTCAATATTTCCCCTATGCTAGCGGGTTTCGGGGTGGAACTTTCGCCGTTGCTATTTTTACCGATATTTTCGGTTTCATTAAGGTTAGGTTGATTAGATTCTTCCCTTGCCTTATCTTCGCTTACGGGCTTTTCCACCTTGTCGATTTTAGCCATCATACCCTCTAACTCTTTTACACGCTGACAGCGTTTGGTAAATTCAGCCTGCAAAGAGTTATACGCCGAAAGGAGCGCCTTAGCGTCCTTAAACTTACCTAATGAGACTTCGCTTTCATTAGCACCTAAATTATCTTCCGTAGGAACGGCTTGTGCCTTAAACTCAGTTTGTTCAAAAAGTTGTTCTTCCATAATTTTTCTCCGTTAAATAATTTGTTTTTGTTTGTGCCCTTTAATGTGGGCGAAAAATCTTTGCTTTTGTTCTTCTGTTAGACTGCCATATTCACTCAAAACGTATCTAATATGCGTTTCAGCGTGAATTTCATCGTCGTCTATTTCTTCCGTTTGAACGGTGCAAGATAACATTTTTTCGTTTTCCGTTTGTGCCTTTTCTTCTTGCAAGCGGGATAAACCTTTTCTATAATCAAGGTCTTTATAGCCAAGAAGTGATAAAAGTTTTTCTTTAGTTGCTTGCCTTACCTTGCCTTGTTCGTCGGCTAAAAGTCCACTGTTATACAAGGTTAAAAGCACTTCTTTTCTTTGGCGTTCGGTATATAAAAGTTCGTTTTCGTTTTCAAGGTAAACGTCGTCCGTGCCGATAGTAGAACCGTCTACGTAATACACCCCCGTCTTGCCGAAAACGTTGCGCACCGTTATTGCCTTTACGCCCGTTAAAAACTGAACGTATAGCCTTATAATATGCCTTGCGATATCAAGGTAACTTTTTCTTATGTTCTCTGCGGAAATCATAAGTCTTTCGTTATCTTGTTCAATTAAAAGTTCTAGTGCCGTACCACTTGACAGGCTGGCGTTTGAACTGCTTGAAGTTACGTTACTTACCCCGCTTATAATAACGAATTCGTTAAGAAGTCTTTCTTCTTCGTTATTAAAATCGTTTGGCATACTCATACCTTCTAGCATTTCGGGGGCGTTAGAGCCTTGCCTATACACTAAAACTTTGCCCGGGGATAAGCCTTCTTCTGCTAAATCGTCAACGTCTACAGAGCCGTCTTCTACCTTCATAACACCCATTGAAAGTCTGTTTAAGAATTCGTGCTTTCTGTTTTTTACCGCGTTGAAAGCGCGCTGAACGGGTATTAAGCGTTCAATTATACTTGTGCCGAAAAAACTGCCCGCTACCGATATGCAATCTTGCTTTACGAAGGGGAATTGTCTACATTTATTTTCCCCGTTAAGATAGGGTAGTTCTCCGTAATATAAAAGTTTGTCGCCCGCAACGGTTATAAGTCTGCCTTTGGGGTATTGTGAACACGGCTTTTCATAGCGTTCTATAACGATTACCGCGTCTTGCATTACTTGGCTATCCGATTTATTAATAGCGCCCTTTTCGTCGTCTAAACTAAACACTCCAACGCTACCGCCCTTTACCTTTACGCCGTATTTTTCTTGCACTAAAGATACGGGCATTGCTTTTGCGTGAATTATGCTTTGGCAATCTTGCAAGTTTTCCGTGTTTAAGTTATCGGGGAAAATTTCAAACGGCGATACGGGAAGGACTGCCACGTCCCCTTCGTAGACGTCTGTGCCGTCTAGAACGCCAACCTTTTTACCGCCCGCGTTATCCCACACGATTTTATAAAAACCGCTACCGCAAGTTTCACTCCAATCGGTAACCGTTTTAACAACGTCGTAAACCTTTTGTTTTTTGAAGGCTTCTTCTAACAGTTTTTCGCCGTTAGACGCCCCCGTTACCGCGCTATCGTCGTCTGACGCGGGGCGCACGCCAATAGTTGGTGCTATGCGCGAAAACTTTGAAGTTCTGGTTTCAATAATAGGCGCAACGTGATTAAACACCCTGCGGTTTTGCCAATAGAACGCTTGGTTATCTTCGCCTATTTCTCCCATACCGTTGATATAGCGGTATTGATTGCCCCTTAGAAAGTTTACGTTAAGTTCCCATTGACGCTCTAGCGACAAGCGTTTAGCACGCCTATCGGAAAAATCAGCGGAAACTTGCGCCACTATATCTTCTATAAAGGCGGTTTCTTTTCCAAGTTGCTTTGATGATGTTTTTCTTTTCTTGGTTGAGTTTTGCTGTTGCAATTTACTTCTCCTTTTTTTTAGTTTCGCTTTTTTGTAAAAGTTCAAGCAGGCGTGATTTTTCCTGCTCTAGTTGTTCATCGGTCATTTGCTCTAACGGGGACTGTTCATCCATTAATAATTTTATTGCCGTCATATCGGGCGCAACGCTTTTGACAGTCACCTTTTTTTTAGTAAGTTTTATTTCCCCTTCTTCGTTGCTTACGTATTCGCTAACCGTTTCGGTTGAATCGTAGCCTAAAGCCTTTCTCACAAGGGCGGAACGTAGTTTTGACCGAATTTTACCGTCTGTTGTTTTGCATTCTTTCATTAAAAATTCTTTTCGCTAGTCTCTCCTTGTCCTTTTGAATTTCAGTTTTTATTTTATTAGGGGTGGGCGCTTTGGGTTTTGTCATTAGATAATAGCGGAGTTCGTCAAGCGCGTGGTCGTCGTGTTTAACGGGGGACTCCCCTTTGCCCCAGCGATACCCCTTAATTTCCCTTATTAAATTTACGCACGTGCGAAATATATATAGTTTTGGTTTACCGTTATTAATTTTTAGAAACTGTTTAACCCGTTGAATACCGCTAAAAGTATCTTTATCTACGCGCGGATTTACCATTATTCCACAGTCGTAAAAAAGTTCGGTTACGCTACGCGTTCCCGAAAGCGTTTTTTGGTTTGCGGCAGAGTCGATTAGGGCGGTTATTCTTCCGCTACTATCGGTTGGCCAATTAAGGCGCGAACATATCTTTTTAATTTCGCCCGCGTGATAATCAACGGGTTTTTCCCTTTCGTAATGTTCTGCAATAACGTAAACGTTGCCGTCGTAGTCCACCGCGTAAAAGTGGCAAGAAAGCGGGTTGGTAAACCCCGGGTCTATTGCTATATCGTCATACCACTCTATAGGCACGCTGAAAGGGTCTATAACGTGAACGTTTTCATCAAATTCCGTATAAACAAGCCCTTCACTACACTTAAACCTGCCGTAACGTCTGCTTTCAAGTTGGTCTAAAGGCAAACTTTCGGTAAGTTTTTTAAGTTCTTTTTCGTTAAGATAGGGGTTGTCGCTCCACTCCATAAACTCATACCACACTTCGCTAGAGCCGTTAGCGTTTAAGTAAATTTCATCGTGGATAAAAGTAAGCCCTTTAAGTGGCGTCATCGTGCCGAAAATTTCACCGCATTTATCGAATACGCGCATTTGACACTCTCTATAAATATCTTCGGGCGGTTCTTCATCAAACCAAACGAAATCTAGTGAACTTCCTTGGAATTTTTCTCTACCTTGGTCGCACGATTTAAAGCCTATGGTGGAAATTCCGCCGAACACGTTTTTAACGTGAATTTGGTCTATCACACCAAACTGTGCGCTTTCCTTTTTACCAGATAGCATAGTGATATCGGCTATCCACTCTTTTTTAAGGTAATGTAAAATTTTTGCTTGAGCAACGTCGCGCTGAACTTGGGTAGATAGCGACACCACCCACCCGAAAACGTTAGGTTTATTTTGCCTATAAGGGTGAATTCCGCGCGCCATATATACCGTTTCTACCGCACCGCATTCCGTTTTACCGCTACGGTTTCCACCGAACACCCAACGGTTCTTTTTGGGGCATTTGTGAAATTCTAGTTGCTTTTTGTGTTGCTTTTCCCCCGCGTTATAAAGTGATAGATTGTCGGGCTTTTTACGGCGGCTTTGTTCATTTTCTATTTCGATAATTCTTGCGATAATTTCTTGCATGGCGCTCCTTTCGTGCAAAGATTACCATATGAAAAATAATAAAAAAGGCTTAAATGACCAAGATTTTTTAATTTTTTTCAAAATCTTTTTTGCCGTCATATAAGCCTTTACATATGTTTTTTATTAAGTTATTTTTTCAGTTTTATATTCTCCGCTTTTATACAAAAAGCAAAAAGCCCGCAAACTGCAGGCTTTTTTATCTTTCAAGTTTTTTTAAAAAAATTTTCCGTTTCATATTCTATATTTTCTCTATGTTGTCTTGCACGCTATCTTCTTTCATATTTTTAGATAGTTTACTTAGCATAGGAATAACGAAACATAGATATATGCTTATAGTTAACACCCAACTTACCGGCCACGCTAAATATAGCATAAAGCGGGTTGGGTTAAGCAAAAAGAAGGTGTTAACCCAAAGTAGCCTAAAAGCACACGCACCGACTAAACTTATAATCATTGCCGAAATTGACTTACCAAGTGAGCGCATAGTGTAAGAAAAACATTCCATAATTGAGCACATAAAATAGGTGGTGCACATTACTAAAAGCCTTATTTTTGCGTATTCTTTAACGGCGGGAACGTCAACGAAAAGTGATAAAAGGGGGTCTGCTAAAAGGTAAATTAGCATACCGAAAAACAACGTTACCACGGTACTTAAACCAATACTTGTCAAAAGCACCTTTTTTATTCTATCAATTTTGCCACATCCATAGTTTTGGCTTACAAACGCCATACACGATAAAGATAGAGCGTTGCCAAGTGTATAAATTAAACTATCAAGTTGCGCCGCTGCGGTGTTACCCGCAATAGTTTCCGCCTTAAACGCGTTGATATTACTTTGAATAACTACGTTAGAAAGGCTAAATAGCATACCTTGAAGTCCGGCGGGCAAACCTATTTTAAGAATATCTTTTAGTTGCCTTTTATCAGGTTTAACGTATTTAAGAATTAATCTGCCATAGCCTTTGCTTTTAAGTAAAGCAATAAGTGATAAAATTACCGATAAAAGTTGAGAGGCCACCGTAGCGATTGCAACGCCTTCTACGGTAAGGTGCAAAACCTTTATACAAAATACGTTAAGTCCAACGTTTACCACACCGCCGATTAATAGATATAAAAGTGGTCTAAAAGTATCGCCAACCGCACGCAAAATAGATGCGATAAAGTTATAAAGCAATATAATAGGTATACCCAAAAAGTATATTTGCATATACCTTGTTGCCCCGTCTAGCAAAACAGGGTCGGTGTCCATCCATTGAAGAAAATATCTTGAACAAGTAACGCCAACTACAAGCAAAATTACGCTACAAATTAAACTTAAGAAAATTGCCGTACCAACCGCTTTATGCGCGCCTTCTTCATCTTTTGCGCCCATACGCCTTGAAACTACAACGCTAGCACCTGAAGATAACCCAACGAAAAGCCCTAAAAGTAAATTGATTAGCGAACTTGTAGAGCCAACTGCCCCCATAGCATATGCATCAACCATCTTGCCAAGCACGACCACGTCTGCCGAATTAAATAAAATTTGCAATAAATTCGTACCGATTAGTGGCAAAGAATAGCGTATAAGTTTTTTTAAGATAGGCCCTTCGGTCATATTCATTTCGTACGATTTTGCACGAAGTTTTAATTGCATTTTTCTTCTCCTAAAGTCTAGCAAAAAAACGCCTATAATAAAATACGGCGTTTTTGTTTTTACGTCAAATTGCTTTTACGTTACTGTTTTTATAAGTTGTAAATTTAAATTTATATCCGTTATCTTCTAAAACTTCGCTTTCATATACGCAGGTGAAATTTTCTAGCGCGTCTAGATTTTCAAAGAACACTTGCGCATCTCCGTCGGCGTCTACCTTAGTAACTAAAACTTCATCACAATAAGGAAGTAAGGTTTTATAAAGCATTGCCCCGCCTATGACGTAAACTTCATCTTGGGGGTATTTTTTAATTTCTTTAAGCAAGGCGGTTAAATCTTTTGCTATCACACATCCTTCTTTTTGCAAGGTGGAAGATAGCACTATATTTACCCTGTTTTTAAGTGGGTTGCCGTTTGGGAAAGATAATAAAGTGTTTCTACCCATAACTACCACTTTATTTAAGGTGGTTTGGCGGAAAAACTTCATATCTTGTGGAATGGAAAACAAAAGGTCGTTATCTTTACCTATTCCCCAATTTTTGTCAACTGCAACGATGGCTTTCATTAAATTGCAACCTCTATCTTTTTGTCAAGTTTAGTGTATTTATAGTCTACAAGTTCAAAATCGTCCACGGTAAAATCATAAAAGTTTTTAACGTTGGGGTTAATTTTAAGAACGGGTGCATCGTATTGTGGATTTTTAAGAATTTCTTTAACGATGGGTATATGTCTATCGTAAAGGTGGGCGTCTGCTATAACGTGAACTAGTTCGCCTGCCTTTAAGCCGGAAACTTGCGCAAACATCATTAAAAGTGCCGCGTATTGAACAACGTTCCAGTTGTTTGCCGTTAAAACGTCGTTACTGCGTTGGTTTAATATGCCGTTTAAGGTATCGCCACTAACGTTAAAGGTCATTGAATACGCGCAAGGGTAAAGGTTCATTTCGTTTAAGTCTTGATGAACGTAAATGTTGGTCATAATTCTGCGGGACGCGGGGTTGTGTTTTAGGTCGTATAACACCCTGTCCACTTGGTCGAATTCACCTTCTTTATACTTATGCTTTACGCCAAGTTGATAGCCGTACGCCTTGCCGATAGAACCGTTTTCATCTGCCCAACTATCCCAAATATGACTGTTTAAGTCTTTAATATTGTTGGACTTTTTTTGCCATATCCATAAAATTTCATCGATAGCCGACTTTAACGCCGTGCGACGAAGTGTGATTATGGGAAATTCTTTAGATAGGTCGTATCTATTTACTATACAAAACTTTTTAACGGTGTGTGCGGGCGTGCCGTCTTCCCAATGGGGACGGACGGGCAAATCGGTATCCCAAAAACCGTTTTCGATAATGTCTGTACAAGTATCAATAAAAACTTTGTCTGCGTAACTCATATATTTTCGTTCCTTTTGTATTTTACCGTTTATAAACGGTTAAAAAGCGTCTTTTTCTATCTTGCTCCAACGCCTAGCGATAAATTTAAGAACCAAGCGTTTAGGGGCGATTTGCATTATAAAATATAAAAATTTATTAAAAAAACCGGGGATATATTTAACTTTGTTTTTGCTTACCGCCCTAAGTGAGCGCTTAGCAACGAATTCTGGACTTTTAGCGGAAAGTTTACCCCATAAGCCTTGCCCGTTAATTTGTTCTATAACGTCAGCGCGCGTGTAAACGCCACCTGGCATAACCACCGTTACCTTAACGCCCAAACCTTTTAATTCGTAATGCAAACTTGTAAAAAGGTTTATAAGCAAACTTTTAGTTGCCGAATATAGTGCAAAATACGGCATAGGGCTTGCGCCCGACATACTTGCAACCGTTAAAATTTCTAGGTTATCTGCCCTTCTTTCTATTAACGCGTGGGTTATCGATATCGTGGACAAGGCGTTAACCTTTACCATTTGGGTAAGTTTTTCTTGGGTAAATAGCCTAAACGCTTTTTGGGTATCTATACCCGCAACGTTTATTATTTTATTAATTTTATAACCGCGCTCTTTAATATATCCTATCAAGTGGTTAACGGCGCTTTCGTTAGTTAGGTCGCAAGCAAAATAGTCTGTTTTTACACCGTATTCGCTAGAAATTTCTTTAGATAACTTTTCTAGTTTTTCAAGTGAACGCCCCGTTAAAAAAAGGTTGAAACCGCTTTTAGCAACCTGCTTTGCAAACGCTTTGCCTATTCCACCCGTTGCACCGCTTATAAATGCAACTTCTATAGGATTTTTATTATCAACGCTTAAAGTATTATTCATTTACTTTGCGGTAAGCACTTTACTGCTTACGCCGTCTATCATACCAAGTTTACCCGACAAACTGTTAACTATAGATAAGGGGGCGTCTAAAACAACACTTATAACGCTTACGCCCTTTTCTTTGTGGGGTATTCCCATTCTGCCGATTATGTGTTCCCTGTATAAATGTAGGGCGGAATTAACCTTTTCCACGGCATCCATATTTGACACGATTATAGCAACTACTGAAATTTTATTTTCCATAATTTATACCCTTACGGGTATTGTATCACAAAAAATATCGTTTAGCAATTAAATTGCCCTTTTTTGACCGCCTGTTTTAATTTTTCTATCGCTTTGTTTTCTATGCGTGATATATAAGAGCGTGAAATTTTTAAGAACTTCGCCACTTCACGCTGGGCGTAGTTTCTTTTGCATTTAAGTCCGTATCTTAAACAAATTACCGTGTATTCTCTTTGTGTTAGATTATTTTTTAGAAAGGTCATAAATTTTTCGCGCTCTATACTTTTATCAACTTCACTAAAAACGCTATCTTCTTTTTCGCACAAAAGGTCTATTAAGGTAAGTTCGTTGCCGTCTTTATCCGTGCCTATCGGGTCTGATAGCGACACGTTGTTTTTATGTTTTTTGTTTGCGCGAAGCAACATTAAAATTTCGTTTTCTATACAGCGTGCGGTATAGGTTGCAAGTTGCGTTCCCTTGTCTATTTCATAGGTGTTTATCGCCTTGATAAGCCCTATGCTACCCACAGATATCAAGTCGTCCGTTTCCGCCGCCCCCGAATATTTTTTAACTACGTGCGCAATAAGGCGCATATTGTGTTTGATAAGTTTTTCCTTTGCATCTAAATCCCCTTCTTTCATTTTTTTAATGCACTCTAACTCTTCTTCTGGCGGTAAGGGTTTAGGAAAGGACGAGCCGTTTACTACGCTACCTGCAAAAAATATAAGTTTGCCAACTAAAAAACTTAAAAACTGAAAAAACATTTTATTCCCCCAAAAAAATTTGTCAGTTAAAATTGTATGTTTTTTCATTATTAAAATTAACTTACTGCAAGTCCGTAAATGATTATAAAATAATTAAAAATTCCGTCATATAGCCGTTTACTTTTAACTTAATTTTATTAAAATAGCGTTAGCGTTTGGAAAAAATTTTATAGGGGGTACGACTATTAAAACCTATCACTATTTAAACTTTATGGCTTTTTATAAAAGATTGTGGTTTCATCAAAAAAAAAGGGGTAAAAACTAGCCGTGCTCTCTAAAAGGCAGGTACGCTATGGAAGAACTTTTCCCTTTAATTACTTTTTTGAAAGATTATAGCCTTTCTACCGTGATAATTGCCGTTTTAGTGGCTGTGCTAAAGATAGTGTTTGATAAATATCTTGGCAAAAAACTACCCAAAATAGTGCTTACACTTATCCCGTTTGCCTTTGCCGTAACTTTAGCAGTTGCCGTGGATATGGCGTTTTATTGCAAGGCTTTTAACTTGCGAATAGACGCTATTTATAGCGGACTACTTAGCGCAAGTATCGGCGTGGCGTTTTGTTCTATTATCAACAGAATTAAAAACGGACAAAGCGTAAGCGTTAAAACTATTGACCTAGTTATTGAAGGTATTTTAGAAGGCTACGTTAAAACGGATATGAAGGCGCTTGCAGTAAGCACCATCGTTGAAATTTTATCGGAAACTACTAACCTTGTTAACGACAATTTTAATTTAGATGCGGACGGCAAACTTGTAAAAGATATCGTTAAAGTAATAAAAGAATATTCTTTAGACGGCTTTGACGATAACGAACTTATTGCGGTATCTCATCTTATAGTTCAGGCTTTTAACTCTATCGAAAAAGAAAACACTTAAACCTGTAAAAAGGGGGCGAATTTTCGCCCCCTTTAATTTTTATGATTACTTTTATTTTGCCTATACTCTTATTTTAACTTCATCAATTAACTCTTGCGCTTCAGTTTCTGAAACCGGATTTTCTAATATTTTTTGTATAAGAATTACAACCTGTAAATTAACGTCCTCTATAGTAAAATCAACTTTTATAACAGCGTATCCTATTACTTTTGAATTTTTATTAAGCGTTATTGTTACAAAATCTTTATAAACCTTATTTGTAGAATTTTCTGGGTGACATATCCAAGAAACCCTTTCATTTGCAGTTGTTTCAATCTCTCTGTAGGGACTAGCTTGGGCAGGACCCGCAAGACTACCATTATCACAAGAGAATTTGCAAATTGTTTCTTCGTCATACTCAACAACGATTACGTTTGTCTGTGTTGACATCGTCTCTGAAGAAGACTACCAATCGCTTAGCTCAACGAAATTTTCCCCATTATTGTCCTTACAACCACTTAAAATAGCACCAAAAGAACTGAAACAAAGTATGCATATAAAACTTAATGCCAAAAGTTTTAAAAGCCTTTTCATATCTCACATCCCCCTTTTTTTAAATTTTATCGTAAAACAATATAAAAAGCAATAGCAGAATAAAAAATTTTTCTTTATAGATACTGTATATATGAAAATTTATGAAAGTTTAGAAAAAAACCGAAAATTCTTAACGGAAAAATTAAATAGCGACGACGTTTGCTTTTTAGACGTATTAGCGGGGGACAAAAACGCCCTTTTAATTTTCGTTAAAGATATTACCGATAAAGAAAGCCTTGGCGATTTAATTTTAAGACCGCTATCTAGGATAGAAAAATTAGAAAGCGAATTAGAACTTAAAAAATATTTTATAAACCCAGAGCGCGAAAGGTTAACCGATTTATCTAAACTGCCCGACAAAATCGTTTCCGGCACTTCCGTTTTACTTATCGACGGGTTTAGTTTTGCTTACGCCTTTCCCCTTGTAAAATATGAAAAAAGGGCTATCACCGAACCCCCTACTTCTACCGTTATAAAAGGACCAAGAGAAGGTTTTACAGAGTGTTTGCCCGTGAATATTAGCCTTTTAAGACGCAAACTTAAAACGCCCGATTTACGCTTTGAAACCCTAGAAATCGGTGAATATTCTAAAACTACGGTGTGCTTATGCTACGTTAAAAATATTGCCGATAAAAATTTAGTTAAAAAATTAAAGGCTAAACTTAAAACTATTTCTATAGATGCGGTGTTCGATTCTTCTTACGTATCAAAATTTTTGGGCGAACACAAAACTTCTATTTTTAAGCAGGTTGGCAACACGGAAAAACCCGACGTTTTATCTGCCAAAATTTTAGAAGGTAGGGTGGCTATTTTGGTTGACGGCTCTCCTATTGCCCTTACCGTTCCATACCTGCTTATAGAAGATTTTCAAAGCCCAAACGACTATTACGCATCGCCCTATACCGCAACGCTAGCCCGCTTTTTAAGGGTGTTTGCCGTTGCGCTATCTACCCTATTGCCCGCTTTTTACGTTTCGGCGCAACTGTTCCATTTGCAAGTTATTCCCCTTGCCTTTTTATTGACCATAGTTAACAGTATAAAAGGGATACCATTTTCGCCAAGTTACGAAATGTTCTTTTCCCTTTTAATTTTTGAAATATTAAACGAAGCAAGCGTTAGAATGCCAAAATACGTGGGTATGGTGGTATCTATCGTCGGCGGTCTTGTACTTGGCGAAACTGCCGTTAACGCGGGGATAATTTCCGCCCCTACCCTTATGATTATAGCACTATCGGGCATATGTTTATTTACCGTGCCCGAACTTGAAAAAACCTTTGGGCTTTTACGCCTTGTGTTTTTAATTATAGGTGGCTCTATGGGTGCTTACGGTATTTTGATGACAATGGCGCTAGTTCTAGTTTACGTGGTATCTTTTGAAAACTATTCAACGCCCCTTATGGCGCCCTTTTCACCCCTTATTAAAAAAGATTTTAAGGACAGTATTTACAAAGGGTTTATGAGTGAAATGACCTTGCGCCCACTATCTATTAGAAACGCTAACCACGTTAGAATTGCCCCCGATAGCACTAACAACGAAGTTAATGAAAAAACTAGCGATAAAGGAGAGAAAAATGCTTAGAACACAAACCCTTTACGATAGACAAATAGCCTTGTTTTTTCTTTCCGTAGTGCCCTTTACAAAGTTTTTTACCCTGCCAAGTTTAACGGCGGGAATAAGCGGAAACGATATGTGGATAAGTGCTATATTAAACCTTGTTTTAGATATCGTTACCGTTTTAATAGTTCTTAGTGCGTGCAAAAAATCTAACGTCGATTTTTTTGGACTTATAGAAAATATTTTTGGCAAGGTTGGGGGCAAAATAGTTCTTATCTTATACGCTATTTTCTTTCTGCTTAAAGGGTTTATACCTATATGTGAACAAAAAGATTACGTCGTTTTAACAATGTATTTAGCACTTCCTAAAATTGCAATGTTTTTGCCTTTTTTCGTGCTTGCCGTATACCTTTGTTGCAAGAGACTGCGCGTTATAGGAAGACTTAGCGACGTGCTTTTTATTCCCACCGTTATCGGCTTTGTTCTTTTAATGGCGCTAACTATCCCCAACCTAGAAATGGGCGCGCTTTTGCCGATAGGTTTATCGGGCGCAAAAAACATATTTAAGGCAAGTTATTCTTCTCTTAATTGGTATGGCGACTGCGTTTATTTACTGTTTTTTATAGGTAGGTTTAAGCGGGAAAAACGCTCTAATCTTAAAATAATTATCGCCTATATAGTGGCGGGGCTTATGGTAGTTGTATTTAGCCTTTTCTTTTACGCCACCTTTTCTTCACTTGCTTTTAGAAAAAAGTTTGCTTTAACTGAAATTTCAAAATATACCACCGTTATTAACAACATAGGCAGATTTGACTTTATCGCTATATTTTTAATTCTTTTTTCATCTGCTTTTGCAACGATTATGCCCATATATTTTGCGTGTATGCTTTTACAACGGGCATTGCCACTAAAAAAACACTATATTTACCCCTTAATTTTAAGCCTTTTGATAATGATTTTAATGTTTGGGCTTAACGAATATTTTGCATCGTTAGAGAGTTTTTTCACGGGGATTGCAGGGATAATATTTTTAATATTTAGCAATCTCTTGCCTATCGTTTTAGCGCTTTCTACGGGGTTTAGAGTGCCTAATAATAAGCGCTACCGCGGGGATAAGGATAATTCTATAAGAAAACGCGATGGTGAAATAAATGACAACGTAGGCGTTGATAATGGGGAAAATTTTTCTATCGTTAAAGGGGGAAAACAAAATGAAATTCAAAAAGACTAAGTTTATTGCGCTATGTTTAGTTGCAGTTTTCGTTTTCTTTTTCTCTAACGATTTTGGCATTATAGACATTGAAAAAACGGCCATTATAACCGCCGTTGCAATAGATATAACCGATAACGGCGAATATGAAGTTACCGCCCAAATTGCCGTGCCCGAGGCAACCGACGCCAACACGGAAAATAAAAAGGCGCAAATTTCCGGTACGGGTAGCACGGTGGCTAGTGCCGTTAAAAACATAGGGGATATTTCGGGGTGGTTTCCTAGCCTTTCTTTTTGTAACATTATTATAGTTGGCAACAAGGTGGCGCAAGATAACGTTATTAAAGTCTTAGATTACTTTTCTAACACCCTTCGTATGCAAGATTCCGCCCTTGTAATTCTTAGCGAAAAAGATGCTAAAAGCGTGCTTACGACGTCTACTCCCCTAGACAACATATCTTCCTTTGCCCTGCAAAAAATTATCTATAAGAACCCTGGGTTTGATAACGATATCACCCACACCGATATTAAGACCTTTTGCGTTGGATACTATTCTTACACAAAATCTGCCATTATGCCTATGGTGAAAATTATTAAGGAAACTGAAGATAACGATTCAGTTAACGGCGGGGGCGGTGGAACTAATAGCGGACTTGGGAGCGGTTCGGCAAGTAGCGAAAGTGGTGCAAGTTCTGGCGGGGGTAGTTCTAGTAGTGGGGGCGGTTCAAGTGGTGATTCTTCTAGCGGGGCTAGTGGAAGTGGAAACGAAAGTTCAAACAGTAATAAGGGTAGCACTCTTTTCGATGCAAGGACTACTGCACTTTTTTACGATGGCAAACTTGTTGGCTCTCTTTTGCCCCACCAAACGCTTGCATATAATATGTTAAAATCTAGTTTTGCGGGCACTACGATAGAAGTTACGGGTGTAAAACAAGGCTTAAAAACTGCAAACTATTTGCTTACGGCAATTAGGACTACCCCGAAAATTAAAGTTTTTGCCGATGAAAATAGCGTTAACCTTGACCTATCGGTAAACGTTTATTGCAGACTTGCCGATGAAAATACCAAAGAATCTGGCAACAAGTATCTAAACAGTTCAACTCTTCCATACGAAGTGATAGAGAGAGCGGAAGAGCAACTTACCGACGCTTTTAGCGAACTTATAGAAATAAGCAAACAAACGGGATGCGATTTTTTAGAATTAAAAAAACAAATATACCGCCATCAACACAAATACTACGCTAAATATAAAGACGAGTTTTTTAACGCACTAAACGTTAGCGTAAACGTTAAGGTAAGCGGTCAAAAGTAATTTATATGTGTAGCGAATAATTTAGATTAAGGTTATTTTAGCAAGAGAAAAACCGACTGAAACTCAGTCGGTTTTGGTTTTATTGATAAGTTTAATAATTTTTACCACTTTACCTATTCAAAGATACTTTCTAAAATTTCGCTACTCTTTGCATCTTTAATAAATTCCCCTACCCTGTTTATTACGGGTGTAAGACTTTCTAAATTAAACTTTAAACCGTTAAAAAGAGAAGAAAATTCTTGTATATCTTTAATCGTAAAAAAGTCGCCAAAGATAGAAGTATCTTGTATAAAGCCGTCTTTAACGTTAAAATTTAGCGTCATAGTGCCGAAAGAATAACGCTTTTCTACGGTTATATTTCCTTTGGGGGAATTGCCCATATTCCACGCATAATTTGAATATTTATCTAAAGCAAGCCCATTAATTTCTTTAAGGTCGCTTTCCGTAAAATTATAGCGGGGTAAATCTTTACTTAAAAACTTACAAAGCCCGTTATAAAAATCTAGCGCGGTCATATTAGATAGTGCGCTACCTAAGTGACTTTTAATATTGGTTACGCGGGCGCGCACCGATTTTATACCCTTACTTTCAATTTTTAATTTGTTGGGTTTAAGTGCGCCTTCAAGCGCGGTAAAGTCGGTGTCGAAAAGTAGAGTGCCGTGGTGAAGTATTCTATCGCCCACCACCGTTTGCGCCATACCGGAAATCTTTTTGCCGTCTACCGTAATATCGTTTCTGCCTTGGAAAAGGGCGTTGATGCCCAAAGACTTAAGATATTCTATAACGGGGGTTATAAAGGCTTTATACCCGTCTAAACCGTCGTTATAAGGGGCGATTACCGTATAGCAAATATTGTTTTTATCGTGGTATACTGCACCGCCACCCGTAAGCCTGCGAATAACGGGAATATTATTGGCGTTAACGAAATTTAGGTTAACTTCGCTAAAGGCGTTTTGGTTTACCCCAACGATAACCGCGGGCGAATTTATCCACAAATAGATAAAGTATTCCTTTTTGTTTTTCAAAAGGAATTCTTCACTTGCTAGATTAAACGCGGGGTTAAAATTATCGTGAGATAAAAAGTAAAAATTTTTCATAAAAGTTAAAAAGGGGCTTGAGATAAGCCCCTTTCCTTGTTTTTATTATACGCCTTTTTTAGCCTTTCTTAACATTTCTGCATCAGAAGTGTTAATGGTGCTTACGTGGTCTTTTAACGGCATAATCTTATCGTTGATATAATCAACAATCCAATTTGCTTGTGGGAAGAAGTCTGCATCGAATTCAAACGGAGGAGTAATCCAGTTTTGTGCACCGCATACAACGGGAGGAGCATCTAGATAATCAAAGCAAAGTTCGGTAATATTTCTTGCCATATCGTTAAGGATAGAACCACGACTGCAAGCATCACTTGCAAGGATAATTCTGCCCGTCTTTTTAACTGATTCAACAACCTTGTCGTAGTTGAAAGGAACGATAGAACGTGCATCGATAATTTCTGCTTCTACGCCGTATTTTTCAGAAAGGATTTTAGCCGCTTCAACTGCTTTGTAAAGGGTAGCACCGATAGTTAAAATGGTGATATCTTTACCAACGCGTTTAACGTCTGGTTCGCCAAGCGGAATTTCATAGTAACCTTCGGGTACGCCTTCTTTGCGGAATTCTTCACCCTTGTCGTAAATTCTTTGTGATTCAAAGAAGATAACGGGGTCTGTGCCGTTAAGTGCGGCGTTCATTAAGCCCTTAGCATCGTAAGGTGTTGCGGGGAAACATACCTTTAAGCCGGGAACGTGTGCGGGGAGCGCTACCCAGTCTTGAGAGTGTTGCGCACCGTATTTACTACCAACTGATACACGAAGAACTACGGGCATCTTTAAGATACCAGAACTCATTGCTTGCCATTTAGCAAGTTGGTTGAATATTTCGTCACCCGCTCTGCCCATAAAGTCAGCATACATAAGTTCAACGATTACTCTACCACCGCAAAGACCGTAGCCTACTGCAGAAGAAACGATAGCCGCTTCACTTATAGGAGAGTTGAATAATCTGTGGTAAGGCAACGCTTCGGTTAAGCCTTTATAAACTGCGAACGCACCGCCCCAATCACGAACGTCTTCACCATAAGAAGTAAGGGTGGGGTCTTTATAATATCTGTCGATAATTGCTTCAAACAAGCCGTCACGGATATTGAAACGCTTCATATTAGAAACAAGTTGACCTTTTTCATCGAAAGCGTAACGTTGTTTACCTGCGATTTGTTTAACCCTTGGATTTTCTTCCATAGGCATTTTAACGTCTACGGGTCTATCTTCCATCTTTTCAACCGCACCGTTAGAGAACATTAAGTCTTCTACGTAGAAGGGGTCTTTCTTAAGGTCAAGATATGGAGATTCAACGGGGTCAGCAGCAAGCTTGCAAAGTTTAAGCATTCTTTCGCTGATAGATGCAAGTATATCGTCAAACTTGCCGTCGCTTTCAACTTTAGCGTCAACAAGCGCTTTTCTGTAAGTAACGATTGGGTCGTATTCTTGCCATGCAGCAACTTCTTCGGGAGTACGATAACTCATACTGTCTGAAGGAGAGTGTCCACCGTAACGGTAAGTTACAACGTCTAGCATTGCAGGGCCGTTGCCTTCAAGCAATATCTTCTTCTTTCTGTTCATAGCGTCGATAACTGCCAAGGGGTTGAAACCGTCTACGCGTTCTGCGTAAAGTTGTGAAGGCGTGATACCTGCACCAAGACGTGCCAAGAAATCGTAAGCCATAGTTTCACCACGGGTTTGACCACCCATACCGTAACCGTTGTTAAAGAAGTTGAATAGAATGGGAAGACCGCCTTTCTTTTCCCAAAGTTCACGGAATTGGTCCATAGCGGCAAAGTTCATTGATTCGTAAACAACGCCACAACCAACCGCGCCGTCACCTACGTTAGAGATAACGATACCGGGCTTGTCGTTGATTTTCTTATAAAGAGCAGCGCCAAGAGCAACGGGTGCAGCACCGCCAACGATAGCGTTGTTGGGATAGATACCAAAAGGTAAGAAGAAAACGTGCATTGAACCGCCCATACCCCTATGGAAACCCGTACGGCGAGCGAAAATTTCACTCATAAAGCCGTAAAGCAAGAAGTCAACTGCTAAGTCTTTAACGTTACCCGTCTTATTTAACTTTTCAACGGGAGCAAGCGTTTCGCCACCCATAAAGTCTTTCATAATTTGATAAAGTTTTTCATCGGGCAACTTGTTGATAGATGCTAAACCTCTCGCCAAAACTTCGCTGTGTGAACGGTGTGAACCAAAGGTCATATCGTCAAGGTCAAGGTTATATGCTTGACCAACTGCAGCCGCTTCTTGACCCATTGATAAGTGGGCAGGACCGGGATAAGAGTGCTTAAAGCCTTGATATTCACCCTTAATCTTAATCATGTTAATCATGCTTTCGAATTCACGAAGCATTGCGATATCGTTAAAAATTCTAACGAAATCTTCTTTAGAGTAGTTTTTCTTTTCGTCTTCGATAGTCTTATCGTAAACGTTAACGGGGATATCCGTAAAAGAAATTTTACCTTTTGACCTTATAAATTTAGGGTCGATAAACTCACATTTAGGCATAATATATATCTCCTTTTATTTTTTCAAAATTATATTTGGAAAATCGCTTCACGAACGATTTCACATACGGTTGGGTGTGGGAATACGAGTTTTTTGATATTTTCGATATCCACTTCTAAGTCTATCATAGCGGAAACCGAAACGATAAATTCGCCCGCGTAACTGCCGATGATGTGCGCGCCGATAAGGGTGTTAGTTGCTTTGTTAACGATAAGTTTGCAAATACCGTCTAGCGTGGTGTTTTCTGCAACGTATCTGCCAGAGTAAGTCATAGGAATTGAAACTTCCCTTACGTCTAAACCCTTTTGTTTTGCACTTTCTAACGTTTCGCCTACAGAACCAACTTCTGGGTTGGTGTAAATAACTGAAGGAATTACGTTATAGCGCATAATATCTTTTTTGCCAAGCATATTGTTTACTGCAACTTCTGCTTCGCGGTAAGCGGTGTGTGCAAGCATAATCTTGCCGTTAACGTCGCCCGCTGCGTAAACGTTTGCTACGTTGGTGCGCATGGTGTCGTCGGTAACGATAGCACCGCGTTCTAGGTTAACGCCGATATTTTCTAAGCCGATACCTTGAGTAACTGCACGGCGACCGATAGAACATAAAATTTTAACTGCGGGAACTTTTTCTACCTTGCCGTCTTTTTCAAAGATTACGCCGTCCTTTTCAACAGCGGTAACTTTTGCGCCAAGTTTGAATTCTACCCCCTTTCTTTCTAAAGATTTTTGTAAGATTGAAGAAACTTCCGCTTCGGTAGGCCCTGCAATTTTATTAAGCATTTCAACAACGGTAACTTTAGAACCAACTGAAGAAAAATAACTTGCCATTTCTAAACCGATAACGCCACCGCCGATAACTACTAAAGTTTCGGGGATTTCTTCTAATGCAAGAACTTCGCGGTTGGTCATAACTACGCCTGCTTCAAGGTTTTCTCTTAAACCTGGAATTGGGGGAACAACTGCGGTAGAACCCGTTGCAATCATAAGGCGTTTTGCAACGAACTTTTCTTCGCCCGCCTTAACGATATAACCATCTGCAGATTTGCCTTCGATAAAGGCTTCGGCAACCTTCATAGTAACCTTGTTGCGCTTTAATTGACCTTTGATGCCAGAAACAAGCATTTTAACAACGCCGTTCTTTCTTTCAACAACGAACTTTTGGTCAACCGTTGCTTTGCCAACACCGTTAACGCCGTAACTTTCAGCGTGGTTAGCGTAATCTAATACCTTTGCAGAATTTAAGAAAGTTTTACTAGGAACGCAACCTTCGTTAAGGCAAACGCCACCGAACTCTCTCTTTTCAATAACCAAAGTTTTTAAACCTGCGTGACCGGCACGTTCAGCAGTAAGATAACCTGCAGGACCGCCACCGATAACGACTAAATCAAAAATATCCATAATTTGCTCCTTTATATATGCTAAATTCTATGGTGTTTTGCGCTTTTGTTTTTAAGTTTTAAGCGCAAATTAAATGCATTTGCTATCAGCCAAAAGGTTGAAACTGAAATTTTCAAGGTAATCTTTAAGGTCTTTTAAGAACCTAGATGCAGGTGCACCGTCTAACGCCCTGTGGTCGTAAGACAAAGATAAACTCATTGAAGTATAAGGAATAATTTCACCGTTCTTGCCAAGTTTAACGCGCGTTTCTAAGGTGTTTACACCAAGGATACCCGTTTGTGGGGGGTTAACTACGGGGGTGAAACTTTCAATGCCCATAGTGCCAACGTTACTGATAGTGAAACTACCGCCCGTTAGAAGTTCGGGACTTAACTTGCCGTCGATAGCGTCGCTAGATAACTTTTTAGATTTTGATGCGATTTCAGATAAACTCATTAAGTCTGCACCGAAAAGGGTGGGAACTAAAAGTCCGCGTGGAGTATCGGTTGCGATACCCATATTAACGTGTTCAAAATAGCGCATAGTGTCGCCGTTGATTAAGTTAGCGTTAAGGTCGCGGTGTTTCTTTAATACGCGTGATGCTGCGAATACTATAATGTTATTAATGGTAATTGAAGGCAACTTTAAGGTTTCAGCATTGTCCTTTAGGTATTTACGGAAAGCCATAATGTTGGTGCAATCAAACGAAATGGTGTGGGTAAGTTGCGCCATAGTAGACAAACTCATAACCATATTCTTTGCGATAACCTTGCGGATGTTAGACATCTTTTCATCTTTGAACGCTTTAACGTCAACGTTAGCAAGTTTATCAACAGCGGGTGCGCTTGCACTTGCTTGTGCCGTTGCGGTAGCGGGTGCGCTTGCCTTGTTAACGCTTGCCAAACGAACGTCGCTTTCAATAATTCTACCCTTGGGGCCCGTGCCTTGTGTAGTCGCTAAATCAACGCCAAGTTTGTTTGCCAAGTTCTTTGCCCTAGGGGAAGCAAAAATCTTGCCGTCTGCACTTGCTTGTGCGCTTACTTGTGCGGGTGCGCTTGCGGTAGCGGGTGCACTTGCCGTAGCAACGGGTTTAACTTCTTCTACTGCGGGTGCGCTTGGACTAGCGCCGTCCGGAGCAAAGAAAGAAACGTCGTCGCCCTTTTTACCGATTACGCAAACGTTATTAAGAACGGGAACTTCGTCGCCTTCTTCATAGAATATTGCTAAAACTTCACCGCTAAATTCTGATTCTTGGTCAAATGAAGATTTATCAGTTTCATAACTGAACAAGGGGTCGCCTTTAGCAACGGTATCGCCCACTTTAACGTTCCATTTGGTTAAAATGCAACTTTCAACGGTGATACCAGCCTTTGGCATAAGCACGCCGTTAGAAGTTGCGGGTTTTTCGCCCTTAACTACGGGTGCACTTGCGGGTGCGCTAACTTCAGCGGGTTTAACTTCTTCTACTGCAGGTGCGCTTGCGGCCATACCGCTAGTAAATGCAGAAACGTCTTCGCCTTTGTTACCGATAACTAAAACGTTTGAAAGAACGGGAACTTCATCCCCTTCTTCACATAAAATTGCCAAAACTTCGCCGGCAACTTCTGCTTGTTGGTCAAAAGCGGATTTGTCCGTTTCGTAAGAGAAAAGTATATCGCCAACCTTTACGGTGTCGCCTACTTTTACGTGCCATTTGGTAAGAATACAACTCTCTACCGTGATACCAGCCTTTGGCATCAATACGGGATTTGCCATAAATAATTTCTCCTTTAATGTTATATTAGCGTTTAACCGCACGCGGTATTTCGCGAGCGGTTAATAAAATTAACGATATTAAATTTTCTTTGCGTTAGCAAGTAAATATGCTTCGGCTTCAGCACTCCAAATGCCGTTGTTCTTTTTGCAAATTTCGTCAAGTGCCTTAAACAACGGGTCGGTTTTGCCAAGTTCTTCAAAGTCGGCAATAGCCGTCATAGGAAGTGAAATGTGGGTGTAAACGAGTTTTTTAGCACCCTTTATGTTAGGAAGGTTAAGAGTGGTGTCTACAACGCTATCTAAACCGCCAACGTGTGAAATCATAATTGACGGGTCGATTTTGCCTGCGCCTGCCATACGGATTGCTTCGCGCATATCTTCGGTAGTACCGCCTGAAGTACCCGTTATGCGATGGAAGGTATAGTGAACGTCGTAGAAGTTAACTTTTGCTTGGAAGTCCGTTTTGGTAGGACCTGCAAAGAAGTTTAAGCAACCGTAGTCGCCAAGTATTGCATCGCCTTGTTCGATAAGTGGAACGACGGGTGCGTATACGAAAACGTCGTCGTAACCTTTGCCACCGTTAATTTCTTTAAGGTATGCTACGGGGTCTGCAACTGCAGAAGTGTTAACGTAAACAAGTTTTACACCGTTCTTTTCAGCGTCTTCAACGGTTAAAAGGGTTGCAGCGCGGTCAAGTCTTGCTTGGTCGATATCGGTAACGACTAAAAGTGAAGGTTTTCTATCACAATGAATAGCATAGTCAACTGCACCAAGACCCATAGGTCCAACACCTGCAAGTATTGCACAAGCGCCACCTTCTTTAATGCCCATTACGTGAGCGTGGTTATCATAGTCGTTGTGATAGTTTTCGTGGTAGCCTGCGATAATGCAAGACATAGGTTCTGCAAGTGACGCCTTAAAATAGCAGTCGCCTTCGTAAGTGATAAGGTTATTGCCTTCTAAAATTTCGTTGTGTAAAATTGCATAAGTAGCGTCGCCACCAACGTATTGGAAAGAATAGCCCGGTGCTTGAACGATACCCTTCATTGCAGGTTGAATACCGAACTTACTGCCTTCTTTATACTTATCTTGCCACTTTGCGCCAACCTTAACTATATCACCGCTGAATTCGTGCCCAACGATAATGGGGTTTTCAGCAACGTCGTTAGGAACGCGCTTGTGGTCAGCACCTTGAATAGCCGCCTTATAGGTGGACATACAAATACTGTCTGAAACGATACGAACTAAAATTTCGTCGTCTTTAATTTCGGGCAAATCGAATTCTTCTAAACGTAAATCGTTTCTGCCGTAAAGTCTAACTGCTTTAACCTTCATAAAAATCTCTCCTTAAATTGATTTTTGAATTTTCGTGTTCATTTTTGCGCATTTATTAAAAGCGCATTTTTATTATAACATATAATAAGGTTTTTTCAACCCATTAAAAAAATGTTGACAAATATGAAAAAATATGATAATATTTAATCACAAATGAACACAAATGAACATTTGATATATTTTGCCCTATAATTTAGGGTAATTTTAGGGGTTTTTATGCTTACTTTAGAGCGCCAAAATGAAATTTTAGAAATTTTAAATAGAAAAAAAAGCGTTACGGTAGAAGAACTTGCAAGCGAACTTTACGTTTCAGGGGCAACTATTCGTAGAGATTTGCGCTCTATGGAAAAGCAAGGGTTACTTCGCCGTTCTCACGGTGGCGCAATACCCTTTAAGTCTAGTGCAGAAGAATCTGCTTTTGCTATTCGTGAGCAAGAAAACACCGTTGCAAAGCGCACTATTGCAAGACTTGCCGTAAAATTTATTAAAAACGGTGACAGCGTTTTTATTGATAGTTCTACAACAACCGGCGCTATTATCCCCTTGCTTGATAGTTTTAAGTACCTTTCAGTTACGACTACAGGTTTAAGAAACGCCTTACTTTTATCCCAAACGGATAAAATTAAAATTTATATTGCGGGCGGTGAAATTCAAAACCATTCTAACTCTATTTCCGGTAGTGATACTATGGACTTTATCTCCCGTATTCACGCCGATATCGCCCTTGTTTCTTGCACGGGCATTTCCCTTAATAACGGCATTACCGACGCTAGTATAGAGCAAGCAAAATTAAAACAACAAATGAAGAAGAATTCCACAAAAATTGCCGTGCTTTGCGACAGCACAAAGTTTAACAAGGTGTTTTTGTGTAAGGACTTTGATTTTAACGATATAGACTATTTAATTACCGAAAAAACTCCCCCTATCGAATACGTAGAAAAACTTGCAGAAACTAAGTGCAAAATTGTTACCCCCGAAAACACCTATATTTAGAAATTTTACCTATACTGCATTAAATAAAAACATAATAATGCTAAAAGTTTACATACCTCCTTTGCCAGATGGCAAAAAAAGAACCCGATTTTACCGCTCTTCCTATAGGGATTTTAAATTTAATAATTTATTAAACTCGACTTTTCATAAGTCGAGTTTTTTTGTCTACGCATAATCGTTTGAATTTAATTTGTTTTTTTGATATAATAAACTCACCGATAAATAAGAATTTGTAAGGCAAATAAAAAAACGCAACCCGAAGTTTACATAAAGAAACGCCTAATTGGTGGTATGTTTTCTCCTTGTGTGCTACAATAATGGCAACGCAGCGTTAGAAAACATAAGGAGAAAATTTTATGACACTTGGCGAAAAGCTATCAAAACTCAGAAAAGAATACAACTATACACAAGAGCAGCTTGCCGATATTCTCGGCGTTTCCCGTCAATCAATCAGCAAATGGGAGTCGGATATAGCCTATCCGGAAACCGATAAGCTGATCAAAATGGGAAAGCTCTTTGAATGCTCAATGGATTATCTGCTCAATGAAGATATTGCCGAAAAGCAAGGTATCGAACCTAAAGAAATAGAAACATTTTGGGATAAATTCAAAAAACAATTTCACGAACGCAAAAGCGAGAAAATGATTTTCGGTATGCCGCTTTACCACATCGGCAAAAATGCACACGGATTTTTCGCGGTAGGACTTAAGGCTCGTGGAGTGTTTTCTATAGGTCTTATGTCACGAGGAATCGTATCCCTTGGTATGCTTCCACTTGGAGTAATATCTATTGGACTTTTGTCACTTGGCTTGATCTCCGCAGGCGTGTTCTCAGCCGGACTGCTTGCGGTTGGTTCGCTTGCTCTCGGCTTATTTGCTGCAGGTGCAATCAGCGTAGGACTCATATCCTTTGGTGCGCTCTCGGTTGGCTACTTCTCAGCAGGTGCGCTTGCTATCGGTAAATATGTCGCCGTTGGCGACCACGCCCACGCAATGATTGCTATCGGTCAAACTGTAGCAGACGGAAGTGTTTACAGCCACATTGGAGATCTGACAACGGCAGATATACCGAAAGTTGTAGAATGGCTTGACGGCAACGTTCCATCTTGGCTCGGTTGGGCAAAAGAAATATTCAAGTTTTATATACAATAAATTCCAATTTATCGAGAGATTAATCCTTGTAGGAAGACTTTCAAAAGTGTAGCACATTATACTTTGTAGGCAAAGTCGTGTGTTTTCTAAAACAAAAGTAAAGAGTAGCAAAAATTTTGCTACTCTTTTATAATGCTTTAAAAATCCCTATGGAACACGCCATTTAGTCGGGTTCTTTTTTGTTTAAATTTGTTTTTACTTTAAATTAATTCGCGCTATTAAATATCGTCTATCAAACCTTATTATAAATCTTCAAGTTCCTTTTGCCAAAGGGCGCTTACCGCGTCGCTAGGCATATGCCAACCAGAACGCGGTGATAAACTTACTTCGGTAACCTTTACCCCGTCTGGCATACAAGAACGCTTAAACTGTTGATTAAAAAATCTTCTTATAAAAGTTTTAAGCCATTTTAATATTGTTTCTTTTGTAAATTCACCCTTGAAAGTGTTGCAAGCAACAAGGTATAACTTTTTGGGGGTAAAACCGCGCGTGATTATGTTATACAAGAAGAAATCGTGCAAAACGTACGGTCCAACGATATCTTCGGTAACTTGAGTTATCGTGTCGTTGCCCGATGGAATAAGTTCTGGACTTACGGGGGTATCTAAAATATCAAGCAAAACCTTTCTTATTTTTGCTTTGGAATTTTCGGCAAAATGATATACCAAATGCCTTACTAGTGTTTTTGGAACTGAGCCGTTAACTGCATACATACTCATATGGTCGCCGTTATAGGTTGCCCAACCAAGCGCAAGTTCAGATAGGTCGCCCGTGCCGACAACTAAGCCGTTTTCCATATTAGCCAAATCCATTAAAACTTGCGTTCTTTCCCTTGCTTGCGAGTTTTCATAAGCGGCGTCGTGCACGTTTTCATCGTGATTAAGGTCTTTTAAGTGCGATTTTACCGACTTTGTTATATCTACCTTTTTTAAGGTTACACCAAAGGCTTTTGCTAGTTTTATGCTGTTATCAAGCGTTCTACTGCTAGTGCCAAAACACGGCATAGTTATTGCAATAACGTCTTTTAAGGGGCGTTTTAATTTTTCCATCGCCCTTGCACAAACGATAAGTGCAAGCGTAGAATCTAGTCCGCCAGAAAGCCCCAACACTATCTTTTTAGAAAAGGTGTGTTCTACTCTTTTTGCTAGACCGCTTGCCGCAATATCAAGTGCAAATTCTTCTTCGCCTAAAGTGATAAAGGGCGTTTTTTCGTATAATCTTGTAACGGTATCTAAAGACGTGTCAACGGAAAATTCTACCGTTTGATAAAGGGATTTATCGGCGTTGAAATCTTGGTTCATTATCTTGCTACGTTCAAAATCTAAATAAGATAAATCTATTTCGCACGCGTTTAAGCCGTAATTAAAGGGGGCGTTTTCCGCTAAGATTTTGCCGTTTTCCGCAATTATGCTATGACCAGAGAACACACAATCGGTGGTAGATTCCCCCTCGCCTGCATTGGCGTAAATATATGCTGAAACGATTTTTTGAGAGTGGTTTTTAACTAAATCTCTGCGCTTTTCGGGTTTTCCCGTGCTTTCACTACTTGCCGAAAGGTTAATTATAATACGCGCACCGTTTACCGCGTGATAAATTGAGGGTGGAACTGCCGTCCATAAATCTTCGCAAAGTTCTGCGGAAATCTTAAAGTTTTCAACGTTTTTATCGGCAAAAATTAGGTTTTTATAGAAGGGAACTTCTTGCACTTCTTCACCCATATCAATCTTTACAGTATCGCTAAAATTAGGGGCGGGTGCAAAATATCTCTTTTCGTAAAATTCGCTATAGTTAGGTAGATAATTTTTTGGAACTAACCCTAAAATTTTACCGTTGGAAAGACCTGCGCAAACGTTATAAATAAGCCCGTCTTTAACGAAAGGCAATCCAACGAAAACGATAATATTTTTGCCCGTAGTAAATTTTGCAATTTCAATTAAGCCTTTAAGTGCGCCGTTAGTTAACGTTTTTGAAGAGAACAAATCCCCCGCCGTATAACCCGTTATGCAAAGTTCTGGGAAGGCAATAAGGCGCACGTCGTTTTCTAGCGCTAAGGTAATTCCTTTTAAAATTTCGCCAACGTTAAACTCTACGTCGCACACCTTTAATTTTGGTGAAAGGGTTGCAACTTTTACAAAGTCGTTTTTTATAAAAATCTCCTTTTTTAAGGTTTTTAACTTTTTATAAATTTAATTTTACACCCTTTTTATCAATTTTGCAACTTTTTTGAAAAAATAAAAAGGCGTTTTTTACAGTTTTTGCAAAAAATCGCCTTTTTTGTGTTTTGTAATTTATTTTTGATTTTTAGGAGTTTTTACCCTAAAATTTTAACTAAAAACTAGCAGTCGCCATAGCCGTTGGGATTTTTGGTTTGCCAATTCATAGCGTCACGGCACATATCGTCAATATCTTTAGTAGCCTTAAAACCAAGTGTTTTTTCAGCGTAAGCAGGGTCGGCGTAGCATTCGCCGATATCACCGGGACGGCGTGGCATAATTTTATAAGGAATAGGTTTACCAACTACCTTTTCGAAAGCGTGAACCATTTCTAATACTGAATAACCGCGACCGGTACCCAAGTTAACGATTAATAAACCGGGGTTTTCTGCAAGTTTATTAACTGCAAGAACGTGACCTTTAGCAAGGTCAACAACGTGGATATAGTCTCTTACGCCCGTACCGTCGGGGGTGTCGTAATCGTTACCGAAAACGCCAAGATATTCACGCTTGCCAACTGCAACTTGAGTGATATATGGGCAAAGGTTGTTGGGGATACCTTTGGGGTCTTCGCCTATCATACCAGATTCGTGCGCTCCAACGGGGTTGAAGTATCTTAAGATACAAATATTCCACGTAGGGTCAGACTTAAATAAGTCTTTAAGCATATATTCAATGAACAATTTCGTGCTACCGTAGGGGTTAGAAGTTGACAAGGGGAAGTCTTCTCTGATAGGAACGCTTTCGGGCTTGCCATAAACGGTTGCTGATGAAGAGAATACTAAATTCTTAACACCGTGGTCACGCATAGCGAAGGCTAAAATCAAAAGACCTTCGATATTGTTTTCGTAATATTCTAAAGGTTTAGCAACTGATTCGCCAACAGCCTTTAAGCCTGCAAAGTTGATAACCGCGTCAATTTTATTTTCTGTAAAAATCTTATCTAAAATTGCTCTATCACGGATATCGCCTTCGTAAAATTTAACCTTTTTGCCGGTAATTTGTTCTACCCTTTTAACCGCTTCGTATTTACTGTTCATAAAGTTGTCGATACAAACAACTTCGTGCCCTGCGTTCAAAAGTTCAACTGAAGTGTGTGAGCCGATATAACCTGCACCGCCGGTAACTAAAACTTTCATGTTATTTCTCCTATAAATTATTCGTTAAATGTTTTCTATTAATTTTAATAAATTATTGCTTTTTTTGTTCTAACGCACAAGCCTTTAAGAAACGCGTAAAGCCCTTGTAACCTTGTTCGTCCTTTTTGTATACTGAAGTGTTAAACAAAATGTTTTTACAAATATCGTTAACTTTTTCAGTAACCACTTGCATTGCAGATTCCATATCTTTTTTAGGAAGTTCCACTTGCATAAGTTCTTTAATCATATCTCTATGAGCGTATAGATAGTTCTTAGGGTCGCTTAATTCCTTTTCGTCGTAAGCGGTAACGCCACATAAGATTTCAGCAATCATGTTAAGTTGCGTTTTTAATCTGCCGGGAAGGATAAATAAACCCATCGCTTCGATAAGACCGATACCTTCTTTTTTAATATTGTGATATTCGGGGTGAGCGTGGAACACGCCGTCGGGATATTCTTTAGACGTAATGTTGTTGCGAAGAATCATATCGAAAACGTATTCGTTTCCAATCTTTCTGCAAACGGGTGCTAAAGAGTTGTGTTTAACGCCGTCCGTTTCAGCAAAAATACCGCAAACTTCGTCGGTATGATTTGACCAAGTTTCGATAATTAGTTTTGCCAAAGCCGCAATTTGTTTTCTGTTTTTGCTTTGCAATCTAATAACGCTGTTATACCAATCAACTACGCCGATTTTAACCTTTTTGTATTTGCGTGAAAAATACCCTAGATACATACCTGACAAGGGGGCTTTATGCATAGGCATTAAGTGTTCGCCACCTTGGAAGTGTTCGTGGTTAAGAATTGAACCGCCGATAATGGGTAGCGCTGCGTTAGAGCCTATCATATAGTTGGGGAAAAAGTCCACGAAATCTAAAAGTTTATCAATGGTATCACCTGCAATGTGCATAGGAACGTGCGCTTCTGATATAGCAATCATATGTTCGTTATAATAAGCGTAGGGTGAATATTGAACGAACCAAGGTTCACCGCCCATAGTTAAAGAGATAGTTCTTATATTTTCCCTTGCAGGATGGGTAAGCGTGCCTTGGAAACCTTCGTTTTCCTTACACAAAAAGCAAGCGGGATATTTTGCCTTTTTGGGCGCTTTAAGAAGTTTTGCAATTTCTTTATTGTCCTTTTCAGGCTTAGAAAGGTTTACGGTAATTTCTAAAAATCTTTCACCGTCTTGGCATTCCCACTTAAGATTTCTGCCAATAGCCGTTTTTTGAACGTAGTTATTCTTTATTGAAAGGTCGTAAAAATACTTGCAAGCCTCTTCTATCCCTTGTTCTTTCTTTATAGTGTTAAAGGTTTCGTTAACCTTTGAAGGCAAGGGTGAAATTAAACCCATAATATAGGTACTGTAAAGATTTTGCATACCGTCTTCGCAAAGATTTTTTTGCGTAGCGTACTTTTCAATTTCAGCAACAAGCACGTCGGGTACGTCTAAACTGTCGATAAAGGTTAAATCAGCGTCCCCTTCATAAGGTTCGTCTACCTTAAATTCGCGAAGTAAAAGGTTGCGGAAATAAATTTCATCTCTCTTTTGCATATGCAAAAATTTACCTGCATACCTTATAAGTTTTTCAGTAAGCAATTTACCGTCAATCATTTTTGTCTCCTTTTTTACCATAGTAATAGTAATATTTACACTCTTTGTTAGAGTTATATAACTTTCTTTCTCTATCCGCACGCTTTCCGTACAGTTTTTCAAAGTTTTTAGCGGGGGTTATTAAGAATAACGACCAATCTATACTATCCTTTAACGCTTTGCCAAGGTTTTTATAGCAAGCTTCCGCTTCTTCCCTGTCATAAACGCGCTCTCCATACGGCGGATTAGTAACGATAGTTCCGCAAGGCAAGGTTGGGCGGAAGTTTTTAACGTCGCAAACGGAAAACTTTATCTTATCCCCAACGCCCGCTTGTATAGCGTGTCGCTTTGCAAGTTTAATTGCCTTTGCATCTATATCCGTGCCAAAAATTTCCACTTTTCTATCGCGCTTTTCGTTGTCTTTTGCTTCGGTAAACGCAAGATTATAGGCGTCTTGACCAAAATTTTCCCATTCGCAAAAGTCAAACTTTCTACCTATGCCACCCGCGATGTTTAAGGCGATACGCGCTGCTTCTATGGGAATAGTCCCCGAACCGCAAAATGGGTCGTGAAAAGGGCGTTGCCAATAAAAATCACTAAGTAGAAGTAGTGAAGACGCTAGCGTTTCTTTTATGGGGGCTATCCACACTAAATCGCGATATCCCCTTTTATGTAACCCCGCACCGCTTGTGTTAAGCAACAGCGTTACTTGGTCTTTAAATATCCAAAATTCTATTTGATAGGTGCTACCTTGTTCGTAAAACCCGTTTACACGGTATTGAGCACCCATCTTTTCTATTATAGCTTTTTTAACGATACTCTGGCAAGCGGAAAGTGCAAAAAGTTTACTTTTAACGCTTTTGCCGTTTACTAAAATTTTAGCATCGGCTGGCAGATAACTTGCCCAACTAACGTCTAGCACGCCAGCAAACAACTCATCGAAAGTAGTTGCGGGAAATTCCGCTAGTTTTATATAAACCCTATCCCCCGTGCGCAAATTGATATTGCATCTAGCAACGGCGTTTTTATCGCCCAAAAAGGTAAGTGCACCGTTAACGGCGGGAACTTCGCCGTAATCTAGGCGTTTAAGTTCGCTTTTAACGACCTTTTCCACACCCGAAGCGCACGTTACGACAATATCAAATTTATCAGGGAAATCATATTTTTTATACATTTTGCAATATAGTAAATAAGCACATAATTCTTTACTATATCATTTTACCCCAAACCTTAAAATTTAGCAATATCTTTTCGCATTATTTTGCCTAGTTTTTTACACTTTTTTTCAAATATTAATTCAAAAAAGTACTTGTCAAATAATTTATCTTGTTATATAATGTATAAAATAGAAAAATCTTCAAGGAGAAGTTCTATGGCTGAAAAGAATAACAACTTATACGTTAAAAGCCTATTCAAAAAGGGTTACGTTATTCCCGCTTTGTTTATCGCTTTAATTATGGTTACGGCGCTTATCGTCGTTCATAAGTTTGGTTTAGTAGGTAAATTACTTAAACTTGACGGTCACCTTAAATTCGTTATCTGCTCTGCAGTATTTATGGGTGTGGTTGCCGTGATTTACTTGTTCTCTGCAATCAAAAGTAAATGCTTGAATGTGGCGGACTGTTTCTATCTTGCGTTTATTGTAGCGGGCGTTATTTACCTTATTATTTTAATGACCGTTCTAAAGTCATCTCCACGTCGCTCTGGTTTTGCAGCGTTAATGATGCTTGTAGGTTTATTCTTTATGAACTTAAGGGCAAAATATTTTACAGGCGCAGAAAGGGAAAAACAAATAATCTATACCAAAAATAGTTTACTTGCTTATTTTTCAGAAATTTGCAGAAAATACGCGTTTATAACCGTTCTAACAGTTGCGGGCGTTGGCATTTGTATTCTTTATAAAGCAATAAGCCCCACCTTCTCTTTCGGCTTAAGCAAAAAAGAAGCGCTAGTTGCCGGCGTTTTGGCATTACCCGTTTTGGCTTACTTAGTTAAGGCTATCTTTGATAAAGGCGTTAACCTTTTAGACGTTGTTATTTTTGCATCGCTATTTATTCTTCCCGTAATTTTATTCCAAATTATATTCCTTATCAAAAATAACACTATGCAACTTGCAGTTTTATTAGCGTTATTCACAATGCTTATTTTGGTTGTAAATTTAAGGGCGTTAAGCATTGATTTAACTAAACCTATAGAAGAAAAATTAGCAAATCCTGAAGATTCTAAACTTAAACGCTATTACACCGCACTTTCTTCTAAATACGGCATAATGGCAATCGCAGCGGTTGGCGCTATCATTCCCCTTATCATTTTCCTTTATGCTGACCCCGTTACTCTTAAGTCGATTATCACCATTATTAAGACGGGTAAAATCGTAGTTTCCTTTAGATTAATTATGGTTTCTGCCGTTCTTGGCGTTGTTTTACTTGCAAGCGCCTTAGCAGTTGTATTTGCAATACTTGGTCTTGGTTCTAAGAAAGTTAACGTTGGCGACTTTGCTCTTGGCGTTCTTTTCGTTATATCACTTATAGGTTGCGCGTTGTTAATATTTAAGTTCACTTTGGTTTTAGCAGCAATCTTCATTACCGCATTAACGCTTACCGTTATTGCTACTGCAATAAGAATTAAATGCGTTGAATAATTAAACGATATTAAAGCCTTCTTTTTTAGAAGGCTTTTTTATTTTTAAATTTTTATAGATATAGTATTTCACTCTACCCCGTCACCCGCCTATTATATGAAAGTAGTTATATTTATATAACTAAACTAAATAACTGAACTTATAATTAATTGACACAATGCACGTTTTATTGTAAAATGTAACTTGTATGCATTAAAGGAGAAACTATGAAGGCGGAAGACGTTGAAAGGCTTAAACTAAAAAAACCTTTTTCGGTTAGCGATATTATCGTTTACGCCATTTTAACCCTTTTTATTTTTTCTTTATTTTTAGCCTTCGTAATATTGCCAAAAAACACTAAAAGTGATGGTTTTAAGGTTACGATAAACGATAATCAAGCATTTGTTTTTGAATATGAAACGGGTAAACTTACCGTTGACGGCAATTTTTACGACCGCGTTTTTTATAACGAAACCACTTCTACCATAACCGTTTATCACACGGCGGACAAGACTAGTTTTAACGTTATTGCCTTTGACCGCCAAAATAAAAAGGTTTGGATGGAAGAAAGCACTTGTTCTCACACAAAAGACTGTGTGTATTCCCCCGCGATAGAAAGTGATGCAGGTATGATTTATTGCGCACCGCACCAACTTAAAATTTCGCCCATATCACCTAGCGGAGCACTTCCGCCCGTTATAGGATAAAAGGGGGCGCTATGAAAAAGAGTTTAAACACTAAAGTATCAGCAAAAAAGATTGCGCTTTGTGCCTTGTTTTCCGCTATGGCGCTTATCGCATTTTCCATTGAAAGCCTTATTCCCCCTATCGTTATACCGGGTGCAAAAATAGGCGTTTCAAATATATTTATTTTACTTGCAACTATTTGTTTAGGTTATCCTTACGGCATTATTGTTTTAATCGTTAAGGTTACCCTTGGCAGTATATTTGCGGGCAATATCTCTTCTATAATGTATTCTTTACCTGCGGGCGCACTTGCGTTAACCTTAGAAATCTTACTTTTACAGTTTGCAAAAAAAGTTAGCGTAGTTGCCGTAAGCGTTGCGGGTTCTGTAATAAATATAACCGCGCAAAACGTGGTTTTCTGTTTGGTTACCAAGACTTCGGCTTACCTTTGCTATTTACCCTATCTTGCCCTTATCGGCGTGGTGTCGGGCATAGCGGTTGGTTTTGCCGTTTACCTTTGCGTTAAACTTATGCCAAATTCGGCTTTTACTTTAAGCGCAAGCACACACAATAAAACGGAGGAATAATTTTGAGCATTAGAAAAGGCAAAAACTATCCTTACGGTATTCACGTTAAGGATAATAAGCAACTAACGGCTGACGCGCCTATCGAAAAGATTACTGCGCCTGAAACGGTTTACGTTTGTATGTCGCAACATATCGGCGCGCCTGCTATCCCCTGCGTTAACGTTGGCGACAAGGTTAAAAAGGGACAAATGGTTGGTGAAGCAAGCGGTGCAATTTCCGCAAACGTTTTCGCATCTGTTAGCGGTGAAGTTATCGCTATTGAAGATATCGTTAACGGACTTGGTCAAAAGGCTAAATACGTCGTTATTAAAAACGATTTTGCCGACGAAGAAGTTTTCTTTGACGATATTTGTGATTTCGAGCCGTCTTCACTTGTTGAAAGAATTCGCCTTGCGGGTATCGTAGGGCTTGGTGGCGCAGGTTTCCCAACTGCCGTTAAACTTTCACCAAAGAACCAACTTGACGCCCTTATCATTAACGGTGCGGAATGCGAACCCTATCTTACTTGCGACTATCGTTTAATGCTAGAACGCACGGAAGATATTTATAAAGGTATTAAATACACCGCGCGCGCACTTAAAATAAATAAAATTATTTTCGGTATCGAAGCAAATAAACCACTTGCTATTAAAGCATTTGAAAGATTTTCCGACCTTGATATCGTTATTCTTAAAAAGCAATACCCGATGGGTAGCGAAAAGCACCTTATCTATTGCACTACGGGTAGAAAAGTTCCGCTTGGAAAAATGCCGTTTGACGTTGGCGTTTGCGTGCAAAACGTTAAGACGATGATAGCGTGTTACGAAGCGATTGAACTTAACAAGCCTTTAACTAGCACGGTATTTACCGTAAGCGGTATGGCGGTTAACGAACCTAAAAATATTTTAGCACCTATCGGCACTCCCGTTGTAGATATAGTTAAACATTGTGGTGGCACGCTAGAAGAATTAGAAAAGGTTGTTGCGGGCGGTCCTATGATGGGCAAAGCGCTTATTAACCTTAACCACTACACTAGAAAAACTGATTCGGGGTTCTTGTGCTTAAAGGCGGAAGAAATTTCTCCCCTTAACCCGACCAACTGTATCAACTGTGGCACTTGTGCAAAAAATTGTCCTATGAGACTTATGCCTATGTATATAGAAAGTTTCGCTTTGGCAGGTGATTTTGCTAACGCTGAAAAATACGGGGCTATGAACTGTTTAGAATGCGGTAGTTGTGCTTATAATTGCCCCGCTAAGCGCGCTTTAGTTCAAAGTATCAGTATGGCTAAAAATAAAATTAAGGAGATGAAGAAAAATGGCAAGTAATAAATTGTTGAAGTTTTCATCTTCACCCCACGTAAAAGCAAAGCGCACTACCCGCCACATTATGATAGACGTGTGCATAGCACTACTCCCCGCAGTTATTATGGGTATCGTTTATTTCGGTTGGCGCGCCGCCGCTTTAATTGCAATTTCAGTTGCAAGTTCTATTTTATCTGAAGGCGTTTACCTTTTAATTTGCAAAAAGACGGTTAAGGAAATTATCCATCAATTTGATTTTACGTCTTGCGTAACGGGGCTACTTATCGCCCTTTCGATAGGTTCTCAAACGCCACTATACGTTCCCGTACTAGCAAGCATATTTGCAATTGTAGTCGTTAAAATGCTTTTCGGTGGCACGGGTAAAAACCTTGTTAACCCCGCGGTAACAGGACGTGTATTTGCATTTATTTCATTTACTTCGGTTATGGCAAGCGGTTGGCTTGCACCGTCTATCAGCAGTATCGCAGGCGGTTGGGCAACTTCTATAAGCCCCACGACTGGTGCAACTATTTTAACGGAAAAATTATCTGGTGCAGTAACTAGTTTTTCTATTTGGGATATGTTACTTGGCACGGGTATGGCAGGTTGTATCGGTGAAACTTGTAAGCTAGCGCTCATTGTTGGCGCTATCTATCTTGCAGTTCGCCGTGTAATCAATATTATATACCCCGCAATTTACATAGCAGTAACCGGCGTTGTTGCCGTTATATTGCAAAGCGTTACCAAAGGTCAGTTAGATTTATATTCTTTCTTCCCCGCGGTGTTATCAGGCGGTTTGTTCCTTGGTGCTTTCTTTATGGCAACCGATTACACCACTTCACCCAACACCACGGTTGGCAATATCGTTTACTTTGCCCTACTTGGTATATTGACGGCGGTGTTAAGATGGGCAACGGGCATTGAAGTAGTTTCTTTCGTTATCCTTCTTGGCAACCTTTTAGTTCCGCTTATTGATAAATTTATCGTTAATAAACCCTTCGGCTACGTTAAAGTTAAAAAGGTAAAGGAGAAGAAAAATGGCTAAGACGAATTTTTTCAAAACTACCTTATTTAAATGTTTAGCGTCATTACTTGCCATAGCACTTATTGCAAGTGGTCTTTTAGCAGTATTAAACGACCTATTATACGTTGACGACGCTACTAGAACGGCTAGGGCAATTAAAAAGATTTACGGGCGCGAAGTTTCTGCTTATTCTATCGTATTGCCAAGCGAAAGCGTTACGGAACTTAACTATGCAAACGGCACGATAGATAAAGTTTACGTTGTAGACGGCGAAACTTTAGATAAATACGACGTTCTTATTCACTCAACGGGTATACAAGGTTATAAAGGTGGCACGATAACCCTTTGGATAAAGGTTTCAGTTACCGAAGACCTTACCGCAATCTCCCCCGTTATCACAAAGAAAATTGATAAGGTAATCGTTGACGGATATACTAAGCAAACGCTTATGAGTAAAATCGGCGAAAAATTCTTATCTAAATTCTACGTTGATATAACCGACAACTATAACGGAATATTCAGTATAGAAGACGCAAGTTTAAAAGAGCCTGTTACGGGCGCAACTAAGTCTGGCAACGCGGTATGTAACGCCGTTAACTGTGCACTTGAATATATGAGCACTTGGGGAGGTAGAGCATAATGAAAACTAATTTCAAAAAGATTGCGCTTGACGGCGTAATAACAAGCAACCCCACCTTAAAGTTAGTTCTTGGCACTTGCCCCACTCTAGCACTAACCACCGCCGCTATGAACGGTTTGGGTATGGGCGCAGCGGTAACCTTCGTTCTTATTTGCAGTAATATGCTTATATCTCTTCTTCGTAAGGTTATCCCCAACCAAGTAAGAATTCCCGCGTTCGTTTTGATTATTGCAACTTTCGTTACGATAACTAGACTTGCGCTTGACTATTTCCTACCCGATATTTACGAATCGCTTGGTATCTATCTACCACTTATCGTAGTTAACTGTATCATCTTAGCGCGTGCGGAAAGTTTCGCAAGCAAAAACGGTGTTATAGCATCTGCGGCAGACGGTTTGTTTATGGGTATCGGCTTTACCCTTGCGCTTACCCTTATGGGCGCGGTTAGAGAATTACTTGGTAGCGCGTCTATCTTTGGTATTCAACTTTGGGACGCATCTAAGTTCTCTATCGGTTTCTTTGGTTCAGCAGCGGGCGCGTTCTTTACTTACGGTGTGTTTATCGCGTTATTTAGCCTTTGCTCTTCACTTTTTAAAAACAGAAAAAAGGCGAAGAGTTATAAACTTTTGAAAAATGCCGAACTCTGCTTAGAAACGGCGTCAACTGACGATAATAAAAAGGACGGTGAATAGTATGGATTTTTTAGTTATTCTTTCTACAATGATTTCTGCGCTATTCATTAACAACTTCGTTGTATCGCAGTTTTTAGGTATTTGTCCTTTCCTTGGCGTTTCAAAAGATACTAAGTCGGCTTTCGGTATGGGCGTTGCGGTTACCTTCGTTATGACGTTAACTTGCCTTATCACCTATCCTATCTACACTTATATTTTAGTTCCGCTTGGCTTAGAATTTTTGGAAATTATCGTGTTCATTTTCATTATTGCGGCTATCGTTCAAATGATTGAAATGGCACTTAAAAAGTTCTCTCCCACACTTTATAACGCTATGGGTATTTACCTACCCTTAATCACTACTAACTGTGCCGTTTTAGGTGTTGCAGAACTTGTTATCGACCACGAACAAATGGCGGGCTTAATAGGGCTTGCTAACGCTAGTCAAATGAATATGGGCTATGCCGTTTTATACGGACTATTTGCAGGTCTTGGCTTTACCCTTGCTATCGTTATTATGAGTGGGCTTAGGGAAAAGGTTGCAAGACTTCCCATCAACAAGCACTTAAAAGGATTCCCTATCGCAATGATTGCCGCGTGCTTTATCGCAATGGCGTTCTTTGTGTTCGCACTTATTTAAGGAGATATTATGGAAAACTTATTTTTACAACCGGTTGATTTAACCAAGTTATTATACGTTTTATTGCTAGTTGCCGTAATTACCGTAGTATTTGCCCTTCTTATCGTGCTAGTCTCTAAAGTATGTGCCGTTAAAGTAGACGAAAAAGAAGAAGCGGTAAAAGAAAATTTAGCGGGCGCTAACTGTGGCGGTTGCGGATACGCTGGCTGTGCAGACTTTGCTAAGGCACTTGCAGAAGGCAAAGCAGAACTTTCCGCTTGTGGTCCTACGCCTAATGAAAACAAAGCGAAGATTGCCGAAATTTTGGGCGTTGAATTCGTTGCGGGCGAAGAAAAGTTTGCCGTTGTTGCTTGTAGTGGTGGTATTAACGCTAAGAATAAATACGACTACGTTGGCAACGAAGGTTGTAGCGCGCAAATCGCTTTTATAGGCGGTCAAAAGTTCTGCGAAGACGGTTGCCTTGGCGGTGGCAGTTGTATGACGGCTTGCCCCTATAACGCTATCCACGTTAAAGACGGCGTTGCTTATACCGATAGGTCTATGTGCGAAGCCTGTGGCGTTTGCGTTAAAAAATGTCCCAAGGGTTTAGTTCATTTAATTCCTAAATCTGCACACGTTTATATCGCTTGCTCTTCTCATTGTAAGGGTAAAACGGTTATGGATATGTGCAAAAAAGGTTGTATCGGTTGCGGGCTATGTGCTAAAAATTGTCCGCACGGCGCTATCACTATGGTAGACAACGTTGCCGTTATTGATTATAGTAAATGTAACGGTTGCTTAACCTGTGTTGCTAAGTGCCCAAGAAAATGTATTAAAGAAATTTAATTTTTAACTTAAACGAAAAAGGACTGTAGATTTTTCTACAGTCCTTTATTTTTTGTTTTATATTAGAAAATTAACCGCCTTTGCGATGTTAGAGATTAATTTTATTTACTATACTAAAGATTAACCGACTTTACCCTTTCGCCTTCTAGCGTTTTTAAAGTAAGAGTACCGTCTTCTAAAATAAGATAAGATGGCTTAGTATCGTTCTTTGGTAGCGACAAAGAGCCGGGGTTTGCAACGATTATTCCGCTATCTAACTTTTCTATAAAGCAAACGTGGAAGTGCCCGTAAATTACCGCGTTAAAGGTAGTTTTAGGCATACTGTCTTTGTTATAAACGTGCCCGTGCGTACAAAATACCGTTTTATCACCAGAAACAACTAGCGCGTGCGGAACAAAATCAAAATCGCTTATCATAGTGTCCACTTGGCTATCGCAGTTGCCCTGTATAACGATTAAATTGTCCTTTACGTTATTAAGACTTTCGGCAACCTTTAAGGGCGCGTAATCTTTAGGCAACGGGTTTCTTGGTCCGTGGTTAAATATATCGCCAAGCAAAATTATTTTATCGGCGTTTTCCTTTTTTGCCACTTCTAAAATTTTATCGGTATAATAACTTGAACCGTGCAAGTCTGATGCAATTAAAAATTTCATAACTTTATTATCCTTTATAGTAACTTAAAAACTACTTTTCGTTTATTAAATCAAAAACAACTTCTTTGGCAATCATAAGTCCTGCCGCAGCGGGAACGAAAATCATTGACGGGGGCGCTACCCTTCCGCTTGCGCGCTTTTCCACTTCTTCGCCTGCGTCTTGCAAGTTTTTTGTTACGTCAAGGGGCGTTTCAGTTGAGTAAACTACTTTAAGGTTTTCTATACCGCGTTTTTTCAATTCCCTTCTCATAACGCGCGCTAGGGCGCATTCTTTTGTTTTATAAATATCGGCGGTTTTAATGGCTGTAATATCCACTTTGCCACCCATACCCATACAAGATATAACCTTAACGTTTTCCCCTTTAGCTTGGCAAATAAGGGCGATTTTACCGCTTACCGTGTCAATGGCGTCTACCACGTAATCAAAGTGTTTTAAGGGGTAATTTTGGGCGTTTTCGGGCAAGTAAAACACGTTGTTTATATAAACGTTAACGTTTGGATTAATATCTTTTAAACGGCGCGCCATAACTTCCGTTTTATACTGGTTAACGGTTGTGGTATCGGCAATAATTTGGCGGTTGATATTGCTTAAAGAAACGGTGTCGCTATCAAACAGAGTTATATTGCCAACGCCAGAGCGAACAAGCGCTTCTGCAACAAAACCACCAACACCACCAACGCCGAAAAGCGCAACGTGTGCCCTATTTAATTTTTCCAAGCCGTCTTTACCAATTAATAGGCTTGTGCGTGAAAACCTTTCCATAAAAAGCGTGCCCTTTACTTAAAAAACCGCCACCGCTATTAAAAATAACGGTGGTTGTTTTAATTAGTTTAGTTTTAACTTTACGCGGTTGCGAATTATAAAAGATGGATACCTTTATCTAGGTTGGTCTTTATTTGTTCGTCGCTCCAAATAGATGCTTGAACTTCGCTAATGTGCGCCTTGTTTAAAAAGAACATACAAAGTCTTGACTGACCGATACCGCCACCGATAGTTAAAGGTAGAGTTCCGTTCATTATGCCTTGACAATAGGGGTTATCAAGTTTATGTAATTCGTTTTTCTTTTTTAACTGTTTAACAAGGCTAACTTCGTCAACCCTTATACCCATTGAAGAAATTTCCATAGCGAACCCTAAAAGGTCGTACCAAAGTAGAATATCGCCGTTTAGTTTCCAATCGTCATAGTCCGCCGCCCTGCCGTCGTGTGGCTTGCCGTCGCTTAAATTCCAACCGATTTGATAGATAAACACCGCGCCGTATTTTTTAGCGGCTGCATTTTCGCGTTCTTTCCTTGACAAATCGGGGAATTCTTTTTCTAGTTGTTTTGTGGAAATAAAGGTGATTTCTTTGGGAAGGTTGTGGGTAAGTGCGGGGTATTTTTTATTTACTGCAACGGATAATTTTAATAGCGCCTTGTAAATTGCCCTGACCGTCTTTTTTAAGTAGGTCAAGTTGCGCTTATCTTTAGAAATAATCTTTTCCCAGTCCCATTGGTCAACGTATAGAGAGTGGATACAGTCCATAGTTTCATCACGGCGGATAGCGTTCATATCGGTATATAGACCTGTATCGTCGCCAAAACCGTATTTTGCAAGAGCCATTCTTTTCCACTTAGCAAGTGATTGAACTATTTCCGCTTCTTTGCCCGTTTCTAAAATATCAAACCTTACGGCGCGTTCGTAACCGTTTAAGTTATCGTTTAGCCCCGTTTCAGGCAACACGAATAAGGGGGCGGATACGCGCGTTAATTTAAGCGCCTTAGCAAGCTCCCTTTCAAACGTGTCTTTTATAAACTTGATGGCAATTTCCGTATCAAGTAAGTTTAACGTAGATGTGTATTGCATAATAATTATTTTACGATTCCTTTGTAAATAGGATATTTTTCCGTTAAGCCTTTAACTGCCTTGCGAACTCTGTCAAACGCTTCTTCACGATTGCGGATAATATCAACGATAAGTGATGCAACCAAAGCGCAATCTTCTTCCTTAAAGCCACGGGTGGTAATTGCGGGCGTACCGATACGAACACCACTTGTAACCGCGGGTTTTTCGGGGTCCCAAGGAATAGCGTTTTTGTTTAGGGTAATGTTAACTTCTTCAGTTAAATCGTTAAGTTCTTTACCCGTCATACCCGTGCCTAAAAGGTTAAGCAAAATTAAGTGGTTGTCCGTACCGCCGGAAACCATTTTAATACCGTTTTCCTTAAATACCTTTTCCATAGCCTTAGCGTTAAGGCGAACTTGTTTTTGGTATGCCTTATATTCATCGCTCATCGCTTCTTTTAATGCAACGGCTTTAGCTGCGATAATGTGCATAAGTGGGCCACCTTGAGTGCCGGGGAATACTGCCTTGTCGATAGCGGCAGCGTGTTCAGCCTTACATAAAATCATACCGCCACGTGGACCGCGAAGGGTTTTGTGGGTAGTGGTAGTAACTACGTCTGCATAAGGAACGGGGCTTGGGTGTTCACCCGTTGCAACTAAGCCTGCAATGTGCGCCATATCTACCATAAGGTAAGCGCCAACTTTATCAGCGATTTCTCTTAAACGCTTAAAGTCGATAACTCTAGGATATGCGCTTGCACCAGCAACGATAAGTTTTGGTTGATTTTCAATCGCTAAGCGTTCAACTTCATCGTAATCGATAGTTTCAGTTTCCTGACTTACACCGTAAGGAACGATGTTAAAGTATTTACCAGAAACGTTAACCTTACTGCCGTGAGTTAAGTGACCGCCGTGAGATAAATTCATACCCATAATGGTATCACCCGGTTTGCAAAGTGCAACGTATACGGCAAAGTTTGCGTTTGCACCGCAATGGGGTTGAACGTTAGCGTGTTCTGCGCCGAAAAGTTCTTTAGCGCGTTCTATTGCAAGGCGTTCTGCAACGTCAACGTGTTTGCAACCGCCGTAATATCTCTTGTCGGGGTAACCTTCTGCATACTTGTTGGTAAGGTGAGTACCTGCTGCGGCAAGAACTGCTTCGCTAACGATATTTTCGCTTGCGATAAGTTCGATATTATCGCTTTGGCGGGTAAATTCGTCGTTTAAACTTTCATAAAGTTCGGGGTCTACTTTTTTAATAGCGGAAAAGTCTATCATTTTTTTGCTCCTGTGTATATAAATTATATTTTTTCTTTATTTTTAAGGCATTATTTCGCCTTTAATAACTTGTTTTGCCTTTTTTAATTTAGGTTTAATTTAAGCGTGCTTTTCTAAAAGTTCAATAAGTTTTTCTTTGTCGGTTAAACCAACAAGTTTTTCTTTAAGTTCGCCATTTTTGTAAATGAAAAGGGCGGGGATAGAGATTATGCCAAGTGATACTGCAAGTTGCATATTTTTATCAACGTCAACCTTTAATATCTTTGCTTTGTCCCCCAAAGCGAAAGCAACGTCGTGAAGGATAGGGCCTTGACGCATACAAGGACCGCACCAAGTTGCCCAAAAGTCAACAAGAACGGGAACGTCGCTGTTAATTTCCTTTTCAAAAACCTGCTTATCGTTAATTTCTAAAACGTTTGCCATTTTAATTCTCCTTTTTTTGCTTATTTGACAGTTTCGTCTTCCACACGGTCAACGATACCGTCCTTTACTATATCTTGCCCGTTTATAACGTTTAATATAACGGGGCTAAGTTTACCAGATTTTTTAACCGCTTTATCAATTACGGAAAGTAATATAAACCAAACGGTAAGGGTTATTGCGCTTAAAATAAGCACCCAATAGTCAATTTTTATCAATAAAAGCCCAACGAGAGCGGACGCGCCGATTAAAAGCAAGGGAACTAAAAAGATAAGAATATAAGATAAAATTTTGTTCTTTTCTTCCTTTTGAATTTCCACCGTGTCGCCTATTTTAGCGCCCACTTTGTTTATGCAATCAAAATCAATAGTGTCGGCGCCTTTAGGGAATATACACATACCGCATTTATCGCATTGTGCCTTTCTTTTAACTTGAACTTGCGCCCTTTCGCCACTTGTCGATACGACTAAACCAAATTCTTTCATAATTAGTTATTAACCGCAAATTCAATAAGGTCGTTAAAAGCAACTTCCGTCTCAATGCCTGTTGCCATTTCCTTAAGTTTGATAACGCCCTTTTCAAGTTCGCTAGAACCTATAACGCCAACGAACTTAGCGCCTATTTTATCCGCGTATTTAAATTGCGCTTTGATACCCCTGTTCATATGGTCAAATTCGCATATGATACCTTGAGTGCGAAGAGCGGTGGCAAGTTCAAACGCCTTTTCGCTTTCGCTATCACCCATAGGTGCAAGGTATAGTTTAACTTTGTTAAAGTTAGGAATATCAACACCGATATTTTCCATTAAAAGTAAAAGTCTTTCAATGCCAAGTGCAAAGCCAACGCCCGGAACGTCTGCCCCGCCAAGTTGACTTATAAGCCCGTCGTATCTACCGCCACCGCAAATAGTACCTTGTGCGCCGATATTGTTTGAAACGAATTCAAATACCGTTTTGGTATAGTAGTCTAATCCGCGAACGATACCCGCGTCAACTTCAAATGGAACACCCGCAATAGTTAAAAGTGATTTAACCTTTTCAAAGTGATTTTTACAATCGTCACAAATATAATCTAAAATCTTGGGCGCACCTTTTGTAATTTCTTTACAGTCGGGATTTTTACAGTCTAAAATACGCATAGGATTTTTAACGTATCTATCTTTACAAAGATTGCAAAGTTTATCTAAATTTTCACTTAAATATTCTTTTAGTGCTGCGTGATATTTTGCGCGACACTCTTTGCAACCGATACTGTTAATATAAAGGGTGTAACCGGTAACGCCAAGTTTATCAAGCAAGGTTTTTGCAAGTAAAATAGTTTCCGCATCAATGTTTGGCGCGTTAGAACCAAGCATTTCTATACCGAATTGGTGGAATTCTCTAAGTCTGCCAGCTTGCGGTCTTTCATAACGGAAACATTGCGTTAGATAATAAACCTTAACGGGTAGCGCGCTAGAAACCAAGCCGTTTTCCACGAAAGCCCTTGCAACGCCTGCCGTACCTTCGGGTTTTAAGGTGATACTTCTGCCACCCTTATCGTTAAAGGTGTACATTTCTTTATTAACAATGTCCGTGCTTTCACCTACGCCACGAGAGAAAACTTCGGTATGTTCAAAGGTAGGGGTGCGAATTTCAGAAACGTTAAACGCTTTAGCAACATCCCTTGCCGTTTGTTCAATGAACTGCCATTTATAACTCTCACTAGGTAAAATATCTTTTGTGCCTTTGGGTACGTTAATCATAATAAACCATCCGTTTGGTAATTTTTAATGTGTGTAATTTTTAATGTCTTTAAGTTTTCTAATCGCCAAATTTGTCGATTACAACCGATTATAAAATATATTTCTTTAGGTCTTTTTGTTGCTTAGCTTTGCCAAGTTTATTTACAACAAAGTCTTTATCAACTATAACTTCAACCTGACCGCTATCGCCACCCGCGTTAAAAGAAACGTCTTCTAAAAGATTTTCCATAACGGTATGAAGTCTTCTTGCGCCTATATCTTCGCTAGTAGCGTTCATATCTTCAGCAATTTCGGCGATTGCTTCTATTGCACTTTCTGTAAACTTAAGGTCAACGCCGTCAACCTTTAATAACGTTGCGTATTGCAAAGTGATAGCATTTCTTGGCGTAGTTAAAATTTCGGTAAAGTCCTTTTTGGTTAAACTTTTAAGTTCAACTAAAATGGGGAATCTGCCTTGAAGTTCGGGGATTAAATCGCTTACCTTTGAAACGTGGAAAGCACCCGCAGCGATAAATAGAATATAGTCCGTTCTTATCGCGCCGTATTTGGTCATAACGGTAGAGCCTTCTACGATAGGTAAAATATCGCGTTGAACGCCTTCGCGTGAAACGTCTTGTCCGCCACCCTTACTGCCTTTTGCGGCAATTTTATCAATTTCGTCAATAAAGATTATGCCTTCTTGTTCGGCACGGCGAATTGCTTCTTCGTTAACGGAATCTTTATCAATAAGTTTGTCCGCTTCTTCATCGATTAAAAGACGCTTTGCTTCTTTTACGGTAAGTTTACGCTTTTTGCGTTTTTGGGGCATCATATCGCCAAAGATACTGCCAAGGCTGATTTCTGCACCACCGGGAACTAGTTCCATAGGCTTAGGATTATCAACAACGTCTATTTCAATAATTTCGTTATCGTAATACCCTTTATTCAAGCCGTCTAAAATTTGCTTTTCAAAAATTTCGGCAGGGGTTTCGCCACGTTCTACCCTTCTGCTTTCGGCAATAATTTTAACAAGGCGGGTGTTAACGGTTGCAGTTGCCTTTTCCATAACCTTATTAAAGCGTTCTTCTTTAACAAGGCGAACGGCACATTCTGCTAGGTCGCGAATCATTGATTCAACGTCTCTACCAACGTAACCAACTTCGGTATACTTGGTTGCTTCTACCTTAACGAAAGGTGCGCCAACTAGTTTTGCAAGACGGCGTGCGATTTCCGTTTTACCAACGCCCGTAGGCCCTTTCATAATAATATTTTTCGGGGTTATTTCTTCCATTTCGGCTTGGCTTAAGCGACTTCTTCTATATCTATTGCGAAGTGCTATTGCAACCGCCTTTTTAGCTTCTTGTTGTCCGATAATGTATTTATCTAATTCGGTAACTATTTGTTTAGGACTTAAATTCATTTTTTGCCCCCTTATAATACTTCGCAAGTGATGTTAGAGTTTGTAAATACGCAAATTTCACTTGCAATAGTCAATGCTTTTTTAGCGATATCTTCTGCCGAATAGTCCGTTTCTTGACGGAGTGCGCGTGCCGCCGCCAAAGCGTAGTTGCCACCGCTACCGATAGCACAAACGCCGTCGTCCGGTTCTATTACTTCGCCCGTACCTGAAACGATTAAAAGACAATCTTTATCGGCGGTAATCATCATAGCTTCTAGTTTTCTAACCTTGTCGCTACGCCAAAGTTCTGCAAGTTCAACGGCGCTACGCATAAGGTTGCCACTATATTTATTAAGCATTTCTTCAAAGCGTTCGCTTAAAGTAAAAGCGTCTGCAACAGAGCCGGCAAAACCAAAAATAACTTTTCCGTTGTAAATGCGCCTAACTTTTACCGCGCTGTTTTTGAAAATTACTTGTTGTCCCATGGTAACTTGACCGTCACCGGCAATAGCAGTTTTTCCGTCCTTTTTAACGGCACAAATAGTAGTGCCCATAAATTGATTACTCATTTAATTAATCTCCTTTAAGAAGTTTTGCACGCAGGTTAAACTGCGCTGTGCAAGATGTTTTTTTCTTTCCGCCTTGTCGCGAATAATTCTATCCGCGGGTGGTAAAATGCCAAAGTTGGCGTTCATCGGTTGGAAATTTTTATTTTCCGTAGTTATATAACTAGCAAGTGCGCCAAGCACCGTTTTGTTTGAAATTAAAATTTGTGGCTTTTTGTTTATTTTTCTTTCTAAATAAATGCCTGCCATAAGTCCACTAGCCGCGCTTTCAACGTACCCTTCGACACCGGTAATTTGCCCTGCGAAAAAGGTTTTTTCACGTCCCTTTAACGAATAGTCGGGGTTAAGAACGGCTGGGGAATTTATAAACGTGTTTCTATGCATAACGCCGTAGCGCAAATACTCCGCGTTTTTTAGTGCGGGAATTATAGAAAACACCCTTTTTTGTTCACCAAAAAGTAGGTTAGTTTGAAAGCCAACAAGGTTATAAGCCGTGCCTTCAGAGTTTTCCTTTCTAAGTTGCAAGCAAGCATACGGCCATCTACCCGTCCTTGGGTCGTCTAGTCCAACGGGTTTAAGCGGACCAAAACGCAAGGTATTATCACCGCGCTCCGCCATAACTTCTATGGGCATACACCCTTCGAATACGGCGCTATTTTCAAAACCGTGAAGATCAGCGCGTTTTGCCTTTTTAAGTTCTTCAATAAATTGAGTATACTCTTCTTTATTCATAGGACAGTTGATATGGTCGGCATCGCCCTTGCCGTATCTATCGCCAAAAAAGGCTTCGTTCATATCTATACTGTCAAAGTCAACTATGGGTGCGGACGCGTCGTAAAAACTTAATCCACCGCCCACTATCTCTTTTAACGAACTTGACAACTTGTCCGTTGTGAGTGGACCCGTTGCAATAACGGTGTATTCATCAAAGTTTACGCTAGTAACTTCGCCCGAAATAAAGGTTATATTTTTATTTTCTTTAACCTTTGCCGTGATATATTCGGCAAAAAGTTCTCTGTCAACGGCGAGTGCGTTGCCTGCGGGAACTTTGGTTTTATCTGCGGCTTCGGTCATAACCGAACCCAAAATGCGCATTTCTTCTTTAAGTAACCCCGCCGCGTTGCCGTAAACGTCGTTACTTTTTAGAGAGTTAGAACAAACTAGTTCCGCAAACTTTTCGCTGTGATGTGCGGGAGTAAATCCGTGCGGTTTAATATCGTAAAGGTCAACTTTTAACCCTTTTTTCGCTAGATACAGCGCGCATTCACAACCGGCAAGCCCCGCGCCGATTACCTTAATTTTTTCCATTTTGACCGTTGCTACATTTAGCAGAAGAACATTTTTCCACGCCGTTAACGATAATGGTGTAAGCACCGCATTTATCGCACTTTTTACCCGTGGGGATATCCCAACTCATAAACTTGCAGTTAGGATAGTTAGAACAACCGTAGAAAGTTTTACCGCCACGGCTAGTCATTTTCTTGGTGGGTTTGCCACACTCTGGGCAAGTGCCAACGTTTTCAGATAAACTTACGGTATTTTTACATTTGGGGAAGTTAGAACAAGCCAAGAACTTGCCGAACTTACCTTCTCTTTCCACCATAATTCCACCGCATTTATCACAAATTCTATCGGTGGGAATAGCCGTTTTTTCGTTAGCCGCCTTAATATTTTGGCAAGCGGGATAATTAGAGCAAGCGTAATAGTTGCCGTATTTACCGCTGTTTATAATCATAGGACTGCCACACTTTTCGCAAACGATATCCGTCAATTTAGAATTGGTAAGTTGCTTTTCAAAGGGCGCGTAAAATTCCCTTATAATATTGTGCCAATCAATACCGCCGTCCCCTATATCGTCAAGTTTATCTTCCATACGCGCGGTGAAGGAAATATCCATAACGTTAGAAAAATACTTAACCAAGAAGTCTATAAGAGCGTAACTTATATCGTTGGGGATAAGGTATTTTTTATCTTTGTGAACGTATTCACGCTTTTTGTCCATTAATTTCGCCATAATGGTAGCGTAGGTAGAAGGTCTGCCAATGCCCTTGTCTTCCATACTCTTAATAAGGCTTGCTTCGGTATAGCGAACGGGGGGCTTGGTGAATTTTTGTTCTTTCAATAAATCGATAAGATTTAATTTTTCACCGTCTACCATAGGTGGAAGAAGTGCGTTTCCACCTTCTTCGTCTTCTTCTTTTTTAGTGTCGTCGTAAACTACGGTATAGCCCTTAAAGGTTAATGTTTTACCGCTAGTTCTAAAACCGTATTCGCCCGCTTCTACGTCAACGGAAACACTATCGTATAACGCTTCTGCCATTTGAGACGCGATAAAACGGTCGTAAATTAGTTTATAAAGTTTATATTGATTTTTATCTAAAACGTTAACTAAACTTTCAGGCGTGCGACTGATATCAATCGGACGGATTGCTTCGTGCGCGTCTTGAGCGTCCTTTTTAGAACGGTAAAAGTTTGGTTTTGCAGGCAAATATTTTTCGCCAAAATTATCGCGGATATAGTTTAGCGCGTCGCGTTGCGCTTCGCTAGATACTCTTACGGAGTCGGTACGCATATAGGTAATAAGCGCTAAATGACCGTTAGGCGTTTCAACACCTTCGTAAAGGCGTTGAGCAATTTGCATAACTTGTGGTGCGGTAAGGTTCATTTTAATTGAACCGTCTTGTTGCAAAGTTGAAGTTATAAATGGTGCGGGAGCGTGAGATTTAACAACCGCCCTTTTCATAGCCTTAACGCTAAATGGTAGGGTTTTTAGTTGTTGTTCTACGGCAAGCGCTTCTTCACTAGTCGCGGGTTTATACTTTTTGCCGTTCTTTTCAACAAGCATAACCTTAAACGCAGATTTTCCATTTGGTTCAACTTCTGCCTTTAAGTTCCAATATTCTTTGGGCTTAAACGCTGAAATTTCGCGTTCTCTATCAACAACCATTTTAAGAGCAACCGATTGCACTCTGCCCGCGGAAAGATTTTCGTTAAGCCTTGCAGACGCTACCGGCGAAATGCTATAGCCCACTATTCTATCTAGAACGCGCCTTGCTTGTTGGGCGTCTACTAAATTCATATCAATTTTACGGGGGTTAGCCAAAGCGTTTTTAACAGCCTTTTCACTAATTTCGTTAAATACGATACGGTTTGCTTTTTTTATATCTAAACCAAGCACTTCACATAAGTGCCAAGAGATTGCTTCACCTTCTCTATCCGGGTCGGTTGCAAGATATACTTCGTCCGCCTTTTTAGCAAGGTCGGTAAGTTTTTTAATATCGTGTTCCTTTTCGGGAGCGATAACGTATTTAGGCTCAAAGTCGCCACCGATATTAACCGCCATATAGTTGACGGGCAAATCTCTAACGTGACCTTTAGACGCTTCTACCTTATAACTTCCCTTAAGGAATTTTTCTATAGTTTTTGCCTTGTGGGGTGATTCTACGATGATTAGTTGCATTTATTCCTCCAAGTCGTTGCGGGTAAGTCCGTAAACGTTAACACCCGCTTTTACTACTATTGCTTTAATTTCAAGAACTGCGATTATAGGCATGATTTCAAAAATCTTTTTGCCCGTTACTTCGCAAAGTTTATCTATATGCATACTGCCGTTAGATAATGCAGATACGATACTTTTTTCGTCGTCGGTAAGATTAAGCGCCACTTTCTTTGCACTATCTTGCCCTTCAGTTTCCCCTATTCCGTAAAAATCTAAAATATCTTTCGGGGTATCGGTAAGATAAGCACCGCGCTTTATTAGGTCGTTACACCCTGCGCCCGACGGAACGCCAACGCCATACGGGATAGCGAATAAATCTCTGCCAAATTCTTCAGCGTATTCCGCGGTGTGCAAAGTTCCACTTTTTATTGCACCGCTTACTATTAAAACGCCTTTAGATAGTCCCGCTATAATTCTATTTCTTACGGGAAAGTTATACGGCATAGCCTTAACTTGCGGTGGATATTCGCTTAATACTAAGCCTTCTTTAGCCACTTGATTAAACAGTTCTATATGGCTTGCGGGGTAAATATTGTCAAAACCGCCCGCCGTAACGGAAATTACCTTTCCGCTGTTTTTTAGTGCCGTTTCTAAAACGGTTTTATCAACGCCTTCCGCTATACCCGTTACCAAAGTAAAACCGGCGTTTGATAAACTTTTAGCATAAGTTTCCGCCGTACTTATGGATATAGGCAAACTTTTTCTACTGCCAACGATTGCAAAAGCCTTTTCGTTTAGCAATTCTAAATTGCCTTTAGCGTAAAGCACTAGCGGTGGATTTGCCGTGTTAATAAGTTCTTTGGGATAGTTTTTAGAACATATCGTAACGGCAACAATATTTCTTTCATTTAGCAAATCTAACACGCCTGCAAAATAACTTTTATTTGCCGATTGCAAAAGGGTATTATAGTTTTTATCACCCACGTCTGCTGTAAGAGATACGCGGTTTAACTCTATAAACTTTTTTAATTCCGTCTTGCCGTCTAATAGATTATAAAGACCTTGCTTTGCCTTGTAACTAAAACCCGTTAAACTGTCAAGCCAAATAAGGCAAAGTTCACTTGGCGTGTACTTTATCATAAAGGTTAATTCCTGTTTTTAACTTTTTATCCTTAGTTTTATCGTTAGGTTATAACGAGCGGTAACTTATCGCTTCTAAGATATGTGCGGGTGCGATATCAACGCTTTCACAAGTATCCGCAATAGTGCGGGCAACCTTTATGATACGGCTACGCGCACGCGGGGATAGGTGCAAACTTTCGTATGCGCTTTGCAAAATGCTTTCACACTCTTTAGATAATGCGCAATACTTTTTAATATGCTTTTCGCCCATACTACCGTTAGTCAAAATACCGTCGTCCTTAAAGCGTTCTTTTTGAATTTTGCGCGCTTTGTTTACCCTTTCACGAACGGTTGAAGAACTTTCCGCCTGTTCGTTAGAAGATAGTTCGGCGTATTTTACGCTATCCACTTGAACCTGAATATCAATTCTATCAAGCAACGGCCCTGAAAGGCGCGCCTTGTATTTTGCAATTTGGTTAGGGGTGCAAGTGCAAACCTTATCTTCTGAACCGTAATTTCCACAAGGACAAGGGTTCATACTTCCGCACAAAATAAAGTTAGCGGGATAAGTTACGTTACCACTTGCGCGCGACACCGTTATAACGTTGTCCTCTAAAGGTTGGCGAAGTGCTTCTAGTGTAGAACGGCTGTATTCTGGCATTTCATCCATAAATAGCACGCCGTTGTGCGCCATGCTTATTTCACCGGGGCGAACGTTACTTCCGCCACCCGTTAAAGAAACGGTTGTTGCCGTGTGGTGCGGACTGCGGAAAGGACGGGTACATACTATACCGTCGCCATCTTTAAGCACGCCTGCAACCGAGTGAATTTTTGTGGTTTCAAGCGCTTCTTCTTTGGTCATATCGGGCATTATGGTAGGTATGCATTTTGCAAGCATAGTTTTACCCGTACCCGGTGCACCAACGAACAATAGGTTGTGCCCGCCTGCAACGGCAATTTCTAGCGCGCGTTTTGCAACTGTTTGACCTTTTACAAGCGAAAGGTCGGTATCGTAAAGGTTTTTGCCTTCACCTGCAACGTAGTCGCGTATTTTTAACTCTTCAATAGGCTTTAAGCCGGATAGATGATTTATAACTTCTGTTAAACTTTCGGCAGGATAGATTTTTGCGCCCGCAACGTAACTGCTTTCGTTAGCGTTGCCTTTTGGAATAATAAACTTAGTATATCCTGCGGTTACCGCGGAAATTATTATGGGCAACACGCCGTTGATACGGCGCAAACTTCCGTCAAGCGATAGTTCGCCAAGAAAGATTATTCCGTCGGTATCGGCAACTAGACCACCGCACGCTTTCAAAACGCCTATTGCAAGCGGAAGGTCTAGTAAACTGCCTTCTTTTTTAACGTCGGCTGGGGCAAGGTTAGCGGTAATTTTACGGGTGGGAATTTGCCTACCACTATTTTTTATAGCAGAGCGCACCCTCTCCTTTGCTTCTTTTACGGCGGTATCGGCAAGCCCAACGATATCAAACGCGGGCAGACCGTTATTAACGTCCACTTCTATTTCAATGGGAATTCCGTTTAAGCCGTGCAAAACGTAGCTTGAAATTTTTGCTATCATACCTTACCTTAAAGTTTATATCTTTTGCTTTTTATAAGGGTTAATGTTGCGCCTATATATAAGCGCCGTTTTTTAATTAAAATCTAAAAAAATCAATACCCCTTATTCTAACATTATATAATACTCTTAATAAATTGTAAACAATTTTAGGGTAAATTTAAATGGCGGTTTTTGTTTAATTTTTATAATTTTAATACCTAGCACGCCCGCGCAATTTTACGCGCTAATTCACGCGCAAATTCACGCGTAAATCATTAAAGTACAAAGTAAAAATTTAAAACGAAAAAAACTTACCGTAATTGGTAAGTTTTTAGCGTAATCAGTTTGTAAAATTTTGTGAATTAACCTATTATCTAGCTGCTTCTTTAACTTTAGCTGCTTTACCCGTTCTTGCACGGAGATAATAAAGTTTAGCACGGCGAACTTTACCCTTTCTTACAACTTGGATATCTGCAATCTTGGGTGAGTGGATGGGGAAAGTTTTTTCAACGCCTACACCAAAAGACATACGTCTTACGGTAAAGGTTTCGCTGATACCACCGTTTCTTTTAGCGATACAAATGCCTTCAAAAGCTTGTAATCTTTCTCTATCACCTTCAATAACTTTTACCATTACTTTAACGGTATCGCCAACTGCGAATTCGGGGATAGAACTTTTCAAATTTTCCTGATTGATAGCGTCGATAATGCTGCTCATTTTGCTTAACCTCCAATTTACTAAACGTTCATTACCAATAAATTTTAACGTAAGCGGAACGTCCGAAGCCAATATATATTAACATATTTTTTTATACTTGGCAAGCAAATTTCACTACTATTTAGCGAGAAAATGCTTCAATTATGTGATTTATTTGCCCGTTTTCTATTTCTATAACGTCAAAGCGACAAATAGCGTCCGTAAGAGACTTTCGAACTAGATACTCGCTTGCCACTTTATAATATTTTTCACGCTTTTTTTGGTTAACCGCTTCACTTGGCGCACCAAAAGCATCGTCCATACGCGTTTTAACTTCGGTAAAAACGATAGTTTCGCCGTCTTTTGCGATAATATCAATTTCACCGATATGCGTTTTATAATTCTTATCTAAAATTTTATAGCCTTTCTTTCTTAAAAACTCCGCGGCTTTTACTTCGCCTGCCCGTCCCAGAAATTTTTTATAAAAGTTTTTCTGTGCAAACTGCAAGGTCCAATCTCCTTAATTTTATCAATGTGAACTTTCGTGCCGTATCCTTTGTGCTTTTCAAAAGAATATTCGGGGTAAGTTTTTGCCCATTCCACCATAAGATTATCACGATAAACTTTGGCTAAAATTGACGCGCAACCTATCGTATAACTTTTAAGGTCGCCTTTAATAACGTATTCAGCGTTTATGGATAGGTTGGTATCCACCCCGTCAACAAGAGTTATATCAGGCGTAACGGATAGCCCTAGCACCGCCTCAGTCATACATTTTTTAACGGCGTTTAATATATTTAGTTCGTCAATTTCGCTTTGGCTTATTTCCTTAATAGAATAAGCAATCGCCTTTTCCTTTATTAAAACGGCAAGTTGTTCTCTCTTTTTTTCAGAAAGTTTTTTACTGTCGGTAACCCCTTCTATAAGGTCGTCTAAGGGCATAATAACCGCACAGCACACCACGGGGCCGGCAAGTGGCCCTCTGCCAACTTCGTCAACGCCCGCAACAAAGCGCGCACCGTTATTAATATGTTTTAATTCATATTCTAATTTATCCATTGTAAAAGCCTTGTAAATAAGTTTACCTAAATCGCCTTAGGTGGTCATATGCCCATATAAAGCCCTTTTAAGCACCTATACCCCCACCTTGTATCAATAAAAGGGGGTTATCGAAATATTAATCTAGAATTATTTTACCTATTCTACCCTTTCTAAAATCATCTATTAGTGCCGATGCACAACGGTCGTAATCGTATTCGCCACCGCGCATTAAAAAGCCACGGCGCACACACACGGCGTTAAACATTTCAAGCCCCGTAGCGTTAAAGTCTTCTATACCGTATTTAGCCGTTAAAAGTTTAGGGTATTTCTCGGCAAGTTCCTTAATTAATTCTAGCGCTAGGTCGGCAAAATCTATATTAGCGTCGTTCATACTGCCGATATACGCTAGGTGTTTTGCAAGCGTTTGGTTTTCAAAATAGGGGGGCATAGTTCCCGGGGTATCTAAAAGTTCAAGTTCCCTAAGCCTTACCCATTGTTTACCCCTTGTAACGCCCGCTTTGTTGCCGGTTATCGCCTTTTTGCCACCGCAAAGGGCGTTAATAATGGTGGACTTACCCGTGTTGGGAATGCCCGCTACCATAATTCTTACGGGCTTAAACACCCCTTTTAATTTATTTCTTTCAAGTTTTTCTTTTAATAGTGAAAAAATGCGGTCGTATAAAAGATTTATCGCCTTTTTATCCATTGCGGATATTGAAACGGCTTCTCTGCCTTCCGCCTTAAATTCTTTTACCGTGCGAATAGCATCTTCCTTTTCAATAAGGTCGCATTTATTTATAACGTATAAGACCTTTTTGTTTGCAAAAAGTTTATCTAGTTTACTATTAAGCGACGCCCTAGGTGCGCGCGCATCTAAAATAACGATAACGCCGTCAACGGCTTTAAGGTTATCTTCCATCATGCGCATTGCAGCCGTCATGTGCCCTGGGAACCATTGTAAATGTTGCATTACTTATTCCCCCTTTTGCTCTTTTTAGGCTTTGGAGAAGTCAATTCTTCGGGCAATTTAGCGTATAAGTCGGGGCGGTTTGCCTTGGTAATTTCCAAAGATTTTTGCAAGCGCCATTTATCCACTTCGCCGTGGTTACCGCTCGTTAAAACTTCGGGCACCTTTTCGCCCATAAATTCTTGTGGGCGGGTGTATTGCGGATATTCAAGCAGCCCCGCAGAAAAACTTTCTTGGGATAGTGAATCGCTTTTAATAACCCCGTCTACGTAGCGAGAAACGGCGTCTACCACCGCCATAGCGGGTATTTCGCCACCCGTTAGAACGTAGTCGCCTATAGATAGTTCTTCATCAAAATAAAGGTCTAAAACGCGCTGGTCAACCCCTTCGTAATGACCGCATAAAATAAGCAAGCGGTCGCATTTAGCGTATTCTAAAACAATGTCTTGCGAAAAAACTCTTCCGCGTGGAGACATAAAGATGCGTCTTGCCTGTCTTTCGGGGTCAACGGCTTTTACGGCGTCGGCAATAGGCTGAGGCATCATAACCATACCCGCACCGCCACCAAAAGGCGCGTCGTCGCATTTTTTATGTTTATCTAAAGTGTAATCACGAATATCGTGCACGTTAATTTCAAGTTTACCGCTGTTTACCGCCCTACCGATTATGCTAGTTTTAAGCGGAGTGAACATTTCTGGGAATAGCGTTAAAATATCAATTCTCATAACACGCCACCTCTTTTAATCTTTTGGCGGAAACAACCATAGTCTTTTCCTTTAAATCAACCACGGCGTTAAGGTCTTTTAAGAAAGGAAAGCGCATAATTCCCCTATCGCCACAGTCCACCGTTAAAATATCCGTTCTGGCTTGAGTTACGTCGGTAATTTTACCAATCGTTTCGCCATCGTCGGTTTTAAGGGTGCAACCGATAATATCCACGATAAAATATCTGTCTTTAGGAATTTTTACGGCGTCTTTTCTTTCAACGAATAACCCCTTACCGCGCAAAGTTTCGGCAACGTTTCTGTCGTTAACGCCAAATAGCGAAATAAACGCCACGTCAGGACCGGTGCGCGCGGAAAGAACACGGTAAGATTTACCGTCTATTAAAACGCTTTTTAGGGTTGTAAAACGGCTTACGTCATCGGTTAAGGGTTTTACCTTAAGTTCCCCTTTTATCCCTTGGGGCTTAACGATTATGCCGATTTGAAGTAAAGAATCCATAACTTTTTAAATAGCAAAAAAATCCGCTCTACCCGACTTAAAAATGCGGATTGCGGTTTTTTGCACCTTTAATTTTTCTTTAATTTCGGTGTGCCGTCTTTATAACTTTTAAGTCATAATATAAAGCACGAAAGCACGCCATTTCCTTAACGCGTTAACTTTTAGCGCCTCATGGCGCTAAAAAATTAAACGTTACAGGCAAAAAACGGGGGATTTATTCCCCGCGTTCTTTAATTTCGATATTATACTTTTTGTTTTCCTTAACGGAACCCGCGCGAACAAGGGTGCGCAAAGCCTTTGCGATTTTACCTTGTCTGCCGATAACCTTACCCATGTCGTCGGGAGAGAGCGTAACGATAACGGAAACGTTCTTTCCATCGTCGGTTACGTCGTAATTAACAGCATCGGGGTTTTCCGCGAAACTGCCGACAACAAACTTAATGAGTTCTAACATACTTCACCTTACTATTTAGATTTGCGAACTTTAGTTTTGGGTGCAGAAAGTTTGGTGGGCTTGGGCATAATACCAGCGTTTACAAGAAGGTTCTTAACCGTTTCGGTGGGTTGAACGCCCTTTGCAAGCCAGTCTTTAGCCTTTGCTTCGTCGATAACGATTTCAGCGGGTTGTGCGATAGGATTGTAGTGGCCAACCTTATCAATATAAGCGCCGTCACGTGCAACTCTGCTGTCTACAACAACGATACGGTAGAAGGGAGACTTCTTATCGCCCATTCTGGTTAATCTCATTTTTACTGCCATTTTAGTTTCTCCTTTTTTCTATATGTTAAAATTTAAACATTTTATTGTTTTTCATACGTTTCATTAAAAGTTTTGTTTGTTCAAATTGCTTTAATACCCTGTTGACTTCTTGAACGGAAGTTCCACTACCCTTTGCGATACGTTGCTTGCGCGAAGAGTTTATTATGTTTGGGTTTTCACGTTCACGCTTGGTCATTGATTGAATAACCGCACGCATTGAAACAAATTTGCTTTCATCTATGTCGGCGGTGTTTATGTTCATTTTACCGCCCATACCCGCCATACCGGGCATCATAGCCATCATATCTTTTAAGCCACCCATCTTTTTCATCGTTTCAAATTGACTTAAAAGGTCGTCTAGCGTAAAAGAATTTTCTTTAAATTTTACAGCCATTTTTTTGGCTTCTTCTTCAGTAACGGCTTCTTGAGCACGTTCTATAAGGGTTAAAACGTCCCCCATACCTAAAATTCGGCTTGCCATACGGTCTGGATAGAAAGGCTGTAAATCGCCAAGTTTTTCACCAACCGAACAGAACTTTATGGGCTTGCCCGTTACCGCTTTAATTGATAGCGTTGCACCGCCACGAGTGTCGCCGTCTAGTTTAGTTAACACTAAACCCGTTACTTCTAAACGCTTATTAAAGGTGTCGGCAACTTCAACTGCAACTTGACCGGTCATAGAGTCAACTACAAGCAAAATTTCCGCAGGGTTAACTTCTGCCTTAATATCGTCAAGTTCTTGCATCAAGTCTTCATCAATTTGAAGACGACCTGCCGTGTCTATAATAACGGTGTCAAAACCGAAAGATTTGGCGTATGCTACACCTTCTTTTGCAATTTTAACGGGGTTGCCTTGTCCTTTTTCAAATACGGGACAATCGCACTTTTCACCAACCACCTTTAACTGATTGATAGCCGCGGGACGATATACGTCGCAAGCAACTAAAAGGGGGTTTTTGCCCTGCTTTTTAAGGTGCATACCAAGTTTACCAACAAGGGTAGTTTTACCTGCACCTTGCAAACCCGCCATCATTATCACCGTTGGTGGATTAGACGCAACGTTAAGTTTAGAGTTGGTTGAACCCATAAGCGCGGTTAATTCTTCGTTAACGATTTTTATAACCTGCTGTGTGGGGGATAAACTTTTTAATATTTCTTGCCCTACTGCGCGTTCGCTAACCCTGTTAACGAATTGCTTAACGACCATTATGTTAACGTCTGCTTCTAAAAGGGCAATACGAACTTCACGCATGGCAGTCTTAATCTCAAGTTCGGTGAGTTTACCGCGCTTGGTCATTTTACTGAAAATATGATTAAGTTTTTCGGAAAGACCGGAAAATAATGCCATACTAAACCTATTTATTAACGATATCTAAAAGACGGTTACTTAAATCTTTGTCACTTGTCGACAAGTCTTTAGCAACTTCAACAATCTGTAAGTTTCTTTCTCTTATTTTCAAAAGATTTTCATACTCTATTAGTTTTGCTTTAACCTTTTTAACCTGTTCGTAAACGTTTTGGCGCGTTTTACCTTCAGGTTCGGCAATTTCAGCCAAAGACAGGTCGTACAAATAATAAGAAGTAAACAACTCCCTTTGTCTTTCGGTAAGCAAACCGCCGTATATATCAAAAAGTTCAATAAGTACTAAATCTTTTGCCATAAGCAAACCCACGGTGTAAAACAAATTTGTTTTACAGTGATATTATAATAGTTTATTTTTCCCCTGTCAACTGTTTTTGCGCCTTTTTTACGGCATTTTTCAGTGAGTTTACTGTGCGCGCGCGAATTTAGTAACGTTTTTGGCGATAAATGTCTATTAAAATCGGGTTTTTCCGTTGACATTGACTATAAAAAATGGTAATATAGATAAAATATTTTTTACTGTTAATTATTTAGGAGGACGTATGGCAAAGTTCATAAACGAACCGGCACGCACTTTTAACGAATATTTGCTTATCCCTGGCTATTCTTCAAAAGAGTGCATACCTTCAAACGTAAGTCTTAAAACCCCACTAGTTAAGTTTAAGAAAGGCGAAAAGCCCGCTATCACTATGAACATACCTTTGGTATCGGCAATAATGCAATCGGTATCTGGTGATAGACTTGCAGCAGCCCTTGCAAAAGAAGGTGGTGTTTCTTTCATTTACGGTGCACAAACCATTGAACAAGAAGCCGCTATGATAAGGCGCGTTAAAGCAGTTAAGGCAGGCTTTGTTGAAAGTGATTCTAACGTATCCCCCGATTCAACGCTTGCAGACGTAGTTGCGTTAAAGGAAAAAACCGGCCACTCTACCGTTGCCGTTACCGAAGACGGAACTCAATCTGGCAAACTTGTTGGTATCGTTACGGGCAGAGATTACCGCGTAAGCCGTATGCCCCTTGACCTTAAGGTTAAAGAATTTATGACTCCCCTATCAAAGTTAATCGTTGCAGGCGCATCTACTACTTTGAAGGAAGCAAACGACATTATTTGGGAAAACAAATTGAACAGTCTTCCTATCGTTGACGACGATGGCAAGTTAATAAGTTTCGTATTCCGTAAAGACTATGAAAGCCACAAAAACAACCCCAACGAACTTTTAGACAATGAAAAACGTTACGTTGTTGGCGCAGGTATCAACACCCGCGACTATGCTGAACGCGTTCCCGCCCTTGTAGAAGCCGGTGCAGACGTTTTATGTATCGACAGTAGTGAAGGTTATAGCGAATGGCAAAAGATGACTATCGATTGGATTCGCGCACACTACGGTAACAAGGTTAAGGTTGGCGCAGGTAACGTTGTAAGTGCAGAAGGCTTTAGATATTTAGCAGACTGCGGTGCGGACTTCGTTAAGGTTGGTATCGGCGGTGGTTCAATTTGTATCACCCGTGAAACCAAGGGTATTGGCCGTGGTCAAGCAACCGCTCTTATTGAAGTATGCGCTGAACGTGATAGATATTATGAAGAAACGGGCATTTACGTTCCCGTATGTAGCGACGGCGGTATCGTACACGATTACCATATGACGCTTGCACTTGCTATGGGTGCCGATTTCTTAATGCTTGGCAGATACTTTGCAAGATTTGAAGAATCCCCCACCGATAAATACGTTATCAACGGTAGCGTAGTTAAAGAATATTGGGGTGAAGGTTCTAACCGTGCACGTAACTGGCAACGTTACGACAACGGTGGCGACAAGAAACTTTCTTTCGAAGAAGGCGTTGATAGTTACGTTCCCTACGCTGGTTATCTAAAAGACAACGTTGCAAACACCTTAAATAAAATTAAGTCAACTATGTGCAACTGCGGTGCGTTAAATATCCCCGAACTTCAACAAAAAGCGGTGTTCACCCTTGTATCTTCTACTAGTATCGTAGAAGGTGGCGCACACGACGTTATAAGAAAAGACCCTGCAAAAGGCTCTAGACTATAATCAATAACCTTAAACGTTAGCGAACAGAGTGACAAAATTAACGTAAATTAATAAGCCCGTGGGCGTTTGCCCACGGGCTTTTAACGTGCATTAATATAATACTCGATATTCATATAATACCCTATTGACAATCTCTCACGCGCAAATGAAAAGCCTAATATAAAAAATAAAAAGAAAACCCGCGGACAAAAGCCTGCGGGTTTAATATATATTTTAATTTAATTACGCAACGGTAATTACGGGAATTTGAGCACCCCTTAAAACGTAACTTACAGCAAGGGATAAATCAGTATATTCCTTAACAACTCTGATTTCAGCGGGGATTGCTAAATCTTTGCTAGAATCAAAGGGGTTACTTTCTACGGTTTCTTTAACGAAAGCAAATACCATGGGAGCACCGCCAGCAACAGGGGTTAACGTGATAACCCCCGTGGTAGTGCCGGTAACGGTATAGTTGCACTTAGTTTCAGTCATATCACCAGGTCTATTACCATTTGTACCTTCGATGTAAACGCAAGTGCCATCTTTGTTAAACTTAATATTAATTACGTTGATAATTTTCTTATTACCACCAACTCTGTTGGTGTAAAAGCCTTCTTCATAAGCGGTACCGCTAAAGGTTTCATTAATAACAATTGAACTTGGAGATGCTTTCCAAGACGCCCAATCTAATACTTCTATAACGTTTGCGCTGTTCTTTGCACCCTTTTTAATTTCAAATTGATAATCGTAAACGGGCTTGTTAAGAACTTCTCTTTCAAAATACATAACCTTATCGGTAGATTCGGTGTTCTCAACAGTATAAGTAACCTTTTTATTGTTAACGCGCTTTAGCCACAAAGTTTTATCCTCTACTATCGTGTCGTCACCAGGTTTAAGTTCTTTATAATAAACAGCTATGTCACCTTTAGCAAAGTTCCAAGTGATGTTTTTAATTTCTCTAAAGCTTTCACTAACGCGATTTACAAAATAGCCTTCTTTCTCCTTGTGATTGCTAAAAATAAAACAACAATCAACAGGTGCTTCTTTGGTTTCAATAACGTCGCCCGTTGCTTTATCAACAATTTCATACTTAGTGTAATTGTAAACGGTTACTTTAGAATCGTCTTTTTTGCAACCGGTAAAACAAAAGCAACCTACTACCAACATCATTGCTAATAAAAAGGTTATAACTTTTTTCATTATGATGCTCCTTTCCCTTATAAACATAATACTTTATGATATTATAAAATAATATCAAGCCGTTGTCAAGGTTTTTTTAAAATCTTGTTTGATTTTTAACACTAGTATTTGACTAATTATTTTACTCTTTAATAATAACGTAACTAAAAGATTAACAAAACGCAAAAAGGCAGGTCTATCCTGCCTTTTTATCTTGCTATTTTATGATAAAATTATTTTTCATCTTTCTTAATTTCAAAGCCGATTTTTTTATCCTTAAAATAATATTCATAATCGCGCTCAGAAATTTTCCGCATAACTTTGCAAGGGTTACCAACGGCAACTACGCCAGCCGGAATATCTTTCGTTACAACGCTACCCGCACCAATTACCGTATCGTCGCCGATAGTTACGCCCGGCATAACGATAGCGCCCGCACCTATCCAAACCCTATTGCCGATGTGGATTGGCATATTAAATTGGTAGGGGGCTTCTCTTAGTTCTGGACATATAGGGTGCCCTGCCGTTGCCAAAGTAACGTTTGGGGCAAGCATAACGTAGTCCCCTATAAAAATATCGGTATCGTCAACAAAGGTGGCGTTAAAGTTGGCGTAAAAGTTCTTTCCAACGTGAATATTACACCCCCAATTTGCACGGAAAGGTTGTTCTAAATAACAGTTTTCGCCCGTTTCGGCAAACAATTCTTTAATAATTTCTGCACGCCTTTCGTGTGCGGTTGGAATAGAATTATTAAATTCGTATTGCAATTCTTTTAAGTGTACAAGATAATCGTCAAGTTCTTTAGGAAAAACTGCATATGAACAGTCGTAAATTTCGCCGTTTTTAAGTTTTTGTAAATATTCTTTACTTTCTTTGCTTAGTTTCATTTTGTATCCTTGCGTGATTTAGCGACAATTTAATAAAGGGATAAAATATTAGAATTAGAAAAGTGCTTCTACAAACTCTTCTGCGTTAAAGTCTTCTATATCGTCTATAGTTTCGCCCGTACCAACGTAGCAAACGGGAATTTCTTGTTCGTAAGATAAACTTATAATAAATCCGCCCTTAGCCGTGCCGTCTAGTTTAGTTAAAATTATGCCGTCAAGACTAACCGCTTCGTTAAAGGTTTTAACTTGACTTTCGGCGTTTTGCCCCGTGGTAGAATCTAAAACGATAAGTTTATAATAGTTAACGTCTGGGTATTCGCGCTTAACAACCCTATCCATTTTTTTAAGTTCTTCCATAAGGTTTGCCTTAACGTGAAGTCTACCCGCCGTGTCGATAATTAAAACGTCGGTATTTTTTGCCTTACAAGACGCTACGGCATCGTAAACGACAGCAGAGGCGTCTGCCCCTTCGCTATGCTTTATAATACGCACTTTAGCCCTATCCGCCCAAACGGAAAGTTGGTCGGCTGCAGCGGCACGGAAAGTATCTGCTGCAGCGATAGTAACGCTCTTTTTTTCTTTAACGAACTTGTTTGCAAGTTTACCGATAGAAGTGGTTTTACCAACGCCGTTAACCCCTACGACCATAATGACTGCGGGAGTTTTAATTTCAAGTTTATCGGCGTAGTTAAGGGTATCGAAAAGTTCTTGCTTTAATAGTTTTATAACGTAATCTTTATCTTTGCATTTTTCTTTAATTGCAACGTCGCGAATTTCATCAACGATTTCCATAGTGGTTGAAACGGAAACGTCGGCAGATATTAAAATATCTTCTAATTCTTCGTAAAACTCTTCGCCAAGCTTATCTTTAGCAAACAGTTCGTTAAGTTTTTTACTTAACCCGTCACGCGTTTTAGATAGTATAGATTTAAATTTACTAAAAAGTCCCATAATGCACCTTTATAAAAAACGGCAAGTTATTATTCCTGCCGTTATTTTAATTCTTACTTGTTGTTAAACTAGGCGGTGATACTGTCCCCACTCCATTTTTCAACGTCTGCAAGTTTAACTGAAACCATCTTAGAAACGCCCTTTTCTTGCATTGTAACGCCAAATAGTGCATCTGCGCGTTCCATAGTGGGCTTTTTGTGGGTGATAACGATAAATTGCGTTTCATCGCTGAATTTTTGCAAATATTTTGCAAACCTATCAACGTTTGCTTCGTCAAGTGCCGCTTCTACTTCGTCAAGCACACAGAAAGGCATTGGGCGCATTTTTAATATTGCAAACAAAATTGCAATAGCGGTAAGCGCCTTTTCGCCACCTGACAATAGCGACAACTTTTGAAGTTTCTTTCCCGGGGGTTCGGCAACGATTTCTACACCTGCTTCTAAGCGGTCTTCCACTTGGGTATAGTCCATTTGTAGCATTGCCCTGCCACCGCCGAAAAGTTCTTTGAATATCTTTTGGAAGTTTTCGTTAATCTTGTTAAAGCCTTCGTCAAATTGAGTAAGCATTTCCGCTTTCAACTTGTCGATAACCGTCTTCAAGTCGGCTTCGGCTTTTTCCAAATCTTCTTTTTGGGTGGTCATTTCTTCGTAACGTTCTTTAAGCATCTTAAAGTCTTCAATAGCAGACGCGTTGATAGCCCCTAAAGAGTTGCGACGGCGACGAATTCTTGCAATTTCTTGTTCGCCGTGGCTAGCATCGTAGCCTTCTACCCTAGACGCTTGTGCCGTTTCGTAAGTTTCTTGATAATCTTCAAAGATACTTTGTCCCATATACTCTAAATCGCTATCGATTTTAGTAAGGGCAAGTTCTTCGTGGTGTTTCTTTTCGGTAAGAACGTTAAGTTGTTCAGTAATTCTTTCCCTAGTTTCGCCGTTTTTAGAAAGTTTTTCGCGTAGTTCCGCCTTGTAAACTTCTATATTTTCAATCTTATCGCGGATGGCGTTAACCTCATCTTGTTCTTCTTTAGTTAGCGCAACTTTTTCTTGTTCTAACTTAAGTTCTTCAATAATTTTTTCCGCACCTTCGTTGCTGAGTTTAAGTTTAGAAACGTTTTCTTCAGTTTCTTTTGCCGTTTGAACAAGTCTTTCGTTGTCGGCAGCAAGTCTGTCGATAACACCGCGAATAGACGTAACTTCAACTTGAATTTTAGTACTTTCTTCCGTTAAAGTATCGCGTTCTTTCTTAAGCGCATCGAATTCTGCTTGATGCTTACCTGCGTTAAGAGATGCGTTTTCTTTATCTTCTTCTAGTTTTTTGCCACCGATAGACGCGTCTTCTAAACGTGCAGAAATTTCAACAAGGCGTGCTTTTAATTCATCGATAATATCTGTAACGCCTTCAATTTCTCTGCCGATTTCAGATAACGCCTTTTCGGATAGCGCAAGTTTTTCGCGTTCAACGAAAAGTTCTTGACGCTTGCTGTTGTACATATCGTTAAGCATAGAAAGTTCATCTAAACAAGCATCGCGCTTTGCATCGAATTCTTCCTTTTGCTTTTGTAATTTTTCCATTTCCGCTTTCTTTTCAGCAAGAAGTTTAGCGTTGTCTTCTAGTCTTCTTTCACTAGAGAGTATGCCGGGCGCATCGTTACGCCTTGCACCACCGGTAATTGAACCTTGAGTGCTAAATACTTCGCCGTCAAGAGTAACTATTTTGAAAGAGAAATGATATTTTTTAGCAATAATAGTTGCATTTTCAAGGGTGTCAACGATTAAGGTGTTGCCTAAAAGGTTAGAAATTACGTTTTCAAATTGACTATCGTATTCAACAAGCGCGTTAGCAACGCCTAAAGCACCCCTTTCGTTAAGCGCGGAAGTAACTTCTGCCGTTTGATTTCTAGGTTTAACTGAAGTGATAGGTAAGAAAGTTACCCTACCAACCTTATTAGCCTTTAAATATTCAATTAAATATTTGGCGTCTTCTGGGTTTTTGGTAACGACGTTTTGAGCGGCAGCGGCAAGCGCCGTTTCTAAAGCAACGTCGTATTTTTTGTCGCTCTTAATCAACGTAGCAACTACACCCATAACGCGTTTTTTAAGTTCGGGGTTTTGTTTAGCGTTGTTAAGTAAAACTTTAACTGCGGGTGAATAACCTTCGTAATTTTCTTTAATGCTACGATAGAAGTTATCTTTAGTAGCAAGTGAAACGATGTGAGTGTTAAGCGAATAGATAGAGTTATCAAGTTTAGCCGCGTCTTCGTTAACCGCCCTTACTTCGTCTTCTTTTTCGGTAATTTGATTTTTATAATCGAAAACGGCACGGTCTAGTTCGTTAACCAAGTTGTCGCGGTTGTCTTTTTCGTTGAATAACCCTTCACGGCGAACGCAAAGTTCATCAAGCCTTGTGGTTAATTCATCAATCTTTTCCTTAACGTTTTCTTGTTCGATAGAGATGGCGCTACGGCTCATTTTAATATCCGATAAAGATTCTATCGACTTAATAATCATCTTTTGGTTTGCAGATGCAAGTTCTTCGCCTAAAGAGATTTTTTCCGTTACGACTTGAAGGCGAGAACTAATTTTGCTAGCCTTATCTAAAAGTGCGTTAAGTTCGGTTTTATTTTTATTAAGTTCACTCTCATTAAGCGAAATTGAAGTTTTGCAATCGTTAATAAAAGATAAACTATCTTTAATTTCCCTTTCGGCACGTTCAATTTGACTTTGCAAGTAAGAGATTTTTTGTTCAAAAAGTTGTTTTGCGCCTGAAGATTTTTCCATACCTACGCGCTTTTCTAAAAGTTCGTCGTTAAGCGTTCTTAAGCGGGCGTCCGCCGCGTTAATTTCGGCAAAAATCTTTTCATATTCTTCTTGCGCAAGGTTGTATTCTTGCTGGCGAAGGGTGGTTTCTTCATCTAACCCCTTAATGCGAACGGTAATTTTAAGTTTTGCCGTTTCAACGCCTTCTACCTTTGCGATATAGGTATTGAGTTCGTGGTGCTTTAATTCCGCACAAAGTTCGTTATATTCTTTCGCCTTTGCCGCTTGCTTTTCTAGGGGTGCAAGTTGGTTTTCAATTTCCGTTAAAATATCGGTATAGCGAACAAGGTTGGCGTGCGTGCGCTCTAATTTACGTTCTGATTCTACCTTTCTGCCCTTAAATTTAGCAATACCCGTTGCTTCTTCAAAGATAGCACGGCGGTCTTCAGGCTTAGCAGACATAATTTCTTCTACCTTACCTTGACCGATAATGGTATAACCTTCTTTACCAATACCGCATTCGTGCAATAGTGCGATAATATCCTTAAGTCTTGCGGGTTGCTTGTTTATAAAATATTCACTTTCGCCACTACGGTAAAGTTTACGCGTTATGATAACTTCACTATAGTCTAGACTGAACATTTTAGTGCTGTTGTCAAAGTAAAGTGAAACTTCGCAATAAGAAAGTGAACGTCTATCTTGCGTACCGCTAAAGATAACGTCTTGCATACTTCCACCACGAAGTTGTTTTGCAGATTGTTCGCCTAAAACCCAACGAATTGCATCGGCAACGTTACTTTTACCGCAACCATTAGGTCCAACGATACCCGTAATGCCGTTACCGAACTTTATTTCCGCTTTGTCCGCAAACGATTTAAATCCGTAAATTTCTACCTTTTCGAAATTCAATGTTAATTACCGTCCTGTAAGTAATTTTGCTTTTATCTTGGGCACTTTAATAAGCAAAATCTATTTGCTTTTTCTTTGCCCTTTTATGATTTAGGGTTTAACCCTTTTTTTGTAACCTTTTTAATGCGGTTTTCGCCGCGTCGGCTTCAGCAAGTTTTTTGCTTTTGCCCTTTCCTTCCGCGATAGGCTTACCGTTAAGTAATGCTACTACACGGAAACTTGGCGAGTGGTCCGGCCCCGTTTTACAAAGTGTTTCGTAACTGATACTGCCAAGGTGCTTTTTTTGAACGTATTCTTGGAAGGCACTTTTGCTATCCGCGTTGATTTTTTGAAGGGATAAAAGTTTTTGCTTGTTTTCAAAGTCTTTAATTATAGTTCTTTTAATAAAGGCTTTGACCGGTTTAATGCCACCGTCTAAATAAATGCCTGCAACAAGCGATTCGTAAACGCTAGAGTAAAGTTTTTCGTCGTGCGTTTTGTCGTTAACGAGCCCGCGACCAAGTAATAGATAGTTATCAAGTCCAAGTTCTAAAACGGATTTAAGTAACGGCGCTTTAGAAACCATATCCGCGCGTTTTTTGGTAAGCGCACCTTCATCACCCTTAGCGTTAGCGTAAAGGTATTCGGTAACCACAAACTCTATAATAGAATCGCCAAAAAACTCTAAAAGTTCGTTATTTTCTTCACACCTTTCGTTGCCGTAACTTGCGTGCACGAAACATTTGCGAAGAAGGTTTTTATCCTTAAAGACGTAGCCGATTTTACTCTCTACGCTACTAGCGTCAAAAATTGCCATTTTAGTTCCTTTATTTGCAAGGTTAAATTACCGTAAATTGCTAAGTTATTTTACTGAACGTTTAGCGGAATAACCACAGAGTCAAGTTTTTCTTTAACCTTTTTAGCAACGGCGCTTTGAGAATATTCCACCGCTTGCAATACCGCCGCCTTAATAGCCGCGCGCTTTGAAGAGCCGTGTGCTTTAATAACCGTTTTGTTAACGCCTAAAAATAAAGCACCGCCCCTATTGTTATAATCTAGTTCTTTCATCATGGTCTTAAAGGTATCTTTAAGGAGCAGTCCGCCAAGTTTACCCTTAAAACTTGAATATATATAGCCCTTCATCATTTTCATAAGGGCGGTAATAGAGCCTTCGATAGATTTAATTGCAACGTTACCTGCAAACCCGTCGCAAATAACAACGTCAACGTCGCCCATCAAAATATCTCTGCCTTCAATGTTGCCAACGAAGTTTATACCTTTGGTTTCTTTTAGAACGGGAAGAACTTCGTGAATAAGCATATTGCCCTTTTCATCTTCAGTTCCGTTAGATAAAAGCGCTACCTTTGGGTTTTCCACGCCCATCGCTTCAGCGTAAGCACTACCCATAACGGCAAATTGACAAAGGTTTATAGGCTTGCAGTCTGCATTAGCACCGCTATCGCAAAGTAAAACTTGCTTTTCGGGGTTAACGGTTGGCAATACCGGGCATAGTGCGGGGCGATTTAACCCTTGAATTCTGCCTAGTTTTAAGGTTGCACCAACTAAAACTGCACCGGTAGAGCCTGCGGACACGAAAGCATCCATCTCTTCGTTTTCTTTAAGTGACTTAAACGCCACGCAAATAGAACTGTTTGGCTTTCTGCGAACTGCAACCGTGGGTTCTTCTTCACAAGTAATAACGTCTTCAGCGTTTAATATTTCCACCCTGTCTTTATCGTAGGTATAGGCGGATAATTTTTCTTTAATAACTTCTTCTTTGCCAACCAAAACGGCGGTAAAACCGCTCTGCTCTTCTAGTGCTAGAATAGTGCCGGCAATTACTTCATCGGGGGCGTTATCGCCACCGAAAGCATCAATTAGTATTTTCATATATTTCTCCGTTTACCACTTTTCAGCAACGTTATGAACGCCCTTGCCTATAAAACCTACTTGCTTAAAGTCGTCCATATTATTGCGGATAATATAATCGATATAGGTGCAAACAAGGTCTGCCGTATACATATAACCCATGGGGTTTAAGTGGCCTGCTAGATAGAATTGTTTTTTGAATTCGTCATCGTAGATGGGTGCGTATTTTCTTAAATCTAAAACGTATAAGAATTCAAAGACTTCAGTTAAGGAACGCAAAAATTCCGCGTGCTTATCAAAGTTTTTGTTAACCTTTGCCATTTCTTCGTTAAAGTCGGGTTCTTTAGGCATAGTCATAACGAATATGCGCGCTTTGGGTTGCATTTCCCTTATTTGTTGAATAATACGGCAATAGTCCCCAACGAAACTTGCTTTATTGTTGCGATAATCGTTAAGGTCAACGTCGTCCATACTGCCGAAAGGATAGTTTTCGGGGTCGTCGTCAATATGATACATATCGTTAACGCCAAGGGCTATGACGTATGCTTGACAAATTTTAGTTCTATCTAAAAATCCACAATGTTGAGCAAAGTTTTCCGTGCGGAACTTTTTAGCCGTCATACCGCCCATAGAAAAGTTAAAGGCTTCTAGTCCGCATTTCCTACCGATAAATTGCCCCCAACTATATTCGTACATATCGTACCAATCAACTTTGCCGTTTTCATCTTTGCTTTCAAATTCGCCCGATGATAAACTGTCACCGATAAAGCCCATACGTCTAAAAATAGCCGTGTAACCGCCGTGATAAATTAAATTTTCAATAGGATTTTTTTCCATCTTACATTCCACCTTAAAAGTTAAATTCTATTTTTGTTTTTTAGCCTTCCATACTGCCGAAAGTTCTGGGGAACGGAAGAACGTCACGAATATTAGATACGCCCGTTAAATACATAACCATACGTTCAAACCCTAAACCAAAGCCAGAGTGAGTTACACCGCCGTATCTTCTTAAATCAAGATAAGCCTTATAGTCTTCTGCATTTAAGCCACATTCCGCCATACGCTTTTCTAAAACTTCAAGTCTTTCTTCACGTTGACTGCCACCAACTAGTTCGCCGATACCGGGCACTAAAAGGTCGCTTGCGGCAACCGTCTTGCCGTCGTCGTTTAAGCGCATATAAAACGCCTTAATGTCCTTGGGATAGTCGGTTAAGAATACCGGTTTTTTGAACACTTCTTCGGTAATATACCTTTCGTGTTCACTTTGTAAATCTACGCCCCAATATACGGGTGCTTCAAATCTATCTTTAACCTTTTCTAAAATTTCAATGGCTTCGGTATAGGTTAAACGCTTAAAGTCGCTTTCGACAACGTTGGTAAGTCTTGCGATAAGACCGTTGTCAACAAACTTGTTAAGGAAGTCGATTTCTTCGCTACAAGTTTCCATAACGTAAGAGATAACGTATTTAACCATCGCCTCAGCGCAGTCCATATCGTCTGATAAGTCTGCGAAAGCCATTTCCGGTTCTATCATCCAAAATTCAGATGCGTGGCGCACCGTATTAGAGTGTTCTGCACGGAAAGTAGGACCAAAGGTGTAAACGTTTGCATATGCCATTGCAAAGTTTTCAACGTCTAATTGACCGGATACGGTAAGGTTTGCTTGTCTGCCGAAAAAGTCCGTTTTATAGTTAACTTTACCGTCTTCTACGGGAACGTTAGCAAGGTCTAGCGTAGTTACTTGGAACATTGCGCCTGCGCCTTCACAGTCGCTACCCGTAATGATGGGGGTATGAACGTAAACGAACCCACGACTATTAAAGAAACTGTGGATAGCAAAAGCCGCCTGACTTCTAATCTTAAACACGGCGTTGAAAAGGTTGGTTCTTGGGCGCAAGTGTGGAATACCGCGCAAGAATTCAACGGTGTGGCGTTTCTTTTGCAAAGGATAATCGGGGGTAGACGTACCTAAAACGGTAATGCTATCCGCGTTTATTTCAAAAGGTTGCTTATTTTCGGGCGTTAAAATAAGAGTACCCGTTACAGACAAGCACGCACCAACGTTTTGGCGTGCGATTTCATCGTAATTAGATACCTTTGCCCTGTCGAAAACGATTTGGCAGTTCTTAAAATAAGAACCGTCGTTAAGTTCAATAAAACCGAAAGACTTACTGTCGCGGATGGTTTTTGCCCAACCGCAAACGGTAACGGTTTTGTTTGCAAAGTCGTTTGAGTTCTTAAAAATGTTGCTAAATAATACTCTTTCCATAAAAAGTCACCTTCGTCAAGTAATATTTAAAATAATACTTATAAAGTATATCATATAAGAGCGGGTTTTTCAAGGATTTTAATATAAAAACGCCCGCTAAAAAGGTTAAATTTGTCAAAAAAAACACCGCGATTACTTCCGCGGTGTCGTAAAACTTGTATCCTTAAAAATTTGTTTTAATTTTTTTAGTTAAATCTTTTAGATTTAATCTATCAAACTGCCTATCTTCTTTTTGTAAGTTTGGCGTTTTTTAACAACTTCGTTTTCAAAGAGTTTCCATTGTTGTTGAATATTATAATTGCTCTCTAGCATAGGGTTAGATTCAACAACGGTAACGTTGCTGTTTATAATGTTTTTAATAATTCTGCTAAGTGCAATAGCGTTGATGCCCGTATTCTTATATTCGTGTCTTACGCCGATTAACGCCATTTCAAGTTCTTTTGGAGAACGAATTGACTTTAACACGTCGATAAAACCAAACGGCAACAACTTGCCCTTGCTTTTGATTAAAGCCTTGCAAATTGATGGCAATACTATACCAAACGCGGCAACTTGCTCTTTTTCATCAACTAAAACACTAACGTATTTTACGTTAACGATAGTGGCAAATTGGTCTAAAACGTTTTGTTTTACCTTGCCCTCAACGGGAACGTAACCGTCTAAATGACCGTAAGATTCGTTTAAGGTGTCAAATAAAGATTCGCCGTATTTTTTAACGATTTGCTTAACGCTCATAGTTTCAGCAACGTCGCGAATATTATATTTTTCCTTTACCCTTACTGCAAGTTTATCAATCTTGTCAAAGCCTTGTTCTGGTACGGGGAAACGGCGTTCTATCCACTTAGATTCATCTTCAAAGCCAAGTTTTGGCATGTTTTCGCTAAAATATGGATAGTAATAGTTAGTTGCATAAGTACTGCGTTCTTCAAAGCCGTAAGTGAGCATACCTTCCCTATCGGTATCGTTAAAGCCCCAAGGCCCGTGAATAATTTCCATACCGTTTTCTTGACCGAACTTTTCAACCGCACCTAAAAGCGCCTTAAAAACTTCTAAATCGTCAATACATTCAAAGCGTGAAAATCTTATGTACTTGCCATTGTAACGGCGGTTTTCTTCGTGATTAATTATGCCCGCTATTCTACCAACTAACTCCCCGTCTTTGTACGCCAAAAAACCCTTTATAGAACAACTTTCTAAACTGAAGTTTTTCTTTGGGTTAAAGGTGTCCATTTCATCGCTACGAATAGACGGAACGTAATAGGGACAATCTTTATATAATTTCAAAGGATAGGTCGCAAAACGCTTAATATCACTTTTTGTTTTTACTTCTTTAATTTCTATCATATTCACCTTTTAATTTTTTTGTGGCTGAGAAAATTTACTTTTACATTATACAACTTTATATAAAAAAACACAACAATATAAAGTAAAAAATCCCCACTCTCTTTGGGGATTTTAAAAATTAAAAACATTATATCACTAGCAATTTTCTAGCGATTATTAAATAAAATTATTCGTTTTCTTCCTTAATAATTTTTGGTGGTTCTTCATCTTTTAACGCCATTAAATATTGATTATATTCTTCTACCGTAAGTTTCTTTACTTTGTTCTTTTTCTTTTTCGACATAATTTCTCTCCTTTTTATAGGGTTAAAATTATTATTTTCAATCGCACGTTTTTTATACTAAATAAAATAAAAAGACGGCAAGATTTTACCTTGTCGTCTTTAATTTTAACCTTTTATTCGTAACGGCTATGTTTGTGTGAAATTTATTTATTTCTTTCTGCTGTTTTTAATTAATTTATACGTTTTTTCAGCGGAAAAATCACGTTCTTTATTATATTCACCGCCAAGCGCTTCTATGGCAAAACGAAGTTCTTCAAAGTCAGAATATTTTATCTTTTCGTCTTCGATAGCGTTCATTAAAAAGGGTATTGCACGCTCGTCGCCATACTTTGCCAAATGATTAGCGTAGGTGGGTATATCTTTTTGATGCTTAGCAAATTCCGTAACCAAAATATTAAAAATTCTATCGTCCTTTTCCGCGTGAGATAAAATTTCGGTAAGGTATGCTTTTTTGCTATCTTCAACGTCGTTAAATTGCGTTAAAATTTGCTCTTTAACAAGGTCGGCGTTTTCGTTAAGAATTTCCGTTGCAAGCTCGCGCATCATTTCGGGGTAATCCCATAAAATAATTTCTAAAAGTCGCGGACAGCATTTGGTTGCGCCTATCTCTAAAAGCATATTCATAACGTAAATCATAAACACTTCGTCGTTATCTTCCGATAGCGCGCTGTTAAGGGCGTCTTCCGCGCCTAGCGCACTAGTAATTGCTTCGCACAAAAAGTCGCTTACGTCAACTTTTTGCTCTACGTGAGTTTTTAAGCAATTAACAAGCGTTTCCGCATCAAAACCGCGGTAATATTCGTTAGGGGTTTTGCCGTCTAATTCCTTTAATTTTTCGTTGCCGAATTTTTCGTATAAAACGGGCATATTATCTTCAATTTCTTCAGGTTTTACCTTGCCTATATTCTTGTAAACGTAATCGGAAATATACCCTTCAAAAAGAGCGTCTATATCAACAATTTTAATCATTTTTCACACCGCCTTTATATTCGTTAATAAGTTCTTCTAGCACCTGTTTTTCCACGTTGAAAATGGCACAAATTTCATCTTTATCGTTAAATTTTGGTTGGTTGGCAACGTATAGCATAAGCGCCGCAAGTTCATCTGCCGTTTTAAGTATTGAAGTAGAGCTATCGCTTAGCCTAGAGAATATCTTGTTTGCCGCAAAAGCAAGTTTATTAGTATCTTCAAAACCAAAGAACAACATTTTTGAAACGCATAAAGCGTAAGCGCTTACAAAATAGGTAGATAGCGGGTGGTTATCAAAAACTAGTTTGGCGGGTTTTCCCCTTACCATAACGTTGCCCACAAGTGCCGATATTCTACCACGGTATCCCCCTGCGATTAAGGCAAACACCGCCACGCGCTTTACGTTGCTGTGAATATTATCGTCTATTAAAAGTTCGTTTATAAGGTTAACCGTCTTTGGCGATTTAGAACGCGCCAACACGTAAATACTTTTTTTAGCAAGGGTAAAATCGCTTGATTTTGCGCCCCAAATTAACACTTCTAGCCTGTCATCTTTATCAATTACGTTAAACGCGCGGTTTAAGTCTTTCGTCCACTCGTTAATGCGCCTGCGATAGTTAGTTGCCACCGCTTTAGGAAGTTCTTTAGCGTAAGATAAGGGCAATAAACTTTGTGCCTTAGCATCACCCTTTTCAAGCGCTTTTGCTAAGTCGTAATAGTATTTTATAATAATATCGTTAGGGGAAATTCTATGCCCCTTTTTAAGCACTTTTATACCGCCCGCATAGTCCCCGCTATTGATATGCGCCACGCCGTAGAAGAAAAGCATTTCGGGGTCGTTAGGGTGCTCTAAAAGTATCTTCTTTATGTTTTCTAAAGCCGTTTTGGTATCCCCTTCTTCAAGGGCGCAAGTGGCAATTTTATGCACGTCTCTCCCTTCGCCAGAAGTTAGTTCTAGTGCCCTTTTATAATAGTAACTTGCCTTATCCAAGTCGCCTTTTGCCCTATAAGCCATGCTTAAATTACAAAAAGCCGTAACGTTTTCGCCGTTAAGTTTTAGCGAATTTTTGCTTAATTTTATAACTTCGTCTTGCTTATCTTGAACGTATAAAGTTATAGCGTAGTCCCCCGTAGCGTCTTCTTTTAGGCACTCTTCGGGGATAGATGCAAAAATTCTTTCCGCACCTTCAAAATCGTTTAGCGCCATTAAACGCTTTGCCCGCTTTACCCACGCGGAATAGTCCGCACGCGAATAGGGGTACGCTAAAAAATAATCGTCTTTGCCCGATACTTCGTCGCTTAAAAATTCCACTATTTCGGGGTCTAAATTCTCTTTAGAAATAAAGCCGTCAGCCGATATTTTTTTGTGAAAATAATAGCCAGACGCCCACAAATCTTCTAGATAAAAAAAGTTAACCGCAAGCTCGCCGTAAGCCACCGAAAGTTTATCTTTAGGGGCAGATTGCATATACTTAAACCAATATCTATTAGAGTGTTCTAAAAGCCCCAAATCAGAATAAACGTCGGCAATTTCGCCGTATATTTCAAAGGTTTTGTCTTCGCCAAAAACGTCCACTTCGCGAAGGGCGGAAAACAAAAAACCCAGCGCACCCAAAAGGTCGTTATCTTTAACCTTTTGCATGGCTAGTTTTCTGTATAAGTCGCTATTAAATTGTCCTTTAATAACCTTTGATTTTTCTGCCATTATCGGTAAAAATTTTTAGTAAAATTTAGTAAAAACTATTTGAAAAGTTTATCCACGTCTTCTTTATTAAAAGAGTATTTAGTGTTGCAAAATTCACAGGTAACCGAAACTTCGCCTTCCTTTTCAATAATATCGTAAAGTTCTGACTTCCCTAGTGAAATAAGCACGCTTTCGATATATTCTCTACTGCATAAACACTTATATTCGGGGTGATATTCGGTATATTTGATATCGCCAAAATATTTATCTAAAACCCCTTCCGCGCCCAACTGTTCTATGTCGGTAGATACAGCGGAAAGTTGGTTCATAATATCTTCGGCGGCAAATAGCGCAAGGTCGCTAGCACCCGGCAACGCTTGAACGATAACGCCACCCGCACCAACGCACTTTCCATCCGTGCCTATTTTAACGCCTAGTGCAATAGCCGTGGGTTGTTGTTCGCTAAAAGCGTAATAGGCGGTAAAGTCTTCTGCAATTTCGCCACTAACGAGTTTACAACTGCCAGAGTACGGCTCTTTTAACCCCATACTTCTTATAACGGTAATTCTGCCGTTTTTACCAACGCAACCGCCAACGTCTAACTTGCCGTTAGGCTTTAAGGGAAGGTCTACGTGGGGATTATCCATATATCCGCGCATTTGAAGGTTTCCGTTACCGCAAACGGTTATTTTACCGCCTGCCCCGTCCCCCTTAATAGTTACGGAAAGTTTATCTTTTTCATTTTTTAATCCGCCCGACATAAAGGTGCAAACGGTAAGTGCCCTGCCAAGTGCCGCGGCACAAACAGGGGTTAAACCGTGCAATTCTATGGCGCGGTTAACCATTTCGGTAGTATCTAATACCGAAAGGGTAAGTTGGTCGTCGAATATAAGTCCTTTAAGTAACTTATCCATTTTGCTCCTTTACAGCGTTAATTATCTTTTTTTTCTGTTGCGCTTTTCAAGTTCGCGCTTTGCCTTTTCAACGCGTTTATCTTTCTTGCCGTTAGTCTCTTCTACCACGCCGTCCTTTTCTTTAAAATATTCAGCATAGCGCGGGTCGTCACGGTGTTGTTCAATATATTGTTCGTTATCTTTATAAATCGCTTCTTTGCTTTCACGCAATTTTTCTAAGTCGCTACGGTTAAACGATACGGGAAGTTCTGCAATAGTCAATTCTTCATCGTTAATAGGCTTAATGGGTTTACGCGCAAGCATGGTTGCGGTTGAAATTTCAATTTGTTCTTTATATTTTTGAAGTGCGCCACCGTCTTGAGCCTTAACCTTTTCGTAAATACCTTTGTTCTTTTTAGCGCCTTTAACCTTGTCGTTAACGTAACGGTCAAACGCCCATTGACAATAGTTTGTCCAAACAAGTAAGAAAAAGGAAAAGCCAATAACAAGCATAGCAACTAAACTTATGCCTTGCAATACTTCACCGCTAACGAAGAATAAAATTACGAAAGCGCTTGATATTGCCCCAAAGAAAATATTTTGGAAAAATAGCGCGATAGTGAACAAGAAGGCGTTTTTAATAAGTTGAGAAAACTTAAGTTCATAGGTAACGGACATAGTTATCATATGCAAGGTCATAATGGAATAAAGCCCTAAAATGATAATGGTTATTACCTTTAAGGTAATAAATAGCCACGCCTTAGAGGGGTCCATAGCAACGATTACGTCTATAACGGAAATACCTGCAATGCCCGCGTAAAGTAAAAGTGAATATACTAAAACGATTAAAACGATTTGCTTAAAGTTTTGTTTTACGCCACGCCAAAAATCGTTAGCCATAAAAATACCTTCAGTCCAAACCATGTTACGCATAACGTAAGCACCGCCTGAAATACCAACCGACGCGATAATAGCGCAAATTGGCAAAAGCAAAAGAACGTATATATTGTTGCTAAACGAAATATTTTCAGCAAGACCGTTGACGCTTATCGGCATAGAATAGCCAACGCCGAAAACGTTAAACTGAGAAGTTGCGCCAAGAGCCATAGTTCTTGACTGATAAAGCATAACTAGTAAAAATAGCGGAATAAAAAAGAGCGCAACTAGTAAGTTAAGTAAAACAAGTTTACCTATTCTGCCCTTTAATATATCCCAAAACAACTCCCAACGGTTAGATGGAAGTGATGCCCTAGCGTATCCTTCAGATTTTTCTTTACCGGCTATCAACCTGTTGATAAAACCGCTTACTTTACCTTTTGCCATTAAAAATTTTCCCTAAAAAAATCTATCAAAATATCGTGTGAATAATAAATGCCAAATCGCCCTATAATTCCACATCTTATATTTTATAACAAACTAAAGAATTTTACAAACAAAAAACGCGCATTAGGTAAAAAAACTTTACTTTTTAAAAATCTTTTGATATACTTTTACTTAATTATTATATTAGGAGACCTATTTTTAGTTATGAAAAAGTACAATTTAGCGATTTTAGGCGCAACCGGTGCCGTTGGTATGGAAATGATGAAGGTTTTAGAAGAAAGAAACTTCCCCGTAGAAAACCTTCGCCTTCTTGCAAGTGAAAGAAGTGTTGGCAAAGAACTTACCTTCTGCGGTAAAACCTTAAAGGTTGAACTTGCTTGCGACACGGCTTTTGACGGCGTAGATATCGTTTTAGGCGCTGCACAAAACGCTATTGCAAAACAATTTGCCCCCGCTATCGTAAAGGCTGGCGCGGTTTTCGTTGATAACTCTAGCGCATTCCGTATGCTTGACGAAGTGCCCCTAGTAGTACCCGAAATCAACGCGGAAGACGTTAAAAATCATAAAGGCATCATCGCAAACCCCAACTGTTCAACCATTATTACCTTAACGGCAATTAACGCCATTAACAAGGTAAGCAAAATTGAAAGCATTATCGCATCTACCTATCAAGCGGTATCAGGTGCGGGCGTTGGCGGTCCTGCAGAACTTTCTGCTGAAGTAGACGCTATCTATAACGGCACGACTTACGAGCCCAAAGTTTTCTCTCACCAAATCGCTTATAACGTTATCCCCAAAATCGGTGGCGAAGCGTTTGAAGGCTATACTAGTGAAGAAATGAAACTTCAAAACGAATCAAGAAAAATTATGCACTTGCCCGCATTGAAGGCAACTTGCACTTGCGTAAGAGTTCCCGTAATGCGTTCTCACTCTATATCTGCAACCATTATTACCGAAAGGGCAGTTTCCGTTGAAGAAGCAAGAAACGCAATTAGCAACGGCGACGGCGTTAAACTTGTTGACGATATTGCTAACAACGTATTCCCCATGCCCCTAGATACTAGCGACCAAGATATAGTTTTCGTTGGCAGAATTAGACGCGATTTAACCAACGAAAGGGGCTTATCTATTTGGTGCTGTGGCGACCAAGTAAGAAAGGGCGCTGCAACCAATGCCGTTCAAATTGCTGAAAAGGTTATTGAACTTAACGCTTTTAACAAATAGTTTAAATTCTTTATAAAAACTTGCAAAAAAGCAACTTTGTTAAAGAATAAGTAACCATTTTAACGCGCTAAGCGTATATTAATTTAACGATAAATTCACGGGAGACTTACCATGAATAAAACGATATTCAAAGGCACTTGTACTGCCGCCGTTACACCTTTTACTGAAGACGGCATTGATTTTAAGGCTTTCGAAAAACAAATTGAATACCAAATTGAAAACGGCATAGACGCCCTTTGCATTTTGGGTACTACCGGCGAAGCCCCAACTATTACCGACGCTGAATACGATTACGTTGCAAAATTTTGCTACGATAAGATTGCAGGCAGGGTTAAATATATTTTGGGCTCTGGTTCTAACTGCACCAAAAAGGCTATTGAAAAAAGTCAACTTGCACAGTCTATCGGTGCAGACGGTCTTTTGGTAGTTACCCCCTATTACAATAAATGCACGCAAAAAGGTCTTGTAAAATATTACAACGACGTTTGCGACAATATCGATATCCCCGTGCTTTGCTATAACGTTCCCGCAAGAACGGGCGTTAACATTTTGCCACAAACTATGGAAGAAATCGCTATGCATAAAAACATTGGCGGTGTAAAAGAAGCGTGCGGTAACATGGAACAAATTTGTGAAACTGCAAGGCGTATTCGTGGCAAAACTGCACTTTATTCTGGCGACGATAACTTAAACTTAGCAATGCTATCTATCGGCTCTCTTGGTTTAATTTCCGTTGCGTCTAACGTTGCACCCAAAGAAGTTGGCGACGTTGCTAAACTTTTCTTTAGCGGTAAACCCGTTGAAGCAAACGCGTTGCAAGAACGCCTTCTCCCCTTAATCGACCAAATGTTTACCGAAGTTAATCCCATACCCGTTAAAAAGGCTATGCAAATGATAGGGCTTGACAGCGGTATCGTGCGCCCGCCATTAACCGAATTAGAACATGAGCACGTTTTAACTCTTACCGAAGTTTTGAAAGACTTTGGCTTTAACGTGTAAAGGAGCGTTATGATTAAAATTTTAATTAACGGTGCCCTTGGCAGAATGGGCAAAAAAGTTTACGAAGCAACCTTAAACGAAGAAGGTTTAACCGCCGTTTGCGGTGTGGATATTAAGGGCGATTTATCTAACCCCCTATTCCCCGTCTACGACAGTTTTGCTTGCGTTGATAAAGAAGTTGACGTGCTTATCGACTTTTCTGCCCCCGCATCTTTAGATAATATTATTGCTTTTGTTAAAGAAAGAAAAATCCCCGCGGTTTTATGCGCCACGGGTTATACTGAAAGCGATATGGACAAGGTTAAAGCACTTTCAAAAGAAGTTGCAATTTTCCGTTCTGCAAATATGTCGCTTGGCGTAAACGTTTTAGTTGACCTTGTTAAAAAGGCGGCTAACGCGTTATACGGCTTTGATATTGAAATAATTGAAAAACACCACAATAAAAAGGTAGATGCACCTAGCGGAACAGCCGTTATGCTTGCAGACGCTATTAAAGAAGAACAACCTGAAAAGTTCTGTGTTTACGGCAGAGAAGGTATCGTTGGCAAAAGAAAGGTAAACGAAATTGGCGTTCACGCCGTACGCGGTGGCAATATAGTTGGCGACCACGACGTTATTTTTGCCGGTGAAAACGAAGTCGTTACCCTATCTCACCAAGCGTTTGACAGGGCAGTTTTTGCAACGGGCGCAGTAAGGGCTGCAAAATATATCTATAATAAATGCGCAGGCATTTACGATATGACCGACCTTTTGAACGGTAAATAAAGGTAAAAAAATGGAAAATCTTGCAAAAATCTTAAATGAACTTAGGTGTGGCAATAATTTAGGGGAAGAAATTACCCTAGTTGGCGCAACTAAAACGAAAAGCGTTGACGAAATAAACCACGCGATAGAGTGCGGACTAAAAGTCGTTGCCGAAAATAGAGTGCAAGAATTCCGCGATAAAACAGACCTTATTAATAAATGCGCAAGTCAGCATTTTATAGGTCACTTACAAACTAATAAAGTTAAATATTTAGTGGGAAAGGTTGACCTTATCCACTCCGTTGACACAGTGCGCCTTGCCGAAGAAATTTCTAAAGAAGCAGTAAAAAAAGGCGTTACCCAAGATATTTTGTGTGAAGTTAATATCGGCGAAGAACAATCTAAAAGCGGTTTTAACTTTAGCGAAGTGGAAATGGCGGTAAAAACCATATCTAGCCTTGAAAACGTGCGCGTAAAGGGACTTATGGCAATGCTACCCTTAATGGACGACGAAAGCGTTTTGGCGGATTTATGCCAAAAAATGCGCGCTTTATACGACGAACTAAAAGTTAAAGGCTATCCTTTTGCCTATCTTTCAATGGGTATGAGTGGCGACTATAAAATTGCCATTAAAAACGGCAGTAATATGGTGCGTATCGGTAGCGGAATTTTCGGCGCAAGGGTTTATAACTAACCAAATAAATTTATAATAAAAAAGAGAGTGGTAACCACTCTCTTTTATTTTTATTTGTTTTACGCATTAAGCCTTCTTAAAAAACTCTGTATATCTTTTTCCATCATTTATGCTTTTTGGTATATAGAAATTCTAAAGCCATTGTTATAATTAATTTCTATGCCTGCAACTACTTCAGTCCCAATCTCTTCGGCAGCACTTTCATCACTATAGGCAATTATTACGGCATAGCAATCGCTAAAACTTCCTAAAAATTCCTTAATCACAACGTCTTTATAAGAAACGTTTTCACGGGGATAGCGTTTTACATAACTTTTTTGCAGTTCTTCTACAACATCATTAGTTGGCGTAGAATATATCTTATTATTTTGCAATTCGGCAATAGATGCAACATCTTCTTGGGAAATCAAGCCACTTTCATATGCCGTTTCAATATCGTAAAAACTTCCATATTGTTGCTTAGCTCCGCACCCTATAGTGCATATTGACATACATAGAACTAAAACACAAACGATACTTAAAACTTTTTTCATATAATCCCTCCTTTACACAAATTATACACACCCGTAATACCATTGTCAATACGGTTTTATCATATTAAAAAAGGATTGAGACAACTCAATCCTTTTTCTTTTTGTTAATTATTTTTCGTTTTGCTTTTTGCCTTTTCTAGCAAGAGTTGTAAGCACGCCTGAAATTATAATTGCACCACCGCAGAAAAGCGCAACCTTAAACAAGAAACCGTATTTAGCATCTAATTCATCGTTATGGATTATTTCATCTATTTCCGCTAATACTGCCGTTTTAGCATTGTCAATTTCTTTTTCGGTTACAGCCATATCTAGCCAACTTGTGTTTTGACCCGTTAATCTTGCCAAGTCAAAGTCTTTTTCTAAAGCGTATGCGGTTATTTCGTCTTTAGCGGTTTGTCTTTTAGCAAGTTCTTCACTTTCAAGTAAAACTTCATCAAGACTAGCCTTGCCCTCTTGCATGCACGCATCTAATTGAGCCTTATCGTTTGCTAGACGCATATTGTTTTCCGTGCGATTTTTAATATAGGTCATATAACTTATTGCGCGTGCGCTATAGCCTGTTCTTGTTGCATAAGCGTCTGCATAACCTTTCCACTCTGCGATAGCGGGTTCACAAACGGTCATATTAAACACTTCTTCATACGTTGCAATAAGGTAAACGTTGTTGGTGGTGTCTTCATAAGACGCTAAACCTTCTGCAATATAAGCGTCGTCCGGCTTAACGTTAAAGGTGCCGTTATAAATTATTATTTCAGCGTTATTGCCACTTGCGGAAATTAAACCGTTATACGTACCACTATTAACAGTTGCTTTAGATTTTGCAATCGTAGTTCCGTCGTTAACAACCTTAATAGCGTCAACCGCGTTAATTTCATCAATATTGAGATTTATCGTTCCGCCCGTGCCTGCAACGTATGCGCCAACCTTATCAGAAAGGTAAGTGCAGTTAAATGAATCTATCGTGCCGTTATATTGTGCCGATAAGCAAGCGCTAGTATCTAAAGTAGAATTCTTTTGTTCAATTTCGCAACTTCTAATTTGTACAACCGTGCTTTCAGTTGCCAAAACGCCACCCATAGCACCGTTAGAAACTATTTTACTATCGCTTAAATTTAATTTTGCATAATCTTTAACTTCTACCACGAAACCGCTTGCATTTTTACCCGTTAAGGTTAAACTATTTGCGTTAACCGTGTTGGTTGAAACGCTAACTAATAAAGCGTTTTTAGTGTTTGCACCCGCGTTAATCGTGCCGTTTTCAATAGTGATATTTGAATAAGTTAAAGGAATAACTTTAATAACAGATTCCGTTACGTTTGCAGTTATAGTTTTATTATTAAGGTCAATGGTGTAAGTACCGCCACGCGTAACGTTAAGTGCGTTTTCGCCACTGTTAACGGTTAAGTTTTTAAGTAGTTTAACCGTTTGACCGTCTTGAACGTCTTCTAGCGCGTCGTTTATATCAGCATAGAATTTATTGCCTAAAAGTGCTTGAGCGTTAACGTCGATAATGTTGACCATCATTTCGCCAACTTCTACCGCGCCTTCGTTAACGTAAAGGTCGCCGAGCGTACCGCCCGTGAAAATAGCGTTGTAAATTTTAACCGTTGCGCCTGAAACGTATATACAAGAACTGCTGTAATCATTTGCTATAAAATACCCGTCGTTTACGGTAACACTACCGCCAACTGCATAAATGGCGTGTCCGCTTTGACCATCGATACCCGTTCTACAAATAGAGCCAGCGTTAATGGTAACCGTGCCACCTAAAACCGCTAAACCTCCGTGAGTACCTGTAATATAGTTTTCACTGCCGTTAATAACTAGATTGCCGATATCGTGTCTTACCGCAAAGGTGTTGAGGTTGCTTAAGCATTCTATAACGCTATCTATAATAGTCACGTTACCAGGAACGTATTCGCCTACCGCTTGGTTCCATATACCGGTTGCAAGGCCAACATTAGTGGTTATTCTTGCATCGTTTACCGTAAGGTTACCCCTATTGTTGATACCAGCACCGCCGTTAGTATCGCAAGCGTAAATGCTAATATCTTCAACGGTTAAGTTGCCGTGGTTATAAATACCGCGTGCGGTAATTGAACCGCCGTTACCCGTTGGGTCGCAAAGTTTTAGCGTGCCGTAGTTATCGAAAGCGTAAATGCTGTTGCCCGTGCTTTCTGCAACGGTAATGTGGTGACCTGATAATACGATAGTCTTATTCTTCGATTGCGGAACGACTATCATTTCAGATAACACTATATCTTTCGCTAAATAAATATCTTCCGTGCCATCGTAATCTATAGCGTCTTGCAAGTTAAAGAAGAACTGTGGAATTTCGCTTGCAGTATGTGCTACTGCCATATTAGGACTGAAAACTAAAGTATCTGAGCCTAAAATATTTTGTGCGCCACCTTCTTCAAGGTAATATTCTTCGGTTAAATAAGTTGAAGGAAGTGTATCCGTTAATATTTCAATAAAATATTCTGGATTATTATTGCTTTGTACGTTTACTTCGTTGCCTGCAACTGAATAGGTAGCAGATGAAAAATCGTTGCTATTTAAGTTAATAAAGCCCTTTAAGGAAGTGATGACGTTGCCTTCTACCTTAAAAGTAGAAACGGCGGTATCTTCTTCGCCACCAACGGTGATACCCGTTGCGTCAAAGGTTTCTGCGGGAGTAGCGTCTATAAACGTACAAGCTAGTATTTCAACGTTTTTGCAATCGTTAAGGTTTATAAAACTTTGTCCCCTTAACTTGTGAGCGTTAAAATTACAATTTGAAAATGATACACTATTTGCACCGTTAAATTCAACGATAACGTCTTCGAAGGTACAGTTGGTAAACTCGTAGTTATATTCCCCTTCAAATACAATTTTTGCAAGGTTGGTAGAGTTCGTTTCACTATGTGAAAAACTAACCCTCATTAAAGTTGCGTCGGTAACTTCTGCAACGTTAAGGCTATGTACGCCAACGTCTCCGTCAATTACAACGTCTTCAGTTGAATTCGGTAAGCTAGTATCGTAATTAAAAATAACACCCGTACTGTTTGCGTTGTTGATAGAGCCTATAATACCGCCGGCTGATTTATACGTCAATTTAAACTCATCCCAGCCGCAAATCATAACAAAACCAGGTCCATCAAAAGCCGTAGCCGTTTTTGTGGGTGCATACGTTAAACCACCTATTGCCAAAGAAAAGAATGCAACTGCGCCGATAATTAACGCCAAAAGTGATTTGCGTGTAACCTTCATAATAAAGCCTCCTAAACAGTTTGCCGTATTAAAAAAGGCTTAATATAATTAAGCCTATCTTTAATAAAATTATATACCGCGTTTTTGATTATGTCAATATCGAATATAAACATTATATATTACAAATGACTAAACGCGTCAATTTTTTGAAAATCTACCGTCTTGTTTCTATACGCCCATGCTCCATACAAGCCAGATAAACGCGTATCCGCCAAGAACTGCCATTAAAGTAAAGGGTATGCCTATCTTAAAGAAGTCGCTCACTTTAACGGCATGCCCTTCTTTTTTTAAAATACCCATACCAACGATATTTGCAGATGCGCCGAAGGGCGTTAAGTTACCGCCAAGGGTTGCACCGCAAAGTAAACCAAAGTATAGCACCGTGCCGTATTGCGGGCCTAAGGTTTCAAGCAAGCCAGCGATAACGGGTAGCATTGTTGCAACGTAAGGGATATTATCTATAAATGCGGAAATTATAACTGAACCGAATACGATAATGGTATAAAGTAAGAATAAGTTTTTGCTACCAAGCGTTGCAAAGAAGTTAGAAATATCTTTAATAATGCCAACCTTGTCTACACCTTGAATAATTATGAAAAGTAAGGCTAAAAATGCAATAGACTCAAAGTCAACCGCCTTTTTGGTTGAAGTAAAAGCGTTTGTTTTATAGCGCGCGCTATCAAAGATAAGTGCGATTATACCTATTACCATACAGATAATACCGTTGGTAATTGCGGGCTTTTTCTCAATGAAAGAAGATACGACCAAAAGCGCCAAGTTAACGATTAATAAAATTGATGGAACAATGGTTTTAACTTTAATATCTTCTGACTGATAGTCAAGTTTTTTGTTATATTTTCTAAATAAGATAATCAGCACGGGAATAGTTAATAGCATGCCGATTTCTACCGCCCAGAAAATAGAGAACTTTCCGTCCATAAAGAAGAAGTCGAAAAAACTCATATTCGCCTGTGCGCCAAGCATAACTGACGTAGTGTCGCCAACAAGGGTTGCAGCACCTTGCAAGTTAGATGAAACAGCAACTGAAATGATTACAGGAATAGGTGAAATTTCTAATTTTTTGCAAATGACAAGCGCAATAGGCGCAAGCATTAAAACGGTTGCAACGTTGTCTAAAAATGCAGAAATTACACCGCTTATAATACAAAGAGTTATTATTGCCATTAAAGAGTTTGGCATTTTAGTCATCATTTTATCTGCAAGTTTATTTGGCATTTGAGATTCCGCAAAAAAGTAAACGGTAAACATAATGCCGACAAGCATTAAAATAACGTTATAATCTATTGCCGTTAATAAATCCATAAAATTCATTTTGCCACTTACCATAGTGGTAATGGTTATGGCAACGGCAGTCCCTAAGGTTGTCCATACCTTATATTTAGGCAATGCAATAATCAAAATATAGGTAAGAACGAAAAACACAAGGACACAAATTTTTTCTGGTGTCATTTTTATCTCCATAGGCAAAGTAAGAATAAATCGCTTGGCGCGTTTTCCCACTTTACCCATTTAGTATGTGGAATATTAATAAAAAAAGACTTCTACCGTAAAAAACGATAAAAGTCTTGTTAAAACTGTTTATAGTTCCGTACCGCCGGACGCAAACGTCGTACTGACGACGGCACGAACGTAATTAAATTACGCCAACTACTCCCTTTTACGGTTAAACCAAATTAGAAATTAGTTTCTTACTTCCAAAGCGGTATAGGTCGCGTCAAGTGAAGCAATCTTTTCGTCGAAGAGTTTTTGTTCTTCTGCGGTTAAGGGAAGTTCAACTACCTTCTTAAAGCCAGAGCCACCAACTACGCAAGGAACGCCTATTGCCATATCGTTAGCGCCGTATTCACCGTGAAGAACGGTTGATAAGGGAAGGATAGTATCGGTATCTGATAAAATAGCCTTGATAAGTTTAACTGCTGATGCAGCGATTGCATAGAAGGTTGCGCCTTTTGCCTTGATAACCTTTGCGCCAGATGCTACCATACCGGTGTAAATGTTTTCAAGTTCGGCGTTAAGTTCATCTTCGCTTACGCCCATAAATTTGGTGCAGTATTCTTTAACGGGATAACCTGCAATGGTGCAAAGACTCCAAGGAGCCATACAAGCGTCGCCGTGTTCACCTAAAACGTAAGAGTTAACGTTGGTGATGTCAACGCCACAGTAAGCAGCAACTGCTTGGCTTAGACGGTTGCTATCAAGTAGCGTACCCGTACCGATAACTTGGTTTGCGGGAAGACCGGTGCACTTTAAGGTTACGTAAGTTAATACGTCAACGGGGTTAGAAACGATAACGTAGATGGCGTCGGGTGCAATTTTTGCAACGTTGGGCATAACGCTCTTTAAGATACCTACGTTGATTTTAGCAAGGTCTAAACGTGATTGACCGGGCTTTCTGCCTACGCCGAAAGTTACTACAACGATATCAGAACCTGCAACGTCTTCGTATTCACCGCTCCAAACTTTAACAGAAGGAACGCACGCTGCGCATTGGGTTAAGTCTAACGCTTCGCCTTCTGCCTTTTCTTTGTTGATATCAACTAAAACGATTTCAGATGCGATGCCTGATAAAGTAAGGGTGTAAGCAACGGTTGCGCCTACGTTACCTGTGCCAAGAACTGCTATTTTTCTCTTTTTGTTTACCATAATCAAAACTTTCTCCTATTATAATTAAAGTTCACATATATAATACACTAAAAGCAATTTTTTGGCAATCATTTAACTAAATTTGTGTAACTTTTTTTATTATTTTTTTGTTTTAGCCAATGCTTTAATAGTTAATCATTTTAGTTAGTGAAGGCTTTTTGTGGATTTAAGTCTTTTTTTAAAAATATCGTAAATATCCCCCGCCCCTACGACTAAAATGCAGTCGCAATTTATTTTAGCCGACTTTAGCAAATACGAAATATTATCGAATAGTTTTTTAGGCGTATTTACATAGTAAACTTTTTGCGCGGGGTCCCCCGTTTCCTTTAGATTTTTACAAAGAGATTTATAAAGAGAATAGCCACTACCCGAATAGTTAAATTTTTCCCTTGCGGAATAAGTTTTATAAATAATGGTTGCGCCGTTTTCTTCTTTTAAGGATAGCGCGTTTATAAATTCACCCATTAAACTTTGCGTGCGCGAATAGGTGTGCGGTTGAAATATTACAAGCGGGCGTTTTTTTCTTTCTATAAACCCTTTGATTAGAGCGGAAACTTCGGTTGGGTGGTGGGCGTAATCGGCAATTACGGGCACGCCGTTAAAGTTGCCCATACGTTCACAGCGTCGGCTAACTCCGTTAAAAGTTTCAAGCCCCCGTTTTATAGTTTTAATATCCATACCGAAAGAGTGACAAACGCTACAAGTTGCAAGGGCGTTATAAACGTTGTGTCTTCCGCCTATCTTAAGATTAATTCTGCACGTCTTTTTGCCGTAAATATATAAGGTAAAAGAATAACCTTGTTTGCCAAGAGTTAAATATTTCGCCCGATAGGTTGCCATTTTATCAATACCGAAAGTTATCGTAGACTTGCCAAACAGTTTTTCGCTAAAAATATCGTCTTCGTTGATAACGGCTATTTTATCTTTTGTAAAAATTGAAAAGGCGTTTGCAACGTCGTTAATATCTTTATAACTGTCGGCGTGGTCAAAACCGATATTTAAGATGACGGCAACGTTAGGGTTTAGGTTTAAAAAATTCTTTTTGTATTCGCACGCTTCAGCAATGCAATAGTCTTTTTGCCCCATCATAAAGCCGTCTTTTGCACCTATAAATGCGGTTGGAGAAAGATTTGCAACCTTAAACACGTGCGCAATCATTGCCGTCGTGGTAGTTTTTCCGTGACACCCCGCAACCCCGATACTTTTTTTGTGGCAACTCATTATATAAGAGAGCAGTTTGCTACGCTCTATAATAGGAATACCGCAATTTTGGGCATAGATAAGTTCTGGGTTATCTTCACTTATTGCAGAATTATAAACAAAGGCGTCGCACCCTTGAACGTTTAGTTTATCGTGCCTAGAATAGACGGTTATTCCCGCCCGTTTAAGTTCAGCCACTATTTCGCCCTTACTTTTATCGCTACCACTAACTTCAAAACCGCTTTCTTTAAGGTATAATGCTAGGGCACTCATAGACACTCCCCCTATACCGCAAAAGAAAATTTTACTAGCGTAAAAATCGCATAAAAATTTTTTCATACTATATTTTATGCAAGTAAAAGTCTAGCGTTTCACAAAGTTAAAAAAATTAAAAAACGTTAAAAAATAGGGGTTTTAGGGCAAAAAAATTGAAAAAAACGCCATTTTTTTTAAAAAACCTATTGAAAAGGGCACTTTTGTATGGTAAAATGTGGATAATATATGTTAAGGAAGGTATTAGTATGACTATTACTGATGTAAGAGTTCGCCTAGTAAAAAGGGACGAAGGCAAACTCAAAGGCGTGGCTTCTGTTACGTTTGACGATTGTTTCGTTGTGCACGACATTAAGATAATCGAAGGTAGTGAAGGTTATTTTATTGCTATGCCCAGCAGAAAGACCGGTGAAGGCGAATATAAAGATATCGCTCACCCAATCAAAACGGAAATGAGAGAACAACTTATTAAAGTTATTCTTAACGCTTTTGAAGAAGAAAAAGCAAAACCCCAAGACTAGTTTTATCGTACCTGTAACTTAATATTTTGCGTGGTACGACCATATCACGTAACTTTTGTTTTACCTTTATACCCCGAAAATAATGGTAAAGAAAAAACTTTCGGGCTAACTAAAAACCTAATAAACCATGTTAATTTAAAACCGCTGTCAGCACTATGCTGACAGCGGTTTTATCGTTGTTTTTATTTAATTGTCTTAAAAGTTAGAGAACTGTTTGACCGGCAAAGTACCAGCCTTTTATTGCCTAATTCTAAGGCACAACTTACCTTTTGAAAACCTTTTTGGCTAAATCGTTAACGTAGCCGAAGGAATCAAAAAGTTCTCTGTAAGATTGGAAATCATTTTGATACACCTCCATAATGAGCGCCCCGTCAAAACCCTTATCGCGAAGTCTAATGAACATATCGTTAAAGTCGGTAACGCCACGCCCTGGCAAACACATTTTGCCACTAGCGTCAACGTCCGATAAATGCGCCGTAACGATAGATTCACCCATTTCGTCGATAAATTCGCGGTAATCTATTCCGCTTTGGCGTGCCTGCTTTACGTCGAAGGTCGCCTTTAAGTCGGGAACGCGTTTTTTTAATTCGGTAAAGAACCCTATGTAATTGTAATATGCCCAATGAACGTTTTCGTAAGCAAGTGTTACGCCGTGGTGACTGCACACGTCCATAATTTTTCTGGTTATTTCGCCTACCCTTTCAAAGTTTATTACGAAGGGGGTTTTTTTGAACCTTGCCCCGCCGTGAAAGGTATAATAGGTGGCATCTATCATCTTTGCCGTAGACATCGTCATATCAAGAAGTTTGAACGCGTCGTTTTGCGCCCTTTCGTTGATACTGTAAAGTTGCGGTTCAAATTGAGTTGTTAGCGTATGTACCGAGTGAACTTTTATATCCCCCTTTCGTTGCTGTAGTATTTTACCAAAATCGTTTGCATATTCACAAAAAGATTCCAAAAAAACTTCGGCAACGGGGATATTGTTTTTATCTAAAAACTCTAAAGCCTCTTCGGTGGGCATACGCCCAAATAGTGATGCCGTTGAAATACCCGTTTGCATATCAATTAAATTTCAGGTTCTATTAATCCTAAGTCTCCGTCGTTTCTTAAATACAATACTTGAACGGTATTGCTTTTTGCTTCTAAAAATACGTAAAAGCCGTGTCCTAAAAGTTCCATTTCTTCCGTTGCTTCTTGAACGGTCATGGGGGTTAATTTGAATTTCTTTTCTTTAACGATACTAGCCTTTTTATAGGCAGTACCGCCAAATTCAACTGCATCGCGATAAGCGGAATTTTTGTTGTGCTTGTCAAAGCGGGTGCGATATTTTCTAATTTGCCCTTCAAGTTTAGGCAACACTACGTCGATAAGGTCGTAAAAATTATCGCCAGACGCCGTTGCGCGCACGAATTTGCCAGCGTAATCTAGCATAACTTCTAGCGTTAAACTAGTCGCTTGTTTCTTAAACGTTACCTTTGCGGAAGGTTGTTCTAAAGCAAAATATTTATCTAGTTTAGAAAGTTTTTGTTCCGTAACGTTTTTAAGTTTTTCGCCTACGTCGTAATTTCTTGCAGTAATTTCAAACTTCATATTTTTCCCTCCTACATATTATTACTACGAAAAGGTTCAAATTTCCTTTTTTGAAGGGTAAAAATTTTTGTAAAAATTGTTAACTAATAAATTTACGCTTGATATCTAAACACGAAGTTCCCGTCTTCAGCATCGATTATAACCGTGCCTTTTTGAGCGAACGAACCGCGCAAAATATCTTCGCTAAGTTTGTCTTCAATATGGCGTTGGATAACGCGTTTAAGTGGGCGTGCGCCGTAGTTAGAATCGTAACCTTTTTCGGTAATTAAATCCATAGCGGCGGGCGTAACTTCAAGTTTAGCATCCATAACGGCAAGACGTTTTCTAAGTGATGCAAGAAGTAGGCTTGCAATAGACGCCGTTTCTTCTTTAGTTAGTTTATGGAATACGATTATATCGTCAATACGGTTTAAGAATTCTGGGCGGAACTTAGATTTAAGCGCGTCCATATACTTATCAACCATATTTTCATATTCGGCTTGCGCGTTTGCAACGAAACCTAGCGGTTTAGTGTTTTGAACCTCAGTTGCACCGACGTTAGAAGTCATTATAATGATGCAGTTCTTAAAGTCGACTAGCCTACCCTTACTGTCGGTAAGTCTGCCGTCGTCAAGAATTTGTAACATTATATTGAAAACGTCTGGATGAGCCTTTTCAATTTCGTCAAACAAAACTACCGAATAGGGTTTTCTTCTAACCTTTTCGGTAAGTTGCCCCGCTTCGTCAAAACCAACGTATCCTGGGGGCGCGCCAACCATCTTGGATACGGCGTGCTTTTCCATATACTCACTCATATCAATTCTGATAAGATTGTCTTCGTTGCCGAAAACCGCTTCTGCAAGCGCTTTAGAAAGTTCCGTTTTACCAACGCCGGTAGGACCGACGAATATAAACGAACCAACGGGGCGATTTGGGTCTTTTAAACCTGCACGCGCCCTTCTAATAGCGTCGGAAACAGCCTTTACCGCGTCCGTTTGACCGATAACGCGTTGGTGCAACACGTTTTCTAAATCAAGCAAACGTTGTGCTTCCGTTTCGGTAAGTTTTACTACGGGAACGCCCGTCCAATTACTTACCACTTTTGCAATATTATCGGGGGTTAATTTTAACTTTTCACGTGCACCGTTATATTGACTTGCTTGTTTTCTAATTTCTTCTAATTCTTTATTAACGCGGTCAATTTCCTTACTAATTTTAAGCGCACGTTCAAAATCTTCCCTGCGCTTCGCTTCGTTCTTTTGAGCGGTAAGGGTAGCAAGTTCGCTTTCCTTTTGCTTTGCTTCAGCGGGGGAATTATAACTATCAAGTCTTACCCTAGACGCCGCTTCGTCAATAAGGTCTATTGCTTTGTCGGGTAAAAATCTATCGGTAATATATCTATCACTTAAGGTAACTGCAGCAATAATTGCATCGTCCGGGATACTTACGCCGTGGTGACTTTCGTATTTATCGCGAAGTCCTTTTAATATTTCCACCGTTTCTTCTGTGCTTGGTGCATCAACGGTTATAGGTTGGAAACGGCGTTCTAGCGCAGCGTCCTTTTCTATATATTTTCTATATTCGTCAATGGTAGTTGCGCCTATCGTTTGAAGTTCCCCACGAGAAAGCATAGGCTTTAAGATGTTTGCGGCATCCATATTGCCTTCACCCGTACTGCCCGCGCCGACGATATTGTGAATTTCATCAATGAACAAAATTATATTGCCGTTTTGTTTAACGGTGTCGATAACTTTTTTAAGTCTATCTTCAAAATCACCACGATATCTTGCGCCCGCAAGCATACCTGCAATATCCAAAGAGAAAACTATTTTATCGCTTAAAATTTCTGGTACGTTGCCCTTGACGATGGCTTGAGCAAGCCCTTCAACAACGGCAGACTTACCAACCCCTGGTTCACCTATTAAAACGGGGTTATTTTTCGTTCTTCTGCTTAAAATTTGAATAACGCGGTCAATTTCGTTTTTTCTGCCGATAACGGGGTCTAACTTGCCTATCTCCGCTTGTTTGTTAAGGTTAACGCCAAACTTAGAAAGTTCACCAAGTTCGTCTTGAGTTTCTACCTTTTTGTCAAAGGCTTTATTTCGTTGACTGCGCGCCATATCCCCTAAAACGCTTTGTTCTTCTTCGTTTTCTATATCTTCGTAATCGTCTTCGTAAAGGTCTTCACGGAAAAGAGATTTAGAGATATCGTCTGCCATTTGGTCAACGTCTACCCCCATCGCCTTAAGAATAGCAACGGCAAGACTGTCTTTTTCAATTAATAGCGCAAGCAAAAGGTGTTCCGTTCCAACAAAACCTGAACGGGCTTGCAAAGAGATATCAACCGATTTTTCAAACAATCTTTTAGTACGGGCGGTAAACATATTGCCCGTTATAACGTTGTTTGGGTCAACCGACCTTTTAAATAAATTAAGAAATCTTTCGTTGTCAACTTCGGCTTCGCGCAAAATGGCCGCCGCCCTGCCTTCAGTAACGTTCATAAGCCCGAAAAGAATATGTTCCGTGCCGATATATCTGCATCTAAAACGGCGGGCTAGTTCTGTTGCTAGGTCGATAACTTGTTTTACGTTGCCAGAAAAAGAATCGTAATACATTTATTTAATTCACTCCTTTATTTTACTTAATTTTTGACCAACCGTTTCCGCGCGCAAAAGGTCGCGGTCTAGCGCGGAAAGTTTTTTGCCGTAGGTATGGCAAAGCATTGCGGGACGCGCCGATACGATAAGGTCGTCTAGTTTATCAATATCGCTTATATTAATCATACCAAGCATTGCGCCAAGTTTAACTTGCGCGATATTAGATAAAAATTCACTATAGTCTAGTAGCACGGCGTTGGTTAAAACACCATAAGCCTTTCTTGCCCTATCCATAGTTTTTAATTCGTTGCGAAGGTATAAGCGTTGCATTTCATCGCGCTCTGCCCTGCAAATTCTAGTAACCGTTTGTTCTACCAAACGTATAATGTCAATTTCCTTTACTCCAAGAGTAACTTCGTTACTTATTTGATACATAAACCCTTCAGCGTTACTGCCTTCGCCGTAAAGTCCGCGAACGGTTAAGCCAAGGCGGGAAACTTCTTCAACCAAAGCCCCTATCTTTCCACTTTCGGTAAGGGCGGGCAAAAACATCATAACCGACGCTCTTAAACCCGTGCCTAAATTAGTGGGGCACGCCGTCAAAAACCCAAGTTGACCGCTATAAGCAACGTCTAAATTTTTGGTTAGTTCATCGTCTATTTTATCTAGCGTTTTATACGCTTCTGAAAGGCGTAAACCCTTCATAAAACATTGTTCTCTAACGTGGTCTTCTTCGTTAATCATAATGGAAACGCTTTCGTCTTGATTGATAAGCGCCGCGCCACATTCTGGGTTATCAATTAAATTTTGGCTAATTAGGTGGCGCTCTTTCATCGCTTCTAAAGTTATAGCGTCAAGATTGCCAACGTTGTATAGGTTAAAGGTATCGCATTTAATTAACGCGCGGTTAACCTTTTTTATGATGTCTCTTGCTTCAGCAACGTCTTTAACGCGGAAAGGATAGCCCACCAAATTTCTTGCAAGGCGCACGCGTGAAGTTATAATGTTACCACGGAAAAGTTCTGTATTAAAAGTTGGCATACTATATTAGCCCCCTTTTTTTAAGTTCTTCTTGAAGGGCAAAAATATCGCGTGAAATTTCCGCCATATCAGAAAATCTGCCTTCTATTGCGCAAGTTTCTTTTGCGGCAAGTAAACGGCGATATTCGGCAAGAAGTTTTTTATCTTCCGTGCTACATTTAGGCGTTTTTCCAACGTGATACGCTTTGTTTTGAATATTAGATAGCGTATCTACTATTTCCACCGTAAAGGCGTCGTAACAACGTGGACAACCTAGCATACCCGTTCTGTAATAAGAAGATAATCTAGTACCACAGTTTTTGCAAATTTTATCGTTCATACCCTATTGCTCGTAGTAATAAATGTGTTTTTTATGTTTTTAAAGGTTTTGTTAATTTGGTCGCTTTAATTCAACCGATTAGTTAAATTTAGGTGCTTGGTATGTAATTAAAGTTTTTCGGCAAGTTCTTTTATAAAGGCAACCGTTTCTGCGCCTATTTCATCGCTACGGAGTGCAAATTCTACGTTTGCTTTAACGTAGCCAAGTTTGTCGCCAACGTCATAGCGCGTGCCTTCAAATCCGCTAGCGTAAAGGTCGCCACGACTTGCAAGTTCATCTAAAACGTCGGTAAGATAAATTTCGTTGCCTTTTGGGGTTAGGGTTTTAAGCATGCCCATAACTTCGCCCGATAAAACGTATCTGCCGATAATAGCGTTGTTTGATAACGCTTCGTTAACGGAAGGCTTTTCAACGATTTTGCTTACTTGCATAACGCCGTCTTCATCTTCGCTTTTAATACCTATATTGCCGTATTTAGAAACGTCGTCACCAAAAACTTCCATAGTTGCAATAACGCTTTTACCCGTCTTTTCAAAAACGTCTACTAGGCGTTTAATGCAAGGCGTTTCGTTTCCTTCAGCGTATAAAAGTTCATCGCCCAAAAGCAAAGCGAAGGGTTCGTCCTTTACAAAAGGTTCTGCGCACAAAATTGCGCCCGCAAGCCCGTTAGGAATTTTCTGTTCAACGAAAGTAACGTTAAACTTTCTTGTGGCAAGCGCAATATCCAAAAGTTTTTTCTTACCGTCGGAAAGTAGACGGTTTTCTAAATCGTCTGCCTTGCCGAAATGCTTTTGAATAACGTCGCTACCAGGACTTACCACGATAACGATATCTTCAATACCAACTGCTAAAAGTTCTTCGGCAATAAATTGAATAGTGGGCTTGTCTAACACCGAAAGCATAGGCTTTGGAACGGCTTTAGTGATAGGTAAAAACCTTGTGCCAAGTCCCGCTGCGGGAATTATTGCCTTTTTAACTTTGTTCATAATTAACCCCTTACTATTATTTTAGATTTTCCGTTTCGATACGGATAATATCGTTTACCCTTCTTATATGACGTTCTTCGTTAGAGAAGGGGGTGTTTATAAATTTATCAACGATTTTAACTGCTAAATCTTTGTCTATAACGCGCGCGCCGAAAGCAACTACGTTAGAGTTATTGTGAAGTCTTGTCATTTCCGCAGAAAAAAGGTCGTGGCAATGGGCACAACGTATGCCCTTAAATTTGTTTGCGGCAATACTCATACCGATACCCGTTCCGCAAATAAGAACGCCCTTATCACAGTCGCCTGAAACTACCGCTTTTGCAACCTTTTCCGCAAACTCCGTATAATCGCAAGAGTCGGTTGAATAGCAACCAAAGTCTTTATATTCTATATTTTGACTTTCTAAAAGGTCTATCACCGCTTGCTTGTATTCTATACCACCGTGGTCAACACCGATAGCGATTTTCATATTAAACGCCTCCCGTTAAAATCTTTTCAATTATAATTTCGCACGCAAGTTCTAAATGTTTTGCCGTGCCTAAATACACGTCTAGCCCTTGTCCGTAAGGGTCTGGAACGTCGCCTAGTCCCGTAATTTCGGCCATAGAATAAACGTTGGGGAAAGCGGAAATAGCGCGTTTATGGTCCATAGTCATACAAACGATAAGGTCGCTTTTAATAAGGGCACTACCCCCCGCTTGAGAAGACTTAAACGCATAGGGACGATACCCTAACTCTTTTAGGGCAAGGCGTGCGTTTTCGCTCATACTAGCACCGGGGTTTGCATATAGCCCCGCACTTGAAGTTTTTATACCGTTAACCCCTGCTTCCCTTAACTTCTTTTTAAAGATGGTTTCCGCCATAGGACTTCGGCAAGTGTTACCCGTACAAACAAATAAAACTTTTTTTATTTTCATCCGCAAGACTTCCTTAATCTATTCATTATGCCTGCATAAACACCCGTTTCGCTGGGCATAGCGATTGCAATAATTATATCCGCCTTTTTTTCCCCTTCTAAAAGTTTGTCGTATAAGTTAAAGGCTATTTCTAACTCCGTTTCGCCAAGCAACAAAAGGTTTTTACCCTTAAAATTTTCGGCAACGAAAGTTGGGCACATAATATATGGCGTTTTGTTTTTAGCAACTTCTTTTTCGTATCTAAAAATTGCGCTATCTAAATCGTTAAATTCGTAAAGTGCCGTTTCGCAACGCGGTTGATAGTGGGCGTATTTTACACCTGGGGAACGCACTTTATCCCCTTCACTATGGCTAGCGTATTCGCAACGCCCAACGACAGATTCTATCATTTCTTTAGTAATAAGCCCCGCGCGTAGTATCCTTGGGGTTTTAGTGGTAACGTCTAAAACGGTGCTTTCTATTCCGCCAGAACATTTTCCGCCGTCTAAAATTAGTGGAATTTTGCCGTTTAAGTCGTCGTAAACGTATTTAGCGGTAGTTGGGCTTGTGTGCTTTGATAAATTTGCACTTGGCGCAACTATAGGAAGGTTAACCGCCTTTAAGAACTTTTGACAGCCCGCGTGGGACGGCATACGCACGGCAAGTGTATCGCCACCGCAAACGGCTTCACTACAAACTACCCCCTTACTATTTAAAACCAAAGTTAACGGCCCCGGCATAAACTCTTTTATAAGGTCGTAAACGTAGTTTTGCGTTATATGTACAAGGTTAGTTATATCGTAATCTTTGTGAACGTGTGCGATAAGCGGATTGTCGCTAGGTCTTCCCTTAGCGGTAAATATCTTTTTAACGGCGTCTGGGTTAAGTCCCGATGCGCCAAGCCCATAAACCGTTTCGGTGGGCATACCGACAAGTTCACCATCATTGATGAGCTTTACGGCTAAAGATATGGAATTATCGTCTATCGCTAAAATTTTAGTTTCCATTTGCAGTTAAAGTTTTCTCTTAGTGTTTTTATGTTTAGAGTTGCGCGCTAAAAGTTAAAAGGATTTTAAGCGTCGAAAACTTCGTCGTCTATATTATTTGAACTTACTTCGCCGTCTTCTTCGTAGTATTCGTCATCGTAAACGGGTTCTTCTGCATAGTCTTCGGGCGCGTAATCGTTATCGGGTGCGCCGTCTGGGTCAAAAGGCGCGTTGTCCTTAAAGCCTTCTAAAACTCTTTTCGGTTCACCGCTATCTTGCGCGGGCAAATCTTCATAGCCTTCTAGGTTAACCCTTGGTGCTGGAACGTTTTCCTTTGCATCGGGGTCAACTACCGTATCGCTATCTTCGTTATAATTTAAGAACTTGGTGCATTCGCCCTTGAAGTAAAGTTTGAACATACCTTGGCGACCACTTCTGTTCTTTTCAATAAGAATTTCAGCAACGTTTTGCTTAATTTTCTTTTCTTCCATTTGCTTTTGAGTAAGGCTCTTATCAAGGTCGGGGCGGTGAATAAATATAACTGCGTCCGCGTCTTGTTCGATTGCGCCCGATTCACGAAGGTCGGAAAGTTTAGGTCTTCTCATCGTACCGCCTTCTTCAACTTTACGTGACATTTGTGAAAGTGCCAAAACGGGAACGTCTAGTTCTTTTGCCAAAATTTTCATAAAACGTGAAATTTCGGTTACTTCTTGTTGACGGCCGTCTTTTTTAGCCTTTTCGGTGTTCATAAGTTGGATATAGTCGACCATAACGAAATCTAGCTTGCCACCGTTTCTGCGCTTTAATCTACGGCACTTAGAAATAATTTCTTGTGGGTTGGTAAACGACGTATCGTCGATAAATATTTTTGCTTCTGATAAAAGTTCTTTCGCTTTATAAAGTTTTGCCCAGTCGGCCTTTTGCAAGTTACCCTTGTTTGCCGCTTCCATACTTACGCCAGCAACAGAGCACACCATTCTTTGAACAAGTTCGTCGTTTTTCATTTCCAAAGAAAATACCGCGCAGGTATGACCTTGCAAAGCAAGATTTTCAACGATATTCATTGCAAGTGAAGTTTTACCAACGCCTGGGCGGGCTGCTAAAATGGTTAGCGTGCCTTTGCGCAAGCCGTTTAGATAATAGTCTAGCCAATAGAACTTAGTTTTTAAGCCCCTAAATTCCCCTTTGTTTTGTGCAAGTTCATCAAAGGTGTTCATAACGGTTGGCAAAATGTTGCCTATCTTTTCCATACTGCCGTTGTCGTTTTGGTCGGCAATATCAAATATGCACTTTTCCGCATACGATAAGGTGGCGTTTTTATCTGAACTAGTTTTGCATTGTTCGATAATATTTGCAGAACCCTTAATCAACTTTCTCATCATACTGTCGCGCATAACTATATCGAAATAGCGTTGATAGTTTGCAGAAGACGGCATAACGTTGGTAAGTTCTGCTATGTAATTAATACCGCCGGCTTGTTCTAGCATACCTTTCTTTTCCAAAAGGTCGGTAAGCGTAACAAGGTCAACGGGTTGGTTTGCCTTAATTAATTCGTTCATTGCCGAAAAAATGTATTGATGCGATTCGGCAAAAAAGTCTTGCTCTTTAATAAACGCGGCAATTTCAACTTGAACCTTGGTATCTAAAAGTAAACAACCAAGTAACGCTTGTTCCGCTTCTAAACTGTGGGGCATATCCCCTGCTATTTTTTTAGCCATAATAATATCTCCTTACCGTTTTTCCTTAGTAACGGATTAGTGAATTTCTGTTTTAACGTTTTGTAAATGTTTGCTTTATTTGCGCATATTTTATAATTGCTTAAATTGTTCTAGGGCATCGCCAAACACTTTGAACGCCGATATAAAGGGCTTTTCTTCAGTTAGGTCAACGCCTGCAATTTTCAAAAGTTCCACGGGGCTATCAGAGTTACCTGAAGATAAAAAGTTAAAATAATCTTTTACAGCAACTTCTCCTTCGGTTAAAATTCTATCGGCAATAGCAAGCGCACTTATTATACCCGTAGCGTATTTATAAACGTAAAACGCCCTGTAAAAGTGGGGTATGCGCGCCCATTCGGTTGCAATTTCTTCATCGTGAACTATTGCTTTGCCATAGTATTTTTGGTTAAGGCTTAGATATTTAGCACACGCGCTATCTTTGGTAAGCGGTTTATCTTGTTCTACTGAAGAGTGAGAAAACTCTTCAAATTCCGCAAATTGAGTTTGGCGGAATAGCGTAGTCCTTATCATTTCTAGCAAATAGGACAACAAGTATTTTTTAAGTTTATTATCAGTCGCATTTGCTAAAAGGTGCTTAATTAATAACACTTCGTTAACGGTGCTTGCAACTTCGGCAACGAAAATTTTATAGTCTGCTTTATCGTAGGGTTGATTTTTGTTTGAATAATAAGAGTGTATGCTATGCCCCATTTCGTGCGCGATAGTGAAAACGTCGTGCGTGGTTTTGGTGTAGTTGAGTAGAACGTAAGGGTGAGTATCGTAAACGCAAACGCTATACGCCCCGCTACGCTTTCCCTTGCTTTCAAAAACGTCTATCCAACGGTTGTCGCGGGCGGTGATAAGCAAGTTTTTATATTCTTCGCCAAGGGGTTTAAGCCCTTGTATAACTAAATCGTAAGCCTTTTCATAATCTAGTTTTAAGTCTGCACCTTCAACGGTAGGAACGTACATGTCGTACATGTGCATTTGTTTTAATTTGAGCGCCTTTTTCTTTTGTGCGATATAATCGTGCAAGAGTGGAAGGGCATCGTTAGCCGTTTTAATTAAATTAGCATAAACCTTTTTGTCGACGTCTTCTAGTGATAGGGCTTTATCTAGCGCGCTATCGTATTTGCACGCCTTAGCGTAGAAAACGTCCTTTTTAACGCTACCGTAATAGGTTGCGGAAATGGTGTTAAGCAAATCTTTATAAGCAGAATAATATTTTTTGAAAACTTTTTTCCTAAGCGCTCTATCGGGGTGTTGCATATAAAACCCGTAAGTGCCGTGAGTTAATTCTATCTTTTCGCCCTTATGAGTGATAGTCCCTAAAGGCAAGTCGGCGTTGTCTATCTTTGTGAAAATATCACGAAAAGAGCCAAGCGCTTCACTACTTAGTGCAAGTAACTTTTCTTCTTCTTTAGATAAAACGTGCGCTTTCTTTTTTAATAAACATTTAAGCGAATAATCGTAAGCGGAAAAATCGGGGTCGGCAATATACCCTTCTAAAACGCTATTATCTAGCGCGGTAAGTTCGGGAGTAATAAAGGCGGTGTTTGCGCCAAGAGACGCCCCCAAAGAAGACACGCGTGAATAAAGCGAGTCATATGCGCTGTTTCTTGTGTCACTATCGTGTAGCATCATAGCGTAAACTGATAGTTTTTCTAGTATGCGCGACACTTCTTCGCTTTTTTTCATGCACGCTAAAAACCCTTGTTTTTCGCCAAGTGTACCTGCAAAGGCGGAAAAATCTAGCATAGATTTAACCTTTTCAAAGTCCTTTTCCCACTCTTTTTCATTTTTATATATATCTTCAATTTGCCAAGTATATTTGATATCCAAAGTCCGTCTCCGCTTAATTTATTTTGATAATTTTTTTACCTTTTTTATACCACTTTTAACTAATCGCTTTTAACTATTTTGATAAAAGCGTCTTCATCTTTTTATCGTATTTTATTTTAAGGTCTTCCGTTAAAACAATTTTTTCAGGCAAAATTTCATAAGAAACCAAAACGTTGCCTTGAGTTATAAATTTAACGTAACTATTTTTTTCAATTTCCGGTATAGGTTTTTCTGCCAAAACTAAAACCTTTCTTTCAAAGAAATCTTTTTTATATTTGTTGTATTCTAAAAAAACTAAACTATGGCAGTCTACCCCGTCTTTATCGGTGGTGGATAAATCGGTTTTAATAAATTCCGCCGTATTTTCTTCTTTTATACCCGTAAAAACGTTATTGATAAGTTTATAATACCTGTTTATGCGCTTATAAATTATGCCAAAATACACAAAGGTAAACCCGATATATAAAGCAACTAAAAGGTAGTGTAAAACTTTTACCAAGTAAATAAGGTTAGATTTATAAGGCAAGTTGCTATTCCAAATAACGAATAGCACGGACGCCACCAAAAAAACCGCCAAGGTTATAAAGTAAATTATTAAAACCTTTTTTCTTTGTTTTTCGGCTGATATAAGGTCTTGTTTAGCAAAAACTTCAGTCATTTTTCACCTGTAATATTTTAATAGAGTTAATATCGAATTTGTAAAATTAAACGCTGTTAATAGCATTAAAAGTTGCAAAATTAAATTTTATTTTTATAGTCTACCCTAACTTTTTGCAAGCCTTTTTTAGTTTTAAGATAAAGTTCAAATCTATCGCTAAATTCCGCCATAACGTAGTTGGGGTTTTGTTTTACCGTAAAGTATACGGGCACTTGCGACGGTGCGGGAACGCTTACGTTTTCAGGGATTATTTCCGCCCCAACGCTATCTACCCTTAACTGCTCAACGGGTGCAGACTCTTGAGCAAATGCACTAGAACCTTCACCGCCGTCCGTAGCGTCTTGCACGTTAGCGTTTTCATTTGCGATTTTTTCTTGTTGTTCTTTCTTTTCTTTTTGTCTACTCTTTTTATCAAAGCCCAAAAGGTGTCTTACCGTTGCAACGATAGAAAAGACTATAGATGCGCACATAACAACGTAGAAAATTAATAATACAGTAGGCACTTTTTCAAACGTGCCCGTAAAATAGAGCACTACGCCGATTAAAGCGACAAGTAAAGGCAACTGCAAATTTAGAAAGTCTATAATTTTATATATAAACTTCAAAACTGCACGAAAACCTTTTCTTATAGAACTTAAACTTAAATTCGTCCTTATTAAGTGCATATAATCCCTTCCGTATCAACGTTATTCGTTTACTTTATTGCTAACGAACAAGTTTTCATTTGCGCAAAATTAATCTCTGTTAGTTAACTTGCTAAAAAATTTATTTATACCCCTTGTCCAAAGCAAGTTATCTTGAACAACGGCAATTACTTGTGAAGTTTTGCACGTCATAAATTCTGCATATCTGCTATCCGAACTACCCGTGCGGTTATCCCCAAGATAGAAAATTTCATTTTCGGGAACGGTTATTTCCCAACGCGAAGTATCGCTAGAATCGTTTTTATCGGGATAGAAAGTTTTGCCCACTTCCTTTACGTAAGAACTTTCGTCTAAAATGCTAAATTCCGTCTCTCCAGCCTTTTTAAGATATACTAGTCCACCTTCTATTCTAACAGTATCACCGCCAAACGCGATGGCACGCTTTATGATAAGTTTAGAAACGCCGTCTTCTATAAGTTCGCCGTCTATAACGATAATGTCGCCGTATTTTGCGTCTATCACCTTGTTTGCCGTAACTATATCACCGCTTTGCAAAGTGCTGGTCATAGAGTCGCCGTCTACCTGAATTTTAATAAACACCAAATTGTTTACCAAAATTATAGCAATAAGCACAAGCGCCAAAAATCCCGCAACCAAATAAAATATCCAAGACTTATTTTTAGGGGGAAGGGTCGGTTGACCGTTTTCAACGTCGCCGTTATCCGCCAACTCTAAATTGCTATCTTCCGCAATAGACTCTTCGTTATTAAGTTGTAAGTTGTTAGCGTTATTTTCTTCCATAATCTTCCCTAGAAAACTTTTTGCATGCATCTTAAACGCGACAAATTAAATAAAAATTAAGCGGTTAAATCCATAAAACGTTGTTTAATATAAATTCGTCGTCTGCAATAAATTCTATCGCTTGAACCTTAGCATAGGTTTTAAGTCCCATGCCGTTTTCCGCCTTAAAATTAGCAAGTTCTAACTTTACGTTATGCCAAACCTTGCCACCCCTTACGTATACGGGGGCAAAAAATTCCGTTTTGTTTCCAAAATAGTCGGTTATAAGTTTAACCTTTAACGTAAGGTCCTTTTTACCCGTAACGTCAAACATCAACAAAGAACCGTCGTTTGGTTTATACCTTGGCGAACCGATTGCAAAAGACAATAAGCCGTTAACACAATGCGCACCGTCTATTCCCATAGGCCCTGCTTTTACGGAAACGATATTTTTACCGCTTACGTCAACGCCCGTAATTTTAGAGTCTTGTGGAACGGATATAAAAATGCTTTCGCTATTTTTTGTGCGCGAAGAATACATTATCGCCGACTTGTAAGAAGTGCCAACTATATTATCCTCAAAATTTTTGGCAAGAATTTCAGAAGAAATCTCTAGCCCGTTTTTATATTTAGCCTTTGCAAAAAAGGTTGCAAAATTAGATTCTTTATAAGGTTGATAATTGAATTTATAAACGCCGTTTTTACCACCGCGCTTATCGGGTACGATAACCCAACTGCGAAGTGCGGGGTTAATTTCCCCTTCCGCAACGTAGAGTTCAACGTCTTTTAAGTTTTCGTGCGGGGCGATAACTTCAACCTTAAAGTTTCCGTCTATAATTTCGCACTTAATTTCAACTTCCGCGGGCAAAGTATCTTTGACCTGATTTTTATTAGCCACGAATATGTCTAAAAATTTAACGGCGTTAGATATGTCTGCACTAGAAATTTGACCGTTACAGCAAGTTGAATAGTTAACCGCACTATAAACCTTTTCGCCAACTCTTAAAACGGTGTCGTCCGCACGGTCAACGTCAAATTCGTTATCGTTTGCACATACGATAGTTAAACTTGGGCATTTAACGTGGGGAGCGTACGCTTGCGGTTCTACCCCTGCTAAAATTTTCATAACGTCGTCGGAAAATTGTGGAACGGCTTGGTTGCTAAACTTATGTGTACCGCGGTAAACAGCCCAACCTGCATTGCGGATAAATATAGAGGCGCTAAAATTATCGTCAAAAGATACGGCTTGCCACATAGCAGTTGCCGCCTTGCCTATACCGATACCGCCGATATTAGTTACGGTGGAAATGCTTGCTAAATATTTTACCGCGTATCTTACGGCACACGTCCATTGATAAAAACTGCTGTTTCTAGCATCGCCCTTAAAAGAATATAGGTTATCTTTAACCTTTTCGTAATTAGCATAGGAAATAGATTCGGGATATTCGGTATAAAAATCTTTACCGTCAACCTTTCCAGCAAGGTCGATAACAAGGGCAGTATAACCCTTTTTAGCAAAAGATATAATTAGGTCTTCTTTTAACCCATCGTTAAAATCTTGCACGATTAAAACCGCTGGTGCAATTGTTTCTTGAACGGTTTTTGCCATTACTCCGGCTATACTTACCTTTTCGCCTTTAATTTCTGCACCTTCAATTTTAAGGTAAGACAAAATAACGTCGCCACGCTTTTTTTCTTTAACGACTGTTGCATTAGGCACTATATTAAGTTGAAAATCTGCCCATAAGACTGCGGGGGTTAATATGTTTGCTGCCATTTGCTAAAAGCTCTCCTTACACGGCAAGATAAATTAATGCCACAAATTAATGGTTTTTTTGCCGATTTATAGTTGATTTTTGAATAATCTTCGTTTATAATAGTCAATACCGCTTGCGACGGGCGTTAAATTTTGCCCGCATTTTTACGGCACTTATAATTATATATAATATTTTAGTTATTATATTATATACTACATATTTCGTCAATGCAAGCACTTTTTCATTTTTACCTTTTATTTTTGGAGTAAGAAAATGACTTGTTCCTTTTCAAAAGAGTTTTCAGCATCGTCTTTTACGGCTGTAGAAAACCTTTTTATTCGTGAATATTTGCCCGTTTCTTCGGGTGAATCCGTTAAGGTTTACCTTTACGGTCTTTTCTTATGCCAAAATCCTAATCGCGATGAAGGTGCAGAAGAAATTGCAAACGCGCTTCAACTAACCGTTGAACAAGTTATAGATTGCTTTACCTATTGGGAAGAATTCGGGCTTGTCAGCGTGCTTTCAAAAGACCCGCTTTCCGTTCAATACTTGCCCATACGTAACAGTTACGGCGCTAAACCTAAAAAAATTAAAACGGAAAAGTATACCGATTTTACCAAGAGTTTACAACTTTTATTGCCTAACCGTATGATTTCCACAAGTGAATATACAGAGTATTTTACCATTATGGAAACTTACGGTATAAAGCCCGATGCAATGCTTTTAATAGTGCGCTACTGCGTAGATAGAAAGGGTGGCGATATCAGTTATAGATACATTTCAACCGTTGCAAAAGACTTTGGCAATAGAGAAATTACCACCATTGATAAGGTGGAAAAAGAACTTTCTTCTTACATACTACGCACGGCGGAAATTGAAAAGATATTAAAGGCGGTAAAAGCAAAGCGCCAACCCGATATAGACGACCAAAAACTTTACAAAAAGTGGACGCAAGAATTAAACTTTGAAACGGACAATATTGTGTTTGCCGCAACCAAAGCAAAGCGCACAAGTATGGCAAAGTTAGACGATTTTATTATGGAATTGTATTCTATGAAGTGCTTTTCCAAAGAAGAAATCGAAAATTATATTTCTAACAAACAAGCGGTTTACGATTTGGCTATTAAAATTAACCGCGCGCTATCTATTTACGTAGAGGTTTTAGATACCGAAGTTGATACGTATATCAAAAAATGGCTTTCTTATGGTTATAGTGAAGATTGCTTGTGTTTTATCGCATCTTATTGCTTTAAGCAAAACGACAATTCACTTAGCAGTATGGACGCTCTTATCGAAAGTTTACGCGCACGCGGTTTAGTTGATTTATCTGCCGTTAGCAACCATTTCTCTAGTCTTAAAGAACAAGATGAATTTATTGCTAAAATGCTTTCTGCTACCGGCGTTTCCCGTCGCCCAACCGATTGGGACAGACAAAACCTTGCCGTTTGGAAGGGTTGGAACTTTACCGAAGAAATGATTTTAGAAGCGGCTAAAAAATCTGCGGGAAGAACTTCACCCGTTGCCTATATGAACGCCATTTTATCTAATTGGAAAAATAACGACGTGTTCACGGTTGACAAGGTTGACGCGGAATCTAGCGTTAACGCTATCGACACCCAAGCAGAATATAACCGCGAATATGAAAGAAGGCGTGAAGTTGCTATCGTACGCGCTCAAAAGAACGTTGATACGGCTATGGCAATAGACGGCTTTGCTAAAGTTTACGCCCGCCTTAACTCTTTAGAAAAAGATATGGCGTTTGCAGAAGTTACTAATAACCAAACCGCCCTTGATAACCTAGAAAAAGAAAAGGCAAGCCTAACGATAAAAGCAAACGAAATTTTATCTGTCAAGTCGCTTACCTTAGACGACCTATCCCCCCGTTACCGTTGCGTAAAGTGTAACGATACCGGCTATATAGGAACGGAAAGATGCGATTGCTTGACTAAATAAATGCGCCGTAAAATTTTACCTAAGTTTAATATTAAACGAATAAAAACTAAATGGTAAATATTTATAAAAATTTTATAAAACTAACGCCCCGTGCTACTTTGCACGGGGCGTTTATCTTTAGTGAAATTTAGTTTAATTCGCCTATAAAGTCGTTATTAGGCTTAGTTAGAAAAATTATTCTTCAATTCTAATGCAAGCTTTAACTGCTTCAACTTCTTTCAAGGCGCTTACCTTTTCAAGCGTCTTTTTCATAACCGTTTCGTGAGTTTTATGGGTTACGATAATTACTTGAGCAACGCCGTCTTCTGCGGCAATTTGTTTAACTTCTTTCATACTAACGTTGTTTTTGCCGAATACTGAAGTAAATTTAGCAAGCACGCCCGCAGCGTCCTTAACAGCCAAACGAACGTAGTATTGAGAACTAAAGTCAGGTGCATATTTAGTTGCTGCAGCACCCTTTTCGTTGTTTTTGAAAGGAGCGTAGAAATATTCGTCGTGTTTAGCGGCAAATAATACGTCTGAAACGATTGCGCTACCCGTGGGAAGTGCGCCTGCACCACGGCCGTAAAGCATAATTTCGCCAACGGAATCGCCAACCAAATGAACGGCGTTAAAGGAATCGTTAACCGATGCCAAGGGGTTATCGTTTTTAATAAAGGTGGGGTGTACGCGAACTTCAATACCTTCTTCACCCTTTTTGCCGATAGCCAAAAGTTTTAAGGTATAACCCATTTGTCTGCCGTAAGCGATATCGTCTGTATCAACGCCCGTAATACCTTCTCTATGAACGTTGTCGATAGTAATTTTAGTGTTAAATGCAAGGCTTGCCAAAATTGAAAGTTTATAGGTCGCGTCAAAACCTTCAACGTCTGCGGTGGGGTTAAATTCGGCGTAACCTAATCTTTGTGCTTCTTTTAACGCTTCTTCATAAGAAGAGCCTTCATAAGCCATTTTGGTTAAAATATAGTTGGTAGTGCCGTTGATGATACCCTTAATTGATTGAATATCGTTTGCTTGCATGCTTTCTTGCAATGCGCGGATAATGGGAACACCGCCTACGCAAGTTGCTTCAAAAAATAGTCCTGCGTTTTTCTTTTTTGCTTCCGCTTCAAGTTCAGGCCAATGCTTTGCAAAAAGTTCTTTGTTTGAAGTAACAACCGTTTTACCACTCTTAAGTGCTTTTGTAACGAAAGTTTTAGCAACGCCAACGCCACCGATAACTTCTACAACGATATCAACGTTTGGATTGCTTACAACTTCTTCAATGCTTGATGCGATTATGCTTTTGTCAACGCCAAGCGACAGAGCACGTTCAACGTTTAACTCTAAAACGTTTTCAACGGTTACGTCAAGACCTTGTGTCTTTTTGAAGAATTCTTTCTTTTCGGTAAGGATTTGGTAAGTACCGCCACCTACAACGCCTAGCCCTAAAATTGCTACGCCTACCTTTTTCATAATGCTAAACTCCTTTTGTTTTGCCTTTCAATATCTTTTGGGCAATAATGCCCCCTTTTCCTTATTAACGTATGCACACCTGTTGGTTTTCCTTCTATTACGCCTTGTTAAGCGCGTAGATAATGCGTAAACCGTGAAGTGTTAGCGTTCTATCTACCGTGATGGTAGTTTTAACTTCTTTAGAGATTATTTCACCAAGACCGCCCGTTGCAACAACCCTTATATCGTTTAAGCCAAGTTCTTTTTTAACCTTGTTTACGATGTTGTCAACAAGCCCTGCAAAGCCGAATATTACACCCGCTTGCATACAGTCTTTGGTATTTTTACCTATAACGCTTTTTGGCGCGTAAAGTTCTATCATGGGTAATTGCGCCGTTTTAGAAACAAGTCCTTCAAGTGAAGTTTTAATACCGGGTGCAATAACCACCCCTAAAAGTTCACCCTTTTCGCTTATAACGTCAAAGGTGGTTGCCGTGCCAAAATCTATAACGACAAGCGGTCCGCCGTATTTATTAAACGCCGAAACGCTGTTTACGATAATATCTGCGCCAACTTCTTTTGGGTTATCCGCCTTGATGTTTAGCCCCGTTTTAACACCTGGGCCTATCATTAAGGGGGTTAAATTAAAAAAGTATTCACACATGTGGCAGATGGTATAGTTAAGGGACGGAATAACTGATGAAATAATAACGCCGTCGATATCGCTTTTTTGAATATTTCTATCTGCTAAAAGCCCAACTAACACAGAGCCGTATTCGTCTGCCGTGCGGTTTATTCTTGAAGATACGCGGAAAGATGCAACTAAATTTTCGCCATCAAAAACGCCGTATTTTATGTTGGTATTGCCAACGTCTATTGCAAGTAGCATTTTACTACCCCCTATTTCTATTTATCGCTTTTAGAACCCTATGAATTAACGGGGTAAAAATGGTGGTTATTGCTATTTCTAAAACGAAATTTAGCCAAATTAAAGCAAACACGCCGACAAACACTACGCTAGCCGACGCTGAACTTAAACTTAAAAAGTCGGCAACCGATTGTTTCATTAAAACCATACCTAGCATATAAATTCCCGTATTTATGATGGGAATTATAATTGAGCCAACGGTTACTGCGAAAAATTCGCTACGATTAGAAATAAGTTTATAAAGCAAACCAGAAACTAAACCTGCCAAGGTAGTTTTACCTATACAAATTACGGTTAAGATAACGGGATTAGTTTGAAATAAAAATGCGGTAGACGGCTCTTGTCCAAGAACTGCGGTAGTTATAAACAACACCAACCCACACGTAAACCCAACTATCGTACCACCCCAAACGCCAAGCAATATACCTGCAAGTGCAATGGGTATTAAACTGAAGTTAAGGGTAACGCCAAACATAGGTATCGCGCTTGCAAAAAGTTGCAAAACGATAACAAGTGCAATTAAAACACCAAGTAACGCGATGTTTTTTGCGGAAAAAAACTTACTATTCATTTGTAGCCTCCAATCGAACTTCTTTAATAGAATGTCCGTAAGATAAAAAATTACGCCTTGTTTTTATTAAGTCGATATCCCGTAGGGATTATCGCTATAACGATAGCGTATGGTTATTTTAACACAAAAAAAATTCATAAGCAAACAAAAACGGGGGTTAACTTTCATTTTTCGTGGGTTTTGTAACATTTTTAACGCTAGATTAGTATATTGATAGTAGAAAAAACTTCGCCAAACAAAAAAATCTACATAGGCGGAGTGTAAAAGTACTTTGGAGGTATCTTTAATGAACGGTTGTTTTGACTTTTTAGGTGGCAACACTTGCCTGTGGATTTTGATAATTCTTCTTATCATCTGTCTTTGCAAAAGCGGTTGCTTAAACGGTTTGTTTAACAGTTGCTATTGCTTACCCGTAGCACTTGCATTAATTTGCTGTTTCTGCGGTAAGGGCGACAAAGGCTTATTCGGTTATGGTGGCGGTTGCTGCAAATAATTAGTAGCGGTTGCTGCAAGTAATTAGTGGCGGTTGCTACAAATAATTAGTAGCGGTTGCTGCAAGTAATTAACGGCTAGGCTTTCCTTTCGCGCACGGCTCTGCAAGTGTACTCTATGCGGGGGCGCGAAAGGTAACCTATAAAATGGGAGTTACCCAAAAATAAAGCGCAAGACTCATAAAGTAGCCGTGCGCTTTTTTATTTTATTCATTTTCACTTTTTGATTATAGGTTAGTAATATCTTATACCGTGCAAAAACTAGGGTTAAACGCCCTTTTACTGCACTATGCCCTATATCTAGGTTTACAAACTAATGGTTATTCTAAACCCTTCGCCTTGCGTTTTAGGCGGGTTTCGGTATCAAGCGTTTTCTTTCTTACCCTTACGTTTTGCGGTGTAACTTCTAAAAGTTCGTCGTCGTTAATAAACTCTAGGGCTTCTTCTAAACTCATAATTTTAGGAGTTTCAAGCCTTAACGCGTCGTCACTACCAGACGCTCTGGTGTTGGTAAGGTGTTTCTTTTTGCAAACGTTAACGGAAATATCTTCGTTCTTTGGGGAAACGCCAACGACCATACCTTCGTAAACGGGAGTGCCCGCACCGATAAATAAAGTGCCCCTACCTTGTGCGTTAAATAGGCCGTAAGTAACCGCTTCGCCCGTTTCAAAAGCAACTAGTGAGCCCGTAGTTCTGCGTTCTATTTCACCCTTAAACTCTTCGTAACCGTAGAAAATGGTGTTGAAAACGCCTTCGCCACGCGTATCGGTTAAAAATTGACTTTTATAGCCGAATAGTCCGCGTGCGGGAACTTTAAACTCAAGTCTTATACGACTACCTATCGTTTCCATTTGTAAAAGTTCGCCCTTTCTAACGCCCATACTAGAAAATACCGTGCCCGTTTTATCTTCGGGAACGTCAACGACAAGCCTTTCCATAGGCTCTAAAACAACGCCGTTTTCTTCTTTATATAAAACCTTTGGTGCGCCAACTTGGAATTCATAACCGCCACGGCGCATAGTTTCTATTAAAATTGAAAGGTGCATTTCACCACGCCCACAAACGCGGTAACTGTCCGCGCTATCCGTTTCTTCAACGCGGAGTGAAACGTCCTTTAGCATTTCACGGAAAAGCCTGTCCCTTAAATGACGGGTAGTAACGAACTTGCCCTCTTTTCCTGCAAAGGGGCTGTCGTTAACGGAAAAGGTCATTTCTACCGTAGGTTCGCTTATCTTAACGAAAGGAACGGGTTCCAGGAGAGTGGGGGTACAAATGGTGTCGCCTATATAAAGGCTTTCTAAACCGCTTACGCACACTATATCCCCTGCTTTAGCCGTTTCTACGGGCACACGGTTAAGCCCTTCTATTTGATATAAAGCAACTACTTTACCCTTCTTTTCACTTCCCTTAACGTTATAATTACAAGTTTGAACTTCGTCGTTTACGCTAATGCTACCCCGTTCTATTCTACCGATACCTATTCTGCCAACGTAATCATTATAGTCAACGGAAGAAACAAGCATTTGTAATGGGCCTTCCGTATCGACTTCTTGCGGTTCAAAATGGTTTATAATCGCGTCGAATAGGGGGGTTAAGTCCTTGCCCGGCTTGTTAAAATCGGTGGTTGCAGTACCACTTCTGCCACTACAGAAAATTATGGGGCTATCAATTTGGTCGTCACTAGCGTTAAGGTCGAATAGAAGTTCTAAAATTTCTTCTTGAACTTCATTTAGCCTTGCGTCAGGGCGGTCTATTTTATTTACTACGATAATAAGTTTATGGTTAAGTTCTAACGCCTTTTGCATTACGAAACGCGTTTGGGGCATAGGTCCTTCACACGCGTCTACTAAAACTAAAACGCCGTTAACCATTTTAAGAACACGTTCTACTTCCCCACCAAAATCGGCGTGGCCGGGAGTATCAACTATGTTAATTTTTATGTCTTTATAAAAAACTGAAGTGTTTTTTGCTAAGATTGTAATACCGCGTTCACGTTCTAAATCGCCACTATCCATAACCCTATCGGCTACGTCTTGATTTTGGCGAAAGATACCCCCTTGTTTTAATAATTCGTTAACAAGGGTAGTTTTACCGTGGTCTACGTGGGCGATTATCGCAACGTTTCTTATGTCAGTCCTTTTCACTTTTTGCCGTCCTTTTTTAGTCCTTTAGTTTTTAAGTTTATCAGTCATTTCCCACAACGCAAGCAAAATAGTTAAGCAAGGCGATAAGCGTTTTGCCGTCTTTAATTTCGCCCGACTTTATCATTTTTCTAATTTTATCAATTTCCACCCATTCCCCCGTTAAAAATTCATCGGGGTCTAAGTGCATAGGCACTTCTTTTAGGTTAGTTGCGCGGTACACCCTTATAATTTCCGCAGAATACCCTGGCGTTGGATACACGGTGAACAAAAGTTCTAGCGTTTCAGCGTAAATACCGCCTTCTTCTTCAAGTTCTCTGCGCGCCGTTTCCATAGGGTCTTCCCCTTCGTTAAGTTTGCCCGCGGGGATTTCCCAAATATCTTCGCCATAAGCGTAACGGTGTTGTTTTACTAGCAAAATTTTACCGTCTTTTTCGCATAAAATACAACTACCGCCACAATGTTCTATAATTTCACGCTTAGAAGTGTGGCCGTTTGGCAAAAGCACGTCGTCAGAGCGCACGTTCATAATTTTGCCCTTATATACATAATTTTTATTTAGCGTTTTTTCCTTAAAGTTCATTTAGAATATCCTTTAGAAGTGCGCTGATTTTTTTAACGCGCCCGCGGAAGATAAAGCGATTTGCAAGCGCCATATACTTATACGCTAAAAAGGCGTAGTTAACGGCGTCTTTATCGTCCCCTTCAATAACGTTAGCAAGCATATCTGCAATATAGATAAGTTCTTCTTTAACGCTATCGTCTTTTTTGCTGTTTTTAATTTTTTCTTTATCTTTTAAGATTAAATCTTGTATCTTTTTAATGCTTTCGTAATATGCTTTTTTAGAAAGTTCTTCCCTTCTTTTAAGCATCTCTTCTTCTTCGGCTTTTTCACGCGCAACGCGGTTTTCTTCTTCAGTAAGCGCTTCTATGGGGTCTTGAACCTTGCCTTCGATAACGCTTTCCATTAATAGTTTTACTGCGCTGACGAAAGGTTTAATCATACCGTTGATAAACGCGTCGAAAGCGGCGGAAAAACTGCCGTCAACGTAAAAATACTTGTTGATAAATTCGCCAAGGTTTAAGCGCCTAGCATCTAAGTCCATTAAAATATTAAACACAAACGCCAAAAGTTCGCGCGAATTTGGGGGCAAAATAAATTCCCCTTTGTTGTCGGAAATATATTTACTTCTTACGAAATATTTCTTTTGCGCTTCTTGATAATTAAAGCCTGAAAGACAATTTTTGAATATCGCAAGCAAGGCGTCTGACGATGCTATTGCCTTTAATAAATTAATAATCTTAACGTCGGCTAAAATATATTTGGTGCTGATTAGTTCTTCTGCACGAATTAAAAACAAGTCAAGTTCTTCACGTCTTGTCATATAAACACCCCTTTAGGTTTATCTTATACAGTATATCACATAAGTTACAGAAATTAAAGTTTTTTGCCCGATTTTTGAAAATATTAGGGAAAATTCTTTACAAAAAGTTTTATTATGATATAATAATCGAAAGATTTAACGAAAAAAATCTATAAAAAAGGAAAGGCTAAATGCAAGTTAGGGGCGACAGTTCACTTAACAAATTAATACTACTGTTTGTTTTTGACAAAATGGAAGTACCGCTATCTGAAAACACGGTGCTTGATATGTGTTGCTCATCAAACAACTGGCTTGCATATATGGATTGTCAGCCTATACTTAACCAACTGCTAGACTGCGGTTGGATTTATAACGTCAGCGGGCACGACGAACCACTTTATACCATCACTACAGACGGCAGAATTTGTTTGGCAAACTTTTTTACCAATATCCCCGCGTCTACCCGTGAAGAAATTTCACTTTTCATAAGAAACAACCGTGCAAAATACCGCAGAAAGCAAGAATGTTTTGCCGACTATTATATGAATAAAGACGGCACGTATACCGTCCTTCTTAAAATTATAGAACCCGCCCAACCTGCTCTAGAATTAAAACTAGTTGTTCCTAACCGCCAAATTGCAAAAGACGTTTATAGGAAATGGGGTGAAAAAGCAGCGGACACCTATCGCACTATTTACGAAAATCTTATAGATTAACCTGCGCTTTTATATAATAGATGGCAGGTTAATTTTTTGCAAAATATTTTACGGTTAATTATATATTAAGGAGTATATATGAACACATATTTCACCCGTGGAACTTGTTCTAGACAAATTAACTACGACGTTACGGAAGAAGGTCTTGTTAAAAACGTTCAATTTATAGGCGGTTGTAGGGGCAATCTTCAAGCGGTTGCGCGCCTTGTTGAAGGAAAACATATAGACGAAGTTATTTCCCTTTTATCAGGTATTGAGTGCCGTGGAAACACTTCTTGCGGGGACCAACTTGCAAAAGCACTTTCTAAATATAAAGAAAAGAATAATTTGTAAACGGATAAAATTATAAATACAACAAAGGGTAAAACTAAAATGAAAAGCCGTGGCTTAACCGCCACGGCTTTTTTGTTTCTAAATATACTATTTATTGATATTTTCCCTATCGCCCTTCTATTCGTAAAGAGCCTTATAAATTTTATTTGCAAGCGCAGTCTTATTTTGTGGGTGAATAACGTCGTTAGGAGAAACGTCTCTACTTTCGATAAGATAAGCGTTTGCCGTTTTACTAGCAACTTCCGCTTGTTGACGTTGAACGGATTTCCATTCGTCGTCTTCACGGCGCGGGAAATAATCGTGAATTTGAATTACGGCAAAAGGTAAATTATAATCTCTTAAATCTTCGCGCCAACTGTGAATTAACACTTCTAGCATTTTGCCGTATAGCGCGTGTTCGTTTACGCCCGTATTAGTTTCGCCTTGATACCAAACTACGTTATTTACCGCCATAGGCTTAACCTGACTAAAGCAAACGTCGTACATTTTGCCTTCGTAGTTATATTCTGGGTAATCAATTTTATCAACGTACTTCTTTTCATCGGGAACGAAAATGTCGGGGCGCATTGCTAAATCACGCCTTATAAAACTTTGAATCATAGTTGCGCCACGATAAACGCCGATAACGCCTACCGCACAACCCTTTTCGTTATGAATTTTTTCAGCAAGGTGATAACCTACCGCCGTCCAATGAACAACGTTTTCTTTGGTGCACGCTTTCCAACCTTCCCAACTTTTTAGGCTATTATGCCCGTACATAGTTTCGGGTAGCCAAATGCGGATAAGGGGATAATCTTTAAGAGTGCCAGCGTCTAGTTCGCTTGAAACTTGCCACTCTATATTAGATTGCCCCGCACACAAAATAACTTCGCCAACGTATACGTTTTTAAGCACGGTTGTCGTTTGATTAAGGGTAACGCTTATTTCGTAAGGTCCACCGTAGGGGGTAGCGTCAAGCTCAACTTCCCACTTGCCGTAATAGCCTTTAGAAGTATAAGTCTTGCCTAAAAATGTAACGGAAACGTCGCCACTACCATCACCGAAAATGCGGATAGGTTTGTTTGCCGCAAGCACCATATTATCTGTAAAAATATTTGCAAGTTTCATATGCTCACCTATTATAATTTTATCTTTTTAATATCTTGTTTTGCGCCTATAACCTTTTTATGTACTTAAAGGTTAGTCAAAGCGTTCGCCTTCAACTTCTTTGGGGAATTTTCTCTTTAGACCGCAAAGCATAAGTTCGCGGTGCGCCTCACACTCTACCATATTTGCAACAAGCGTTTTATCGCCACCATTAGCAAGGTTAACTAAATATTCGTCTAGTTTAGTATCTGCAAATTTAGCGTATTCTTCACGGATAAAGTTTGCGTCTTTAATCTTTTCACTTCTAGCGTAAAAATCGGCAAGAATTTTTTCATCTTTAGATAGTTTTATAGAAGTTTCTTCACTTTCGCGCACAACGTAGTCTATATCCACTTTGCCGTTATCAATCGTTAAGCGAACAAGCATTCCGCTATCCCAAAATTCGTTGTGGATACGGTTAAAAATAAAGTTGCCTTGGCCGTAAATAATTTTACCGCCCTTGTAATCTTCAAAACTGCCGATACAATGTGAGTGTTGGCAGACAACAAGATTTGCACCGTGGCGAATAAACTTTTGGCAAACACGTTGTAAGTTGGGTGACGGATAGCGATAATATTCTTTACCGCCGTGGTATAAAATTACCAAATAGTCAACTTCTTTTGCAAATTCTTCTACTTCTTCATACGTGCACAAGGGGTCAAAACCGTTAGTACCGTAACCGTAATCGTCTATCCAAGAAAATTCGTGTTCACAGCAAACGTAAAAACCAACCTTAAAGCCGTCCGCATCGTAAATTAAGGGCTTTTTAGCTTCTTCTACCGTTAAGCCCGCGCCAAAACGTTTTATACCCGCCTTATCTAAAGTTTCAAGGGTTGAAACAAAACCTTCATAACCGTGGTCTAAAACGTGGTTGTTTGCAATTGCAACCGCATCTACTTTAAGTGCCTTATACCCTTCTATTGCAGAAGTTGGCGTTATTAAGTTCGGTCCGCACTTTGCAATAGGCGTCCACTCGTCAGCAAGTGGCGTTTCTAAATTATAAACGGAAAAGTCCGCATCGCACAAAACGTCGTAAAGTTCTTTGCCAACGATTGCTAAAGCATCACCCCTATTAAAAGCGTCAAGGTCAATGTCTTTAGACGGCAAAAGGTCAGAGCCGATTAAAATCTTTTTCATAAATTTCTCCTATATGATATCACTAAGCAAATTATACAATAAACGTTTTCATCTTTCAATAGAAAAATTAGATTTTTATTAACATTTATTATATATTTTAACTATAATGTCCTTTCAATAACTTACGTTAATATATTAAGTTTTTATCTTAACTCTATGATGTGACTCTTATCTCCTACGTTGCTCACGGCGTATAGTTTTTAAGTATTATTCAAAAATTTGCGATTGTGATAGAATATATACTGTTAAAAAAAGGGAGCATTTATGGGCATAATAACAAACGCGCTTTCAATTATCGGCGGTGTTCTTTTAGGAACGATACTGAAAGGAAAACTTTCCAATAAACTTTGTGTAATTTGTGGTATTAGTGTTATAATACTAAGTGCCGTTGGTTTCTTAGAAAATATCTTTTTAGTAACAAGTCAATCTCTCTCAAACGACAGTCTTATTATTCTTATACTCGCTCTTATCATTGGGTATTTGTTTGGTGAAGCACTAAAACTAGAAGACAAAATAAACTCACTATCTAAAGGCAATAACGATAAAACCCCCGTTTTCATAAGTACGTCTTTATTTTTTATCGTTGGTGGTTTAGAAATCTCAGGTCCAATTCTTTTAGCTCTTAACGGCGACAATTCAATGTTGTATCTTAAAAGTCTTGTTGACTTTCCGTTTGCAATAATTTTTGGTTCTCTTTACGGATTTAAGGCTTTGCTTTCAGCCTTTCCCACAGCCCTTATTCAAGTTTCATTATTCTTACTTGCAAAACTTTGTGGAGATTTAATTCCTACTACTTGTCTAAAACAACTTTGTGCTTTAGGATATATTATCCTTTTATTTAGCGGATATAATTTATTAGTGGATGAAAAACATAAAATAAAAAACACTAATATGCTTCCTGCTTTTTTTCTAATATTAATATATAACGTAACAGTAAAATTAGTGGAGATATTATGACGATACAACAATGCAAATACGTTTTAACTATTGCAAACACAGGCTCCTTTAATGAAGCATCGAAACAACTTTTCGTTGCACAATCAAGTCTTTCAAACAGCATAAAATTATTAGAAAACGAACTGAATATTAAAATTTTTGAACGCTCTAAAAATGGGGTAACGTTAACGCCTGAAGGAGCGGAATTTTTGCGTTACGCTAGTCAAATGGTTGAACAAAACGATTTCATACTTAATAGATACAACTCTAAGGAAAATCCCCAAAAACTACATATCGCAACCCAACACTACGATTTCATAGCTGACATTTTTTGCAATTTTTTAAAAGACGTCTACTATAACGAATATCACTTTTCCCTAAGGGAAATTAAAACTTACGACGTTATAAAAGAAGTTGAAACCGCCACAAGTGACGTTGGAATAATCGCAATAAAGGACAATGACTTTGATATTATGATGCGCTTATTAAACAACAAGCGGATATCTTTTCATCAATTTCTAACTGCGTATCCTCATATTTACGTAAGGGCAAATCACCCTTTAACAAGAAAAACTCAAATTAAACCAGAAGACTTGCGCGATTATCCTTACCTATCTTACGAACAAGGCTCTCATAATAGTTCTTTCTACACGGAAGAACTTATCGCTAATAAGCAATACCGAAAACACGTAGAAATAAGTGACCGTGCAACACTAATGAACGTTTTACTTACCACAAACAGTTATACGGTTGGCACAGGTATAATGCCATCTGCCCTAAACGATGGTAAAATATGCGCAATACCCTTAACCACAGAATCTTGTTACAAAATAGGTTTTATTCTTTGCAAAGATAGAACACCATCTATACTTACAAAAAAATTTTTATCTTTATTAAACGACTATACGAATACCCTTAAAAAACAAATAAAGCTAAAAGATTTATAATTAAAAGACACGATAAATTCGTGTCTTTTCTTTTTCGTTTTCTTAACTTTTGTTACTATTATAAAACCCGTTAACCTATCTACCGCAAGATAGACTAGTTGTTATCCCCACCGCTTTGGGTAAAGCGTTCGGTTTCTTCAATAAGGTCTTTTTTTGTTTCGTCGTAAATGTATTCAAGTTCTTTTTTAGCCTTATATTTTACGAATTTATAAATGGTGTAAATAAATTCTTTAGAGAAGAAAAACCCTGCAAGCAAGCACGCCACAACTAGTAATATTATGGATAGTGCAAGTGGATTTGCCATTTGTTGAACTAAAATAACGCAAGCGGTTAAAAGCATAAACACGTCTAAAACGCGAATTACCATTTTAATTAATAAAAGTGCGCCCGACGCGTTTGCTACCCTTTCCCTTGTTTTATCAGCGTAACTTGCCCCAAAGCACGCCAAAGCAAACCTTACGATAAAAATAGCGTAATCTAGGGAAATAAGGGCTAAAAGTATAATATAGCACACCCCTAAAACGTCCTTAAAAAATAGCGCAACGAAATAGCATAGCGCGGTATATAGAGTTATAAAAGATAGTTTAGTTATCCACCACAAACCCTTGATTGACCAAACGGTTTCAAAGGCAGATTGGACCATATATCTCCAAAACATAATTTACCTTCCTTATAAGTTGGTATAAAAATATCCGTCTTCGTATTGATAATATTCTTTCATCAATCTTTCGTTTTCTTCTTCACTTTCAATGCCAACGGCGTGCATAATTGCTTCACGAATTTCCGCGGTTAATTTTTCCGCCGCTTCACGCTTAGGCAACGTTTTATCCGGCCAAATGGGTTCGCAAATATTTACGGTAACGTAAGGGTCTTTTTTGTTAAACCATTTTGCTATCCCCTTTCTTTCTCTAAAAGATAGCCCAATAGGAACGATAGGTTTATCGTATTGATAGGAAAATACCGCCGCCCCACGTTTAAAAGGTCTTATGGGCACGTAATAGGACCACATGCCCGTTTCGGGGTAAATATGCACCCACTTATTTTCTTTAAATACTCCGTCAAAAAAATTATAAAACTTTCTAAACGCCGCCGTATCTTCCGCAATAGGAACTGCGCCCGCAAGAGAGAATATTCCGCCAAATTTAGAATATAGAACCTTGCCCCAACTTGGCACGTTGGGAAAACCCATTTTCATAGCCGTACAAATGGTTGCGTAGTCCCACAAAAATACGTGGTTACTTACCGTTATAAAGCCGTTCTTTTTGAATTGCTTTTTATACGGTTTTAAGTTGTTTTTACCTTTAATTTTAAGGTGATATCTCATATACACCAACGGATGCGCAACTAATACGAATAAGATGTAAAAAAAGAATTGCCCTATCTTAAAAGTAATCCTTTTAAGTCTGTTGTAATACTTTTCATCTAGTTTAATCTTTCGCTTTTCGTTAACCTTAATCAGTTGCGAATCGGTCTGTTTTGGGTATATAAATTTAATTTTAGGTATATATACCTTTTCCTTTTTGTTTTCCATATTTAGCGGTCAACTTTCCTTTTTTTAAAAATTTCACTAAGTTAACTTTTATATTTTAATTAATTTTACACTAATTGTCCCCTATTGTCAACGGCTAGTCTAGTGCATTTTTCATATAATCAATGCGCGATTTAAGTGCATCCTTTGTTGTTTTCGCGCTTTGTTTTATATCAAAGCCGTGCATTGTTCCTTTCGTTTCGTTTAGCGTTACGCATACCCCCGCTTTTTCAAGCAGTTGGGCGTAGATAATCCCGTCGTCGTGCAAACAATCGAATTCGGCAGGCTCTATATATGCGGGCGGTAAATAATCAAATTTTTCCGCTTCTACGGGCGAATAATATAGGTAATTTTTATCCGTTTTTTCCACCTTAGTCATAGGACCGATTTTTTTTGATAACGAAGAATTCCACATAGGCGTATCGGTATACTTTTTGTTTGATTCACTTGTACCGCGCATATCTAAAAACGGATAAGGTAGCATTTGAAATAGCAATTTGATAGGATGGTTGCGGTCCTTTGCCATCATACATACGCCAACCGAAAGGGTAGCCCCTGCACTATCACCACCTATGCCTATTTTGTTTACGTCAACGCCAAATTTTTTCGCGTTTTTATATAAAAAGTCTGTCGCTAGATAGCAATCTTCAAAAAACGTTGGAAAGGGGTATTTTGGCGCAAGCCTATAGTTTATAAACCAAACCTTACAGCCTACTTCTTTAGCGTATCGCATGGCGTTTTTATAATGATAATGAGCCGCGGGCAAAACGAATCCACCACCGTGAATATAAATTAAACAAGGCGCGACTGACGGTAAAGTTTTAGGCGCAATCAAAAAACACTCTATATGTCCGCCGTCTTCACTTTTTATTTCATAACGACTAGTTTCAAGCGCTTTGTCTTTATAGATAAATTTAGGCACCTTCATAAAAGGAACGGCAAGTTTTAAAAAGCCCTTACTTATCGGGGGCTTAAAATTATTAAATGGAAAAAATTCTTTTTTTATAGGATATTTCGCCATAATTTCTCCCGTTTTACGCTTAATCGTTTTTATAATATCGCTTGTTTCAAAAATTGCTTGTTTCAAAAGCGGTCCGCTAATAAAATAGTTTTTTAATATTATATCACTTACTAAGCAGTAAATCAATATCGCCCGATAAATCGTTAATAATATAGCGAAACCCCCTACGCGTTATTGTTCCTACTAAATTAAAAACCGCATTGACACAATGCGGTTTTGCACTCCAACCTTAAAATATTAACGAACAATTTGTAGGTTTAATTTTCTTATTACCCCTTTATTCTTGCAACTTTTCCCCATGGTGGCGTTACGTCTTCGTTGTTTATTACCCAAAGCACGGGTATACCCATAGCAACTTTTTCCGGGGGAAATTCTGCATATCCGTCGGTTAAAATTATTATGCTCGTTGGCAATTCACTTTTCATATTTTTACTAACGTAGTCAAAAACACAGCTAAAACTAGTACCCCCACCCCCTTTAGGTTTTATTATCATAAACGAATCTTCATCATAAAAGGGTACGGGTGGAACTACCTTAATTTCAAAAAAGCCCAAAAGCCCTTGCAGTTTGCCGTCAAATTGGTCTATTGCACCCTTTACTTCTGAATACGCCAACGTTACTAGGTTGTCGTTCATAGAACCAGAAGTATCTATCACAAATAAAATATTTTTAACCCCCATATCCACCATTTCATTAAAGTCCGGCAAATAAAATGGGCTATCTAAATATCTTTTATCCGGTGGTGAAAAGGAATAATCGCCAATTTCTTCATCGATAAAATCCGCAAGGACTTCTCTCCAATCCATTTGCGACTGGGTAAGTTCATTAAGTCTTCTTTCGGCAAGTAACGGAATATTCCCAACGTTTGTTGATGCCTTTCTAATTTCAATCGCTTTGCAAGCGTCTTTTAATCTTTTATTCCACTCGGCTTGTTTTTCACGCTCTTCTTCTGTTAAATCGTCACCGTCTTTCCATTTACTATGGTCATCCCAAATGGGTTTTCCTTTTTTACCCGGCACGCCTATTGAGCCTTTCGCTTTATTAGGGTTTAATTTTGGAAGCATTTCGTAAACTTGTTCAGCGGTAAAGTTATACCCCTCGTCACCTGAAGGGGTAAGGTGCATACTTTCACCATATTTACTTAAAGTAATGCTAGATTTATCGCAGTTGTTTTCTTTTAGAATATTAGAGTTTATTACTATATCACAAGCGATATTATACGCCTGAGGGTCTTTGTTTACACCCCTAATACAATGCCCTAACGCCATATGCATTACTTCGTGCATTAAAACAAACTCTAGTTCGCTATCGCTAAGTTCATCCATAAACGCGGGGCAAAAATATATCTTTTCACCGTCGGTTGCAGCCGTGCCGATAGTGGTATCTAGCGAAAAATTAGCATGCATAAGCAAAAGCCCGAAAAATCCGTGAGTGCTAAGTAGGTGCATTCTTGCAAGAATCAGCCTTTTAACGTATTCTCTTTTTTTATCTTCTGATATCATTTAATAATCTTCCCTTACTTGATAACCAGCGTGAAAATTCTGGTATTTTTAGCAATTTTTCTTTATAACCCTTTTCAATAGCCATATAATCTTTTAATAGCATAACCGAAAAATCGGGTGGCAACTTTTCCGCATATCTAATGGAATTTGCTATTTTGTCCATATCTTTTTTATGCTCTCTTGCATAAACGACCATTGATGAAGTCAACGCGTATATAGCGTCAAGATTCGTGGGGATTCTCCACTCTCTACCAGCAAAAATATCTTCGATATTAGGCAAATTGTTATAAACCCTATTCCACGACCTAAACTCTATTGCCGCCCCTTCGCCAATAAGCCCTGCAATAAAGCCGTAAACCTGTTCTACGTCGTCACACACGCTATTTAATATATTGCTGACCATTTCCCAAGAACGCGGTGTAGCAAACGCTAAATCATCGCTAGAAGTATTAAAGTCCATAAGATAATTTTTTTGGAAAGATAAAAACCCTAATACTTTTTTGTTAATACCATTTGCAACTGCCCACCTTTTCCAAGAAGAAAAACTACCTTCTACGTTAACGTGCAACAATCTGTTCGCAAGTGCCTTTGGCATTTTAAAAGCAACCGATTTATCGGTAATTCTATTGCCCGCCGCGATAACGATACAATTTTGTGGCAACTTGTGTTCGCCAACAACCCTATCAAGCGTTATTTGATATGCCGCCGCCTGCACCGATTGGGGCGCTGCAGAAATTTCATCTAGGAATAAAATATTTACGACTTCGTCACTATCGTCCATTTGAAATATTTGCGGTTTTAACCAAACGGCAAGCGTCTTATCTTCATTTGCCGTGGGAATACCCCTTAAGTCAATAGGGTTAAAAAGCAAAAGTCTAACGTCCGTTACAACCGTTTTCTTTCCCGTTGAAATTTCTATCTCTTTTGCAATTTGCCTTACCGCTTGCGACTTACCAACACCAGGAGCCCCCCATAACATTACCGATGGGAAATTTTTTATCGGCATTTTGGCGTTTATAATCTTTGAATATGCAAACGAAAACTTTTCTATTAAACCGTCAACGTCCATCGTTGGAACGTTATTACATTTAGCGTTAAGCATCTTTTTTTACCCCCAATTTTTTATCTATGTGTTGTAATTGCTGTTGAACTTCTAAAATTCGTTCATCGTAATTTTCATCTTTTCTAAGTTCGTCTTCAATGTTTTTACGATTTGTTAACAGTTGATTATATGCGTTGTCTAACCTAACGAACCTATCTTTTAACCCTTCGATACAGTTGTCAATTCTTATCAAAACGCCCTTTTCTACGTCGCCAATTTCCACTATATACCTGCCCGTTCTTTGAAGGTAAATATAGGGCTTTTCTTTTGGCATATTCCTAGGCAATATAATGTTAAACCCGTTATATTCAACAAGTTTTCTATCATAGGCTTGGTCTACGTTTTGAATTACGGCGTCAAAGATAAATTTTCTTAACTTTTGGCGTTCTTCCTTATCGACTTCCACCTTTAAGGTAGCGACAAAATCAGCATCGTCTTTGCATTTTTCCATTCTTATTCTTGCTTCGTTTATCTTTAAGGGCAGTTCGCTTAATTCTTTTTCTAACGCCCACCTTGATTCCACGTATTTTTTTTGAAGTGAAAAAAGTCTGCTAAGTTCGTTTGCAGTTTCCACTCTCTTCTTAATTAAAGGATTTCCTATCGCAAGCGCCTTAACTTCGGCATAATTTAGCACGGTATCATTTACGTCCGACCCGCTTCTTTCCTTGATAGAGCCTGAAAGTAACGCACAGATAAAACGCTGTTTACTCTCTAATAATTGCCAAGAATAAGCATCGAAACTTCCTTCGGTTATATACCTATAAATTTGCACCTTTTTATTTAAGTTACCTTCACGAATAATTCTACCTTCACGCTGAACCATATCCGCTGGTCGCCAAGGCATGTCTAAATGGTGAATTGCAATAAGTCGTTTTTGCACGTTTACACCTAAGCCTAACTTTTGCGTTGAACCAATTAAAATTCGCAAATCACCTTGACTTACTCGCTTAAAAAGTTCGTTGCGCTTTTTATCGGTGGTCGCATCGTGCACGTAAGATATTTGACTTGCCGGTATTCCTGCAAGAAGAAACAATCTTTTTAGTTCGTCGTAAACGTTAAAACCTATCTTAGGTGTAGAAGAATCGCAAAAAATCAGTTGAGTGCTCTTATCGTTCGCCGTTTCATAATAAATATCGGCGACCTTATCAGCGCATCTTGCAACCTTTGAATCGTAAGTAAAAGTTGCCTTTGGCTCTACAAGCCTTAAGTCTAGCGCACCCTTTCTGCCGTCGGTAGTAATCTTTAGCATGTTGTCTTCATCTCTATTTACGTTTCTGTTTCTTACCGCGTCAGCTCTTGCGGAAATCCTTTCAAGATACTGCCTAAATTCTTCGGTCTTACCTATTAGCGCGTCTTTATACCCGTCAGATTCGGGTAGCCCGTCACTTGAATCTACCACGTGAAAATCTGCTATATTAGAGAGTATAGAAGTTAATTCAGGCAAGTTATGGAATTTAGAAAACCTTGTTGCAAGCCTAAATTTACTTGTATCCACGTCCACTTCAAATTCCGTTTGTTTTTCCGCGAACATCCCTATCCAAGAGTCAAAACTTTGCAAGTCTAAAAGTTCCAATTCACCGTATTGCAAATAGTATTGCATAACGAAAGCATCAGTAATAGAGTTAGTTATAGGAGTTCCCGTTGCAAATATAACACCACCGTTTTCCTTTTGAACAAGTCGAACTTTATCTAGCATTTCTTGGCATTTTTTACTGCCCACAGACGTAAGCCCTAAAATGTTTGTTGCCTTAGTGTTTACGTGTAAATTTTTATAAGCGTGTGCTTCGTCAACGAAAAGCCTTGTTATGCCTAGTTCATCAAAAGTGATACCGTTATACTTGCCGTTGATTATTTCCTTGCTAAGCTTTTTCATCTCTTCTTCAAGCCTTTTTCTTTCGGCTTTGATACCAGAAGTATTTTTCTTGGGCTGTTTTGCTAATTCGTCTAAACGTTTTTCATTTTCGTTAAATTTATTTTTATAGTATTCATACGAAAGTGGAATAAGGTCAAAACAACTGCACGCCATAATGATTCCGTCGTAATCGTTTACCTTAATTTTTGCCAAAGTTTCTTGGCGTTTTATAGGTGTAAAATCTTTAGGCGATATTACAAGAACGTTAGCTTTAGGGTATAAATCACAAAACATCTTTTTCCATTGTCCCACCAAGTTATTAGGAACAACGTATAGATTTTTAGTTGAAAGCCCCATGCGTTTTAATTCCATCCCAGCACCAATCATAACGTAAGTTTTACCAGAGCCTACGTCGTGTGCAAGTAAGGTGTTTTTAGAAAAGATTATTCTTGCAATAGCATTTTTTTGATGTGGCCTAAGAACAACGTCTTTATTCATTGTCGGAAATTCTAAAAAGTTTCCGTCGTAACGCCTTGTTCTATAACAACTATACTTTTCTTCGTATATTTCACACAGTTTTTCCTTTCTTCTGGGGTCCTGCCAAACCCAATTCTTAAACGCTTCTATTAACTTTTTTTGCTTTTCCACGGCAGAAATGGTTTCAGCTTGGTTTATAACTCTCTTTTTTCCCGACTTGTTTTTAGGGCAACTAACTTCGTCGGTTACCGCAACGTTTCGCATGTTCAACGTTTTTTCTAAAATATATAAGGCGGGCATACGTCTAGTACCATATGCGCTATAAACTTTTGCATTATTATAGTATCTTGTCTTTTCGGGAATATCCCACGTGCCCGTTTGTTCATCGTGGCGAACCTTAAACTCTTCCCTATTTGACACATAAGATTTTCCAAATAAGTGGTCTATAAATTCATCTATAACATAAGTTGGTACCCAAGGCGAACCTAAAGTTATAAAAATATCTTTACTTACTACGCTTTTCGGAAGAACGCTTTCTATTGCCTCTAGATTTTTCTTAAAATATCCGTTATATCTAAAGTTTGCTTCCTTTGCCTTTTTCCACTTCTTAAGAAGATTACCAGATAAGTATTCGTCGGCAGTTTCCCAACCCTTATAAAAACACTCGTTCCACTTATCGGGGTTTTGATAAATAGAACCTTTTAACGCCTCTATTACCTCTCTATTCGTGCGCCTTGATACTTCGGATATAAATTCAATATCAACACGCCCCAAAACGTTTAACGATGCGATTAGCCCGTCAGAAATGCTTTCAACCTTAACGTCTTGAGCCCTTATATCATTACCAAAAACGTTTTCATAGTCTAACGGCAAATCCATGCTGGTTATACCCTCTATGCGTTCCTTTTCTTTTTGCTCCGCGTGTTTTTGTTGTTCTATTCTCTTTCGCTTTAAGTCGCTTTCCTCTTGCTTTTTTAATTGCGTATGTACTTTAGATAATTTTCCAATAATGTCCAATACGTCATTAGAAGAAAGCCCCGTCCTACCACTTAATTCTTTTATATAATCTTCAAGATTAATCTGCTTGTCTTTTGAAAATGCTAACATGTTTTCCTCCCATGCATAGTTAGATAATTTGCCTTTTAATTTGTAGTAAAATACTTGTTGTGTTTTATCACCACTATAACTGTACAATGTTTTTACGACAGTTTTTGTCATATTAAAAATAAAAACTCACCTTTTTTAGATGAGTTTAATATTTTGTTACTACCAAAAACGGTATATAAACTAGAAAAAACATTTTTATGTTTATGTATTTATAAAAATCCAACCTTTCGTAATGAAAAAAGCAAGTTTAAATAGCACCACAAATGGCTTTTTCTGTATTGCGGAAATGTCGCTCTGCTATAAAAAGGTTGCCGTCCGCTGCCAAGCAACCAAATCTTTGCAGAGATTCCCTATGTAAATAAAAAAACCGCATATATCAATGCGGTTTTGGCGGTCCCACAGTAAATCAAACCCCAAACTAGCCCTTAGGAGCTTGAAATGTACTTAGAAATTAAATCTTTTATATGTTTTTCTTTTGTAATCCCCTTTTATTTCTCCATGCCACAGGTGTAGCATTGTTTGGATAGCATTTCTTCGTTTTTGATACTGCTGTATAATCTAAAACCGCCGGCAAAGTTGTAGGCATCAAAGCCGTTTTGCATTAATATACGAGTTGCAAGATAACTACGCAAGCCACTTTGGCACATAACGTAGATTTTTTTAGATTTGTCAAGTTCGCCTAAACGCTCTCTTAAATCGTCAAGTGGAATATTGATAAAACCATCAGCGTGTCCACGCATATATTCAAAAGGTGTGCGTGTATCAAGTAAAATCACGTCATCTCTTTCTCTTAAAGACGGAATATCTTCATAATAAAACTGTTTCACTATACCGTTTTTGATATTTTCTACAACAAAACCTGCCATATTTACTGGGTCTTTCGCAGAAGAATACGGCGGAGCGTAAGCAAGGTCTAAATCTTTTAGTTCATCGGCTTTCATTCCCGCCCTAATCGCCGTGGCAATAACGTCAATACGTTTATCAACTCCATCATAACCAACGATTTGCGCACCTAAAATCTTATAGGTTGCCTTTTCAAAAATGAGTTTAACGGTCATTGCCGTAGCATTTGGATAATAGCCAGCATGTGAATTTTGCGTTAAAATAACCTTTTCGTATTCTATGCCGTTTGCTTTAACTTGCTGTTCGTTAATGCCAGTAGTCGCAACAGTCATATCAAAAAGTTTAATAACAGACGAGCCTTGCGAACCTTTATATTCACTATTTAACCCACAAATGTTATCAGCAACAATACGACCTTGCTTGTTGGCTGGCCCTGCAAGTGAAATTACCGAATCTTTATCAGTTATAAAATGTCTAACTTCTACTGCGTCCCCTACTGCATAGATGTCAGGAATTGAAGTTTCCATTTTGGCGTTGACTTTGATTGCACCTTTAACGCCGAGTTCTAAACCTATCTTTTTAGCAAGCGTGTTTTCGGGCGCAACTCCAACTGCAAGCACAACCATATCAGCGCTTATATTTGAGCCGTTATCAAGGTCAAGCGAAACTTGTGCGCCTGTAATACTCATTTTATTCGTACTAGTATTTAGTAACAATTGTACGCCGTGGTGACGGAAGTTTGCATGGATAAACGACGCCATATCACAGTCAACCGTCGGCAAAAGATGGTTAGAGCGCTGAACGATAGTGGTTTTAATGCCAAGTTTAGCAAGGTTTTCTGCCATTTCAAGACCGATAAAGCCACCGCCTATAACAACAGCGGTTTTGGGTTGTTTTTCTTCTACAAACGCACGGATTTTAAGCGTATCTTCTACGGTGCGAAGTGTAAAAGTCCTTTCGTTTTCAGTATAGAAATCGGGCAAAATCGGTTTTGCACCGGGTGATAAAATTAGTTTATCGTAGGTTTCAGTAAAACTCGTTCCTGCTTTTAGGTCAGTTACGTGGACGGTTTTATTTTTGAGGTCAATATCGGTTACTTCGTGATTAACTTTAGCGATTATTCTAAAACGGCGGAAGAAACTTTCGGGAGTTTGAAGTGTCAAATCTTCCTTATCCTCAATAACACCACCGATATAATACGGCAAACCACAGTTTGCGTATGAAATAAAGCCCGAACGCTCAAAAATAATAATTTCTGCGTGTTCGTTGAGTCTTCTTATTCTTGCTGCGGCAGTTGCACCACCTGCAACCCCACCCACGATTACGATTTTCATTTTACCCTCCGATAAAGGCATTTTAATTTTTTTAGTTGTGCTGGCAACTTCCCTTTCCACAACCATGTTCGCCACAGTTGTGTGCGCCGTCACCGTGTTCATGGTCGTGGTGAGAGCATCTAACGTTGGGATTAAAGTTAAGTTCGTTTTTCAAAAATGCTTCTACTGCGCTGTCGCAATCGCCACTAACACCACCGAAAAGTTTTATGCCAAGTTCGTTAAGCGCACTAATAGCGCCACCGCCTATGCCACCGCAAATAAGAACGTCCACGTTGTTTTCTTTTAAAAAACTTGATAATGCGCCGTGCCCTTGGCCGTTAGTACTAACAACGGTTTTAGAAACTATTTCTTCGTTTTTTATATCGTAAATCTTAAACTGTTCGGTATGCCCGAAATGTTGAAAAATTTGTTCGTTGCCATAAGTTACTGCAATTTTCATAATAATATCTCCTTGTTTTATAATATCTATATTATACCCCTTTTTACCATTTATTTCAATTGTTTTGAGTATTACCTTTAAAAACAAAAATCTTTACTTTTAAAAGCCGATTTTAGCCAAAAAGTAAAGATTTTAGGTGTTTTGTTAATTTATAAGTAAAGATTTACTCAATATCTAGTATATTTATTTTCTTCTTTTTGAGTAAGAAAGCATAAGCCACGAGTGAAACAATTGCATCAAAGGCGTTGCCAATACCGAATAATAACGCTATTCCTATAAGTGTTGGTTCCCATACCCCACAAAGATAAAGAATAAACGCACCCCCATAATAAATGGTATTTGTTACAACTGATTCAAACAACATATAATTGGTTTTACCAAGCCCGTAAAACATAGAATCAAACACGTTTTGGAAAGCATAAAGCATATAAAAACCTAAAAGCACCATAACAAGTTCAAACAATTTATCAACGTCGCTAAAATTTAATACGTGAGTCATAAATGGTTTCCAAAGCGGAATAGTTACGCACCATAAAACACAAATTACTGCCGTTATTATAAAATACCCAAGCGAATTGTTTTTAACTGCGTTTTCGTCTGTTGCTGTTTCACGCTTAATAAGTTCACCTAACTGAAGAACGGGAAGCAATAACCAACCCCATATAAAATTGTTTGCTACCCAATACGTTCCTTGCTCGCCAACCATATTGACCATACGGGCTATCATTAACATATAGGCAACGTTTCTAACAAGTGATTCTAAACCCGATATTCCACCAACTTTCAAAAAATCTTTCATCCAAGCAAAAGAAAGTTTTGCTTTTTTGAAAAGAACGATTCCTTCTTTACTTAATAAAACAATCGCCGTCGCTACTAAAATAACGTTAACAATTATATTTGAAAAAGCAATTCCATTTACACCTAGATTTAGTGAAATAGGAAGCGTTGAAACCATAAACGTATCGACAAGCAAACACAAAACGAGTTTTACAGCCGTAAGCACGTAAACATATTTGTCTTTGCCAAGTGTTACCATGCCAACCATGATAAAATTGAAAGCAAGCGAGAATATACTTGCTACACTTTCAATTCTTATGTAGGTTGCCGACGCATCGATAATCGCTTTATCCGTTGCCATTAACGATAAAATTGGCTTAGCAAATGCAATTATTATAATTGATAATATCGCATAAGCACTAACTGAAACAAGTAAACCTGTTCTCATGCGATTAGAAAACTCATTTTTATCCGTCAAAACTTTGCCGATGAAGAAGAATAACGGTAAAACGATTGCTTCGCTCAAGATTTCATACAAAAGATTTACCCAAGAGAGTTGCCCCGCAATAGAGAAAGAATATTCGCCTGGAAGTTGCCCTAAAAAGAAAACTCTAACCGTAGTATAAATAGTCGGAACTAAGCCTAACACCAACAACGATATAAATAATTTATAATTGATTTTACTTAATGAATTTTTAACTTTTGTAAGCATTTCTCCACTATCCTATTGAAACATTTTGTTTAATTATTATATCACATTGTTCTGTTTCTCTCAATTAGTTTTGAATTTCGCGATAAAATTTATCGACACAATAAATTAAAAAATCTTTTAATGTGTGCATTGCGTTGTGTAGTTGAAACTTAGTAAGTATAAAATCTACCCCATAATCTAATTACAAGGCGAAAACACGTTGCTCCCTTAAGATGGCTTTTGTCTGCTCTCATTTTAATCTCTAAACAACTTCTTAACCAATAAACAATACTATTGCCGTAATTCAATATATAAAGAAACCGCATTGTGTCAATGCGGTTTTGGCGGTCCCACAGGGAATCGAACCCCGAACTAGCCCTTAGGAGCCCCGGTTAATTTTTGGAGTCTAACTTTGCTAGAATTTACCTTGTTTTTAACATGTATGATATGACCGTAAAACAGGCAAATTTTGAATACTATTAGTAACAAAAACGGCCTTTTTTAAGCAAAATAATTCCGAAATTTTTTTCAACATATTCCGTCGAGATTTGGTGGCTATACCTGCACCTTTTTTAGCAAAAAGTTTGTCAAAATCAACAAAACTTAATACTTTATTTTAATAATAGCGGTAGCAAACACTACCGCTATTATTACTAACATTCAGATAATTTTAGAGCCTCTACCAATTTATAAACTGTAGTACATGAATTCCACTTCCATATCTCAGGTCTAGAGTTCGGTCCATATAACTTTTCATGCGCCATCTTTCTTTTTTGATGTACTATCTTAGCATTATTAATTGCAGTTTTATAAAAAGGCAAAAAGTACTTTTTAATTAAATCTATGTCACTTTTCTCATAAGCCAAGCCTTTTTTCTTTTCACTAAGATACTTATCTAAAAGGCGCTTATGCGCATCTACATTTAATTCACTTTCACACTTATCAAAATGCGAAATAAGCCAAACTTCAAACGCTAAATTAGAAAACGCATATTTTACACCTGTTTCTTCCGCCATTTTTAATGCGGGAATAAGCCTTCCGTCTTTATGAGTATAATCCACATCAAAAACAACCCAAACCTGGTTTGACTCATCGATAAATCTTTGCGCATATTCTACTAATCCAAGAGGATCTGCATTATCAAACAACACAGAAACATCATAGGTACTTTTCTTTGATTTTAATGCGGTAAAATAATTATATTCCGTTTCTTTTCCGTTTGTTATTATATAAAACTTGTTTCTTTGGTTTATCAAATTCTTTCGTCTTGCCATTGCTTACACCTCACCAATCACAAGTCATATCAGGCAATTTTGAATAGAAACCAGCTAAATAACGTTTGCTAAACAAGTTTTCTTTTCTAACATTTTTATAATCTGAAAGAGCCACCAGTCTACTTTCACCATACTCATCTTTGCTTGTAAAATAAATTTGATCTCTGCGCAAATCTTCATCCATTAACATTACGTTATGAGCAGTGCATACCAACTGAGCATTCTTAGGATTATTATCAATTGAATTAAACAATTTAATCAAATAGTCTGCAACCAAGAAATGTAATTTTGCATCTATTTCATCAATCAAAATAACTCTTCCATGATCCAAGGCAGCAAGCATCCATCCCAAATAACACAATAATCTTTCGGTACCTTCAGAATTAAAACCTCTATCCTTAAAGAGCATAACATTCTTTTTTGAAACTACTCTTTTTGTTTTCTCATTAAAAACATCGAACTCTGTCAACATATCAATATTAAACAAATTGTTTTCTTCTTGCTTCAGCTGACCTTTAACTGCAGCGGGTTGAATTTGAAGTTGCGCATTAAATCTTAAAACATCATTAAGATCAGCCATATTGACAATCTTATCTTTCTTAACCTTAATGTCTCGAATACCAATATCTGCAAGTTTTAAAATTTTTAATGCACGCGCTCTATACTTACCACCTTCCATAGTATAAATATCTAAACTATTAGCATTGTTTTCAAAAACAATTAATAAATTTTGAAACCATGCCATAACGTCATTAAGTGCAGGCATTATATCTAGGTGAAAGTTTTTGCCAACAGATAAGAACAATGCATTAGACGCAAGATTAATAAGCTTTGCGGCAACTTTATCCGGACCTACTATATCCAATCCTTTTTCAGTCCTCTTAAATACCGGAGTAAGCCTTTCAACTCTTTTATCAAGCCATTCTTCCTTTACAACGCCAAAATTAAGAATAAAACCGTATCTATAAAAAGTATTATTATAAATAAACTCAACTTCGAACATGCTATCTTCCTGAATAGCAGTATCATAAAAAGCAAAAGTTTCATTTTGCTGAACAATTGGCAATTGAGACGCGGATAATAGAATTACATTTTTCATATATGCTAATGCTTTAATAACATTAGATTTACCCGAAGCATTTCCGCCAAATATAACAGCAGATTTCAATAATTCGTTTTCATCTTTGGGCATAACCTTTTCATCAACAGAAAACGTATTAATTTCACGCATAGCATCATCTTTAGTTGCTTCTAGACTGATTTCCGTATCCTCATAAAACGATCTAAAATTCTTAAATCTAAAATTCACCAACATAATCAATTCTCCTTTTGCACTTATATTCTACTATTATTATACCCATTTGTCAAGTCCTTATGCATCATTTTTGCATTTTTTTTGCAATTTTAGCGCCTTAAGTCGCTTGTTTATGATTTTTATTTATTGTATTTTATATAATATTTTGCAAGTATTAAAAATTCATTTAGTTATTCTTCCCCATTATCTCTTTCAAATAGTTATACGTTCCATCATAAAAACTTCTTTGACGGGTTGCATCTTCGTCGCTGCCTTTAGGAACAAATATTGCCATGCCTTGACGCGCACGTGTCATAAGCACTCGGTAAGCATTTTTAAGATACAACCTATTGTCTTCCGAATTAACTTTATTCCACTTATTGCCGGTGAAATTATTATAAGTCCACTCACCATCTACAAAACGGAAGTCAGCATCCCAAGCCAAAACAGAATAATCTATTTCAAGCCCTTGAATATCAAACTCGGTTACAACATCTTCAAGCGCATAGCAAGAACGTACGTCGTCTTTACCGTTCAAAAACCAATTAGGAACATCAATACTATTCTTTACAAATATTCCCTCTGGTTTTAATCTAAGCGCGCCACTACTTGCAATTAAACCGTAACGCGTCGTCCCCTTTGAACGTTCTTTAACCCAAGCTTTCGCCTCGTTTAAATCACGCGTAAGTAATAGCGGATATTTACCCTTAATTTTTGCATATAACTCTTTTGCACGAACAGTGTCAACGTCCAGAACGGCTTTTACAAAAGCAGCTAAATCTGGCGTTCTAAATGAACGGACAGAGGTCGCCAAATGTAATTCCTCTTTTTCGGTTACATTTAATCCGCCAATCATATCATCCCATTCGGCATTACGTCTATATTCACTGTCGTTTAATTGTGGTGTAACGTATACATCCCAGTCAGGGAAAGCGCGTTTTAAGGAATCAAACCATTCAGGAAGTCCGGCTTCACCTTTATTGATTTCTTGTCCGCCACCAACTAAACAAATAACCACTGCCCAGTCTTGATGACGATCCATTGTGCTAATTAAAAACTCCGGCTCACTATACCCAAAATCAGCAACACCTTTTTTAGTCGCCATAAAGTTAGCAATTTGTTCTTTAGTCCACGCTCTTTGCGCTTCGTCAAAAATAGCAACTCTTTCTGGCGGAATATTATCATTTCCCACAAACGAGTCTCTATATTTGTGAATTATCTGAATAAATGCAGAAGTGCTTCTAAGTGCTTCACTCTTAGAAATTCTTTCGCCATTTTGTTTTGCTTGCTCTACTTTATCCCTTGCAAGCGCTTCTTGTAATACGTCAACAAGCGGGAAATTACCAGACAAAAATACTGCGTGTTCCCCTTCTTTTGCATTTGCGTGTTGAATAGCTATATTTAAGCCAACTAAAGTTTTACCCGCACCGGGAACACCAGTTACAAAGCAAATGGACTTCCTACCATTAGCTTTGCTATAATCAATAATATCGTTGATTGCCGCAGTTGTAACGGTTAAGTTTTCCGCACCAGCATCACTTCTTGTTATGTCGTGAACGTTGTGTCCTCTGTAAAGTGCTTGCGCCGCTTCTACAATAGTCGGTGTTGGTAAATATTCAGAATTTTCCCACGCAATATAATCAAAAACGTTTTCGCTATATCTTTGAGCAACTGCATCAACCGCTTCTCTAATATTTAACGAATTACAGAAAATCGGCTCAACAATGCGCTCATTTTCTACAATTTTTATATCAACTTGTGGTGCACGCGTTGAAACAATAATGTTTGCAATCAATTTATCGTGACTTTCTTTTTGGAAGTTGCGAAGGTCTAACGCATAATCATAAACTTGGTCAACGGTAGAAGCACGATATTGATCATCGCCGCATTTAAATTCCAATAGAAAAACAATATTCTTATGTAAAAGAACAACGTCAACACGTCTACCCATTCTTGGAATTGTGTATTCGAATATAATACGCCCTTCTTCTATACCGGCAAGCTGATTTTTAAGAATATTAACTTCTTGCTCCCAAGTGTTATTTTGCTGGATAGTAGTTTCTGCCGAAATACAGTTTTGGTGAATTACACCTAATATTTCTGCCGTGCTTTGCGTCAAAAAGTCTTTTATATAAGCACTATAATACGCTCGTAAGTTTCTCATTTATATCTCTCCAAAACTAGCATTAAAATTTGAAAAATTCAGACATTGAAACTTCTAAAGCGTTAACCACTTTTTCAAGCGTTTCGATTGAAACGTTTCTCTTGCCCACTTCTAAACTCGCAATATACGTACGGTGAATTTCTGACCTAAAAGCCAATTCTTCTTGGCTAATTCCAAGCTTATTTCTTAATTCTTTAATACGCTTACCAACTTTTGTCTTAATCATAATTAATCTCCAAAAATATTGTTACTTAATTATAACTTTTTGTTACTCTTATCTCAACAGACGATGAGTAACAATCAAATATTAACGCTCCAAATTTTAAGTTTATAATTGCCATTATGAGAAG
>JAFTWU010000008.1 GCA_017465145.1 Clostridia bacterium | reverse complement strand
TTCCTGGATTATGGAGCAAATCGGAAATTACGGAAGACGATTATAAAGAAGCGCTTAATTATATTATCAACATAGTGCTTACCGCAAATAGAGATTATTCTTACGATAATATGGTAACTAACGAAAGTATGAAGTATCACAGCGTTTACGCTACGGGCTCTGCAAAGGTTATAACTATTCTTTGCGCAAACAACAAGGTTGATAGACTTATAATAGGCAACCCCGTTGACCCCGATGCCTATATTGACTTTACTTACGGTCACGCTAACGTGGCACTACCCACCGTTAACGCTTAAATGAGTGATAAAGTAAACAGAGTAATTTAATAAAAAGAATAAACGCCCGTGGCTTTTGCCACGGGCGTTTTAACATACTGTATACAAAATGTTTTAATTTGTTTTGCTTGCTTTATACTGGTGAGAATATGCCAAGCAACAATATACCAGCAATGGTTATGGCAATGGTTACGTAGTGTCGCCAGGAAAGTTTTTCTTTTAAGAAAACCCTGCTCCATAATACTGAAAGCACGCAGTATGCAGAAATAATTACCATACCGATAGAATAGTCTGCAAACATAACTACCATATAGAATATTTGCCCAACTGTTTCGCATGCGCCACCAATATATAAAGCGCCGTTCTTTTTAACAAACAACTTGTCTTTTTTAACAAATTTTACCCAAATGAAAGCAAATACTGCAAGTAAAAGGAAGGTAAATTCAAATGCAGAGTTTGCCGCATAGTCGGTAATGTCTACAAAGTGGAATAAAACTTCATCACCAACAGTACCTAAAGCATCGATAATAAGGTAGGCGATAGGTAGTAAAAACGCTAAGAAACTTTTGGTGTATTTACGGTTGCTATCTTTACGGCGTAGTTCTTTAAGTTCTTGGTTTTCTTTGCTATCAACGAAGCCAAGGCTTATAATGCCTGCAGTTATTGCAGCAACGCCAATTATTATAGGCCAAGTTAATTCAATTTTATCCATACCAAGTATGGGGAATAAAATTAAGCAAAGGATAAAGGCAAGTGAACCAGAACAGTTGCAAATAGGTGAGGATATTGAAAGTTCAATATATCTTAACCCTATATAACCTAAAACCATAGCCAAAATATATAAGGCAGCAACGGGTAGGTAATAAACAAAGTCCATTATCTTAAAGTCGGTGTAAATTAAACTTGCAACAAAGTCTGGTAAAATTTCTGGACCACCGTGCGCATCAATAATTGCACCGCCAATAAGCGTTATAATAAAGTGTAAACCCATAATTGCGCCAACGGCAAAAACAACTTTCCAATGGCTATTTGGGTCTTTTTCATCAGTGCCTTTTTTAGAAAAAAGGTCAGAACCACTCCACGAAAATAGAGCGATTAAAGAATATAAAAAGTTCATAAAATAAAAAAATCCTCCTGTAGTAATTTAAGGTAAGCGCTTTTATAGCGCAAAAAGGGTATAGTGATAGTATAAAAGCCCTTTTACCTATTTACCACGGGGGAAAAATATGGCTGGAAACGGTTTCTTGTGTAGTATTACGTCTATAAAACATATTAAAAACCGTTCCCCTTTAATCAATTATTAAATTTATTATACCATAAAACTAACGTATGCGCAACTATTATTTTTTGCGGGTTTTTAGTGACGGAGTAAGGGGTGTACGGCTATAATAAACAGCAACAAAATCTTAAAGAGCAAAATAAAAACCGACGCAAATTTTGCGTCGGTCAATATTTAGTTTAATAGGTAATTAAATTATTTACCAGCTTGCATTTCAGCAACAGATTCTAAAACTGCGTCTGCCATGTATTCAAGTTGTTCGTCACTTAAGCCGTATAAGGGTAAGTGGGTGTAACGTTTATAGAAAACTTCTTCACAGTTGGGGCAAGTCTTAGCAATTTCATCGCTATCGTAACCCATATCTTGAACAACCTTAAATCTGTATAAAGGACCGAAGTGAGCAATTTCAGTAACGCCCTTAGCGGCTAATTTCTTCTTTAAGGTTTGAATGTCGCCACCAGCTTTTGCGGGGTCGATTTGAAGTAGATATAAGTGAAGTGTAGGAACGGTCTTATCGTCGCCTAAGGGTTGGGGGATAAGAGCATCGTTTTCAGCAAAACGCTTATTTAAGTATTCTGCAGCACGGCGTCTTTCAGCGATAATTTGTTCGTTTCTAGCAACTTGAAGTTTTAAGCCAAGACCTTGAATTTCGGTGGTAGAGTAGTTAGATGCAACGAAGGGTTTTTCTTTACCGGGGATAGGGGTAATGTTATATAACCACTTATCGATAGGTGCGCTAAAGTCTAAACCTAAGAAACGTGCACGCTTCATTTCAGGACCAAAGTTTGGAACGTTAGTAGTTACGATACCGCCTTCACCGAAAGAAGTGATGTTTTTAACTTCGTGGAAAGAAAATGATGCAAAGTCGCCGATAGTACCAACTTTTTTGCCTTTATATAAAGCACCGAAAGCATGAGCAGCGTCTTCTAAAACTAAAATATTGTGCTTTTTAGCAAGTTCCATAATGGGATCCATATCAACGGGGTAACCACCGATATGTACGGGAACTATCATTTTAGTTTTGTCGGTAATCTTTCTTGCAACGTCAGCGGGGTCCATATTGATGGTCTTGGGGTCTACGTCTGCAAAAACAAGTTTGCAACCGATTGCCAAGGGGTATGCCATAGTTGCTACGAAGGTGATAGCGGGAACGATAACTTCGTCGCCAGCCTTTAAGTTAGCGTATTTGTAAGCAATTTCAAAACCTGCGGTACAGTTGGTAACGAAAGTGCTGGTAGTAGTGCCAAGATATTCGTTACAAGCTTGTTCAGCGCCTTCTACTTGAGATGCAAGTGAAAGTTTTCCCGGGGGAGTAGAAACTTTGTCAAGTTTTTTAACTTGTTCCCATACTGCGTTGATAGCGTCGTCGTATTCTTTGCCTTCGCCTTGCATTAAAAAGCGAATAATTTCCATAAGGTCAGCGGCGTTATAGTTTTCGCCAACTGCAGCCCAAGGAACACGCGTTGCGCCTGTGTTGTACCTAAAATCTGTTGATTTTCCCATTTTTATTTTCTCCTTAAAATATCTTTTAATTTATTAAAATTCCGGTTCGTATTTCTGGTAAAATTCTTCCCAGCATATTTCACGGACTTCTATATCGGTAATTCTTAACTTGGTGCAGTAAGCTGAAAAACCAACGTGACCACCGCTGATGGGGTTGGGGTCGGTAACTTCAGAAACAAGCACGTCGTCAACGACCATAAAACAATGACCGTCGATAGAACCGCACACCATTCTAACGGGAGTGCCCGGCGTATATTTATAAAGTGAAGTGGTGGTGTATAAACCGTTACCGCGGTTACGTTCAATACCCGCTTTATTTTCCCACCAACCGTTTAAGCCACAAACGTAAGACGAACCTAAATAGTCCGTTTCGTCATCCCAATGAGCAGCCCAAACTGCATTAAGGTCGCGCGTTGCGGGTAAAACCGTTTGAACGGTAAAGCAAAGCATAACGTCTTTTTTGAAATATTCTTTGGTGAATAAAATGCCACCTTTATTTCCCGTTTCTTCGCCGATAATCGCGCCGTCTTTATAATACCAATAGCCTGATTTGGGGTCCCAATACTTAAGCCAATCTTCATCGGGTTTATAAGAAAAAACAACGGGTGATTTTTCAAATAAAACCTTTTTACCTGCTAAATGAATATCTTTCACTTGTAAAACTCCTTAATTCCTAGCCAAAATCTAATGTTTTAGTAATTATAACATTAAAAAAAAATACTGTCAATATCGTTTTTTAAAATAATATATCCGCTACCAAAAAAATAGCGGATAATTTTTTATTTTTTTAGTTTCCGTCGCGCAAATTTTCCTAAAATTAAACGTCGTAACCGCGAAGGGCAACCTTTTCAATTTTTTCTTCTAAAATTTTAACGAAATGCTGTGCGGTGGCGGTATCTACGGGGTTAAGCCCACGCGTTATACAATTTTCGCTATCCTTATACTTTTGCAAGAAATATTTTTTTGCGCCCGCAATCCAACTAGCGATAGCCTTAATATTGTATTCTTTATGGTATTCTTGCATTATGGTAGTGCGGAATTCGTAGTCAATACCACTTGTCATTAAAAATTCCACGCTCTTTTCAACCTTTTTCGTATCAAAACCGTCTATGCCGATAATCGCGCCGTAGTTATCTTTATCGTTTTTTATATCCATAGCGCAATAGTCAATTAAGCCATTAGTGTAAAGGGTTTTAAGCATTTCGGGGTTAGTTCCGTTAGAATCAAGTTTAATTTTATACCCCAAAGATTTAACTTTTTCGCAAAATGCGGGCAAGTCTTTATGAAGGGTAGGCTCTCCACCCGTTATGCAAAGCCCTTCTAAAATGCCTTGACGTTTTTTAAGATAAGATAAAATTTCTTCTTCGGGAATTTCGGCAAGATTTTCTCCCCCCGTAACTAGCGCGGAATTATGGCAAAAACCACATAAAAAATTGCAACCGCCCGTGAATACGGTGGCTGAAACGTAGCCGTCAAAATCGACCAAAGATAATTTTTCAATACCGCAAAGTTTCATTTTTAACCCTATAAAATTCGCATTATTTCCGCACGATTTAAAAGGCGAAAAAACGCTATAAAATCTTTATCTATTTAATTATACTTTTTGTTAAAGCACTTGTCAAATAAAAGTTAATATGATAGAATATTGTCAACTATTAATTTATCAAGGAACGGGCATGAAAGCGGTTATTCAAAGGGTATTATCGGCAAACCTAAAAGTTGATGGCAACTTAATATCAGAAATCGGCAAAGGCTACGTTATATTTTTGGGCGTAGGCAAGGGCGACGGAGTAGAACAAGCCGATTATTTTATTAAAAAGATACCCCCACTTCGCATTTGTGAAGACGAAAACGGCAAGATAAATAAGTCAATCATAGACGTTGGCGGTGAAATATTGCTTGTTTCACAATTCACCCTTTTTGCAAACACTTCGCACGGTAACCGCCCAGACTTTTTGCAGGCGGAAGCCCCCGACAAAGCAAACGCTTTATACGAATACGTGGTTAAGGGCTTACAAGCCCAAGGCTTAACCGTAAAGACGGGTGTGTTCGGCGCGGATATGAAAATTGAACAAATTAACGACGGACCTTTTACCGTTATTTTAGAAAAATAAGTTTAGGAGAATTTTATGGCAAAACGTTTTACTTGCGAAGGCACTTCATTTTATTTAGACGGCAAGGAAATTCAACTATATTCGGGCGCAATTCACTATTTTAGAGTTCCCGCGGAATGTTGGTACGACAGGCTTTTAAAACTTAAAGAATGTGGTTTTAACTGCGTTGAAACGTATATGGCGTGGAACTTACACGAACCAAAAGAAGGTCAATTCGACTTTAGTGGTAATCTTGACGTTTTAAGATTTATTAAAACGGCGGAAGATTTAGGTCTTAACGTTATCGTGCGCCCCGGTCCGTATATTTGTGCAGAGTGGGAAATGGGTGGTTTGCCCGCGTGGTTGCTTAAGTATAAAGGACTTAATTTAAGGTGTAGCGACCCCATTTATTTATCTAAACTTAAAAATTATCTTGCAAAAGTATTGCCTATGCTTAAAAGCCACACCGTTGAAGAAGGTGGCAGCATCTTAATGATTCAATTAGAAAACGAATACGGCAGTTACGGTTGCGACAAGGCATATTTAGACGAAGTTTACGCATCTTTTCAACAGCACTTACCTAACTGTATGGTGTTCACCGCAGACGGCACGGATATTTTAAGGTTAGAAGGCGGTTCTTATAAAGATTTATTAGTTTGCGGTAACTTTGGTTCTCACGTTAAAGAAAATATGGCGGTATTAAAAGAATTCCGTCCTAATCAACCGCACATGTGCATGGAATTTTGGGCAGGTTGGTTTGACCAATGGGGCTTAGAACACGTTACTAGAAAACCAGAAGACGTAGTTTTAGAACTTGAACAATTTTTGAAAGATAAACAAAGTTTCAATATTTATATGTTCTGTGGCGGTACTAACTTTGGGTTTATGAACGGCACTAACCTAACGTCTAAAGGCTATTTCCACACTATAACTAGTTACGATTATTACGCGCCTTTATCAGAAGCAGGTGATAGAACGCCAGCATATTACGCTATCCGTGATATGTTTATTAAACACGGCGTAGAAGTTCCCCCACTTACCGCAAAAGAAAGCGTAAAAAAGGATTATGGCAAGATAGAATTTACCGAAAGCGCAGACTTGTTTAGCAACCTAGACAATATTTCTTCTTGCGTAAGGTCGGCTATTCCTTTAAAAATGGAAGATTTAGGTCAAAACTACGGTTACGTTCTATATCAAAAGACTATAAAAAGAACGTTGCCTAACTTCACCTTAGAAGCGGTTAACTTGCAAGACAGGGCAAACGTTTACGTTAACGATAAGCCCGTTGCTATTTTAGACCGTAATCTTAAACAAAATATGATAACCCTTAATTGCACGCCTGAAAACCCCGCTGAAGTTAAGTTCCTTGTTGAAAACCAAGGTCGCGTTAATTTTAGAGAATTTAGTGATGAAAGAAAGGGTATTAACGAATTTATTTTAGACGACGCTCAACGCCTTTACGATTGGAACCACTATTCGTTACCTATGGATAACCTAGAAAAGTTGGTTTACGACAACAAGGTAGAATTAAGCGATATGCCCACCTTCTATAAGGGCGAATTTATCGTTGACGAAGTTGCCGACACCTTTATTTTGCCAGAAGGTTTTACCAAGGGCTTTATACTTATAAACGGCTTTAATATCGGCAGATATAACAATCCTATGGGCCCGCAAAAAACCCTTTACGTTCCTTGGTGTCTACTACGCAAAGGTGCAAATGAAGTTGTTATTTTTGATAGCGAAGGCGCTAGTGAAATTTGCGCACGTTTGGTGGATAAGCCCGTTTTAGACGGTCCCGCAAAAGCACCGTCGGTAACCGTGGAATTTTAATTTATAGTTCCGTTTAATAATACTAAAAACTTTTCTGCCACGAAGTTTTTTGTGGCAGATTTTTTACGATAATATTGTTTAGAGAAAGGATATGAATTCTATAAAAAAGCGCAATTTAATCGGTCAATTATTACTTTTATATTCGGTAATTGCTTGGGGCAGTTCTTTTACCATTTTAAAAGATGCTATGGACACCTTGCCCGGCTTTTTCATTATAGGCGTAAGGTTTACTATCGCAGGGCTTGTTTTTGGGCTTATCATTATAAAAAAGATTATTAAAATGGATAAAAAAACCCTTGTTAACGGCTTAATTTTGGGGCTACTTGTGGCACTTGCATATTTTACTCAAACGTGGGGCTTAAAATATACAACCCCTAGTAAAAACGCATTTTTAACGGCAACGTACTGCGTTCTTTGTCCTTTTATAGCGTGGCTTGTTTTTAAGAAAAAACCTAAAATTTATAACGTTATTTCTGCAATTTTATGTATAGTGGGCACGGGGCTTATATTGCTTTCTGGAAATAAAGAACAAGGTGGTTCACTTCAACTTTTAGGGGACGGACTTACTATCGTTTGCGCGGTGTTTTTCAGTTTGCAAATATTGTTTATAGACCGATTTAACGAAAGAAAATCAGAGCCTATTGCACTACTTACCGTGCACTTTTTCGTAATAGGCTTTTTTATGCTTATTATGAGTGCAATTTTCGAATTGCCACAAGTTGGCATTGAAGGTTACAAAATGAACGGCGAACAACTTTGGAAGGTCGCTTATTTAACTTTTGCTTGTTCGATTGGCGCACAAACGTCGCAATATTTTGGTCAACGCCTTATGGGACCTACGGGGCAGGCGGCGATAATTCAAAGTTTAGAATCGGTTTTCGGCGTAATTTTCGCGGTAATTTTGGGTGCGGAAAAACTAACCGTAACGCTTATTATAGGGTTTGTTATAGTGTTTATAGCAATGCTTATAAGCGAACTGCACCTTGACCCGATGAAACTTTTCAAGCGCAAAAGTAAGCAAGTTTTCGGCGAAGCTGAAGTGCCTGCAAGCGTTAACGCCCCAGCCGACGACACACCGAAAGTCAATGACTAGGAGGGGTATAATGTTTAAATTTGATAAATTGTTTTTGACAATGGATAAAAAAGGGGTATCTACGTATAGGCTTAGGGAAGAATGTGGCATAGATAGTAAAACCGTTCGTAGATTAAAAGCAAATCAAAATATTGAGATGAAAACGCTTGATAGAATTTGCGCTTTTTTAGACTGTAAAATAGAAGACGTAGTTGAGTTTGTAAAAGATTAACTTAAAAGAATAAGCGTATTAAACAAAACAGGAAAACACCTATAAGGTGTTTTTTATTTTTTATAGCCCCTTTTCGTATTGACATAAAGTTTTATAATTGCTATAATTTTACTATATTAGTAAAAGGAGAAGTTCGGCTTTGAAAAGACGCTTTAGTTTATTTGCATCTAACAGGACGATTATAATAGAAAAGATTAAAGAAGCGTTTTCATCAGTATTGCCCATAACTTTAATTATCCTTTTACTTGCTTTCACAATCACACCGCTAGATAACGGCACTTTTTTAGCCTTTGTTGCGGGGGCGTTTTTGCTTGTCGTGGGTATGGGGCTTTTCACACTTGGCGCAGATACGGCTATGATGCCTATCGGTCAACACGTTGGCGCTGCGGTGGTTAAGTCTAGAAAAATTTGGATTATTATGCCCGTATTTTTTATTGTTGGCGTTTTAATTACTATTTCAGAGCCTGACCTTCAAATTTTAGCGGGGCAACTATCTAACACCATTGACTTTTGGACGTTAATTTTGGCAGTTGGCGTTGGCGTAGGCGTGTTCCTTGCGATAGCCTTTTTAAGAATCGTTCTCAAAATTAAACTTAAATATATACTAGTATTTTGTTACGTTGCGGTATTCGTGCTTTCCTTTTTCGTGCCAGACGTTTTCGTTCCGCTAGCCTTTGATTCGGGCGGGGTTACCACGGGGCCAATGAGCGTTCCGTTTATACTTGCAATCGGTACTAGTATGGTGTCGCTCCGTTCAGATAAGAACGCTGAAAACGACGCTTTCGGCTTGACGGCGCTATGTTCTATCGGGCCTATTATTTCCGTTATGATTTTGGGCGTTATCTTTAAGCCCGACCAAATCGTTCCACCCGCAAACGATATTGCTAATATTACAAGTTCTAAAGACCTTTTAAGCGCGTTTGCTTATCAGTTGCCACACTATCTAAAAGAAGTAGGTATTGCACTATTGCCACTTGTTGCGCTATTCTTCTTAACGCAATTATTCGGGCAAAGGGTTGGTAAAACTCAAAACATAAAAATTCTTATCGGTATACTTTACACCTATATCGGTTTAGTACTGTTCTTGGTTGGCGTTAAGGTAGGGTTCTTGCCCGTAGGTACGGAAATAGGCAACGCGATAGGGGTTAAACCTTATAATTGGATAATTATTCCTATCGGTATGTTAATAGGTTATTTCGTGGTTGCTGCCGAACCTGCCGTTCACGTTTTAACCGACCAAGTTTACGAAATTACTTCGGGTATGATACCTAAAAAGGCGCTATCAGTCAGCCTTGGCATTGGCGTTGCCGTGTCCGTTGGGCTTGCTTTTACACGCGTTTTAATGCAAATACCCATTATGTATTTTTTAATCCCCGGGTATGCGGTTGCTCTTATTTTAACGTTTGTAGTGCCCGATATCTTTACGGCGATAGCGTTTGACTCTGGTGGCGTTGCATCAGGCGCTATGACCACTAGTTTTCTACTTCCCTTAACGCTTGGGCTTTGCACGGCGGTTGGGGGCAACGTTGCGCTAGAAGGGTTTGGCGTCGTTGCAATGGTTGCTATGACACCGCTAATCACTTTGCAAATTTTAGGTTTAGTGTTCAAAATTAAAACTATTCGCCACAAGAAGAAACAAAAACAAAACGAAGAAATTGAAAGTATTATTGATTAACCATTTAGGGTTACGGTAGGTAAATATGAAAGGGCTAAAATATTTAATCACAATAACTGATAGAGAATATGCAGAACAGTATTTAGAGTTTTTCCGCAAGAAGGGGGTAGAGCGCGTTTACGCACAACTTTGTAGCGGTACGGCAACAGACGCCACTCTAGATTATTTTGGGCTAGCAAAAACTAAAAAAATAATGTTTAGGGCATTAGTGCATAGCGAAAAGGTAGACGCCTTAAAACAAGGCTTACTGTCCGAAATGGCTTTAGGCGTAGCGGGCGGTGGTATCGCCGTCTTTATATCGGTAGACGGTATAGGCGGTCAAACGGCACTTAAACACTTGGTTGGAGAAAAACCGCTAAATAATACGGAGGGAACGGTTATGGATGCAAATATGAGTAAATTAGTTTTGATAGTTACTATCGCAGATAAAGGATATTCTGAAAAGGTTATGGAAGCGGCGCGCGGTGCAGGTGCATCGGGCGGTACCGTTCTTAAAGCGAACGGTACGGGCGCGGAAATTGCTAAATTTTTCGGCGTATCTATAAGCGAAGAAAAGGAAATGGTTTATATCGTTGCTAAAAGAACTGACCGCGACGCTATAATGAAAGCCATTATGGAAAAGGCTGGCAACACTACCGATGCGCACGGCATAGTTTACTCTTTGCCCGTTGACAGCGTTGCAGGCGTTAGAAGTTTAGAAAACGTTTAATTAAAACATTAAGTTTTTTGGAGAAGTTTTAACCTATGAACGAAACGGTACAAAGGCTTATTCAACAAATTTCTGCAACGGGTTGTCTTTCTTTCGTGCCCGGCGGAAATAGTATGTGGCCTACATTAAAACATAAAAAACAGGCTGTACTTATAGAAAAATTAGAGCGTCCCGTTAAGTTATACGACGTGCTTTTATATCACCGTAACGGCACGGTGGTGGTATTGCACCGCGTTGTTGGTTTTTCGGGCGACGGTTATATCGTTTGCGGTGATAATACTATAGAGCGCGAAACGGTTGCGCCCTTTCAAATAATAGGGGTAATGGTTGGGTTTTATCGTGGCGAAAGATTTGTTCCCGCTACTGATGAAAGATACGTTAAAAAGGTTGAAAAACACTTTGCGGACGAGACAAAGCGTCGCAATAAAGTAAAACGATTTGCCCGCGTTCAAGCGTTAAAAAGAAAGATAAAAAGAATTTTTACAAAATAAGGTAAATAAAAACAAGGTAAATAATTTTTATAAAGGCTAGCGAAAAAGCAACGCCTTACACGTTTTGCCCCAAAGGGATTAGGTGAATAATTATGGTTAATTTAGAAATTTTAGGTAAAAACGCGCGCCAAGCAGCAGTTTCAATAAATCGACTAGACGATGAAACGATTAACAACGCGCTAAATATTTGTGCTAAAGCGCTTATCGACAACGCCGAATTTATTAAGCGCCAAAACGCTATCGACGTTAAAAACGCGGTGGATAAAGGCTTATCCTTGGCGTTTATTGATAGGCTTACTTTAACGGATAAAGTGTTGCAAGGTATGGCGGAAGGTTTGCGCCAAGTTGCTAGCATAAAAAGTCCACGCGGACAAATAGAATATTCCTACGTTAACGAATATCAAGGCATAGATATCAAAAAAATCAACGTTCCTTTCGGCGTTATCGGTATAATTTACGAATCGCGCCCCAACGTTACGGCAGATGCTTTTGCACTATGCTTTAAGACTGCAAACGCCGTTATTTTGAAAGGTGGTAGCGACTCTATAAATTCTAACCGCGCAGTTGTAGGCGTGCTTAAAGACGCCCTTAATTCGTTAAATATAGACGCTAACGCCGTAACCCTTATAGAAGACACTTCGCGTGAAACTACTTTAGCGTTTATGCGCCTTAATAAATACGTAGACTTGCTTATTCCAAGGGGTAGCGCATCACTTATCAACGCTACGGTGCAAAACGCTACCGTGCCCGTTATTGAAACGGGTGCAGGCAACTGCCATATCTACGTTGACGAATACGCCGATATAAACAAGGCGGTAGAAGTTGTTTACAACGCTAAAACTCAACGCTACAGCCCTTGTAACGCGTGCGAAAGCCTTGTTATAAATTCTAAAATTATACATACCGCTCTCCCTTTAATTGCTGAAAGATTAAAGGAAAAACAGGTGGAAATTCGTTGCGATAAACTTTCTTATCAAATTATCAAAGACTATCCTTACGTTGCTAAAGCGCTTGTTGCCGACTTTGATACTGAATATTTAGCACCGATAATTTCCGTTAAAACTGTTGATAGCATAGAAGAGGCAATTGCGCATATCAACGCGCACAGCACCCGCCACAGCGAAAGCATTATTACGGAAAATATGCAAAACGCGGAAAAATTCTTAAACGAAATTGATTCTTCTACCGTATATCACAACGCGTCTACACGCTTTACCGACGGTTTCGAGTTCGGTTTAGGTGCGGAAATAGGCATAAGCACCCAAAAACTACACGCCCGCGGTCCTATGGGGCTTAACGCGTTAGTAACTTCTAAATACGTGGTACGCGGTGACGGTGCGGTTAGAAAATAAACAATCCGTTATAATATAAAAAAATAGCAAAAATATAAAAAAACTATGAAAAATCTTTATTCTGCTAACTTGCAAATAGCACCCGCGCAAGTGGACGTGAAAAAGTCGTTGCGCTTTGACTCTATTATGGAATATTTTCAAGATTCGGCGTGCTTACACTCAGTTGAAATGGGCGTAGAACACGATGCGCTTATGGAAAGTTCCAACGCGTTTTGGGTTTTAAGCAAGGTTAAATTCCGTATAGACGGCACCCTTTCACAAGGCGATGAAATTATTTCTTCAACTTGGCCACTAGAAGCCAAGGGTTTTCGCTTTATAAGAGAGCATAAAATTGAAAAGACTGATAAAACGGCAACCGTTCACGGCAGAAGTGAGTGGTGTATTTTAGACGCTAAAACTCTTATGCTAAGAAAGGCAACTTCAGTAAAATATCCAAGCGATATGGTTTGTTTGACGGATAGAGCGCAAGTTAGCGATTTTAACCGCTTTAGTCAATTTGAAAACGCTTTGATTTGTTACGATTATAAAACGCTAAACACCGATATAGACGTAAATATGCACGTTAATAACGTTGCGTACTCCCGCATGGCTATAAACGCCCTTTCAAAAGATGAATATAAAGACGGAAAATTTAACGCTTTTGAAATTCATTTTATAAGTCAAAGTTATCTTGGCGACGTTATTTCTATCTACAAACAAGTGGAAAACGACGCTATATTAATTGAAGGAAAACTAAACGATAAAACAGTTTTTAAGGCACGCTTTTATAACGAATAAATCTTAAAAATTAAAATAAAAGCACTCTAAAGCACCATTAAAGCACCCTTTTTTAAGGGTGTTTTTTGTTTATTTTTTCTTTTATATTTATATATAATGTAAAAATATTGCACAAAAAAACGCTTTTATACGGCAAATAAAAACCGCTATAACAATTCACGGAAAAACGCCTGAAAAAAATTTAAAAAAATTTACATAAAACGGTTGACAAGCGCACAGTATAAGTGTACAATTAAGTCGAAAGTTAGCACTTAACCCAAAAGAGTGCTAACAAAAACCAAACCCGATTGCCAAAAACGGTAAAAAAGGTAAAAGATGAAACTTTCAGACAGAAAAAAGAAGATATTACAATACGTCGTTGACGATTATATCTCTACCGCGCAACCCGTAAGTAGCAAAGTCATAACTGAAAAGTATATGCAAGACATAAGCAGTGCTACGGTAAGAAGTGAACTTGCGGGGCTAGAAGAAATGGGGTATTTAAGTCAACTCCATACTTCAAGCGGAAGAGTGCCTTCTATCGAAGCGTATAAGTTTTACGTTAGTGAACTTATGGATAGGGGGCAACTTACTCAAGCGGAACTTGGCACTATTAAAAGCGCGTTCAAAGGGCACGCCGACAATATGGAAAAGGTGGTGCAAAACGCCGTTAAAGTTATTGCCGAACTTACCGATTACACTTCGGTAGCATACACTTCGCATAACGCTAACGACAAAATCGTAAAGTTAGATATTTTCCGCAATAAGCCGAATCAAGCACTACTCTTAATCGTAACCGAACAGACCCTTATCCGCGATAAGTTTATAGAAATCCCCGAAATGATGAGCGACGCTCAGTTAGACGATGCATCGCGTTTCATCGGCAGGGCGTTTATAGGCAAAGAACTTGGCGAAATTATGCAGATGGGCGAAATAATCGCTAACGAATTCGATTGCTATCGTGAAATTTTTAACAGCGTTATGAGTGCGATTGAAGAATATATCGTTAAAGACAACGGTGAAGTTGCAACGGCGGGCGAAGGTAAAATTCTTAATCACCCCGAATATAACGACAGCCAAAAGGTGCAAAACTTCTTGTCGGTTGTAACAAGTAAAGACAAACTTGTTGAACTTCTTAAAGACAACGGCGACAACATTGAAATTAACATTAAAATCGGTGGAGAAGATAGCGCCGATATGCCCAAAGACTGTTCGCTTGTTACCGCAACCTATTCGGCAAGCGGTGTTAAAATAGGCTCTTACGGTGTAATCGGGCCACTTCGTATGGACTATCAAAAGGTCGTTTCGGTTTTAGAAGGTGTTGGCAGAATTTTAGAAGATATATTAAACGATAAAAAATAGGTGGCGTAATGGAAGAAAATAAAAAGACGGAAACTACTGAACAAAAAAAGAAAAGTTCTTCAAAGCAAGAAATAGAAAGGTTGCAACAAGAATTAGAAGACGCTAAACGTCTTGGCGACGAATATAAAGACAAGTGGATGCGTTCTGTTGCAGAATTTGACAACTATAAAAAGCGCAACGCAAGGCTTTGGCAAGACGCTTTCGATGAAGGTGTAAAAAACGTTATCGTTAAAATCTTACCCGTTGGCGACAATCTTGATTGGGCAATTTCTATGGGGCTAGATGAAAAGACGACAGAAGGTTTAATTCAACTTCGCAAAAAGTTTAACGATACGCTAGCGTCTATGGAAATAACGGAAATAGACCCGACGGGCGAAATTTTCGACCCAAATATTGCAGAAGCAGTTATGCAAGTTGAAAGTGAAACGGACGCGCCCGACACCGTTAAAACGGTTTTCCAAAAGGGCTATAAAATTAAAGATAAAATTATAAGATACGCTAAAGTAAGCGTAGTAAAGTAAAAGTTAGCGCTCTATAAAAGCGTTACAATCAAAAAAGTACAATTAAAAAGTGAAAAAGGGCAAATATGCGCCCACTAAAAATATAATCAACCATATAAGGAGAAATAAATTATGAGAACAATTGGTATTGACTTAGGTACGACAAACTCTTGCGTAGCGGTTATGGAAAACGGTGAACCCGTAGTTATCGCTAATGCTGAAGGCTCTAGAACTACCCCTTCGGTAGTTGCTTTCCAAAAAGACGGTGAAAGACTTGTTGGTCAAGTTGCAAAGCGTCAAGCAGTAAGCAACGCTGACAGAACTATCTCATCAATCAAGCGTCATATGGGTGAAAACTATAAAGTAACCGTTGACGGCAAAAACTATACTCCCCAAGAAATTTCGGCAATGATTTTAACCAAACTTAAAAAGGATGCTGAAGCATACCTTGGCGGTCCTGTAACCGATGCGGTTATTACTTGTCCTGCATACTTCTCAGATAGCCAACGTCAAGCAACTAAAGACGCGGGCAAAATTGCAGGTCTTAACGTTTTAAGAATTATTAACGAACCTACCGCAGCCGCTCTTTCTTACGGCTTAGATAAAGAAGGCAAAACCCAAAAGGTTATTATCTACGACCTTGGCGGTGGTACTTTCGACGTATCTATTATGGAAATTGGCGACGGCGTTTTCGAAGTTTTAGCAACCCACGGTAACAATATGCTCGGTGGCGACGACTTTGATAAAAAGATTATGGACTATCTAGTTGCAGAATTCAAGGCTAAAGAAGGCATTGATTTAACTAGCGACAAACTTGCAATGCAACGCTTAAAAGAAGCGGCAGAAAAGGCTAAAATCGAACTTTCTGGTATGAGCCAAACTAACGTTAACTTGCCCTTTATCACCGCAGATGCAACAGGTCCTAAGCACTTAGACGTTGATATTACCAAACAAAAATTCGACGCTCTTACCGAAGACTTAGTTAAGGCAACCATCACTCCTTTACAAAACGCTATGAAAGACGCAGGTCTATCTTACAGCGAAATCGATAAGGTTATTTTAGTTGGTGGTTCAACCCGTATCCCCGCAGTTATCGACGAAGTTAGAAAGGTTACAGGTAAAGAACCCTTCAAGGGTATTAACCCCGACGAATGCGTTGCTATCGGTGCTGCTATTCAAGGTGGCGTTTTATCTGGCGAAGTTAAAGACGTTCTTTTATTAGACGTTACCCCCCTATCACTTGGTATTGAAACTTTAGGTGGCGTTTGCACTAAACTTATTGAAAGAAACACCACTATTCCCGTAAAGAAATCTCAAGTATTCTCTACTGCGGCAGATAACCAAACCCAAGTTGATATTCATATTTTACAAGGTGAACGTGAATTTGCAAAAGACAACAAAACTCTTGGCGCGTTTGCTTTAACGGGTATTGCACCCGCACCCCGCGGTATACCCCAAATTGAAGTTACCTTCGATATCGACGCTAACGGTATTGTAAACGTTTCTGCAAAAGATTTAGGCACGGGTACTTCTCAAAACATTACCATTACTTCTTCAACCAACCTTTCAGATGCTGATATCGAAAAGGCTGTTAACGAAGCAAAACAATACGAAGAAGAAGATAAAAAGCGTAAAGAAGTCGTTGACAATCGCAACAAACTTGACGGTTTAATCTTCTCTATCGAAAAGTCAATTAAAGAACTTGGCGACAAGATTAGCGCTGAAGACAAGGCTAAACTTGAAGAAGAAGTTAAACTTGCTAAGGTTGAATTAGAATCTAACGACAACGATAGAATCGTTAAGGCAACCGAAAAACTTTCAAACGAATCTCAACCTATCTTTGCTAAACTTTATCAACAAGCACAACAAGATATGGGCGCTCAAGGTGGTCAAGGCGGTCAAGGTTCAGACGGTACTGAATTCCACCAAGGTAACTAAAAATAATTTTGCTCTTATTAAGGCATCTCTGTTTGTAAAAAAAAGGATACTGAAAGGCGTGTTTGCGCCTTTCAGTTTATCCATATATAAGGATTTTTATGGCAAAAAATTATTACGACATTTTAGGGGTTTCTAAAAACGCCACGCAAGACGACATTAAAAAGGCGTATAGAGCTCTTGTAAAAAAATATCACCCAGACCTTCACCCCGGAGATGAAGCGGCTGCGGAAAAATTTAAGGAAATTAACGAAGCAAACGAAGTTTTATCCGATGAAAAAAAGCGTAAAAACTACGATACTTTTGGCGACCCCAACGGCAATATGGGCGGTTTCGGTGGTCAAGGTGGCGCAGGTTTTAGTGGCTTTGGCGGTTTTGAAGATATCTTTGGCGATATTTTCGGCGGTTTCGGGGGCAGGTCGGCGCGCGCTCAAACAAAAACCAAGGGCGCGGATATTACGCTAGAACTTTCTTTAAGTTTTCTAGACGCTGCAAAAGGTTGCACTAGAGAAATAGTTTACAACCGCAACGAAACTTGTAAAGACTGTAAGGGCACGGGCGCAAAAGGTGGCACGGCTTATAAAACTTGTTCTAAGTGCGGTGGCTCTGGTCAAATTCAATATACTACGGGCAACGGCTTTTTCCGTTCGGTAAGCGTGCGCCCTTGTGACGAGTGCGGTGGCACGGGTAAACAAATTATAGAACAATGCCCCACGTGTAAGGGTAAAGGCTATGCAAAAGCCACTACTAAATTTACCGTTAATATTCCCGCAGGTGCAGATACGGGCAGTTATATAACCAAGCAAGGCTATGGCGAAGCAAGTAAAAACGGCGGGCCTTCAGGCGACCTTATTATCGTTATTAAGGTAGAGCCAAGCAAACTTTTCCGTCGCAAAAATTTCGACCTTTACGTAGACGTTCCCATCAGCTTTAAGACGGCGGCGTTAGGTGGAAAAATTCATATTCCGCTAATTGACGAAACGCTTGAATACACTATCCCTGAAGGCACGCAAAACGGCAAAATTTTCTTCGTACGCGGTAAGGGTATTAAGGGCATGCGCGGTTCGGGCGACCTTTACATAGTCGTTAACGTAGAAGTTCCTACGCGCCTTTCAAAAGCGCAAAAATCTGCCTTAGAAAAGTTCGATGGGGAAACGGAACTTAAACAAAGCCCCAAGATGAAACAATATAAAGACGATATGGAAAAAATGTACGGCAAAAACCCGTATGAAAAATAGCATGAAAAATTACGTTGAACTAACAATTTCTACCACTCACGACGGTGCCGAACTAGTTGCCGATATTTTGGCGGGCTATACCGACCTTGGCGTTGCCATAAGCGACGTTCAAGACGTTATCGACCTTGAAAAGAGCGGTAGGGCTTGGGATTACGCCGATGAAAAGATATATTCGGCAGATAAAACCGTGCTTATCAAAGGGTATTTCCCCATAGAGAGTGCGGGCGAAACAATTCTTAACATCGAAAACGATTTATCAAATCTTAAACAAAATTGTCCTTTTGAACTAGGTTCTTTAGAGTGTGTTAAACGCGCGGTTGACGGCGACCTTTGGCGCGAACAATGGAAAGAACATTTTAAGTCTATTCACCTTGGCAAAATAGTAATCGTTCCCGAATGGATAAAGTACACCCCCGAAAAGGGCGAAACGGTGGTGCTACTTGATTCTAATATGGCTTTTGGTACGGGCGAACACGAAACTACTTCTATGTGTGTGGAGTTTATCGGCAAATACGTAACGAAAGACGATATCGTTATAGACGTTGGTTGCGGTAGCGGTATTTTAGGTATCACCGCAAGTAAACTTGGCGCTAAAGAAGTTATAATGACCGATATTGACGAATGCGCAGTCGTTGCAACAAATCACAATATGGCGCTTAATAACGTTACTAACGGCAAGGTTATGCTTAAAAACTTGCTAGACGACACTACTATTCAAGCAAACGTTTTGGTGTGCAATATTATGGCGGAAGTTTTAATTGCCTTTGCACCCCATATTTCCGCTAACGTTTTAGATAACGGTAAAATTATTTTAAGCGGTATTTTAACCACAAGGCTAGATGCCGTTAAAAAGGCGTATTTAGATGCGGGCTTTACCTTTGTAGAAGAAAAAATTAAGGGCGAGTGGTCTGCGCTCGTCGTAGGGAAGAATAAGTGATGAAAGCCGTTGTTTTTACCCTTGGATGCAAGGTAAACGAATGCGAAAGCGATTCCTTAATACAAGGCTTAATATCGCGTGGATACGAAGTTTACGATAAACTAGTTTACGCCGACCTTTACATAGTAAACACTTGTGCCGTAACGCAAGAAGCGGAAAAAAAGTCAAGGCAAACGGCAAGTCGAATTAAAAAACTTAACCCAAACGCTAAGATAATTTTTACAGGTTGCGCTTGCGAAAAGAACGCTAAGCCTTTTGCGGAAAAATCTCCTTCATATTTAGTTACGGGTGTTTTCGACAAGGGCAAAATTTTAGATATGCTAGATAACGCGGGTGTAAATATAGCACCGCAAAACCAAGTTTACGAAGAACTTTTACCCGTAAAATCACTTCGCACAAGAACTTACGTTAAAGTTCAGGACGGTTGCAATAACTTTTGCACCTATTGTATTATCCCTTATTTAAGGGGGCGTAGCCGTAGCAGAGCGCCCCAAAGCATAGTAGACGAAATAACGGCAATAAAACCTAAAGAAGCGATAATTAACGGCATTAATCTTTCTGCCTATAATTATGAAGGAACGGGGCTTACGGGCTTAATTTTAGCCTTAAAAGACGTTGATTGCAGAATAAGGCTTGGTTCGTTAGAAGTTAACGTTATTACGGAAGAATTTTTAACTGCACTTAAAGGGTTAAAAGACTTTGCGCCACATTTTCATTTATCCTTGCAAGCGGGCTCTAACGCCGTGCTTAAATCTATGAACCGCCACTATACTAGAGAGCAGTTTATAGAAAAGGTAAATTTAATTAGAAAGTATTTTGAAAACGCAGGTATTACAACCGATATTATCGCGGGTTTTCCAACCGAAACGGAAGAAGACTTTTTGCAGTCGATATCGCTAGCAAAAGAAGTTAAATTCAGCGATATTCACCCATTTTCTTTTAGTGCCCGTCAAGGCACGGTGGCTTATAAAATGCAAGATTTACCACCGCAGGTTAAAAAGGATAGGCTTAATCGCCTTTTAGAAGTTAAGGCAGAACTTAAAAATAAGTTTATTAAAGATAGGCTTAATACCACGGAATTTTTCTTGCCCGAAGAAACGGTTAACGGCTATACCGAAGGGTATACGGGCAACTATATCCGCGTTTACGTTAAAGATTTTAACGGCGATAAAAAGTTAACGAAAGTCCGTTTAATTGCACCCTACGGGGACGGAGCGATTGCGGAAGTTGTAAAAGATTAATTATTTTAAGGAGTATTTTATGGAAAACTGTTTGTTTTGCAAAATTATTGCAGGGGAAATTCCCGCAACTAAAATGTACGAAGACGACGATATGATTATCATTAAAGATATCGACCCTAAGGCAAAAAACCACTTTTTGTGTATTCCCAAAAGCCACTTTAAGTTGCTTGCGGATATGACAGATAAGCAAAGTGAACTAGTTCGCCGTTGTTTTGTTAAAATTCCTACTTTAGCAAAAGAACTAGGTTTAGAAAACGGGTATCGTTTAGTTATTAACCAAGGCGACGATGCAGGTCAAACGGTGTTCCACTTGCATATACATATTTTATCCGGTCAAAAAATGGGTTGGACACCCGCTTAATTTTTTTAGTAATATAACGCAAAAAAGTTGCTAAAATCGTTTGACAAAGGTAAGGCGATTTTATATACTATTAATGCTGATTTTTGGCAAATAAACTGCCGTGGGGCAAAGGAAGGTGAAAAAAATGAGTATCGTAAGAGTTGGCGAAAACGAAAATATCGACAGCGCTTTAAGACGTTTCAAGAGAAAATGTTCTCGTGACGGCATTCTTGGTGACCTTCGTAAAAAGGAATTTTATGAAAGCCCCGCTGTAAAGAGAAGAAAGAAATCTGAAGCAGCAAGAAAAAGAAGCATTAAAGGCTAAAAGAAAGTTTACCCACTAAAGAGAAATCTTTGGTGGGTTTTTCTTTTCGTAAAAAAATTGTCGAAAATGGGCGAAAAAACACTAACCTTGTCGAAGATATAGCAGTTAATAAAAAAATACACTATACTGTAAAAAGTTAAAAGGGGCACGGTTATGCAAGAAGAACAAAAAACTCTAAAACAATATTGTCGCGAAGCAAAAAAGCGGTTAAAACAAGGTTTTTGGCAATCTTACCGCTCTCAACTAGACCAAGAGTTAATCAAGGCGGAAAAGGCGGGTATATCCACTTCCAAGGTAAAAGAATATTATAATCAGCGTGTAGCGGGCAATATAAGGCGTGTTGACGAAGAAAGTGAAGCCTTCTATCTTAAAGTTAAAAAGATTTTAGATGAAGAAGGGGAAATTAGCGGAGTTTTAGGCAGGCTTACCGATAAAGAATATTATCAAACGCTTTCTTACGAAGAACAACAACGCTATAATCTTACCCTAAGCGAACGGTATCTTAAGGCGGTGGAACGCTATAATAAAGAAAAGTCGCTTGGTGTGTAATATTTTAATTTTTGCACTTGCAATATGGACTGTTTTTTCATATAATAATTCTATAAAGGAGTTGTTATGTATACCGATTTTTTAGAATTAGTAAAACGCCGTCAATCTTGTCGCGATTTTAACGATAAACCGCTTGATAGCAAGGTGGTTGAAACTATTGCCGAAACGGCTATGTTAGCCCCGTCCGCGTGCAATTCTCAGCCTTGGCGTATGTATTTGGTTACCAATGAAGAAACGGTTAAAAAGGTTACGATAGCCGTGCAAGAGCGGGGGCATAACAAGTTCGCAAGCGGTGCGAAAGCATATATAGTTGTGTGCGACAAACAGGCTACTTTGCGTCCCGGAACGGAAAGTAAATTTGACCGCAATCACTTCGTTAAATACGACGTTGGCGAACTTATAGCATATATTACTTTAACCGCAGAAAGTATGGGCGTTGCAAGTTGTATTCTTGGTTGGATAAACTATGCAGAACTTAAACAAGCGGTATGCCACGCTGACGACGAAGTGTGCAATATCGTCGTTGCTTTGGGGTATACGGATACGCCTATCCGCGCTAAAGTTCGCAAAGCCAAGGCAGAAATTATAAAAAAGGTGTAAAGTCTTCTTAACGTTAGAAAAGACCGCGTAGATTAGCGCGGTCTTATTTTTTAGTTAAAGTGATATGGCGTTAAATTATATAGTAACGGCGTGTTAAACTATAGATAGCGACTTGTTAAATTATAGACTTTCCGTCGTTTTGCGTCTCCGTTAATTTATCCCCAAACCCTAAACTTATTAATAGGGCAACGTTAACTTTTTTCATAGTTACGGGGGTTAGTTCGCCAATGCGCTCTTTAAGGCGTTTTTTGTCTAGCGTTCTTATTTGCTCTAAAAGTATTACTGAATCTTTAGATAGTCCAAAATCGCGCGCGCTTATTTCAATGTGCGTTGGCAACCTTGCCTTATTTAGTTGGCTTGTTATCGCCGCCGCAATTATCGTGGGGCTATATTTGTTGCCCGTATCGTTTTGCACTATTAATACGGGGCGAATACCCCCTTGTTCACTTCCTACTACGGGGGAAAGGTCGGCGTAGTAAAGTTCTCCTCTCTTAATCATAACGTCTCCAAAGTGTTCTGCCGGTACGTTATATTTTATGTATCCGCGCAGAATTATTGTCACAAATGCCCGTTTGCTTGCAGGCAAGTTGTAACGCAGTTTATCGCTATATGATTGTAGACGTTTTATTGAAAAGATATACTCTTACTATTAAATTAAAGAGCCGTAATATTATAATAATTTTAGGCTCTCTCCTTTGAAATTATAGCACCGTGAGATATCGGTGCTTTTTTATTGACAAACCCACGGGAGAAGTAGTACACTTATGGCAACTGAAGATAGAAACGGTTGTTTGCACAAAAGATAAAGACGGCAAGTTTGTTTCAAAAGATAAAAAGCCCGATGCTTATAAAAAGGGGATAATAGATTTTTGGCGCAAGGAAAGAAATCAGCGAAAAAAGGAATTAGAGAAAATAGAAAGGGAGATTACGAAATATAATGAGCGATAGGGAAATATTAAAAAACTCAATACTACAAATAAAAGAACACCTTTTAGAACAGGACGAAGATTTAATAAAGTTAGGGCTTTATATGGCACTACAAACAATTAAGGATAATATCATAGAAGAAGATTTATTAAAAGAACTTTTACTTGAAGAAGATTTAGAAAAATATTTATAAATAAAAAACAAAGCACTTGCATATATGGTAGGTGCTTTTATTATAGGTTAATATGAAGAATGAATTAAAGCAATACTTATTAACCGTGTTGTTGGTTTTTGTAATGTTTGCTTTGTTAATGGGCGTTGTATTTCTTATGACGTATATACCCGAATTAAGAGAAGGCTTTACAGCATTTCAAGGCAAACAAGTTGCAAAGTGGGAATATATAAAGGGAATATAGTAATCTAAGATTAAATTAAAGGCGCGTTAAACGAATTGACATATACATTTTTTTGTAGTAAAATATTTTAAGTTAAGCAAGTGATGTTTAACTTAATACTCACAGGGTTCCATAGTTAAACGGATAAGTCGAAGCAAGTTCGACAGCGTTCGCCCAAAAGGGCTCGGCTCAACAAGTTCTATCCGCTTAACGTTTTCTTAACTTAATAAACAAGGTTCCATAGTTAAACGGATATAACAAGCCCCTCCTAAGGAAATCGCTTATCCACTACATATCACTAAATATAGTACACAATAGAGCAAATATACACCATATATTGTGTTTTGTCAACATAAAAAATCAAATCGGTATAAAAATCGGTATAAATTTTATAATTTTTGTTTCGTTTAATAACTTTCAAAACGTTAAAATCTTTCCGTAGCGTAATCGGATAACGCAATCGCCTCCTAAGCGATAGACTGTGGGTTCAATTCCCGCCGGAAAGGCCAAAAAGAGATTGTTCGTAAGAGCAATCTCTTTATTTTTTTGCTTTCCGTAGGAACAACTTTTCGGGGACGATGCGTTTTGCATTGACTTTTTTATTCATAAGTAGTATAATAAATACATACCACATTTCTTTTTTACTTTTAATATAGGAGCAGTCCATATTTTTCGCTTAATTATATATTTCTGTTGTAAAGGATATAATCTTGGTAGTATTATATCCAATCCGTTTGCAATTCCTTTATGGCAGATGTAAGCGAAAAAAGAAGTGTGGTAGCTTGTGAAAGGGTATAATCTGCGGTGCCGCTTTCGCAAGAAGGCGGCATTCTTAATTGTGCTTAAAACTTAATAAACAATTAAAAGCCGAATGAAAACGCAAGATAGTTTTCTACGGCTTTTTTTATTTCAAATGGATTGGTATAAAAAATGGAAATAAAAAATGTTGTTTTATTGGGCATAGAAAAATTCCTAACGACGTTAGTATTGAGAAAAGTGTTAGAGATGTAATTGAAATGCTTATATTAAAAGAAAACGTTAGGATTTTTAACTTTGGCAGTAGAAGTGATTTTGATACGTTATGTCATTCTATCGTGACTGACCTAAAAGAAAAGTATAACGATATACAACGACGTGCTTACACTTGTAGAAGTGAAACTTGCACGTTGGAAAGTGAGCGTGAGTATTGGGAGGAAATCTATTCTCATTTTGAAAAACGCCCTGTAACTTTACTCGGTGTTGAAGAAGAAGTAGAGCATAAAACGAAATATTCATCAGGCAAGGCAAGTTATGTAGAACGAAATTATGCAATGATTGATGATAGTGATTTTTGTGTGTTTTACTATAATGAAAAATATCAACCACAAAGAAGAAAAGAATCTAAAAGGTCGATAGGAACATATCAACCAAAGAGCGGAACAAAAATTGCTTACGATTATGCAAAACGGAAAAATAAAAAAATAATAAATATATATCAAGAGGAATAGATGGATAGAAAAGAAAAAAGAAAAATTCGGCGTTTTGAACGTTATTGGTTTAAACGTGGCAGAAAAGAATTATTTACTTGGTTGCACCGTTATCTTAGGCTGAATAAAGATTTGCTTGAAGATAATATTTATAAAGAAATGTATGAATATTATCGAAATACTCTTATAAAATATTTTAGAAGAGATGTTAAACAAAGAGGAACTTCTGATGAAGAATATGGTAAACTTATTGATGTGCTTGCGGATATTTTTAATAGAAACTGTGAGGAAAGGGTAAATAGATATAAGGCGATAATAGAGAATCATTATAGTTTTTGGAAAGAAAACCCTAATTTAGAAAAACCAATAAGAATTTAACAAAATAATGCGTTTAACAGCTATAATTTATAAGAACTCCCTGTGATTATCACAAGGAGTTTTTTTGTACTAAAAATAAAATTTGCAAAAAAAATTTAATAATTTGTAAATAAAATTATATAAAAACGCTTGCAAAATTAAAAAATGGGTATATAATATATAAAAAAGGAGATGGTTATGGCTAAATCAGTTTATAGTTTAGTATTGAATGATGATGTAATAGAGCTTGTTGATAGGGTTGCGAGTGCAAATGGACTAAGTAGGTCAAATATGATAGAAAAAATATTAGCGGACGCAGTTTCTTATGAAACGCCTGCAATTAGAGCTAATAATTTATTTGATGAAATTGAAAGATTAGTTGGCGAAGGTAGCATTATGAGATTTTTAGACCAACCTTCACAATATATGGCTTCCATAATGTCTGCATTATCTTATCGATACAATCCTGCGATAAAGTATAATGTAGAAATATTTCCTCATTCAGAGGATTTAGGTCAATTGAAAGTTACATTGCGTACACAAAATACTACGTTAATTAATTTGGTAAATGATTTTTATCGATTATTTGCATTGCTTGAAAAAAGATATTATAATCCCGATGCAAAATATGACTATGATGGAATTAAATACACAAGGGTTCTAAATTATCCTAATGAAGAAGTAACAACACAACAATTAGCTGAACTAATAACTGAATACGTAAAAGATTTTAATGAATTATTAAATACTTTCTTATCAAATCAAGATGATGAAAGATTGGCTATTACATTAACCGAAAAGAGGTTTAGAGAATTATTTAATGGAAAAATTATTATATAAACTAAGGAGGTATAGTTTATGAATGCTGAAAAATTTACACAAAAATCAATTGAAGCGTTAAGTTCTGCAACGGAAGTAGCAAAGGAAAATGGAAATCAACAAATTACTTCGCTTCACCTTTTGCAAGCCCTTTTAACGGACGAAGAAGGCGTATGCGCAAGAGTAATTGAGAAAATGGGTATTTCCTCCAAGAAAATTATAGAAGACGTTGAATCTTCCATTGAAAAACTTGTAAAAGTACAAGGGAAGGGTGGAGAATACGTTTCACAAGACTTATCAGAAGTATTAAATTTTGCTGAAAAAAAGGCAAAAGAGATGAAAGATGAGTTTGTATCGGTTGAACATTTGCTTTATGGTATTATCGAAAAACCTTCAAAAGAAGTTTTTACCATTCTAAAAGATAATGGAATAACAAAGGAGAATTTTTTATCTGCACTTATGCAAATAAGAGGCAATACAAGAGTTACAAGCGATAACCCTGAATCAACTTATGATGTTTTGAATAAATACGGTGTGGATCTCGTTGAAAGGGCAAGACAACGTAAAATAGACCCTGTTATTGGTAGAGATGATGAGATAAGAAATGTAGTAAGAATCCTTTCTCGTAAAACAAAAAATAATCCCGTATTAATTGGTGAAGCGGGTGTTGGTAAAACGGCGATTGCTGAAGGTTTGGCAATACGTATTATGAAAGGCGATGTTCCTGACAGTTTAAAAAATCGTAAATTATTCTCCCTTGATATAGGAGCTTTGATTGCAGGAGCTAAATATAGAGGAGAGTTTGAAGAAAGATTAAAAGCTGTTTTATCTGAAGTGAAAAAATCAGAAGGGAATATTATTCTTTTCATTGACGAATTACACACAATAGTCGGCGCAGGCAAAACCGATGGAGCAATGGATGCGGGCAATCTATTGAAACCTATGCTTGCAAGAGGAGAATTGCATTGTATAGGCGCAACAACATTGGATGAATATCGAAAGTATATTGAAAAAGACCCTGCATTAGAACGTCGTTTTCAACCGGTAATGGTTAATGAGCCAACTGTTGAAGATACTATTTCTATTCTTCGTGGGCTTAAAGAACGTTATGAGGTATATCACGGTGTAAAAATTCAAGATAATGCTATCATTGCAGCAGCCACTCTTTCAAATCGTTATATAAGCGATAGATTCTTGCCGGATAAAGCCATTGACCTTATTGATGAAGCTTGTGCAATGATTAAAACGGAAATAGATAGTATGCCGGCAGAAATGGATGGCGTTGCTCGTAAAATTATGCAACTTGAAATTGAAGAAGCGGCACTTAAAAAGGAAACTGACGCATTATCTCAAAATCGCTTAAAAGCATTACAAGACGAGCTTTCTTTACTGCGTAAAACCTATGACGAAATGAAAGAAAAGTTGAATAATGAAAAGGCTTCTATTTCAAAAGTTCAAACACTTCGTGAAGAAATTCAAAAGGTAAATAGTGATATAGAACACGCAGAAAGAGCGTATAACTTGAACTTGCTTGCCGAACTAAAGTATGGTAAGCTTCCTGAATTAAAGAAACAGTTAGAAGAGGCAGAAAAGGAATCTGCTAGTGTAAAATCTACGACAATGCTTCACGATAAAGTTACAGAAGAAGAGATTTCAAAAATCGTATCTAAATGGACGGGGATACCTGTATCTAAATTGGTAGAAAGCGAACAGAGTAAGTTGCTTAATTTAGAAGATATTTTACACGAAAGAGTGATTGGTCAAGATGAGGCAGTTAAAAAGGTAAGTGAAGCAATTATACGTTCAAGAGCAGGAATACAAGACCCAAATCGCCCTATTGGTTCGTTTATGTTCCTAGGACCGACAGGTGTTGGTAAAACTGAACTTGCTAAAACGCTAGCTAAAACTTTATTTGACGATGAAAAAAATATTGTTAGAATTGATATGACTGAATATATGGAAAAATTTAGCGTTTCACGTTTGATTGGTGCGCCACCGGGATATGTAGGATATGAGGAAGGTGGACAGCTAACGGAAGCCGTTAGACGGAAACCATATTCAGTTGTTCTTTTTGATGAGATTGAAAAAGCGCATCCTGACGTTTTCAATATTCTTCTTCAAATTTTAGATGATGGACGTGTTACAGATTCTCAAGGAAGAACGGTGGATTTTAAAAATACAATAATAATATTGACGTCAAATCTTGGCTCGCCGTATATTTTGGAGGGTATAAATGAACAAACCGGAGAGATTACGGATGAGGCTAAAAGTGAAGTAAATAAACTATTGAAAACACAATTCCGTCCCGAATTTTTGAATCGTCTTGATGAAATTGTATTTTACAAACCACTTACACAGTCGGAAACAAAGAGTATAGTAGGGTTGTTATTGAAAGGCTTAAAGTCAAGATTGGAAGAAAAAGAACTTCATCTTGAAATAAGTGAAAAGGCAATTGATTATATAGTTTCTGCGGGATATGACCCTGTGTTTGGCGCTCGTCCACTTAAAAGATTTATTCAATCTAACGTAGAAACGCTAATTGCAAAAAAAATAGTAGCGGGAAGTTTGAAACCAAACGACGTGCTATTACTTGATGTTGAAGATGGGCAACTTGTAGTCAATATAAAAAATTAAGACATAAACGGCAGTGAATAAATTTACTGCCGTTTATACTTTTAGAAATGAATAATGAAAAAATTCCATTTTGATTACCATTATTCGTTATTGAAAAGTTAATAATTTTGTGGTATATAATAATAGAAATCAACAAATCGGCGCTAAAAAAGTCGATATAAAAATCGGTATAAATTTAGTTTGAAAATTGCTTCAAAAATCGAAAATTACTTAACCGAACTGCACATTTTAGAAGCAAAATCGCTCACATTTTTAACAAAACACACGATATTTAACGCTTTTTATAGGACTTTTGAATGAGGGTATAACTCCTAAGCGACCGATTTGGGTTCGAGTCCCGACGGGAAGACCAAAAACCAGCCTTTTTCAGTTCGAAAAAGGCTGGTTTTTATATTATTAAACTGATATCAAAAGTTTATATGAAAAATTTATATTTTGAATATGTGTCCTATTTTTGGTACTAACAAAATGTTAAACTCATCTTAAAATTAAGGTGGGTCTATTTTTTATGCATTTTTTACACATTGTTTCGTAGAATTCTCTTGAAACACCACCATTAAACATTCCCAAGTCTTCATACATCTTCAATAAAGACTCGTTATATTCGTGTTTTCCTTCAAAATAAACCCAGTCAATTTGACAATTATCATCCTCGCATCCCACAAAACAAATTAGCAAAATATTGTCTGATTTATGTTGTAACTGCTTTGCATCACGCAGAATTTCGTAGTATCAGATCCTCGTCCAGTACGTAGAGCGGGGTGCCGAATTTCTTTGCCAGCTCCACGGTATCGTGCCGACCGATGACAAGATGATTTTCTGAGTTGATAGAGAGATTTGGCGAATGGAACATAGCTTTTGTCCTTGATTATGAATAGGTTTTAATAATTTCTTCGGCAATTTCTCTACGTGTAACACATCTGTCCATCGCTTGTTTTTCAATATATCGATGTGCGTCGGCTTCGGTCATTCCAAGCGAATTTATAAGTGCCCATTTTGCGCGGTTTATAAGTTTAATTTCTTCCATCTTCTCTTGAAGAGAAAGGTTTTTTGTTTGCATATTTCTCAGTCGCTCTCTCGTTGCTTTAAGCCAATCCAAAGCTTGTGATATTGCTTGAGCGGGGACAGGCTTGTGGAGAGTGAAAACGCCGTAATCACGAACCTTTTCGTAGATACTCGTATACATATCGTTGCGTACGAATAAAAGAACGACAGAGGCTTTGTTGCTTGAAACGTCTATTGCAAGTTTAACTCCATAATCGTCAGGCAATGGAGCGTTAATAATTATGATATCGTAAACGCGTTCGGTAACGTTGCGTTGTGCTTCATTTACGCTTTTAGCAAAAGTAATCGGCGTATA
>JAFTWU010000002.1 GCA_017465145.1 Clostridia bacterium | reverse complement strand
AATCATAGTTACATAGATGATTACATTGATGCCTTAGGACATATTGAAGTAATTGATGAGGCAGTTGCACCTAGTTGTACAGAAACAGGTTTAACTGAAGGTAAACATTGTTTAGCCTGTGAAGAAGTTCTTATTGCGCAAGAAATAGTTGAAGCAAAAGGACATGATTATGATGAAGTAGTAACCGAACCAACGTGTACTGAACAAGGATATACTACATACACTTGCCATTGTAATCATAGTTACATAGATGATTACATTGAAGCACTTGGACATAGTGCGGGAGGAGTTGTTCTAGAAAACAATGTATTGCCAAAATGTACGGAAACAGGAAGCTACGACGACGTTGTTTATTGCTTAACTTGTGAAGAAGAATTAAGCAGAGAAACTATTGTGGTAGATGCATTAGGACATACTGAAGTAGTTGATAATGCAGTTACTCCAACGTGTACAGAAACAGGATTAACTGAAGGTAAGCACTGCTCGGTATGTGAAGAAGTTCTTATTGCACAAGAAGTGGTTGAAGCAACTGGACACGATTATGACGAAGTAGTAACAGAACCAACGTGTACTGAACAAGGATACACTACTTATACTTGTCATTGTAATCATAGTTACATAGATGATTACATTGATGCGTTAGGACATATTGAAGTAGTTGATAATGCAGTTGACGCTACTTTCTCTTTGCCTGGCTTGACGGCTGGTTCACATTGTTCTGTGTGTAATGAGGTTATTGTAGCGCAAATTGAAATACCAGCATTGGGTTTGGGTGGTGATTCACAGCAAGGCATAGTTGCTAGTCCAGAATATAGTGATGTAGAAGAAGGTGTGTCGTATAGATATAGTTATTCTCTAAATATCAAAGACAATGATTCTTTTGTTTTGACAACACTAACAATTGGCTCAAATGAAACTTATTCACTAAATTATTCTAGTGGAACAATTTCTAATATTGGTGATGGAATCCATGAACTTATATTTGCTGATGGACGTGATTCCATGTATATAAGATTTATTGATGATAAGTTTGAATTTTGCAAGAGAGACGGTTCAAGTTGGGATAAGGAAAAGTACGAAAGACCAGAAGGCATTACGACCGTTGATTTAGTTCCGAGATTAGGCAATAGTACTTATGGCTACTACGACCTTGCTAATAATGTTCACGGAGAGTCAATGCAAGATCTTTACAGAAGAATGTTCTACGCTTGCGAAGCTTTTGTAAATAATACGGACGATATTCAAAGCACAAACGGATTCTATATTTTAGATACTATTGATTTAAGCCATTATATTATCAACGTTAATGAAGTTATTGCAACCTGGAAAGTGTTTATTGTTGAAAATCCGAGATATTATTGGCTTTCAAATCGCCTTACAGTAGATGGCAGCAATCTAAAATTCTGTATTGACGAGGCTTATTCAAAAGCAGATTATCGTGCTCAATGCGATACGGCAATTGATGAAATGATAGAAGAATGCAATGCTCTTATTAACGAGGGTATGTCTGAATTAGAAATTGCGTTGACCGTACATGATTTTATTATAAATCGTATGGATTATGCATATGAGAGTGATGGTGTAACACCGCAGGACGATATTTGGGCGCATAATATGGTTGGTTGTGCAAAATATAATCTTGGTGTTTGCGAAACCTTTGCAGAAACGTTTATGTTCTTGTGCCGACTCAACGACGTAGATACAATCATTGTAACTGGAACGGCTAATAACGAAAGCCATGAATGGAACATCGTAAAAATAGATGGTGTGTGGTATGGTGTTGATGTTACTTGGGATGAAACAAATGAGGCTGGTCTAATTTCATACAATTGTTTTGGTATGTCTAGACAGTATTGTGATTCAACGCATAATGCAGATAGTTTTGACAAAATAGGTGTTAATTACTTATATCAATTGCCTGAAATGAGTGAAAAACCCATTGAACTTGTTGACTTGTTTAAAAACGGTGAATTTGTTGGAACGTATGTAAGTATTGACAAAGCATTTGAATTTATGACCGACCAAAATGCTGATTATACGTTGCAATTATATTCATATACTTTGCAAGGACCATTATTAATTTCATCGCCGAGTATAATTCATAATGTTTATAGCGCAGAAACACCTAACGTTAAAAGTATTGCCATACGTGGACATTATGAGTCTTTAGGTAACGGCTATGTAACTTGTACAAGGGTGTATATAAATAATTCTTTGACCCTGTTTGCCGATACTTTGATTTTATATAATATTAGTCCAAAGGGTGATTATCCATTGTATATTCAAAACAATTGTTTAGAGATGACGGGAAATCTTTGTCAAGCATCTATTTCTATTATAGGTAATGTTGAAGAAATTTCAGCATCAAAAATAACCGCCACTAATACAACGTTTTTTAAAGAAGTTCAGACTTATGAGATGGATGTCCCTGGAGAAGGAGTTGTATTCCGGGGAATAGCTACTATAAAACAATTGAAAGCGAAAAAAGTATCTGTTTATGGTGGTATTTTAAATGTTGAAAATATGTATGGAGTTTATGAATATTGTCATGTTTGGTTATACGATAAGGGGATCGCGAATATACAAAACCTATATTCAGATATCAATGAAATTGAGATTGATTTAAATTTTGGAAAATTAGAAGAAGTTCCACAGTTGTTTTTAGGGAATTTAAAATCTGATGTTAAAATTACTCTTGATGGAACTGTTCATGTTTTAATTACAGATATATTTGGCAATGAAATTAATAGGTATGTTGAAGAGGCGAATCCGTTTAATGTTACTAAACCTATTGCTCATTTGTTACAAAGTTCTGAATTTGAAAAAATTAGTATATGCTACGCAAATTCAGGAAATAAAACTTCTTTATATTTTGTAGATTCAAATGGAGATATAATTTTAAAACCATATGAAAATAAAGATGGTCTAATAATTATGGACGGGATAATTGTGAACTATGAAGGAACGGCTGCAACACTAAATATCCCCGAAGGGGTGACGGCTATTGGTCATTCTGCGTTCTATTTATGTAGTTCATTAACAAGTGTAAAAATACCAAGTAGTGTTATAAATGTAGATGAGTATGCCTTTTATGGTTGTTGGAATTTAACAAATATAACAATCCCTAATAGTGTAACAAGTATAGGCGATTATGCGTTTGCTAATTGTAGCTCGTTAACAAACGTAATAATAGGAGATAATGTAATAAATATAGGTTCTATGTCTTTCTATAATTGTAGTGCGTTAACAAGTGTAATAATGGGAGACAGTGTAACAATTATAGGCTCAAATGCATTCTCTGGTTGTAATGCGTTAACTATATATTGTTCAATGCAAAATAAACCGAGTGGATGGGGTAGTTTAAGTTGTGCAATAGTTTTTAATTGCGAAAACAATGACGTTGCTACTGATGGTTATATTTACACTAGTATAGATGGAGTAAGATATGGCATAAAAGGAGATAAAGCGACAGTAGTTTGTCAACCCAAAAATATAATAACAGCAAATATTCGTTCAACTATTACTTATAAAGGTAACAACTATGATGTAACAAATATAGGTTCTTCTGCATTCTCTTGGTGTGATGAGATGATTAATATAATAATACCAGACAGCATAATTAGTATTAGTTCTATGTCATTCTTTAGATGCACCTCGCTAGAAAATGTTTATTATACTGGAACAGCGGAAGATTGGTCTAAAATATCAATCGGCGGCAATAACTCAGAATTAACAAGTGCTACAATATATTATTACGTAGAAAACGAAAGCGATTTACCTGCCGATAACGGCAACTACTGGCATTACGTTGACGGTGTTCCAACCCCTTGGACAACGACCGAAGAATAAAACAAAATATTAGATAGGGATAAATCACCTTATCCCTATCTATAAAATAAAAACAAATGAAAAGGAGTAAAGAATATGAAATGTGATAATTGTAATGGAACTGGTAAAGTAATTTGCCCTTATTGCGACGGAACTGGAAAAGAGCCTGCAGATTGTGGATATGGTACGCAAGCGTGTTTTAAATGCGGAAGAGATGGAGAAATTGTCTGTCCTAAATGCAATGGAACAGGCGAAGTTAAAGATTAAGGATGCCAAAAAACAAGAACAAAAGAAAAGGAGAGCTATTATGATAACAATATATGAATGTGAAAATTGTGATTATACAACAGAAAATCCACCGCAAGATTGTGTTTGTCCATGCTGTGGTTTCAAATTAGAATTGATAAAAACTAATATTCATCTTCCTTCCCAATTGGGTGATGAAGAATTAACTTTTTAGCGATGTAACAAATTTTATAGCTCAAATGATAAAACGGCAGATTTATTTCAATCTGCCATTTTTAATATCTAATTTTAATAAATATACTCATATCGCATTGACACTTGAAAACTTTTTAATGTTCGGGTTTGAAATGCCTTCGGCACCAAGTGAAACAAGGTGGTCAACAGACCACCTTGTTTTGCTTTACGTTTTTTAGGGACTTGAACGCGAGCGTAAAAAAATATGCGTTGCTCCGCATATTTTAGCGAGTGGGCGTGATAGTCGCGGTATAGCCGTGCGAAAGCACACGCAGGGCGACGGAGCAAGTCCCCGCCATAGCACAAATATATTTTTAGGTGTTTATTTTCTCTTAAAGGTGTGATATAATAAAGTGCAAGCAGAACTTGACAAACTTCTAAACGGTTTTGGTAGAAAACTTTAAGGAAAAAAGTTATAATGGTCAAGAGGTGAACTTAATGGATTTGGGAAATAAAATATTTGAATTAAGAAAAAAGGCGGGACTTTCTCAAGAAGAGTTAGGGCATAGGTTAAACGTAACAAGACAAAGTGTTAGTTTATGGGAAACAAACCAAGCTCAGCCTACTCTAGAAAACCTACTTGCCTTATCGATTATTTTTAACGTTTCTATCGACGAGTTGTGCGAAACTGAACAAGACAACATACAGAAAGAAAAGTTTAAAATGATTTCAGACGGTAAAGAAGAGCCACAGGAGGCGCTTTTTGGCGCGAAGACCAACTACGATAAAGATTTGTATGAAAGGTTTTATAAAATTCTTAGCAAAAAGCAAATAGTAGCGGGAGTTTTAGGTGTAATAGCATCTCTAGTTGCCTTGATAATTATTATCGCCACGAAGAAATCTCTAATAAATATTATTTTTCCTATACTATCCTTTTGTTTTTTTGTTTCACTATTCATACGCGTAAAGTTAAAAAGAAAAGAACATGTGCAAATAAGTCTTGCGTCAAAGCCAAATCTACAAACTGAATTTTTCTTTTATTACGACCATTTTGAATTTTTAAGCAAATCAGACAATTCGGCGTCGAAACATAACAAGAAATACGATGAAGTTGTTTTTAAGAAACAAGATGAAAAATACATATATTTGGGCTTTAACGATGTGCTTACGGCGATAGACAAAAGAACTTGTAGCCAAAACGTTGCTATCCTTGATGTATTTTTTAAATTTAGAAGTCAAAGGGACAAAACAAGCGCTAAAATTAGAAGATTATTAATTACGTTTTTTATTTCTTCACTAGCGTCAATTATGGTCGCCCTCTTTGTATGTGTCGCTGCTTTTCCATCCTCTCCAACACCATCTTTCCCGCTTTTGATGGTAGAGCATATGTGGAGATTCTTTTTACTAACACCAATTCCTGTAACGTCGGCAATTTTGGGGATTATATACTTAAAAAAAGGATACAAGTGCAAGAAAAATATAATAGCAGGCGTGATTATGACCGCACTGCTATGTGTGTATGGCTCTTTTACAAGCATTTATAAAGATAAAATAAGCCATGATTATGCATATCTAGATAATATTTCTGCCATAGTGCAAATCGACTTCCCAGATGAAGGATATATTTCCATAGCAAAGGAATATACGGAAAATAGCGAATCTTTGGCAATGGCAAAATTTTCGGAACAAGGGGCGGCGGAATTTTCTAATTATTTGCAAACTGATAATAATTGGAAAACGGATATAACCTATATTCCGTCAAGCATTGTAGACGGTTTTGTTTCAAGTAAAACAAGTGTCTACGACTATTTCACGGTTTATAATGTGTCTAAGAACGTATACAATGATTTTGATGGCAAAATAATTTTTATGGCGTATGATATAGAGCTAAGCACACTTTTTATTTTGTGCTATAAATAAAAATTGTTTTAACAGGGCTTTGGCACTAACGAGAAAGCAACCAAAACGGTTGCTTTTTATTTTTGTTAGAACAACAATTAAGTTTCGCTTTAACTATATAAAAAGGCTAAAACCTTACTTCTTAAAAAACCGTATCCCCTTGCCACCGCGCGTAAACTGTGTTATAATTTAATATTGATAATATTAAAAAGATAAAAAAGGCGAAAAAAATGATACCTAAAATTATTCATTATATTTGGCTTGGGGGTAATCCCTTGCCAGAAATAGCAAATAAGTGCATAGCAAGTTGGCAAAAGTTTTGCCCCGACTATGAAATTCGCCGTCATGATGAAACTAACCTTAATTTAGATAAATATCAATTTGCGCGCGACGCTTACGACGCTAAAAAATTCGCCTTTGCAAGCGACGTGCTCCGCACCGACGTTTTATATAACGAAGGCGGGATTTATTTTGACGTTGACGTAGAGTTAATAAAGCCCATAGACGACCTTTTAGAAGGCAAATCTGCGGTAACGGGTTTTGAAAGTTCTTGCGTTCTAGCCCCCGGGCTTATTATGGCAACTAAAAAGCATAACCCCGATATGCTTGCCATTTTAGAAACTTACAAAAACGCCACGTTTAATATAAACGATATGACGGCTAACACCATTTGCGAAGTTTTTATGGCGCATTACGAAAAAAAGGGGCTTGTTCGCGAAAATAAAACTCAAACCATAGAAGGCACTACCTTTTATTCTTCTGAATATTTTAGCCCGATAGACGTTATTACTAACAGAAAAAAAATTACCGAAAACACCCGCTCTATTCATTGGTATTCGGCAAGTTGGTATACCCCAAAACAAAAGGCGCTTTTAAGAATTAAAAAAATAGCAAACTTTTTAACTTTCGGGCTAGCGGGCAAAATTTACAACAAAATCAAAAAATAAAAATTTTTGGCTATTTAAGTTCAAAAAAAACTCATATAAGATAAAAATTTAAGAGAATTAAAATGAAATTAAAAACGATTTTTTACGTTTTGCAAAGCAAAATAATTTCGCCGTTTTACAAAACCCCAAACGTACTTAGCGATTTTGAAACGGTAGAATATATTAAAAAAACGGGGTGTGGTATCGCGCGCTTTGGCGATGGCGAACTTGCCCTTATGCAAGGCTTTAGCATACCTTTCCAAGATAAAAACAACGCCTTAGCAAAAAGGCTTAAAAATATTAAGACAACGAAAAACTGTTTAGTGTGCGTGCCAAACGTATTCGACCTTAACGCGCTTAAACAAACGACAAACGAAGAAGAATTTAACTTTTGGAAAAAGAACTTAAATAAATTTTTAGGGCTTTGGAAAAAAGTTTTCGGCAAATGCACCGTGGTTGGCGACGCCTTTTTGTCAAGGTTTTATATGCGCAAAACGGACAAAAGCCAAACGGAAAATTACGCTCTTGCGCTAAAAGAAATTTGGCAAGATAGGGAAATTATTTTCGTTGAAGGGGAAAAGTCCCGCCTTGGCGTTGGCAACGATTTATTTTCTAATTCTAAAGATATAAAAAGAATAATTTGCCCGTCTAAAAACGCCTTTGAAAGTTATGAAAAAATTTTATCCGCCGTTAAAAAAAGCGCAAAGAAAGATTCGCTAATTATCGTTGCGCTTGGGCCTACGGCTACGGTGCTTGCCTACGATTTATGCGGGCTTGGTTATCAGGCTTTAGACCTTGGGCACGTAGACGTTGAATACGAATGGTTTAAGATGGGCGCAACTAAAAAATGTCCCGTTAAAAACAAACAAGTGATAGAAATAGGTAGCGACGGTTTAGATGAAAACGGCGCCGATTTAACCGATTTAACCGCCGATAAAAGCAAACAAAACGCTATCGAACAAGACTATATAGCACAAATTATAGAAAGGATATAATATGTTTACCGAAAAGATAACGGTTATCGTTCCCGTATACAAAGTCGAAGGGTATTTAGATAGGTGCGTTGAAAGTATAGTTAACCAAACTTATAAAAATTTGGAAATTTTACTTATCGATGACGGTAGCCCCGACAATTGCCCCGCTATTTGCGATAAATGGGCGGAAAAAGACGACAGAATAAGGGTTATTCATAAACAAAACGAAGGGGTTAGCAAAGCCAGAAACACGGGGCTAGATAACGCCACGGGCACTTATATTGCCTTTGTTGATAGCGACGATTATATTCACCCCGAAACTTACGAAAACTTAACCAAAGTTGTCGTTGATAGTGGGTGCGATATTGCAATGTGCGGGTTTACCGCCGTATACGAAGACGGCAAAGAAAAACCTTTTATAGAACACAATTTATTAAACGTTAATTCAAAAAACATAATAAACCATTTTTTAGCAAACACTACCGAAGAAAGAGAAACTGTTTTTGAAACCTACGGTATAATGGGCAACGTGTGGCGTTTGCTTATAAAAAAAGAAGTAATAGGCGACGTTCGTTTTGAACAACTTAAAATTGCAGAAGACCTTTTGTTTTTAATAAAAATTATAAAAGACGATATAAAAATTTCCGCAACGGACAAGCGTTGTTATTATTATTTGCAACGCGAAAGTAGCGTTATGCACACTTTTAACAAGGATAAAGTTGCGCTAAGATATCAGTCCTTTAAGACGATATTAAAAGAAATTGAAAATAGGGTAGCGCTAGATAACTTAAACGCATTTAAGTTTTATAACTACGCGTCCTTATCTAACGAAATGGTAAAATACGGGCATATAGACTTGTTAAAAGAATATTTAAGCGACGGGTTTTTCCACACTCTTAACACAAGGGAAAGTTACCTTGCGGAAAAGAAAAACGTTAAGAGTTTAAAAAGAAAAATAGCGTATTATTTAGTGCACAAAAAGTGGTTTTCGCTATACGAAAAACTATGTAAACTTGCATAAGGGGATAGTTATGGAACAAAAAAAGGTGTTCTTAATAGGCAGTAATTTGGCTGCGGGCGGTATAGAAACTGCCTTTTTACACTTTGTTTCTAATATGCGCGATAGCGTAGATTTAGACGTCTTTTTGTGCAGTAATAGTGGCGTATTAAAAGATAATATGCCAAAAGACGTTTGCGTTTACGAAGGTAACAAGATTTTAAGAAACACTAACCGTGCAGACTCTATAGATAGTTCCGCTAATACAGAAGACGGCGCACCCGCTAGGCTAGGGGCAAAAGCAAGACTTGTTAATTTTATTAAAAGGGCGCTAGATAAACTTCACGTTGACAAGCACCGTATAGTAGTCGGCGTGCAAAGCGTTGGGGTTAATCTTCTTAAAAAGCCCAAAAAACAATACGACGTGGCAATATGTTTTTGCGCCCAACACTTGTGTTGCGAAAATATCGCGCTAAAAAGGGTTAACGCTAAAGAAAAATGGGCGGTAATTCACGCCGACGTTAGACAGGTTAACTATAGCAAAAAGTTAATTAAAACGCTTGCTAAGTTCGATAAAATTCTTTGCGTATCATCTTCTTGTGCGGAAATTTTTAAGGGCGTTTATCCACACCTTAAAGACAAAGTGGATTATATCTATAACTTCCAAGACAACAAAAAAATCGTTGAAAAAAGCAAAGAGTTTACCGTTCAATACCCCATAACCTTTAATATGGTTTCGGTTGCAAGACTTTTTGAACAAGATAAAGGCATTATCCGTTTTGCCGACGTGCTTAAGCGCTTGCACGACGAAGGCTACGATTTTTGCTATCACGTAATTGGCGGCGGAATAGACGAACAAAAAATGAAAGACCACGTTAAAAAAATCGGCGCGGAAGACTATATTCTTTTCTACGGTCAAAAGGCAAACCCCTATCCTTTCGTAAAAAAAGCCGACCTTTTGGTGCTTTGCTCTTACCACGAATCTTGGGGGCTAGTCGTTGCCGAAGCCTTAACACTTGGCACGCCCGTACTCTCTACGAAAACAAGTTCTTCGGAAGAATTAATTGCCGATTATGGCACCGTTTGTGAAAACAGTAGCGACGGGCTATATAGTTCGCTAAAAGATATTTTAGACGGTAAAATCGACCTAAAAACACAAAGAGAAAACCTTAAAAATTATACCTACGATAATAAAAAAATTAAAGACAAGGTGCTATACCTTTTAGAAAACGTAAAATAAATTTAGTTAAAAAGACGGAAAAATGGAACAACAAGCAAGAGTTAAAAACGTAAAACGTAATTTAATATTCAACGTACTAAAGTTTATTGCACAACTTATTTTGCAATTTGCTCTGCGCACCGCCCTCATTTACAAAATGGGGGTAGATTACGTTGGTCTTAACGGGCTTTTCACAAACGTTTTTTCCTTTCTTAATTTAGCCGAACTTGGTATAGGTAGCGCGATAGTTTTCAGTATGTATAAACCCATAGCGCAAGGGGATATTGAAAAGGTTAAAACACTTATCGCGTATTACAAAAAGTTTTATACCATTATAGCGTGCGTAATAGCCGTGCTAGGTCTTATTATAATGCCGTTTATAAGGCATTTAATTAACGGCGAAGTTACCGTAAACGTTAATCTTTATATCCTTTACGCAATGTATTTAGTTAACACGGTAATAGGGTATTTTTCCGCACATAAGCGTTCTTTACTTTACGCTTATCAACGTAACGACATAGAAAGCAAGGTTAAAACGATATGTATGTTTTTAATGACGGCTATTCAAATTGCCGTGGTTTTCATTTTCAAAAACTATTACGTTTACTTTGCAATAACCCTTGTGTTTACCTTTGTAGAAAACCTTTTAATTCACGTTTGGGCAAGCAAACTCTTCCCCGAACTTTTAGGTAAAAGCCAACCGCTAGATACGTTAACCAGAAAGGAAATTACCAAAAACGCCACCGCACTTAGCATGCATAAAATAGGTAGCGTTGTAGTATTTTCAACCGACAATATTATAATTTCATCACTTCTTGGGCTTACCGTTCTTGGCGTTTATTCTAACTATTATTTAATAATAACAAGTTTAACTTCGGTGTTCTTGCTATTATCTAGCGCACTTCCCGGTAGCATTGGAAACCTTATTGCAAGCACTAGTAAAGAATACGTTTACGAACGCTTTGAAAGGGTTAACTTTATATTCACGTTGCTTACCGTGTTCAGTACGGTATGTCTATTAGTTTTATTCCAACCATTTATCAAAATTTGGACGCCGGGCGAAGAGATGTTGCTTAATTACTCTACGGTAATTTTAATTTGTATAAGTTTCTTCGTTACTAAAATGAGAATGGGCGTGCTTGCTTTTATCGACGGGGCGGGGCTCTTTTATCAAAACAGATTTATTCCGCTTATCGAAGCGGGGGTAAACATAGTCGTTTCTATAGTCCTAGGGCTCCATATGGGGCTAGACGGCGTTATTATCGGCACGATAGTAAGTTCGCTTGTCGCACCCGTTTGGTCAGCCCCCCACGTTTTATATAAATATTACTTTAAGAAGAGCGTTTGGCTATACTTTAAGCAATATTTTATGGACGTCTTGATAACGATAGCCGTTGCCTTTTTGTGTCATGCCGTATGCAGTTATATCCCAGACGGAACGATAGGCAATTTAATATTAAAATTTGCCGTATGCATAGTGGTTGCCATATTGCTTATAGCTATTGTTTACGCCCCCACAAGAACGTTTAAGGAAACTTATATTTGGGGCAAAAATATGATTTCAAGAAGAAAACTAGATAAATAAGCCGACTAAAAAAAGAAAGAAAACGAAGAAAATAAAAAAACGCGGTGGCACAGCCACCGCGTTTATCATTTTAAATTATTAAGTTAGTATGCCAAGCGAAATTACAAGTAATTAGTATCAGGCGTTTGCATTTGTTAAAGAATAAATCAAGTTATTAATGCGCTTGCAATCAAAGTTAACTAAAGCAAACTCTCTAGCGTTAGCGCCCATTTCTTTAACGGCGTTAGGATTGTTGATAAAATAGGTTGCTTTTTCAACTAGGGCGTCAACGTCTTTAATAGGAACTAAAAACCCGTTAAACCCGTCTTTTACGGTATCTTTACTGCCGGGGCAAGCGGTAACTAAAACCGCTCTACCGCTACTTTGCGCCTCCATAACTGAAACGGGCATACCTTCGCGGTAAGATGGCAAAACCAAAACGGCGTTATCGTTTAGATAGGGGCGCACGTCTTTAACTTCGCCAAGATAGTTTATACTTTTATCGTCAATATATTCTTGTATATCGCTAAGTTTAAGGTCGCCTTCACAACCTAAATAATTAAAGTTGGCGTTTGGGTAAAGGGCTTTAACACGGCGGGCGCACTTACAATATTCTAAAACGCCCTTTGCCTTATTCATACGCGCAACCATTATAAAGTCGTCGTGTTTTTCTATCGGGGCAGGTGTAAATCTTTCCGTATTAACCCCCGTGCCAGGCAAAACGGCAATTTTATCTTTTTGCACTATTTTAAGCGATAAAAAAGCGTCCTTGTCGTCGTTATTCAAAACGAAAACCTTTTTGCACGCCTTAAAACCGCGCTTATATAAACGGCTAACGACAAAACGAATTAACCTCCACTTAAACCCGCTGTTAACGTAAACGTCGCCAAGTCCTTCAACGAAAGAATAAACGTTTTTAACCCCCGCTTTTTTGCCCGCAATCGTGCCGAAAACGTTGGGCTTTAATTGATAGGTAAAAAGATAATCGGGTTTTTCTTTAGAGATAATTTCTTTAAGAGTTTTTTGATAGGTTAAAATGGAAAACGGGTTAAGAGAGCGGTTATTTTGCTTTGCACAATAAAAAGCCGAAACACCTAAATTTAAAACGTCGCCCTTTCTTTCATAGTCGTGGGCAATAACGCTAACTTCGTGCCCCTTTTCTATAAGAAAACGGATAAGGTCGGCGCGGAAATTTATCACGTTAGATGAAGTTGTCATTACAAATAAATATTTCATAAACTTGCCTAACTATCGCAAAATAAATAAGTTTTTATAAAACTAAAAGCGCAAACTATTTTGCGCCTTTATGACTGAATATTACGCCAATGGTTTTGAACAAAATTTTAATATCAAGCCAAATAGAACGTTTTTCTATATATTCAATGTCGTAAACAATTTTTTCTTCAGGCTTTAGGTTATAACCACCGCTAACTTGTGCTAAGCCGGTAAGCCCTGGTTTAACAAGTAATCTTTGAGAAAAGCCGTGAACGTATTTTTCAAATTCGTTATAAAAAACTTCGCGTTCAGGTCTTGGACCTATCAAACTCATTTTACCCGTAACGCAAAGCCAAAGTTGTGGCAACTCGTCTAAACGGGAAAGGCGCAGTTTTCTGCCGAAAGGATAAATTCTATTATCGTTATCGCCAGCCGACCATTGTGCGCCGTTTTTTTCCGCGTCCACGTGCATAGTGCGGAACTTAACCACGTTAAACTTTTTGCCGTTAAGCCCAAGGCGTTCTTGTTTATATAGAACAGGACCTTTAGACGTGCATTTAATACAGATTGCAACGATAAGCATAACGGGGGATAGTAAAATCAAAGCAAGACCGCACGCCGAAATATCAAAACAACGTTTAACAAAGCGGTAAAATCTTTTCTTTGGCAAAGCCCCCAACTGTTTAACGGTATATTCTTTATCACCGTGGTTAAATGGCATAACGGCAGACTGTCCCTTTACCTTAGAATTTTGTTCGCTATTTTCGTTATTAATTAAAGTATTATCTTTTTCCGCCGTAGATGACATAAACAAATCCTTTTATTAAGGCAAAAAGCCTTACAACGCTAATATTGTACCATTAATTAAGGGTTAAGTCAATACAAAAAATAATTAACCCCTGCCGAAAGTCAAGCAGGGGTATAAATTAAGGGTTAAAATTTTACCAACCTAAGATTGTTTTTATTTTGTTTTCTAAAAGTGTGCCGTTAGTTTTATGGTTTTCAACCTTGGGGTGTCCGCCGTAAGTGTGGGTAGTAAGCGCAAGTGAATAAGCGGGTTTTTGCGCGTTGGTTAGTGTGGTTATCGCGTTAGCGACAACAGTATTCCAATCTGCTAAACCGGTAGACAACGCGTTATAGCAGAATATTATAGGCGTATCGTTGCCGTAAACGGTAAATAGCGCGTTCATAAAATCAACCATTTCGTTCTTTAACGTCGTGGTGTCAATATCAGAGCCGAATTTCCAAATATCGTTGGTGCAAAGGTTAACGACAACTACGTCAGGGGAAAGTGATGCGATATCAAATTCCGCTTGTTGACTAGTGTTAAATAATAGTTCAACTGCAGAGCAATAACGCTTGTTGTAATAGTTCTTTTGAGTAAACACCGTGTTGCCGTAAGTGTTATATAAGCCGATACCCGTTCTCGCGTGTACGTCTAAAGACGCGCCAAGTGATAGCGCCGCGAAAGAGGCGTAAGTTTGCATACCGTCCTCGCAATCTTCCATAAGTTCAACAACGTCGCCACCAGGGGCTAGGTTATTACAACCCGCGGTAATGCTATCGCCGTAGAAAGCGATAACGCGTTCAGGTGCAGAAACCTTGCGGAAATAACCGTCGGTATCAATATTTGAAACAGCTGCTTGAGTATAGCCCGCTTCAGTCATTTTGTAAACTTTGGCGGTGTGAACGCCTTGAGTAAGACCGCTTAGGAGAGTAACCGTTTGAGCGGTGGTTTTATTGGTTGGAATATCAACGGTAGCGGTTGCGGTAGTCGCGCCGTCAACGTAAACGGCAAAGCGCGTGGTGTAAAGCCAAGGTGCGCTTTCACTATAATCACTTTCCGTCTTTAGCGTGCCTGCAATAAAGTCGGCAGAAAGAGAAGTGCCGTAGAAAGAAACTTCAAAACCCGTTGCCGTGTTGTATAGGCAAAGGTAATTGTTGTTATAGAACGTTCTGCCTATGGTGTTAAAATAATCGTCGTTAGGCGTTGCCATAGAAAGAGCGTCTACTTTAGCGTTTACCATTACGGGAACTTGAACGGTTGCAAGCCCAACGGTAACTTTAATAAAGGTAGAACCTTCTTTAAGCGCGGTAACAACGTTGCCGTCAACGGTTGCAACTTCGCTATCTAAACTTTCAAAGGTTGCACCGTCGTTGCCGAAATGCCTAACGGTTAGCGCTTGCGTTTCAGCGGGATATAGTTCTATAGAAGAAAGGTTTAATTCTATTGCTTTAACGGTAACTGTCATAGTTCTTGTAAAGGATGTGTTGTTTTCTAAAGTGGTAGAAATAGTTATGGTTGCATCGCCGGGGGTAAGAGATTTAACCTTGCCGTCTTCAATTTTTGCAACAGATGGGTTAGAAGAAGTGAAAGAGAAAATTTCGCTATAATCTATAATATCGTTAACGGGCATATCCGCCAAAATGGGAAGGGTTGCCGTTTGAGTTTTAATCATCGTTCCGCTAATAACGTAAACGTCAAGGGTGTCGGAATTAGAACCGTTAGTTGCCGTAACCGTAACCTTGCCTTTTTTATGAGCGTAGGTTGCACCTTGTGCCGTTACTTGAAAAACGGTGTTGTCGCTAGAAGTAAAGGTTGTACCGCTTGCCAAATCACCGCTAATATAGTTTGAAAGCATAGGTTGGTCGTCGGTAGTTAAAATTAAACGGTCTTTGGTAAAAGAAAGATTGCCACCCGTTCCACCAGGGCCCGCGGGGTCGCTAGGCGAAGAGCAAGCGCATAGTGAAAAGGTAAGCAAGAACACTAAAAATAGGCTTAAAAACTTTTTCATAATAACTCCTTAAAAAGTCCTTAACAAATTACATTTGTTATTACGAAAGATATTTTAACATTGCAAAAGAATAATGTCAATATACAATCGACAAAAAGAACGGGCGTAAAAAAGGTTGTATAAAAGGGCAAAAATACAAAAATATGTGTCTTTTTGTGCAATAAATGTTGTTATAAATTTAAATAAAAAACATTGAAAAATAAAGCGGTATATGTTATTATAATTTTATGGAAACGACTATTGTTTTAATCCGCCACGGCGAAAGCCAAGGCAACTTAAATTGCAGATTTATCGGGCACGGAGACGTTCCGCTTACCCCGCTTGGCGAAAAGCAAGCGGAAATGACGGCGGAATACGTAAAAGACAAATATAAATTTGACGTTATAATTGCAAGCGATTTGCAACGCGCCTATAACACGGCTAAAAAAATTGCAACCTTGCAAAATAAAGAAATTATAAAAGACAGTCGTTTTCGCGAAGTAAATGCAGGGCTTTGGGAAGGCGTGCCTTTTGAAGAATTGCCCAAAAAGTTCTCTAAGCAACACTATCTTTGGACACACGATATCGGCAACGCCCACATAGAAGGGGGCGAAAGCGCAAAAGACCTTTACGATAGGGTAAATACCGCGCTATTCGACGTTATAGATAAATATAAAGGCAAAACTATATTAATAGTTTGCCACGCAACGCCTATTCGTATGATGGAATGTAAAATAATGGACAAAGACGTTTTCTATGCAAAGGACGTAGAGTTCGTGCCTAACGCGTCCGTTACGGCGGTTAAATACGACGGCGAAAAGTTCACTATTTTAGAGCGCGGAACTTGCGATTATATGGGAGATTTGGCAACAAAACTTCCAAAAAATTCTTAAAAGTAATTTACGGGTAAAACCGAAAAATAAAGGGGCGAAAGCCTAAAAAAACAAAAGGGTGAAAAATATGGCATACGATTTTAACAAAGTACTTTCTAATTTTCAATTAGACGTAGAACTTATCTCTTGTGAACGCTACGGCGAAGGTCACATTAACGAAACTTATCTTGCAGTCGTTAAAGAAGACGGCAAGGAAAAGAACTATATCGTTCAAAAAATCAACAGCAATTTATTCAAAGACGTTGATAAACTTATGAACAATATCCGCCTTGTTACCGAATTTAACCGCGAAAAGATTAAGGCGCGCGGTGGCAACCCCGATAGAGAAAGCCTTTCTATCGTTTACGCTAAAGATGGCAAGCCCTATTATCATTGTGAAAGTTGTGACGCATATTTCCGCGTTTATAAATTTATAACCGACGCTATCGCTTACCAAGTTGTTGAAAAGCCCGAACACTTCTATGAAAGTGCAGTTGCTTTTGGTAACTTTGCAAACCTTTTGGCAGAATTCGACGCTACTAAACTTTACGAAGTTTTGCCCGATTTCCACAACACCGAAAAGCGTTTCCGCGATTTTGAAGCAAGTCTTAAAGCAGACAAAATGGGCAGGGCTGCAAGCGTTAAAGAAGAAATTGATTTTTACCTATCAAGAAAAGATTACTGTGGCAGAATCGTAAACCTATTAAGAAGTGGCGAAATGCCCACTAAGGTTACCCATAACGACACCAAACTTAACAACGTTATGCTAGATGCTAACACCGGCAAGAACGTTGCGGTTATCGACCTTGATACCATAATGCCCGGTAGTATTTGCTACGACTTTGGCGACAGTATCCGTTTCGGTTGTAACCCCGCTGCAGAAGACGAACCCGACCTTTCTAAAGTTAACTTTGATATTAACCTTTTTGAAAGTTATGCCAAAGGTTATTTGTCAGCAGTTGGCAAGGGCGCAACTCAAATTGAACGCGACAACCTTGCTTTCGGTGCAATATTAATGACTTACGAATGCGGTATGAGATTCTTAGCCGACTATTTAGACGGCGACGTTTATTTCCGTACTCACCGTGAAGGGCACAACCTTGACAGAACGAGAACGCAAATTAAACTTGTTAAAGATATGGAAAAATTGTTGCCCGAAATGGAAGCAATCATTAAAAAGTATTAATATTAAAAACATAAACGTAAAATTTGAAAGTCAAAAAAACAGAAAGCCGTTGCGAAATCGCAACGGCTTTTTAAATTCATATTTATTGATGGTAAGTTTTATAACAACGTAAAAAAAAGAAAATACTTAAAAAAGTTAAAACTACACATCATCAGAACAGTCAGCGTTTATCGGGCTATAGTCGGCAAGCTCTAAGCCAAAACAAAGCCCCATCTTAAACCCGTTAACAAAAGACTCTTCAATATTCATGCTAGTTTGTTCAAGAGCAAGCTCTTCATATTTAGAAAAAAGATTTTTTTGTGCAATCGTAAAAGACTGTATAAGGGCTTTTTCACAGTCGATTAGTTCGCGTTGTTGTTTGGCTGATAGTGTATTTTTGAAAGAGCGTTCTAAATCACGTAATTGTCCGTTAAACAAGTGAGATATAATATTTTTCATGCGTTTCTCCTTTCTAATACAAATATAGTCCAAAAAAGTGGACTTGTCAAGCATTTAGTCCATTTTTTTAGTATAATTTATTTAAAAATATGGTGGCGGGAGAAAAAATGGATATTTTTGCAGTTAGACTTAACGAACTAATAAAGGAATTTAGGATAACAAAATATAGGCTTGCGAAAGATTTGCAATGCAGTAAGCAAAGTGTTTGCAATTGGTGTGATGGGGTTAGTGAACCTAAAATTACTTATATTCGTGCATTATGTAAGTACTTTGACGTTTCAGCAGACTATTTATTAGGTATGGAATAGTTAAAAAATAAGAAAAAGTTTTTAAATTAAGAAAATAATAGCGAGCACTAAATAAAGTTTATGAAAAAAGCCGTTGCGAAATCGCAACGGCTTTTTACGTGTAAAATCATATAAAAATCTTTTCGTTTTAGTTAAATTTTTGTTTATTAAAGGCTTTTAATAACCTTTTGACCGCCCATAAAGGGTTGTAATACTTCGGGGATATTGATACTGCCGTCTGCATTTTGGTTTTGTTCAACGAGAGCGGGGAAGATACGGCTAGTTGCCAAACCGCTACCGTTTAAGGTGTGAACGAAAGCGGGTTTACCCGTTTGAGTATCGCGGTATCTAGTGTTGTTACGTCTTGCTTGATAATCACCGGCGTTACTTACTGAACTTACTTCTTTGTAAATGCCCATTGAAGGAATCCAAACTTCAATGTCGTAAGTTCTGCACATAGTTGCAGAGCAGTCGCCCGCAGCAAGTTTAGAAACGTGGAAGTGAAGACCAAGTTTTTCCATTAAAGACGCTGCTTTATTAACTAGTTCTTCAAAAGCGGCTTTGGATTGAGCGGGGGTAGTAATTTGCACCATTTCAACTTTGTTGAATTGATGTCCGCGCACCATACCGCGTTCTTCTGCACGGTAAGAACCTGCTTCTTTACGATAGCAAGGGGTGTAGGCGAATAACTTCATAGGAAGTTTCGTTTCATCCATAATTTCGTTAGAATAAAGGTTAACTAGCGCCGTTTCAGCGGTGGGTAACATAAAGCGGTTTTTCTTTCTGTCTTCATCACAGTCAAGCCAATATACTTCATCGGTAAATTTGGGGAATTGACCTGCGCCGAAACCACAGTTATAACCAAGTTGGTGTGGGGGGAGAATAAATTCGTAACCGTCTTTTAAGTGTTCGCTTATAAAAAAGTTAAGAAGTGCCCATTCAAGCCTTGCGCCGTCTCCACGGTATAGCCAAAAACCGCCACCCGAAAGTTTAGTGCCACGGGGATAGTCGATAATGCCAAGTTTAGTGCAAAGGTCAACGTGGTTTTGCGGTTCAAAATCAAAGGTGGGTTTTTCACCAAAGGTTTTAATAACCGTGTTGTTTTCCTTTTCACCGGGAAGTAAATCTTCGTCGGGGATATTAGGAATGCCCGCTAAAATATCAAAAACTTTTTCGTCAAGTTCTTTTGCTTTAGCGTCTAGCATAGCAATTTCGTCACCCAAAGCGCGCATTTGCTTAAAGATTTCGTCAACGGGCTGACCAGCCTTTTTAAGCGCGGGTATTTCAGCCGAAACTTTGTTGCGCTTTGCCTTTAAGGTTTCTACTTCAGAAATTGCAGCCCTTCTTTCAGCGTCAAGCTTAAGTAGGGGGTCAAAGTCCGCAGTATAGCCTTTGCGTGCTAAAAGTTCGGTAATTTTTTCTTTGTTTTCTTGAATTCTTTTTAAGTCAATCATAGTTAACTCCGTTAAGTAATTAAATTACCATTTAATTTTATATCTTTTTTCAATAAAAATCAATCTTTTTCGCCCTATTACAAGGTTAAAATATCAAAAGTGAAAAAAATTAACAAAAAATAGGGCGGTTTAGCCCCATTTTGTTGCGCAATTACAAAAATATTGTTAAAATATATCTAAACAAAGTTTAGAATATATCGCTAGAAATTTTTTTACCACGAAAAACCGTTAAATTTTCACAAAAAGGGGTGGGCTATGAAAGATAGAATGTTCCACTTGAAAGAATTTATTGATAAAAACGGCAGGGTAACCCTTAAAGAACTTGAAGGGGCTTTTCCCGGCGTGTCTTCAATGACGTTAAGACGCGACCTTCAACGCCTAGAAGAAGATAACGCTATCTTTAGAGTGCCTGGCGGTGCTGTTTCCGTTGGTGCAATAGTTCGTTCAAACGACGGTGCGGTATCAGAACGTATTAATTATAACGCAGAAGAAAAACTAGAAATTGCCGACAAGGCGGTTAAACTTGTTGAACCTATGAGTTGTATTTTTATTGACGGCGGTTCAACCACCACCTATTTTGCGCGCGCTCTACCAGACGATAATTTTTACGTTTTAACCAACGCCGTAATTATTGCCGAAACGGTGTTAAGAAAGCATAAGCCCACGGTTTCACTTCTTGGTGGCGACCTTAACAAAAGTAACTTTATAACGGTTGGCAGGTCTTGTTTAGATTTTATAGACGGCATAAATATTCAAACGGCGGTTATGACGGCAACGGGCTATATTAAAGATACGGGCAGTTTCACTTGCGGTGGGCAAGCCGAAGCGGAAGTAAAAAGAAAGGTTATTAAAAAAGCCGACAACGTTATTATGCTACTTGATAGCAGTAAGGTTAACAAAAAAACCCCCTACACTTTCGCATCTATTTTAGACGTTGACTGTATGGTCGTTGACAAAAACTTTTCAAAAGAACTTAAAACCACGCTAGAACAAAACGGCGTTAAGGTTTACTAGAATAGGTTACTAGTTAATTTTAACTAGTAGAACGGGGAATAGGGCAGTAAAAGTAAAAGGTTTTACTTGCTAGATACCCGTTTAAATGGTATAATTACTTGAAACGATAAAGGTGAATTATGTGCAAAAACTTACGCGCGGACATAAGGGCGGCAAAACAGTTCGACCCAGCGGCGCGCTCTAAATTTGAAATATTATTAACCTACTCTGGCGTAAAGGCACTTTCTTGGCACAGGGTAGCCCACTTTTTTCATAAAATAAAGTTTAAACTACTTGCGCGTGCAATTTCACAATGGGCAAAGTTTTGGACGGGGATAGAAATTCACCCCGCGGCAAAAATTGCGGGCGGTGTTTTTATCGACCACGGTGCAGGCGTCGTTATAGGTGAAACGGCAGAAATTGAAGAAGGCGTGGTTATCTACCAAGGCGTAACCCTTGGCGGTACGGGTAAGGAAAGCGGAAAGCGTCACCCCACCGTTAAAAAGGGCGTAACGATAAGCGCGGGCGCAAAGGTTTTGGGCGGGTTTACCGTTGGCGAATATGCTAAAATCGGCGCGGGCGCAGTCGTTTTGAAAGAAGTTCCCCCCTACAGCACGGTTGTTGGCGTTCCCGGTAAGATAGTAAGGGTTAACGGCGCTAAGGTTACCGACCTAGAACAAGAAAAACAAGACCCCGTTGCACAAGAACTTTGTAATTTAAGGGAAAAACTTTTCCTTTTAGAAGAACGCTTAAACAAATATGAAAATGAAAAAAACGGTAAATAATTAACAGGTGTAATTATGAAAATTTATAACACTTTAACAGGTAAAAAACAAGAATTTATCCCCAACGAAGAAGGCAAGGTAAAAATGTACGCTTGCGGTATTACCGTTAGTGGTGAAGCGCATATCGGCCACGCTTACCAAGCTTTAATTTACGATATCATTAGGAAATATTTAGAAAAGAAAGGCTACGACGTAACGTATGCAAGAAACTATACCGACGTTGACGATAAAATTATAGTAAAGTCAAACGAAACGGGTATCCCTGCCGACGTTTACGCAAAGCAAATGATAGAAAATATCGACGCGCAAATGGCACGCCTTGCAGTTGACGACCCTAACGTATGGATTATGGCAACCGACTGCATAGACGATATTATCGCGTTTGTAAAAACCCTTATCGAAAAGGGGCACGCGTATCCCACAGACAAGGGCGACGTTTATTTTTCCGTTGAAAGTTTTAATTCTTACGGCAAACTTTCTCATAGAAATTTAGAAGACGCGCTCAACGGCGTTCGCGTATCAAACGACGAAGAAAAGAAAAACCCACTAGACTTTGCGTTGTGGAAAAGCGCAAAGGAAGGCGAACCTAGTTGGCCGTCTCCTTGGGGCGAAGGTAGACCGGGTTGGCATATAGAGTGTTCTGCAATGAACTATAAAACTTTTGGCGAAAGCATTGATATCCACGGCGGTGGCAGAGATTTGATTTTCCCCCACCACGAAAACGAAATTGCACAAACCGAAGCCTTAACGGGCAAACCTTTTGCATCTTATTGGATACACAACGGCTTAATTAAGGTTAACGGTCAAAAAATGAGCAAGTCTTTGGGCAACAGCCTTTTCTTAAAAGATTTGCTTGATAAATACGATAAAGAAGTTATTAAACTTGCGCTACTTCAAACCAATTATCGTGGCGACATTAACGTTACCGATAACCTTTTCCCCGATGCAGAAAAGCACTTATACGATTTTTATAAAGTGTTTAACGGGGCAGTAGAAAAGGGCATAGAAATTGCGGGCGAATACCCCGAAATCGATGCCGAGTTTAATAAATGTATGGACGACGACTTTAACACCGCCCTTGCAATAAGCAACCTTTACGGTTACTTTAAGAAAGCGCGCGCTATGTTAAATAACGGCGACCAAACGGTTGGCGCATACCTTAATCAAATAAAATCAACCTATAACTTGCTTGGCTTGTTTACCGCGGACGCTAAAGCGTTTATTAAATCTTACGAAGAAAAAACGGCGGTATCAGCGGAAAGTTTCCCTGCTGAAGTTGTTGCCCTTGCCGACAAGCGCTTACAAGCAAAACAAGCAAAAGATTGGGCTACGGCAGACGCGTTAAGGGCAGAAATTTCCGCACTTGGCTATGAAGTTAAAGACGGTAAAGATTGCTACACCTTAATTAAAAAATAATAAAAAAGAACGGCAAACAAGCACCGTCAAAGAAGACAAAACAAAAAAATAAAACGGTCGACAAGTCGACAAAATTAAATTAAACGGAAATAATTATGATTACTTCTAAAGAATTAAGAGATAAATGGATAAAATTTTACGAAGAAAGGGGGCACGTTAATATCGGCGCGGTATCCCTTATTGGCGACGGTACTACGGGCGTTATGTTTAACGTTGCGGGTATGCAACCACTTATGCCATATCTTCTTGGCAAAAAACACCCACAAGGTACACGCCTTTGCAACGTTCAAGGTTGTGTAAGAACGGTTGATATTGATTCTGTTGGCGACGCTACCCACTTCACTTTCTTTGAAATGATGGGTAACTGGTCGCTTGGCGACTACTTCAAAAAGGAAAAAACAAAATGGTCTTTTGAATTACTTACCGAAGTTTTCGGTTTTGACAAAGACAAAATTTGTTCTACCGTTTTCGAAGGCAACGAATCTGCTCCCCGCGATGAAGAAACGGCAGGTTATTTAAAAGCACTTGGCATAAAAGACGAAAATATTTTTTATTTAGATAAATCTAACAACTGGTGGGAATTAGAAGGCACGGTTGGTACACCTTGTGGGCCTGATAACGAATGGTTCTATCCCCGCCACGATAACCCTTGCTGTGATAGTTGCGACGTAAACTGTGATTGTGGCAGATACGTAGAAATCGGCAACGACGTGTATATGCAATACAAAAAACTAGAAGGCGGTAAATACGTTGAACTAGAAAATAAAAACGTTGATACGGGTTTTGGTTTAGATAGACTATTGCTATTCTTAAACGGACTTTCCGACGGTTATAAAACCGACCTTTTTGCAAGCGTTATATCCCACTTAGAAAAAGTTTCTAACAAGAGTTATGACAGCGATGAAAAAGCGCAAAAGGCTATGCGTATTATTGCCGACCATACTAGAACTTCAGTTATGCTTATCGGCGACAAAAACGGCATAACCCCTTCTAACACGGGTGCGGGCTATATTTTAAGAAGACTTCTTCGCCGTGCAATAAGATACTGCATGATGCTAGAAATTGAACCTAGTGTAATGTGCGATTGCACTAAAATTTTCATTGAACAAATATACGATTCTGCATATCCCTTACTAGTTGAAAAAGAAGACTATATTTTAGACGAAATTAACAAAGAAATTAAAAAATTCTTGGCAACGATAAGCGCGGGTATGAAAGAATTTGACAAAGCAATTATCGGCATGGAAAGAAAGAACGCGTTCATGGCGCAAAAAGACCCTTCTTATATTCCCGAAACGGTAATTTCAGGCAAGCAAGCGTTTAGGCTATACGACACCTTTGGTTTCCCCCTAGAATTGACGGTGGAACTTGCATCAGAGCGCGGTTTAACGGTTGATGAAACGGCTTTTAACGAAGCGTTTAAGGCACACCAAGAACTATCTAAAGCGCAAGCACAAGCGGCTAAAGGTGGACTTGCAGAACAAAACGAAATGACCATTAAATACCACACCGCAACCCATATTATGCTTGCAGGTTTAAGAAAAATGTTTGGCGATAAAACCGAACAAAAGGGCTCTAACATAACGGCGGAAAGGTTAAGGTTTGACTTTAATTGCGACCATAAAATGACCGAAGAAGAATTAAAATGGTTGGAAAATTTCGTAAACGAAGTTATCGCTAAAAAGATAGACGTAGTTAAAACGGAAGAAAAGTATTGCGACGCGGTTAAAGGTGGTGCATACGGCGTGTTCAACGCTGAAAGCGACGACCAAACGGTTACCATTTATACCATTGACGGCGTAGACAAGCAAATTTGCGGTGGCCCCCACGTTAAAAACACGGGCGAACTTGGTACTTTTGTAATAAAGAAAGAAGAAAGTTCATCTTCCGGCGTAAGAAGAATTAAGGCAATCTTAAAGTAATATAATCAACCTAAAAAGTTGAAAAGAAAAGGTTTTTAGAGGAAAATAAAATGAAACTAGCGTTTTTAGGCGATAGCATTACAGACGGTACGGGTGCAAGCGAAAGAGATTTTTGCTACGTTAGCCAAGTAGGAAAAATGCTTGGTTGCGAAGTTATCAACTACGGCATAGGCGGAACAAGGTATGCAAGAAAAAAAGAGCCTTCTTTAATTCACCGCTACGATATTGATTTTAACTTGCGCACCGCTTTATTAGATAAAACGGCGGACAAGATTTTCGTGTTCGGTGGCACCAACGATTTTGGGCACGGAGACGCGGAGTTCGGCAAGATGGGGGACTATGACCCATACACCTTCTACGGCGCGGTAAATATGCTTTTTTCTACCTTAATCGGTATGTACGGCAAAGAAAACGTTATAATTATATTGCCGATGAAAAGGTTTAATATGAACGTAAGAATTAACCCCGTTACGGGTTTACATTTAATAGACTACGTAAAGGTTATTAAAGAATACGTTGATTTATACGGCTTAAAATACATAGATTTATTTAACAACTTTTTCCCCGAACCCCCTGAAGAAGAGAGTGAATTTTTCGTAGACGGTCTTCATCCAAACGACAACGGACATAAAAAGATTGCTGAAAAAATTTGTGAGTTTATAAAAAACGATAAACAAATAATTTGACAAAGGCAAAATTTTATCTTATAATGTTAAGGCTGTTTGAAAAAACGGCCTTAACGAAACTTAATTATTGCTAGCAGTTGCAACGCTCCATCCAGCACAAGGTTGGGTGAAAAATTAAGTTTACAAAATCAATTAAATAACAAAGTATATGCGCCGTTAGCTCAGCTGGAAACTGAAAGCATCGTCAAGATAGCCCGTCAACCGTATTTCTTCGCTACGCTCAGGCACAGAGCGTTTGCAACGCTCCATCCAGCACAAAGTTGGATAAATAAATTAAGTTTACAAAATCAATTAAATAACAAAGTATATGCGCCGTTAGCTCAGCTGGATAGAGCGTTGGTCTACGGAACCAAAGGTTAAAATTTAATAATCCCCCCGATTTCGGGGTTGTGCACCCTTAGCTCAATTGGATAGAGCGTTGGTCTACGGAACCAAAGGTTAGGAGTTCGAGCCTCTTAGGGTGCGCCATTTTTTTGCCCAAAACGGTATGTTTTGGGCTATTTTTTACCCATTTTTAGAATTATACCTATCTTAATTTCGCTGTTCTAACCTCGTGGGTTAGAACAAAATGTATCTTTTTTTATAGTATTAATACTAAAAGTGCAAAACGCCAAAAACGGCTTGTTCTAACCCCTGTTCTAACCCAACGTGCATTTTCTGTGTTAAAACCGAAGAATTTTACTATCATTTTTTACTTTGAAATATTTTTATTTATTTTTAGCAATAGAAAAGACGGCATCATTTTCCGATACCGTCTATCTATATATTATTCAGTTTTATTTTGCTTTATAAGCGAGATATTCTTCGATAGAAGTAAAACCGAGTGCTTTCATTTCTTGACTTGCTTTTTCTAAAAGAGAAAGTTCGCTTTCTTTCTTGATTGCAGGTTCTTCATCAGAATAGGCAGACAAAATTGTATTTGCCGCTTTTATCTTAAAACTGAAATCAAGGTGTGAATACACGTTTGCCGTTGTCGAGAAATCCGAGTGACCAAGCCACTCTTGAATTTCTTTTAATGGTACGCCACTTGCAAGCATATTACTTGCACAACTGTGCCTTAAATCGTGAAATCTAATATGTCTTAAACCGTTTTCCTTAATCAAGTCTGCAAACTTCTTCGTTAAGTGGTCGGGATAAACGATTTTACCATCTTCTTCCACACAAACGTAGTCTAAATATCTCTTGTCGTAAACGTTGCCGTAGAAGGCTTTATTTTCCTCTATTTTAGCCTTATGGCGAAGAAGCAGTTCTTCTACGGGCGCAATCAGCGGAAGCGTTCTATGGCTCGTTTTAGTCTTTAATTCGTCGCTTAAAATGACTTTCTTTTCAACAACGAGCACCTTGTGATTAATCGTTATGAGTTTATGCTCAAAATCGACTGCGCTCCACCTAATACCCAACACTTCGCTTCTACGGAAACCGTAATAGGCGGCAAGTGTTAAAGGAACTTCTAACGGATGACCTTTTATAAGTTCAAACAGTTTTTTCATTTCGCCTTTGTCGTAATAAGACATTGGCGATTTTTCTTTATGTATCGGCTCTAAAAAGTCAAACGGATTGTCGGGAATCAACTTTGCTTGATACGCTTTGCGAAGTGCGGGACGAAGAACACAGTTATAATGTTTTAGACTAATTTCTTTCACGCCACGTTTTCTTTCGCTATCGTAAAACTCGTTTAATTCCTTTTCGGTAACGTCGATTAAACGTAGCTTGCGCTTATCAAAGAATTTTTTAAAGAGTGGAATATAGCGTTTGTAGCCGTAATACACCGAAGCAGAAAGTTTTGGCTTTCTTTCTTCAACGTATCTATCGCAGTAATCAGTAAAAAGCATTACTGCATCCGACTTATCAGCTTCACTCACGTTTGCACGACGAGAAATTTTATTACGGGAAGCAATAAGTTCTTTTTCAAACTCTTCAGCTTTTTCTTCGGCAATTCTTTTGGCTTCTTTTTTATTTCCACGTTCTTTTAAGCCCGTGCTTATCCATTTATGCCTTTTTAAGTTTGCTTCGTCGTAATAAGTTATAACGCCGTATAAAAATCCTTTTTTTGCGTGAATGCTTACGTTCACGATTTCACCTCCGTACCATTAAGAAGATATGAGATTACGTTAATCTTTGGGATTTTGTATTCTCTACCAACTTTTCTTGATTTTATTTCTCCTCGTTTTACCAATTTATATGCAAGTACTTGTCCGATTTGGAGCATTTGCATTAAATCTTCCACACTGACAACGTCAGGATAGCTTTCAAACATTTCGTTTGCTTTTGGTTCATTGTTTACAATATTTTTATTAAAAGCGCTTTGCGCCGTTATTTTGTTGTTTATAGTATTTTCCTCCATTTATTTGGTGGTTGCGGGATAACCTCCTTTTAATTCGTTACGCTTATTTTTCCCTTATCATCGTAACCCCGCCAACTCATAAATACGGTGGATTTTATACCACGCTTCCGTGTTTCCTGTTTCATTCATCGCTTTATATCATAAATTCATTGCGCCCTTGAAACACGTCGGCTATTACTTTCAGCAGTTTACCGTTCTGCCTTATCCGAGTGGACTTGTAGCAGGTAGTTGAACCCTGCCATTATTAAATCTACTTTACTAAGTCCGTTTTTTGTAAGGAACTCATCAATTTTCTCTGCATCCTTACGGGGAATACTCGTTCCCCAAACCTTGTTAAGTAGCTTGCGTTCTTCTTTGTGTTTTTCTTCATAAGCCCTACGACTAATGCGAGTGGGCGTATCTTGTTTTCTTTCCATATTAATACTCCTTAATCTACGTAAATAAGTTCGTTTAAGATTTCTTCATCAATTAGGTGTTTGATTTCCATTTCGATTTTAACGTCGTGCATAAATTCTCCCGTCTTTTTGTATTCAGGGCGCTTTAAGAGTTTTTCTCTCATAACTTCCCAAATTTGCTCGGCGGCTTTATCTATGCCGTGAAGATAGGATGGAATATCTTCAATCAACCAATCTTTACCCGTATCTATCAAATACTGCTTTTTTAGGTTGCCCCATTTGCCGTAAACGTGCTTCACGGGTGGATGCGTGCGCTGATATTCGATTACTTCTTCAAGCGTTAAACCTTCCATTTCAATCTTCTCCTTAACGTTAATGTGTTGTCGTATTAATACGAATATCACTTTTTTCAAGAGAAGTCAAGCTGTTTTTATAACTTTCTTAAATTTTCTTCTAAAAAACTTTCATTTTAATCTCCTTTGCCAAATTTGTAGCGGTTGTACTTTTCGTTTTGCTGTGGCGGTGGGGAAGATATGAGTTGTTCTTCTTCCTTGCGCTTAGCAATCATTTCTTCTTCAATTTCTTGCAAGCGGTTACGGTAGTTGTTTGTTTCGGGCATAAACATTTTAGCCACAGACGAGAATAGACCTTGCATATAACCTTTGATTTTCTTATTAGAAATAGCGATGTTTCGTTTAAGAAATTTATCGTTGATTTTACGCTTGAATCTTTTGTCGTAGGTATAAGTATTGTCTTGGATGTATTTCGCCTTTTTAAGAACGATATTACCAAGCCTACGCCTATAATCCCAACGTAGTTTTTCTATCGTGTGAATTGTGCCTACGCCGTGAAAATCCGTGTAATTAGGAAACAAGTCCGCAGTTTGCATTTCTTCTTTAACTTGATTGGCATAATACTTGCCCATAATTCCTTTTAAGGCTTCTTCTTTCTTGTCCATTTCTTTTACGAAACTTCTATGTGCGGCGTACGCATTGTTGTCGCAAGAGAGCAAAAAATCTACTGCCATATCAATTTTATGCCTAAACGGTGCCATCTCTTTTGATGCGTAGAACCAAGGCTTGTCCTTAGGTAATTCTTTCGCAAGTTCCTTTAATGTTTTTGCGGCTAAATCCTTAAAGTGAGCCTTTTCAAACGCTACCGATTTCGAGAAACTTTGAATAACTTCATCTCGTTTTTTGTCGAGTTCGTCGTTAATGGTGTAAGCGTTTAATCGCTCGGTCATTTTTAGTATGGAATCTTTAGAAATTTTTCCTTTGGCTCTATATTTATAACCGGCGGCACGCTTGTTCTTAATTTTGGGCGCTCGTTCCCAAAAAACATAGTGGATATGTAGGTGTTCGGGCTTGTCTAAATGAAGCGCACACATAAGGTCGATATTGTCCTTGTCAAAGCTGGCATCTTTAAAAAATTCATTGAACGTTTTCTTAATAAGGTCAATACATTTTTCAGGCGTGTCTATCTTCTCGGAGTTCTCTTTATTGAACGAGATAAACCCGTGCCAAATATTCTTTTCGCCCGTTTGCGCGCGTTTTTTCATTTCCTTAACTTCTTGCTTTGAAAGTAAGCCGTTTTGGTTGAAAACGCCCGTACTTTTTTGCAAATATTCAAGCATCGTAAACTTTTGAGTTTCTTCGCCCGTAATCTTGCCTTCAGCCGTCATATACTTGTAAATGTTATTGTCTTGCCCCGACATATCGAAGAAAGCACGGTCTTTTGCGTGTTTGTCAATATCCGCTTGCGACGAACCTTTTTTAAGGCGATAGGGAGTATAGGCTATATCAAAAATTACAGGTTGGCTCATAGCGGTTTATCTCCATTATTTGACCGACGAGTAAAGGGAAAGGTGGGTATCCCACTTTCCAAAGGCAAAATGCGGTTGAAACTGCATTTTCTTAGCCTGCTACCTAAAACCTTTATTTGGCTTCCGTTTTGCTTCATAGTTTGCTTGCCTTGAAAACCGCAAGTTCTATCTCTTTTCGGTTTTCCAAAATCTTGGTTAAACTTTTACAGTTTTTATAACCGCTATAATCTAATCCAACGTCGATAGGAGTCCAATCGGTAATGCCTTTTAAAAGGTGTTTGTTACTTTGATAAAGGTCGTTTACAATGTGCGGATGCGCTTTCATAAAATCCTCGTACGATAGTATAAAATCAAGTTTTTCCGTCTTGCCGTTAATTTCTTCATCAGTAACTTTAACACGCTCGGTTTTACCGCCTTTTTTACCACTTGTTGCACGCAGTTTAGAGAGTTCTAATTTCAGTTTTGCAAACTCAAAATATCCGTCCACAGGTGGTTTTAATTTGCTTGTTTGCTTGCCGTTGAACGCATAAGAGCAGAGTGCTTTTAAGTATGCGCCGCTATCTTCGTCGTTCATCAGTTTGATGGCTTTATAGTACACGTCTAAGAAAGCAAAGTGGAGCATCTTTTGGTTATACTTTTTAGGAACTTTGCCTTGCGTTTCAAGGCGTTTAACTTCTTCAAGTTCAGATAGAATACAACTTTGATAATAATCCTCTTGCGCTGACTTAGGTGGAGCCATCGGTACGTTGTCAAAGACAAAGGCGCAAACGGCTTTAATAAAGCGCCCAATCTCTTCGTCTTTGGCGTTTTTGATTACGTTCCAATACATATCGTAGAACGTAAATCGAGTTAATTTTTTCTCCATTTTAATCTCCTTTTAATTTATTTACAGAACGTTTATAGGCGCATCTGCATTGCCTTTTAAGTTAGCCCATAAGCATCACCTCCTTAACGTTTTTATTAACCCACTCACTTATAAGCCTTTTGAAGAAGCATTTTTCAAGCCCTAAATTGAAAATTCTCTCGAAAAATTTTTACCACTCACTATTAATGGACATTTGCTCCCGTATTTATGGGGATGTTTTGTTATTTGCTTCAATAATTCTTCAAAATTTTTTATCCCCTCAAGTGGTAGCCGTTGAAAACAGCATTTTTACAACCATTTCTTAAAAAATTTACACCTTTTACTTAAAAGGGTTAATTCTAAGCAAAACCGCACCCCCATAAGTTAAAAATATTTTGCTTCCCATATAAAAGGGCTTTTTTTACTCAAAAGTAAACCCCATTAAACCTAAAAATATTTTTACCCCTTCACTTAAAAGGGCGATTTTTAGGCAAAAGTTAAGGTTAAAACTAAAAATTCTTTTTATTAAACCTTTCCACTATGGTATTGGTATAAAAAAATTCTTTTTGGTCGGAAACTTTTTTATAAACGTCCTTCACTTAATATCATTTTTAACTTTGTAATATTTTTATTTATTTTTAGCAATAGAAAAGACGGCACCGCTTTTAGCGATACCGTCTTTTCTATTTATATTCAGTTTTATTATTTTGCTTTATAAGCGAGATATTCTTTAATAGATGTAAAACCGAGTGTTTTCATTTCCTTATTTACTTTTTCTAAAAGAGAAAGTTCGCTTTCTTGCTTGATTGCAGGTTCTTCATCGGAATAGGCAGATAAAATCGTGTTTGCCGCTTGTATCTTAAAACTAAAATCAAGATGAGAGTACACGTTTGCCGTCGTAGAAAAATCCGAGTGTCCAAGCCATTCTTGAATTTCTTTCAAAGGTACACCGCTTGCAAGCATATTACTTGCACAACTATGTCTTAAATCGTGAAAGCGAATATGTCTTAAACCGTTTTCCTTAATCAAGTCTGCAAACTTTTTCGTTAAATGGTCGGGATATACGATTTTACCATCTTCTTCCACACAGACGTAATCTAAAAACCTCTTGTCATAAACGTTGCCGTAGAACTCTTTATTTTCTTCTATTTTAGCCTTATGCCGAAGAAGCAACTCTTCTACGGGCGCAATCAGTGGGAGCGTTCTATGGCTCGTTTTGGTCTTTAATTGGTCGGTTAAAATGACTTGTCTTTCAACCACAAGCAACTTGTGATTAATCGTTATGAGTTTATGCTCAAAATCAATCGCGCTCCACCTAATTCCTAACACTTCAATTCTACGAAAACCATAATAGGCTGCAAGTGTTAATGGAACTTCTAATGGGTGACCTTTTATCACTTCAAACAGTTTTTTCATTTCCGTCTTATCGTAATAGGATATAGGGCATTTTTGTTTATGTATAGGCTCTAAAAAATCGAACGGATTATCGGGAATAGGCTAAGCTGCACTGCCTTTTAGTAGCACATAAGCACCACTTTCTTAAAGTTTTTTTTATTTTAGTCCTCACTTATCCAAGGACAAAAAATAGAAAATTACACGGTTTACGCTAAAATTCTCTCTATATACCCAAGGACACGAAAATTAAAAATATAACCCGAAAACTTAAAAAATATCTTTTAAAAAGTCGCTGATAAAACTACCACCGACCTAATGGGATAAAAAATCCGTACGAATCAAAACACGCTTAAAGCGTTTATACTCCGCACGGATTTAATATTCGAATATGAAGATGTAAGAGTGTAGTACCTAAAAATTTGTACCACAAAATCGTTTACAATTATCTAAATGCTATAAACACCTTATATAGTGGATAGAACAAAACTGATACTGAAATTAGAGAGCAAATCACTTGCGGTATCATAAACGGAATAGACGCCATAAAATAGAGCTTTGTAGATTTTTGCCCGTACCCGTACCAAATAGGAGTGATTACGTTATCTAACATAGTAAACATAGCCGTACACACGCAAGAAACTAAAACGATAAGTGGCAACAACTTTAACGGATTCTTTATTTTACTACCTAAAAACCCAAAAATAAACGTTAATAGTGGAAAATAAAAGAGATAGAGAATAAGCACCGTTGGTGCAAAACCGAAAACCAACTGCCTTAAAAGGGTAAAAGCAATAGCGGAAATTACACCGCGTTTTATTCCCATAACAAAAGAAAACGTAACGAATAAAACGGTTACTAGTTCAACGCCAGGCACAAAAGAAAGAGCAAACTGCACGGCGATAAGTACGGCTACGAAAACGGCGACGTAGGCACACTCTTTTGCCGACTGCATACTCGCTTTTTTAGTTTTTGCCTGTAACAATTCTTTATCTTTCATTTTTTACCACGTATATTCGTAATACTCAAAAACCCAAACATATAATTCATCGGACTTTACGGCAAGTGAACTTGCACCGAAAGCCGATTGCCCGCAAGTTATTCCGTTTATTTCAATGCTCTTTTCTTCGTAGGCATTTTCCATATCCGATGTATATAACATCCACGAATAGCCTTTACTTGAAGTTAACGTAGATTCTATCACGTATTCTGCTTTACCATTGATTGACGTAATATAAGCACCATAAGAACTTTCTACATAATCAAAAGAAATTAAATCTTGATTTCTCAATGATTTAAGCGCATCAAAAGCGGTGGCTTTGCCGTCAGTTTCTTCAATAGACATAACAATTTGTGTTTCGGTTACAGACTCAATTTTTGCCGTCGCTTCGCCGTTTTTACAAGCGACTGAAAAAGCCGTTATAAAACATAATAAAAACGCAAATAAAAGTGTTGTAAATTTTTTCATATTTTTTCTCCTTGTAAATGAAAAAACGTGCCACTCGGGCACGCTTAAATAACGTTATCACGTTCTCCATTGCCCGAGATGATAACGCTTGTAGCAACGGGTAGGCTATCGGACTTTAACCGTAATGACTGTTGCGACGGATTTTCACCGCACTTTCCCTACTCTCTGTGAATTAACACAACTCGCATTGCTATATTTAGTTGTTATTTTTTTATAAACTGTTATTTATTTCTTCGGCGTACCTTACCGTTTCCATAGCGTCTTTTGCATACTTATCAGCACCTATCATATCCGCATACTCTTTATTGAGCACAGCGCCACCAACTACGATTTTGCACCAAGGCGCTTTTTCTCTTAATAATTTTATTGTTTGTTCAATTGCGGGAACGGTAGTCGTCATAAGTGCGGAAAGACCTACTATCGGCGCTTTTAATTCTATAGTTTTTTCAGCCACTGTTTCGGGAGAAACGTCGCGACCTAAATCACACACGTTAAATCCGTAATTTTCCAAAAGCAGTTTAACTATATTTTTACCTATATCGTGAATATCTCCCTTTACCGTTGCGATAACGAAAGCGCATTTGTTTGCCGTTTTTCCGTCACTCATACTTTCTTTTATACGCTCGAACGCTGACTTCGACGCTTCTGCGCTCATTAAAAGTTGCGGTAAATATACCGTTTTGTTTTCAAAGCCAACTCCAACGATATTAAGCGCGGGAATAATCTCGTTTTGGACTATATCAAGCGGTTTTTCAGTTAATAGCAATTCTTTGGTAATTGCGCTTGCCTGTTCCTTAAGACCTTTGATTATCGCCTTTTGCAGTTCGGATTTGTATTCTCCGCTATCCGTCGTTTTTGTAGTCGTATCTACTGCAACTGTCGTTTGTCTTGGCAAGTTTTCAGTAAATTTAATATACTTTTCAAAATTATTGTCAAGTCCATTAATCGCACGAAATGCGTGATACGCTTTCATAATTTCGTTTGAATAGGGGTTAACTATACCTGCCGATAAACCGTTATAAAGAGCAAGAGTAAAGAAATTTCCGTTTATAATATCTCTTTCGGGAAGTCCAAACGATACGTTAGAAACACCGAGAGAAGTGTTTGCACCTAATTTTTCTTTAATTAATTTTACTGCTTTAAGCGTTTCTACTCCTGCGTTTTTATCCGCGCTTATCGTGAGCGCCAACGGGTCGAAAATCAAGTCTTTTTTGTCAATCCCGTACTCGTTTGCCTTTGCTAAAATCTTTTTAGCAATGTTTAGTCTATCTTCGGCTTTTTCAGGGATACCGTTTTCGTCAAGCGTTAAGCAAACCACTAATCCGCCGTATTTTTTTACGAGTGGGAAAACGGCTTCCATACTCTCTTTTTTGCCGTTTACCGAGTTCACCATTGCTTTTCCGTTATAAACGCGCAACGCCTTTTCCATTGCTAAAATATTAGACGTATCAATTTGCAAGGGTAAATCTATAATGGCTTGAAGTTCTTTAACGGCGGTAGTTAGCATTTTAGTTTCGTCAATTTCGGGAAGTCCTACGTTAACGTCTAAAATATGCACGCCCTTTTCTTGTTGAGAAACGCCTTCTTTTAATATATAGTCTATATCGTTTGCTTTTAAGGCTTCTTTAAATTTTTTCTTGCCCGTCGGATTGATTCTTTCGCCTATCAAAATAGGTTTAGCGTCAAATTCAACTGCGTGAGTATAAGATGAAACCATCGAAAAGTTTTTCTTTTCTATTTGAACGGGCGCTTGACCTTTGGTTTTTTCTACTAGCGCTTTAATATAATCGGGTGTAGTGCCACAGCAACCGCCAGCAATACGAACGCCATTTTTAATAAGCGCGCTAACGTCAGAAGAAAATTCTTCGGGTAGAACGTCGTAAACTGTTTTTCCGTCAACTACTTTAGGAAGTCCTGCGTTTGGCTCTAAAAGAACGGGGATGGACGAATATTTAAGGTATTCTTCCACAACGGGCGCGAGTTTTTTAGGACCGAACGAACAGTTTACCCCTATTGCGTCAACGCCTAAACCTTCGAGCATAGCGACCATTGCTTTGGGATTTGCTCCCGTCATTAAAGTTCCGTCTTCACCGTATGCGTTAGAAACGAAAACGGGTAAATCGCAGTTTTCTTTTACCGCCAAAACCGCCGCCTTGGTTTCGTAACTGTCGTTCATTGTTTCTATAAACACTAAATCAACGCCGTATTTAACGCCCAAGTTTACTGTTTTTGAAAACACTTTAACGGCATCTTCAAAATCAAAATCGCCGTAAGGCTTTAACATTCTGCCCGTAGGTCCTATATCTAGCGCTATCCATTTTTCTTTAGCGCCAACCGATTGTTCTTTTGCCTTTTTAGCGTTTTGAGCGGCGCACTTAATTATTTCTTCAAGTTCATCGTCAGAAAATTTAAGAGAATTAGCACCGAAAGTGTTGGTACTGACAACGTTACTGCCCGCATCAAAATACGCCTTGTGAATTGCGGTTATAACTTCGGGGTATGTTTTGTTCCATCGTTCGGGAAGTTCTCCTGCTCTTAATCCGTTTGCTTGCAAAAGCGTGCCCATTCCGCCGTCGAGAAATATTAAGTTGTCTTTAAGATATTCTTTAATTTTCATTTTCTCTCCTAAATTCGCAGTCGGTTTTTTTGCACGAAAAGCAACCGTTCTCACCCGCGCAATCGCTATCGTTTGCAATGCCTATTATCGCAGTAACAGATTTTGACGGGGACATCAAAAGGCTTTCGTTTAAGGATACGCCTATATTTTTAGAACAGTTAAGCGCCGTAAAAATATCTTTTTGAATTTCTATCGATAAATCGCCGTATCCTGCGGAAAATCTTGGTCTAACCGCTTTGTACTCTTTTTTAATATCATTATTAAATAAATCGCAAAGGCTTTCTATTCTTTCCGCCCCGATTGCTTGAAAAATAAGCGCTTTGGCGGGAGATAACGCGCTATATTTTGCAATAAGCCTATCTACGCCTAAACCGACGGTTGCAGCAAAAAGAATAAAACGGTTACAGTTTTTAAGGTTTTTTGCTAGGTCTTTAGATATTACCGCAGTAAAAGTTAAATCAATATCGTTAGATATAATTTTTACGGGATATTCGCTGTAGCACACCTTGTAAGTTAATTTACCGTCTAATTCTTTTATGCACTCATCAATTAGCGCGTTAATTTCAGATATATTTTCCTTAACACCAGCGTAACGTAAAATTTCTTTTTTGTTAAAATCAGGGGCAGGATAGTTTTTAACGTAAACGGGATATACCATATCAGTTCAAAATACTTGATAGATTAGTTAAAATCTTTTCAGCAACGTCGGGTTTGTTCATCGAATAAACGTGAACGTTCTTTATGCCGTTTGCAAAAAGGTCTATAATTTGGTCGGTTGCGTAAATTATACCCGCCTGTTTCATAGCGTCGGGATTCGTTCCGAACTTATCCACCAAACTCTTAAAGCGTTGGGGCATAAACGAACCCGAAAGTTTAATAGCGCGCTCAACTTGATTTGCATTTGTAATCGGCATAATGCCCGGCATAACGGGAACGGTTATACCTGCTTCACGAATTTTATACAAAAAATTATACAAAAGGTTATTGTCAAAAAACATTTGCGTAGTTAAAAAATCACAACCCGCATCAACCTTTTCTTTTAAGTATTTTATATCTTCCTTTTGATTTACGCTCTCGGGGTGAATTTCAGGATAACACGCACCGCCTACGCAAAGGTCAGGGCTATATTCTTTTAATTCTCTTATTAAATCTATGGCGTGCTGATAATCCCAGTCGCTTCTATCGGCGTTTTCAAGTTCCTTAGGAATATCGCCACGTAGTGCCATTACGTTTTCTATGCCCGAATTTTTAATATCGATTATTCTTTCTTTTACCGTTTGTTTTGTTGAAGAAACGCAAGTAAGGTGCGCCAAAGTCGGCACACCGTACTCTTTTAATATGTTTTTTGCGATATCCAAAGTATATTTACTCGTTCCACCGCCCGCACCGTAAGTTACGCTCATAAACGCAGGTTTTAATTTTGCAATCTCTTCAGTTGCTTTCCTTACGCTGTCAAACGCGCTTTCGGTTTTGGGTGGAAACACTTCAAACGAAAGGGTTAATTTTTCTTCAGTTAATAAATCAATTATCTTCATATTAAATAACCTATCTTTTTAGTATGAATTTATTATACAACTATTGCCGTATAATTGCAATAAAATGAAGTAGTTACCGGCGTTTATTCGTTAAAAAGTGGGGTGGAAAGATATCTATCGCCCGTATCAGGGAATAAAACTACGATATTTTTACCTGCGTTTTCTTCTCTTTTAGCAAGTTCTATCGCAGCTTTTAGCGCTGCGCCCGAAGAAATACCGACTAAAACACCTTCTAATTTTCCTATTTCTTTTCCCGTTGCAAAAGCGTCTTCATTAGTGACGGTGATTATTTCATCATATACGCTAGTATCGAGAACGTCAGGAACAAACCCTGCGCCGATACCTTGAATTTTGTGTGAGCCTGCAACGCCTGTGGATAATACGGCTGAAGAAGAAGGCTCAACGGCTACGACTTTAATTTTAGGATTTTTTGATTTTAGATATTTGCCTACACCCGTAACCGTTCCGCCCGTTCCTACACCGGCAACGAAGATATCAACTTT
>JAFTWU010000007.1 GCA_017465145.1 Clostridia bacterium | reverse complement strand
TACTGCTGCCTCCCGTAGGAGTCTGGACCGTATCTCAGTTCCAATGTGGTCGATCACCCTCTCAGGTCGGCTATCCATCGTCGACTTGGTGGTCCGTTACACCACCAACTATCTAATGGAACGCGAGCCCATCTATATCCGATAAATCTTTTACCCCTGTAGGATGCCCTACTGTGGTCTTATGCGGTATTAGCACACATTTCTATGTGTTATTCCCCAGATATAGGCAGGTTGCTCACGCGTTACTCACCCGTCCGCCGCTAAGATTTAGGAGCAAGCCCCCAAATCTCCGCTCGACTTGCATGTATTAAGCACACCGCCAGCGTTCGTCCTGAGCCAGAATCAAACTCTTAAGTTTAATTATTTAAAGCCGAGCTCGTAAGCTCAACTGCTCTAACGATTTTTACGCTATATTTTGCGTGTTGTCATATTATGACTGTTTTCTAAAGTACATATTTCATACTTCAAAGATTTTGACAGAAACTTTCAAAATAACTATTATTTCGTCTTATTTCCTTCTATTCAATTTTTAAACAACGCTCACCAACAACGGTTGGTGTTTTACGCTATCGCAAGCGACAGCCTATACATAATATCATAAGCATTTTTTTAAGTCAAGCAATTTTCAAACATTTTTTAAAGTTTTTTTCAGTTTTTTTCAAACTTTTTTTGCCCCACAAAATATTGTGTTTTTTTAATTTGATAACCACGATATTTTGTAATTGCTATGCTGTAAATCGTTAGTAAATTACAAACGATTTTGCTTATGAACCCCAAATTTTTCTCAAGGGGTAATTGGAATTATAAAGTAAAACCAATTTAAAGTCAACCATTTTTTACGAAAAAGTTTAAACTTTTTAAAAATAAGTTAAAAACGGACAAAATCTAACTTTTGTCCGTCTTTTTTTGTTTTTATAGTGTTTTACACAGCTCTTTCCCTTATTTTCCTATTATTGCCTTTTGATTATCGACTTTACTTCGCGCGCACACGTATTATATATATTATATAATGTATAGGAACACAAAAGCCTAAAAGCAATTTTGAAATGGTGTTAAATAAATTTTAGTCTTCTTTTCTAGGCACGGGATATACTTGAGTGTAAGCACGCTTGCCGTTTTGGTCGGTAACCCTTATTCTAAAATAGGTATCTAAGTCGCTTAACGCAAAGGTTGCACTTGTGATAAACCCGCCATCTTCGGCGTAAACGACGGGGGCGCGCCTACCTTTTGTGATTAAACCAATATCTTTTGCATCAGAAGTTTCAATTGTAACCGTTTGCCCCTCAATAGTTAATGAATAAATTTCAGGACCGGTTGACGCATAAAAGTCACCCCTCTCTAACGCGCCGATAATTTCCGCGTAATCAAGTTTATCGGCATTGATACATACCCAACCGCCAAAGACGTCTTGTCCCCTTCTGTCCGGGATATTGTGGTTGTCGTCTGCACAAGTACAGAAAACCTTTTTACCGTGGCGGAAGAAATCATCTAAAACGTGTTCGTCGTCCGTACGCGCACTAAAATTGCAAGACGTGTTAAAAATTTCCACGAAATCTATCCCTTCAAATTGCAAATAGCGGGACGCATCTTCTAAAGACCAACTTGGGTGATTATAAGAAACCAAAAAACCTTTTTCCTTAAAAATCTTAAGCATTTCGTTGATGCCTTTAATGGAAAAATCTCTTTTATATTCCCCGTCGTAAACAAGCCTATCGTATGCATCTTGAATACCATATCTATCGTAACGCTTTTCATAGCAAGGGCTAACGACGTTAGAAGGGTCTTTAGAATAAACGTTAAAGTGGGTAACCATCATGTCGGTTTTCTTTAACGATGAAATTTCTGGAATCTCTTTTATGGCAATTTCCGCACCGACAAGCGCAAGGAAGTTTTCGTCATTTAGGTGAGATTGACTGATTATATGTTCGTGGTCGGTAAAAGCGACGATAGAATAGCCTTTCGCCTTAAATTCTTCTTTTACCTTTTCGGGCGTCCACTTGCCGTCTGAATATACCGTGTGACAATGCAGATTTGCTTTATAAAAAGGTTTTGAACTATCAAGTAATTTTTTCATATTTTCTCCTTAAAAGCCAACTAAAATATTGCCTTTTCTATCACACCACCGCCGATACATTTTTCGCCTTGGTAGAATACCGCGAATTGCCCTTCGGTTATAGCGCGTTGTTTTTCTTCAAATTCCACGTAAACTGAACCGTCGTCTTTAATATTTACCGTGCAAGCCTGTTCAGGTTGACGATAACGGAACTTGCCCGTGCACTTAAAGGTTTTTTCCGCGGGAACGGACGGTATCCAATTAACCGCGTTGCAAATTAAACCTTTGCTGTAAAGTTTATCTTCCGCACCGTGTGCAACGTATAAAATATTGTTTTTTAAGTCTTTTTCTATAACGAACCAACGGCTACCGTCGTCTTCTTTTTGACCGCCGATACCTAAGCCCCTACGCTGACCTATGGTATAATACATAAGCCCCAAATGTTCGCCCAAAATCTTGCCGTCGTAAGTCATAATTTTACCCGGTTTTGCGGGAATATAATTTTGCAAAAATTGTCTAAAATTGCGTTCCCCTATAAAGCAAATGCCCGTGCTATCCTTTTTGGTTGCTGTGGCAAGCCCGTTTTCTTCGGCAATGCGCCTAACTTCGCTTTTATCTAACTTGCCAAGGGGGAACAAAACGTTTTCTAACTGTTTTTGAGATAGTTGATTTAGAAAATACGTTTGGTCTTTACTTTGGTCTTTTGCTTTTAATAGATAGTGAGTATCCCCATCGTGCAAGATATCGCAGTAATGCCCCGTTGCAACGTAGTCCGCGCCCAAACGGAAAGCGTAATCTTTGAAATCCTTAAACTTTATTTCACGATTGCACAAAACGTCTGGATTAGGCGTTCTGCCCGCCTTGTATTCCGCAAGGAAATAGGAAAAAACTCTGTCCATATATTCTTTGGCAAAGTTAACGGTGTAATAGGGTATGCCAAGAGCGTTACCAACACGGCGCACGTCGGCAAAATCTTCTTCACCCGTACAAGCACCGCATTCGTCTTGTTCTTCCCAATTACTCATATAAAGACCTATAACGTTATAGCCTTGTTGCTTTAATAATAGGGCGGCAACTGAACTGTCTACGCCACCGCTCATACCTACTACTACTGTTTTTGCCATAGAATTCTCCTTAATCGCCTATATAATAACACAACCGCCAAAAAATATCAAATAAAACGACGACAAGCGTAAAATACTTGCTTTTTTTTGCATTTACCTTTATACTGTGTTGTATAATAAATATAATATATTAATGTTAAGGAGAACATCATGCCTGACGGCTCCGTCCCGTTACTGATAGCGATTATCGGTTTAATTTTGCTCTCTGGTTTCTTTTCTTCAATGGAAACCGCATATTCTTGCGCAAGCAGAATTAAACTACGCGCAAAAGCAAACGGTGGCAATAAACTTGCCCAAAAAACCTTAAAACTTGCAGAAGATAATTACGATAGATTAATAAGCACTATTTTAGTTGGCAACAATATCGTAAACATAACCGCGTCTACTCTTGGCGTAACCTTTTTTGCTTTAGTCTTAAACGGCACTAACGTAGACCACAATTTAATATCTACCATAGCGTTGACGGTAGCGGTATTAATCTTTGGCGAAATTACCCCTAAATTTATTGCAAAAACCTATCCGGAAAAAATGTCAATGACCTTTTATCCGCTTATAATAAGTTTTTACTATATCCTATTCCCCATCAACTTAATTTTCAACGGATGGAAATGGCTTATTAGTAAAGTTTTCCGACTAAAGAACAACGACGTTATTACTGAAGAAGAAATTATGACCGTTGTTGAAGAAGCGGAAGAAGACGGCACTTTGCGTGAAGAAGAAACTAACCTTATACGCCAAGTTATTGAATTTGACGATTTAGAAGTTGGCGATATTTTAGTTCCCCGCGTAAACATAGTTGCCCTAGATATTGCGGACAATATGGAAGACTTTAGAAAGGCTTTCGACGTGGAAGGTTATTCGCGTATTCCCGTTTATAAAGACACCATTGATACCGTTATTGGCACGGTTCACCAAAAGGACTTTTTCAACGCTTATTTAGATGGCAAAAAGAACGTTAAAGATATCGTTCAAGACGCTTTTTATACTACTGAACACGCTAAAATATCTAAACTACTTAAACAATTACAACAAAAGAAAGTGCATATGGCAATCGTTTTAGACGAATATGGCGGAACGCTTGGCATAGTTACTATGGAAGATATTTTAGAAGAACTTGTTGGCGAAATTTGGGACGAACACGATGAAGAAATAAATTACTTCCGCGCCCTTAACGGCAACACCTATCTAGTTGACGGTAAAGCCCCCGTTTCCGATATGTTTGAATATTTGGAAATGGAATTTGACGACGACGATGCAGAAGCATCTACCGTTGGCGGTTGGATAACGGAAAAACTTGGCGAAATTCCGCGTGCCGGCACAAAATACGTACACGAAAATTTAGAGATTGAAGTTATGAAATCTACCGTAAAACGTATTTGGCAAGTTAAAGTAATAGTTAAAGAACAAACTAAAGATAAAGAATAATTGATAAAACTAATGCCGTTGCCTGAGTTTAGGCAACGGCATACGCATCCGTAGTCTAATTGGATAAAACAGCGCCCTCCGACGGCGCCGTTCCAAGTTCAACTCTTGGCGGGTGCGCCAAAACAAGCGCAAAATAAGCGCAAAAAAGGACTACCAAACGGTAGTCTTTTTGTTATATGGTGTTCTTTTTATTATACTTCACTAATACCTAAAAGATAGTCGGCAGAAACGCTAAAATACTCTGCAACTTTTTTAATAACGCTTTCGGTTGGCTCACATTCCCCGCTCTCCCAACGCGCAATCATAGATTGACTGCAACCAAGCGAATCGGACAACTGCTGTTGCGTTATATTATTTTCTTTTCTCAACTCTTTTAATCTTTCTCCAAACATATTTTTATTATACTCTTGTTAAAAACGCAAGTCAATTTTTGCCTTCAATCTTGCTTTAAATTTTTTTCGTGCTATAATAAAATTAGAAACTACCGTTAAAGGAGTTTATTATGAAAAGAAAGTTTTTATATTTTATAGTAACGCTATTGCTTCTCATCAGTTTGGTTCCTTTTGCTGGTTGCGACCTTTTTGCAGGTCTTGACGACAGAGATGGCGACGATGGCGACACGGGTGGTCTTCCGCAAATCGACAACTCTATCGACCTATCGGAATTCACTCCACCAACCGACGATGATTACGAATATATAGACGGCGAAATTTATTATAATTCTTCGTCAATAGACCTAGTTACTGAAATTAACGGTAACTATACTATCGACAGACCTTTTACCCTTGATAAAGAAAACGAAAATAAGCGAATTTACCACAATATTTACTTTTACGTAGAAGATTTTTTTCAGGTAATTTATTACAAAAAAATAACTGACCTTGGCACTATCTACGCCAGCCTTTCCGACAGTACCGACCAAGAATACGCCTCGGTTGAATACACATCAAAAGGCAACCCACTACAAATAAATATTATTAAACAAGGGGTTTACAACCTTATTTTAGACGTAGAAACTTTTGCCATTGATATGGTTAAGGTTAAAGATATTGATACCCCCGTATACGAAACGATAAAAAGTTGCGAACTGAACGTTCACGTTTCTCTTGACGACCACACCTATACACCTATGTCGTTTAACAGCGCAACGAACGAATATTTTATTGAAAAAACGATACCGCGCAACTCTTCTATCGGTTTTTATAGTGAATCGCACAACAGCCACTATAAAATGACGGTGGAAAACACGCTTAAAGATAGGTTGATTTACTATAACACTAATAACGTGCAAAGCGTTCGAGTTCACGTTGGTGGCACTTATAAGGTTTATTTTAACGCAAAGACTTACGTTTTAAGGTTAGAACTTTTATCCCCCGAAACCGCAAATTATTTTTGCCAAGTTGGGTGGCAAGGCACCGTGCTTTCACCGAAAAATGAAAACACCCCTTACTTGTTTGAACACACCCTTACCGCAAGCGCATACGACTATTCTCCGACCTTTTATCCCGAACTTGGAATGCGTTATACCCTTACCGTAATCGGTGATGAAGAAGACGTTTCTCAGGACTCTCAGTTTAGACAAGACGGCACTTACAAATTGACCGTTAATTTGCTAGACTTTACTTTAACGGTAGAAAAAGTCGCTTAAATTTTAAATAAACTTTTTACCAAGGCTTAGGCAATCTCTTCAAGTTATATCAATATAATAAGTAAAAAACGGTGAACTTTTCGTTCACCGTTTCTTTTCGTTTTTTACACGCTTTATTTCCTTACCCTTATTAAATCCTAGGTTGTTCGGTTAAGTATTTTCTAAGTATTTCTTGGCTAAAGCCGTTGTTTTTGATAATTTCCTTATAGAAATGTCCACTTGGTTTAATGGTACGCTTAAAGCCGTTTGCCCTATCAACGTCTACTAAACCAAATTTAGGTCTGTATGAGCCCCATTCGTAGTTATCTAAAAGTGACCAATAGTAATAGCCCCTTACGTCTACGCCAGAATCAATGGCTTCTTTTAGGGCGGTAAGGTATTCTAGTATCCACACGATACGGAACTCGTCTTTATCAGATGAAATGCCGTTTTCAGTTATAACTACGGGCTTATCCCTTAACTTTGAAAGGTTATGAATTATACATTCTGGGTTAAATTCATCTATATAGAATTCCGTTCTTGTGGTTAAATCCATTATAGAAAAAGCATAAGTTTTGCCCCTAGTAGATTCTATTCTGCTATCAACCAAACGTCTGCGATAGGTGTTAACCGCCCAATAGTCGCAGGCGTTTTTAATTTCTTTATCGTAAAAAGCATCTCTGTGCGGGAAAACTATTTCGCCCGTTCTGATTGCGTGATACCAAAATTCGTTATTTATAACGTCGTAATATTTAGCAATTGCACCGTCGAACTCGTCACCTAAGCGTTTTGGAACGAATTGAATATGCGCGTGCGCCGTGCTTATAGGCTTGTCTGAATATTGTTTAATAATATGATAAGCCCTTGCGTGCAACCTTACGCACCTTTCTTTATAGAAAAAGTCGCTTTCTTTATAACCAAGGTTAAACTCGTTCATAACGCACCAACTATCAACGTATTGTGCGATTTTAGGAACTATGTAATTTAAATATCTTTCCCAATATTTAAGGGCATCTTCCCAACTAGGATTAGTAAACGCGCCTTTTTTCTCAAACCATTCCGGCCAGCAGAAATGAACTAGGGTTACGCTTACTTTTATTCCACGCTTTTTAAGGTCTTCGAAAATGCGGATATAGTGGTCGACTTCTTCTTGTCTAAAGTCGCCGTCGTTAGGTTCTATTCTTGACCACTCAACGCTCATTCTGTAAACGCCACAGCCAATTTCTTGCAAAAGGTCGTTATCTTCTTTCCACATATTATAACTATTGCAAGCCTTACCAGAAACTTCCCATTGCGGGTCAGTTCCTTCTTTTAGCCTTTTGTTTTCCATATGCCACCATTGGCTATTAACGTTGTCGCCTTCTATTTGGTGACCTGCCGTTGACGCGCCCCATTCAAAGCCTTTTGGAAACTTAAAGTCTTTTATGGAAAAAATATCAATCATTTCTTATTCTCCTTGTCTAAATATCTTTTGCTTTTATTTTTATTTTTTTAATATCTTTTTAAGTTCTATATCAATTTCTTCTATCGGCAAACCGATAACGTTATATAAACTGCCGTTTACCGCACTTGCCAAAGGATAGCCGTCTTGTATGCCGTAAGCTCCCGCTTTATCTAAAGGCTTGCCCGTAGCAACGTATTCTTCTATTAAACTATCGGCTAAAGCGTTAAAAACCACTTCCGTTTTAACGGCTTTTTGTATTACGCCACTTTTACTTACGATAGCGTAACCCGTATATACTGCGTGCGCCCTATTCGATAGGCTTTTAAGCATTTCCTTCGCGTCTTCTACCCCTTGGGGTTTGCCTAAAATTTTGCCATCTAAACTAACCACGGTATCCGCGCCAAGCACAACGCTATCTTCTCTATCCTTTGCGGATAGACTTTGATAAACGGCGGTGGCTTTGCCCAAAGCAAATTCTTTTACCGTTTCTTCGGGGCTAGTTGTAAACGCCTTTTCTTCGTAATCGGCGGTAATTATCTTAAAAGTATAGCCGTATTCAGTTAATATATCTTTTCGGCGCGGTGATGCGCTTGCCAAAATCAGTTGCATTTTCTCTTAATCGTTTGAAAGTCCTTTACCTTTTAGCCGTCGTCACGAATTCGTTTTAACCTGCTCCACGCGATATCGCTTGGGGTATAACTTTCTAAATATTCCATAATTTCTTCAACGGTGTCGCAATATTTAATAAGATGAGCGCACTCTTTGTTAACGAACTTTGACTTGATAGCGTCTTCAATAAGCACGCGCATATCGTCGTAATAGCCGTAACTATTAAACAAAACTATCGCCTTGTCGTGACGACCTAGTTGCTTTAAGGTGAACACTTGGAAAAATTCTTCAAACGTACCTATGCCACCGGGGGTGATAATAAACGCATCGCACTCGTTTTCCATGCCCGTCTTTCTTTCCGCCATAGTTTCGGTAAAGTTAAGTTCGTCGCAATCGTAATAAATGGCTTCGTATCCACCTTCTTCAAAGAACTTGGGAATATAGCCGTGCACCTTGCCCCCACCTGCGTGGAAACCGCGCGCAACCGCACCCATCATACCTTCTGCACCCGCACCAAAAACTAGGGTGTAGCCTTTTGCTCCCATTTTTTTGCCAAGGTCAAAACCGGCGTTTTTATATTTTTCATCAATGCGCTCACTTGAAGCGCCGTATACACACACTTTCATATTAAAGCCTCCTTATTTTTGCTATATTTTATTTTATGTTTTTTTGTTTAACTTGTCAATACCGCTTGAAAAATTACTCGTCTTTTTGCTCTGTTTTTTTCGCCTTTCGCACGGGTATATTTTTAACTTCTTTTCGTGGCAATTTGCCATTTAAAATAATAATATATTTTGGCTAAAATTATTCGTTTTATTCGTTAAACCCTTCGCTTTTTTTCGCCGTTTGTGATAAAATTGTCTTATCATATTAAAGGAGTGCGGAATTTGGCAACGTTTTTGCTTTGTATTATATGCACGATATATATCGGTCTTGGCGTGCCCGATTCGGCACTTGGTTCTGCTTGGCCTGATATGTACGCTAGCCTTAACATACCCGTTGGCTATCAAAGTATACTTTCTATGCTTATATCTTTAAGCACGGTTTTGGCAAGTTTTTTTAGCGCGCGCATAATTAAAAAACTTGGCACGGGCCCCGTTACCGCTCTTAGCACTATAACGACGGCGGGCGCGCTTTTAGGGTTTTCTTTATCCCCTAACGTTTGGTGGATAATGCTTTTTTGCGTTCCGCTTGGTTTTGGCGCGGGCGCGATAGACGCTGCCGTTAACAACTACGTTTCTTTGCACTATAAACCAACGCATATGAACTTTATGCACGGTTTTTACGGTCTAGGCGTGGCGCTAAGCCCCTTTATTATGAGTTTTACCCTTTCCGTTGCGGGCGGTTGGAGAGTGGGCTATAAAACGATATTTTTTATTCAGGCGGGGCTTGCGGTTTTATCAGTTGTCGCCTTACCACTTTGGAATAAAGTTAAAAGCAATACTCCCGAAAAGAAACAAACGGATAGCAAAATTCTTTCCACCCGTCAAATGTTAAAAATGCCTGCGGTTAGAAGTGCTTGGTGCACCTTCTTTTTTGCAACGGCGCTAGAATTTACTTGCGATATTTGGGCAAGCACCTATCTTGTCTTATCAGAAGGGCTTAACCCCGACGTCGCGTCGTTATTCCTTACGCTATATTTCGTTGGAATTATGGCAAGCAGGTTTATAGTTGGTTTTGTTGCGAATAAAATTTCTTGCGGAACTATTCTTAAAATAGGCTATATCGTTATAGGTGTGGCACTTATAGGGCTATTTACCCCCGTTCCACCTATAGTTAAGGGCGTTTTAATAGTTCTTATTGGCTTTGGTATAGGTCCAACCTTCCCCAACCTTATACACGCCACGCCCAACAACTTTGGCGCGGACGTTTCGCCGTCTATCGTGGGATTTTGCATGGTGGCTTGCAACACGGGTATTATGATTATGCCCCCACTTTTTGGTCTTATTGCAAAAGATTTAATTTGGCTTTTCCCCGCCTTTGCTCTTCTAACCTTTTTGCTTACGGCAACCTTTACTTTTATATACAATAAACGCCTAAAACCGCTTGGCAAAAAACTTTAATCTTAGGGGCGCAAGCAAGAAAATTGCTATTGCTTTTGCGCATAATATTTGATATAATTTTATTAGAAAACTTTTGTTGGTGATTATATGAAAAAAATTGCAAAGTTTGAAAAAGTTAGTGTAACTCAGTTTGACGGCGTTGCACCCATTTCCGCTTATGAAGACATAATTCTTCCTAAAAGGGCAACTAGCGGTAGTGCGGGCTACGATTTTTTTGCCCCCGCATCTTTTAACGTTGCACCCGGTAAAACGGTTAAGGTTGCAACGGGTATCAGGGTTAAAATAGACGAAGGGTGGGTGCTTAAAATTTATCCGCGCAGTAGTTTAGGCTTTAAGTATCGCCTTACCTTAAACAACACCGTTGGCATTATTGATAGCGATTACTACTTCGCCGATAACGAAGGTCATATTTTTATTAAACTTACCAACTGTGGCGACCTTCCTTTAACCATTGAAAAAGGTCAAGCCTTTGCTCAAGGTATTTTCGTTGAATACGGCATTACCGTTGACGACGATGCTTGTGGCGTTCGCACGGGCGGTTTTGGTAGCACCGATAAAAAATAACCGTTAACCGAATAATTAAACTAAAAATTAAAAAATAAAAGACGCTTTAGTTAAAGCGTCTTTTTTAATTTAGCGTAATGCACTAGTCTTCTATGGTGTATTTATAAAGGGTAGATTTTGCAACGCCACGCTCTTTAGCAACGCGTTTTAACGCGTCCTTTTTGTCCATACCTTGCGACAAATAAAGTTCTATATGCCCTTTTTCCGTTAAGGATAAGAAGTCGGCGTTTTCTTTTGCCCCTTCAACCACTAAAACGTATTCCCCTTTAGGTTCAGTTGGCAAGCCGTCTGCTAAATTAAACCTTTCGGCACGTTCGTGCAGTTTAGTTATTTCTTTAACGGCAACGGCACTTCTATCGCCCAATACGGAATAAACGGTTTCTATATCCTTTTTAATATCGTGGGGTGCACAATAGAAAATAAGCGTCATATCAAGGCTCTTATACTTTTCAAGCAGCGCCTTTCTTTCGCTTGCTTTTTGCGGTAAAAACCCTATAAAGCAAAATCTTTCGCTATTAAGCCCGCTTAATACTAGCGCAGAAACACACGCGCAAGCGCCCGGAACTACGGTATATTCTAACCCGTTTTCGTATAGCATATTAACTAAAACGTTGCCGGGGTCTGATATAACGGGCATACCCGCATCAGTTATAACGGCAATATTTTTGCCCGCAATAAGTTTATCTATAATTTTTTGTCCGCTTTCCCTTTCGTTAAACTTATGGTAAGAAACTAGTGGCTTTTTAATGCCATAATGATTAAGCAAAACTTGAGAGTGGCGGGTGTCTTCACAAGCGATTTCATCGACTTGCGACAAAACTTCTACCGCGCGATAAGACATATCTTTTAAGTTGCCGATAGGTGTTGCTACAAAATATAACATATTAATTCTCCAAGGGGGTAAGCACGTCTAAACCAGGTTTACCACCGCGCACGCCTTCTATACAAAATAGATACGGCTTTTTATTGCCCGAATATATAAATTGCAATCTTTTTGGCTCTATACCCGCCGTACGAAGTTCAAAAATGACGTCGGCAAGCCTATCTGCACGGTGACAAAGGGCAAACCTACCGCCGAATTTTAAGCACTTAGACGCGGTAAAAACAAGCTCTTTTAGGGAAAGAGTTTCTTCACGCTTGCAAACGGCAATACACTCTTTTTCATCTTTTGCCCCGCTCCCCTTTTCCATATACGGTGGGTTGCAAACGATAAGGGAAAATTCCCCCGCTCTGTCGCTACCGATATCTTGCAAGCGGGTGTTAACGGCAAAGAATTTATCTTGCAAACCGTTAAATTTTATGCTTTCTAAAGAAAGTTCGTAAAGGTCTTTTTGCATTTCAAAAAGGGTAACGCTTTTAACGGCTTTTTCATTTAAGCCGTAAAGGTGAATACCAACGATACCGCTACCCGAACAAAAATCGGCAACCTTATCCCCCGCTTTAACGGTGGCAAAGCGCGACAAAAGAACCGCGTCTGAAGTAAAGCGGTATAGTTCGTCGTCTTGATAAATTTTTAAGCCGTTTAGGTTAAGGTCTTCTAAAACGCGCATAAACTTTCCTTTAGTCCGTTTGATTTTTTTATATAACCGATTTGACCTAAATTTTAAGGTCAAAAAATTAAGGCGCGAATTAATCGCGCCTTAAGGTTGACTGTTTCTTATTCTTCTGAAATAGCCTCTACGGGACAACCTGCTGCACACGCGCCACAGCTTATGCAAGCTTCAGCGTCGATATTGTACTGGGTATCACCTTCACTAATTGCACCTACGGGGCAGGTGTCTGCGCAAGCACCACAAGAAATGCATGCATCACTAATTTTATATGCCATTGGATTGTACCTCCTAAATATTTTCTTTAATTATTCTATCACAAGAATTTTGGTTTGTAAACACTTAATTAAAATTAATCTAAAATTTTATCAAGAGATTCTTGCGTTTCTTCGTCTAAATCGTCCGTTTCGTCAGCGTTAGTACAGCCGTCTTTTTTACAGTTGTCGCATTTGCGCTTGAAAGACAGTCTATCCACGGGGAAATCTTTATAAACTTCGCTACCGTCAGGTTTAGAAATTTTGACTTTTGAGATAAGTTTTAACATATCGTTAGAAACTACTATGCCGTCCCCTTCTGGCGTGCCTACCGTTCCGCCAAGTTTGGGCATTTTGTCGTAAACTTCTGCATAGTAATCGTTTTCGTATTCTAAACAGCACATAAGTCTGCCACAAAGCCCGCTTATTTTACCGGGGTTTAGGTGCAAGCCTTGATTTTTAGCCATTTTAATAGTAACCTTGCCAAAGTCTGGCATGCAACTTGCACAACAACATTCTCTTCCGCACGGTGCAATACCGCCCAAAATTTTGGTTTCGTCACGGATACCAACTTGGCGAAGTTCTATTCTTAAATGGAAACGCGCTGCAAGAAGTTTAACTAGTTCGCGGAAATCAACGCGGTTATCAGAAGTAAAATAGAACACTAACTTTTTGCCGTCGAAAGAATATTCGCAACCGATAAGTTTCATTTTAAGGTTAAGTTCTTGAATTTTTTCCTGTGCAAAGTCCATTGCTTCTGGAATTTTTTCTTCGTTAGCCTTAACGGTCTTTTCGTCTTTACTAGTCGCCTTTCTTACGATTGTTTTTAAGGGGTGAACTATTTCGCTCTCTTCTACTTCTTTAACGCCAAAAACTACCGTAGCGTATTCAAGCCCGCGCGAAGTTTCAACGATAACGCCCGACTTTTCGGGGTATACTTCGTTTTCGTTTGCAGGGGCAAAATAATATACTTTTGCGGTGTTTTTAAATTTAACGCCTATAATTTTAGCCATTTATGTTTTCCCTCCAACACTTGAAACAATAACCACTCGGTAAGCATTTGTTGGTTGGCGTTAGCCCTTCTTCTGCTTTCCGCCTCGGTTAATTTTTCAAGGATATGTACGCAAGAACCAAGGGTGTATCCTTGCGCTTTTTTAATTAAGTCTAAATTTTTTTTATTTACTATAACCTTTTCGTTTCCACTTAGATAACTTAGCATATCGCGGTAAAATAGTTGCATTGCGGAAATAAGGTCTAAAATTTCTATTTTTTCGTTTGCAAGTTTTATAGAAAAATCTAAAACGTTTGCGCTTGACTTCATATCAAGCACCATTTCGCTTAGAAATTGAGTAACCTTGCCTATGTTTTCATCGCCGTAAAGTTCTATTGCTTTGCCAACGCTACCTTCTGCGTGAGCACACGCGTTAGCAAGTTTATCTAAATCGGGGCAATCTTCTTTAAGCGCGTTTATTAATTTTTCTTGGGAAAAAGCGGGTATTTCTAGCCTTTTTACCCTGCTTTTAACGGTAGATAATAACGGAAAGTCTACCGTTGCGCCTATCAAAATTATAACGTTTGCAGGCGGTTCTTCTAGCGTTTTTAAAAGTTTGTTTTGAACGACTAGAGATAAATTTTCGCCGTGCGATAAAACGAATAATTTTTTATTGCTTTCTATCGGTTTAAGATAGGTTTCTTCTATAATTTCGCTAACGTCGTCAACGGTAACGTTTTGTTTTTCTTTGGGGTAAAAATATGCGTCTGGGTGCACGCCACCGTCTATTAATTTACACGCGCGACATTTTCCGCAAGGCTCTTGAGCTTGACAAAGCAAAAGTTTTGCAAATATTTTTAGATATTCGTCAAGAGAGTTTCCGTCTGCCGTAACAAGCAAATAGGCGTGCGAAAGCCTGCTGCTAGCCTTGTCGCCAAGCACGGTTTTATATGCAGTTGTGTCTTTAATTAAAGACGCGTAATCTATCATAATTCCCCTTGTTTACTATAATACGCCTCTTTCTTTAAGAGCGGATATAATCTTTTGTTGGGTTTCGTATTTAGTGCCCGTGGCTTCGATAACGATAAATCTATCTTTATATTCACTAGCAAGTTTATTATAGCCTTCAAAAACGGCGTTGTGGAAATCTACGCCAGAAAGTTCAACCCTATCCGTACCGTCTACCCCACCCTTTCTTTTGAACGCTTCGCTTGGGGGAAGTCTTAAAAAGATAGTATAATCTGGCATAACGTTTTTGAACGCGTAATCGTTTATGCTTTTAACGTAGTCAACGCCAAGTCCACGCGCATAGCCTTGGTATGCAAGGGAAGAATCAACGTATCTGTCGCAAATAACAAGTTCGCCCCTGTTTAAGCGCGGTTCAATTTCTTCTTTTAATAGTTGAACGCGTGCTGCGGCGTATAAAAGCGCTTCACATTCGTCTGCCATAGCGCTGTTTTTACCGTCTAGAATAACCGCGCGGATTTGTTCACTAACGCCCGTGCCACCCGGTTCTCTAGTAAAATAAAAGGCTATATTTTGTTCGCGCAAATAGTCTTGCAACATTCTAAGCTGACTTGATTTGCCAACCCCTTCGCAACCTTCGAAGGTGATAAAAATTCCCTTTTTCATAAGTATCCTTAAATTATATCGCTAAATTGCCTTATCACGTTGTTAACGAAGGATATCGTTTCAAATTGCAAATACGGTTGATTTGCCCTTTGGTTAAACACGCATAACGCAACGTTCTTTGCCGTGCTTTCTTTATAAAGCCTGAAATATTTTGAAACGTTTTCTTCGCTGTCGCCGGGAATAAGATTTTCTAGTTTTATACCGTAAATCAAGTTTTCTCTGCCCGCCGCCTTTTCGCTATCTAATAAGCCTTTATAGTGCTGACTCATTTCCGTATTTCCGTTAAATTCTTCTAAGTCGTACGCTTGTTGATAGCGGGTATAGGTATAGAAAATATCTTGTCCGCAAGTTAAAATGGTATAAAAATCTTTAACTTCACGGCAAAGTTTTTCTATTCTGCCCTTTTCTAAAAGGATACCTTCTAAAATTTTAGCTTCCTTTCTATAGCGGTTGTCCTTTTTCATTCTAAAGCGGAAGTGAGATGCAATTTTATCTTCATCAAGCGCCAAATACCCTTCGTTAATTATAACCGCGCGCTTTTGTTCAACCGTTTTGTTAGCGTGTTCTTCTTTTAAGAACTGCGCTAGATAGTCGCTTGCATCGTTAAATAAACTTTGCAAATCGTAAATATCGTAATGGTCTACAAGCGTTTTAAGTCTTACCGATTGTTCGGGGGTTGCCGCGGGTGTAAAATCGGTAAAAATAGCATCTACTTCTTGAATTTCGTAACGGGCGTATAAAACGTCGTTATCTTGGTAAATTTTTTCATATTCGCACTCTATAACGTCGTAACTGAAAACGTTGTTATTAGTGCCGTCTGGACTTTTTAGGCTAGAGTGGAAATCTATCATGTCGTTTCTTTGCAACATGGTGTCGTAATAATAGTTAAACTTTTGACCAACGGTAAGCCCTTGTCCCGTTGCAGAATAAATAATTTCCAATACGAAAATGGCCGCAATCACAGCGACAACGACCAAAATCCATTCGTATGCAAGAAAATTCGATAATCTGCGTTTATTAACTTTATTATCCATCTATAACCTGCTTTTATAGTGTTGCGGAACTTAGATGTTTCTATGCCCCGCAACAACTTTTCGTGCTTTTATTTTTTAATAGGTTTTTATTTTTTAATGGGTTTCATGGTGGGGAACAAAATTACGTCCCTAATAGACGCGCTATCCGTTAAAAGCATAACTAGTCTATCAACGCCAAAACCTAAACCGCCCGTTGGGGGTAAGCCGTATTCTAACGCCGTAACGAAATCTTCGTCTACTTTAGCGTCGTTACCACCTTTAGCGCGCTTTGCTTCAACTTGTTTAACAAACCTTTCTTTTTGGTCGATAGGGTCGTTAAGTTCAGAGAAAGCGTTGCCCATTTCACGCGCGTAGATAAAATATTCAAATCTTTGCGTGAACGCGGGTTCGTCGGGTTTTCTCTTTGCCAAGGGAGAGTTTTCTACGGGATAATCGTAAATGATGGTGGGTTGAATAAGGTTTTCTTCAACGAAAGCATCAAAGAACGCGATTAAAACGTGGCCCTTGGTTGCATCTTTGCCTTCTTCAACTTCAACGCCCTTTTCTTTTGCAACGGCGCGTGCTTCTTCATCGGTTTTCCAATCGTAATAGTCTACGCCAGCGTATTTTTTAACCGCTTCTACCATGGTAAGTCTTTCCCAAGGAGACGCCATATCAATTTCTACGCCTTGATAGGTTATAACGCCCGTACCGCAAATATCAAGGGTGATTTTACGATACATATTTTCGATTAAATCCATCATTTCAAAGTAGTTGCTGTATGCTTGATACATTTCTACCGTGGTGAATTCTGGGTTATGAGAGCGGTCCATACCTTCGTTACGGAAAATCCTGCCCACTTCGTAAACCCTGTCGAAACCGCCGACGATTAATCTCTTTAAGTAAAGTTCCGTTTCTATACGGAGATACATATCTATATCAAGTGCGTTGTGATGAGTCTTAAAAGGTCTTGCAGACGCGCCTATTTCAAGGGGTTGCAAAACGGGGGTATCAACTTCTAAATAGCCAACGCTGTCTAAATAGTTGCGGATAGCCGTTAAAATTTTTGACCTTACCACAAAGGTGCGCTTAACTTCTGGGTTAGCGATTAAGTCAATTTCTCTTTGGCGATATCTTGTGTCTTCGTCTTTTAAGCCGTGATATTTTTCAGGCAACGGACGGAGAGATTTTGAAAGCAATTCAATACTCTCTGCGTGAATAGAAACTTCACCCGTTCTAGTTTTGAAAACGAAACCGGTGATACCAACTATGTCGCCGATATCGTAATCTTTAAACGCGATATAGTCGTCGCCAAGGTCGTTAACGGAAAGATAACTTTGAATAGTGCCCTTACCGTCTAAAATAACGGCAAAAGACGCCTTACCCATTATTCTTTTAGAGATAAGTCTACCTGCGACACCAACGACCTTACCTTCAAAGTTTTCGTAATCTTCTTTGATATCTAAACTGAAGTGAGTTCTATCGTATCTAACCTTTTCGTAAGGGTTTTTACCGCTTGCTTTAAGGTCGTCAAGTTTTTTACGTCTTATTAATAGTTGTTCGTTTAAGTCAAGTTCTTCCGCAACTGCGGGGTTTTGAACGTTCTTGTTTTCTTCCATTTTATTTCCTTTTAGTATACTTTTTTAATCGTGATAGAAGTTACGCCTGCGGGAACAACAACGGAAATTTGGTCCTTTTCCTTTCTGCCAAGCAACGCGTTGCCGATGGGTGATTCGTTAGAAATTCTGCCAAGTTCTACGTCTGCTTCGGTAGTGCCAACGATTTCATAGGTGAATTGTTCACCCGTGTCGTTATCTATAAAATCAACTTTGCTACCCAAAGAAACGGTGCCCTTTTTAGCGGTGTTGCCATCGATGATAACGGCGAATTTTAGTTTGTTTTCAATTTCTAAAATTTCACCTTCAATCATACCTTGTTCGTTACGCGCTGCTTCGTATTCAGCATTTTCAGACAAGTCGCCTTGACTTCTTGCTTCGGCAATTCTTTCAACGATAGCGGGACGTTCAACAAGTTTTAAGTGTTCTAAACGTTTTTCAAGTTCTTCTTTGCCTTCTTTGGTAAGCAATACTTCTTCTGCCATTTTAATACTCCTTTAAGTTGATTAAGCGGTAGTCTCCGCCTATTTTACTATTTAACTTTTATATTATAATAAACAATAAGTAAATTGTCAACTTTATATTTATAAAACCTGTGCCTTTTGCCCCCTTAAAAACGCTTAGATTTTACCTTTTTTAACAGTTTTTGGTAAAATTTTTCAAAACCCTATTGACTTTTTATCTTTTTGTGGTAAAATTTTATCGTAGCCAAGGGGGCTACGGTATTTTGGATTTCCTTTATGGACTTACTTATGTTTAATTTTTTCCGGAATAATATATGAAAAAGAAGGTTGCTTTTTGGCAACCTTCTTCAATTTTAAAACTTCTTTAGTTATAAACTTTTTCCACTAAAAAGCGGGCAAAATTCCTTTGCGACTTAATTACTTTTCATCGTAACTGCCACAGCAAGTGCATTGTTCACCACAACCGCAAGTAACGGTGATGGAATCTAACTTACAATTAGTGCCTTGCAAGTTATAACGGCAGTTGGTAACTTCACATTTGATACCTTTGTTCATAACGTACCCCCTTTTTAGTCTATTATATCCCACCGTGAATAAATTATACGAAAACCCTTTGACAATTTGGCTTTATAGGGTTAAAATAAAAGCGTAAAAGGAGTTTATTATGAAAGTTGTATTATTAAAAGACGTTAAAGGTAGCGGTAAAGCGGGCGATATTATTGAGGCAAAAGACGGTTATGCGCAAAACTTTTTAATTAAGCGCGGTCTTGCAAAACCCGCAGACGCACAAGCAATGAGTGAAAATAAGGCGCAAAAAGCGGCTCAGGCTTTCCACCGTGAAGAAACGCTTAAGGCAAATAAGGCTCTGCGCGAAAAGCTTGACGGCGCAAAAGTTACCTTGCAAGTTAAGGGCGGTGCTAACGGCAAATTCTTTGGTAGCGTAACTTCGGGCGACGTTTCACTTAAATTAAAAGAACTTGGGTACGATATCGACAAAAAGAAAATTATTTTGCAATCTAACATTAAAACGGCGGGCGACTATCAAGTAACCATTAAAATTTCACCCGAAGAAAGTGCAAAAATTACCCTTACCGTTATGAACTAATTTTAAGTTTTTGTTATATTTGTAAGGCTTGTAGAATTTGCAAAAATTATAAAAATTGTAAAAATTAACCGACGCTAATTATAGCGTCGGTTTTTCTTTTGTGTTTTATTTTTAATCTAAGTCGGGGAATTTTTTCTTTAATAGGTCGTAAAGTAAATCCGCCGCCTTTTCGCACCCTAGCATTTCACCCTCGCGGTCTTTAATGTTGATTAACCTGCTTGATAAATAGTCTCTATCGTTAAAGCATTTTTCCACAAGTTTAACCACGCCGTTTGCACGGTATTCTTTCTTTGCTAAGCCGTATTTTTCAGCATAATTTGCAATAATTTCTTCAAGGCGGTTTGCGGCAACGTTGGCTATCATAGGACACTCTAAATAGCGCGCTTCCATCATAGTTAAAAACCCTGCTTTACCTATCAACAGGTCGCTTGCTTTCATATAATAAGCAAGCTTATCGGTGAACCCTATAACTTGCAAATTCACCTGCGTTTCCATACTGTTTTTAAGGTTTTCTAAACGAACTTTAATTTCTTCGTTTTTACCGCAAATAACGTATAAATTCATAGGCAAGGAAGTTGCAAGAAGTTTCTTAACTAGTTTTTCCGTTCCCTTTGCCCCGTATGCCCCGCTAGAGAATAATACGGTAAATTTATCGTCTATATTAACTTCTTTTTTTGCTTGCTGTCTAGTTGCGTTAAAGTGCAAAAGTTCTTCTTTATAAATAAAGGGAATTTGGCGAACTACTTCCTTCTTAAAGCCCTTTTTAACGGCAAGTTCATAGGCGCGTTCGTTGTTTACCAAGAACAAATCGCAACGCCTATCCCACGCGGGATATATATAGGGGTCTGGGGTGTAAGTTGCAATTAGAGTATCGGTAATGCCCTTTTTGTTAGTCTCAACGACAAGGTGCGATGGCAAATAGTAACTTGCAACTAGTAAATCGGGGTTAAGTTCTTTTGCGTCTTGTAAAAACCCTTTTCTACCCTTTCTAAAGTGCCCGTCTAAAAACTTTAATGTAAGGCGCGAACTAGTTAGATAAGATAGGGCTTCAAAACGGTTATAAAGCCAATTAGACGCCGTTTTCTTGGTGTGCCCAGACACCGTTTCGCCCATTTTTTTAACGTCTTGATTTTTACTGTCTGAAAAAATATACGATTTTATACACTCACATTTATCGCCGTATTTTTTTTGGAAAGCGTCCATCATCCCCGTCATAGCCATAATGTGCGCCATACCCGCTTCAACGAAGGTAAAAACTACCCTTGGCTTGCGCCCGCTTATTTGATTTTTATTATCCAAGGAAATATTTTTCTCTGTCATATACGCCTCGAAACCCTTTTTTATTTAAGTTTACCCTAAACGGATAAACAAGTCAAGTTGGTTTTTAGTTTTTAGGTTGACTTTTACTTTTCTTTTTAATATAATACTATAGTATGAAGAAAAAAGGCAACAGACCAACCGAAAGAAAAATAGTGTTTGACGAAAAAACCGCCGAACCTATCATAATCGACGTAGAAGAACCTTCTAACGAAGTTGACCGCCTTAAAAAGACGGTTGAAATAGTAGAAAACCACCCGTTGACGAAGGCTAGCGACGACGCGCGTGAAGTAAGTAAACAAATTATGATGACGCGTCTTCCTGGCTTTGACGACGAAAGTAAGCGCATTGACAAAAGGCAACGCGCCTTTAAGCGCGCTTTCACAGTGATTTTTATTGTTTTCGTTGTTGGCGTTTTGGCTTATACCTTCTATAAAGACTTTTTTGCAAGTGGTAGAGAGGCGATAAACTGGGAAAACTTAAAAGAAGTTTTACAAACCAGCTGGCTTTACCTTTTGCTTGCCTTTATTGCTCTTGGGTTATGCTACGTCTTCAAGGGCTTAAAACTTTCAATACTTTGTAAGGCGTCTACGGGTAAGTTTCACCTTAAAACTTGTTTTGAAACAGGTATCGTTGGACATTATTACAACTGCATTACCCCGCTTGGCGCAGGCGGTCAACCTTTTGAAATTTATCACCTAGCAAAACACGGCGTTCACGGTGGCGCGGCGGCGGCTTTGCCGATTGCAGCCTTTTTTATGAATCAATTCGCTTTCGTTGGGCTTGGCGTTGCTGCACTTGTAACCTTTAACCACAACTCTTTTAATCTTCCACTTGATATTTACCAAAAGGTGCAAACTCCCTATTCTGTTATAGCAATAATCGGGCTTTTATGTTGCTTGCTTATGCCCACTCTTGTAGTAATGTTTTCAATGTTGCCAAAGGTTGGTATTAAACTAGTTCACTTTGTAATGTGGCTTGGCGGTAAACTCCGCATAGTTAAAAACCCCAAAGAAACGACCTATAAAACGGTAAAATCTGTCGTTTCAAACGCAAAGTGCTTAAAAACCTTTGCTAAAAAACCCTTTGCCTTCTTGCTTTGTATGTTGGTAAGTTTGCTAGAGTGGATGTCGCTGTGTTCTATCGCATATTTCTGCCTTAAAACTTTCGGCTTTGAATTCCCCGGCAGTTCCTTACCGTTAGAGTGGGTGCAAGTTTTCCAACTTGTTATTATAGTTTACGCGGCAATATCCTTTATTCCTACCCCCGGCAACTCAGGGGCGGCGGACCTTATATTCTTTACGTTATTTAGCGCGCAACTTCTTGCAGGTTTTGCATTTACCGCAATGTTCTTCTGGCGTATGCTTTCTTTCTACGCCTTTATCGTTATCGGCTTTATATTCACTTCCGTTAGAAAGCGTATCGACAAAAGACGCGCAACCGCTACCGCTGAACTAGACGGCACGTTTACCGCAGAAAACCCTAGCGGAAGCCCTAGTGAAGATAACTAGTTGTAACTTCATTTTTTAATTTTTATTTGGATTTTTAAAATAATAAACCCCGCTTATAGCGGGGCTTTTTTATCTTTAGTCGTTTTATGCTTAATTAAGACTTGACGTTGCTCTTTTCGTTATATTCTTTTATAACTTCTTGATACTTTTCGTAAACTTCTTTTGCAACCATTTCCCAAGTGCGATAAACGGATTTATGGCACTCTTCACTAACCGCCTTAAGCGTTTCGGGAGCAGATAAAATGCTTGCGATTTTTTCGGCGTAATCTTCAGCGGTTTCCTTTGCTAAAAAGCCGTTAACCCCGTCCGTTATACCTTCTGCCGTATAACTGCCGTCTATCAATAGGGTGGGAAGTTTATGTGCCGCCGCTTCAATAGGAACTAAAGAACAAGTATCGAAAGAAGACGGGAACAAGAATAGGTCGCTTCTTAAATAATAGCCTTGAAGTAACGCGCGGTCTTTAACCGTGCCAACGAAAATTACCTCATCGTCTAAACCAAGTTCGCTAATCATTTTCTTAAAGGCGTCTTCGTCATATCCGCCGCCAACGATAAGCATTTTAAAATCTTGCCCTTTATCTTTTAATATTTTTAGGGCGTTTGCCATAAGTGGCAAGTTTTTATACATAGCAAGCCTGCCAACGTATACTAAAACGTTCTTTTGATTATGCAAGCCGTGTGCGTCGTTTACCTTGTTTATAAGTTCGGTGGCATTTTCGGGGTAAACCATATCGGTGCCGTTTTTAACAACCTTTATGTCCCCTTTATAGCCGTATTTTCTTAAAATTTCGCAAGATGCGGTGTTGACCGTCCAAACGCTATCCGCTTTGTGATAGGTGTGCATAATATAGCGCATCATAAAGTTAACTAGCGGTTTAGAACCCTTTAGCACCCTTATAAAGTCTTGGTCATATTGCGTGTGCAAGGTTGCAACGCAAGGAACGCCTTGCTTTTTTGCACGCTTTATAGCGTATCTACCCATCGTAAAGGGAGAGTGGGTATGTATAATATCAAAATTTTCTTGTTTTATTTTTTTATTGAACTTTTTGTCGCTACCAGGCAAGCCTAGTTGATATTTTTCCGGTGCGGAAATGGAACGGCAACGCAACACTTCAAAATCTTCTTTGTCAACGTATTTTTCCTTTTTTGCCGCCTTTGGAACAGCGAGCTTACACACCGAATCTTTGTTAAGGTTTTTGCTATAATTTCTTACAACGTTACAAGGCCCGTCAACTATCGGATAGTAAGTGTCTAAAAGTTGTAAAATTTTTAATTTTTGCATTTAATTCCTTTTGGGCATATCGTTTTTAATCGACTTTGTCGGCACTAAAACGCCGTTTGCCCGTTAATATCGCCTTTCTTTTTTAACCTTCGCTTACGATTTCGTCAAAGAGTTTCATAGCGTTAAGAACGGCTATATCCATATTTATGTATTTATAATTTGCTAGTCTGCCAAGCAAGTAAAGGTCTTTATAAGCGTTTGCTTCTTCACGATATTTTTCATAGTGAAGTTGATTTTTTTGCAAGGGAATCGGGTAGTAAGGAATATCGCGCCCCTTTTTGAACGCCTTGGAAAATTCCTTAACGATAACCGTTTTTTCTTGCGGTTTACATGTAAATTTAGTAAATTCTGAAATTCTTGTAAACTTTGCGCTAGTAGTATAGTTAACAACCGCAGCATCTTGATAAGACGCGCACTTTTTAGTCTTAAACTTAAACTTTAAACTTCTATAAGGCAACACGCCGTATTTATAGTTAAACAATTCGTCTACACAGCCCGTATAGATAAGTTTACCTTCAAATTCTTTACCGTAAAGATAAATTTTACCGTCGTCTAGCGCGATATCTTTTTTCATATCCGTGCCAAGTTTTACCGTGATGTTGGGGTGGCGCAAAATATTTGCTATCATTTCAGTAAAGCCGTCTTTTGGCATATATTGATATTCATCGGTAAAATATCTATCTTCGTAAGAAACGTAAACGGGAACGCGATTCATAACCGCTTCGCCAAGTTCTTCAGGCTTAAAGCCCCATTGTTTTAGGGTGTATGTATAGAATATGTTTTTATAAACGAAACCCGCAAACTTTCTAACTTCTGGGTTTTCGTGTTGTTTTAAGGTTAAAATGGGCACTTTTTTGTCAAGCCCAACTTCTTTAACTAAAATTTCTTTAATCTCTTCTGCCTTTTCCTTGGGGTAAAGTTCAAAAAGAGAAGTTAAGTTAAAGGGAACGGGCACGTGTTTACCGCCAATGTTTGCTAAAACGCGGTGTTCGTATTTTTCCCATTCGGTATACTTTGACAAAAAATCAAAAACCACCTTTTCGTTAGTGTGAAATATATGTGGACCGTAAGGTTGAACGGTTATGCCGTTTTTATCAACGTAATCGTAAGCGTTGCCGCCGATAGTATCTCTTTTATCAACGACGGTAACCTTATCGCCCTTTTCGGCAAATAATCTTGCAATCGTAGCGCCGGAAAGCCCAGCACCTACTACTATAATCTTTTCCATAATGCTCCTAATCGTGTTTATTTCTTAGTTCTCTTTCGCATATCTTAACGATTAAACGTCTATCTTTTTATTAATTCTTCAACGAACTCTGCAATTTGGGCGGTTGCCTTAATTAAATTTTGCATAGAGTATGCGTATGAACATCTTATATAATTTAATCCAAAATCGCCAAACGCACTACCCGGAACGACTGCGACCTTCTTTTCTTCTAAAAGTTTAACTGCAAATTCATCACCCGTTAACCCTGTTTTTTCTACTGAGGGAAACAGATAGAACGAACCCTTTGGTTCAAAACAATCTAGCCCCATTTCAGTAAAGGTTTTATGCATGAATTTGCGCCTTCTGTCGTATTCGTCGCGCATTTGCTCTACCGTTGAATAACAGTCTTCTCTGCCGTTTCTCAGCCCAGCCAAAGCCGCGTATTGCGAAAAACTTGGCGCACATATAGAAGTGTATTGATGAATTTTCAAAATAGCGCTAAAAATCGGTTGTGGTGCACAAACGAAACCTATGCGCCACCCCGTCATTGCAAACGCCTTTGAAAACCCACTTATCAACACGCAACGTCCCTCTAACTGAGGGAAAGCACAAATTGAACAATGCCTATCTCCATAAGTTAGTTCCGCGTAGATTTCATCGGAAATAACCAATAAATCGTGTTCTAAAATAACGGGAATAATTGCTTCTATATATTCTTTTTCCATTATCCCGCCCGTTGGGTTATTGGGGTATGGAAAAATTAACGCTTTAGTTTTAGGTGTAATTACTTTTTTAAGCTCTTCGGGGGTAAGTTTAAAACCGTTTTCCCCATCACAACGGACGGCAACGGCTTTGCCACCGGCAAGTTCTATACAAGGTTTATATGAAACGTAACTTGGGTCTGGCACTAAAATTTCATCGCCAACGTCCACAACGGCGCGTAGCGTTACGTCAATCGCTTCGCTAGCCCCTAGCGTTATAACCATTTCCGAAGCATTAAAGCGTATTGAAAATCTTTCTTTTAAGTATTTTTCAATCTCTTCGCGAATTTCTAACAATCCTTGATTTGAAGTGTATTGCGTTTTGCCCTGTTTTAGGGCGTTTATACCTGCGGAACGAATTTCCCAAGGGGTAACGAAATCCGGTTCACCCACACCCAAGGAAATTACGTCCTTTCTGCCGGCAGCAAGGTCAAAAAACTTTCGTATACCTGAAGGTTTAAGGTCTTTTACCCTGCTGTTTAAAAAATCTCTCATTCTAAGCCTGAATTATTTGTCTATCGTTATCCGTATGGCAAACGGACGTTCCTTCTATTTTATATTTTTTAAGAATAAAGTGGGTTTGCACGCCGATAATACCATCTATGGTGCTTAATTTTTCGCTAACGAATTTAGCAACTGAAGTTATATCTTTACCCGTTACGAATACTGCAAGGTCAAAGCCACCGCTCATAAGATAAAGACTTGTTACTTCGGGGAAAGTAGAAATTTCTTCCGCGCAACTATCAAAACCCTTCAATTTTTGCGGAGACACCTTAACTTCTATAAGCGCTTGAACGGCTCTCTCTTCTAACGCTTCAGCGTCAACAAGGGCAGAATATTTAACTATAACTCTGTCTTCTTCAAGTTCTTTAACGACTCTTACAACTTCTTTTTCTTCTACGCCAAGCATATCTGCAATTTGTTTGTTTGTATATCTTGCGTTTTCTTCTAATAACGATAAAACTTTTTTATTTAATTCTTTCATATTAACACCTTTGGGGTTTGTCTAATTTAGACCAGGGGCGCACTTCTCACACTACCCCATTATATAGTAAAGACATTTTACTATTTTTTGTAAGTTTTGTCAATACTCCTTGCCTGCCTTTTGTCTTTGTGATACAATATTTATAAATAGGAGTTAATTATGATACGTATTTGGGCGAAAGTTGTAAAAAAAGATAAAATATTAAAGCAAACGGTGTATGAGCGCGAAGGAACGACGGACTATTCTATGTTTTTCGACTATTTGCGCGAAATTTGTGAACAGTTAGACGTTCCCACCCCCGTTTTGATTAAAACACACCTTTTTAACTATGCAAAATACAATTCGGTAAAGTTTTTTCAAGCAGACTTTGTAGAGCCTATTTCATTTGATAAATTAGTTTTAGAAAACGCGTTTATATAGCGCGTTTTTTCATTTGCCTGCCATATTCAAGGGCTTTCTTCAATAATAAGGTATAAAATTACTTTATTTGCCCACCCTTGTAGTAAAGGGGGGAAAGTATGAAGATTACAAGTATTATAGCGTTTTTTCTAGTTATAGTAGGCGCAATCGTTTGGCTTTTAGTTGGTTTATTCAACTTTAACCTTGTTGCGTTTATTTTCGGTTCAAACGCTGCAGTCGTTTCAAGAATCATCTATTCACTTGTAGGTATTGCAGGTCTTTGGATGATTTTTTACTGGGCTATGTACCGTCCTTTCAAAAGGTTGGGTTAATACTACCCTTAAAAATAAAAAGCAGTCACCTATCTTGGCGGCTGTTTTTTATTTTTATTTGCATTTTTTCTTTTATCGGAGCATCTATCGTTTTTAAGTTTTACGTTAATAAACGATTATGCTTTTTTATAACTAAAAATAGTGGCGTTCCCACAAGGTAAACGGCAAGGGCTTGACCTAAAAAGATTATGCCCGCTTGCACGATATAGATAAATTCCATTTGTCCGTAGCAATAATACCAAATAAGCGGTAAAAATAGCGCGTTAAAGAGAACGGGGAAAATTCCGCCCACTAAAATTTTAAGCCACGTTTTTTTAATTAACTTGCCAGAGATAAAGGTTAAAATTGCGGCAATAAGCGTTATTAAACTGCCAAAAATTATATCTAAAGGGGCGCATCCGCCGACCAAATTAGAAATTATACACCCTAAGTATAGCCCGGGTATGCACTCTGGCATAATTAAGGCAAGCAAGGTTAACCCTTCGCTTATTCTAACTTGTATAAACCCAAAAGATAGTGGCATTACAAGTAGTGATAGCGCAACGTAAAGTGCGGTGATTAACGCCGTGCGCGCCAAAAATAAAGTTACTCTCTTTTTCATAAAAACCTAAAATAAAAGCCCTTTCCGTTATACCGAAAAGGGCTTAAAAATTTTCCTTTGTCGGTTGTTTTATAGAAGTGTTGACCGAAAACCTTCTTAAGTGTATTATAACCCTAATTTAACGCTTTTTGCAACTATTTTAAGATTAAATGGTTAATTTTAGTGCTTTTTTTACAAAATTCTTTGCAGTCTATTGACAACTATTAAAAAACATTATATATTAGATACGTTAAAAATAGAGGCGCAACCTTTAAGATAAGCGCACGGCAGGGGTTAAAGCCGGCGTGGTAAAGGAAAGGTTGCCGAAGTTTATAAATCGCCCCCACGGTTTATATGCTGGGTGCAAAGGAAAGACCTTTGCAACTGTCATATCAGTCGATATGTTGGGCTATTATAATTTGTGAGTTAAACCACGGATTTTGCCCCGTGGTTTTTATTTTTTATCTATATTTTTACAAAGGAGTGAAAAAGAGTAAAATGTTAGAAACAAAGAAATCGTTTTTCAACAAAAAGAGTATTACTCTTATCGTAGCGTCGCTTGTAATAATTGCGCTTTTAATAGTTGCAACCACTACTAGCGAAGTTACAGGCACCGCTTGGGCGTTATTGCCACCGCTTATCGCAATTAGCCTAGCGTTAATTACCAAAGAAGTTTTCAGTTCCCTTTTCTTCGGTATTTTATCAGGCGCAATCTTGGCTGCAAAATGGAGACCTGCCGAAACCATTAACACGGTTATCGACACGGGGCTTTCTATTGCCGTTTCAGATAGCGCGGGTATTTTCGTGTTCCTTATTGAACTTGGCATTTTGGTTGCGCTTATCAACCGTGCGGGTGGTTCTAAGGCGTTTGGCGAATGGGCACAAAAACACGTTAAAACTAAAGCAGGCGCAATGATTTGCACCTTCGTTTTAGGCATTTTGATTTTTATCGACGACTATTTTAACTGTTTAACCGTTGGCTCAGTTATGCGTCCCGTTACCGATAAGCACAAGATTTCACGTTCTAAACTTGCTTATCTTATCGACGCTACCGCCGCCCCCATTTGTATGATAGCACCCATTTCTTCTTGGGCGGCTGCAGTTAATCAATACGCTGCTAACCCACAAGAAGGCTTACAACTTTTCGTTGCCGCTATCCCCTTTAACTTCTATTCTCTTTTAACTTTAGTGTTCGTTATCGGCTTAATCGTTATGAAATTAGACTTTGGCCCAATGAAAAAACACGAACTTAACGCACTTAACGGCGACCTTTTCAGCGGCAAGCAAGTAATTAGCGCAGAAGTTGAAGAAGAATCTTCTAGGGGCAGAGTTATCGACCTTATTCTTCCTATCGTAGTTCTTATCGTAATGTGCATTATCGCATTAGTTTACGTTGGCGGTTTCTTTGGCGAAAACAGATATTATAACGAAGCTGCTGTTATTGCTGACGGCGGTACTTGGATAGATTATAAAGGCGACTTTATCGGCGCGTTTGGTAACACTAACGCTTTCGTTGGTCTCCCCTGGGGTGGCTTAGTTGCTCTATTATTTACTATCGTATACTTTGCTATTCGCAGAGTAGTTTCCTTTGCCGATTCTATGAAAGCTCTTCCCAAAGGCTTTATCGCAATGGTGCCCGCAATATTTATTCTTACCTTTGCAACGGCGCTTAAAAACATTACTAACGGCGATTTGAACGCTGCTGGCTTTGTTGAAACGATGATGGCAAACTTCCCCGAAACGCTTGCTAAATTGTTGCCTGCAATCATATTCTTAGTTGCTTGCGTAATCGCTTTTGCAACGGGCACTTCTTGGGGTACTTTTGGTATATTAATTCCGCTAGTTCAAGAAATGTTCCCAAGCAACCCTGCAATGATGGTAGTTGGTATTTCAGCGTGTCTTGCAGGTGCCGTTTGTGGCGACCACTGTTCACCCATTTCCGACACGACCATTATGAGTAGTGCGGGTGCTGAATGTGAACACATCAACCACGTTTCAACGCAAATTCCTTACTCTATTTACGTTGCTGCAATTTCTTTCGTTTGCTATATTATTGCTGGTTTTGTTCCCGTTTGGTATATCGCTCTTCCCATAGCAATCGCAATTATGATTGGTAGTTTAATCGTAACGAAAATTATCGTTAAAAAATTAGACGCTAAAAAGGCTGCTAAGGCTGAATAATTATTAAACAATTAAACGGTCATTACGACGTTAAAAAAGTCTGTGGAAAAAATCCACAGACTTTTTTGTTTTAATATAAACTTTTTATTAAACTTTTATTAAGAGTTCCAACTTCTAATATTAAGTGTAGTTGCGGGAACGATACCGTATCCACTTGAATCTGTCCTAGTAAGACCAAATTCATAACTGTACCTGCCTTGAGTTGCTAAAGAGCCGTCCGCACTAACCGTCATAGCATTGTGAATTGTTCCGTCAGAGCGTGGATATGGTGAACGCGTCCACCAAGAAACGTTTCCTTTATATTCGCCTTCCGTTCTTGCAGCCGCACCCCTTGCTAGAGCATAGTCGGTTGGAGTAACCCTTCTTCTTTCGTCTGCTGTAGTAAACTTCATGCTAAAATTACCAGACGTTAATTCTTCTGCACTTAACGCATAAATTTTATCAACTGTAGCTGGACCAACGTGTGGGTTGCTATCCCAAATTTCTTCAAAGCCATCTGGTATATACAACCCGTATTCTTTGGTACTAGACAAGTCGTTTTTAACGGTCTTATCTACCATAACGTCTTTAACGCTTTGTGGGAAGTGCAAGCCAAGGAAGTTGGTTAAGAAGAACTCTCTTAAGAAACTTGTTTCGTAAACGGCTTCGCATTGAGCGTCAAATACGTTAGCGTCAATCGCTTTATCTGACATAAGTGCCGTCCAACCTGTACCGGTGGGGTTCGGGTGTCCGTTTAATAAGCGCCATTTCATAGGTTCAAGTTTAAAGAAATATTCCGTGCCCCTAACGATTTCTTCGTTATCACTAAAATAATAGGTGGGTTTTGAATAGTCTGACCAATAAGGCATTGCGCTAATCTTTTTATATAGACAGCCGTCGCTACCAACGTTCCAACCGTTAGAGCCGTTAAGCGTTTCGTCTACCGTAACGCTAGCACTCTTTATCGTTTGGGGATAGGTGCCCATTAACACGTAATTGCCCCTTGCGTCGTAGTTGCCGTCTTCGTCAACAACTAAGAAGTCCACGTCTTCAACTTTGTTTTCGGGGTCTTTTGCCGTCCACTTGGCGTATAAGTATATAGTCTCATAAGTTAATTCTAATTCGGTTACGGGCGTTTCAAAAGTTTCTTCTCTATACCAACCGTCAAATTGATAATCGGTTACCGTTTTGTCAACGCGAATTTTACTGTTGGTGTAATAATCAATACCGCCAAGTTTAATATCAGAGCCTTCTTCCGCTTCAAAAACAGCCGTTTTGTAACTGTTTACCGTGAAGGCGCTATCTTTAGTGGGGTCTAATAAGGTAATAGTTTCGCCGTAAGCGGTATATTCTTGCGGGTTACCTTCGTTGTTTTTACCACCGTCTAAGAAGTAGTTAATATAATAAGTATTGTAATACCACAACGCAACGACTTCTTTGTCGCAAGCATCGTGCCATTTTGCATCGTAATAACCATAGCCGTATTCGTTGGTAATTTGAACGCCGTCTAAAGACCAACCTAAGAATTGACAACCGGGGCGTGAAGGTCTTTCAAAGTTAGGAATTGAGCCGTATTCTACTAAAGTAGTCGTGCCCGCCATATCGCCTGCGTCTTTGTCAAATGTTACGGTATATTTATTTGCCGTTCTGTCAATAAAGACTTCTTCGTCCGCATAAAGAACTTTTGGCTGATATTCGTTCCAATAATAATCTTTAAAACCGTTAAAGGTATAACCTTCTACGTTATTTACAAATTCTGGGTTTGGGGTGTAGAATTGGGCAGAAGTAATCGTGTCTGTATAAAGGGTGTGATAATAGTCGTTATCATAATATTTATAATATACGGATAATTGGTAAACCCTATGAACTATAAGGTCGTAATAAACTTCTTCGCTTTGGTCTGATACGATTTTAACGGTGAATTCGTTACTGCTTCCTTCATATAGTTCCCATAGCGATGAAGTATCGTTGTTTTCTATCGGGTCGCCGTAGGTGTCGAGCACGATTAGGGTGCAATCATTAGGAACTTGTATAACGTCGTTAAATTGCAATGACGTAGTTTCTGCAGGAACAACATAAAAAATATCATTACCGTTTACTTGTGCACCTTCAAAAGAAGTTATTGCATCTTTCTTTGGTATAACAACGTTTTTATCTTGCTCTTCAAAGGCGGGATTTGTAAAGGTCGCAGTCATCGTGCCCGCACCTTCATTCAAATAGGTTGATTCGGTAGTAGTAGTTAGCGTAGCGGTTGCGCGTTCTTCTTCAACGTGGGTTGAATCTAACGTACAAGTTCTTGTTGCAACGCAAACGGTGTCGTTTTCTATCCAAACGTAAGAAACGTCACCAAAGACGTGTTCGTGGGGCGCGTCTCCACAACCGGTCATAGCAAGCCCGCAGGTTAACGCCATACAAGCCGTAAGACCTAAAATTAAGGTCAAAATCCTTTTTTTCATAGTCATCTCCTTTCATAATTAAACTACGAATTTTATTACATTTATATTACCACGATTATATTAAAAGGTCAACTACCTTTAATTTTTCTACTTGTAAATGACCCTATTTGTTTGGGGAAAGTTTAATTTTTGTGTTATAATAAAACAAATTTAAGTGATATAGGCTTTTATGCGCAAAAAATACATTGATAAAAACTTTATAAAAACAGCACTTTCGCTTGCAATACCTATTGCGGTGCAAAATCTTTTAACCAACTGCGCCACTTTAATTGATACCTTTATGGTTATGCCACTTGGAAATTATTCTACTTCTGCGCTAGGTGTTGCAACAAGATTTTCCTTTTTGCTTAACGTTATTTGCTTTGGGTTTGCTTCTGGCTGTGCTACGTTGATTGCGCAATATTACGGTGCAAAACAAGGGGATAATATTAAAAAGACCTTTGGTTTAACCCTTGCTTTTTCTTTAACTTTTTCTATTGTTTACGCCCTTTGTTTAGCAATTATTCCATCATCGCTAATGCACATTTTCGTTGACGACCCCATAACTATAGAACTTGGCGCAAAATATTTAAGAACTTTTTCTATTGGCGTGCCATTTTTGGTTTTTTCGCAAATATCTTGTATCGCCTTGCGTTCTGTAGAAAGGGTTAAAATTCCGTTTATCTCATCTGCAATAGCCGTTGCCGTAAACTTGTTTTTTAACTATTGTTTAATAACGGGTAACCTTGGTTTCCCCGCGTTAGAATTAACGGGTGCTGCATTAGGTTCTGTTTTAGGATTTATATGTCAAGCAGTTTTTTTAATTTTCGTGTTGATTTTTTCCAAAACACCCTTTAAGGCAAAAGTTAAAGAACTGTTTAGTTTTGATAAAGCCTTTGTAAAAAAATATCTTAAAATTTCTATGCCCGTTTTGCTTAACGAAATTTTATGGGCGGTTGGCACTAACGTTTACGTTACCGTTATAGCCCGCCAAGGCGCAGAAAACCACGCGGGTTATACTTTGTATGAAAACATACAGCAATTACTTTTCGTTTTCTTTGTTGGCGTGTGCTCTGCGTGTTCGGTTATGGTTGGCAAGTCTGTTGGTGCAGGCGAACATGAAAAGGCATATTCTCAGGCAAAGTGGTTTGCCGTTGCAACACCCGTGCTTGGTGCAATTTTAGGAGCGCTATTAATTTTAGTTCGCAATCCCCTGCTTTCAGTTTTTCCTTTTGAAACAGAAGGGGCAAGAAAGGTAGCGTCCGATTGCTTGCTTTTTTATAGTTTTTGGATAAGTATGCGCAATATCCCCTACACCCTTGTTTGTGGTGTTTTTAGGGCAGGTGGCGACACCAAGTCTGGAGTTATAATAGACCTTATTAATATGTATTTAATAGGTATTCCCGCCGTTTTAATAACGGGTTTATTAATTAAGCCCGCTTTTATAGTTATAATAATAGTAATGTTTGCCGGTGAAGACGTTATTAAATCTATAATGTGTATAAAATATTTCCTTTCTAAAAAATGGATAAAGCAACTTACGAACAAAGTCCCAAAAGAAATTGAAACGGATAAATTTATAAATTAAAATTTTAAAAATTTAAAAGAGAGTTGAAAATCAACTCTCTTTTTTTAATTATCCGATAATTGTCCTTTAACCTTTTCAAACTGCTCTTTCACGGTGTCTTTATCTTGTTGTGGAGCGGACGTAACGCGCATATAATCGTGTTCGGTTAAAAAGGAAAACACTTCAAACTGGTCTATTAACGTTTGGTCTAAGTGTTCTTTAATAGTATCGCGGAAACCCTTGCTAACCCCTTCGGTAAGGGCGGTAGTATACACTTTTGCAAGCGTTTTTTCTAGCGTTAAAAGGTCGGTTATGCTATCTTTTTCGTTTAAGGTAATTTGTGCTTTATAGTCTGCCATATTTACCCCCCTTATAGCAACCCTAAAAGCGCATTAAAGCGCCTTTCATGGTTATCGGCAATTTGCGAAAAGGCTTTTGCCAAATTAACGTCGGTTAAAGTTCTTGAAAACACCCTTGCTTTTTTACAAGCAAGTTCTTCGTAGGTCAAAAGGTCGGCAGTAAAAGTAACTTCTTTTGTGGTAAGCATATTTTTGTCCATAAAAGTTTCTCCTTTTTTATAAAAGGTTAACCTTTACGGCGGTTTTTTATACCTTATTTTCTTTTCTTTCGGGTTTTTCTTTTTGTTTTCTTACTTTTGGGGGAATTTCTTGGTTGTCGGCGGGCAGTTTCTTAAAGAATACTAGCATCATAGGCAAGGACACGAAAGCCGTTACAAAATACGCTATAGGTTGAGAAATTTGCAACCCAACGACACCGAATTGGTGCGTTAAAATTATACATAGCGGAATAAATATAGCACCGCTTTGCAAACAAGAAAGAATAAGGGCGTGAACGCTTTTTCCAACGCTTTGAAACAGCATTGTGGCAACTACCGACACGGGCAAAGATAGTAAGAACACACATTGAACGCGTAGTGCCGTTGCCCCGATATCTATAACTTCAACTTCCTTTCTAAAAAGTGAAATTATTTGCGGTGCGAAGATAAAGCAAACGGCGGCAAGCGTGCCCATAAACGCCATGCCAAACCAAAGGGTAAAATAAGAGCCCTTTTTTACGCGCGAATAGAGTTTTGCACCGTAGTTAAACGCCGATACCGGTTGAAAGCCTTGACCTATGCCAAGCCCAACGCTAAATATAAGAGATACCGTGCGCGCAACGTAACCCATTGCCGCAATAGCCACGTCGCCAAACGGTTTTGCCTGACCGTTAAGCACCATCGTTGACACGCTGTTAAGCCCTTGTCTTACAAGACTTGGGAAACCCGTTACAACGATATCAAAAAAGATAGCACCCTTAACGTTAAAATATTTAAAGGAAAGTTTACTTTGCGTTTTGCCTATTAAGAACATTGTTAATAATATGCTGAAAGATGTTATCTGCGAAATTGCGGTTGCAAGTCCCGCGCCGAAAATACCCATTTCAAAAACGTAGATAAACAAGGGGTCTAGCCCTATGTTTAGCACACCGCCCGCCGTTAAGCCTATCATGGCGAACTTTGCCATACCTTCATAGCGCAAAACGTTGTTAAGAACGCAACTTGCCGTCATAAAGGGTGCAGCGATAAGTATCCACGTGGCGTAATCTTTGGCGTAAGGTAAACTGTTTTCCGTGCTACCTAAAAGTAATAGTAAGGGCTCAAAAAAAATAAAACCGAAAGTTAAGATAAGCGCGCCGAACACTATTGACCAGAAAAACCCCGCCGTAGCGTATTTGCTTGCAAGTTTATTATCTTTTGCGCCAAGCAAACGGCTTATTCTACTTCCCGCGCCGTGCCCGAACATAAACCCAAAGGCTTGAATAATGCTCATAAGTCCAAAAACTACACTTGTGGCGCTGCCCGATTCTAGCGAAATTTGACTAACGAAAAAAGAGTCCGCCATATTATACACGTTGGTTATCAACATGCTGAGTATGGTGGGTATTCCAAGCGAAATTATTAACTTTGGAATAGGCGTTTCAGTAAGTTTTTTATACTGACCGGAAGCCGAATTTACGTTAGCGCTCAATTTTTATTCCTTTTCATTTTAGGTTATGTTTTATAACTAAATTATATCACTATAAAAATTTAAATACAATTAAATAACGCCCAAATAAAACTAACGCAAAAACAAAAATTTTCCCGTTTAATTTTTCAATAAAAAAACACCCGCTAAATAGCGGGTGCTTTCATTTTAATTTTATTTGCTTTTTATAGGTCGCCTTAATTATTTATCAAGGTTTGCTTTAAGGTTAGCAAGTTGGTTATAAAGTTCAGCGGGAACGCGGTCGCCAAGTTCTTTATAGAACGCTTCGATGCCTTCTGCTTCTTTCTTCCAATTTTCAACGTCGATTGAAAGAAGTTCTTTAATGGTATCGGTAGTAACGTCTTCTAAGCCTTCAACGTTGATGTCTTCTGCCTTAGGAACGAAACCGATAGGAGTTTCAACTGCGTCAACCTTGTCTTCGCAACGGTCGATAATCCAATCAAGAACGCGCATGTTGTCGCCAAAGCCCGGCCAAATGAAGTGACCTTCGTCGTCGGTACGGAACCAGTTAACGTTGAAGATTTTGGGTTTGTTAGCAATCTTGTCGCCCATTTCAATCCAATGTGCGAAGTAGTCGCCCATGTTGTAACCAACGAAAGGACGCATAGCCATCGGGTCACGACGAACTACGCCTACGGCACCGGTAGCAGCAGCGGTGGTTTCAGAAGCCATGATAGAGCCTACGAATACGCCGTTGTTCCAATCTTTTGATTGATATACTAGGGGTGCGGTCTTAGCACGTCTGCCACCGAATACGATTGCAGATAGGGGAACGCCGTTGGGTGCTTCGAATTGGTCAGAAATGCAGGGGCAGTTGATAGCAGGTGCGGTGAAACGGCTGTTGGGGTGTGCACCCTTAATTGCCTTACCGTCAGCATCCTTCATATCGCCGTTCCAAGGATTGCCCTTCCAGTCGATAGCGTTCTTAGGAGGATTCTTATCTAAACCTTCCCACCAAACGGTGTTGTCATCAAGATTTTGAACAACGTTGGTGAAGATGGTGTTCTTCATAGTAGATTTTAATGCGTTGGGGTTAGATTTTAAGTTGGTACCGGGAGCAACGCCGAAGAAACCGTTTTCGGGGTTAACTGCCCAAAGTCTGCCGTCTTCGCCTACTCTAATCCAAGCGATATCGTCGCCTACACATTCAATCTTATAGCCCTTTTCAAGATATGCTTTGGGGGGAATAAGCATTGCGAGGTTGGTCTTACCGCAAGCAGAGGGGAACGCAGCAGCGATATACTTCTTTTCGCCCTTGGGGTTGGTGATGCCAAGGATAAGCATGTGTTCTGCCATCCAGCCTTCGTTTTTACCAAGGAATGATGCGATACGAAGTGCAAAGCACTTTTTACCAAGAAGAACGTTACCACCGTAGTTAGAGTTGATACTCATAATGGTGTTTTCTTCGGGGAAGTGCATAATGTATCTCTTTTCTTCGTCAAGGTCTGCATAAGAGTGTAAACCCTTAATGAAGTCGCCGTCGCCTAAAGCGTCGATAACAGCCTTGCCAACACGGGTCATGATAGCCATGTTGAGTACAACGTAAATACTGTCGGTAAGTTCGATACCGATTTTAGAGAACTTACTGCCTACAGCACCCATTGAATAGGGGATAACGTACATGGTTCTACCCTTCATAACGCCTTTGAAAAGGTCGTTCATTAAGTTCATTGCTTCGCTGGTTTCCATCCAGTTGTTGATGGGAGCGCTGTCTTCTTTGCACTTAGAGCAAATGAAGGTTCTGCCTTCTACACGAGCAACGTCGTTAACGGTGGTGCGGTGCAAATAGCAACCGGGCAACTTTTCTTGATTTAACTTAATCAAGATTTTTTGTTCAACTGCTTGAGCGCGTAACGCTTCAAGTTGTTCTTCGCTGCCGTCAATCCAAACGATTTTTTCGGGTTGGCAAAGTTCTTTAGTTTCGTTGATAAAATCGAGAACTTTCTTGTTGTTGGTCATTTTTTATTTTCTCCTTATGAAATTTTGCCTATAAAAATAATTAAACTTTTTTAAGATTGAAGGAATTTGCGCTAAAGATTTATCTTTATTTTTCCTTTTCGCGCTTTTATCTATAAGTTTTATCTAAAAGATAAAAGCCCCTTCTCCCTTAATGTATATTTTAGCATAAAAAAAGTCAAATGTAAATTAAAGATTTAATATTTTTTTGCCCTTTTTTTCCTTTTTCTATAGTAAATTGTTATACCCATATAAAAAAGTGTTTAATTAAGGGTTTTTCGCTTGATTTTTCTTTTTCTTAAAAGCACTTTCTTGTTCGCACCTTAAAACCGCCCCCTTTTTACAAAATTTGACCTTAATTTACAAAAAGATTTATTTTTCTTTCCATTATAAAATATATATTTTAGTAAAGAGTTTTGGTTTTTCGCTTTTAGATAAAATTTAACAAGTTTTTCTTTTAAGGTCGATATGAATTATTACAAAAAAGTTTGCGTTTTAAAACAGGTTGAAGAAGGTTTTTCCATAAATAATAGGGCGGTTAGTGGTATTGCGCGCATAGAATTTGAAAGTGGTGTTACTACCCTTTTTCTTTCGGTTATTAACATTGCCACCGCATCAAGCGGGAATTATAGATTTTACGCGTGCGATGAAGGTCTAAAATTATATAGCCTTGAACTTGGTTTTCGCCCAACTTCTTTAACTAAGGTAATAGACGGGCTTAGCGATAAAACCCCGACCTTTGAAAAGGGTTTTGCTTGCGGAATATTTTTCGTTAAAGATAGCGTGCCTGTATTGATAGCGTTTGCTAAATCTGATTCTTGTTCACTTTCCCCCGCCGACCTAAAAAAAGCGGTTGCCGAAAGGTGCTTAATAGAGCATAAAAGTGCGATAGCGGAAAAGCCACTTGTCGATAGGGTTTCATGTACCCCTAAAGATGATTATTCCACATATAACGACGAGGCGGTTGCCACCGAAAACTATTACGATTTGGACGACGGAATTAAAGAGAAAATTAAAGCGATAGGTGATATTAATAGTGAAGTCTTACGGCATGATGATGGCATCTTTAATAGCGGAAACCAAGCGGAAAAAGAAGAAGGACAAACGGAGAGTTGCCCAAATGAAAATGAAACAAACGCTTGTTATAGCACGGCAAATGAAAAAGGACGATACTTTGACAAAGTGAAAGGGGAAATTTACGATATTTTCGATAAGTTTTGCGAAGATAATACACTTTTGTCTTTATTCCCCGAAAGTCAATGGGCGCGAATAAACTATGCGGATGATAAATATTACGTGGTGGGCTTAATTAAAGAAAACGGAAAGGAAAAATACATATGCTACGGCGTGCCCGCCCCTTTTAGCAAAGAGCCACCCAAAGAATTAAAAGGCTTTTGCACCTTTATCCCCGCATCCGTCTACGACCTTTTTGGCAACGGCTTTTGGATGATGTTTCAATGTGCCGATACAGGCGAGTGTGTTAAAAAGGCATAACGATAATCGTTATCTTAAACCAACGCAACAAAATTAGTCAAAACCATACAACAAAACTAATCAAAACCATACAATAAAAACCCGAATTACTTCGGGTTTTATTTTTTATTAAAAATTCATTTCGTAATAATATTTTTTGTCGTCTTCTCTAATAAGCGTAAAGCCAAGTTTATTAATTAACTTGTTTGACGGCGCGTTTTCCTTAAACGCCCTATCTTTAATCTTTTTAACGCCAACTTTTTCTTTCAAATACTTGATGAGCGCGGACGCCGATTCGTAAGCGTAGCCTTTGCCTTGATGGGCGGGCAAAAATCTAAATCCTATCTCTACGTCGTTGTAAAAGCCGATATTCCAAACGACAAGTTCGCCTATCCTTTCCCCCGTGCTCTTTAGAAAAACGGTTAAAGAAAACTCTTCGCCCGATTTAGCAAGGTTTTCACGGAAAGCGGAAAAATATTCTTTCGTGGGGGCGTTGTCCCCTAAATCTTCGCGGTAATCGTATCCCCAAAGTTTATTAATTTCGTCGTCTATAGAAAGTCTATAATAAAACTCGTCGTCATCTAACTGCGTGTCTTTAACGACAAGGCGTTCCGTTTCAAATTCTATTGGTGGCGTTATGTTTTTTGCCGTGGTAAACACTTGCACTACGTTCTTTTGTTTTATCTCTAGCGGTTTATATTGAAGTTTAGAAATTCTTAGCCCCATATCGCCACAGTCTTCTTCGCGGTTGATATACTTAACCGTTTTATCTGCAAAGGCGTTTGCAAAGCATTGTGCTAAGGTGGGATACGCCCCTTCGTACGAATAAAGCGCCTTTTCCACGTGCACGATAAGGGTGTCGTTTACCACTTCGCCAAAAGATAGCCCTATAACTTTTCCGTCCACCTTTAATAGCCCGCCCACTTGATTAAGTTTTTTGGCGTTTTCTATATAGTCGATAAGTTTATTAAACTCTTCTAGCGCGCCCCAAGCGGAAAAGTCCGCACCCCTTTCAAAGTCGCGCAAAAACTCTCTTATCGCGGGCAAGTCCTTTTCGTTATACACTTCAAACGCGTAGTTTGGATATAGCCTTTTGAACTTGTTAACGTGGTTTCTTTGACCGCTTAACTTTTTACCGCTATAAGTTTTAAATTTTTCCGCATCATAGATATAATCACTCCAATCGCGGTCGTTGGTAATTTTTACAAATGGATAACGATTAGACAATTCCACCGCCCTTTCGTTGTCTATACAACAATATAAAAGGGGCTGATTTTGTTCTATACAATAGTTTTCTATCTCTAAAAGCGCACCGCTTATATCTTTGCCTATAGGGTAGTAGAAGGCGTTTTGATAGTCACGGCAACTTTCTTTTAGAATTAAAGTATCGTTAAAAATAGCGTAGTCGATTTTAAAATCGTCACGCCAAATATACTTTGCCCCAAGCGTGATATCGCAAAAGGCAATTTCGCTTTTTTCTATAAAGTCCTTTATTATAAGAACGTCCTTTTTAAGTGGTTTAAATTCAATCATTTTTCTTTTTTGCATTATTTTGGCGGGGCATAATGCCCCGCCAAGTTTTACGGCGTATAGCCGTTTTTTCCTATAGCCGATTTTAATTATTATTTTTAATCGGTTTTATTTTTTATTCTTTTTTATAAATTCTATAATTTCTTGCAATCTATCTAAATCGTCGCGCGTGTAATAGTCGATATAAATTCTGCCCTTTTTGTCGTTGCCGATAGCGTTAACCTTAGTGCCTAAAACCCTTTGCATATCGCCGATAAGTTCTTTAAGTTCGGCAGAAAGTTCCATTTTAATTTTCTTTTTAGCCTTTTCTTCGGGGGGCATAAAGTAATCTTTAACGCGTTTTTCCACTTCACGAACAGAGCACCCGTCTTTAACCGCGGTAGATGCAATTTTAAGTTGGTCGGCTTGCGGAACGGAAACTAGTGCGCGTGCGTGCCCTGCGGATAGCGTGCCGTCAGAAACCATTTTAATAACGTCGGGAGCAAGGGTTAAAAGTCTTAAAGTGTTTGCAATAGCGGGGCGTGACTTACCAATTCTATCCGCCAAATCTTCTTGCGTCATACCGTAATCGTTCATAAGAGAACGCATTGCCGTTGCCGCTTCAATGGGGTTAAGGTCTTCACGCTGTAAGTTTTCAATTAAAGAAATTTCTTTAATTTGGCGTTCGTTATAAGTCTTTATAATTACGGGAACGGTAGATAGCCCTGCAAGTTTACTAGCACGGAAACGGCGTTCACCCGCGATAATCATATATCTATCACCGCTCTTGTTAACGATAATAGGCATAATTACGCCGTGTTTTGCAATAGAGTCGGCAAGTTCGCGAAGTGCCGTTTCATCAAATATTTTACGCGGTTGGTTGGGGTTTGCAAAAATAGAGCCAATGTCTATTTCAGTAACTCCTTCGCCCTTTTTCACCGGTTCTTCATCAAATAAAAGGCTTTTGCCGTAATCTTCTTCCGTTTCAGAAAAGAGTGCTGATAAACCCTTTCCAAGTCCTCTGTTTGGTTTCATACTTATCTTTCGCTCCGTTTAATTTTTTGTTTTGCGCCTTGTTAGCGCGGGTTAAATTTTCGCTACTTTTTGGTTAAACCGCTTGGCTAGCGATAATTAACCTATTTTTTATGTTTAGGTTGTTTTGATAAAAATTCTTCAGTTAAAGCAAGGTATGCTTTTGCGCCCGTACACTTGTTGTCGTGTTCCATAATAGGCTTGCCGTGGCTGGGCGCTTCCGCTAAACGAATATTTCTTGGAATAACCGTATCGTACACACGTTTGCCGAAATATTTGCGAATTTCATCACTAATTTGGCGTGAAATTATCGCGCGGTTATCTTTCATCGTAAGAACAACGCCTTCAAGTTCAAGCGACGGATTAAGGTGCTTTTTAACAAGCCTTATGGTGTTCATAAGTTGGCTTAAGCCTTCCATAGCATAATATTCACTTTGGATAGGAATCATAGCCGTATCCGCAGCCGCAAGTGCGTTGATGGTTAAAAGGCCAAGGGACGGTGGGCAGTCGATAGCGATAAAATCGTAACTGTTTTTAGCACCTTCTAGCACCCTTTTAAGAACGTGTTCTCTATCCTTAACGTAAACGAGTTCAACTTCCGCGCCCGCTAAGTCAATGTTAGAAGGCAAGATGTCTAAGTTTTCCGTTTCGGTGGTAAGAACCGCTTGTGCCAAAGGCATATCGTCTATCATAGTGTTGTAAACCGAACTTTTAACTTCACTTTTAGCAAAGCCAAGCCCCGTGGTCGCGTTGCCTTGCGGGTCTAGGTCAACAATTAATACCTTATACCCTTTTGCCGCAAGATATGCTGCCATGTTAACGCAAGTTGTAGTTTTACCTACGCCACCTTTTTGATTTGAAAATGCAACGATTTTTCCCATAATGTACGCCGTCCTAATAATTTATCGTTTTGTTAAATTTTCTTGTTTGCTTTTGTTACATGTTTATGCCACAAATTAACGTTTCATTTGTGGCAACTTGCCCTTTACTCTTTATCGCCTTTTCTTCGCTTGTTTACTTAGCGGTATTATCTCTATCCTTTTCTTCAGTTAAAGGCTTTTCCACTTGTTCAGTTAAGGGTTTATCCGCGGGCTCTTCCGCATCACTTTTCCCTTCTTCCTTTTTATCGTCTTTAATAATCACGCTATTGCCACGAAGGAAAGGATTTTCTTGCAAAGCGGGTTCGTTAGCGTCCATAAACGCCACAATTTCATCAACCGACTTGCCTTCCATAAGCATATCAACTTCTTCGCTAAATATGGTTTCGCGTTCAACTAAAAGCCTTGCCATATTGTCTAAAAGTTTTCTATTTTCAGCAAGAAGTTTCCTTGCCTTAGCAAGTGAAGTGTCGATAATATTTTTAACTTCTTCATCGATAAGAGCGGCGGTTTGTTCACTATAAGTGGTGTGCGACGCCATATCTCTGCCGATGAAAATTTCCTTGTCGCTACCGTAAGAGATAAGACCTACTTTTTCGCTCATACCCCACTCGGTAACCATAAGTCTAGCACGCTTAGACACCGCTTGAATATCGCCAGATGCCCCTGCGGAAATATCTTTGATAACAAGTTCTTCTGCAACGCGACCACCAAGCGTCATAACGATATCGTCTAAAAGTTTAGCCTTGGTTAAGTGGTTGTCGTCGTTGTCAGGTCTTGTCATAGTGTAACCTGCCGCTTGACCGCGCGGAATAATAGAAACTTCGTGAACGGGGTCGCAGTTAGGCAACAATTTTGCCAATATAGCGTGCCCTGCTTCGTGATAAGCGGTAATGCGCTTGTCGGTTTCGGTAACAAGTCTGCTAGTCTTTTGCGGACCGATTAGAACTTTATTAATGCCTTCGTAAAGGTCTTTATTAGTAATTGTTTTTCTGTTTGCGCGGGCAGCAAGAATCGCCGCTTCGTTAAGAAGGTTTTCAAGGTCTGCACCAGAGAAACCACTAGTCATACGCGCAACCGTTTTAAAACTTACGTCGGGTGCTAGGGGTTTATTTCTAGCGTGAACTTTTAATATCGCTTCTCTACCGCGAACGTCGGGAACGTTAACGAAAATTTGTCTGTCGAAACGGCCTGGGCGCAATAAAGCGGGGTCTAAAATATCCGCACGGTTAGTTGCCGCCATAACAATTATGCCGTCGTTTGTTTCAAAACCGTCCATTTGAACTAGTAGTTGGTTAAGGGTTTGTTCTCTTTCGTCGTGGCCACCGCCCATACCCGTACCACGTTGACGACCAACCGCGTCGATTTCGTCTATGAACACGATACAAGGCATACTCTTTTTAGCAACGTCGAAAAGGTCGCGCACTCTAGATGCACCAACACCAACGAACATTTCAACGAAGTCTGAACCGCTTATAGAAAAGAAGGGAACACCCGCTTCACCTGCTACGGCTTTAGCAAACAACGTTTTACCCGTTCCTGGAGGCCCTACTAAAAGCACGCCCTTAGGAATTCTTGCCCCTAGTTCAGAGAACTTTTTGGGGTTTTTAAGGAAGTCAACAACTTCTGCAAGTTCAACTTTTTCTTCTTCTGCGCCGGCAACGTCGGCAAATCTTACCTTAATGTTTTGATTTACACGCGCGTTAGTCTTTGCAAAGTTCATTGCACTCTTAGTTCCGCCTTGAGTTTGCGACATCAAAACGAAGAACACAATCGCAATAACTATACAACCCGCGATAGGAAGAAGTGAAGACCAAATAGAACCCGCGTTGGGGTCAACGTCTTCGTATAAAATTCCGTTTTCTGCCAAAACGTTTTGAATTTCTAAAATTTCATCTGGTAAACGGAAAATCGTTTCGCAAGAAACAGTTCTTATAATTCTGCCCGTATCGTCTAAAAGTTTAACTTGATATTCTGCGGTGTAACCGTCGAATACGAAACCTTCTAAAACAAGGGTTTGATAATTAAAGTCGGCGGTAGCGTCCTTCAATACGCTTTCGATAGAACCGTCGCTCTTTATGTTGTCAATTTCCGTTTTAGAAATTTTACCGTCGTTTTCAAGCGCGTATACGACTTGTTTAAGTTCGCCCGCACTTACCTTTTTGCTAAAATTAAAACAATTAGTTAAAGATAGGGAAAGGATTAATGCTAGCCCTAAACCTAAAATTAACCAAATCCATATCGGTCTTTTAGTTTTTCCCACTATATAGCCTCCTTTAGTCTGTCAAAATATGTAAAATAGTTTAATTTTCAAAAATAAGAATTAAAAGTTGCCAACGCCAAAGCGTGTTAAAGTTAATAAAACGCATAAAATCATTAATATTTTTCTAGCGGTTTTGCTTTTTTGCAAAAATAAAAAACAATAAACTGCGCCGTGAAAAATAGCAACTATATTAATATGTACTTTTGTATTATATATTATACTATACATTACTTTAAATTACAATAGAATTTTTCAAGTTTTTTACCGATTTAGAAAAAATTTTTAATGGCGCAAAGTTTTTTAATAGGCGCAAAACAGTTAAGCGCAACGGAATTTTCAAAAATAATAAAACTTTGCACATAATATTTTCATAGCGCAAAGCAAATAAATATAACACCTTACACCAAAAAATATAAACAGCCTGCTAGCACTCTAACGTGATTTAATTGCTAGCAAAGGGTTAAAAACAGAAAAAATTGATAACGCATCAAAGCTCCGCATAAATTTCTCTATATATAAGCCCTCCTCATATCCACCAACAAGAACCAAGTGTTTCTTTGTTTAAAATAATACACAAATAACCATCAATACCCCGACGGCACGAACAAGAAAGTATACGTCTTAGAAACAAGAAAAACCAAAGAAACAAAAATGTGCTTTGCGCTAAGGAATAAAAATTGCCATTTTAACGCTCTCACAGAGAATTTTTTAAATAAATCGACCTGTATATCGTTGAAATTTTAGGCAACTTTTACCCGTTTGCCTTGGTTTTGTCGTTAAGACAGCATAAAACACGTTTGAAAAATAGCAAGAAAACACTTTGCAAAAAATTGGGGTAATGGCAAAAAGCCAGATAAAATTCTATAGGTTTAGTAAATTTGAAAAAAGAAAGAACGGCAAAAACATAAGTAAAAAAGGTTGTTATTGTTGAATTTTAGTATGCGCTTTATTGATTTTTTGTTGTTTTTGCGATTTTATGGCTAAAAAGTTCCACGTGGAACAATGCGGGTAAAATAAAAAATGTTTCACGTGGAACAGTTAATTTTACTGTGTTTCACGTGAAACATTAATTAATTCGATTAAAAAGTTATTATAACTAGTTTTTTGCTTAAATTATACGGTTTTTTAAGAATTTTAAGCAGGAATTAGTGATTTTAACACCTCTAAAACGTTTAATTTCCCAAGCGCCCCTAGTAATAATTCAAATAAATTAATTTTATTTAAGAAACTAACTAAAATTGTGTTAGAAACTTCTGGGGCGATAACCGTTTGTACGTAACCAATAGGTAGAATATTGATTATCCAAACCAAAAGGCTAACGTAGGTAACCGCGCGAATCAAACCAAGCAACGCGCCTAAAAGCCTATCCACAATACCAACAAGGGGTAGCACATGCGCTTTTTTAATAAGTTCGCCAATTAAAAAGAAAATTATTCTAAAAACAATATACAAAGCCACAGCACTTATAATAGCAACAACGTAAAAACTGAATATCGGAGTAATAATTTGATTAAGCGTTGTATTTGGGTCAAAAGAACCGTCATTTTTAGCAGCAATAACCAAGCGAATTATCCAGGCGGCAACGTTGCCTTCAGTTAAAGCGTTTTCATTGGCTTGTGCAAGCGTTGTGTCCATAAGTTCCGCACCAAACGTTTTAGAAAAGAAACCGGATAGGGAATTAGAAAGCGAACTAACCGCTCCCCAATGACTTTCTAAAAAAGATGCGACACTAGTACAAAGCAGGATTGCAATTAAAAGGCTTAATAAAGAGCCAAAAGCCGACACAAAGGTTTTCGCAAAGCCTTTCTTAAACCCTAGGACTACAAGTAAAACAACAATGCATAGCGCAACTATATCTATTATAGCGCTTGTGGTTGACATAAGCAATAAATCAGCCATAAACACCACATTTGCGAACATTTGTTCGCTTTATTTTACTATTTAAATAATACCATAAATATTGTTCTTTTACAAGCCTATTATTTATATTTTTACGAATAATTATATATTCATTTGTCAATAATTGATTTAATTAAACTGACATAAGGTGATAAAATGGAAATTAAATCTTTTACGTTTAGTGCATTTAACGACTATGCTCCTAGCGGTATTGCCGAGGCACTAAAACAATGTTCAAAAAATAAACGTATTAAAAAAACGGGCGCACCCGTTATCGTTTGTATAGGTAGCGACTTAGTCCTAGGGGATAGTCTTGGCCCGCTAATTGGAACTTTTTTAGAAAAGGAAAAATATAGCAGTTACGTTTACGGCACCCTTTGCGCACCAATTACCGCAAAGGAAGTTTTATATACAAAGGAACTATTGAAAACCGTGCACGCTAACAATTTAGTAATTTCTATTGATGCTGCAGTAGGCGACGACGAAGACGTTGGGCTTATCCGCGTTGCAAACTGTGGTCTTAAGCCTGGGCTTGGCGTTGCAAAATCACTTGGGGTAATAGGGGATATAAGCATAATGGGAATTGTTGCCGGCAGGTCGAATAAAAATTATAATCTATTCAACCTAACGCGCCTTGGCTTTGTTTACAAGATGGCGCAAGTGATTACGGGTGGACTTAAAGAATTTCTATCAACTTCGCCCTATCATAATACTTTAGAGCCCACACCCGCAACGTCAAACCTAAAACAAATATTTGCCCCCGACGAAGAAGATTTTTGCCCCCAAAAATTCCCCCAAAAAGAAAACAACGTTGACAACGACAACACCTTTCTCTTCGGCAGTTAAAATAAAACCGCTTACAATTGTGCCATTTTGTAAACAATAAAAAAGAAAGGCAAAAATTAATAACCGAGTTTTGAAATTAGCGTGATAATTGGGGAATTATAAAACGCCTAGTTTCATTTTTTCTTACTATAATGTTAAACAAAAAACCTACTAGTTTTACCTAGTAGGTTTATATTTTGTTTTATAAAACTAAGCAGCAAATTTTATTTCTGCATTTAATAAGCACTCGTTTCCCTCACCAATAGAGTCTTGTAAAACCTCCCATTCTTGCGCAGAACCGATAAAGAAAACTTCTCTCAATTCACCACACTCGACAAAAGCAAAGTCTGCTATTTCTTGTATTGTATTTGAAATTATAATTTCTTCTAATTTAGCACAATTTCTAAAAGCGTATGAGGCGATTTTTGTAACAGATTCGGGGACAAGGAAATAATCCATATTGGAACAATCTCTAAACATCCATTGAGTAATTTCCGTTATATCCCCATCAAAAGTGATATTGTCTAAAAATAGACAATCCGCAAAAATTTCTGTTCCAAAATTGGTTACACTTGCCGGAATACCAACGTCGTCTAAATTTCTGCAATTCATAAAAGCAGCGTTACCTATGCTTTCTAATCCTTCAAACATATATGCCTTAGCAAGACCTGTACAATCTTCAAACGCATAGTTTTCAATAACTTTTACAGAACTTGGGATTGTTATTTCGCTAATAACCTTACAACTATAAAACGAAGCTCCTCCGATTACCGTTACAGGTTTTTCGCCGTGTACTCCATCATTATAAGTTGAAGGAATTGAAAATATTGAAGCAATAACTTGACGGCCATCTAAAACTTTATACGAATCGGAGCTTGGCATATATTCAAATTGCAAGCCTTTAACGTCTCCACAAATCACACAAACTCCATTTACATAATTATGTGCTGGGGTGGTTGGGGGCGGAGTTTGATTACAAGCGATTAAAGTAAACAGGCAAGGAATCGTTAAACATATTGCCATTATAAAACTTGAAAATTTCTTTTTCATAAAAGTCTCCTTATAGCTACGCCGTTTTATATAGTTAACGATAAAACCTATTTAACTAAATCGAAAGCAAAATCTAGTCTTGCAAGCGTTTCTTCTTTGCCAAGAAGTTCGGCAATTTCCGTTGCGCCACCGGGGGTTGATTCTTTGCCCGTGATAGCAACGCGCGCTATCCATAATACCGCTTGCTTTTTAATATCTAGTTCGGCAGAAAGTTCTACCAACGCGCTAAACAAGTTAGAGTTTTCCCACGCGTCAATGCCTGCAAGTTTTTCTTTAATCTTTGGTAAAATTTTTTTAGCAACTTGTGCGCTAGCCTTTTGTTTTTGGTTTTCAAAAAGTGCCGTGTCAAATGCGCCAAATTCCGCCAAGAAATCTAATTTTTCAGCAATTTCGCTATAAATTTGAACTCTGCCCTTAACTAAAGATAACAACTTGTCTTCGTTATACTTACCGTAAACCTTGCTTTCTTTTAAGAAAGGCAACGCCTTTTCCTTAAATTCTTCAAAGGTCATTTCCTTAATATATTCGCCAGACAGCCACTTCATTTTAACTTCGTCAAAAATAGATGGGGACTTGCTTATGCCGTCTAGTGAAAAGTTTTCGATAAGGTCGTTTAGGCTCATCTTTTCCACGTTAGACTTAGGACTCCAACCAAGTAGCGCGATATAATTAACGATAGATTCTTTAACGTACCCTTTCTTTACAAAATCTTCGTAACTAGCGTCGCCGTTGCGCTTAGAAAGTTTATGTTGCGCATCCTTCATAATGGGGGGAAGGTGAATATACACAGGTCTTCTCCAACCGTAAGCGTCGTACATAAGGTTGTATTTAGGGGTAGAAGAAAGATATTCCGTACCGCGAATAACGTGGGTGATACCCATAAGATAATCGTCAACAACGTTTGCAAAGTTATAGGTGGGCATACCGTCGCTCTTAATTAAAATACCGTCTTCGATATCTTTATAATCAACGCTAATTTCACCGTAAACAAGGTCAGTATAAGTGCCCGTGCCTTCTAGCGGAACGTTTTGTCTTATAACGTAAGGTTCGCCGTTTTTAATCTTTTCGGCAATTTCTTCTTTAGATAATTTCAAACAATGCTTATCATAGCGCACGTTACCGCTTTCGTCTTTTAAGCCGGCAATTCTTTCAGGCGAACAAAAACAATAGTACGCACCGCCAAGTTCAACAAGCTTTTCAGCGTATTCTTTATAAATGTTCTTTCTTTCGCTTTGAACGTAAGGACCGTAATTACCGCCAACGTCTGGGCCTTCGTCGTACATAACACCAGAGTCGCGCATAGTATCGTAAATAATTTGAACGGAACCGTCCACGTAGCGCGCAGTATCGGTATCTTCTATTCTTAAAATAAAATCACCGCCTTGCTTTTTTGCAAAAAGGTAACCGTAAAGAGCCGTTCTTAAGCCACCGATGTGTAAATACCCCGTGGGGCTTGGTGCAAAACGCGTTCTAACCTTTTCCATAACTACTCCTTTATTGCTGTAATTAATTTATCTAAATTGGCAATCTTTTTAATATCGTCTAGTCTATTTTCAACGTGATAACTATAAAATCTATCTTCACCCGCATAAATAACGTGGTCAGCAAGCGTAACGCCGTGCATTGCGCAAACAAGGTTAATCTTTTTGGTGGTAAAATCATCTTGTTCGCTAGGCAAAGGGTTTCCGCTTGGGTGATTGTGGCAAATAACGATGTGTGCGGGCTTGTGAATTGCGATAGCCTTTGCTAAATCAGGAACGTCTACTTTAACGTTACTAATCATTTCGTTATCGCAAGTAATTTTAGTAATCTTACGGCGTCTTTTATCAAGCAACACCATAACGAAACGCTCGTCCATAATGCCGTTAAAGAAACTTGCAATTTCTTTTTTATGACTGTAAAAGGACGACCAAGAAGAATTATCTTCATCTTTATCGCGTGCGGAAACAATATTGCAAATTCTACCCAAAACTATAATTTGCGCACTTACACTTTTGCCAACCCCTTTAACCGACATAAGTTCTTTGCCGGTTGCGGAAAGCACCTTTTCTAAACTGCCAAAGCAATTTAAAAGTCTATGTGCTAGCGCGTTAGTATCTTGGCGGGGCAAAACGGAAAAAAGCAAAATTTCAAGCAATTCGTGGTCGGCAAGCCCGTCTGGGTTTTTCATAAGCTTTTCTATTGCACGTTGCCTATGCCCTTGGTGTAAATTCTCTTTTGTTTCCATACCTTATATTGTAACATAATTTTTATATTTTAGCAAAATCTTTTGTTAAATTTTAGCCATCTCTAGTAAATAAGCTCAAATTCTTGGCGTTTTTGTTTACATTTTCGTTTGCGATAATATATAATATAATTGTAACAGTTAAAAAGGGGTTAAAATCTCTATGCAAAATTATTTTGAATTTTTATCCGATTTAGAAAACCTTATCGCGTGCGAAAGCGTTTTAGGGGACGCTAGCAAAAACGCACCCTTTGGGCTAGGCGTTAAAAAAGCGCTAGATACCTTTTTAAATTTCGCGTCTCGCATGGGTTTTGAAACGAAAAATTACGATAATTATATAGGTGAAGTAATCTACGGAGCGGGCGAAGAAATAGGTATTATCGGGCACGTTGACGTAGTTCCCGTTGGCAACGGCTGGGAAACTAACCCGTTTAAGTTAACCGAAAAGGACGGCTTTTTATACGGCAGGGGAATAGGCGACGACAAAGCCCCCCTATTATCTTGCTTATACGCCCTTTACGAAGTTAAAAAAGAGTGCGAAAAAGAAGGGCGCGCGCCTAATAGAAAATTCCGCCTTATCGTTGGTTGTGATGAAGAAAGCGGTTGGAGAGACGTTGACTATCTAAACAAGGTTTCATACTTTCCAGAATACGGCTTTTCGCCCGACGGCAACTTCCCCGTAGTGTACGCGGAAAAGGGCATAACGGTTGTAACTTTTAAAATTCCACGTCTTAAAAACTTTAATAGTATAACGGGCGGAACTGTTGTAAACGCCGTTTGCGGTTACGCTAGCGCATATCAAACTTCTATTATATATAAAGACCTTGCCGAAAAGTTTAATATAAAGGTAAATGGCGACGGCAAGATAGAAAGTTTTGGTGTTTCGTGCCACGGCTCTATGCCAGAACGGGGTATAAACGCCCTTAAAGGCTTGTTTGAATATTTTATCGCGTGCGGTGAAGACGTTAAAAAGGTTTACGACTGCTTGTTCCAAGATAAATACGGCGTATTTAATTTGAAAAACGAACAAGGTGGCGTAACTCTATCCCCAGACCTTATTTGTGAAAAAGAAGACGGCGTTTATATCACTTGCGATTGCCGTATCCCCGCCCCACTTTCTCAAAAAGATATTATTCCTTATTTTGAAAAGTTCGGTATTGAATATTCGGCAAGCGAAAAGCACCCGTCTTTTATGATTGATAAAAACGAACCTTTCGTTCAAACCCTTTTATCCGCATATAACGTGGTTACGGGCGAAAATGCAAAGGCGGAAGTTGAATCTGGCAGTACGTTTGCGCGCGTTTTCAAAAAAGGTTGCGCTTTTGGTGCAGAATTCCCCAATCGACCAAGCACCATACATCAGCCAAACGAAAATATGGCGATAGAAGACCTTAAATTAATGCATAAAATTTACAAAACAGCGATTTTTAACTTGGCAAAATAGTTACCTATAATCTTTAATCTACCGCTAAGACCTAAAACTCTTTTAATTAAGCGTAAAATAGCGCGTTAATTACGTCGTTTTTGTTGAAAATTTACTTAATATAATATATAATGTTTGCAAAAGACAAACAAAAGGTGAAATATGGCTTTTGATATTGAACTTGTTGGAAAGATAGGCTCTATGGCGCTTATCGACAAGGCAAGCAACATTTTAGATTACACTTTAATAGCAAGATTATCGGGCGAACTTAAACCCGGTTACATTTGGGTAACTAGTGGCGCGGCAGAAACGGGCAGACTAGATTATATCCACCGTAACGGCGTAGAACTTGAAGGCTCTCAAGAAGAAGTTAAAACGGACTACGCTGCGCAAGGTCAATCAATTTTGATGGCAACCTACCGTCAATATATAGACCCTAAGTATTCGGTGCGCCAAGTTTTAGTTGAACACCAACACTTTAACGAAGACGAAAAGCGCGAACACTTAAAGGCGTTACTACTTCGTTGCCCTAAACAAAACGCTATTCCAATAATAAATTATAACGACTGCGTAAGTACGGAAGAATCGCGCAAGTTTGAAATTCAGTCACTTAAAGCCGACAACAAAAAGGTTGTAGAGTGTGTTGATAACGATGAAACTGCAGCGCAAATAGCCTGCTTAGTTAAGGCTAAAACCTTGCTTATTCTAACTAGTGCAGACGGTATTTACCGCGACCCTGCCGATAGCAAAACTCTCATTGAAGAAATTAGCGGTAAAGATATTTACGAAGTTTTGGATAATATTACCGAGTGTGAAAACTTTTGCCACGGTGCTTCGCGTGCGGGCGCAAACGGTGCTAAAGCCAAGTTAGAATACGTTAAAGACGCCGTTAAAATTGGCACTAACGTTATAATTGCATCTGCAAAACACTCTCTTAAAGATATCTTAAGTGGAAAGGCAAAGGCAACCCGTATCGGCGTAAGATAGGTTTAATAACCATATAACTTAACCCCAAACAAAAATGCTTGGGGTTTTTCTTTTTAAATATATTAAATTACTCTCCTTAAAACTTTTGAATTACTTTTAAAAATTTTTCGTTCACCGTGTATAACTTAAAAATGCCTGCACATAATACTACCAAGGGGGACGTTATGAGAGATACAAAGACTAATAAAAGCGCAAACGGTAGCAAGAAGACTACCACGAACGGTAAAAGCAACTCTAAAAGCACGAAGAATTGTAAATAACTTTGTTATTGGAAGCAATTTTGACCCTTTAGGTTCTTATACCGGAACGGTTAAGGATGATAAATATTCTAAACCTGTTCAAGATGCAGACGATCTTTAATCAAAAAGTAATAGTCTGAACCTTAAAAGTAAATTGGCGGTTAATATTTAGTTTAAGCAATTAAGTTAAGTTTAGTCGCCTTTTTGCTTTTAAAATTTTTAGATAACGGCGGGCATTTTAAATTTTGCTTGACAAACGGGCGCATAAAGAATATAATACTGTTACTTTTAAGTTGGTTATACGGTCGCGGGGACGGAGAGAAACCGTCAATGAGGAAAGTCCGAGCTTTTTAGAAACAGGGTGCCGGAGAAATCCCGGTGAAGGCGACTTTAAGGAAAGTGCAACAGAAAATTACCGCCTAGCAATAGGTAAGGTTGAAAAGGCGGGGTAAGAGCCCACCGCCCCTACGGTAACGCAGGGGGCAATGTAAACCCCACCCGAAGCAAGTTTGACAAAACGTTCATTATGGGGAGTTTCGCCCGAACGTTTTACTAAAATAACGCTGGGGGATAACGGTAACGTTATTCGTAGATAAATGACCGTACACGACAGAACTCGGCTTACAGACCAACTTAAATAAATATGCCTAGGTTGTGGCTAAACCATAACCTAGGCTTTTCTTTTTGTAAAAAGGTAACAAAAACGCTACTTACAAAGGTAAACAAAAAACGTTATCTAAAAGATAAACAAAAAGCACTACTTTCGTGGTGCTTTTTGTTTTTTTATAAATTAATCCTTTTATTTTTTCAAATAAACCATTAAAACCGCTATGTCGGCGGGGGATACGCCTGAAATTCTGCCTGCTTGCCCTAAAGAGCGGGGGCGAATTTTATCTAACTTTTGTCTTGCTTCTATTCTTAAGCCTTGAATTGACAAATAGTCGATATCTTCTGGCAAAATTCTTTCTTCAAGTTTTTTTGCCTTTTCTACTTGTTCTAACGCCTTTGCCAAATACCCTTCGTATTGAGCATCAGTTTCCACGGTAGATAAAATATGTTTATCAATGCCTTCAAAACCGCCAAATTCTAAAATAATTTCATCTAGCGGTATACCACGGCGGATAAGGTCGGCAACGGTAAGGGATTTTTGTGCCACCTCAAAACCGTGATTTTTAAGCAGCTTTTCCGTTTCCTTAGGCTTATATGCCGTTTGCATTAGCGCGGTTGCCTTTTCGTAATCGGCTTTTCTTTGCAAATATTTAGCGTACCTTTCATCGCTAACAAGTCCCGCGCGTCTGCCTTTTTCAGTCAAGCGGAAATCTGGATTATCTTGCCTTAAAACAATGCGATATTCCGCACGGCTAGTCATCATACGGTAAGGTTCGTTAGTGCCTTTGGTAACTAAATCGTCAATTAAAACACCTATATAGCCGTCGTCTCTGCCAAGAACTAGCGGTGGCTCTCCGCGAAGTTTAAGCGACGCGTTAAGCCCTGCAATTAAACCTTGTGCACCCGCTTCTTCATAACCGCTTGTGCCGTTAATTTGCCCCGCGCAATATAAGTTTTCAACGCGCTTATATTCTAGGGTGGGGTAAAGGTCTAAACTGTCAATGCAGTCGTATTCTATAGCGTATGCATAGCGCATAATCTCGCAATTTTCAAGCCCCTTAACCGTTCTGTACATAGCCTTTTGAACGTCGTGGGGTAAAGAAGTTGACATACCTTGAACGTAAATTTCGTTGGTATTGCCACCTTCGGGTTCTAAAAATAGTTGGTGGCGGTCTTTATCCTTAAAGCGAACAACTTTATCTTCAATAGACGGGCAATATCTTGGTCCCGTACCCTTAATCATACCAGAGTATAGGGGAGAGCGGTGCAAGTTGTCCATTATTATTTTATGCGTTTTTTCGTTGGTATAGGTCAAATAGCACGGCGTTTGTTTTTGGGGCAAAGCGTCGGTCATAAAACTAAAGGGATAAACGTCCGTTTCGCCGTCTTGAACTTCTAAAACGGAAAAATCTATCGACCTTGCGTCTATTCTAGCGGGTGTTCCCGTCTTAAATCTGCGCACGTTAAACCCTAAATCAACAAGGTTTGCCGTCAATTCATTTGCGGGTGCAAATCCGTTAGGGCCGGCGTTTTTCTTCCACTCGCCCGCAATAACGCTACCGTTAAGATATACGCCCGTTGCAACAACGACCGCCTTGCACTCTAAAATACCGCCAAAAGCCGTTTTAACGCCCGTAACTGCGCCGTTTTCCACCAAAATTTCCACCGCTTCGCCTTGTAAAATCTTAAGATTTTCCGTTTCTTCAAGCGTTTTTTTCATAAATTGATGGTAAACGTTTTTATCCGTTTGACCGCGCAAAGACTGAACAGCCGTACCTTTACCGCGGTTAAGCATACGGATTTGCAAAAGAGATTTATCGGCGTTTATTCCCATTTCACCGCCAAGCGCGTCTATTTCCCTTACGATTTGACCTTTAGCCGTTCCACCGATAGAAGGATTGCACGCCAAAAATACTATGCTATCAAGGTTAAGTGTTAGCATAGCCGTTTTTTGCCCCGTTCTTGCAAGGGCTAATGCCGCTTCTGCACCAGCGTGGCCAGCGCCGATAACTACGGCGTCAAATTGTCCTTCTAAATAACTGTTTTTCATATTTCACAAAAAAGTTTACCGCCGTTTAGCAGTAAACTTTTGTTTTTAATTTTATTAAAAGCGTTTACTTTACTGTTTAAGTAGCATCTTCTTTATATCGTTAATTGCCGTTGCAAGTTTAGAATCCGTTTTAATTTGTTCGGCAATTTTATCGCGTGAATATATTACGGTCGCGTGGTCTCTGCCACCCATTTTACTGCCAACCGTCATAAGTGGTAGGTTCATCATTTCCGTTATAACGTAAATACAAATTTGGCGGGGCTCAACGAACTCTTTATTCTTCTTTTTGCCCAAAATATCGCTTTTAGATACTTTATAGAAGTTACATACGCAGTTGATAATATCTTCTACTTGTAATTCTTCGTGGCTTTCTACGGCAGATTCCTTAAGCGCGTCGTTAACAAGGTCGATGGTAATGGCGCGTTCGTGCAATTTAGATGCAAAAATTACACGGGTGAGTTTGCCGATAAGCGTTCTTATATCGCAATCGTTTTTCTCTGCAATATACGACAAAACTTTTAAGTCGATAACCGCCTTTCTTTCTTCTGCTTTACGGCGAAGTATTGCAATTCTAGTTTCTAAATCGGGGGTTTGAACGTCTGCTAAAAGTCCGCCTTCAAAACGGGTGCGCAAGCGTTCTTCTAAAAGTTCAATTTCGTGTGGGGGACGGTCACTAGTTAGCACCACTTGTTTGTTTTGCGCAACAAGTTCGTTAAAGGTGTTAAAAAATTCCGTTTGAGTAGATTGTTTCTTTGCTAAAAATTGAACGTCGTCGATAAGCAACACGTCAACGTTTCTATATTTTCTGCGGAAGTCTGCAGGGGTAAGTTTGCCTTTAGATAAACTTTCAACCATTTGGTTGGTAAAGTGTTCGCAAGTAACGTAAAGGCACTTAACCGACGGCTTATAGACCTTTAGATAGTTTGCAATAGCCATTAAAATATGCGTTTTGCCAAGCCCCGTGCCACCGTAAATAAATAGGGGGTTATACGATTCGCCTGGGTTTTCCGCAACGGCTTTTGCTGCAGCGTAAATAAATTCGTTAGAAGAGCCGACAACGAAAGATTCAAAGGTAAGTTTGGGGTCTATGGGAGAGCCCGTGTTTGCAAGTTCATCATTGCCAGATGCTTCTAACTGACTTAAATATTCATCACGGTCTTTTGCCACAACAACGGAAAAATCGTTGATACCCGTGTTGCTTTTAGAAAGTGCTTCTAAAATTTTACCTTTCATGCTAGAAGTAACGGTATCGGCAAAAAGTTTGCTTTGCGTGCACAAAACAATTTTATCGCCAACAACGTCTACCGGCGTTAGCATGGTAATATAGGTATCGTAAGAAATCGTGCTAACTATTTTTTCAAGTTCTGGTAGTATAGACGATTTCCATAAAATTTCATAATTTTCCATTATGGGCTCCGTTTTATCTGTTGCATTTAGGTAAAAAACATTATATAATAAATTGGAAAGAAAATAAAGTTAAAAATGCCACTTTTTAAAACTTTTTTATTAATTTTTTAAATTATTTTTATGTTTATTAAAAACCTATATCTTAAAAATTTCCGCAACTACACCGAAGAAACGCTGTGTTTTACTGACGGAATAAATATTTTAACCGGTTCTAATGCTCAAGGTAAAACCAACGCCGCCGAGGCAATCTTTTTTCTTTGCACGGGGTACTCTCCGCGCGCCAACAAAGATAGGCTTGTAATTAGAACGGGTGAAGAAAGGGCGGAAATTAAAGGTATCGCGCAATCTAATTACGGCGACGTTTCGGTTAGAATAAACTTTAACAAAAACGATAAAAAGTCCGTTTACGTAAACGAAGTTGAAGTTTTGAAAATAGGCGAAATGCTAGGTTGTATTAACAGCGTATTTTTTAACCCTTCCGAACTTAAACTTGTGCAAGAAAGCCCTGAAGATAGAAGAAGGTTTATGAACTTATCTTTATCTCAACTTTCAAAAAGTTATTTTTACGCCTTGCAAAAATATAACAAAATTTTGGCGCAAAGAAATAATTTACTTAAAGACCCCGATGCCTATTTAATAAGGGAAACGTTGCCTATTTGGGACGTGCAACTTTCAAAAGAAGCGGCAAAAATTATAAAGGCAAGAAACGGATTTTTAGCGGAAATCGCACCTATTGCAGAAGAAAAACACGCAAGGCTTACCGACGGCAAAGAAAAATTAAAAATGAAAACGGAAAGCGGATATTACGGTGAAGAAGATGAAATTGCCTACGCCTTAAAAGAAGACCTTAAAACCGCTTTAGAAAAGGATATGCGCCTTGGTTTTACTTCAATAGGACCGCACCGTGACGATATAAAGTTTACCTTAAACGATACCGACGTAAGGGTGTTCGGCTCTCAAGGTCAACAGCGTTCGGTTGCATTGTCGCTTAAACTTGCCGAAACGGAAACGTTTAGGGCGCGTAGCGGGGAATACCCCATACTTATTTTAGACGACGTTTTAAGTGAACTTGATAAGTCCCGCCAAAGAAAACTTGTTTCACTTGTTGAACACTTGCAAACGATATTTACCGCAACGGAAATTGACAGAACGGTTTTTAAAAACTATCTATACAATAAAAAGGTAATAAAAGAAGGTAAATTAAAAGAGCAAAAAACCTTTGCTCCTAAAAAATAAAAAAACAAACGGTATAAAATTAACGGTATATAATTAAACGTATATATGATTAAATTAATAAACAAAAAACTCCCGCATAAACGGGAGTTTTCTTTTTACGATATTTTTCTTTTTACATTATATATATTATATATTGTCTTTTAGGCTGTTGCCAAGGTAAGTGCCAAACGAAATGGTAGAAGATGATTTTTTCTTTTCACCGCTCATTTGGGGTTTTCTGCCACCGCGTCTATCATCGCGTTTGCCAAAATTTTTACCGCCTTTACCACCGCGCCTATTGTCGCGCCTATTGTCGCGTCTACCGTGGTCGTTATTTCTGCCTGCGTTATAGGGCTTAGAAAATTCGTCTTTATCGTTAGGAACAATTACAACGTAGCGGTTGGGTTCTTTTCCGTCGCTCTTAGTGGTAACGGTGGTGCTTTCGCTAAGCGCCATATGGATAATTCTTCTTTCAAAGGGGGACATAGGTTCTAAAATAACTTCCCTTCTCATATCCGTTGCCTTTGTTTCTAACTTTTTAGCAAGTTTAATAAGGGTATCTTCGCGCTTGCCACGGTAACTTTCGCAGTCAACTACAACCTTTTTGTAAACTTTGTTGCCGATGTTTGCAGATGCTCCTGCTAACGTTTGAATAGCGTCTAAAACTTCGCCGTGATGACCGGTAATAAAAGACGGTTCGCTTGCTTCAAGGTTGATAACGGCGTTTTCACCATCTTCATTTAATACTGCCTTAACTTCAAGTCCCATTAAATCTAAAACCTTTTGAACGAAAGTGGTTGCGCGTTCTAAGTCGGTTTGTTTTGAAACGATATCAACGACAGCCTTTCCTTTAACTCTGCCAAAAAGTCCCTTGGTGGGTTCTTCAATGATAATAACGTCCGCTTGTTCTTTTTCTATTCCAAGCGTTTCTAAACCCAATGCGATTGCTTCTTCCGTCGTCTTTGCTGTAAATTGCATTGTCTATCTCCTTATGTGCTTAAATTAAAGCACTTATTATATACTATTTTCTTTTCTTTTTATCCGCTAAACCAGATAAGAAGTCTTTCTTTGCAGGTTCTTCTTTTTTAGCAAAAAGACCGCCTTTTTTCTTTTCTTCTTTCTTTTTAGGCTCTACTTTAGGGGTATGAACTTTACTGCGAACTACTTCAGTTTTACCGCTCTTACTCTTATATTTTCTATCAACAATAAGATTTATAAGCAGGGTAGTTGCTAAACCTAATACCGAACTTAAAATAATGTAAATTGCAAATGCAGAAGTATAAATGAACGCGAATACCGCCATCATAATAGGCATCATCCACATCATCATTTTTTGGGTTTGCATACCTTGTCCGTCAACGGTTTGCAATTCCATTTGCGCCTTTTGTGAACGAGTGGTAATCCATTGTGATAAGAAAGACGTGGCAACGGTTAAAACAACTAAAATTAAATAGCCGTTTGCTTGAGTTTTTTCATAAGAAAGTTTTGCGGTTAATGCTGCATATTCGTCGTTACCGATATTAGTTCTGTTAATCTTGTTAAATTCGGCAGCGTCTTTAGCAACGGGGTGTTTCCAAGGAATATCAGATGCCCAAATATTTTTAATCCACAAGAAACTATCTTGTTCTGCACGGTAAGTTTCTGCCGCTTGATATTCACAAACGTTTTTAATAAAGTCGTTTGCAATTTTATTTACGTCTACACCGGCAGTTGGGTCTTCTGCTAAAATTCTATTAATTTCCGCCGTTCTAAAATCGTCGTAATTAACAGCGTTGCTTTCAACAGTTTCTTTATAGAAAATTTCCGTGTTACCACTTAAATAGCTATCTTTTGCCTGATATTTATAATTACCTGGGTGATAGGTGATAGTGGCATTTTCTTCCTTTATAGTTAAATCGAAAGAAACGTCCATATAACCGTCTGTTTTAACGGTTAAGTTAGCGTATTTTTCATTAACGCCGTTTTCCGATTTACTGCCGGTGTCTCTATGATTAACAACTAAATTACTGCCGTTTGCATCGGTATAATTATGGTCGCCGTCAACACCGCCCGTCAAAGCATAAAGTTTTTCAACGTCTAAAACAACGTCGCCGTTAGCGTCTTTAGTAACGTATTCTTCAACTTCGTTAAAACCATCGTAAATAACTTGGTTATAAGACTGAGTCATATTATAAAAATACGATTGGTTACTAAATTGTGAATATCTGTTAAAACCGTTAATTGCAACGATAAAAATAACCAAAGTTAAAATAGTTGGCAAACAACTACCCCACATAGAATAGCCGTTCTTTTTATATAAAGCCATCATTTTTTGGTTATATAAGTTTTTATCGTTAGCGTATTGTTTTTGAAGTCTTTCAAGTTCGGGGCGCATTTCTTCCATTTTAAGAGAGTTTTTGCGCATTGACGCCCTTGATAGAAAATCAAATGGTAGTGTAATAAGTTTTAATAGTAAGGTAAACAAAATTACACCAAAACCAACTGATGAAGTTATTTTTACTAGCCAAGCGATAATATGAACAAGCCAATTACCGCTATCTGGTAATGCAAAAAATATTGTACTCATTTTAATAAACCCATTTAACTACACTTTTTTTATCGGGAACTTTATCTAAACCGCCCTTGCACCAAGGTGTACAGCGCAAAATTCTAAACGCGCCAAGTGTAACACCAATAAAAAAGCCGTGTTTAAGAATAGCCTCTATCATATATTGCGAACAAGACGGAATATACATGCAGGTGCCTTTAGATAAATACTTTTGATAAAATTTTATAAGTTTAATAGAAAAAAACTTAAGCATAATTATACCAAAAATCCACCTTTTCTAAAAAGGTAGTCCATTTCTTTTTTAAAATCAACTAAATTATAGTCTTTATTTTGTTTAGGTATAAAAACAAAAAAGAAGTTTTGCCCACCATTTAATAAATCTGGCAGAAAACTTCTAAAAGATTCTCTTAAAAGCCTTTTAATTCTGTTACGTTTAACACTTCCGCCGTGTTTTTTACCTACGGCAAAGCCCGCCTTAAGAATTTCAGCGGGCACGTAAACTAGCGTAAGGTTTTTGGAAAATAATCTTTTTCCTTTTTTGAAAACAATTTCAAAATCTTTTTCTTTTTTTAACCTGAAATCAAATTTCATCTACTTTTCTCTTAATTAAGCAGAAAGTTTATGACGACCTTTGTTACGACGACGCTTTAAAACGTTTCTACCGTTTTTAGTTTTCATTCTTTCTCTAAAACCGTGAACTTTACTTCTTTGTCTCTTTTTGGGTTGGTAAGTCTGTTTCATTTTATTTTCTCCTTAAAGGTTTTATTTTAAATTGCTATAATATTTTATATATAAAATAACTTTTTGTCAATTAAATTAAGCGTTTATTCTTACGGGAAGGACTAAATATAAAAATCCTTGACCGCTAACTGACTTAATAATGCACGGGTCAATGGGTGAATTTAGGTTAAGAGTTACAAATTCTTCACCACAAACTCTTAAATATTCACTAACGTATTTGCCGTTAAATGCAATAGTAATATCTTTACCGTCTAGGTTAACGTTAACGTTTTCATTTACGTTACCTATTTCACTTTTTGCTGATACTGTCATTAAATCTTCTTTAACTTCAAATTTAACAACGTTATATCTATCGTTTCTAGCAACGATTGCAGCACGTTCGATACTAGATAAAAGTGCGTTTTTATTAACGGTAACTGTGTTTGCAAAAGATGATGGTAAAATATGGCGATATTTAACGAATTCACCTTCAATTAAGCGTGAAATAAGGGTTGTGTTTTCCACAGAAACGAAAAGTGAATTACCCTTAATATAAATTTTTAAGTTTTGTTCTTCTTTATCTAAAAGTCTAACTATTTCGTTAAGCGCTCTTGCAGGAATAACCGCCTTAAAATCACCACTAGCGGTAACTTCTTTATTAACTACGCTCATTCTAAAGCCGTCTAATGCAACGCAAGTTAAATTTCCACCTTCAATTTCAAATAAACAACCTTTTAATATAGGCCTGCTATCGTCAACTGAACAAGAAATAGTTGCCTTTTCAACGATAGATTTAAAATCTACTTGTGAAATTTCAAAATAGGCGCCGTCTTCCATACCCTTATCAATTTTAGGAAAACTTTCAGCAGGGAAAACTTGTAATTCACTTTCGCTATCGCTATACTTTATTTGAAGTTGAGCATCGTATAATCTAGATAGTTCAACTTGTTCTTTTTCTAGTTTTTTAACAAAATCTACGAAATATTTACCAACGACAACAGTTTCACCTTCCATTAAAACGTCTGCTTTAATTTTCTTTTCAATGGTAAGTTCGGTGTCGGTGGCAAGAAGGGTTAGCGTGTTGCCTTCCGCAGTAATTTTAATACCTTCTAAAACAGGGTTAGCCGCCTTAACTGATAAAGCCTTACTAACCTTTAACACAGCATCAGATAAATCTAAACCGTCGCAAATAACTTTCATGGTAACTCCAAAAATTTAATATATAATAATATTATATATTATTACCCACTAAAAATCAAGGGAATTTTGTTTTTTACTAGCCTTTTATTAAAATAAAAATCGTTTAATTTTTTTAACGCTCAAACCCCTTAGATATGATATCTTTTTCTTTAAAATTTTTAAAATAGTCGTATTAATAGTAGAGTATGTTAATTTTGTGGACAAGTATAAAAAGGCTTGTCTTTATCAGTTGTTTTTAGTGTTGATAATAACTTTATAAAAAGTTGATAGAAAATTAACACGTTGATAAAAATTTATTGTAATAGTTATGTTTAAGCGCCGAAAATGAATTAAAATTAAATTATTAATTAAATTTTGAATAATATTAATGGTTATTAAGAAGGCTAAAAAAATGGAAAAATAAAATTCCACAACGTTAATAACTAAAGTTGATTAAAAAATAATTGTTAATATCTTTTTGTTGTGTTATAATCTTCGTATGAAGGCTTTATTTGATAAATACGGAATAGTTATAGACGACGAAAAGTTAGATTTATTTGATAAATACTATCGTTTATTAGTTTCGTATAACGAAAAATTTAATCTTACCGCGATAACTGAAAAAGAAGAAGTTTACGTTAAACATTTTATCGACAGTATTATCGGTTGTGGAAAACTTAAACAGGGAAAGTTGATAGATATCGGTAGCGGTGGTGGATTCCCCGCAATTCCACTTAAAATTATGCGCCCTGATATAGATGTTACCCTTTTAGAAGCCACGGGTAAAAAGTGCGAATTTTTAAATACCGTAATAAGTGAATTAAATTTAAAGAATATAAAAGTTATCAACAATCGTGCTGAAGAGTTGGCGTTTAATATAAACCATCGCGAAAGTTACGATTATTGTTCTGCTCGTGCCGTTGCAAGACTTAATATTTTGTGCGAATATTGTTTGCCTTTCGTAAAAACAGGCGGAACTTTTATTTCGTATAAAGGCGACGCTGAAGAAGAATTAAACGAAGGATTATCTGCAATAAAAACGCTTGGCGGTAAGGTAGAAGAAGTTAACAACTATACCTTAAACGGTGCAAAACGCGCACTTATCTATATTAAAAAGGTAAAAAATACCGAAAGTAAATATCCGCGCGCAAACGGAAAAATAAGGAAGAAACCACTTTAATGAACGTTATTATTAACCCCGCAAAAACTTGTGCTTTCACCGGACATAGAACACTTGGCGCAGATATAAACGAAAGAAAAATCAAAACTGAAATTAAAAAGTTAATTAAAGACGGTTTTGATACCTTTTTGTGCGGTATGGCAATAGGTTTTGATATCACGGCAGGTAAAATTATTGCCAAATTAAAGAAAAAAAATAACCTAAAACTAATCGCGTGTATTCCTTGTGAAAACCAAAGTTCAAGGTACGATAAAAAGCAAAAAGAAGACTACGATTATATTTTAAGCGTTGCCGACGACGTTGTTTTGATAAGTAAAGAATATACCCCGTCTTGTATGCAAAAGCGTAATATTTATATGGTAGATAGGTGTAGCGTGGTTTTAGCGTATCTAAGGCAAGAAAGGGGCGGGACTGTAAACACGGTTAAATACGCAAAAAAAGTAGGTAAAGAAGTTATAGTTATATAACTAGAATAAAAAAATAAAATCGTGCGCTAAAGCGCAAAAGGATAGGAAAAATATGAAAAAAGCAATTGTTTCCGTTATAGGAAAAGATAAAAAGGGTATTATTGCCGGCGTTACCGATATTTTATTTAAAATGGATATAAACGTTGCGGATATTACTCAAACGATTATGCAAGATTATTTCACAATGATTATGCTTGTAGAACTTGCTGACAGCGTAGATTTTTCTTTAGTAAAAGAAAGTCTTGCTAAAAAAGGTGAAGAACTTGGCGTTACCGTGTCTATTCAACACGAAGACATATTTAACGCTATGCATAGAATTTAATTTTCAAAAGGTTATAAAATTTTTATCTATACGAAAATTAAGGTGAATTATGTTACAAACACGTGAAATTTTAGAAACAATAAATATGGTTCAAAAAGAACACCTAGACGTTAGAACGCTAACTATGGGTATTTCTTTACTTGACTGTGTTCGCGGAAATACTTTGGATACGGTAAACGCCGTTACCACCAAAATTTATTCTTACGCAAAAGATTTAGTTAAGACGGGGCAAGACCTTCAAAACGAATTCGGTATACCCATCGTTAACAAAAGAATTTCTTTAACGCCCCTATCTTTAATTTGTGGTAAAGATACCGATTACGTTGCGCTAGCGCGCGCTATAGACAAGGTTGGCTTAGATTTAGGCGTTGATTTTATAGGTGGTTATACCGCTCTCGTTCATAAGGGTATGACCGATTTTGAAAAACGCTTTATAGAAACTATCCCGGAAGCGCTTGCCGTAACTGATAGACTTTGCTCTTCCGTTAATATCGGCTCTACAAAGGCTGGTATTAATATGGACGCCGTGCGCCTTATGGGTGAAAAAATTAAAGAAACGGCATATCTAACTAAAGATAAAAGTTCAATCGGTTGTGCAAAATTAGTAGTATTTTGTAATGCGGTAGAAGATAATCCCTTTATGGCGGGTGCTTTCCACGGTATAGGCGAAGCGGAAAAGGTTATTAACGTTGGCGTAAGTGGTCCGGGCGTAGTTCATAGCGCAATTAAAGATTGCAAGGGCGCGTCTTTTAACGAGCTTGCGGAAATTATTAAAAAGACGGCGTTTAAGATTACCCGCGTTGGTCAACTTATGGCGTCTTTAGCGTCAGAGAGAACGGGCGCAACTTGTGGTATAGTTGACCTTTCTTTAGCACCTACCCCCGTTATGGGCGATAGCGTTGCCCACGTTTTAGAATCAATGGGTATTGATAGCGTTGGCGGGCTTGGTACTACCGCAGCCTTAGCAATGCTTAACGACGCCGTTAAAAAGGGCGGGCTTATGGCAAGTTCTTCGGTTGGTGGATTGTCGGGCGCGTTTATTCCCGTTTCTGAAGATATCGGTATGATAAACGCGGTAAGGGAAGGTTTACTCTCTATTGAAAAACTAGAGGCAATGACGGCGGTTTGCTCTGTTGGTTTAGATATGATTGCCGTTCCCGGTTCAACCACGGCAAGTCAAATAAGCGGACTTATCGCAGACGAAGCGGCTATCGGTATGGTAAATAATAAAACCACGGCAGTTAGGGTTATCCCTGTAGAAGGTCAAGAAGAAGGCGAAGTGGAATTTGGCGGACTTTTAGGCAGAGCACCCCTAATTAAACTATCCCCCGTAAATAACGATTTATTTATTGCGCGTGGCGGAAAAATCCCCGCACCCTTGCACTCACTTAAAAACTAAAAAAGCGCATTAAAAAAGCGCGCAAAAAAATAAAACGCGCATAAAAACAAAAAAAGAAAGGCTAACGATTCCGTTAGCCTTTTATATTAAAATTTAATTTTTTTATCGTAAACTTCTTCTGCGACTTCATAAAAGTTTTTTCTTTTTTGTTTAAATTCTTTATATAATTTCATTTGTTCTTCGTTAAAGGTGTTTGCTAAGTTGTCTTCGGCAAGATTCATCAATGCTTCTGCCACGATATATCTTTTGCCTACGTCTTCAAAAATTTCTTGTGTTACTTCGGTTAAAAAATCTTCTACAAGTTTCGTGTCCTTTTCAAACATAATAATCTCCTTTTGTAAAAAATATAATAAAAAGTGCGTCAACCGAAGTCAACGCACCGTAAACCGCAAACTCCGATTGTTGCCCAACAAATTGAAATTAGAAGAGGGATAAATCCTTTACATCCTAATCCGTGGAATTTGCGATTTTGCCAAATCGTTTTAGATTAGAATGCGCAAAAAAATGAAGAATATCCCCTTAAGTATATACTTGTCTCTAATTTATTAAATTTGTTGGGCACAAGTAGTATATCACAAAGTAAAATTTTTATCAAGTCGTTTTATTTATATATAATGTTATATATTAAGCAAAAAAATAAGATAAAATCTATAAATTTTGCAAATTCGGTAAAAAACGCTTTACAATAAACAAAAATTAAGGTATAATACAAATACTCACTTTACTGTGATAAAGTGATAAAGCGAAATTTTATTTTTCGAAAAAGCACGTTTTTCGATAAAAGGAGTATTTTATGAAAAAACTTTTAACCACTATTCTTGCTTGCGTTATCGTAGTTGCAGGCTGTTTCGGTTTAACGGCTTGTGGTAAACCTACGGGCGACACCGTAGTTAACCCCAGAACTAAAAACATAGTTGTTGGCTATACTAAATACGAACCAATGAACTATTACGAAGAAGGCGTTCTTAAGGGTTTTGATACCGAACTTGCTATTATGACCTTTGAAGCACTTGGCTATAACGTTAAGTTTGAACTTATCAAATGGGAAAACAAATACGTTGACCTTAACGAAGGCAGAATAGATTGCATTTGGAACGGCTTTACCGCAAACGGTTCAGACGACGGTCAAGCAAGAAACACTTTGGTAAATTTCAGCGCTTACTATATGCAAAACGCACAATGCATCGTAAGACTTAATTCAACGCCCGAAGTTGATTCTAGAGAAGACTTTGCAGGCAAAACCATTTCTTTTGAAGAAGGTTCTTCCGGTGACAGTTTAGCAAATTCTTATAAAGATAACGGCACAGAAGAAACTACCGACGATATCAATATTTTTAACACCGGTTGTGCTGACCAAATGGCAGCAATCACCGCCGTTAAAAACGGTATGAGCGAATATGCTATCGTAGATATTTTACTTGCTGAAAAACTTATTCTTCAACCAGACTATTCTGATTTAGTTATCAACCAAGGTTTAGAAATCGGCGTTGAATATTATGCTGTTGGCTTTAGAAAGACGGAAACTGAATTAGCAAATAAAGTTAATGTTATGTTTAAGGCTTTTGCTGATACGGGCGTATTACAAGCACTTGCACAAAAATACGGTCTTGAAAACTCAGTTTTGACCAACTTCTAATTTTATTCTAATCTTTATCTAACGACGCAAAAGGACAAATTAAATGAGTTTTGTTGAAGTCAGTTTAGAACTTTTAAGTGGCTTTGGTATAACCTGTCTATTGTTTATTTTAACTTTAGTACTTGCTTTGCCACTAGGTTTACTTATATCGTTTTGTTCAATGAGTAAATTTAAGCCCTTAAAATTTCTAACTAAAATTATAGTATGGGTTGTCAGGGGTGTTCCCTTGATGCTGCAAATATTTATCGTGGTATATTTACCAAGATACATATTCGGCACTAACCCCTGGTTTAACCTTAATAAATTTTTCTATTTTAACTTTGGTATACAGTTCGGGCAAGACGGCGCGGGCATGGGCACGTTTATTGCCGTACTTATCGCGTTTGCACTAAACTACGCTTGCTATTTTTCCGAAATTTACCGTGGCGGAATAGAAAGTACAAGCCAAGGTCAATACGAAGCGGGCAAAGTTCTTGGTATGACCAAAAGTCAAATATTTTCTAAGGTAGTATTGTTGCAGGTAATTAAGCGCATTATACCCCCTATGAGCAACGAAATTATCACCCTTGTAAAAGATACCGCACTATCTAACGTAGTTAGTATTATAGAAATTATAAGGGCGGCGCAAATGATGACGGATAAGGCAATTTGGCCCTTGTTCTATTCGGGCGCGTTCTATCTAATTTTCGTTGGAATTTTAACGTTACTATTTGGCTTTATTGAAAAGAAACTTTCTTATTTTAGGACGTAATATGGCATATTTATCGATTAAAAACTTTTATAAAAAATTCGGTCAAACCGAAGTATTAAAAGGTATAGACGTTGATATTGAAAAGGGCGAAGTTTTAACGATAATCGGTTCTTCCGGGTCGGGTAAAACTACGCTACTTCGCTGTATCAACTTTTTAGAAATGCCAGACGACGGCATTATGACGCTAGGCGATACCGAACTTTTTAATCCCGCAGTTAAAGACACCGAAAAAACCTTGCGTGATAAACGCTTAAACTTTGGTTTAGTGTTTCAGTCTTTTAACCTTTTTCCGCAATATAACGTTTTAGATAACGTTAAACTTGCCCCAAGCCTTTTACTTAACGAAAAGGCAAAGGGATATAAAAAGCAATTAAAAGGGCAAAAAGAGTTTACAAGGCGTGAAATTGCCCATAAAGTTCATCAATTCAAAGAAGAAGAAAAGGCAAAAATTGAAAAAGACGCCCTAGAACTTTTAGAAAAAACGGGGCTTACCGAAAAGGCAAAAGCATACCCTTGCGAACTATCGGGCGGGCAACAACAACGCGTTGCAATAGCGCGCGCGTTAGCGTTAAAACCCAAAATTTTATGCTTTGACGAACCTACTTCTGCTTTGGACCCAGAACTTACGGGCGAAGTGCTTAAGGTTATTAAATCGCTAAAAGACCAAGACCGCACAATGATAATAGTAACGCACGAAATGGGCTTTGCAAAAAGCGTTTCGGACAAGGTTATTTTTATGGCGGACGGCGTGGTTGAAGAAGTAGGCACGGCAGAAGAAATTTTCGATAGCTCGAAAAGTGAAAAATTACAAGCCTTTTTATCTAACGTAAAAGATAAAGACGGTGAACAATAGAAAAGGTAAAAACAAAAAAAGAAAAAGGAAAATAAAAAAAGCGGTGGCAAAAGCCACCGCTTTTAGTTTACAAGTTGTTGTTATATATTCGCCTTAAAAAGAGATTATTTCATTTTAGTAAGGTCGGTTTTATAACACCATTTTCCGCCTATCAACTTGCCGAAAATATATTTATTGCTTGCGCTTTCGCACATAGTATAAAGGTAGTTATCAACGAAAACTATTTCTTCACTCATAGGTGCAATTTTATAGTCTTTAATAAGGGTTAAGTCGTCAAAGTGATAAAGGGGCAAGGTGCAGTCTAGCATATCTATCGTATCGGTTGTGGTAATTCCCGCAAATTGATGTTCGTAAATATGGGAAAAACTTGCACCGGAAGACGTAGAAAAATATATATTATCGCCGTTAAACGCTACGCCTTGAACTTTATCGGGGATAGAATAAGCCGCCTCTGGTTTTCCTTCAAAGCCGAAAGTATCGGTGCAAGCAGAATTTAGCCTATACTTAAGCATAATGGCGTTGTTAACCTTGCCTGAAGGGGTAGTTACTTTGTGACTATCTAGGGTAAGATATTTACCGCCGTCGTAAAATTCACCAACGAATAAATAATCGTCTTGAACGGTTACAAAGGACGTTCCGCCGTAATCGGTATCTGAAACCTTAGTGGAAAAAGTGCCTAAACTTTTTAAACTGCTATCGTCCCCCGCATTAAGCAAGTCGGTGTAAGAGTAAACGTAAATGCACTTGCTACCTGCAACGTAAAGGTATTCACCGTAAACGGCAACCCCGCCGGAGTGCCCCGTAAAGTCAGCATTGTTTTTCTTTTTTAGGTCAACTTTCTTTATCTTTCTACCGCTTTCTCTATCTACCAAATAGATGGGAGAAGGGTCGTCGTCGCTCATATAACCGCTTATAATAAAAAGGTCGTTTTCGCTATCGTAGTGAAAGCCTTGCGGAACGAAATCATCGTCTAGGTCGGGTATAACGAAAGCCTTTTCGCTAGCCTTGTAATATGAACTTACGGGCAACTTAAAATAGGTTATAGCGCCAAGCACCGCCACGCTCAAAAAGGCAATAACGCACGCTATAATAATTAACGTTTTTTGCCAAACTTTTAAACTTTTTATCGACATATAAATATTTCCTTTTTCGTCTTGTTTATTATAATCATTATATAATAAGAATATTCAAATTGCAAGAATAAAACAAAACGCGCAATAAGGAGCAAAACACAAAAAAGGGAAAAGAGAAAAATAAAAAAAGAAAGAAGAAAAGAAAAAGGTGAAGTATAAAAAAGGGGAAAGAAAAAGGCAAAGTATAAAAAGGGGAAAGAAAAGAAAAAAACGGCACGCGCAAGAGCGCGTGCCGTAATTTTAACTTTAAGTTATTTTGCTAAAAGCAAATTACTTATCAGCAAGTTTTTTATAAGTTGCAAGTCTTTCCTTACTGTCTTGTTCGGTCTTTTCAAACAAGTTTTCAGCAAGTTCAGGTCTAGCCTTCATTAAAGATGCGTATCTGGTTTCACCAAGTAAGAACGCCTTGTAATCGCCGGTAGGTTCTTTGCTATCTAAGGTGAAGGGGTTCTTGCCTTCGTCAGCATTTTCAGGGTTGAACCTGTAAAGTTGCCAATAACCGCAATCAACAGCCTTCTTTTCTTCTTCTTGGCTCTTCATCATGTTGATACCGTGGTTGATACAAGGTGCATAGCAGATGATGAGTGAAGGTCCGTCGTATTTTTCAGCTTCGGTGATAGCGTTTAAGAATTGTTGCTTGTTAGAACCCATAGAGCATTGTGCAACGTAAACGTAGCCGTAGCTCATAGCCATCATACCAAGGTCTTTCTTTTTAACGCGCTTACCTGCAGCAGCAAATTTAGCAACAGAGCCGGTAGGCGTAGATTTACTTGCTTGACCACCGGTGTTAGAGTAAACTTCGGTATCAAGAACTAAAATGTTAACGTTTTCGCCAGATGCAAGAACGTGGTCTAAACCGCCGTAGCCGATATCGTATGCCCAGCCGTCGCCACCGAAAATCCAAACTGAAGGTTTAACCAAGCAGTCAAGGTTACCCTTAATGTAGTCAAGACCGTCTGCAGTTTCGCTAGCAATAGCACTCTTTACTAATTCAGCAGCAACTTTAGATGCTTCAGCGTCGTTTTTGTCTGCAATCCATTGTTTAAATGCATCTGCGCAAGCGCTAGATACTTTATCCATTGCAGCGTTCATATCTTCTTCGATTTTTTCACGGCGAGCTTTCATAGCCATAAACATACCGTAACCGAATTCTGCGTTATCTTCAAACAAGCTGTTTGCCCAAGCAGGACCTTTGCCTTCTTTGTTCTTGGTGTAGGGGCAAGTAGGAGCAGAGCCACCGTAAATTGAAGAACAACCGGTTGCGTTTGCAACAATCATTCTATCGCCGAAAAGTTGAGTAATAACTTTAACGTAAGGTGTTTCGCCACAGCCTGCGCACGCGCCGGAGAATTCAAATAAAGGTTTACTAAATTGACTGCCTTTAACGGTGGTCTTCTTGCAACCGGGGCAAGCAGATACGTCAACGTCTTCTAGGCTTTCGCTGTAGTTATAGTTAACGGTTTCTTCTTCAACAATCTTGCCGAAGGGAACCATGGTAAGTGCCTTTTCTTTAGCGGGGCAGATATCTGCACAAACGCCACAACCCATACAGTCAAGTGGGCTAACTTGCATACGATATTCGTAACCCTTGTTACCAATCATAGCCTTGGTAGCAAATGATGCGGGTTTGTCTGCGCCTTCTTTAACGATAGCAGGTCTTAAGCAAGCGTGGGGGCAAACGAAAGCACATTGGTTACATTGAATACATTTGTTGGGGTCCCAAAGGGGAACGTTAACCGCAACACCGCGTTTTTCGTATTGAGTGGTGCCGGTAGGAACGGTACCGTCTGCGCTAAATGCAGAAGAAGGTAATTTGTCGCCTTCTAATACTAAAATGGGGTGAACGATATCCTTAAAGTATTTGTTATCAGCAACGTCTGCCATAGGAGCGCCGTTTTCAGCGTTTTTCCAACTTGCAGGAACGTCTATTTTGATAAGGTTTGCAGCAGCGCTGTCAATAGCGTTGTAGTTCATTTGAACGATAGCGTCGCCCTTCTTAGCGAAAGACTTATAAGCCATCTTCTTCATATAATCAACCGCTTGGTCATAGGGGATAATGTTAGCAACCTTAAAGAAAGCAGATTGTAAAATGGTGTTCGTTCTACCGCGAAGACCAAGTTCAGCAGCAATCTTAATAGCGTCTATAACGTAAAGGTTGATATTTTTGTTTGCGATATCGCGCTTAACGAATGCGGGTAATACGTTTTCAAGTTCTTCAGCAGATTTAGCAGAAGTGTTGAAAAGGAAAGTACCGCCTTCTTTAATATCGCCTGTCATATTGTAACGGGTGATGTAAGAAGGATTAGAGCATTGTACGAAGTCTGCAGCGTCGATAAGATAAGCAGATTGTATGGGGGTATCGCCGAAACGTAAGTGAGAAACGGTAATACCGCCTGACTTTTTGGAGTCGTAGAAGAAGTAACCTTGAACGTATTTGTCCGTGTGGTCACCGATAATCTTAATAGAGTTTTTGTTAGCGCCAACCGTACCGTCACTACCTAAACCCCAGAACTTACAAGAAATGGTGCCTGCGGGTGCAGCGTCATACTTATAAGAGAAGTCTAAGCTGGTGTTGGTTAAGTCGTCGTAAATACCAACGGTGAAGTGGTTCTTAGGTTCAGCAAGTTCTAAGTTCTTGTAAACTGAATAAATCATTGAAGGATTAAATTCCTTGCTACCTAAACCGTATCTACCGCCAACAACCTTAATGTCGGTCATACCCTTTTCAAGTAAAGCAGAGCAAACGTCAAGGTATAAAGGTTCACCAAGAGAGCCTGCTTCTTTAGTTCTATCTAAAACGGCAATCTTCTTAACCGTCTTAGGAATAGCGTTAACGAAAGAATCGATAGCGAAAGGACGATATAAGCGAACTTTCAAAAGACCAACTTTTGCGCCTTCAGCGTTCATCTTGTTGATGGTTTCTTCAACAGCGTCTGCACCGCTACCCATCATAACAACGATGTTTTCAGCATCGGGTGCGCCAACGTAGTCGAATAGGTGATAACTTCTGCCGGTAAGTGCGCTAACCTTGTCCATCATTTCTTGAACGATAGCGGGGGTTGCGTTATAATACTTGTTAGCAGTTTCTCTGTTTTGGAAATAGATATCGCTGTTTTGTGCAGTACCACGTTGAACGGGGTGTTCGGGGTTTAACGCACGTGCGCGGAAATCTTCAATGTCCTTCATATCAACAAGGGCTCTCATTTCTTCATAATCGATAACGTCGATTTTTGAAACTTCGTGACTAGTTCTAAAACCGTCGAAGAAGTGTAAGAAAGGAACTTTTGCCTTTAAGGTTGAAAGGTGAGATACTAACGCTAAGTCCATAACTTCTTGTACGGAGTTAGCAGCAATCATAGCAAAACCGGTTTGGCGACAAGCCATAACGTCTGCATGGTCACCGAAAATGTTAAGTGAGTGTGCTGCAAGCGCTCTTGCACTAACGTGGAAAACCGTAGGAAGAAGTTCGCCTGCGATTTTATACATATTAGGAATCATAAGTAACAAGCCTTGGCTTGCGGTGTAAGTGGTGGTAAGTGCGCCCGCTGCGAGAGAGCCGTGTACTGCGCCTGCTGCACCCGCTTCCGATTGCATTTCGGTTAAACGGAGCTTTTGGCCGAACATGTTAACTCTGCCGGTTGCTGCCCATTCGTCTGCAACTTCTGCCATAGGAGAAGAAGGGGTTATCGGGTAGATAGCCGCAACTTCAGAGAAAGCATAGGCAACGTGGCTGGCGGCGGTGTTACCGTCGATAGTCAATTTCTTCATAAAAACCCTCCAAAAAGTTTATAAATATAATTTTTATGTTTTTCAACAACTTATATTATATAATCTTAATTTAAAATAGTCAAACGGAACTTTAAAATTTTTGCTTTTTTTTGCGCATATTAAAAATTTCGTTGCGCGTATTGGTAATTTCGTGCGATAGGCAAAGAAAAAGACGGGCAAAGAACCGTTTATTGCTTGTAAAAAAGTCGCCGTTTTGTTATAATTAACTTATATGGCACTAAAGTGCCAAAAAATTACGGAGAGATTATGGCGCTTATCAACGTTGAAAACGTTTCGTTTTCTTACGACAAAAAAATAAAGGCGTTAAAAAGCGTTTCCCTATCGGTAGAGCGCGGTGAATATATCGCGGTTATAGGGCATAACGGAAGTGGTAAATCAACACTTGCAAAACTTCTTAACGGCTTAATGATTGCAGACGACGGCGAAATTATCGTTGACGGTCTTTCCGTGCGCGAAAAAAAGAACCTTTTTGAAATTAGAAAAAGGGTGGGCGTAGTTTTTCAAAACCCCGACAACCAAATCGTTGCATCTATCGTAGAAGACGACGTTGCTTTCGGCCCAGAAAACCTTGGTATTCCCAGAAAAGAAATAGGCGAAAGGATAGACTTTGCCCTAAACGCCGTTGGTATGACGGAATTTAGAAAATCTTCACCTATGCGCTTATCGGGTGGACAAAAACAACGCATAGCAATCGCGGGCGTTCTTGCCCTTATGCCAAAAGTTTTGGTGCTAGACGAATCTACGGCAATGCTAGACCCTAAAGGCAGACAAGAAGTTTTATCCGTAGTTAAAAAATTAAACAAAGAAAAGGGCGTTACGGTAATTGCCATAACTCACTATATGGAAGAAATCGTAGACGCCGATAAAGTTATCGTTTTAGACGGTGGCGAAATTAAAATGGCGGGCACTCCCGAAGAAATTTTCGCAAGAAGAAAAGAACTTAAAGATATAGGCTTAGAAGTTCCCCTATCTTCGTTTATCGCACAAAAATTAATAGATTTAGGCGTTCCGGTAGAAAACGTTCTTACCGAAGACGGCTTGGTGGAGGCGTTATGCAAATTATAGCCCAAAACCTTACCTATATCTATAGCGAAAAAACCAAGTCTCTTGCCGTAAAGGCGCTTGATAATATTTCCGTTACCATTAACGAAGGGGAATTCTTTGGAATAATAGGCAAAACGGGTAGCGGAAAATCTACCTTTGTTCAGCACCTTAACGGGCTTATTAAAATTGCCAAAAACAAGGGCAGTTTAACGGTGGGCGAATATAACCTCTCCGCAAAAAAATGCGATTATAAGGCTTTGCGCTCTAAAGTGGGTATGGTTTTCCAATACCCCGAACACCAACTCTTTGCCGAAACGGTTTTTGACGACGTTGCGTTTGGTATCAAAAGTTTTATGCCTTCTTTATCTAAAGAAGAAACGGAAAAGCGGGTTAAAAACGCCATAGAACTAGTTGGTTTAGATTACGAAAAATTAAAAGATAAATCACCCTTTGACTTGTCGGGCGGTCAAAAACGCCGTGTGGCTATTGCGGGCGTAATAGTTACTCAGCCGGAAATTTTAGTTTTAGACGAACCGGCGGCGGGCTTAGACCCTAAGGGCAAGCGCGAATTTATAGCCTTGCTTAAATCTTTGCACGGCAATTTTATAAAAACTATCATAATCGTTTCGCACGATATGAACCTAGTTGCCGATAACTGCACGCGTACCGCAGTTTTTGGCGACGGCAAGTTGCTAGAAGTCGGCACTCCTAAAGAAATTTTTTCAAGCAAAGAAAAGGTTAAATCTTTAGGGCTAGAACTTCCCGTTACCGCCTTCCTTACCCAAGAGCTTGACAAAAAGGGAATAAAGATTGATAGCGACCTTACCACGCAAGGCTTTATAGACGCCTTTGCAAAATATTACTTCGCTAAAAAGGGGTTAACCCCCCGTAACGACGCGTTAAAAGGGGGTAACGACTTATGAAAGAGTTAACTTTCGGTCAATATTACCCACAGCAATCATTCGTGCATAAACTTAACCCGTCGGTTAAAATTCTGCTTGTAATCGCCTACGTTGTTGCGGTGTTTTTAGTAAAGCAATTCCACTTTTTAGGGTTTGCCGCTTGCTTTTTGGTGCTAATTATTGCCACCATTTGCGCGCGCATACCTTTCTTCCGCATATTAAAAAGCATTAAGGCGGTAATTTTCTTTATAGTTTTATCCGCCGTGATACAAATTTTCTTTAACAAAAACGGCACACCCCTTTGGGAAAACGGTTTTATAACCGACCAAGGCTTACTTTCTGCAGCCTATATCTTTTGCCGTATCGTTTTAGTGGTCATGGGTGCATCTCTATTAACTTTTACCACTTCTCCCGTTGAAATTGCAGACGGTATAGAAATGCTTATGTACCCGCTTAAATGGATAAAAGTTCCCGTGCACGAATTTGCACTTATAATGAGTTTGGCACTCCGCCTAATTCCCGACCTTTTAGACGAAACGGACAGAATTATAAAGGCACAAAAATCGCGTGGGGCAGAGTTTGAAAGCGGAAACCTATTTAAGCGAATTAAGGCGCTAGTTCCCGTGCTAGTTCCCTTACTTATCGGCTCGTTTAGGCGTGCGGGCTCTCTTGCAGACGCTATGGACGCAAGGTGTTACGCGGGCAGTAAAAAACGCACTAGATATAAGCGTTTAACGGTAAGTTATCGCGACCTTTTGGCGTTTATCTTAATTGCGGGTTTAGTTGCGGGCGTTGTCCTTCTAAACGGCTTTTACGTGCTCTTATAAGGGGGTAGCGCGATATGAGAATTAAAATTACCGTCAGTTACGACGGCACAAATTATTGCGGTTGGCAAGTTCAACCAAGCGGTGTTTCCGTTCAAAGCGTGCTTGCAGACGCCATTGAAAAATTAACGGGGGAAAGAACTACCGTTACGGGTAGCGGAAGAACGGATGCGGGCGTTCACGCCAAAGGTCAAGTGGCGCATTTTGACGTGGAAAATTCAACTATTCCGCCCGAAAATTTTTATAAAGCACTAAACACCGTTTTGCCTTTTGATATAAAGGTTTTAGATAGCGAAAGGGCACAAGATAGTTTTCACGCTTGCCGAGGCGCAAAGAAAAAAACCTATTGCTATACGCTATATAACGGTCAAGTGGATATGCCCCTTTACGACCGTTACGCCGTAAAAATTGAAAAACCGCTTGACTTAACGGCTATTGAAAAGGTTAAAAAAGAATTTATCGGAGAGCACGATTTTAAGTGCTTTAACGCGTCTGGTGGCGGTGCGAAAACAACCGTTAGAACGATATACGATATAAAAGTCGTTACAAGTGGCGATTTTGTTAAATTTTACGTTACGGGCAACGGTTTTTTATATAAAATGGTGCGCTCTTTAGTTGGGTTTTTGGTTGCCGTTGGAGAGAATAAAGCAAACGAAAAAGATGCCCTTGAAATGCTATCTAAAGGCACGCGTACGAATAAAGTAAAAACGCTATCCGCCCGCGGTCTTTGTTTAGAAAGCGTCGTTTACGAATAAAAATTAACCCTTTTCCCGCTTAAAATGAAAAGTAGTTGTGTATAACGGTTTGCCATAATACAATATATTGTGTGCGTATACGCGTACGCGAAAAAAAGGGTGCAAAATAGATAAAAAATAACTAAAAAAGCCTTAAAAATGCTTGACTTATGCCATTAAAAAATGTAAGATATTTAAGCGTTTATAAGGAAAAGTTCGTTTTTTTGTGGGATTAGCCCTCCCGTGCCCGAAATCGTGTAAAGGGTAAAAGCGAAAATAATTAAAAGCGTTTTTACAAAATTTTAAGGAGAAACTACTATGAAAACTTATATGGCACACGCTAACGACGTAGTTAGAAAGTGGTACGTAGTTGACGCAGAAGGTATGGCACTTGGTCGTCTTGCATCAAGGGTTGCAGCAATTCTTCGCGGTAAGAACAAACCCACCTTTACCCCTAACGTCGATACGGGTGATTACGTTATAATCGTTAATACCGATAAAGTTGTATTAACAGGTAAAAAGTTAGAAAAGAAATATTACAGATATCACACCGGTCATATCGGCGGTCTTAAGGAAATTCAATACAAAACCTTAATGGCAACCAAGTCCGATTTGGCTGTTTACGAAGCAGTTAAAGGTATGCTTCCTAAGAACAGTTTAGGCCGTCAAATGCTCACCAAACTTAAGGTATTTAAGGGTGCAGAACACAACCATCAGGCACAAAAACCTGAAGTGCTTAAACTTATTTAAGGAGATTTTGAATTATGGCAAAAACTACTTCTAAGAAAAAAGTTCAATATTGGGGCACCGGCAGACGTAAAAAGGCAATCGCACGCGTACGTCTTGTTCCCGCAGGTGACGGTGCTATCACCATTAACAAGAAAACTATCGACGAATATTTTGGTTTAGACACCTTAAAGTATATCGTTCGTCAACCCCTTGAATTAGTTGAAGCAACCGCTAAATACGACGTTATCGTTAACGTTTGCGGTGGTGGTTATACCGGTCAAGCAGGCGCTATCCGTCACGGTATCGCACGCGCTTTACTTTCTGCAGAACCTGAAACCAGGGCTGCTCTTAAGAAAGCAGGCTTCTTAACCCGTGATTCAAGAATGAAGGAAAGAAAGAAGTACGGCTTGAAAAAGGCTCGTCGCGCTCCACAATTCTCAAAGAGATAATTTGCGAAAGCAATTTTTCAAAAAGTTATCAACAAAATCAAAAAGACAGGTTTTTACACCTGTCTTTTTTTGTTTTTTCGGTTTATCGCGCTTTGTGTGGTAGGGGCTAATGACTGTGTTCGTGACCGTGCGTATGATTGTGCCCGTGGTTGTCTGTATGTTCATGGTCGTGTATAAGTTCGTGCTTTTCTTTATTGCTCTTCTCGTGAAGATTTCCGTGATTATGTCCGTGGTGGCAACACGCGTGCGCGCGTTCTATATGGAAAGAGCAATTTTTTTCATCACAATTTTCCATTTCGTTTTCAAGTTCTATCGTGGCGTGGCAAATATTAAAATTTAAGAGTTGCTTTTTTATCGCAGTTTTAATTTCATAGCCGTCTTTATCGCTAACGGCGTGCATGGTGGCAAAGTTGTTTTGCCCGTCCATAGACCAAACGTGCAAGTGGTGAACGTCTTTAACCCCGTCAATCGCGCAAAGCCAAGTAGATAAATCTTTCAAACAAATATCACGGGGCTTTTTTTCAAGAAAAACGGAAAAGCATTGAAAAAGGGTTTTGCAAGCATTGAAAATTATAAAAAGGGCTAGGGCAAGGCTTAAAATGGGGTCTAGCAAAATAAAGCCCGTAAACTTTATAACAACCGCACCTATAAGAACAAGAACCCACCCTAAAAGGTCTTCTAACATATGTAAAGAAGTGGCTCGCTGATTAAGTGAAGTTCCGCCGTGAGTTATAAAAAACGCTCCGCCGTTAACTACAAGCCCAACGACTGCAAAAATAAGCATACCGTCGTAGTTTACGGGGGTGGGGGTTATAATTTTATTAATCGCGTGGTAAATTACTAGCCCGCTACCAACAAGTAAAATCGTGCAAGAAATAAGGCTTGCTAAAACGGAAAAACGCGCGTAACCAAAAGTATATTTTTCGTCGGGCGCTTTATCGCTTAACTTTTCTAAAAAGAAAGAAAGCCCTATGCTCAGCGCGTCGCCAAAATCGTGCACCGCATCAGAAGTGATAGCAACGCTACCCGTTAAAATCCCACCCACGAATTCTAAAACGGAAAAAGTTAAGTTAAGGATAAAGGCTACAAGCAGTCTAGTTTTTGTTTTTAGTTTGGTTTTTAATTTGGTTTTCATAAAATCTCCGTTAACAAAGCCTTGAAAAAACGTTGACAAAGCCGAAATGAAAGGGTACAATTTATTCGTTACCGAACAAGTTGTTCGATATTATAATATAAAAGTAAGCAAAATTTAGCAACAGTCAAGTTTATGAAAAAGTTAGTTAGCGAACTTTTTAACAAATTTGTACGAAAAGTTACAAAATTAAAGGGGAAAGACAATGGATAGACGACAAAGAAAAACAAGGCAAGCAATTTTTTCCGCGTTTATAGAACTTCTTTCTAAAAAGGAATATTCGCAAATAACCGTTGCGGAAATTTTAGAAAAAGCAGACGTGGGTAGAGCGACTTTTTACGCTCATTTTGAAACGAAAGATTATCTATTAAAAGAGTTTTGCGAAGACTTGTTTTGCCACCTTTTCGACGCGGTTAGCGATAACGAAAAAGAGCACGCGCATATATTTAACTGCAATTCAAAAGACAACGTGTTTTTACACCTATTTTCCCACTTGCAAAAAAACGACAACAATCTTTTAAGGCTTTTGTCGTGTGCAAATAACCAACTATTTTTACAATATTTCAAAAGCAATCTATATAATTTAGTAGAGCGCGAACTTGACAAAACGGGCGATAATAGAGAGCAAGACTTGCCAAAAAGTTACAGAGTAAACGTAATTTGCGCGTGCTTTACAGAAACGGTTAATTGGTGGATAGAAAACGGCAAAAAGCAAACGCCAAGTCAGTTAACAGACTATTTTTATAAGGTTGCAAAAATTAAAAAGTAATAGGTTAACACGTTAAATAGTTTACGTAAAAAAGTAAAAAAAGGCGGGCACAAAGGCTCGCCTTTATTATTATAAAAAAAACGGGTAAAATTATTGCATAAAAAAGGCGCGCATCAGATTAGAAAAAAAGTGATAAATATTTAAGTATATATATTAAAATATATATAAAAAGCACAAAATTAGTCAAAAAAGAATAAAAAAGGTGGACAAAGTATGTTAGTTGTTATATAACATATGTATATCCCCGATTTTAGCAAATTTTTAGGCTAAAAAACTTTAGGGAAGGAGAAAAATATGAAGAAGATTACTGCACTCATCTTGTCAGCTTTATTGTTGACGATTGGTGGCGTATACGCTACCTGGACCTATGCGCAAGGCGACGTTACCGAAGCAAGCGTATATTTAAAGTAAAACATCAAAATGGCAGACCTTTCTGCAACCAACGCAAAGGGTACTATCACCGTTGATTTCTCTACGGTAGAAATCGTTATCGACGATACCAACGAAACGGACGTTGTTGGCGACCACCACGCATGCTTGAAAGTTTCTGGCACCATTAAGATTACCTTTACCCCCTCAAAGGGCGCAGACTCTACGGTTACTGCAAACGGTATCAAAATGCAAATGAAAGTTGCACTAAGCGACGATATGAAGTATGACGACGTAAATGGCGAAGAAAAGTCAATTTTAGTTGTTAACAACATCAATTGGCAAGAACTTAACGAAGGCAACGCAACTAAAGAAGTTACCGTTAACGCAGCAGACGTTCTTAACCTAACGCTTGGTGGCGATTTCTATTTGCCCACTTACGCTGATTACGAAGCTTTCAGAGCAAAACTCAACTCTACTTCAGTTCACATTCTAGTTGACGAAATTCCCGCGTAATAGTTGCGGAATTGTTAACTTACAAATAGTTAACCAAACTACAATTAACTGACTTATTGATGAAAAGGATATGTGGATAACCTTCCACGGTATAAATGGAAAAGTTTGACGTCTACGTTTTAGTGCTTTGTTGTATCGTTTATATCGGGCTCGTTACCTTGTTTTCAATTTTGATTACGATGACGACCAAACAAACGATTAAACTTACAAGACTTGGCACAGAAGACGAAAAAATAAAAACTGAATATCTAAAGAAAAGACAAAAAAAGAATGCAGGCTTATGGGGGATAATCGAAAAGGTTATCTCCCTATGTGTCTGTACGCTTTTAGTTGCCTTTTTTGTTTTTTCGCTTACCGTTAACGCGAAAGGCTGTAACTCTACGGGCGACCTTCCCGTTTTCCGCGTAGTTGCAAGTTCGTCTATGGCAAGTAAATACAAGGGCAACAAATATTTGTTTGAAAATAATATCAACAACCAACTTCAAACTTTCGACGTGGTTTTAACGCATAAACTACCCGCTGAAGAAGACTTACAACTTTACGATATCGTCGTTTATGAAGTAGACGGAATTATGCTTATTCACCGTATCGTAGACATAGAAGAACCCAACGAAAAGCATTCGGAAAGGTATTTCTTGTTGCAAGGTGACGCCGTTCAAAACCCCGATAGATATCCCGTAACCTATTCTCAAATGCGCGGAATTTACCGCAACCAAAGAATACCCTTTATAGGAACTTTCGTGTTCTTTATGCAATCGCCCGCAGGGTTCTTGTGTATGGGGCTTATAGTGTTTGCAACTATAATCACCCCGATTATAGAAAAGAAACTCAACAAAGAATATCTGTTAAGGCTTATTGCAATGGGCTTACTTGATGCAGACGGCAACTTTATCGAACAAACGGATATAGCCGTGCTAGAAGAAATTATCGCAACCCAAGAAGAAAAGAAAAAGAAAGTTCCGCTAACCTTTGCACAAAAACTAAAAGACGCGTCGCAACTGCTTAAAGATAGATATAAAGAAATTGTTACGGGCGTGTTAGTATGTTCAAAGATTAAAGAAACCACCACCAAAAATTATCAGTCTTTCTATTGTGGAAAAACGCCTATTGCCAAAATTTTAATTAAGGGCGATATATTGTGCGTTTACCTTGCGGTAGATAAAGACGCTATCGACCAAGACACCGACTTTATTACTCACGAAACGGTAAGCCGTGTTCAAGACGATTTCCCCGTACACGTTAACGTTACGTCAGAATATAAGGTGGAAAAGATTATCGAACTTGCTCACTCTAAAATCCAAACGCTTAAAGAAAGCGGAAAAATTAAAGAAAAAGACCTTGAAATTCCCGCTTATTTCGACTTTGACCTTGCTTTCGGTTTAAGAAAGGAAAAAAGTTTAGCGCAAAGAATTAAAGAAGCACCCGCCGAAACGCGTGAAAGATACCGCGAAATCGTTGATTACGCCGTAGAAAACCGCAAAGTGATATTAAAAGAAGCAAGAAAATATCACACTCTTAAAGTTGGTGCTAAACCTATTGCGCGTATCTCTATGCGCGGAAATGCTCTTCGCGTATACCTAGCGCTTGACCCCAAAGAATTTATCAACAGCGAACATAAGTTCCTTGACCAGTCAAACGTAAAAGAACACGAAAAGTTCCCAATGCTTGTAAAAGTTACTTCAAACAAAAAGGTAGAAAGCATTAAAGAACTTATCGACGAACTTGTTTAATTAGAAAATCACGTTTAAAATTACGCTACTAAAACCGTAGTTAACGAAAAATAAAAAGGAGGTGAACGGCGGTTATGAAATTATCCATAATAAAAACAATAACGTTAATTGTCGCCGTTGCCATCCTTGCAACTATAGGCGGTGTTTCAGCAACCTGGTATTATAGTACGGGCACGGTAGAAGCCGTTGAAGAAGACGTTAAACTTACCGTTTTCCCGTGGGAAGGCTCTGAACAACTACCAGACGACGTTGCCGGCGAAGACCATATGCACCTTATCGAAGAAATTCTTAACGGTACGTATACCGATGAAAACGGCAACACCACGGCAATCGGCTTGAACAACCCCAACTCTTATCTAAACCAAGAAATTGACCGCAGGTCGTCTAACTGGCTTATGTCTTCAGACGTTTTGGGTAGTATGGACTTCTGGGAAAGAGAAGATATTAACAAATATTTCGACACGTCAACCAACAACTTGACCTTCGTTATATACTTCCCCGAAGGCGTTGACGACACCTATTATCTATACACGACTAGTATCGTGCTTGGCGGTCAAAACGCCCCGAATATTCCCGTTAACGAAATTATTTATCCCGTTTATAGAACGATATTGCAAAAGAACGCAGAAGGTATTTTTGAAGCAACTAAAACGGAATGTGGCTATGCTAGGTCGGCTTACTATTCTAACCCGATAACCGGCTCTATATTCGTTAAATATCCTTCATTTAATCCAAGCAGTTGGCAGGCGGGCAACCGCGGTGAAGATTTTGATACCGCAATTTATACCTATAATGGTCAAACGCAAACTGCTTATTTTGACGGTGCTAACGCAAGATATTACGGCATTGAATTAAGCGCACAAACGGTACTTTCCGTTTCAACTGCAAGTACCACCGCAAAAATTGCAATCTACAATGAAAATAAGAAACTTGCAAACTTGCGCACGGGTGAGCAAAACACTAACGAAATGACCTTCGTTGCAAACGCAGGCAAACAATATTATATCGTTGTTAAAGATAGCAGTCCCGTAACCTTTACGGTATCAACGGCACAAACCGCTTAACGAAAACAGGTTAAAAGGGCGGGCTTATTGAGAAATACGTTTATAACGATATTTATAATAAAGATTTATAATAAAGCGCTCTAAAAATTAGACCACTCTAAAAAGTTCAAATCTAAAAAAATTCAAACAAAAAAACACGGCTAAACGCCGTGTTTTTCTTTTACTCTTTTAACGAAATTATCGTGTGTTTTTAAGGTGGCAAGCATACCCGCTTGCAAAGGTAAATGGCTATGATATTTTGCGCTATTTCCTTTTGCAATATCCCTTTCGCGCGCTCTATCATAAGGCTTTTCAAACGCGCTTAGCGGAGAATTCAAATTATGCTGAGAGTTAACGGGGTTAAAGTTTTTATCTAGGTTTAAATTTAAGTTTTTTTCCGCATTATTCATATTGTTGCTTGTATTATTTGCGTTATTGCCCGCGCCCTTTATATCGTTACCTTTTCCAAAGGGTAAAGAATTCAAAAGGTCAAAAGGCATTCCTTTAGGGGCGGAGTCGCGGTTCTTTTGGTAAAAATCAAAAAAAGAAGTCAAAAGCCTTAAAATACCGAATTTATCCATAAAAGTTTTACCCCCTACACAAGCAAAAATGACAAAAAAAGACGGAAAAAATATTGCAAAACCGACTAATATAGTTTATAATATATATCTGTATAAATAATTATATTCGGTTACTATCAAAATATTTACCGAAACGGTATGGAGATTTTATGAAAAAGAGACTAGGTAAAATAATAGCGTGTATCTTGGCTACGTTAATGGTCGTTGGACTTTGTGCTTGTAAGGGCGATAAGTGGCAAGGTACTACAATGACGAATTGGGGCGCAATTAACCCCACCACTTCGGCAGACGGTGGCTTTTTAGCAGAAACCGAAAACTATTATTATTTTATAAACGGCTTTGCGGACAACACCGCAGACAACGCATTTGGCGCACCCGTTAAAGGCGCGTTAATGGCTGCTGATAAAACTAACCTTGATAACGTTCAAGTCGTTGTTCCCAAACTTTTCGCTGCAACCGACTACGGCGCAGGCGTGTATATCTTTGGCGATGCTCAAAACGCTTACGTTTACTACGGCACGCCTAGTACCGACAAGAACAATGCGGGCGAAGTTGCAAATACCGAACTAGTATTTATGCGCACTTCACTTGACGGTAAAACTAGCGAAACTTTCTTTACCGTTGATAAATTGTCAACAGAATATAGATTCGTTGAAGCAAACGATACCGTATACCTTTTATATTATAGCGAAAGCGAAAGCGCGTTAAAGTGCTATAACACCGCAACTAAAGAAGATAAGGTTGTTGCTAAAACTGATACAAAAACCAACGTTGAAATTGCGGGCGACCCCGTAACTTACGAATCTTTGAACGGCTATATCTTTAACGAAAAAGATGAAATCTTATATACCGTAACCGTTTATACCGAACAATATTACGATTCTGCCGCTGAAAAAGACGGCTACGTTAGAACGGAGGCGTCTTACAACCGCGTATACAAATACGTTGCAGGTAGCGAAAATGCAACTTTAGTTTTCGATGGTAAAGCTAGTGGCAGCAAAAAAGATACCGTTTATTCTTTACAAATGGTTAAAGAGGGTTATTTGTTCTATACCGAAACCCCCGTTGTTGGCGAAGCGGTTACTTACGTTTGTGATTCAAGCGTAAACGCTACTCCTCCTCAAAAAATAAAGAACACCGATATCGCGGTTGAAGTAAACGTTTTAGTTGATTTACAAACCGTTTACTACGCTAAAGACGGCGTTGTTTATAAGGCAAGTTTATTTAACGACGGCACGGATGCAATCCCCGTTGCAAAATCAACTGCCATCAGCGCACTCTTGTTCGTAGAAGGCAACGACATTTACTTTATTGATAGCGACCAACGTATTAGCAGACTTGCTCTTAACGATGAAGATGCAGACCAAGTTCGCGTTTCAGAAGATATGGTTGCAACTTCTTGGTATAGTTACGAAATAATCGAAAACGGTGGCAACAAGTATATTGCTTACCTTGGCGGTATGGATGCTCAAACCACCTACGTTAACTACGTTGAACTTAAAGCCGACTATGAAAAAGAAGATACCGACGGCGATGAAAAAGACGATTATTTCTATCTCACCGGCCATAAGGTTCTTGGCAAAATGCTAGCAACTGACGAAGCTGCAAAGTTCACCAAGAAAGTAGACGCTATTTCATCAGGCGCTCTTAGCTATGAAGTAGAAGACAACGGCGAAATTACCGTTAAGTCTGTTGAAGAAGCAAGAAAAGCATACGACGCGTTATCTAGCGATGCAAAAGCGGTGGTTAGCGCAGAACAACTTGCTAAACTTACCAACAGCGAAAAAGCTATTGAAATTATCAAAGAATTAACCGCTATCGAAGAAGAAGTTAGATATTACGATAAAGATACGTCTGATTTAACGGCTATTACTACCGGCTATAACCAAGCAAAAGCAATAATCGACACGCTTGGTGATAACTACGATGCTGTTATGAACTTTGTTTCAAACAACCTTAAGTATATCTACGGCAAGGCTGGCGATATCGTAAACAGCGCAAACAACTAATAGCGCTAAAGCAATAAACTAACAAGCAAAAGAAAAAGCGCTAAATTAAAGGCGCTAAAACAAAAGCGCACAAAAAGAGCCACAGAAAAAGGCTCGCAAATTCAAAAAGAAAAAGCAACCCAAAAGGGTTGCTTTTTTGTTTAATCTTTCTTAAGTTTTGCCTTCTTCAACTGCTTTTCGCCAAAAAACTTAAACAAAGGCTAATTTTGTACAATATTCGACACAAAAACCAACAACAAGACAACAAACACCATAAAAAACACTTGTAAAACACTAACCAAAATATTTTTGTACAATATTCGACAAATATTGCATTATTTTTGTACAAAAATGCTTTCCTTTTATAAAAATTTGTTGTAAAATAGAATAAAAGTAAATAAAGGAGCGAAACGCTATGTCCAAAAAGACGGTAGTTATATTGCAAGATACAAACGATTCGGCAGATAAAATTAAAAAGGCACTAGAAGAAAACGGAAACTTTGAAGTTGTGGGTTGCACTACCGATTCTACCGTCGCAATAGAAAAGGTCAAAGCGCTTTCCCCAGATATTTTAATTACGGAAATTATTTTGGTCGGTTACGACGGGGTTAGCGTTATAAACAAACTTTCCGCAATTAAACCTAATCTTAAAATTATTGTTCTATCCGCCATCTCGCGCGATGAAATCGTTAACGAAACGATGAACGCGGGTGCAACCTATTTTATGGCAAAGCCGTATAATGCGCAAACTCTTTGCGATAGAATCTTAGACCTTTGCGCCCAAAAGCCCGTTGTAAGATACGTTGAAACGCGCAAGTCTTTAGATGAAAAGATAAGTAAAATTTTTATCAACGTTGGAATTCCGCCCCACATTAAAGGCTATTCCTTTTTAAGAGAAGGGGTTAAAATGGCGGTTAACGAACCAAGCATAATTAACAACATTACAAAACAACTCTACCCGCGTATTGGTGAAAAGTATCAAACGAGCGCAAGTAAAGTAGAGCGTGCTATTCGCCACGCCATAGAAGTTGCTTGGAACAGGGGCAGAATAGAAAACATAAACAATATATTAGGCGTGCGCGCGTACGTAGGGCAAGAAAAACCAACTAACGGTGAATTTATCGCCCTTGTTGCCGATAAAATGCTATTAGAAGAAAGTTAATTTTAAAGCCAAGAGATTAGTAAATATTAACGCAAGGATACTTCAAGCATTTACAAGTCTTAATATAAAAACGTAAAGAAACAACAAAAAGAGCGCCAAAAAGCGCTCTTTTTTATATAAAATAGTAATCAAAAAGGGGCTGTATAAATTAAAATATAAAAAAATCAAAAAAAGAGAAAAAATTTTCAAAAAACAGTTTACAAACTTTCTATATGTGGATATAATATACACCGTCGCAAGACTGTAACAAAAACGCTAAACGAAAAAATATATATGATATATACGGAGTGATATAATGGCTAAATACGTTTTATGCCCTCGCTGTGAACTTAACTACATGCCCGAAGGCGATGAATACTGTGACGTTTGTAAAGCGGAATTAAAAAAAGGTCCGCAACTAGTTTTTGCCGTTGACGAAGATGAAACGGAATCTTTAGAACTTTGCCCAAAATGCAGAAAGAACTATCTTAAACCGGGCGAAACTATTTGTGAAGAATGCGCTAAAAAGCCCCTTTACGAAGAAGATACCAACCTTCCCGACGAAAACGACGAATCTTGGAAAGAATATCTAGACGATACCGATGACGACGAAGATAAAGAAGAAAGTGAAGAAATGCTTTCTTTAAGCCGTATTGCTGAAGAAGAAGGCGACGAACTCTTTGATGACGAAGAAGAAGAGGACGATTTGATTAGCGAATCGGATGAACCAGACGATTTTGAAATTCCAGAAGTTGACGAAAGCGACTTTGAAGACACCGATGAGGATGAAGAAAACGACGAAGACGACGACGGCGAAGATTTTTAATCTATAATACTCTTAAACTAAACGATTAGAAAAGTAAAAGTTAACAAGGTATAAAAAATTTATTTGCGGTAATAATTGCCGTATGATAAAAACAAATTTAACGCTAAGTCAAGCAAAAGAAAGGGTAAAAAAACTTCACCAAAAGCCTGTATGCGTAACCTTAAACCTTGGCAGAAATAAATTTATCAGTTTTACGGGCACGCTTGCCGGCGTTTATCCGGCGCTATTTACCGTAACCCCTTTCGATAAAGGCTTTAAGGGCAAAACGTCTTATTCTTATAGCGAATATCTTTGCGGAAGAGTAAAGATTACCGAAAGTAAAGAAGATGCAAACGCCTAGCATCTAATTCCCGCTAAACGACAACCTAAAACTTAACTAAAAAATTAACAAAAAGAAAAGCACCGATTTTGGTGCTTTTTTCTTATTTATCATTTTGTAAAATATAAAAACGGCGTTTAGTCATATTCTTAAAAGTCGCGGTATATATTTTAGTGATATATTGTGATTTTTAGGAGGGGCTATAAATGGCTTTCGAACCGCTTTATGAAAGAATTTTAATTAAGGGCAAAAAAGAAGAAACGTGCGACCGCGTTAAAGTAGAGTGCAAAACGGACGTTCCAACCGACGACGTTGACAAGGTGTTAAACGTGCACGTTAGCGCAACGGTAACCGAATCTACCGCAAACGACGGCGAAATTAAATACGGTGGCAAAGCGGTTTTTTACATATGTTACCAAAGCGCAGAAGGGGACGTAAAAAAATGCGAAAACGCCGTAGACTTTTCAGGCGAAATTTCCTTAGATAGCGTTCAAGCGGGCGACAAAATAGAAGTTTACCCCGTATGTGAAAAAACCGAATGGGATAAAAGCGGGCTTAAACTTTTTGCGTCCGCAACCCTTTCCGTGTGTCTAAAAGCCTTTGGCGATAATTCCGTTACCGTGGTTAGTGGGGGTGAAGGGCTTATAGTAAATCCTGCAACTACCGAAATTAATAAAAGTTTTGGTCTTCGCGTGGGCAACTATCCTATAGAAGAAGAATACGAACTTCCTTTCCCCGTGGCAGAAGTAATTTATCAACGCGCCACCCCAACAGTTACCGCCGTTCAATGCGGTGTTGGATGTATAATCGTTGACGGAACGGTGGTTTTATCGTCTATTCTATTGCAAAGTGGCGACAAAAAAGATATAATAAAAGAAACAAAAACGGTTGCCTATCGCGCGGAAATAGAGTGCGAAGAAGCAATGCCTTCTTGTTCGGCGCGCGCAAACGTATTAGTTAAAAGTTTCAAAACGGACGTTGCCGTAGACGAAGAAAAAGGAAAGAGCGTGGTTACCGCGTTAATCACCCTAAACTTTTCGTGCGAAGCCTTTTGTTTAGAAGAAGTTAGTTTAATAGAAGACGCCTTTTCTTTAACAGAAAACGTAAAAACGGAAACGGCGGAATTTATAGGCGAAAAACATTGTGAACAAAAAAGCACTTCTCTAAGAGCAACGGGCAAAGCGCAACTATCTAAAGAGATAGAAAACTTAACCCCCGTTTGCACTTGTTGTGAGCGTGCGGAAGTTCTTTCCGTTTCGCAAACGGACGGCGGGCTATCGGTTATCGGCACGCTGTTTGTAAACGGCATTTATAAAGAAGAAACGGGCATTTTACACTCTATCCCGTGCGAAACTTCCTTTACCGCAGAAATTGATTATCCACTATCAAGCGGTGCAACTTTTGAAGTTATTGCCGTTGCCGACCAAGGCGCAATTCAACAGTTAACGCAAACGGAAGTGGAAATTAGCGCAGAAGTTATATTAACCGTTTATCCCAAAGAAAAGTCAATTATAAAATACGTTAAAGACGTGTTAACTACGGGCGCAAAACCCGTTAATAACGCCCCTATAAGCGTTTATATTCCGCTAGAGAACGAAGAACTTTGGTCGCTTGCAAAAAGGCTTAACGTTAACCCTAGCGACCTTGTTGAAACAAATAAAGACTTGCAATTCCCCCTAACGGGCAAAGAGCGAATTGTGGTTTATAGACAAAAATAAATTTAATTTTTTGGTGTTACGTGAGAAAAGTTAAAGTAAAAATTCCCGCAAAAATTAATCTTACGCTAGACGTAGTTGGCGTTAAAGACGGCTTTCATATGCTTAACAGTTTGGTGTCGTCAGTAAGCGTTTACGATATTTTAACGGTAAGAAAAAGAAAAGACGATAAAATAACGCTATCCTTTAAAGGCTTAACACCAGACTGCGCGCTAGAAGATAACAACGCATATAAAAGCGCAAAACTTTTTATGGAAAAGTTTTCAACGCTAGGCGCGGATATCGTTATAGAAAAAAATATACCACTTTGCGGTGGTATGGGCGGTTCTTCTGCCGATATTGCGGGAGTTTTGCTTGCGCTTAAGCGACTTTACGGAAAAAAAGAAAGCGTAAAAGAACTTGCAAGCGCACTTGGTAGCGATGCAGAGTATATGTTAAAAGGTGGTTTTGCCACTTTGCACGGCAAGGGCGAAATAATAACCCCCGTACAAACCAAAGCAAAACTTTATTTATTGTTGATAACCGAACCTGAAGAAAAGGCAAAAAGGGTTTCTGCAAAAGAGTGTTATAAACGCTTTGATACTAAGGGCGAAAAATATCCGCCCCAAACGAATAAAGCAGTTCAGTTTATTAAAGAAAAGGACTACGGCGCGCTATTTAGCGTGTTGAAAAACGATTTATATCCTAGCGCGAAAGTTCTTTTGCCAGAAATTGAAACCAACCTTACCGCCTTAAAAAATTATGGTGGCGCGGTTATGACGGGTAGTGGAGCAACGGTAGTTGGCGTTTATAAAACGGCTAAAGAGAGAAATAGCGTTTACAAAAAACTTATTAACGTTTACGGCAAAAGGCTTATAAAAGCTAAAACGGTGAAATAGTTAATAATTTTGAAAGGTTGAAAAAACAAAAAGACTAACGAAATATTTTCGTTAGTCTTTCTTTTATAAAAAAGAAACTTCTTAAATAAAAATAGAGTTAGTTATTATTTCGGTTGCAATAACAACCGTATTCATATACAGAATCGCAAATAAACGATATACCCAACAATACAAAACCTACGTATATTCTACCATCTGCCATCTTAGACATAACGATTTCACAATTTCGTGATTTTGGAAAACAAATTTCTAAGTCGATATCGCTACAATTCATAAACACCAAATCGCCAAAAGCCCTTTTGGAATTTTTATCACAAAATTTAAAGAAAAAAGAAATATTTGTTTGCTTTTCGCCAAACCTTGACAACATTTCAGCCTTTACTTTTAAAATTTTCGGCTTGTAATCTCCAAAGGCATCGCGCCACCCTTCAATCAGTTCGGCATAGTTGTTATCTATCCGTTTCGGTTGCTTTGAGCGATTACCAAAGGCAATAATCATATTACCGTCTTTATCCGTTTCATAAGACGGGCAGTTTGATAATTCTATTTCATAACCATGCAAAATACACTCTAAAGGATTATATGGCACGTCAATTTCTAATTCGCTAATTTTATCGTCTTTTAGGAAAAACTGCGTCATATCAACGCACCCACCAAGTAATTCTAAACGATTTTTCAAGCGATTATCCACATCTTTCTCTATTTCGTTATTTTCAAAAATAGAGCTGTCAATCGTATCTTTTGCCCTTGCTGAAATTTTTATAAACCCGTCGCTAGTATAGTAATTTTTTTCATTCTTACCCCTTTGATTTGCTACACAATAAATATCCAATATATCGTTTACGTCAATTTCGTAAGCGTCTAAATTTTCAAGCACAATAGAAATAGTTTTGTAACCGCTTAAGAATTCTTTATTTACAATTATTTTTTTCATAAGTTTTCTCCTTAAATGAAATCCTTAATCATACCATAACATATTAAATATGACAACCTTAGTCACGTTATTAATTTTTTTAATAACTTTTTCAAATCATAAATTCCTTTAGTATTTAAAAAATTAAAGTATAAAAAAGCAAGGTTGTGTCAATAAACAAATAGAAAAATAACCCCTTTGGAGATTAAAAATGAAAAAACTTTGCATACTTTTTATATCTATTCTCATAATAGGTTTGTCAGCGGTGGCACTATCAATTCCTTCCGCTAACACTCAAACGGTAGTAAAAGAAGAATATCTTCGCATACATATTCGCGCAAATTCTAATAATGAACAAGAACAAGCGGTTAAATATCTTGTAAAAGACGGTGTGGTAGAGTTTCTTGCCCCTTTTATCGCAGAATGCGATACTAAAGAAAAGGCGATAAACCTTTTAAACGAAAAGTTAAAAGATATCGAAGGTGTGGCAAACGAAATTTTAAGAAAAAACGGCTTTTCATATACATCGAAAGCGACCTTAAAACAAGAAGAGTTCCCCACCCGAATTTACGACGATATAACGCTAGATAGTGGCGTTTACGATGCGCTAATTTTAGAACTTGGTAGCGGCAAAGGTGATAATTGGTGGTGCGTGGTGTATCCGCCCCTTTGCTTTACCGAAACGACGGTAAAATATGAATACAAAAGCAAAATTTATCAAATTATAAGCGATTTTTTCAAATAGTTAAGGAGTACTTTATGAAGAATTTTAAAAGAGCCATAACCGTGATTATGCTTGTGTTTTGCGCCTGTCTTGGCGTAACCTACGCTAGCGTAAACTTGCCCGTTCAAACGGCGCAAGCAGTAGTATTAAAGGTAGGCAACAGGGGAAACACGGTAAGGACTATGCAACAAAAACTTAAAAATTGGGGGTATTATAAAGGCACGGTAGACGGCATTTTCGGTAATCAAACCAAAGAAGCCGTAAGATACTTTCAAAGAAGAAACGGACTTGTGGTAGACGGTATCGCAGGGCCGAAAACCCTTGCCGCTATGGGTATTTATAGTGGCAGTAGTGGTTCTACAAGTTCTTATAGTAACGCAGACGTAGAACTTTTAACCCGCTTAATTTACGGTGAAGCGCGTGGAGAGAGTTACGTTGGACAAGTTGCCGTTGGGGCGGTAGTGTTAAACAGAATTAAAAGTTCGTCTTTCCCAAACACTATGAGCGGTGTAATTTATCAACGTTACGCTTTTACCGCTGTGGACGACGGGCAAATAAATTTAACCCCTAACGCTACGGCAAGAAAGGCGGCACTAGACGCTATGAACGGTTGGGACCCGTCTTACGGCGCGATATACTATTATAATCCAAGAACGGCAACTAGTTCGTGGATATTTACAAGGCAAACTACGGTAACTATCGGTAACCACGTCTTTGCGAAATAGGGGGTAATATGGAAGAAAAAAAGAACAACGCCTTTGAAAAGGTTGAAAACGTTATTAAAGAAAAAGAACAAGAAAAAAATAGCCGTCAGTTGAATTCGCAAGTAAAGGAACAGACGAATCCGTTAAATCCACCGTTTGACGACGTTGCTTATGCAAACTATATGAAAGAAGAAAGTTTTACGTCTAATTTGGCGCAAACGGAAAGTGAAAGCCCGTCCGTAACTGTGGAAAAGGATATCGTAGACGCGGTTAAAGGACAAGAAGTAAACGACCAAAAAACAATAGAGCAGAAAGCAAACGAACAAGAAGTTTTAGAAAACGGCGACGCGAATATTCACGCTCAAAAAGAACAAGAATTTCAAACGGAACACCTTGCAGACGGCGTTATAATGGAAAAGTCTGCTATTGATAGAGAGCAACGAAAAAGGCTTAAAAGGATAGAAAAAGAAAAGCACCAAGCCGATATTATGGCGCAAAAAATAGAAAAGCGAGAAAACCGCCGTTTAGCATGGCAACAAAAAGAAAGCAACGACAAAGACGGGGCTTTTAACGAAAGCGATAACGAACCCGCAAGTGCAAAATCAAAGCGCGGTTGGATGGCGGCGGCTATCACTTTAGGGGTAGTTTCAACCATTTTATCGGGTGTTATAATTTATAATTCCGCGTCCCCTATGGGTGATAGCGAAGTTTTAGAAAACGTTTACCGCAAATCGTTCTATCAAACGGTTGAAGAAGTTGACAATATCGACCTTACTTTATCGAAACTTCTTGCAACTAACGACGAAGGGGCTGCTCAAGGCTATTTAATGGACCTTGCCGTAAATAGTGAAGTTGCAGAAAACGAAATTCAACAACTTCCCCTTAAAGATGAAAGCAAGTTTTATACCACTAAACTTATTAACCAAATAGGCGACTATGCAAAATACCTTAACAAAAAGTTAATTAACGGCGAAATTTTAACTAGTGCCGACAAACAAAATATAGAAAATTTATACAACGCCAACAAGGCGCTTAAAGAAAGTTTACAGTTAACTATGCAAAATATGGACGGCGACTTTAACTTTTCCACAATGGGCGTTAAAGATAACGTTATGCTAGAAAATTTTGCAAGACTTCAAAACCTTTCGGTAGATTTTCCTAAACTCATTTACGACGGACCTTTTTCAGACGGTATTAACGACCGCGAAATAAAAGGTTTACCCGCTGGGGAAATTACTCAAGCCGAAGCGCGCGACGTGTTTATAAAGGCGTTCAGCAATAAAACGTTAACCCAAGTGGAAAACGCGGGCACAACGGCTGGCGATATAGAATGCTATAACGTAAGCGGTTTAGCAGACGGAGTTCCCGTTTACGCGCAAATAAGCAAGCGCGGTGGCAAAATTATTTTATTCGATTGCCCCGGCAGTTGTAACGGACAAAACTTTAGCGCAGACTATTGTACAGAGCGCGCGGAAAAGTTCTTAAACAAGTTAGAAATAAATAATATGAAGGCGGTGTGGATTAATTTAGCGTCTAACGTTTATACCATTAACTTTGCCTACGAAAAAAACGGCGTAGTTATGTACCCAGATTTAATTAAAGTTAGGGTATGTGCCGAAACGGCAGATATAAAAGGTATGGAAGCAAAAAGTTATTATTATAACCACAACGAAAGAGGGGTAGACAGCCCCGCCATAAGCGAAAGCACCGCTAAATCTAAGGTTAATAGCCAAATAGAAATTGATACCGTGCGCCTTGCGGTAGTTCCCGTTGGCAACACGGCGGAAAGATTGTGCTATGAAATTTCCGGCAACAAACAAGGCGACACCTTCTACGTTTATATCGACGCAAAAACGGGCGCTCAAGTAGAAATGTTTAAGGTGATAGAATCAACCGAAGGCACGCTTTTAATGTAATTAATAGCACGCCTAAAAGAAAAGAGAAAAACAAAACGATAAAAAGAAAAGTGCAATAGATATAAAAAACCCACCAAAACGGTGGGTTTTTAACTTATAAAATCTTTACGCTATATATTAAGTATATTGCGTCTACTATTGACATAATAAGCATAAGTGTGCTATTTTATAAACATAAAAAAACAAATATCAGGAGAAAGATATGATTTGCAAAAAATGTAATGCGCAAATAGATGACGGCAGTATTTTTTGCTGTGAATGTGGCGGACGTGTTGACGGTAAAAAGACCTGTCAATTTTGCAACGCATTAATCTCGGAAAATGCAATTTATTGCAACAAGTGTGGCAAAAGGCTTGACGGAAAAAAGATTTGCTCTAAATGTGGGGCAGAAATGAAAGGTGCGTTTTGCTCAATCTGTGGTAATCAGGAAGACAAGCCAGCAGAAGAAAAACAACCGACAAAAATGTGGGACAAACAAACATTGATTGCTGTTATTACCAGTGGTTCCGTATTGTTGGGGCTTTTGCTTACCTTTATTTTTGCTCACTGTTCAAGCGCAGCATTAAGGCTTTCTCCTACTTTTACAAATGGGTACGGATATGAATCCTTAATAAAGTCGTTAGAATGGGACATTTTCCACTTGCTTTCGGTTTTGACACAAGATATTAAAGATGGATTGTTAAGTGCTCAGCCTTTAATTGGGGTTTTAGAATTGCTTTCTATTATCGTAATAAGCCTCTGTTTTGTTGCTATATCGGTTTTAACGTTTGTTGCAATAGGAAAGTTTGTTAAAAATACAATAAGGGGCAGGTCAACAAACCTTTCAGTGTTTTTTGGTGTTGCATACGGCTGTTATGTTGTTATAAACGTAATTTTTTATACTTTCATATACATTGAAGAAGCCGAAGGTAGCAGGGGGTTGAGTGCTGCGTCAATAGTTGGTTTTGTGTTGCCATTAGTGTTGGCTATGGCTGGAAAGGTTGTCAACGGCGTATTTGTTGATGGTGATTATCTTTCAAAGAAAAAATTGGGCAAAGATATTACAACCCTAATTTCTATCATGTTAAGCCTTATTGCAGTATTTTTGCTTTTGGGCAATGCTTATGAATTTATCACTTATTCCAACACAACGGGCGACGTTTCAAGTTCATCACAGTATACGTTTTTAAGGTTTATAACTTGGTATTTATATAACGAAGCAGATGGATACGTTCCTTCAATGATAAATTTTGTGCCATGCTTATTGTTCTTTGTTGCAACAATAACCTTGATTATGGTAAAAATCTTTATGCTTACCCTTTCTTTGCTTAGTGGCAACAAGTTCCACAAAGCATCAATGATTATTTCTATCGTTATGGTTGCATGTGCTGTGTTGTATTTTGTTTGTGCAATCTGCATGGTTACACCAGCAATCGACAAGTTACATTTGTTGAACAGGTACGTAACGAAAAACATAAACTTAATGCCGAGATTTTTTGCAGGAACAGTCTTGTCTGCAATGTCTTTGGTTCCAGCCATTATATCGGTTGCTTTTGCACGACAAAAACAATAAATTTTAATAATTAAAATTAGACGTAGAAAAAAACGAATAAACAAAACCCACCAAAACGGTGGGTTTTAATTGTTTTAAAAATCTTTTCTGCCAGCGAGAACGTCTATGCTAACATCAAAAAAATCAGCCAAATTACACAAGTTAGATAGCGTGGGCTCCATATTTCCTTTTTCCCACTGAGAAATTGTTTGTTGTGTTACCCCAACATAAGAAGCTAATTTTTGTTGACTAACGTTGTTTTCCTTACGCAACCTTAAAAGTATTTCACTAAAATCTTTCATAAATCCATTTTACAATTATTATTGTGTTATTGTTGACAATACAATTATAATTGTGATATACTTTTTAAAAATTATTCAGAGAAAAAAGAAATGGGAGAAAAAGAAAGGCTTTTTTGCAACCCATAAATTAAAAAACGTTTCTTTCTAATAAAGCAGATTAACGTTTGGTATTGACTTAACATATTCGGTATGTTATATTTTAATTAACAATGAAACTATATTAAGGAGAAGATTATATGACTTGTGAAAAATGTGGTACAGTTGTTGAAGAAGGCGCATTGTTTTGTTGTATGTGTGGCGAAAGGCTAGACGGCAAGAAAAATTGTGTAAAATGCAATGAACTTATTCCTGCGAATGCAAAATTCTGTTCTTTTTGTGGAAGTAGTCAAGAACCTATAAAAGAAGAAGTTGCAACCGCTACCGTTACTAAAGAACAAGCCCCCGCGGAAAAGGTGGCAAGCGATAGCATTGCTAGTGCGATTAGTTACAACGTTCAAAACGGTCAAGCGCCCTTATTAAACCAAGGCTTGGTATCAGTATTAAGCAAATGGGCAAATCCCGTTTTAATTTTGGGTGGGTTGCTTGTCTTGTTTATCTGTAGTTTCTTTATCGGTGCGCACGCAAAGGCATCTGTTTCCGGCATTTCTGCAAATACTGGCATAAACACCTTTTACTTTTTTGGTGAGTATTATTCTATGGCAACCGACTATGCGGGGTATGCTAAAATTGCACCGATAATTTGTACGGTAGTTTTAAGCTTAAACTTGCTAGTGTCCTTTTTGACGTTCGTCCTAGGTGTGGCAAAAATAGTTGTTGCCGCACTAAACAAAAAGACCGCCGACCTTACCGTTTTATTCCCCATTTCATTTGGAACGTTTATATTAGCTTCTTTTGCCGTACTCAGTTACATATCAATGAGCGTAAGTTCTTCAATTGTTTCTGCAAGCACAAACGCTTCAGCGGGCATTATTGCTGGGTTAGTGGTTGCACTAACGCTCTTCTGCTTAGCCATTGTAATAAAAGTAAAGAACGTTAAAATAGAAGATATAACCTTAAAGGGTTTGCTAAAAGTTATTATTCGTTTAACAGGCGTTATTATGGTTTTCGTTCTTTTGTTTATGCTTGGTAAACTTTTTGTTTCAATCAAAACAGAAGACGCAAAAATAATTTATTCTATTGGGACTTTAGCTGAATACGTTCAAGAAGTTGTTGCAGAGGTTAAACAAAGCGGTGGGGAATGCCCGTCTCTTGTTGGTAGCACCGCATTAACGGTATCATTTGGCTATGCAACTATAATATCAGCGGTGTTATTTGTTGCTTGCTCTATAATTTCCTTGTTTAGAAAAAATTGCACGATACTAACCGTCGGTGTTGGCTTATTCACGCTAATCTCTTCAATTGGTTATTTAGCGGGCGGTATTTGGTTAGTAAACGAACTTCTTGCCGTTGGCGATATAGTGTTTACAAGTTATACCAAAGTTATAGCAATAGGGCCTATTCTTGCAGTTGTTGCAGGTGTAATTGCTTTCGGTTCTTCACTAGCATATTTTATCTTGGACAAAACAAAAGCAAAAACTGCTATAAATTAATATCCTTTTTGAAACCATTACAAAGAAAAAAGCCTTGGGTTTTCCAAGGCTTTTTAATTTTAACCATATTAATTTACGGGTTATAGCCCTTTTGCAAAGGCTAAAACTTTTTCTTTTAACGCGTTTATCGTGCCGTCGTTAACGATAACGGTGCTGTTTTTAACGGCGTGGTCAAAGCAAAAATTATCGTAATCAATTTGACAACTAGCGCGCAAATCAAACTGCTCTTTATTCATATTCGGGCGGGATAGAACACAGTCAATTCTATCTTGCAACGGGCGAGTGATAACCAAAACGGCATCAAATTTATGCTCATAATTAAATTCGTATAAAAGGGGAACTTCTATAAAAGTTATCCCTTTTAATTTTTTTGCCTTTTTTAACGCGATTTCCATAGCAGGTTTAGTAATTAATTCTGCAAGAGCCAAATATTTATCGTGGTCGCAAAAAACGGTGCGGGCAATATCAATCTTGTCCACTTTTAGACGGATTTTTCCGCTTACGGCGGTGGGGAACACCTTTTTTATTGCGCGCAAAACGGCGCGCTTTTCGTACATAGAGCGCACTATTTCATCGCAACTTATAGTGTTGTAGCCCGCGCCTTTTAAGATTTCGGTTGCCGTACTTTTACCGCTACCGATACCCCCCGTAATAGCGCACAATTTAATGTTATTTTGCATCAAACCAACTTTCGCCTTCGCCCATGCCAACGGTAAGTTTAACGGCAAGGGAAACGGCGTTCTCCATTTCTTCTTTAAGTATTTTTTTCGCTTTTTCCTTATCTGTTACGGCGCAATCTAAAATAAGTTCGTCGTGAACTTGTAAAATAAGGTAAGCGTCCACATTTTCTTCTTTTAAGCGGTTATAAACGTTAAGCATAGCCACCTTAATAATGTCGGCGCTACTGCCTTGCAAGGGCATATTCATAGCAACCCTTTCGCCAAACTGCCTTAGTTGATAAGACGGGGATAAAAGTTCTTTAATATATCTTCTTCTGCCAAGTAGCGTGCTAACGTAACCGTGTTCTTTGGCAAATTCCACGTTGTCGTCCATATAATTTTTAACTTCGGGATATTCGTTAAAATATGCCGAAATATAGTTTCTAGCATCGGCGGGGGAAACGTTAATGGTCTTTGCTAAGCCGTATTCACTCATACCGTAAATAATGCCAAAGTTAACCGCCTTTGCACCACTTCTCATTTGCGGGGTAACTTTGTCGATAGGGGTGTTAAACACCTTAGACGCCGTTTCCGTGTGAATATCTTTACCGCTATTAAACGCGTCTATAAGCCCCTTGCAGTTAGAAAAAGCGGCAAGCAAGCGCAACTCTATTTGAGAGTAGTCTGCCGAAACAAGCACTCTATCGGTAGAGCGCGGAACGAAAAATTTTCTAAGTTCTTTGCCTTCTTCGTCGCGCACGGGTATGTTTTGAAGATTAGGTTCTTTACTAGATAATCTACCCGTAGCCGTAACCGTTTGGTTAAAACTTGTGTGAACAAGCCCCGTAGCCTTGTCGATAAGTGGCTTAAACCCTTCGATATAGGTAGAATATAGTTTTTGCACCCTACGGTGTTTTAAGATAAGGGGAACTATGGGGTGCGCGTTTTCTAAACTTTCCAAAACGTCTGCGCTAGTTGAATAGCCCGTCTTGGTCTTTTTGCCTTTTGCAATTTTAAGTTTTTCAAACAAAAGAACGCCAAGTTGCTTTGGGCTGTTTACGTTAAGGGTGTCATCACCCGCAAGTTCGCGGATAAGAATTTCGTTTTCATCTAAAATTTTGCGGTAATTTTCACCCGTTTTGTAAAGGGCGTCCGCGTCAACCTTAAAGCCCCATTCTTCCATATTAAATAAAAGGGTAGATAGGGGAAGTTCCACTTCGCGATAAAGTTTTTCCACCCCTTGTTCTTTAAGTTTTGCAAGCAAAAGAGTATATACTTTATAAAGCGAATATGCGGGGTTAGAGTTTTCATCTTCGCCATATTCGGCAAGCGCGGTAGATAGCGTTTCGCTACCGCCCGTGTAATCGGTTAAATATTTAATTATAGCAACGTCTTCTATCGGTGCGGTAAGGTTTACGTCGGCAAGGTTTTTAAGGGTATGGCGCAACCACTTAACGTCGTATACTATAACTGCCTTGTCGCCGTTAAAAAGCCCGCTTAAAGCGTTCAAAACGTCGCTTAAAGAAAACCCGTCGTCAAGCAAAGATAGACGCAACGGAGCACTATATTCCGTGCCGTTTGTGTATATATTAACCGCCTTTTCGCTTATAGTAAGCGCGGTTTCTTCGCTAAAGTTAATACTAGAAATTTCACTAAGAGTAGATAGCGTTACTTTTTCTTTTAAGGGTGCGGTTTGTATAGGGGTGGCGCGCTCTATCGCAACGCCTTCCGCGATAATATTTTCCGCTTTTTCATCGGGCGCATCCGCGCTATTTGTCGCGTCTAAAGTGGCAGTAGTTTCGCTTTCACTAGAACTATTTGTGCTAGAATTTTCACTTTCAAAAATGCCGTCTTTATTTACAAGCGTTCTAAAGCCAAGTTCGGTAAAACGCTTTTTTGCAGAGTAAGGCAAGGGCATAGTGAACGCCATTTTGCTAACGTCGGTGTCAACACCGCAGTCGGTATCAATGGTAGCAAGCGTTTTAGATAAAAAGCAAAGGTCTTTATTGGCAATAAGTTTTTCTTGCAATTTGCCCTTAATTTTGTCTATGTTTTGGTAAAGAATTTCCACGCTAGGATAGTCTTTAAGAAGATTTAGCGCAGTTTTTTCGCCAACACCTTGCACGCCGGGAATATTGTCAGAAGAATCGCCCATAAGCGCCTTAAGGTCTATAATTTGCAAGGGCTCTATGCCCGTTTTTTCCTTAAAGTTTTCCGCGGTGTAAACTTCTACGTCGGTAATTCCGCGTTTAGTAAAATGCACTTCCGTTTCGTTATCAACAAGTTGAAAACTATCCTTATCGCCTGTAAAAATTACCGTTTGAACTTTGGTGTGTTTTGCTATCGTGCCGATAATATCGTCCGCTTCGCTACCTTCTTTTTCCATAACGCAAACGCCCATCGTTTTTAAGAGTTCTTTCAAAAGTGGAATTTGTGGGCGAAGTTCTTCTGGCATAGGTTTTCTCGTGCCCTTGTATTCGGTGTATAATTTATGGCGGAAAGTTGGGGCTTTTAAGTCGAAAGCGCATACAACGGCAGTCGGCTTAATATCGGCAACCATTTTCATAAACATATTCATAAAACCATAAACGGCGTTGGTAAAAAGCCCGTCTTTATTAGTTAAAAGGGGCATAGCGTAAAACGCGCGGTTTATAAGGCTGTTTCCGTCTATAAGAACCAATTTTTCCATAAAAATTCCTTTTATACGCTTGCTTTATAACAAAAATTATGCTATTATCATATAGCAAGTTTGGGTAAAGAGTTTAACTTAAGTTAATTGTACCTTATAATTTTACCAAAAATACCCATATTTTGCAATAGAAACTAAATAATTTACAAGCCGAAGTGGTGAAATTGGCAGACGCGCTGGACTCAAAATCCAGTGGTAGCGATACCGTGCGGGTTCAAGTCCCGCCTTCGGCACCAAATCAGTATAATCCGAACCAAATTCTTGTAACAAGCGAATGGTTCGGATTTACTTTTAATCTTTAACTATTACAACGGTAGGAATTTACGTTCCTACCGTTTTTTCTTTTTACGACAAAATAAGATAAAAAATCTTTCAAAAAGATGTCAGGTGTACACGTTCTTGTACAGTTGGGTATTGACTTTTATATTTTTATATGATAAAATAGTATTACAAACACGAACATATGTTTAGAATATGTTTTGTGTGGGTATATATAATTAAGGGGAAATTCCCCTTTGTTTAGCTTGCAAGCATCAGCAGGCTTTGTTTAGCGTATATTTTTACACTTGTGGGAGATATTCTCCCGTTCACCCGAAGTCGTTTTACATAAAGGGAACAAATCGGCTTGTTTAGGGTTTTATTGTCGTACAATTTTTTACGACAATCTGCCGTCCTTTCGCTTTAGTATGTGAAAGGCTTGAAATGACTGACCAACTTTTCAAGAAGGCGCGCCAACGTTCAAAAAACGGGGTTTGGCGATAGGTCTATTTTGTGGTACAAATTTTTAGGTACTACGCTCTAAAATCAAATACTTCCGGATAAGAATCCGTGTAGAAGTGAACCCATCCGTGGGTGAGATTTTTACACGGATTTTTTTATTCCCTATCGGAAAGGAGATGTGCTTATGTAGAAAAATTAAAACTTAATAATGTGTACGTGGCATTTTGCCCTTACACTTTTTTAGGTCGGTGATAGTTGTTATCAGCGACTTTTTTGCACCCTTTTGTAAGAAAAAATTTTTATCAAAAGGTTAAGTTTTTGGCGTTTTCACTGCCTACCACTTGAAGGGCTTTATCAAATTTAGGAGGAAATAAAAATGAAAAATTATCATCATTACCACCCGCCGTGAATGTCAAGCAAACGGCAAGCAAAACTTTATAGAAGGCATGTAAAGTATAGCACACTATACTTTCCTTGAAAGTAGTGTGCTCTGCGAGGCTATTTTACGACCAAAAAATTATAAGGAGGAAACCAAAATATCGTATTTAGTATGCCATATGGAAAAGTATCACAAAACGGATATTTGCCCCATAGAAAATGAAAACGAGCGTAACGAAAACTACGTCGGCTCAAACACTTGTATTGACAGTTCAAGAACAAAAGAAAATTACCGCCTTTTGTTTAGGAACAGTTCTTATACGGATTTTATCAACGCAAGAATAAGCGAGTTAAACTTACCCAAAGCACCGAGAAAAGATGCCGTGCTAATGGCTTCGTTCGTGGTCGGCTCGGATAGAGAATTTTTCAAAGGTTTAGACGAATATGAGCAAAATCGTTTTTTCCGTGACTGCGCTAATTTCTTTATAGACCGTTACGGAAGAAAGAATATAATCTCTGCCGTCGTCCACAACGACGAAACCACTCCACATATGCACTTAAACCTTATCCCTATCAAAGACGGACGGCTTTGCGCCAAAGACTTACTTAATCGCAACGAGTTATCTAAACTGCAAACGGATTTTTACGAGCAAGTAGGAAAGCGTTGGGGTTTACAACGTGGTAAAGAAGGAAGCACGGCTTCCCATCTCTCTACCGCCGAGTTTAAGGCAAAATGTATCGTGGATGAAGCGTGGGATAAATCAACTGAAATTCTTTCAAGCGCAGGAAAACGTGTGCAAGCGGAATTAGAAACAATGGAAAAAGCCGTTCAAAAAGCGGACGAGCATTTTACTGAAACAATGAAAGAAATCTCAACGGCGAAAGCCGAAAGAGATAAAATCATTGAAGAACGTAATGCCGAAGCCGATTATACCCAAGCGTTAGAAGATGCCAAACAAGGCAAATTTGCGTTTTCTAAAAGCGGACTACGAAATCAAATCGTTGTATTGACTGCCGAAGTTAAACGTTTAGAAGAGGTTGTTGACCGTCAACAAAAAGATAATGCCTTTTTGTATAAGGAACACCAAGAACTTTTAAAAGACAAGGAAAAGTTCACTAAAATGAGTCGTGCCTACACTCTTTTTAGAGAACGAGAACCTGAAGCGTTTACACGAGCATTTCACCGTGCGCCGTCTATTGTTGGAGCGTTTATTCCCAAAGGCGAGCCTATCGCCATCTTGGGAAAAAGCCGTTTACAACAAATCGAAGAAGAAATCGAGCGTGAAAAAGCGTCGAAACCAACAAACAAAAAACTTAATAGTAAAGGAGATTAATAAGGAGGAAAAAAATTATAGGTTAATGTCAAGAAAGCGTAAGAACAACACGGGAATCCCTGACTTTGAAATCGATTCGCTTGCAAGGGCGTTGTTGCCTGCAATACAAAAGTTATTTGAAAGCGAAGAAGGCAAGCGAGAATTTGAAGAATGGCAAGGCGAAAGGCAAAAATTACAACTGAATAAAAAACAAAATAAAGAATCTCGTTGATTACATAGAGATAACCGCCGATTAAGGTAAAGAAAATAGTAAAATGTATATATGAACGGCGAACGGGTTTTGACCGTTTTCGTATCCCGAAATAAAAAAAAGGTTAAAAATAATTAAGCCGTTCCCCATAGCGGGAACGGCAAAACACAAACGGAGGTAAACTATTGAAATATAAAAATTGGTTAAACGAGTGGCTTGCTTTGTACGTCAAGCCCACTACGAAAATAAGAACGTACAAGAAATATCAAAGGCAAATTCAGCTACATATACTCCCTACGCTTGGAGAGTTTGATGTACAAGATTTAACGGCAACCGTTCTGCAACGCTTTACCGTGGATTTATCCGAAAAAGGTTTATCCGCAAACACCGTAAACGGCATTATATCTGTGCTTAAATCTTCTTTGCGCCGAGCAGTATTACTTGGCGTAACGGACAAAGAGTTTACGATGGCTATCGTGCGTCCTAAGGGGAGAGAAAAACAAGTAGATTGTTTTTCTAAAGAAGTACAGCGCAAAATCGAGCAATATATCTTTGAAAAGAAGAAAAATAAATTGTTCGGCGTGGTACTTTGTCTTTACACGGGCTTACGTATTGGCGAACTTCTATCTCTTACGTGGGATGACGTAGATTTACAAAAAGGTATTATAGCCGTTTCTAAATCTTGTCACGATAGTTGGGAAAACGGTAAATACGTTAAGGTTATAGACACGCCGAAAACGGACTTTTCAGAACGTATTATCCCTTCGCCTAAACAACTGCTTTCACGATTAAGAGAGTATAAGAAATCGTCAAGCGGAAACTACGTTATTTGTGGTGAACGCGTACATGGTGCGCAGGTTCGCTCTTACCAAAAGAGTTTTGAACTGCTTTTAAAACGGCTAAATCTTCCGCATAAAGGTTTTCACTCTCTTCGTCATACGTTTGCAACGCGCGCTTTAGAGTGCGGTATGGATATTAAAACGTTATCCGAAATTTTAGGGCATAAAAACCCTACGATAACCTTAAAACGCTACGCCCACTCTATGCTTGAACACAAAACGGAAATGATGAATAGACTTGGGAAACTCCTATTATAAACGCACTAAAAACACAAGAAAACGGCGATATACTCTCTCGCCGTTTTCTACATAGAATATTCTAATCTATGTAAATATTTTAAAGGTTTTATATGAAAAAGTCAATCATATTTATATTTGCATACGAAAATTTATAATAGAAACTACTTTTATTTAAAATTTCATGAACTTTTTTAGGAGTATGTTCACGGATTAGAATAATCTATGGTAAAAAGCACAATCAAAAATACATTATACACTTGGAGGTTTTATCAATGAAGAGAAGTCGCTTTTTATTAAGTTTTGTATGCTTAATGATGTTTGCACTAAGTATGCTTTCACTTACAGCTTGCAGTGAAAATGAGTCACCGCACACGCACGTTTACGACAAACAAATAGTAAACGATACTTTTAAGGCAAGTGATGCAACTTGTGAAGATAAGGCAGAATATTACTATTCGTGCTCTTGTGGAGAAAAGGGAACAGAAACGTTTGAATATGGTTCTGCACTTGGTCACGCATATGGTGAATGGGTTTCAGTTGGAAATGGTCAACATAAAAAAACTTGTGCTAACGATAATAGCCATACCATAACTGAAAACTGTTTTGGTGGAACTGCTACTTGTACGGAAAAAGCAAAATGTTCAGTTTGTTCAACCGCATATGGCGAAGCAACTGGACACGATTATGATGAAGTAGTAACCGAACCAACGTGTACTGAACAAGGATATACTACATACACTTGCCATTGTAATCATAGTTACATAGATGATTACATTGATGCCTTAGGACATATTGAAGTAATTGAT
>JAFTWU010000001.1 GCA_017465145.1 Clostridia bacterium | reverse complement strand
TGTTTTTTAATTTCAATTAAAAATATTTTTATGTAATTTCCCAAAATTAACCTATTGAAAAGAGCAAAATCGTATGATATAATAAAGAAAAAGGAAAGATGATACAAATGTTAAGGAAGACATTAAAAGGAATATTTTATTGTTTTACCGATTTTAATTCAGATAATTGGATTTACAAGATAATTTCATTAATTGGGTTAGTTTTAAGGATATGGCTTTTGCCTATTGTAATTCCTAATGTTTTTGAATTGTTGGCTGCGATATTCGTGTCTCGTTTAAATCTTCCAATATGGCTATATGAGATAGTGATTAGGCTAATATTATTAGTTATTGATGGGCTTGCGCTTTCTAATATTTTTTATTGGATAACATACGGATCCGTGGGGAATTGCTATGAAGGTGGTAGTTGCCCAGCCTGGGGAAGTGCATGTTATACGATATACTATTTTATGTATATGGCAATTCCTGTTGTTATCATTCAGGTTTTTACTTGGTGGGGAATTGTTTTAAGTTTTGTAAGCTATGCGGTTATTTGTTTTGTATTATATTTTGTTTCATCAAAATTAGAGGTATTACCTGAGGATTGGATATTAAGATTAATTCTTCATGTAATATTTTATGCTATTATTTTTTCCATTACTTGCATATTGAAAAAATTCCTATTTTAAATACTAAATTATAAAGGAGCGTCATTTTATTAAAAAAGATAAGTTTATATGCTTTTAGGGTTGTGTTGAAATAGCAATTGCCAAAAATGAAATAAAGCTAATTTAGTTATATATGACCAAACTTGTCATATTTTTAAATTAAAATACTTTTAATAGTAGGGTTGACGAATTATTGCTTGAAAAATTTTGCATAATGTGTTACTATAAATTCAATAAGTGTTAGGAGATTATAGTGGGATTAAAGTATGTAAACGGAAACGAGATGCGCGAGAACAGAAATAATGTTTTAGATCAATATTTCACAAAGCGCGAAGTTTCTAAACAATTGTACAATACAACAATAAAGACTATTTCTAAATACGAGAAGGATATATCAAGTTTTACGTGGATAGAGCCTAGCGTTGGAGAAGGTTGTTTTTTCGATGAATTGCCTATTGATAGAAGAATTGGTATTGATATAGAACCTAAAAGGACAGAAGTGATTAGGAGTGATTATTTACTTTACGACTTACCAAAGGGGCGGATAATCGTTATTGGGAATCCGCCATTTGGCCATCGTGGTGTTTTAGCTTTGGAGTTTATTAATCATTCGCAAAATGCGGAATATGTTGCTTTTATCCTTCCGATGTTTTTCAAAAGTTTAGGAAAAGGGTCAATTCGATATCGTGTTAAGGGCTTTAGTTTAATACACGAAGAGGATTTGCCAGAGAAATCTTTTTATTTGGCAAATGGTAAAGATGTAGATGTAAAGTGCTGTTTTCAGATTTGGAGTAAAAATCATAACGCTGATATAAAGGAATATAGTTGGTATAATAATAAAGATAATGAACCCTTCCACGACTATGTAAAATTAGTTACAGTATCTTTGGCAAAAAAGAGAGAGTGTGGCAAAGAGTGGATATTTGATAAAAAGGCTGATTGGTACATTTCATCAAGTTTTTTTAAGGAGAATACTGTTGTAAAAAATTTTGAAGAAGTTAAATATAAAAGTGGTATTGCTATAATATACAAAACAAAAAACGCAACAGACAGGAAAAGGTTGGATAATGTTTTTATGAATGCCAAGTGGACGCAATATGCTAGTTTGGCAACAAATGGATGTTATCACCTTGGTAAATCAAATATTTTTAAGCTTTTGCAGGATACTATAGGAGAAAAAAACAATGGATGTTAATCAGATAATGGAAGACATTATAGATGCAAAGTATGATGAATTAAATAGTTTATCTAGTGCTGATGATAGGTTTATAAAGGTTAAAACATTTGAAGGAAACGCGATCGGTCAGGTCGGGGAAAGTTTTGTTAAGAAAGTATTTTCTGAACTGAATATTCCATTAGATGATGAAAGAGAAGTTGTTCACGACGAATATGATATTCTTACTAATGGCAAGAAAATTGAAATAAAAACTGCACGACAGGGATTGAAAAATAAAACTTTTCAATTTAACGGCATTAATCCAATATACAATCACGATTACATAATTCTTATTGGCATAGCAACCAACAATTTGTACTATAAAATTCTACAGGGAAATTCATATTATAATCATACAACTAGAAAGCATTATCTTTATGTGGATGGTGAGTTGAGACAGCTGGTTTCAATGAATCCTGGAAACACAGTTAATTACAAACTAACTTTAACAGCACAAAAATTAGATGATATAACTTGTTTTGAGCAGGAAATTATACGTCTCTTTGGTAATAACGAATAGTTATGGCAAAGCATTCTATATTAGGATGCTTTTTTATTAAAGCCATAAAACTTTCTATTGAAAAGAGCAAAATCGTATGATATAATAAAGAAAAAGGAAAGAATTATGAAAAAAAGATTTATTGCAGTTATATTATCAGCGTGTTTATTAATTATCGGCGCGTTTTCTCTTTCCGCGTGTGATTTAAGTCACAAGCACTACCTTGACGATTACGGCATTTGTCGTAACTGTCAAAAGGACGCTTGCTTTATAGCAAACGGAGATGGTAACGGCAACTATAAGGCGGAAAATATTAACTGCCAAATAGTTTGGGAAACTTTCGTAAAGTTCGTTGCAACTAGTGATTCTCCCGTGGAAATAAAAGTTACTTGCGGTACGGCGGAAGTTAATAATTTTGTAATGTATGCCGTATCAAACAAACAACTTGCATACTGTTATAATAGTGAATTGCGCGCTACTACAAGTCAACCACTCACCGTGGGAACAACCTATTATATAAAGATAAAAGTTACTAAAGCGGGCACTCTTACCGTTAACGTAAACAGCGTAGTATAAGAAAAACTAATAGCTTTAGCAAAATTTGGGTGGGTTAATCCCACCCTTTTTAGTTGAAAGAAATTTTCATTTGTGATACACTTATTTTTGCAAGAAAAGCTATAGGTGAAATATGAGAAAATTCGATACGAAAGTTCAATATTTAAAATACAAAGTTTTAAGAGAAGTTGCCCGCTTTGCTTGGGAAGGCACTTTAACGGAAAATATAGTTAATATTCCCAAAATTATCGTTCCTAAAAAAGAACCGACAATGCGTTGCTGTATCTATAAAGAACAGGCGATAGTTATGGAAAGGGTTAAGCTTGCAATGGGCGGTAACCCCGAAAACAAAAACGTTATTGAAGTTATTGATATCGCTTGCGACGAATGTCCTATGAGCGGTTATGAAGTAACCGATTCTTGCCGTGGCTGTTTATCACACCGTTGTGAAGACGTTTGTAAAAAAGACGCTATAACTTTTGATATTCACCAAAAAGCGCACATAGATAAAGCAAAATGTATCAACTGTGGTTTATGCGCAAAGGCTTGCCCGTATAGTGCAATTAGAAACCATAAACGCCCTTGCGAAATCGCGTGCAAAGTAAAGGCAATATCTTCTGGCGCAGACCATACCGCACATATCGACGATGAAAAATGTATTTCTTGCGGTGCTTGTGTTTATCAATGTCCGTGGGGTGCAATAAGCGATAAATCGTATATTTTAGACGTTATTGACATTATCAAAAAGAGTGAAAACAACGCTAAATATAAGGTGCACGCCGTTGTTGCCCCTGCAATCTCTAGTCAATTCGTATACGCTAAACTAGGTCAGGTAATAAAGGGTATTAAAGAACTTGGCTTTTTAGACGTTACAGAAGCAGCGCTTGGCGCTGATATGGTTGCACTATCAGAAGCTAAAGAGCTTACCGAAAAGGGTTTTTTAACAAGTTCCTGTTGTCCCGCTTTCGTAAGTTACGTTAAAAAACAATTCCCCGACTTAGCGGAATTCGTTTCACATAATTTATCTCCCTTTGCAACTATTGCTAAAAAGATAAAAGAAGAAGATCCCAACGGCAAGGTTATCTTTATAGGGCCTTGTACCGCTAAAAAAATGGAATATAAACTTGACACCGTTGCACCCTACGTGGATAGCGTTATTACCTTTGAAGAACTTCAAGCGCTATTTGACAGCAGGGAAATAGACGTTACTTCTTTAGAAGAAGAACAACTTGAAAACGCGTCTTACTACGGCAGAATTTTCGCCCGCAACTGTGGTCTCTCAGAAGCGGTGAAAGAAGGCTTAAAGGAAAACGGGTTAGAAGACTTTGACTTGCGTTCCGTTCCTTGCGACGGCATTGAAGCGTGCAGAATAGCCCTTCTAAAAGCACAAAAGCGCATTTTAGACGGCAACTTTATCGAAGGTATGGCGTGCGTTGGCGGTTGTATCGGCGGTGCGGGGTGTTTAACTCACGGCGAAAGAAATAAGATAGACGTTGAAAAACACGGCAAATTATCTAAAAAGAAAGATATTAAAAGCGCGGTAGACGGCTATCAAGAAAGCCACAAAAACTAAGTTTATAAAAGCGCCACCCATAACGAAGTTTAACGAAAAACAACAAAATATAACTAAAAAACCTATCCAAAACGGATAGGTTTTTGTTTTATTTTAGATTAATTTTTCACAAGATAGTGGGGTAGAAGTATAAAAATTATATTTCTAATTATTCTTCAACGCCACCCATTTTATCAAAAGCCGCCCAAGCGATATCTTTATAATATCTATGACCACCCTCACCGGTAACCATAGCACAGTTATCGGGCACGCCCGCAGCTTTATAAATCTTTTTAACCGTTTCAAAGGTTTCTACAACGCCTTCGTGCAAGAATATCGGGTCATGTCTGCCGTTGATAATAATAAGCTTACGGGGAGCAATAGCTGCGGCGATATCGCCCATATCCATATATTTACCAAGACCTGGAATATAATTGCATTCACAGTGTATCATTGCTGCAATAGAGTGTTTCCAAGTGCATACCGAACAACAGGGCATAGCCACTTTAATACGTTTATCAAAAGCGGCAGCGTAGAAGGTTGCCGTACCGCCACCAGAGTTACCCGTACATATAATCTTATCGCCGTCAAGAACGGGCCAATTTGCAAGTGCAACGTCTAATGCACGTGAAACGTCCCAACAGCGTTCACCGATAATAGTTCTGCCAAGTAAAAGCGCTGTGTTAGAAGTTAAACGGCAACGCGTTTCGCCATCGTCGGCATCGTTTGGGTCGATATCAAGCATAGTTCTTCGCTCACCCATACCGCGTTGGTCAATGGCTAGTGCAGCGTATCCGCGTTCAATGGCTTGGTTACCAACGTCGCGGTCGCCATCTTCGGGACCTTCGCCGAAATCGGGATATTTAATTTCACCAAAACTGCGGTGCATACCTTTGCCGTGTCCTTGTAAGCAAATAACTAGGGGATACTTGTCTTTTTTTACCTTAGGTATCCTTAAGCGACATATTGCTTGAACGTCTTCTTCAGTATAAAAATTAAAGCGATATTCGGTATAATCGTCCCCTTCAACAACCTGTTCAATTTGCATTTTTGGGTCTACGATTTTGTCGGGCATATCGCCAAATAGTTCCATAAGTTTTGCGGTAATTTCTTCTTTTTGAGTAGCGAAATCACGCGTTTCATCGTAAGCCATAAGTGGTTTTTTGGCAAGCATTTTTAAGTGCGCGCCGTCAGGTGAATACATAAAATTTTTCTCCTTGAAAGTTTGTTAAATTTATTATATCAAAGGTGAAAAATATTACAAGTAGATATCGAAAAAAACTATGGAAAATTTTAAATAATTTTACATATAAAGCAGGCGAAAACACAACTGCAAAAAGATGCAATTAGCGATATAATGATGGGCGCAGTCAGTTTTTTAGTTTTAGCACCCGCAAAGTATACCGCGGCTATATAAAAAACCGTTTCGCTACTGCCGTAAATTACACACGCGCAACGTGATAGATAACTATCCACACCGTACTTTGTAAAAATTTCTGTAAGTAACGCCAAAGAGCCGTTGCCCGAAAATGGTTTTATAAGCACTAATTTAGTAAGTTCTTTCGGTATTCCCATAACTCTAAATACGGGTGATAAAAAGTTAGAAACGGCGCTAGAAATTCCGCTTATTTCAAACAGTTCGGTCAAAACGAAAATACTCACTAGATATGGAAAAATTGAAACGGCAAAAGGCACGGCGGATTTTGCGCCCACGGTAAAGGCATCGTAAGGTTTAACGCGCTTTATTATGGCAAAAATAAAGATTATAAGAAATAAAACGGGTATAAAATATTCGCTCATTAATTACCCCCGTTGTGTGCCTTGCCAAGAAAGGTTTTTCCTTTTCTAAGAAAGGGAATTTCTAGTTTATTTTTTGCTTTTTTACTACCTTTTTCATCGCTAGATTTTTTAGCGTAACCATCTTTTTTAATAAAGATTTTAACTAGCAAAACGCCAACTATAGTAGATACCGCCGTAGCCAAAACGGTAGGTAAAATTATATCGGCAGGGGTGCTAGCGCCCATAGTCGTTCTAAGCGCCATAACTGAAGAGGGAATAAGTTGAACGCTAGTTGCGTTTATAACGAAAAACATTGCTATTGCATATTCCGTGCCCGTGTGTTTTTCAAGTTCGGCAATAGACTTAATGCCCATAGGGGTAGTAGCACCGCTCATACCCAAAATATTTGCAGAAATATTAAGGGACATATAATCGTTTGCCTTGTCGGGTAAAGGTCCAAACAAAAACTTATTAACGGGTTTTAGGGTTTTTGCAAAAACTTTGGCAAGTCCCGTCTTTTCAAGCAGTTCAAAAACACCCATCCAAACGGCGTAGATTACCACCATTTTTAAGGTGAGTGAAAGTGCCTTTTCACCGCCCGCAAGCATAGAAGATAGCATCGCGCTAGGGTCGTGCCAAATGAGTAGCGCGGTAGAAACTGTTAAAACAAGTCCAAAAATTACGTTCATATCTTAATTTTATGAGCCTTTTTTGTTGAATATGCGGTTAAAATGTGTTAAAATAATCTATTGAAAAGACAACGCTTAAAGGAGAGAAAAGCGTGAAAGAAAAATATTACATCACAACGGCAATAGCATACACGTCAAGCAAACCCCATATCGGCAACACTTACGAAGCAATTTTAACTGATAGCATCGCACGTTATAAGCGTATGCAAGGCTATGACGTACTCTTTCAAACGGGCACGGACGAACACGGTCAAAAAATAGAAGAAAAGGCGGCTGCGGCAGGCAAAAGCCCCAAAGAATTCGTTGACGGTGTTGCAGGTCAAATTAAAGATATTTGGAATTTAGTTAACGTTTCTTACGATAAGTTTATAAGAACGACTGACGATTATCACGTATTGCAAGTTCAAAAGATATTCAAAAAACTTTACGAACAAGGTGACATTTATAAAGGTGCATACGAAGGTTGGTATTGCACTCCTTGTGAATCTTTCTGGACGGAAAGCCAACTTGTAGACGGCAAGTGCCCCGACTGTGGTAGACCCGTAAAGAAAGCACAAGAAGAAGCGTATTTCTTTAAGATGAGCAAATACGCCGATAAACTTATGAAATATTACGAAGAACACCCCGACTTTATCGTTCCCGTTTCGCGTAAGAACGAAATGATTAATAACTTCTTAAAACCGGGACTTCAAGACCTTTGCGTATCAAGAAGTTCGTTTAAGTGGGGTATTCCCGTTGACTTTGACAGTAAGCACGTAGTATACGTTTGGCTTGACGCGTTGACTAACTATATCACGGGGCTTGGCTACGATGCAGACGGCAACCACGCTGAAAAGTATAACGAATATTGGCCGGCAACCCACGTTATCGGCAAAGATATTATCCGTTTCCACACTATTTACTGGCCTATCTTTTTAATGGCGTTAGATATTCCGTTGCCCAAACAAGTTTACGGTCACGGCTGGCTTTTACAAGAAGGCGGTAAAATGAGTAAAAGTAAAGGAAACGTTATCTACGCTGACGATTTAGTTTCATACTTTGGCGTTGACGCGGTAAGATATTACGTTTTAACGGCAATGCCCGCTGATAACGACGGTTTAATTTCTTGGGAAAGCGTTATTGATACTATTAATAGCGATTTAGCAAACGTTTTCGGCAACTTAGTAAGCCGTACTATCGCAATGAGCAATAAGTATTTTGACGGTATCGTACAAGATAAAGGCGCGGTTGAAAGTGTTGACGAAGAACTTAAAGGGGTAGTAAAAGGCGCGGTGGCAAAGGTTACCGCCAACGTTAACGCCTTTAAGATTAGCGACGCTTTAGCGGAAATTTTTGCAATATTCCGCCGTGCAAATAAATATATTGACGAAACAACTCCTTGGGTTTTAGCAAAAGACGAAAGCAAGAAAGACAGGCTTGCAACCGTTATGTATAACCTTACTGAAAGCATTTTGGTTGGTGCAACTCTTTTATCAGCATTTATGCCCGAAACTTGCGCTAAAGTTTCTCAAATGTTAGGCGCACCCTTAAAAGACTTCGATAGCCTTGATAAGTTCGGCACTTTAACAACTACCACCGTTACAAAAACTCCAGAAATTTTATTTGCAAGACTAGACGGCGCAAAAATTATGGAACAAGTTAACGCTATGATAGAAGAAAGAAAAACAAAGGCGACTGAAAGCGCACCCGTGTCCGCAGAAGTTAAGGCAGAAGAAAAAAAGGAAGAAGTTGAAATGATAGATATTAACGATTTTGCAAAGGTAAAACTTGGCGTTGCACTCGTTACCGCTTGCGAAAAGGTAGAAAAAAGCAAAAAATTATTAAAACTTACCGTAAAACTTGGCGATGAAGAAAGAACGGTCGTTTCAGGTATGGCAAACGCTTACGCGCCCGAAGATTTAATCGGCAAAAAAATCACTATGGTTACCAACTTAAAGCCCGCTAAACTTTGCGGAATTTTAAGCGAAGGTATGATTTTATGCGCTGAAGGGGCAGACGGCACTTTATCCGTTTTATCACCCGAAAAAGACGTAGAAGACGGCAGTTCAATTTCCTAAAAATTTTCTAATCTAAAAAATAAAGGCTTAAAAATGTATATTGACACTCATTGCCATATAGACGATAAAAGGTATACCGATATTGATAGCGTGATAAACGAATACTTGCGCGAAGGTATAACTAAGGTCATCAACGTTGGTTGTAACGTAAAATCGTCTATAGACGGCAAAAATTTAGCGGAAAAGTTCGATAGCGTTTATTTTGCGGCGGGTTTTCATCCAAGCGATATAAACGATTTTAACGATAGTTCGTTAAATGAAATTATAAAGTTGCTTTCCCATAAAAAATGTGTTGCCGTTGGCGAAATAGGGCTAGATTATCATTGGGAGCCTTATGATAAAGACCTTCAACAAAAGGGCTTTATTAAACAGATAGAAATTGCTAAAGAATATAAGTTGCCCGTATCCGTGCATCTTCGCGACGCTACGGAAGACGCGGTAAAGCTATTAAAAGATAACAAAGATAAACTGACCTACGGCGGTGTTTTGCATTGCTATTCGGGTAGTGTAGAAACGGCAAAAATCTTGCTTGATTTAGGGTTTTATATCGGTTTTGGCGGAACGCTTACCTTTAAAAACGCCAACAAACTTTTAGACGTTGCGCGCTACGTTCCCATAGATAAATGCTTAACCGAAACGGATAGTCCCTATCTTGCGCCCCACCCATACCGAGGCGAAACCAACACCCCTAAACATATTCCGCTAGTTCTTTATAAGCTTGCAGAACTTAAGGGCGTTTCAATGGAAGAAATGGCAAAAGCGGTATATAATAACGCCCACGAACTATTTAAGAAATTATAAAAATGGTAAAAAGCAAAATAAAGTCGAAAAATTTTACTTTTTCGGCTTTATTTTGAAATTACGTATCATTGGTAAAAATGATATTTAGTAAAGAGTTCTTCTTTACAATACTTATGATGTGCGCTATAACAAAAGTTATGCACTAAAACAGTTGGTAAAATATGGAAAAAAACCTTAAAACACTTTTAATTAAACACGGCGTAATGCTTAAAAAAGCGTATGGTCAAAACTTTTTGACCGACGACAGTTTGCTTGCCGAAATAGTTGAAAAAGCGGGCGTTACTAAAGACGACACCGTTTTAGAAATAGGCTGTGGCGCAGGTGCTTTAACGCGCGAGCTAGCAAACAAGGCAAAAAGGGTGGTCGGTTACGAAATAGACACCCGCCTAAAGCCCGTGCTAGAAGAAACGGTTGGCGAATTTGACAACGTAAATATCGTTTTTAACGACGTTATGAAGGAAAAATTAAGCGACGTTGAAAGTGGTTTAGATAACGATTATATAATGGTTGCAAACTTGCCATATTATATCACAACCCCCATCATTATGCGCTTTTTAGAACACGCTAAAGGTATTCGCCGTATGGTAATTATGGTGCAAGAAGAAGTGGCGTTGCGCCTTTGTGCAACACACGGTACGGCGGACTACGGTGCAATAACGGTTGGTATAAACCTAAGGGGCAAGGCAAGTATTATTAAACGCGTGCCAAGGGAAATGTTTTCTCCACCGCCAAACGTAGATTCGGCAGTCGTAAGAATAGACATTGAAGAAGGTAAGTTTGAAGGCGTAGACTTTAACGCCGTGCGTAGCGTTGTTAGATGCGGTTTTTCAAGCCGTAGAAAAATGCTTGTCAATAACCTTATGAACGGATTTAAACTTTCTAGGGCGCAGGCGGAACAAAGTTTAGAAAGTGCGAGTATTCCGCTAACCGCCCGTGGTGAAACTTTATCCGCACAAGATTACGTAAATCTTACTAGCGTGCTAAAGCAAGTAGTAAAAAATTTAGGTGAATAAAATGAGTGATAAAAAAACGCTTGTAATAGCAAGCGGAAACAAGGGAAAAATAAGGGAAATTGCTAAAATGCTACCCGAATATAACGTTTGCGGTTGCGCAGAACTTGGTTTTACCGAAGATATCGTTGAAGACGGCGCAACCTTTTCTGAAAACGCTTTTATCAAAGCAAACACCGTTGCTAAAGCGCTAAACTTACCCGCATTAGCGGATGATAGCGGGCTTGTCGTAGACGCGTTAGACGGCGCACCTGGGATTTACAGCGCCCGTTACGCTGGGGATGGCGACGACGAACACAACAACGACCTATTGCTTAAAAATTTGCAAGGCAAAAGTGATAGGAGCGCTAAGTTCGTTTGCGCTATGGTTTTTTGCACCCCAAGTGGCAAAAGGGTAGACGCTTACGGCGAAACGCTAGGCGAAATTTTAACTGAGCGTCAAGGTGTTAACGGCTTTGGTTACGACCCTATTTTTTATAGTCACGACCTTAAAAAGAGTATGGGAATAGCAACTGATGAAGAAAAAAATTCTATCAGCCACCGCGGTAGAGCCTTGCGCGAAATAATCGCAAAAATAAAGGAACTAGATGATGAAAGTTTATAAAAATATAGACGGCCTTATCGGAAATACTCCCCTTTTAGAAGTGCAAAATATCGCCCGTGAAGAAAAACTTTGCGCACGCCTTTTCGTAAAGATAGAAGGGCTTAATCCCGCGGGTAGTATAAAAGATAGAGCGGCGCTTTATATGATTAACGATGCAGAAAAACGCGGTGTAATAAGCGCGGGCGCAACTATTATTGAAGCGACAAGCGGTAACACGGGTATAGGGCTTTCCGCAATAGGTTTAGCGCGCGGTTATAAGGTGATTTTAACCATGCCCGACACTATGAGTAAAGAGCGTATAACCTTGTTAAAAGCATACGGCGCTCAAGTCGTTTTAACGGACGGCGCTTTAGGTATGCAAGGTGCAATAGATAAGGCAAAAGAAATTAATAAAAACACGCCAAACAGCGTTATAATCGGGCAATTTTCTAACCCCGCAAACGCGTTGGCTCATTACGAAACTACCGGCCCTGAAATATGGGCGCAAACGGAAGGAAAAGTGGACTTTTTCGTTGCAGGTGTTGGAAGTGGCGGAACGGTTAGCGGTACGGGGAAATTCCTAAAGAAAAAAAATCCCTTAGTGCAAATTATTGCCGTAGAGCCCGAAAGTTCACCCCTTATAAGCCGTGGCGTTTGTGGAAAACATAAAATTCAAGGGATAGGCGCAAACTTTGTTCCCGCACTTTACGATAGCACGGTTGTCAATACCGTTTTAACCGCTAGCGATAAAGACGCGTATTACTATGCAAATCTTATGGCAAAGCGTGAAGGTGTGCTTGTAGGAATATCGTCAGGCGCTGCGCTTTCCGTTGGCGTAAGATATGCAAAAGACCCCGCAAACACGGATAAAACGATAGTCGTAATTTTGCCCGACACGGGCGATAGATATCTATCAACCGACTTGTTTAATGAATAGCGCACAACTTGTAAAATAAAGAAACAAAAATAAAAAAACCGACTAAGTCTAGTCGGTTTTTATTGTTTAGGCGGTTAACCTTAAAAATGGTAGCCCCACGGAGAGTCGAACTCCGGTCTCCGCCTTGAGAGGGCGGCGTCTTCACCCCTTGACTATGAGGCCGTGAAAAAGGGAAATTTATCCTTAAAAAGCGCGTTCAAGCAAAAATATATTATCACAATAAAGATAGCCTTGCAAATAAATGCGGGCAATTTTATAAAAAAAGACAAAAAAAAGACCTGCGTAAAGCCGACGGAAAGGTAAATAATAACCCGTTTTGTAAACAGGCGAATGCCTAGCGTACGGTATCTGCATCTCTTATTTAGCGACCGGAAAAAACGACGGTCAAGAGCACCGCTACCCCGTACATGACGAAGGCTTTCTTTAATATAAGTTGTGGATTTTTTTAACTTTCCTATCGAACAACGAAGGCTAACTATATAATATCACGCTAAACGATAAAAAGGCAACGAATATAGAACTTTTTCTATTGACAATTTTTGGTGCATATTATATATTTTTATCGGTAAATTAAGTTAAAGAGTTACTAATGAAAAAACTTGTCAATTTTCGCTTGCCGGTATTTTTGGTTTTATCAATAATTATCGGCATTTTAACTGCATATCTATTTTTAGTAAAAAGTAGCGTAACGGCAATAATCACGGTGTCGTTATTTTTAAGCCTTTCAATCGTTGGGCTTATTTTTATGCTACTTAGTCATAAGCAGGGCAAAGGGCGGATAATTTTAATTGCAATATTTGCCTTAATTTCCATTTTTAGTGCGTTAAATTTTTCTATAAATACGGTAACTTTTCGCGATGCTAACCTAAACGGCTCTACCTTTACTGTTAACGGCAGGGTGGCAAGTGTGCGCCAAACGGAATACGGGCAAACCGTAACCCTATCAAAAGGTAGAATAAACGGCAGACTTAACGGCAAAATTAAATATAAAATCGTTGTGTATATAACGGGTGAAAGTAAAATTGAACTTGGCGATAATTTAACCTTTTTAGCACCGCTATACGATAAAGATATTATCTACGAAGATAAGTTTTCGGCAAGCACGATAGAAGAAGGCGTAAAATACTACGCCTATCTAAACGCAGAAGATATTACGGTAAACGGTAATGATAGCACCATCTTTCAAAAAGTCAATATCTTTATGCGCAACGTTTTGCAAAAAGGTTTAGATAAACAGCAGTTTTCCGTAGCATACGCAATGCTACTTGGCGACTCATCTTTTATAGACGGAGAAACTATATCGGCTTTTAGAAATACGGGCGTTGCACATATCTTTGCGGTGTCAGGTCTACATATCGGCATACTTGCAGGTGCTATTTCTTTCGTGCTTAAAAAGACAAAATGCAACAAATATCTTTCCGCCGTCATAACCGTTTTAACGCTATTTTTCTATACGGGCGTATGTGGTTTTACAGCGTCTTCCCTTCGCGCCGCCATAATGTTTTCCACCTTGCTTTTAATAAATTTATTTGGTGAAAAATACGACGGTTTAAGTTCCGTTTTTATCGCGGCAACACTTATTTTATTGATAAAGCCCATACAATTATTTTGCGTGGGATTTCAACTATCTTTCGCGGCGGCAATAGGTATAATTATCCTTGCAAAGCCGGTAGAAAACGGCGTAAAATCGCGCCTAAAATTCATACCTAAAAAGTTAATTTCCGCACTTGCCGTAACGGTGTCGGCACAAATTTTTACAATGCCGATATGCTTATACTACTTTGGTCAAACTTCGCTAATTTCGGTAATGATAAACCTATTGTTTATACCCGTCGTAAACATAGTTTACGTTTTGCTTTTAGTATCCACTTTGCTTGGCGGTTTAACGGGTAGTCCCGAAGTGTGTTTGTTTATAGCGAACTATATTTTATACGCTATAATTTGGCTAATTAAAATATTCGATTATCGCATATTTATTATCGGTGGTTTTACTCTTTCAGCCTTTGCTATTTTATACTACGTTATTTTCCTTTTGTGCGCGGGACTTGTCAATATAAGAAAGGTCCTTAGAAACGGCCTATGTATAGCACTTGCAACCATTTTTCTTGTGGGAACGATAACCTTAAACGCGGTGGATAATAAAAAGGATAAGGCGTTTATTATAGGCAGTCAAACGATATGTGCAACCGTTATAAAATCAGGTAAAGAAAACACCCTTATCGTAAGCGACTATACGGCAAACTTTTCTCTTTCGCGCCTTAATAGGCTAAAAGAAAGCCAAAACCTAGACACGCTCAACACAGTTATAGTGCTTGATAACGGCAGAAATAACGATATTCAAAACTTCACTACTAGATTGTCTTCCGTTTTCTATATAGAAAAACTAGTTTACGGTGGCGATAAAAAATTAGCACAAGAAGTTGCCATAAAACAGTCTTTTGCACATATTGAAGTAATACACGCAGAAGACGATATTACACTTCCCACGCCCTTTTCGTGTCGTTTCCGCTTAAGTGGATGTTTGCTAGATTTTACGCTAAACGAACAAAGGGTTGGCGTATTTACCCACTTTGGCGAAGACAGAACGGGTTACACCTTATCGGACACCTATTTTAATAGCGTTATTGCAACCGACTACACCGACAATATTTTTGCTATTTACAAGCCGGAAAATAAAATTTGCTATAGATTTTCCACCGCTTATATAAACGCTGAAAACCGTGGAACTATTAAACTTTTATTTAACTAAACGGCACTTTGAAGGACTCGCTAGCGGGTAAAGGAGCGTCGCGTTAAGACTAAGGCACAAATTTAATAGAAAAATAGTATAGATTTTAAATAAAAGAGTTGGCAAGATTGTTGCAAAACACCTTAAAAGGTGTTAAAATGTATACGAGGGAGTTTGCGCTTGAAATATTTAGAGTTTAAAAAGAAGGTAGAAGAAGGGCAGGAGTATTCCGCCTATATATTCGTTGGCGAAGACGCGTATTTTCGTTCTCGCGGTGTGGCGCTATTAAAAGACGCCTATCTAAGTGAGCCTTCTTTAAACTTAGCCACCTTTGACGGCGATAATTTTGATTTTGCCGAAATGTTGGCGTCATTAAACGCATATCCTTTTATGAGTAGAAAACGCTTTACCATTTGCAGAGAGTTTTACCCTAAGCAAGAAGCGTTCAAAAACGGGCTTAAAAGTTATCTTGAAGCCCCCGTTGGCGACGGTGTTTTAATCGTGGTAAACGAAAAACCCGACAAAGCGTTAGAGCCGTTTAAGAAATATCCGTCCGTATGCTTTGTGGAATGTGATAAACAAGACCCTACTTTAGTCGCAAGATGGATAAAAGGAGAATGCACTTCTAATCAAGTCGCAATAGATTTAGAAACGGCAAAACTTCTTTGTGAGTATTGTCTTGCCGATATGACAAGGATAGAGCGCGAAACGGCAAAACTTATAGACTTTGTTGGAAAGGGCGGAACGATTACCGCCGACACGCTAGACGAACTAGTTGCCCGCGACACCGAATATAAAATTTACGAAATGACCGATTATATTGGCAAAAAGCAATTTGATAAAGCGCTTGCCGTTATAACGGATATGCTAGGGAAAGGCGAACCGTCACAGCGTATAATCATTTCGGTATACAACTATTATCGCAGACTATTGCACGCGGCAATAAGCGGTAAAACGGATTTAGAACTTGCCGTTTGTTTTAATATCAAAGAGTATGCGGCAAAAAAACTTAAAGAACAAGCAAATCGCTTTAAAAAGCGTTCACTAAAAAGGGCAGTTGACTTGCTTGCCGATGCCGACTATAAAATAAAAAGTGGCTTAATAGGGCAAGACGAAGCAATGTGGCTTTCAATTTTTAACATAATGACGGAAAAGTAAAGGAGAAGAGCATATGAATTTGGCAGATAAATTGGCTAAATTTTGGGGTAATTTTATAAGCACCCCTGAAATGACTATTGCTATATCGGTAACGGTAGTGGTTTTTGCCGTGCTTTACTTTTACATGCTTAACTTCTTATTCAAACAAAACGCCCACGCGCTAGTTGCTCTATTTACTGCAGTAATGGTGGTATCGGCGGCAATAGTTTCTTTCGTAGACACTATGGACAGCGCGATATTCTTAGTAGTTCCCGCAATTTTCATCGTGCTTATTATGATTATATATTCGGTGGAAATAAGGCGCGTAGTATGGGCAAGGCGTAGTTTGAAAAAAAATATTGATTCTAAAAACGAAAGCCTATCACACGATACTGAAAAGATTAAAAACTGTGTTGATGAAATTATTAAGGCACTACAAAATATGTCTAAAAACGACGTTGGCGCAATTTTAATTTTATCAACGGGCAACGTTCCTACGCAAATTATTGATAGCGGTGTAAAACTTGATAGTGAAATTTCAAGCGAACTTATCGAAAGCGTGTTCTTTCCTAAGTCCCCCTTGCACGACGGTGCTATGATAATAGACGGAACTAAAATTGTTGCGGCAGGTTGCTTTTTACCCCTATCTCAAAACGTTGACAGTATCCCTAAAGAACTTGGCACTCGCCACAGGGCAGGGATAGGCGTAACTGAAACCATTGACGTAGTTTCATTTATCGTAAGTGAAGAAACGGGCGTTATTTCAGTTGCAACAGCAGGCAAAATTAAACGCTATGCCGATACCGAAACGCTTAGAAAGGCGTTAAACAGATACTATTGGCAAGATATTGATAACGCAAGGAGATAATTATGGACGAAAACAAAAATTATCAAGAAACCCCTCAACAAGAAGAACAAAGTAAGGGCAAAGCGTTTTTCAAATTCGTAGGAACTTTTTTCCTAGCGCTCGTTCTTGCAGCGTTAACCGTGGTTGCTATAAACCTTGGTAAATAATTTTCCGCCTAAACTGTGAAAACAGCGGGGTTTAACCAACCGTAAACAAAAAACAACCATTATTTTTTAGGGCTAACTTATGAAGACAGGTATTAAAAATGCAAAGATATTACTTCCTAAAACGGACGATATGTCCGCATGGGCGTGTATCGCTTGTGACCAATTTACAAGCCAGATAGACTATTGGCAAAATTTAGAAAAAACCGTAGCGGGCAAGCCCACTACGTTAGATTTATTTTATCCGGAAATTTATCTAAACGATAACCCCGATAAAAGAATTGCAAAAATAAACGAAAATATGAAACGCTATCTTGCTGACGGTTTGGTTGAAGAACTTCCCGAAGGCATGATTTTAACGGTGCGCTCTACACCTTTCGTTGAGCGTAGAATCGGTATCGTTTGCGCAATCGACTTAGAAGAATATCAATATTCACAAAAAAGCGAAGCGCTTATTCGTTCAACCGAAGGCACTATAGAAGAGCGTATTCCACCCCGTTTAAAAATAAGAAAAGACGCGGAAATAGAATTCCCGCACGTTATGATTTTATTCGACGACGAAAAGCGTGAAATTGCCGAAACCCTTTATGAAAAAAGAGATAGTCTTAAAAAACTTTACGACTTTGATTTAAATATGGGCGGCGGTCATATCGAAGGGTATTTTATTGAAAAAACCGACGATTTAATTGAAAAAATCTCTCACTTAATCGATAGTGAAAGAGTTATTAAAAAATACGGCAAAGATGATAAATTTTTGTTCGCAGTGGGTGATGGCAACCACTCTTTAGCAACGGCTAAAGCGCATTGGAACGCTATTAAAGAAAACCTTACCGAAGAAGAAAGAAAAAATCACCCCGCAAGATTTGCTTTGGCAGAACTTGTTAACATTTACGATGAAGGCATTTATTTCCGCCCCATCTATAGATACGTTTTCGGGATAGACGTAAATAAATTCTTAAACGGCTTAAAGCAAGTTGACGGCGGTAAAATCCGTGTCCACGCTAACAAAGTTACGGTAAAAGTTGACGGCAAAAACGCGTTGCCCGAAGGTATAAGGGCGGTTGACGCTTATATCAAAAAGTATTTAGAAGAATTCGGTGGCGAAGTTGACTACGTTCACGGTGACGACGACCTTAAAAATCTAGTCGACGCTAAAGAAGACGCCGTTGGTATTATGTTTGAAGAAATGGATAAAAAAGACCTTTTCAAATACGTATCGACAACGGGCGCGCTACCCAGAAAGACCTTCTCTATGGGCGAAGGCATTGAAAAAAGATATTATCTTGAAGGAAGAAGGATAAAGTAAAATGATAAAGGTATGTAAATTCGGCGGAACTTCAATGGCAGATGCTAACGCTCTCCGCCAAGTTAAATCAATTATAGAAGCAGATAGTTCAAGGCGTTTCGTGGTTGTATCAGCCCCCGGTAAACGCCATAAAAACGACATTAAAATTACCGATACCTTATACCGTTGCTACGACGAAGTAGTTGAATTAGGTAACTGTAAAAACGCTTTCTCTATCGTAAGGGAAAGATTTATTGAAATCGTTAAAGATTTGGGTATCGACCTTGACATCAAGTCAATTTTAGATAAAACTGAAGAAGAAATCGTATTAAATAAAAGTGCAGACTTTGCCGCATCACGCGGGGAATACCTTTCCGCAATCGTTGCCGCAGCATTTTTAGGTTTTGAATTCGTAGACGCTGCAAGCCTTGTTCGTTTCGACAGCCAAGGTAAACTTAACGCAGACTATACTAACGATAAGGTTGCATCAAAACTTGCAAACGTTAAAAACGCGGTAATTCCAGGCTTTTACGGCAAGAATTTTGAAGGTCAAATTAAAACCTTCAGCCGTGGCGGAAGCGACATTACGGGCTCTATCATCGCGCGTGGCGTTGGTGCTGACCTTTATGAAAATTGGACTGACGTTAGTGGCTTTTTGATTTGCGATCCAAGAATCGTTGACGACCCTAAGGCAATTAAACAAATCACTTATAAAGAACTTCGCGAATTATCTTATATGGGCGCGTCAGTTCTTCACTCAGAAGCCATTTTCCCTGCAATGAAGGGCAAAATTCCCATCAACATTAAAAACACCTTTAAGCCTGAAGATGCGGGCACAATGATAGTTCCTAACGACCGTTATGAACTAGACCCCGACAACGTTATCACGGGTATCGCTGGCAAAAAGAACTTCACCGTTATCTATATAGAAAAATCACTTATGAACGCAGAAGTTGGTTTCGTTCGTCGCATACTTTCCGTTATTGAACACTACGGCATTTGTATCGAACACGTTCCGTCTGGTATCGACACCGTTTCAGTCGTATTATCTTCAGAAGAACTTAAGGGCGGGATATTAAACGATATGGTTAACGAAATTCGTGAAAACGTTAACCCAGACTTTATTCACGTTATTGAAAATATTTCGTTAATCGCAACCGTTGGTCACGGTATGGCACGCCGTACGGGTACTGCTGCACGCCTATTTACCGCGTTGGCGAAAGAAGGCATCAATATTAAAATGATAGACCAAGGTTCAAGCGAACTTAACATTATTATCGGCGTTGCAAACAGCGACTATGAAAAGTGTATTCGCACCATTTATAAAGCGTTCGTATAGGCGCACAACTAAAAAATCATAAGCCTTTGGCTTTGAATAATAAAAAAATTAATTTTAAATATTTTAGGAGGAAGTAATCATGGATTACGCAAAAGAATCGTTACGTTTACACGGCGAATGGAAGGGTAAATTAGAAGTTGTTTCTAAAGTTCCCGTAAAGACTAAAGAAGACTTATCTTTAGCATACACTCCCGGTGTAGCACAACCTTGTTTAGAAATTAACAAAGATTACAATAAATCTTTCGAACTTACCGGCCGTGGCAACACCGTTGCAGTAGTTACCGATGGTACGGCTGTATTAGGTTTAGGCGATATCGGTCCTGAAGCCGGTATGCCCGTTATGGAAGGTAAATGTGTATTATTCAAAACCTTTGGTGGCGTTGATGCAATTCCCCTTTGTGTAAGAAGTAAGTCAGTTGACGAAATCGTTAACACCGTTAAACTTTTAGCAGGTAGCTTTGGTGGCGTTAACTTAGAAGATATTTCTGCACCCAGATGTTTTGAAATTGAAAAACGCTTAAAAGAAGATCCCGAAGTTGATATCCCCATTTTCCACGATGACCAACACGGTACTGCAGTAGTTTGCGTTGCTGCTTGTATCAACGCGTTAAAACTCGTTGGCAAGAAGTGGGAAGATTTAAGTATCGTATTTAGCGGTGCAGGTGCAGCCGGCGTTGCTATTGCAAAACTTATGATTTCTATGGGCGCAAAAGACGTTGTAATGTGCGACAGAAACGGTATCATCTATAAGGGTAGACCCGTTGGTATGAACGCATCTAAAGAAGAAATTGCAGAATTTACCAACCAACTTAACAAGAAAGGCACTTTAGCAGAAGCATTAGTTGGCGCAGATATGTTCGTTGGCGTAAGCTCTCCAGGTCTTTTAACTGAAGAAATGGTTGCTTCAATGGCTAAGGGTGCTATCGTTATGCCTATGGCTAACCCCACCCCTGAAATTATGCCTGACCTTGCTATTAAGGCTGGTGCTGCAGTTGTTGGTACGGGCAGAAGTGACTTCCCCAACCAAATCAACAACGTATTAGCGTTCCCTGGTATCTTCCGTGGCGCACTTGATTGCCGTGCACTTGATATCAACGAAGAAATGAAGATTGCCGCTGCTAAAGCAATTGCATCACTCGTTAGCGACGAAGAATTAAAGCCCGAATATATTATTCCCGCACCCTTCGATCCTAGAGTTGGCGCTACCGTTGCCGCTGCAGTTAAAGAAGCAGCTATTAAAACGGGCGTAAACAGAATTTAATAGAATCTTAAAATAATAAAAAGTAAAATAGGGTTGGCAATAATGCTAACGCTAAACGGGGTGTAGCGCAGTTGGGGCGGAGCGTAAAGCAAAGTGTCCTGTGGACAGTTTGTAGCGTGAGCCGCCGAGGCTTAATGCCGAGGGGGGAAGCGCCTTGGGCGCTACCATAAACAAAAATAAATACGAAAAGTAAAGTAGGGTTGAAACACCTTACTTTATAACGGGGTGTAGCGCAGTTGGTAGCGCGCTTGGTTCGGGACCAAGAGGTCGGGCGTTCAAGTCGCCTCACTCCGACCACGTCGAAGCACGACGAATTATACCTAAAGCCACCGAAATGGTGGCTTTATTGTTTTTACGTCGACTTCTCCTTTACGCAAAAATTTCTTCGACAATTTTTGCGTGAGAATTATAAAACGAAAAAGTGGATAGGTTTTACCATCCTTTTTTTCGTGTAAAATGCAATATTGACAGTAGAATATATATAGTGTAAAATTTAAATAAGAAGAAATATTTTTAACTAAGTGTTTTGGTCTAAATGCATAGTTTTAACTAGGAAATTGAAGAATTTTTAATAATTTTAAAAAAATTTTAAATTTTTTGAAAGAAAAATGCAAATTCAAACGTCTTATTAGTGTAAGGTAGTAAAAGAAAAGAATTTTTCATCTTTTTTACTGCTTTATAATAAAATAAGGCGGTGCAGACCAATGGGTTAAGTATTTTTATTAATTTATGTTAAATGAAAGGAGCTTTTATGAAAAGAATTATTTCAATAATTTTAGTTTTAATATCGCTATCCAGTATAACATTGTGTTTTGCGGGTTGCAGTAAAGACGTTGATGATTTTACGGAAGCAGAACATATTCAAAGAATTACAGAAAGAATTGAAAAAAGTGATTCAACCTGGGGTTACCCTGAAGGCGAAAAATATGAATCTTTCGAGGTTTATCCTGTATATGACCAATACGAAGAGTTAAAATATTTCCTTGTAGAATTTGAGCCGTATGGATTTGTTTTTATTAGGGTTAAAACTGAACCATCAATACTTGTCTCTTGCTTGCACGCTAACAAAAGCATGTATGTTGTAGGGAGGATATATGGAAAGAAAAGACCATGGACTCCTCATACAAGAACTCCAAATAGTCCACCCCTACCAAGCTTCGTTGAGGGGTGGGCATCATCTAGGAATGGCGATTTGATACTGGATGAAAATGGTGATATGATAATTTATGAAAAAAGCCCTTATTTTGTTACGGGCAATAGCGAAGAAAGGAAATATTTATTACAAACAAAAGATAGTACAAGTGACTTTATTTGTGCTATAAAACAAGAAGGACAGTATGTGAATTTAATCAGTAAATTAAAAATTGAGGACATAGAAAATTTATCATACAGAGAACACGCAACGTTAGATGTTACTTCTTATGCACATAAATCAAATGATTTATAAAAGGAGGAGATGATGAAAAGACTTTTAAAACTTATGGCTATTAGCCTAGTAAGTATACTTTGTATGACTTTTGCAGGCTCTATACTAAACGGCTGTAATAATGAAAAGAATAACGACGGCGATAATTTTATAGAGCTGGTTGACTGGCGTAATCCAATAATATCTTATAACATAATTCATAATATAATAATCGTTAGACATGACGATGAAGCAATTATTTGTAAGCTTGTTAGTGATTTTTGTTGTTTTTCTACATTCAGTGCTGAATATCCTAAATTTCATAGGGAAGTAAAGGTTAAGGTTAATGATAATGTTGTCTGGGAACCTTATCCTGAAGATTCTAACGATAAAATTTATAAGGACTTTGTTACAATAACGCTAATTAAAGACGACAGCGTAATAGGGTATGCTTTAATAAAAATTGATTTTACAAAAGAAGATAAAAACTCACAAGTTGTAATTCTTGTACAAAAACTGTTAGATGAACCTATTACAGAAACAGAAGTACAGGAATTAGTAAATACAGTTAAGGATAGTAATAAGGATTAATTTTATGTGTAAAAAATATTTAATTAAAAATATAGCGGTTTGCTTTTTTATTAGTCTATTTTTAGCTTGTTGCTCGCTATTGTTTATTGGCTTAGGGGATAATTTAACAAAAATTGCAAGCGCTACTAAAATAGATAATACTGCAAACGGTATGTTTGCTGATAAAACTGAAGAAGAATGCCTGGAATTTGTTTGCGAAAATGGTGTTACTATTCCAAATGATTATATAAACAACCCAAATTTGCCAGGTTTAGTTAAGGGCATAATTTTACAAGTTGAAAATAACCCAAATGTGCAGTTTTTCTATAATTACTGGGTTGCACAGGAATTTGCGGAGGATATAAAGTCTGTTGTATTAAATTATTATAATATTTACAGTGCTCCAGCAATTACTTATTCAAGCAGTTTGTTGGAAACAACTTTGCCCAACAATTCACAATATGGTATTTGGCACGATGATTATAGATATTATAATTGTTACAGTTATGCAATAAATTATTTAGAGGGAACATATGGAGCTGCGCTATATAGAAAACCTGGGGATATATCAGAGGGCGACTTTAATATAAATTTACCAATATCCACTATGGCTAACATGGTAAAAGATGATTTGCTTGCCATTGGCTATGAAGACGTATACGTTACAAATGTGCGTCCTTCTATTCTAAATGCAAATCAAAAATTAATTTGCATAAGAAAAAGTGATATGGATTTTCATTTTATGAAATATCATCCATATGGCGATTTTTGGACACACAAGCCAGGTGCTAGCGCTGTGTTGAAATACAACCATCAGCCTTCAAATGATGTTGTTTGGCTTAAGGAGGAAATTAACTATAGGGGAGACGTGACAGTTAGTGAGGACGACCCTTACGATAGCGAAATTTACTATATTTATTATGATTGGTGTGATTTCTATATTGAAAATGATACTCTTATAGGTATGGAATTAGTGGTAGATTTTGACACTCACGTTGATTTGCCTTTAGTAAGCGCTATAGGGGATTATGCTTTTCAAAATCAAACACAAATTCAAAGTGTAACAATACCAAACACAGTTACAAGTATCGGTGCAGGTGCGTTTAGCGGTTGTGATAGATTAACTACTGTTACTATATCAGACAGTGTAACGTCAATAGGAGCAAATGCCTTTGCGGGTTGCACACATCTTTCAAATTGTACACTTCCTATAGGATTGTCAGTTATATCAAATGGTGTTTTTTCTGGTTGCACTTGGCTGCATAGAATTAATATTCCTAATGAGGTTACGTCAATAGGAGCAAATGCCTTTGCAGGTTGTACGTCATTAACAAGCATAACAATCCCGGCTAGCGTAACCAACATTGGCTCAAATGCTTTTGAAAGATGTCATAATATTCAGAATATACATATCTATGGAAGTGTAAATATAGATAATAACGTATTCGCTAATTGTACATATTTAAGCAATGTGTATTTTTATTCATACACTGCGCCTACGATAGAAGATGGGGCGTTTCCAAGCGGTAGTTTTGATTTATACGTTCCGCACAGCAAACAATGTGAATATAGTGCCGTTTTCTCTGAATATGATTGCGAGATTACATCCTTGCAAATTACAGTACAATTAAATGTGGAGGGTGAGATTGTTCAAACGCTTAACACCTATTTTGGCGCAGTAATAGATTGCACGACGCCAGAGTTTGAGGATTTTACGTTTAGTCATTGGTTAGATGAATATGGTAGAGAATATTATGAAAGTGGCGTGTGGGATACCACCGAAAGTATAACGGTAGTTGCTATTTGGGTTGAACCATATGTAATTCAAATCGATCTAGGATATGAAAATAGAACTAGTGAAATAGAATTGCATTATAATGAGATTGTATCTTTTAATTCTATGCCGAGCAATAGAAATCATTATGAGCTTAGGGGGTATTATTCTCAGCCAAACGGTTCAGGTACGTGTTATGCGACAACTGTCGTTAAACCATCTGGCGAATATCAGTTCCTTGAGATAAGTAACGAGGGAAATCCTTTTAAACAATTTGGCAACGGTATAATATATGCCCATTGGCAATTGATGGAAATGGATTATTCTATTCCAGTACAGGTTATGGGCGTAGGGTATTTAACCCCAAGGGTAGAACACTTAGTAAGTGGTGAAGTAAAGACTCTTAACGCAAACGTGCCAAGCGGTTATACGTTATATTATTGGACTATAAATGGTGAAAACTTTACCACAGAGCAAGTAACGTATACCTTTGAATTACATAGAAGTATTTATACAGGCGAAATAACCATATATACAAATAATTATCCTGGTTCTAGTACTGATGGGGGTATTACCTTGTTTTTACAACAAAATGCTGCTCCCCCAACAGAAGATTCTTGCGTAGCAGCAGGTACGTTAATTACCCTTGCGGACGGTAGACAAGTTCCCGTAGAAACTTTAACGGGTAACGAAATGCTACTTGTATGGAACTTACACACGGGTAGTTTTGACGTTGCGCCAATACTCTTTATCGATAGCGACGCACTAGCAAATTACAAGATAATTAATCTATACTTCTCTGACGGCACGCACGTTAAAGTAATTGATGAGCATGCTTTCTGGGACTTTAACCTAAATAAGTACGTATACTTAAGGGAAGACGCAAGTCAATATATTGGGCATTGGTTTAACAAGCAAATAACCGATACAAACGGCAATATGGCTTGGGCAAGGGTGCAACTAACTAACGTAACCATAACCGAAGAAATGACTACGGCGTGGAGCCCCGTAACTTACGGACACCTTTGCTTATACGTAAATGGTATGTTGTCAATGCCAGGTGGTATAGAAGGGCTAGTTAACACCTTTGAAGTTGACGGCAACACAATGCGCATTAACCAAGCGCAATACCTTGCGGATATAACGACTTATGGGTTGTTTACGTATGAAGAGTTTGCTGAAATTTGTCCCGTGCCTGAAAACATTTTTAATGCAGTTCAAGGTCAATATCTTAAAGTGGCAATCGGCAAAGGCTATATTGATTACGAAACTTTAGGCGTTTTAATAGAAACTTATTCAGAGTTTTTCTAATAACGCTTAAAAGCAAAGAAACCTAAAATTAAAGAGAGTGGAAATATCCACTCTCTTTTTGATATAAACAACTATTCAACAATTTCTCAAATAAGTCCTTTTGCCGTGTATTCGTCGGTTATTAAAACGTCAACTAGTTTAGAGTTTAACGCACCCTTAATCGCGCTAATTTTATCGTCGCCGTAAGCAACGGCGATTTTTGTTTTAACCGCCATAAGAGTATCGACGTCAATTCTTAAAGTTAAGTCTTTATTTTCTATAATAGTGCCATCTTCGGTAAAAAAGTGAGTTGCAACGTCGCCAACCACCTTTAATTTATCTTTATCCCCCTTAAAATCGGGGTCTAAAAGGCGAAAGGCGGTATTGTTGCCAATGCCAACTACAACTGCATCGCAGTCCGCCCAAAGTGAAAGCATTTTTTTATAATAAGCGGTGCGCTTAAAAAGTTCAAAATCTTGTTCGTTATCTACTTTATACGGAAACCAAGCGTATTTAACGCGTGCACTCAATTTGCCGGCAAACTCTCTTGCAAGTTCGTTTGGCAAGTAATAGCTTTGTTCGTGTTCCGTTGCGCCAAACAAGGGGTAAACGGTGTTGTTTAACGTGTTTAATGCGGGGAAACTTTTAACCAACTTTTGAACGGTGCGCCCCCAAGAAATGGCAATATTTAGTCCACCCTTTTGCACGATGGGGGATAGGTAACTGATAGCCCCTTCGATAGTAGCGATGGCGCGCAAATCTTCACTATTATTACTTGCGCCAAAAATACACGCTTTAACGCCGTATTTTTTCTCTATTTTATCTTGTAATTCGTGTCGCTTGCTATCGGGGTTATGCACCTTAATTTCCACTATGCCTTCACTTACCGCGCTTGTTAAAAGTTTAGAAACCGTTTGGCGCGTTAAGTCAAGTTTAACGGCAATTTCTTGTTGAGTTAAACCGTCTTTATAATACATAAGGGCAACTTCTGCCATCAAAACTTTTTGGTCTTTCATATATAACTCCCTAAATTCTATATAAATTATACCAAAAAAATTGCAAAAAGTCAATAAATTTTGGTAAAAAATTAACATTTGTATTTGACATATGTTAAAAGTAGTGATATACTCTAACCGTAAAACAAAAAGGTAGGTGTTTTTATGTTAGTTAATATGAAAGAAATGATTGAACAAGCAAAAAAAGAAAAATTTGCTATTCCCGCGTTTGATATTTGCAATTACGAAATGATGCGCGCCGTTTTAGAAGTGTGTGAAGAAGAAAAATCGCCCGCACTCTTAATGGTTTTAGAAGGCGACCTTCGTGGAAAGGGTATGCAACTTATTCCCGCAATGGTAAATAGCGCGTCAAATTTTTTCAGCGTTCCCGTGTGTTTGCATTTAGACCACGCTGGCAACTTTGATTTAATTAAACAGGCGATAGATTCGGGTTTTTCTTCCGTTATGTACGACGGCTCTACTTTGCCGTTTGATAAAAACCTTGCTAACACTTTAGAAATCGTTGACTACGCCCACGCGCGTTCTATCACCGTAGAAGCGGAACTAGGACACGTTGGCGACGCTATGGTTGGCAACGAAAACGCCACCACGACGGGTGACGACGATCCAGAAGACACCCTAACCGACCCCACCGAAGCAAAAATTTTCGTTGAAAAAACTAAGGTAGATGCTTTGGCGGTTGCAATAGGCACTTCACACGGCGTTTATAAAAAGACACCGACTCTTAGAATTGACAGAACTAAACAACTTGCCGACTGCACTAACACTCCGCTAGTTCTACACGGTGGCAGTGGCACGCCATACGACCAACTTAAAGAAGCTATCGCAAACGGCGTGTGCAAAATTAACATTTTCTCAGACGTAGTTACTGCGCTTAACGGCGGGTTAAAGGGCAAACTAAACACCATTACCAACCCTGCAACTTGGCCTATGTTCGTATTTGAAGACGCGCGCTCTCTTATGAAAGAAGCGGTAAGGGCAAAGATTCGCGCATTTGGTAGCAACAATAGAATTTAATCGTACACCACCCCTACTCGCGTGTAAATACTTATAAAAGTATATTAAACCTTTATTAATAGATATCAAGGAGAATTATTTTATGAAAACAAAAGCGGTAAGACTTTACGGCAAAGAAGATTTACGTTTAGAAGAATTTGAACTTTCCCCCTTAAAGCAAGATGAAATTCGCATAAAAATTATTGCAGACAGCGTTTGTATGTCTACCTATAAAACGGCAAAGCAAGGTGCGGCACATATGCGCGTTCCTAACGACGTTGCCGATAACCCCGTTATTATCGGGCACGAATTTTGCGCTCAAATAGTGGAAGTGGGCGAAAAGTGGAAAGATAAATATTCGGTTGGCGAAAAGGTAATTATTCCCCCCGTTTTAGACTATCTTGGCGGGGTTGATACTATCGGCTATTCGTTTAAGGAAATCGGTGGCGTAAGCACCTATTCAACCGTTTATAGCCACATTATTGAAAACGGCTATCTTATGAAAATTGATAGCGACGCTTATTTTAGCGCGTCTTTAATCGAGCCCGCGTCTTGTGTTTTGCGCGGTTATAAAGCAAGTTATCACCACGATGAAAACCAAAATCACGTTATGGGCATTAAAAAGGGTGGTAGCGTTGCTATTTTAGCAGGTTGCGGTCCTATGGGGCTAGAAGCTATTGATATTGCTTTGCACGGCGACGTAAAGCCTTCTACCATAGTGGTTACCGACCTTGACAAAGTGCGCCTTGCCCGTGCAAAAAGCATTTTCCGCCCAGACGTTGCGCTTAAAGACGGCATTAATTTAATCTTTACAGATGAATCAGACCCCGAAAGTTTGCGCGCCTATACTAACGGCAAAGGCTTTGACGACGTGTTCGTTTACGCGCCCGTATCAAAGGTAGTTGAACTTGCCGACAAAATTCTAGGTTTTGACGGTTGCTTAAATTTCTTTGCAGGTCCTACCGACAAAAACTTTTCGGCAAACTTTAATTTTTACGACGTTCACTATGCACGCCACCACGTTGCAGGAACTTCTGGTAGCACCCCCGAAGACGTGCGCGATATTATCCGTTTAATAGGCGAAAGGCGTATTAACCCTGCAGTTATGATAACTCATATCGGCGGGATAGATTCTACCATTAACACCACACTTAACTTGCCGACTATCCCCGGTGGAAAGAAACTAATCTATACCCATATAGATTTACCGCTAACGGCAATAGACGATTTTGGATATCTTGGCTCAATCGACCCACGCTTTGCTATCCTTGGCGATATCGTAGCAAACAACAACGGTCTATGGTGCGCCGAAGCCGAAGCGTATTTACTAGAAAATTTCTAAAACAAAATGATAAAACAGTCGTGAAAACGGCTGTTTTTATTTTTTAAATTTTACTTTGCCATTTGCTTAAAAAAATTAAATTTTTTGAGAATTTTTTTATTTTTATGTTTTAATATGACAAAAACTGTCTTATAAAGCATGTAAAATAAAGAAAAAAAGGGGTGTTTTTATGCAAAAGATAGAATTTGAAGGTCAAACTTATTACTTTGAAAAAGGCAAAGTATATGACGGTAGTTTTTTAGAAGTTCCCAAAATTGAATCGCAAAAAGTTGTAGCATCATACCTTAAAACCGTTAATTATAAGGATATGGACGAATATGAATTATCAAGTTTTTTAAAGGACTTAAAACTTGCTGAAGAATATCATAAATGTTTGGAAGTAATTGAATACGGACTAAATAAATTTACCGCATCGTTTGATTTCTATAAAATGGTTTTCCCCATAATTACAAGTTGTTACAGAAACGTTAATCAACCGCAAAAAGCTATAGATTTTTGGATGGCTAATAAAGAGATTTTTAAGTCTTGTTTGTCAACACCTTTACTCACTTCGCTTGCCGCCGCTTACTGTGATATTAAAGATTACGATAAGGCGTTATATTGCGCAAATAGGGCGTACGCTATGCAGGGCGGTGGACAAAATCGTGTAACGGAACTTACTTTAGTATACGAAAGAATACAAAGAGAAATGGAGAATATGCGATAATACTTTTATTTACTTAAGAGATAAAATTTTTTCTATCCCCATTGATTAAAATATTATCGTTTGATATAATAAAAGTATAAAGACATATCGGGGGAGAATATGAACGATTTTATTTACGATATTCCAACGAAAGTATACTTTGGTAAAGACCAACTTTGCCATTTAGGCGAAGAATTAAAAAAGTTTGGTAAACGCGTTTTATTGACCTATGGTGGTGGTTCAATAAAGAGAACGGGGCTATACGACGCCGTAATGAAAGAGTTGAAAAACGCTGATTTAGAAGTTTACGAACTTTCTGGCATAGAGCCTAACCCAAGGGTAGAAAGCGTTAGACAAGGTGCAAAAATTTGCAAAGAAAAGGACATTGACGTATTGCTTGCCGTTGGTGGTGGCTCTACGATAGACGCTACTAAATGGATGGCTGCCGCCGCCCTAGTAGAACACGATGCTTGGGACTTTTTTAGCAAGTGGGCACCCGTAAAAGACGCGCTACCTATCGTTACTATTTTAACCTTATCTGCAACGGGTTCTGAAATGGATACGGCAGGAGTTATAAGTAACCCCGAAACTCAAGATAAGATAGGCAGACTAGAACGCCCACTATTGCCAAGGGTTTCTTTCCTTGACCCAACTAATACTTATACGGTAAGTAAGTATCAAACAGCGTGCGGTTCTGCCGATATTTTAAGCCATATTATTGAGACTTATTTTACCACCGAAAAAGACCTTTATATGCTTGATACCGTTATGGAAGGGCTTATGAAAACGGTTATTAAATACACGCCTATTGCTCTTGAAAATCCCACCGATTACGAAGCGCGCGCAAATCTTATGTGGGCGTCTAGTTGGGCAATTAACGGGTTTACTTACGGGGGTAAGAAAAAGGCGTGGAGTTGTCACCCAATGGAACACCAACTTTCCGCCGTATACGATATTACTCACGGGCTAGGGCTTGCCATTTTAACGCCACGTTGGCTTAAATATTGCTTAGACGAAACCAACGTTTATAAGTACGTTCAGTTTGGCGTAAACGTGTTTGATATTGATAAAAACTTGCCTGATTTTGAAATTGCTTTTTTGGCGATAGACCGCCTAGCAGACTTTTTATTTAACAAGTGCGCACTTGATGATACGTTCACTAAAGTGGGTATAAAAGAAGAAGATTTTTCCGCTATGGCGTATAAAGCGTGCGGTGGCAAAACTGTTGGCGGATTTAAGCCGTTAACTCAACAAGACATTGAAAAGATTTATAAAATGTGTTTGTAATTAACTTTTAACGGATTGACGTTAAAACCTATAATTTACATTGCAAAGTAAGGGGTGCAATCATTTGCGCCCCTTTTAACTTAAAATAAGAGTAAAATGGCAATAACTCCCTGTAAAAAGTAAAAAAATGTTGTAATATAACGGTTTTTGCCATTGACTTTAGCTCTCTTATTAGTTATAATATATAAAGCATTATTACGCGTGCGCCTATACGCGTGCGAAAAATTTAATGCAACCGCGCCAAAAAGTGTGCGAAAAAAATAAAAAGGGATGGCGTTATGTACAAAATTATTCGCAAAAAAAGTTTGAACCCAACCGTTACCCAAATGGAAATAGAAGCTCCGTTGGTTGCTAAAAAGGCACTACCGGGGCAGTTTATTATTTTAAGGGTTAACGAAGACGGCGAAAGAATTCCCCTAACCGTTGCAGGTTACGATAGGGAAGAAGGCACCGTAAAGATTATATTCCAAGTTGTTGGCGCAACTACAGAACTTCTTAACCACAAAAAAGAAGGTGAATATATTCAAGACTTCGTTGGTCCTTTAGGCACGGCAACCCATACCGACGGCATTAAAAAGGTATGTATCGTTGGCGGTGGCGTTGGTTGTGCAATCGCAATGCCCGTGGCACAAGAATTCCACAGGCTTGGCGCAGAAGTAACAAGCATTATCGGTTTCCGTAATAAAGACCTAGTTATTCTAGAAGACGAATTTAAGGCTTGTAGCGACAACTTCGTTATGATGACTGACGACGGCTCTTACGGTCGCCACGGCAACGTTACTATTCCCCTAAAGGAAATGTTATCCGCTGGTAAAGATTTTGATATGATTATCACTATCGGCCCGCTTGTAATGATGAAATTCGTTACGCTAACCGCGAAAGAATTCGGCACTCCCGTTACCGTTTCAATGAATCCAATTATGGTAGACGGCACGGGTATGTGTGGCGGTTGCAGATTAACCCTTAATCAAGACGGTAAAAAGGTTACCAAGTTCGCTTGTGTAGACGGCCCCGATTTCAACGGTTACGAAGTTGATTTTGACGAAGCAATCTCTCGTGGCAGAACTTACTTTGATTTTGAACGCAAGGCTCACGAAGAAACTTGCAATCTTTTCAAAAAGGCGTAAAAAGGGGGTAAACAAAATGGCTATTAATCCTAAAAAACACGAAATGCCCGCACAAGACCCGATAGTTAGGGCGGGTAACTTTAAGGAAGTTGCGCTTGGCTATACCGCGGAAATTGCTATAGAAGAAGCAAAGCGTTGTTTAAATTGTAAAAATAAACCTTGCGTTAACGGTTGCCCCGTAAACATCAATATCCCCGATTTTATTACGAAAATCAAGGAAGGCGATTTTGAAGGTGCTTACCAAATTATTGCAAAAGATTCATCTCTTCCCGCAGTATGCGGTAGGGTATGCCCCCAAGAAAGTCAATGCGAAAGCAAATGTACTTTGGGTATTAAATTTGAACCGGTTGGTATCGGCAGACTAGAACGTTTCGTTGCAGACTGGCATAACGAAAACAGTTGCGACGTTCCCTTGACCGCAGAAGCAAACGGCAAAAAGGTTGCTATCGTTGGTTCTGGCCCTGCAGGTTTAACTTGCGCAGGCGACCTTGCTAAAAAGGGTTATTCAGTAACCGTTTTTGAAGCGTTACATACCGCGGGTGGCGTTCTTGTTTACGGTATCCCTGAATTTAGACTTCCTAAAGATATCGTTAAAAAAGAAGTTGAAGGCTTAAAGGCAATCGGCGTAGACGTTCAAACTAACGTAGTTATCGGCAAAACCTTAACGGTTGACGAACTTTTCGATATGGGTTACGAAGCGGTGTTCATTGGCTCTGGCGCAGGCTTGCCTAAGTTTATGCGTATCAAGGGTGAATCACTTAAGGGCGTTTACTCTGCAAACGAATTCTTAACCCGTATAAATCTTATGAAAGCTTATAAACCTGATGCTACCACTCCTATCCAACGTGGTAAGAGAGTTGCGGTTGTCGGTGGCGGTAACGTTGCTATGGACGCTGCAAGATGTGCAAAGCGTTTAGGCGCAGACGTAACTATCGTATATCGTAGAACGGAAGAAGAACTCCCCGCACGGCGCGAAGAAGTTGAACACGCTAAAGAAGAAGGCATTAAATTTATGCTTTTAACCAACCCGCTTGAAATTGCAGGTGATGAAAACGGTTGGGTATCAGGTATGCGTTGTCAAAAGATGGAACTTGGCGAACCCGATGCATCTGGTCGTCGTCGCCCCGTTGCTATCGAAGGCGCGTTTGCCGATATCGACGTTGACTGCGTTATTATGGCACTTGGCACTTCACCAAACCCCTTAATCAAAGATACTACTAAAGGTTTAGATACTGCAAGTTGGGGTGGCATTACTGTAGAAGAAGAAACGGGCAAAACGTCAAAAGAAGGCGTTTACGCTGGTGGTGACGCGGTAACGGGTGCAGCAACGGTAATACTTGCAATGGGTGCAGGTAAAACGGCTGCAAAAGCAATCGACGAGTATTTACAAAACAAGTAATTAACGGATATACCGTTTTTGATAAGAAAAAATTTTTAAGAGGTTACATATGGAACAAACTATCAACTTTGAAGTTCTTGACCAAGCGATTAAAGATTACGGCAACGAAGAAAAAGCGTTGATTGCAATTTTACAACGCGCGCAAGAGCACTACAGGTACCTTCCCAGAGAAATTTTTCCCTATTTAGCGGAAAAATTAGATATCCCCGAAGCGAGAATTTACGGCGTAGCAACCTTCTACGAAAACTTTTCTTTAGAAAGAAAGGGCAAATACGTAGTAAAGGTTTGCGATGGTACGGCTTGCCACGTAAGAAAATCAATTCCTATCTTAGAAGCGTTAAGAAAGGAACTTGGTCTTTCAGAAGCAAAGAAAACAACCGACGACTATATGTTTACCGTAGAAACGGTATCATGCTTGGGCGCGTGCTCATCAGCACCCGCAGTTATGGTTAACGATGAAATTTATCCTACCATGACGCCCGACACCGCCGTTGCTTTAATTAACGAAATAAAGGAGAAAGAAGCCAATGCTTAAGAACGTACAAGAATTACGTGTATACCGCGAAGTTTGTAAAAAGGCTATGGACGCCGAAAAGAAGCGCGTTATCATTTGCGGTGGTGCAGGTTGTGTAAGTAAAGGTGCAAACAAAGTTTACAATAAACTTTTAGAACTTATGCAAGCTAAAAACGTTAAGTTTACCGTAAGCCTTGAAAAAGAACCCCACGGCGATTCAGTTCGCGTTAAAAAGAGTGGTTGCCACGGTTTCTGTGAAGTAGGTCCACTAGTTCGTATCGAACCACAAGGTTGGCTTTACGTTAAGGTAAAAGAAGAAGACTGCGAAGAAATTATTGATAAAACCATCGTTAAAGGCGAATGCATTGAAAGACTTGCATACGCAGAAAACGGCGTTATCTATAAAGAACAAAAGGAAATTCCTTTCTATAAAAAACAAACTAGGGTTTCACTTGACAACTGCGACAAGATAGACGCTACTTCTATTGAAGAATATCTTGCACGTGGCGGTTACACCGCATTTGAAAAGGCATTAACCGAAATGACTAGCGACCAAATCGTTTCTGAAATTACCGAATCTGGTCTTCGTGGTCGTGGCGGCGGCGGTTTCCCCACAGGTAGAAAGTGGAGCCAAGTTGCTAGACAAAAGAACTTCCCCAAATACGTTGTATGTAACGGTGACGAAGGTGACCCCGGCGCATTTATGGATAGGTCTGTTATGGAAGACGACCCCCACAGAATGCTTGAAGGTATGATTATCGCTGGTATCGCTACCGGTGCTACCGAAGGTTACATATACGTTCGTGCAGAATACCCCTTGGCAGTACAAAGACTTAAAAACGCTATTGCTTGTGCAGAAGAACTTGGTATTTTGGGCGACAACATTATGGGCACGGACTTTAGTTTCCATATGCACATTAACCGTGGCGCAGGCGCTTTCGTTTGTGGTGAAGGCTCAGCACTTACCGCATCTATCGAAGGTAAACGTGGTATGCCTAGGGTTAAACCACCAAGAACGGTTGAACACGGCTTATTCGATAAACCCACCGTTCTTAACAACGTAGAAACCTACGCTAACGTTGCGGACATCATAAATAAAGGTTCTGCATGGTATAAATCAATCGGCACGGCAACCAGCTCTGGCACGAAAACCTTTGCTCTTACCGGTAACATCAAAAACGCAGGTCTTATCGAAGTTCCTATGGGTACGACTTTAAGAGAAGTTATTTTTGATATCGGTGGCGGTATCCGTGACGGTGGCAAATTTAAGGCTGTTCAAATCGGCGGTCCTTCCGGCGGTTGCTTAACTGAAGAACACCTTGATTTACCCCTTGACTTCGACTCTTTAAAGAAAGCAGGCGCGATTATCGGTTCTGGTGGTCTTGTTGTTATGGATGAAAAGACCTGTATGGTAGAAGTTGCAAGATTCTTTATGAACTTTACCCAAAACGAATCGTGCGGTAAATGCGTACCTTGTCGTGAAGGCACCAAACGTATGCTTGAAATTTTAGAAAGAATAGTTGCAGGTGAAGGTCGTGACGGCGATATCGAATTATTGCAAGAACTTGGCGAAATGATTTCCGATATGGCTCTTTGCGGTCTTGGTAAAACGGCAGCAGGTCCCGTACTTTCTACTATTAAGTATTTTAGAAACGAATACGAAGCCCACATTTACGAAAAACGTTGTCCCGCAGGCGAATGTCAAAAGTTAAAACAAATCGTAATTGACCCCGCACTTTGCAAAGGTTGTTCTAAGTGTGCTCGTCAATGTCCCGTTAACGCTATTAGTGGCAAGATTAAAGAACCTTTCACTATTGACCTTAACAAGTGTATCCGTTGTGGCAGCTGTCTATCTGCTTGTCCCTTCAACGCTATAAAGGAGAACTAAAATTATGGAAAACAAACAGTATTTAACAGTTGACGGTATTCCCGTAGAGATTAACGGGGAAAAGAACTTACTTGAACTTATCCGTAAGGCTGGCGTACAAATGCCCACCTTCTGCTATTACAGTGAACTTTCCGTTTACGGTGCTTGCCGTATGTGTATGGTAGAAAACCAATGGGGCGGTTTTGAAGCGGCTTGCTCAACGCCACCTAAAGCAGGTATGGAAATTAAAACCAACACGGACAAGTTGCGCAAATATCGTAAAAACATTTTGGAATTATTGCTTGCAAACCATTGCCGTGATTGTACCACTTGCGACAAAAACAGCAACTGCAAATTGCAAGATTTAGCAATGCGCTTCAAGATTGAAGGCGTGCGTTTCCCCAACGCTAATACCGAAAGAAAAGAAGATAAATCTTCACCCTGTATCATCAAAGATTCAAGCAAATGTATTCTTTGTGGTGACTGTGTAAGAATGTGTAACGAAATTCAAAACGTAGGCGCAATCGACTTTGCTCACCGTGGTTCAAAAATGACTATCAGCACCGCGTTTGATAAACCCCTAGCAGAATCACCCTGCGTAGGTTGTGGTCAATGCGTAGCCGTTTGTCCTACCGGTGCGCTAGTTCTTCATAGTGACGCTGAAAAAATTTGGAAAGCGTTACAAGACAAAAACGTTAAAACTACCGTTCAAATTGCACCTGCAGTTAGGGTTGCTATCGGCAAAGAACTTGGCGCGGTTAACGGTGAAAACGCTATGGGCAAAATCGTAACGGCACTTCGCCGTATGGGTTTTGATGAAGTTTACGATACTTCTTTGGGTGCAGACCTTACCGTTATGGAAGAAACCCAAGAATTCTTAGACCGTTTAGATTCTGGCAAAAACATACCACTTATCACGTCTTGCTGTCCCGCATGGATTCAATACGCTGAAAAGAAACACCCCGAACTTTTACCCAATATTTCAAGTTGCCGTTCACCCATGCAAATGATGGCTTCACTCTTGAAAAAACAAGCAAGGGAAAAGGGCGAAAACTCCTTCCACGTTGCAATTATGCCTTGTACTGCTAAAAAGTTTGAAGCAGCACGCCACGAATTTGACGTAGATGGCAAGCCCAACGTAGATGCAGTTCTTACCACTAAGGGTTTAATCCGTATGATTAAAGAAGCGGGCATCTTATTTGAAGACTTAGAACCAGAAGCAGTTGATATGCCTTTCGGCACCGTATCAGGCGCAGGCGTAATTTTCGGTACTACCGGTGGCGTTACCGAAGCAGTTCTCCGTCGCGTTATGAGTGAAAAGACTAGAGCAGAACTTCTTGCTATTGAAAAACTTGGTCAACGTGGCACGGACGGTATTAAAGAATTCGACCTTCCCGTTGGCGAAGGCAAAATTCATATTGCAGTCGTTAGTGGATTAGCAAACGCTGAAAAAGTTATTAAGAGAATGAAAGCAGGCGAACACTTTGACTTTATTGAAGTTATGGCTTGTCCCGGTGGTTGTATCAACGGTGGCGGTCAACCCTTCGGTATGAGAGAAGACAAGGCTAGAAGAACTAAAGGCTTATACGATGCTGATAAACTTCTTTCTATCCGCCGTGCAGAAGAAAACCCCATCTTAGACGACGTTTATAAGAACATCATCAAAGATGAAGCACACGAACTTTTACACGTTCACTACGGCAAACACTAAAATAAAAGCGGAAAGATTGTCTTGACAAAAGATAATCTTTCGTGCTAATATTAAAATATCCTATGAGGGAGTAGCATGCGCATAATAATTGCGTAGCAAGTCAACATCTTGGCGAAAGCCTGGCTTGCTTTAAATTGCCAGACTCATGTATAACATTTGGCTATGCATGTACCCCTTGTAATCGGGTTAAAATTTAGGGTACGGCAATCGCCGTACCCTTTTAATATTATCTTACCGCCGTAAGGTAGGTTAAATTTAGAAAGTTTTATCAATTATTTTATATTTTGCGCCCTTTTTGGCAATAAATATAAAAAACAATAGGTATAATTAACGGCAAAGTCCGTGTATATTATATATCGTATATATTATATATAAATGTTTAAGGAGAGAAAGGTGAACGCTCACACAAAAAACGCACAAGAAGTTATAACCGAATTAAAATCAGATTTTACTAAAGGTTTAACTTCTGCCGAAGTTGCTAAAAGAAAAGAGCAATTTGGCGAAAACAAATTAAAGGAAAAGAAAAAGAAATCAATATTTCAACGCTTTTTAATGCAGTTCAAAGACGTTATGATTATTATCCTGCTTATCGCAGCGGTAGTATCTTTCGTTTTAGCAATTATCGACGGAGAACCCAAGGAATTCTTTGAGCCCGCCCTTATTTTGCTTATCGTAATTATCAACGCGGTAATGGGCGTGGTGCAAGAAAGCAAGGCGGAAAAGGCGCTAGACGCACTATCTAATATGTCCGCGCCCCACGCTAGAGTTCTTCGCGACGGTAAAGAAATGATTATCAACGCGTCCGAACTAGTTCCCGGCGATATAATTTTACTAGAAGCGGGCGATTTCGTTCCCGCCGACGCGCGCCTTATCCGTAGCGTAAGCTTAAAAAGTGAAGAATCTGCGCTAACGGGCGAATCAGTTCCTTCTGAAAAAGATGCAAACGCCGTAGTTAAAGAAAAGGCGTCTATAGGCGACAGAACAAATATGGTGTTTTCTGGTTGTAGCATAACCTACGGCACGGCTATGGCGGTTGTTACCGCTACGGGCATGAATACCGAAATGGGCAAAATTGCTAACCTTTTGGCAAACGAAGGTGAAGGTCAAACCCCCTTGCAAGAAAAACTTGCAAAGCTTGGCAAATACCTTGGATTTTTGGCTATCGGTGCTTGCGCTATAATTTTCGTAATCGGTCTTATTGCCAAGTTAGACCCAATGGATATCTTTATGACGGCGGTATCTTTAGCCGTTTCCGCTATCCCCGAAGGTTTACCTGCAATAGTAACCATAGTTTTATCTATCGGCGTTCAACGTATGGTTAAAAAGAATGCGATAATTCGCAGACTTCCCGCCGTTGAAACGCTTGGTAGCGCGTCAATAATTTGTTCCGATAAAACGGGCACGCTTACTATGAACCGCATGACGCTTGTTAAGGCATACGTTGACGGGAACGCCGAAACTGAAGAAATTAACGCTGACAATTCAGAACCCATCAAAAAACTTTTAAGTTACGCTACCCTTTGTTCAGACGGCTCAGTCGTGTTCGACCACGGCAAAGAAGTTCACATAGGCGACCCCACCGAAACGGCTATCGTTTTGGCAGCACACAAAAACGGCTTACCTAAAGATGAATTAAACAAAAATTATCCCCGTCTAGCAGGTATACCTTTCGATTCTGACCGTAAACTTATGAGCACGGTAAATAAAATAGACGGCAAATACGTGGTTATCGTTAAAGGTGCTGTTGACGTGATGGAAAAACGCTGTGTTAAGGGCGATTTTGCCACCGCTAAGGCTATAAATGAAGAGATGAGTTCATCTGCTTTACGCGTGCTTGCAGTTGCTTATAAAGTGGTAGATTCCGTTCCCGATAATCCCACTAGTGAAGACTTAGAAAACGGCTTAACCTTTATGGGTTTAGTCGGTATGATAGACCCCCCAAGACCAGAAGCTAAAGAAGCGGTTAAAGTTTGCCGTCAAGCAGGTATTAAACCCGTTATGATTACGGGCGACCACGTTGTAACGGCATCTGCTATAGCGAGAGAACTTGGTATTTTACTTGACGGAGATAGGGCAATAACGGGCGCAGAACTTGACGCTATGAGCGATGAAGAACTAGACCGTGAAGTTGAAAATATTTCCGTTTACGCCCGCGTTTCGCCCGAAAACAAAATTCGTATAGTTAAGGCTTGGCAAAAGAAAGGTCAAGTGGTATCTATGACGGGGGACGGCGTTAACGACGCACCCGCGCTAAAGGCGGCAGATATAGGTTGCGCTATGGGTATAACGGGTACAGACGTTGCTAAAGGCGCGGCTGATATGACGCTTACCGACGATAACTTTGCAACTATCGTAGACGCCGTAAGAGAAGGTCGCGGTATATATGCAAACATCAAAAAGGTAGTGGGCTTTTTACTTGGCACCAACATAGGTGAAGTCGTAGTAGTATTTATGGCAATGCTTTTGTGGCAAGTAACCCCCCTATTATCAATGCAACTACTTTGGATTAACCTTGTAACCGACAGTTTGCCCGCTATCGCGCTTGGTATGGAACCTGTTGAAAAGGACGTTATGAATAAAAAACCCAAGCCTAAAACGGAAGGTCTTTTTGCGCACGGCTACGGTGTTAAAATTATTCTTCAAGGCGTAATGTTCGGTGGCTTAGCACTTGCATCTTTCTATTTTGGTCAAATGATTACGGGCACGCTAGAAGGTGGCAGAACAACAGCGTTTATAACCTTATCCGTTTCACAAGTAATTCAAGTATTTAATATGAGAAGTGAACACTCTCTATTTAGAATAGGCTTTTTCACCAACAAAAAGTTAAATCTAGCCGCTCTAGCATCTTTACTTTTAGTAATATTCGTATTATTTACCCCTGGTGTTAGAACTGCGTTTGCTCTTGAACTTCTTGGTTGGCAAGGCTATTTGCTTGGCTTTGGCTTAGCAATCGTTCCTTTCTTCGTTATGGAAATTAGCAAGCTGATTACCTTTTTACACCAAAAAAGAATGGCTAAAAAGAATAAAGATAAATAGGTATATAAAAATAAAGCAGTCTGCTATGCGGACTGCTTTAAACATTTAAAAATATAAAATATATATCAAAAATTAATTGACACGAAAGTCAAAATATATATAATATAAAAGAAACGAAAAACCTAGAAAAACATTGACGATTTCCGTCAATTTTACTTAGAGTAAATACACCATTAAAGGAGAGTGTAAAATGGCAAAGACCGATGCTAAAATTAAAGGGCAAGCGGGCGCGTTAAAACTTACCGAAATTACTAAAATTTACGGTACGGGTGAAACGCAAGTTTGTGCATTAAAAAACGTTGATTTAGAATTCCGTTCAAGTGAATTCGTTGCAATCTTAGGGCCGTCTGGTTGTGGTAAAACCACCTTGCTTAACATTATAGGCGGTTTAGATAGATATACCGACGGCGACCTTGTTATCGGCGGAAAATCAACCAAAAACTTTAACGATAAAGATTGGGATGCTTATAGAAACAACAGTATAGGTTTCGTGTTCCAAAGTTATAACTTAATTCCTCACCAAACGGTTTTATCTAACGTAGAACTTGCGCTAGAACTTTCTGGCATTTCTAAAAAAGAACGTAAAGAACGTGCTATTAAAATTCTAGGTGAAGTAGGTTTAGCGGGGCAAGAAAACAAAAAGCCCAACCAACTTTCAGGCGGGCAAATGCAAAGGGTTGCTATAGCGCGTGCTTTAATTAATAATCCACAAATTATTTTGGCAGACGAACCTACGGGCGCATTAGATACTGAAACAAGCGTGCAAATTATGGAACTTCTTAAAGAAATTTCAAAAGACCGCTTGGTTATTATGGTAACGCATAACCCAGAACTAGCCGACAAGTATTCAACGAGAATTATAAGGCTTTTAGACGGCGAAAAAACGGACGACACCAACCCGTTTAAGCAAACGATAGAGCCAACCCCAAAGGTAATGCGCAAGCCTAAAATGGGCTTAAAAACGGCGCTAGGGCTTTCACTCCGAAACCTTATTTCTAAAAAGGCAAGGACCATTTTAACGTCAATTGCGGGCAGTATCGGTATTATCGGCGTTGCACTTGTTTTGGCGCTTTCAAACGGATTTAACGCCTATATGGCGCAAATGCAAACGGATAGTTTATCGGCGTATCCATTAACCATAAGCGAAAGCGCGGTTGACCTTTCCGGTGCAAACGAAATATACCAAACGGAACTAAAGGAAAAATACCCACAATTAGATAATATTTTCGTTCAAGAAGGCTTTAACAACCTTGCAGGTATGCTAAAGAGCAATATTATAAACGATAAAAGCGAAGGCGGTTTTTTGCACTATTTAAACCAAACTAACCCCGAACTTTACTATGCAATAAACTATAATTACGGCTTTAATTTAGAAAGTTATATCTTTACCGATATCACCTTAAACGGCGTAAAGAGATTTTCTTCTATCGATAGAATTGCTACCGAACTTGAAGAAAAGTTCTCTGGCAAGATAGATAGCGCAATGGGTGGAATGATGAGTGCGGGGCTTATCCGTAATTATATTCCCACCGTTCAAGAAATGCCTAGTGGTGACCTTATTAAAGACCAATACGATAAATTATGGGGCGATTGGCCGACCTTTAATCAAGCGGGGGCTAATCAACTTGTTTTAGTCGTTGACCAATTTAACGGTATAGACGATATCACGTTAACTTTACTTGGTTATATGAACTGTGACATAGACGAAAGCACCAACGATTTTAAGTTTGAAAAGATAGAAGACGGCATTGAATTAGAAGATATGGTTGGCAAAAAGTTCTATCTTGGAAACAACTCTCACAACTACACGGTAACGGAAATAATGGGCAACACCACGATTAATCAAATTACCGAAGAAAACCTTGATAAAACGTCTATAACGGCAGAAGAAAACGTTATAGAAATAGTTGCAGTAATTCGTCCTAAAGAAAACGTTTCGGGTATTTTAAGTCCAGGTATTGCTTATACAAGGGCACTAGTAGATAAAGTTTTAAGCGAAAATAAAGACGGTACGGTTGCTGTAAAAGCAAAAGAACTTGCCGAAAATCCACCAAGTATGATACCTAACGGTGCGGCTATTTACGGCGCGCTTGCAAGGTCTGTTGCGGCATACGATACGCCAAGTTCTATAAGTATTTTTGCTAAAGATTTTGAAAGTAAAAACCAAATTAAAGCATATATCGATGCGTGGAATAACGCTCTACCAGAAGACGATGGAAAAATTATAACTTACTCTGATATGATGAGTGATATGTTCGGTATGATGAATACTATGGTAGACGCTATCACTTACGTTTTGGTTGCGCTAACTTCAGTTTCGCTAATCGTTTCTAGCGTTATGATAAGTATAATTACCTATACGTCGGTAGTAGAACGCACCAAAGAAATCGGTGTGCTGCGTGCGCTTGGGGCGTCTAAACGTGAAATCTCTAGCGTATTTAACGCTGAAACTTTCCTTATAGGTTTATTTGCGGGCGTGTTTGGTGTTATCGTAACTTATATATTATGTATATTCGTAAATATAATTTTAACTTCGCTAGTAGCGGGCGTTGGCAATCTTGCCGTGCTTAATCCTTTGGCGGCAATAATATTAATAATTATAAGTATCGTTTTAACCTTGCTTGCAGGTTTAGTTCCCGCAAAAATTGCCGCAAAAAAAGACCCCGTAGTTGCCTTAAGAACGGAATAGAGTTTTAATGCATAATAGTCGATAAAGCAAAAAGAAAATATAAAGCAGGTAAAAAAACAAATAAAAAAATCGGGTTTTCGTTTGAAAACCCGATTTAATTTTTAAATAATAGATAATGATAAATTAAGCCCTTTCAACTTTGCCGGCTTTTAAGCATCTGGTACAAACGTATTCTTTAGAAACGGTACCGTTAGCATTTTTAACGCTTACCTTTTGAAGGTTAGCTTCATAAAGTTTAGGGGTCTTACGGTTAGAGTGGCTAACCAAGTTACCAGATAATTTACCTTTACCGCATACGCTACATACTCTGCTCATATTAACATCCTCCATGGAAATTTGCTAAAATTAACTACAAAATACTTTACCATAAAAGTAAATAAATTGCAACAAATTTACGCTTAAAATAAAAAAAATTGCTATAAAATTTTTAATAAAGGCAAAAATAGACGGAATTTATCTTAAACTGTTGCAATTAGTAATAAAATATTGTAAAATATGTATAGTTAAACTCAAGGGGTTATTATGTCAGTTAAAACCGAAAACATTTACGGCAAGATAGTTATTTCAGATGCCACCATAGAAAGATTCGTTTCGCACGTTGCAACAGATTGCTACGGCGTTGTTGGTTTTGCACCGAAAAATCTTTCAGAAACGGTGTTTGGCTATTTCAAGTTTGGCTCTGCGGGTAAGGGCGTAAAGGTTCGTACTTTAGGCGAAAGAATTTTTATTGAAATTTCCGTTTTGGTAAAATTCGGTGTATCAATTAAAGCAGTAGTTGAAGCATTGAAAGAATCCGTAAAATATAAGGTAGAACGTTTTACCGGCATGATTGTTGACACAATCGACGTAAGCGTCCTTGGTGTTGAACGCTAAAAATATTAAATTAAATTTGGTTATAATCTTTTAGGTGTATATATGCAAAAAACAATAAACGGTGCAACGTTCAAATCGATGTTCCTTGCTGCCGCAAAATTATTAGAAGTTAACAGGGCACTTGTCGATTCACTTAACGTGTTCCCCGTGCCTGACGGTGATACCGGTACAAACATGTCGCTAACTTTACAGTCAGCGGTTAAAGAAGTTATAAATTGTAAAAGTAACAAATTAGTAGATATTGCCGATGCAATTTCTCGTGGTGCTCTCCGTGGTGCACGCGGTAACTCAGGCGTTATCTTATCACAAATTTTACGTGGTATGTGCAATACCATCAAAAACGTTGAAGAAATCGATACTAAGATTTTTGCAAGCGCACTAGCAACCGGTGCAGAAGTTGCATATAGCGCCGTTTCTCGTCCTAAGGAAGGCACGATTTTAACGGTAATTAGAATGACTGCGGAACACGCTCAATCAGTTCGCAGTAAGTTTAAAGATTTTGAAACTTTCTTCCCTGAAATTATCAGCGCAGGTAACAAGGCGCTAGATTTAACACCCACGCTGCTTCCCGTTCTTAAAAAAGCAGGCGTTGTAGACGCCGGTGGTAAGGGTATAATTTTTGTTCTAACGGGTATGTTTAAGGCGTTGATGGGTGAAACCATTGAAGCGGAAAACGTTGCTACTACCGTAGAAACCAACGAAGTTCCCGTTGACAACCACGCAGATTTAATGAGTTTAGGCAATATCGAATTCGCATATTGCACGGAATTCTTTATTATTAACCTTAAAAAGAAGACTACAACCGCTGATATTAAGCGTTTTAGAGAATTCTTAATGACTATCGGCGATAGCGAAATCGTTATAGGTGACTTAGAATTCGTTAAAGTTCACGTTCACACCAACAAGCCGGGCGTTGTTTTAACCAAAGCGCTTGAACTTGGCGAACTTGACAAGATTAAAATTGAAAATATGTTAGAGCAAAATCGTGCTCTAATGAAAAAACTTGAAGAAGAAAAGAAAGAAATCGGTATGCTTGCCGTTTCTGCAGGTGAAGGTGTCACCAACATCTTTAAGGACTTAATGGTAGACGCCGTTATTGAAGGTGGTCAATCAATGAACCCGTCTGCAAGCGATATCGCAGATGCCGTTCAACGTATAAATGCGTCTAACGTGTTCGTTTTCCCCAACAACAAGAACATTATTCTTGCCGCTGAACAAGCAAAATCACTTGTGGAAAACAAAACTATTCACGTTATTCCCACCAAGAGTATTCCCCAAGGCTTTGCCGCAGCACTTGCTTTCAACCCTGAAATTTCCGTTAGTGAAAACAAGGCAAACATGGTGCACGCGCTAGACACCGTTACCGATGGTCAAATTACCTATGCGGTAAGAAACACCAAAATCGGCGGTTTCTCTATCAAAGTTGGCGATATTATGGGTATGGATAACAAAAAGATACTTGCTAAAGGCAACGATATCAGTGCCGTAACCTTAAATCTTATCGACAAACTTATGAACGGTGAAGAAATTATCACTCTTTACTACGGTCAAGACGTTAAGGAAGAAGACGCTAATAAACTTGCAGAAACAATACAGGAAAAGTACCCCGATTGCGACGTTGAAATCCACTACGGCGGTCAACCTATTTACTACTATTACGTAGCATTAGAATAAACAAAAGCGGGAAAGATAAAAATCTTTCCCTTTTTTATATAAAATTAAGTTTTAAGGGATAGCTAAATAAAAATCGCGCTATGGAACTAACTAAAATTCGCGGAATTAACGAAAAACGCGAACAAGACTTTAATAAAGCGGGTGTTTATAACACATATGACCTTGCTAGGTATTTTCCTCGCAGGTATCTTGACTTGCGCGAAAAACAACTATTAAAATACGCCTATCATAACGACGTAGTGCTAACAGCGGGCAAAATTATTAATAAATCCGAAAGGTTTTATCGCCGTGGCGGTGGCACGATAAGGGCTGTTTGCGAACAAGAAGGATTTGTATTTAATATCGTTTGGTTTAATCAACCATACGTTTTATCTAAACTAAACGTTGGCGAAGACTATCTTTTTTACGGCAGAGTAAGGCGTGAAGACGGTATCGTAAGTATAATAAATCCGTCCTTTGAGTTATGCGACAAAGTTTTTAGATTGCAAGGCATCGTTCCGCAATATACGTTAAAGGGAAACTTAACTCAAAAAGTCGTGCGCGACGCGGCAAGGTTATCCGTTGATATTGAAAAACCAAAGAGTTTAATACCCAACAATATTATAGAAAAATATAATTTAATAGACCTTTATTCCGCATACAGACAAGTGCATAATCCTAAGGATTTTGCTAGCGAACAGGCGGCTGCCGATAGAATTGCGGTTGAAGAATATTTTGCCCTTATTTCCGCCTTTAAGGTTATAAAAGGAAGTAGGGAACAGGTAAGGATAAATAAATATAATTGCACCGCAGAAAGTCTAAAAAATTTTGCTAAACATCGCTTTAATTTTGAATTTACCGAAGGACAAAAACAAGCGGTGAACGAAATTTTCAAAGATATGACGGGTGCAAAGGTTATGAATAGACTTTTGCAAGGTGACGTTGGTAGCGGTAAAACTGCGGTTAGTATGTGCGCCGTTCATATTGCCGTGTCAAGTGGATATCAAGCGGCTATTTTAGCTCCAACTGAAGTTTTGGCACGCCAAAATTATGCCGTAGCCAAAAAGATTTTTGAAGATTATAACGTAGTTTTAATAACGGGTTCTATGACGGCAACGGAAAAACGCCGTATAAAAGCGGGTATTTTAGCGGGTTTATATCAAATAGTAGTCGGCACACACGCTATTCTACAAGAAGACGTTCAATTTAACAATCTATCATTGTGTGTTTGCGACGAACAACAGCGTTTTGGCGTGGCTCAGCGTAGCGCCTTAACTAACAAAGGTAACGTTCCAGACGTTTTGGTTATGAGTGCAACACCTATTCCGCGCACTTTATCGCTAATTTTTTACGGTGATCTAGATATAACGACTATTACGGACAAGCCTAAAGACCGTATAGCAATTCAAACGAATATCGTTCCCAAAGAAAAATATGAAGATATGCTTGGCTTTATCGAAAGGGAGATAGAACAGGGCAAGCAAGCCTATTTGGTATGCCCGAAGATTGACGGCGACGAAGAAGGCACGGTTATTAGCGTTACAGAACTATTTGAAAGTATAGTTCAAAAATTCCCTAATCTTTCAGTTGGGCTTTTCCACGGGAAAATGAAAGATAAAGAAAAAAATCAAGTAATGCAAGATTTTAAGGATAAGAAAATATCCTTACTCGTTTGTACAACGGTTATAGAAGTTGGCGTAGACGTTCCTGATGCTACCGTTATGGTTATTTATAACGCAGAAAGGTTTGGGCTTTCGCAACTTCATCAATTGCGCGGTAGAGTTGGCAGGTCGGATAAAAAAAGTTATTGCTTTTTATTGACTTCCGTTTATGAAGGGGAAGGTTTAGATAGGCTAAAAATCATAAAAGACAATAACGACGGCTTTAAGATTGCTGAATTCGACTATAAACTTCGTGGTTCTGGCGATTTTATGGGTAGTAGACAAAGCGGAAAATTTATGACTGATTTAGGAAACCTTAACTATGGAACGGAATCAATTTTCCTTGCTAAAAAGATTAGTGACGAAGTGTTTGAAAGCGGACTTTGTACCGAAGAAATTCGCAGGATAGCCGTTCAAAAATACGAAAAACTTAAGGATATAACTTTAAATTAATTTTAGAATAATAATGAAGTATATAAAAACGCCGTTGCGATAGCAACGGCGTTAAAATTTACAACGTTAAAAATTAGTTATTGATTTTGGTTTTTATTAAAGCGTTTATAAAAGAACATAAATAGTATTAATGCTTGAAATAGAATACCAATTAAGAAAATAACCCATAGATAATAAGGAACGTGAATAAGCGCGTTTTTAAGAATTAAATAAAGGGTAGTAAGGGTTGACCAAACAAGCAGGGTATGGAATACAACGTTTAGTATAGAGTTTTTCCAAACGGAAGTTAGTATTGATAGTACCACCATCGTAAGTGGAACGGCTATAACGAAAGCAAGCCAAGTATTGCCCTTAAACGATGGGAATAAAAGTTCAATAAAAAAGTAAGAAAGCGCAGCTGCAAGCCAAACTAGAACGGTAGCAATTGCCGCCATCGTAAAGCGAATTTTTGTAATATTGCGATAGGTGTGTGGTGTATAATCGTTTGGCTTACTAATTAAAGTGTCAATTTTAACACCGTAAAAATCAGCAATTTGCTTTAATACGACAAGGTCAGGAACGGATTCTCCGCGTTCCCATTTAGATACCGCTTTATCAGAATAGTTTAGTTTTTCGGCAAGTTCTGCTTGGGTTAAACCGGTAAATTTTCTATATTTAACTAAGTTTTTTGCTAAATTTTCTTTTACGTTCATATATTTATAATATCACAATAAAACCCAAAAATCAACTAAAATTGCGCAGTTTTGCGGGGTTTCTACCGCTAGTAGAGCACAAAAATGCAAACTCTACCGCCATATTCTAAAGAGTAGACTAAAAGTAGAACAAAACGTTTGATATTTTTTTAATAATGTATTATTATATTTGCAAAGGTAGGTAAAAATTTATGCAAATTCGTATTTCAGCAGAATCAACTGTAGACTTAACCAAAGAACTTATTGCAAAATACAACGTGAGTGTTATTCCTTTTACGTTAACGCTTGGCGATAAAACTGCACCCGACGGTGAAATTACGCCCGAAGAAATTATCAACTTTGTTGACACGACGGGTATACTTCCTAAAACTTGTGCACTCAACGAATTTCAATATACTGAATATTTTAGTGAATTGTTAAGGGAAAGCGACTACGTTATTCATTTCACGTTGTCGTCTGGTATTTCCGTTACCAATAGCAACGCTAACAGAGCCGCTGAAGCAATTAACTCACAAGCAGGAGAACAAAAGGTTTTCATTGTAGACTCTAAATCACTTTCAACGGGTATCGCGCTTTTAGTTCTTTACGCTTGCGACCTTGTAAGAGACGGGGTAAACGCAAAAGATATTTATGAAAAATGTTTAGCGCGTGTTCCATACGTTCAAGCAAGTTTTATTCTTAAAAGGGTAGATTATCTTTATAAGGGTGGCAGATGTAACGCTATGGCGTATTTTGGTGCTAACCTTTTAGGTATCCGTCCACAAATAATCGTTAAAGACGGCAAGATGGTTTCAGGAAAAAAATATAAGGGCAAATATTCAAAAGGGGTTGACCGTTATTGTGCAGACGTCTTAGAAGAATTTGATAATCCCGATAAAACCCGCGCTTTCGTTACTTATACTACTGCAGATGACGAAACTGTTCAAATTGCCGTTAACTACCTAAAAGAAGCGGGCTTTAAAGAAATTTTAACTACTACAGCTGGTGGCACGATTACTTCTCACTGTGGTGAAGACTGCTTGGGTATTTTATATATCAACGACGGCAATAAATAATTTTTTGAATACTGATAAAGGCTAAAAAAGTAAACGTTTAGCAAATCACATTATACATTATATAAAGCCAAACAAGTCGCGTGTAAAAAACGCGACTTTTCTTTTTGTATAAAACAAAAACTGCATAAAAATAATGCAATAGCACAAATATTCATAAAAATATTCATTATATTTAAAAAATTGCAAAAAATTTATGAAAAATTTAAAATTTTCTTACAAAAACAGTTGACAATATGAATAGAACTTATTAAAATGAACGTATAAATTGCAAAATAAAGTGCAAGGTTAACCTAGCCGAGTAATTACGGTAATAAAAATTAACTTGCAAAAAGGAGATATTATGAAAAAATTTTTAACAGCAATTCTCGCAGCGGTTTTATGTGTATGCGGTTGCTTTGGCTTAACTGCTTGTAGCGACACTCCTACCGTTAAGATTGGTGCTCAAACCGGTACCACCGGCTATATGTTTGCATCTTACTTAAAGGGTACTGAAGCAAAGGCTTACCAAAGCCCCACGTTAGCAGTTACCGATATGCAAAACGGCGTTATTGATTACGTTGTTACCGATAAGGCAGTTGCTCAAAACCTTGTTGATAAGATTGAAGGTATTAAAATGATAGACGTTGCTCTTACCGGTGAAGAATTCTTCGGTATGGCAGTTGATTCAACTCAAACTGAATTACTTGCTCAAGTAAATGCTTTCTTCGTTGAAAAGGCAGCAGAAATTAATGCTATTCAAACCAAATATTTAACGGGTGATGAAGCAAACTACGTTGCTGTTCCTAAGAACGTAGAAGTTACAGGCGCAACCGAAACCTTAAAGATTGCAACCAACGCAGAATATGCACCTTTTGAATTTAAGCAAGGTGAAGACTTCTATGGTATTGATATGGAAGTTGCTAAACTTCTTGCAGAATATCTTGGCATGAACTTAGAAATCGTTGATATGGCTTTCTCTGCAGTTGTTACTTCAGTAGGCACAGATGGTATCGATATGGCTATTGCAGCACTTACCATTACTAACGACCGTGAAGAAAACATAAACTTTACCGATGCATATTATACTAACTCTCAAGTAATCGTATGCTTAGAGGAAAACGAAGCGTTAGACGATGCTGGCGTTTTAATGGATATCCTTGCAGTACTTTGCGCTAACGGTTAATAAATAACAATTAAAACACGCTTGGCTTAACGGATTTCCGTTAAGCCTTTCGTTGTAAAAGGAAAAATTATGATAGATTGGGCAAAACTTTGGAATTCCTTTACTTTCCAATTCATAGATAAGGGTGGCTATAAAGAAGTTTTACGTGGCTTAGGTGCAACCGTTCAGATTGCCGTCTTTGGTCTTATTATTGGTATAATCGTAGGTATGTTTATTGCCATAATTAAGGTAATGCCAAAGTACAATTTTTTTGCAAAAATACTTGATAAGTTTGCCGTAGTATACGTAGCAATTTTCCGCGGTACGCCTATGGTAGTTCAACTCTTAGTAGGACACTATTTTTTGCGTCCCTTAATTGGTTGGACGTGTGATCCGCTTATTGAAGCAATAGTAATTTTCGGCTTAAATAGCGGTGCATACGTTTCAGAAATTATGCGTGGTGGTATTCAGTCGATAGACGTTGGTCAATTAGAAGCCGGCAGAGCGGTTGGATTAACCTTTTGGACTGCAATGTTTAGAATAGTAATTCCGCAAGCAATAAAAAACATTATACCAACACTTGGTAATGAATTTATTACTTTGGTAAAAGAAACGTCAGTAGCAAGTTTTGTTACCGTACTTGACCTATATCGTGCATTTGAACAAATCGGTTACGCGTCATATTCCTTCCTTATCCCGTATTTAGTTCTTGCACTCATTTATATAGTCCTAATAGTAATCATTACCATTGGTGTTAAACTTATCGAAAGGAGGTTAAAGAAGAATGAACGCAAAAATTAAAAGTGATGAAATAGTTCTTTCCGTAAAAAATCTTACCAAAAATTTCGATAAACTTGAAGTATTGAAGGGCATTGATATCGACGTTAAAAAAGGGGAAGTAGTTGCCGTTATAGGCCCTTCTGGTTGCGGTAAATCTACTTTCTTGCGTTGCTTAAACTGTATGGAAGACCCAACGGGTGGGGTTATTATGTTCCAAGGCGAAAACCTTGTTGACCGAAAGGTTGATATTAACGTTCACCGCCAAAAAATCGGCATGGTTTTCCAACAATTTAACCTTTTTAACAACCTTACGATAATCAAAAATATTACATTAGCGCCAAATGTTGTTGCACTAGGTAATTTAAGAAAGGCAAAATGCAAAAATTTCTTTATTAAATTTGCAAATTTGTTTAGAAAAAAAGACGCCAAAAAACCTTTAATAGAAATTAAGCAAACGAAAAAGGAAATTAAAAAAGCTAACGAAGAAAAAGCATACGCTCTCTTAAAGCGCATCGGGTTAGAAGAAAAGGCAAACGCTTATCCTTCAACCTTATCTGGCGGTCAAAAACAACGTATTGCAATTATTCGTGCGCTTGCTATGGACCCCATCGTAATGCTCTTTGACGAACCTACTTCTGCGCTAGATCCCGAAATGGTTGGCGAAGTTTTAGACCTTATGAAACAACTTGCAATAGACGGTATGACTATGGTTATCGTTACTCACGAAATGGGTTTTGCAAGGGAAGTTGCAGACCGCGTTGTATTTATTGATGAAGGTAGAATTAAAGAAGAATCTGCCCCCGCAGAGTTTTTCTCTAACCCCAAAAACGACAGGTTAAAAGACTTCTTGTCAAAGGTTTTATAAAAAGGGTTAATTAATAGTAAAATTCTTATAAAAAGAGATGGAGTTTTTGCTATAAAAACACACGATTTAATCAAAAAATCGCAACAAAATAATCACAAATAAAAATCACGTTAAAAAAACCAAAAAAAGTAGGTAAAAACTGCCAACTCTTTTTGGTTTTTATATTGCAAAGAATCAAATTATGGTTTATAATATAACCATAATAATTTTATTATGGAAAAGTGAGGGCTAATATGAGAATTCTTGCAGTAGGTTCACATCCGGACGATATTGAAATTGCATGTTCGGGTACACTTGCAAAATGTGTTCAACGCGGTGATACCGTTATCGTTTGTCACGCAAACAGCGGTAACCTAGGTCACGTTATAATTCCACCGGAAGAACTTAAGGTTATGAGGGCGGAAGAAGCAAAAAGGGCAGGCAGACTTGCCGGTATAGAAGTTATCTGGGGCGGTTTTGACGACCTTGATATTTTTGAAAATAATAAAGAAGCGCGCGATAAGATGGTTGACGTTATAAGATACGCTAATCCAGACCTTATCATCACGCACGACCCTAACGACTATATGCCCGACCATACGTCAGTTTCTAAACTTGTTTTCGATGCAAGTTTTACGGCAACGTTGCCTAACTACAAGTGTTCTGTACATAAGTACACAAAAGACGACACCCCTGCAAAGTTAGTGCCCATTTACTATATGGATACTTTAGCAGGCGTAAACTTTAACCCAACAATGTTCGTTGACGTTACCGAAACTATCGACTTAAAGATAGAAATGCTTAATTGCCACGAAAGTCAAATCGTTTGGATGAGAGACCACGACCATATTGATTTTTGCGATATGGTAAGAACTTGCAGTCGTTACCGCGGTTATCAATGCGGTGCGGAATATGCAGAAGGTTTCCGTCAATGCCAAGTTTATTTAAAAGGCACGACAAAAAGACTTTTACCTGAATAAAATTTGGCACAAAATACAGCAAAGTTGCTTTTAAAACAAAAATAAAAAAATAAAATTGAATTGTTCAATTTAGGATAAAGGAGAAAAATTATGAAAATCAAATGGTGTGTAATCGGTGCAGGCGGTATTGCTGATAGACGTACTATCCCCGCAATTTTGCAAGACCCCGATAACGAACTCGTTGCAATTATGGATAAAGTTGCACCCGTAGTTGAAAAGTTGGGCGAAAAATACGGCGTTCCCACTTTTACCGACGAAGAAGAAATGTTAAAAAATTGTGACTGTGACGCAGTTTATATCGGCACTCCGGTATTCTGCCACTACGAACAAGCGATGACCGCGTTAAAATACGGCAAGCACGTTTTCGTTGAAAAACCCATCGGTTTTGATGCAAAGCAAGGTAGAGAACTAGTTGACGCTTTCAAAAAAGCAGGCAAACTTATCTTCGTCGGCTATATGATGAAATATCATAACCTACACGTTAAGGCACACGACCTAGTTCAAAATGGCGACATTGGTATGGCAAACAGCATTCGTTTGCAATTTACTTGCTGGTATCCCGATATCCCCGGTGCTTGGAGACAAAAGAAATCTCTTGGCGGTGGCGGTGCTATCATGGACCTTGGCGTTCATTGTATCGAACTTGCTGAATACATTTTAGAAGATGAAATTGAAGAAGTTAAGGCAGTATATTCTACCCGTACCTTCTCTTATGAAGTTGAAGACGGCGCAATTTTAGTTTTCAAAACCAAAGGCGGTGTTCTTGGTCATATTGATATTAACTTCAATATTCCCGATGCTGCAAGTGAATCTAAACTTGAAATTTACGGTAGCAAGGGCTACATTATCGGTAAAGGCACTCTTGCTCAAGAAGAAGTTGGCACGCTTTCTTATCTTTACGCACCCCAAGGTGACTACGACGCTGCTCAAAGCCGTGTAACTTACGAACCCGTTAACTTTGAAGGCGAAAAGGGTAACCTATACCTTAAACAAATTCAAAACTTCTGCTCACTTTTAAGAAGTGGCAAATTAGACTACACCTTCAGCGACCGTGCAGTTCAAGTTCAAGAAGTTGTTGATAAAGTTTACGCAGAATAACGTTTGATTTTTATATTAAGGAGATTTTTATTATGGATTTTAATTCTACCGTTAAAGGCAGTCTTTTAGAAGGTTTTTACCCAGAAGGTTGGGATTTTGAAAAGATAGACAAGTGCTGTTCAAACGCACCCGAAAGCGTTTTGGATCGCCAAGCATTTTGGAATAAAGATTTTACCCCCGTTCAATGCGAAGATTTAGAAGAATTCAACGTAAAAATGGGTCACGAAATCGCTAACGAAATTAAAAAGGCAAACGAACGTAAAGAAAAAATCGCGTTTATTCTTCCCGTAGGTCCTATGGGTATGTACAAATGGGCAGTTTACTTCCTTAAAGAATGGAACGTATCTTGCAAAAACGTTTGGTGCTTTAACATGGACGAATGGGCAGATGCAGACGGCAACACCATCACGGGTGAAGCGTCTTTCCAAAACGCTATGGAAACTGCTTTCTATAATCCTTTGGGCGAACTTACCGTTCCTAAGGACCACAGAAACTTTGCTACCAAAGCAAATCTTCCCACTTACCCCGAAAAGATTGCAGCATTAAAGGCTGAAGGCGCTAAACTTGTTTTAGTTTACGGTATCGGCAGAATGTGTCACATCGCTTTCTGGGAACCACAATTCGGTTCAGAATTTGCTACCGATGAAGAATGGTTAAAGCAACCCTATCGTATCGGTGCTAAATTACACCCCTTAACCATTGAACAAAACGCTTTAACTTCTTTCCGTAGTCGTACTAGTATGGTTCCTTGCCGTGCTAACACTATGGGCCCTGGTCTTATGTTCCAAGCAGACTACGCTATCGGCGGTGCAGACGGTGTTCTTGGCCGTGGTATGCAATGGCAAGGTATGAGTTTCTGGATGACCTTACGTTATCAACCCACAAGATTCGTAACTTCTTCTTGGATTCCCACAATCCCCGGTAAATTGTTCTTTATGAAAGAACTTGCAGGCCCACTTTGTTCTGACGTTAACTAATATTTAACTATGACCGAAAGGGAAAAGGCGTTAGCGGGACAATTATATTCACCTAGAGATAGCGAACTTCGTTCTCTACACCTAAAAGTTAAAAAACTTTGGGGTAAATATAACAAAATTAACCCTGCTAACGAAAAAAAATTAAATAAACTTATTAAAAAAATTATAGGGACTACGGGGGAAAACGTAAAAGTTTGCCCCCCGTTTTACTGCGATTACGGTTGCAATATATCCGTTGGCGAAAACTTTTTTGCTAACTACGGTTGCGTTATTTTAGACGTAAATAAGGTTACTATCGGCAAAAACTGTATGATGGCACCTTGCGTTAAACTTTTTTCCGCAACCCACCCCGTTAAAGCAGAAGAGCGTTATAACGGCGTTGAACTTGGACTACCCATAACTATCGGCGACAACTGTTGGATAGGTGGTGGCGCAATAATTAACCCGGGCGTTACGCTTGGAAACAACGTTGTCGTTGGCGCGGGCGCAGTAGTTACTAAAAGTTTTGGCGATAACGTGGTTATTGCAGGTAATCCCGCAAAAATAATTAAAAAACTTGATTCTAACGAATTAAAATTTTAGCCAAGTGCTAAACCTATTAAAAGGAAAATTATTATGAAAAAATTTGTAATGTACGGTGCAGGTAATATAGGCCGTGGTTTTATCGGTCAACTATTTTCCGCAAGCGGTTATTCAGTTGGTTTTGTAGACATCAACCAAGAAGTTATAGGAAGACTTAACGCAGATAAATGCTACCCCGTAGACGTTGTTACTAACGAAGGTGTAGAAGAACAAATGGTTGAAAACGTATATGGTATAGACGGCACTAACGTAGATTTAGTTGCAGAAGAAATTGCATCTGCCGACGCTATGGCTACCGCTATCGGCGTAAACGTTCTTAAATTTATCGCAAAGCCCATCTCTGCTGGTTTAAAACTTCGTTTTGAACGCAACGCTAAACCCTTTAACATTATCATTTGCGAAAACTTAATCGGTGCAGATGAATTCTTAAAAGGCTTAATCAAAGCGCAAATTCCCGAATATGCTGATAGAATTGATGCTGAAATCGGTTTTGTAGAAGCGTCTATCGGCAGAATGGTGCCCGTTATGACGGAAGAAAAGAAAGCGGGCAACCCCTTACGCGTTTACGTTGAACCTTATAACATTTTACCCGTTGATAAAGCGGCTTTTAAGGGCGAAATTCCTGAAATTAGCAATCTTTACCCCTTCGCACCCTTCAATTTGTTTATACAAAGAAAACTATTTATGCACAACATGAGTCACGCTATTTGCGCATATCTAGGCTATCTTAGAAATTACGAATATATTTACGAAACAGTTGCGGATTTCGATATTAAATACGTTGCATATAAAGCGCTAGTTCAATCTGCCTTTGCAGTTTCAACTGAAAACGGCACGGAAATTGCACCCTTACTTTCACACGCGGAAAATTTAATTTACCGTTTTGCAAACAAGGCGCTTGGCGACACGGTTGCAAGGGTTGGTAAGGATACTATCCGTAAACTTGGTTCTAACGACCGTTTGGTTGGCGCGTTAAAACTTGCTGAAAAGCACGGCTTAAACGCTGAATATATTTGTATCGGTATTGCTGCTGGCATGATGTTCGACCCAGACGGCGACGACAACAGTAAAACCCTTTGTGCTTTTGCAAAGGAAAACGGCGTAAAAGAAACGCTTGCAAAATACGGCGAATACACCGGTAAATACGCTGACCTTATCGAAACCCTTTATAATATGCTTAACTGCGGTAAACAAATTTCCGCTCTAGTTAAATATTGTGAAGAAGTTAGCGGTAAAGAAATTAGAGTATAAGTAAATTTAGGAAATAGGTAATACTATGGAAAGAAAAGGCATTGCGCTTGCCGGTAATATTTTAACCGACAACGTAAAAATGGTTGCAACCTATCCGCAAAAGGGTATGCTTGCTACGATAGATAGCGAATCTTTAGCGGTTGGCGGTTGTGTTCCCAACACGGCAATAGATATCAAAAAGGTTGATGCCGATATGGTCATCAAGGTTTTTGGCAGAGTTGGTAACGACGACAAGGGTAAATACGTTGTTAACAAAATGGCAGAACACGGCATAGACGTTTCAGGCGTTAAAGTTAGCGAAAGCGCACCCACAAGTTATTCTGACGTTATGACGGTTATGGGCACGGGTGAACGCACCTTCTTCCACAACCGTGGAGCGAACAAAGAATTCCGCCCCGAAGACGTTGATTTAGATGCGCTTGACACTAAGATGTTGCACGCGGGCTACCTTATGTTACTTGACTATTTTGACAAGGTTAACGAAGACGGCACAACGCCCATGTCAAACTTCTTAAAAGAAGCGCAAAACAAGGGCATAAAAACGTCTATCGACCTAGTTAGTGAAAGTAGTGGCAACTTCTTTAAGGTTACAAAAGCCGCCCTTCCTTATTGCGATTACGTTATTATTAACGAAGTCGAAGCGGGCACTATCGTTGGCGTTGAACCACGCGATAAATCTGGCGAATTAATCAATGAAAATATTCAGTTAATCGCCGAAAAACTTATGGCTTTCGGGGTTAAAGAAAAGGTTATTATCCATTGTCCAGAAAGTGGTTTTTGCCTAGATAAAAGCGGAATTTACACAGTCGTTCCGTCTTATAAACTACCAAAAGGCTACATTAAAGGTAGCGTTGGCGCGGGCGATGCTTTTTGTGCAGGTAGTTTATACGCTATTTATAACGAATTTGCAGATGAAGATATTCTGCGTTTTGCTAACCTTGTGGCTATCAGTTGCCTATCTGGTGCAGATAGTATTAGTGGCGTTTTGTGTAAAAAAGACCTTGAAATTTTAGAAAAACAATTAATTGACGGCGCAAACGCTTAACCTAATTTATAAAGATTAAAACTTGAATAAAACCTTGCTTAATGCAAGGTTTTTCTTGTTTTTGCGTTAAAATTTAATAATCGTATTTCTTTTTTATAAAAAATCAAAGGGGTATAACGGTTTTGCATAAAAGGATAATAAAATGTAATGACAATTTTGTAAAAAATGCAAAAAAATAGTGCAAAAGTATATTGCCAAAAAATTTTATATAGTGTATTATTTATGTGTATGAAAATAAGGAGAACCTTGAAATGAGACATTTTAGATTTGTAATTATCGGCGCAGGCTTACGCGGGAGAGCGCTTTACCGTGAAGCAATTAAACATAGGGACTACGTAGACGTTGTTGCTATTTGCGACGATTATAAAGACAAGGCTGAAGATTTAGGCAAAATGGTGGTTGATAACGGCAGAGAAATGCCCGCTATCTATACCGACTATGCTAAATGTATAGACGAAGTTAAACCCGATGCAGTTTTGGTTTCTACCGCTTGGGAAGCACATATTAAAATCGCTATGTACGCTATGGAAAAGGGTATCCCCGTTGCGTGTGAAGTTGGCGGTGCTTACAGTATGGAAAGCTTGTGGGAAATCGTTCGTTGCTATGAACGTACAAAAACCCCCATTATGATGATGGAAAACTGTTGCTACGGCAGAATTGAACTTCTTGCTCTTAACATGAAACGTAAAGGCGCTTTGGGTAAAATTGCCCATTGTGAAGGCGGTTATCGTCACGACCTTCGTGAAGAAGTTTGCGACGGCGAAAATTTGCGCCACTATAGATTGCAACAATATATTCACCGCAATACCGAAAACTATCCTACTCACGAAATCGGACCTATCGCTAAAATACTTGATATCAACTGTGGTAATAGATTCGTATCTTTATTCTCAATGGGTAACACCCCCGTTGGTATGGAAGACTACGTTAACCGCAAAAACATTGAAAAACTAAAAGGCGTTAAGTTCAACCAAAGCGACGTTGTAACCACCCTTATCAAGTGCCAAAACGGTGAAACCATCACTATCACTCTAGATACAGGCTTACCTAGATACTATTCACGTGGTTTCTTGGTACAAGGCACCGAAGGTTTGGTTTGTGAAGAAAGTCAATCCGTATACCTAGAAAAAGATTGGAAAGAAGAACAATGGGATTGGACGCCCAATATGAAAAATATCGATAAGTATTACGAACAGTACGAACATCCCCGTTGGGTTGGCTATAAACCGGGTGAAGGTGGCCACGGTGGTATGGACGACTTAGTATTTAACGCCTTCTTTGAAGCGTTAGACCAAGGCAAGCCTATGCCTATCGACGTTTACGATATGGCGTCTTGGATGTGTATTGCCGTTTTAGCAGAACAATCACTTCTTACCGGTCAACAAGTTGCTTTCCCAGACTTTACCGAAGGTAAATGGATTTTAAGAAAGAACGAATTTGAAGTTGAATAAGTTTAGGTTATAAAAAAATGCAAAGCCCACCGTAATCACGGTGGGCTTTTTGTATAACGATGTTATAAAAACTTTCTTAAACGCTTTTCGTAATTTTCTTCTAACTGTAAAAGTTTTGTTAAAAGGTCTAAAACGGCGGGGTCTAGGTTTTCGTGTTCGTTCTTCATTGCGGTAAGTTCGTTAATACCCATAACCGTGCCTTTAATCATCATTTCAGCAATTTGGTTACGGCTGTCGTTCATTAAGGTTTTCATCTTAATACTGCTCCAAAGCATTGCTTTTTTCATAGGATTGATGTCTTTTCTTTCTATATGATTTTCCGCCATATAACTAGAAATTTCGCCAATCAACTTTTCATACCCGTCGTACTCATTGCGTAGTTCTTGTTTTAAACCTTCATCAACCGTTTCGGGCATAATATCAGAAATGCTTTGCAAGGCAATATGCGCGTTTTTATATACGTCAGTGATAGCCCTTTCATTTATATTTTTGTGCATAATAGTTCTCCTTATAGTTTATAAAAATAGTTTTACCTTAATTATTAAAATTATGCTAAAACGTTTGACATTTATTAAAAAACAATGTAAAATAGCCAATGAGCCGCTCGAAAGGGGTTTTATAAGCGTGTCAAAACCGCCCCAAAATTAAATTCGGCGAGACTGGTTAGTAGGAGGTATTAAAAATGTACGCAATCGTAGAAAACGGTTCAAAGCAGTACAAGGCAGAAGTTGGTCAAGTTATTAAATTTGAAAAACTTTCAGCAAACGTAGGCGACAAAGTTGAACTTGCAGTTTTATTAGTTGCTGATGAAAACGGCATCAAAGTTGCAGAAGAAGCTAAGGCTTACAAGGCAGTTGGCGAAGTAGTTGAACAAGGTAAAAACAAGAAAATCGTTGTTTTCAAGTACAAAGCAAAGAAGAATGAAAGGAAAAAGCAAGGTCATAGGCAGCCTTTCACCGCAGTTAAGATTTTAGAAATCGCTGCTAAATAAGGTAGGAGGGTATTTAATATGATGTTATTTAGATTATTTGCTCACCACAAAGGTGGCGGTAGCACGAAGAATGGCAGAGACAGTAACGCTAAAAGACTTGGCATTAAAGCAAACAACGGTCAAAGCGTTCAAGCAGGTAGCATTATCGTTCGTCAACGTGGCACCAAGATTCACCCCGGTAACAACGTTGGTTTAGGTAGTGATTACACCATTTACGCACTTATCGACGGTGTTGTTAAGTTCGAAAGAATGGGTAGAGACGGTAAGAAAGTTAGCGTATACGCTGCTGACTAATCGTTAAAACAAACAAAAATTAAAACGACCTTAATTTTAAGGTCGTTTTTTTATGCTTTAATCAATTCTAATCAATCGACAATTATGTGCTAATGCCTTACTGAATTCTTTCAAAGTCTTCTTTTGGATGGCGACACCACGGGCAAGTGAAATCATCTGGCATTTCACCTTTATGAATATAGCCACAAATGGTGCATCTATACACGGGCTCTGCGCTTTTTTCCGTTTTGCTTTCCGCGGACGCAGGCTTAACTTCTTCGGGCTTTGGCTTAATGTTTTTGTGATAGAAAGAATAGGTTGCGCTAGCGTTTTCGTTAATCTTAAATCCATCGGTAACGTCGGCTAAAAATAGGGTATGAGTGCCCAAATCGGTGGTAGATACAACCTTGGCACAAATAACGCTGTTAACCCCCGTAGTGACGTATAAAACGCCGTTATCGGCGCGTTTATAAGCGGTAAAACTTTTAAATTTATCGGTATCGCGCCCACTTGAAAAACCAAATTGCTTAAACAAGTCGAACTTGGCGCTTTCATCTATTATAGAAAGGTTAAACACCCCGCTTTTAACAATTAAATCGTGGGTGTAATTTTGCTTGTTAACCGCTATAACAATACGGTTTGGGCTTGTGGTAACCTGCATTGCGGTGTTCGTAATACAACCGTTATCTTTTTCGCCTTTTGCCGTTAAAACGAATAAGCCGTAACTTAAATTGTTCATCACTTTAATATCCATATTATATCTCCTTGCTTTAAGTATACTATCATTGCGGGCGCGTGTCAATTTTTTTATAAAAAAGTATATGCAAAAAACTGCTCCCACTTGATTTTATCTAACGGATAAATTATAATAAAAAGGTAAGCATTAACAAAATTAGTGTTGTGAAAAAGGAAAAATTTATTCAAAATGGCTTTAATAACTTTCCCAAGTGAATATTTTAACGTCCGCGATACTTTAGAATGCGGTCAAATATTTCGTTTTTACCTCGTGGGCGAAAATGCCTATAGGGTTATTTCACTTGATAAGTGCGCTATAGTTGAAACTAAAGGGGATATTACCAAAATTATTTGCGCCGATAACGACGTTAAATATTTTGAGAATTTTTTCGATTTATCACGTGATTATAGTGCAATAGTTAATAGCGCAAAATCGCACCATAACCCCTTTTTATCGCGCTGTACGGCGATGGGGAAGGGAATAAGAATATTAAACCAAGATAGCGTTGAAACGCTTTTTTCCTTTATCGTTTCCCAAAACAATAACATCCCTAGAATTAAGGGCATTTTAGAGCGTTTATGCACCGCTTTAGGCGAAGAAAAGGAATTTGACGGCTGTAAATATTTTTCCTTTCCTAAGGTGGAAATTATGGCTAAAGAAAGCCTTGGTTTTTATAAACAAATAGGGCTAGGCTACCGCGCTCAATATATTAAACGCCTTGCCGAAGATATTCTAAACGGCTTTAATTTAACCGCATTAAACAACCTGTCGACAGTAGAACTAAAAAAAGCGCTTACGTCCATTTACGGCGTTGGCCCAAAGGTTGCAGACTGCGTGTGTTTATTTGGCTTTCACCGTAGCGATTCTTTCCCCGTAGACACTTGGATAGAAAAGGTTTATAGAGAAAACTTTTTCGGCTCAGAAAAGAATAGGGAAAAAATCACAGAATACTTCAATAAAACGTTCGGCGATAATGCGGGCTATTTTCAACAATACATGTTTTATTATAAGCGTAGTTTAGAAAAAGATGAGAAAAGCAACGTTTAATGGCTTAAAATTGATATTTATTATAGTAAAACGCAAAAAGTATTTGTCAAAATATACTAGTTTGTGTTATACTTTACTTAATTGTATTTGAAAATTTTTTGGAGGCATGTATTTATGCAATATTCAACTGAAGTAAAGGGTATGTGCTGTGTGCAAAAGGGTCCTCATCACGGTCCTGCACCAATACCCGAAGAAGGTAAATGGGTACAAGCAAAAGAAATAAAAGATATTTCTGCTTATACGCACGGTGTTGGCTGGTGTGCACCTCAACAGGGCGCTTGCAAACTTTCACTCAACGTTAAAGACGGCATTATTGAAGAAGCACTCGTAGAAACTATCGGTTGTTCTGGTATGACTCACTCTGCTGCAATGGCTGCAGAAATCTTACCCGGCAAAACGCTTTTAGAAGCATTGAATACCGACCTTGTTTGCGATGCTATCAATACTGCAATGAGAGAACTTTTCTTGCAAATCGTATACGGTCGTTCACAATCTGCTTTTTCTGAAGGTGGTTTGGTTATCGGTGCTGGTATGGAAGACCTTGGTAAAGGCGAACGCTCAATGGTTGGCACTATGTATGGTACTAAAGCAAAGGGCGTAAGATATCTTGAAATGACCGAAGGTTACTGCACAAGAATGGCTCTAGATGAAAATAATGAAGTTATCGGTTACGAATTCGTTTCACTCGGAAAAATGACCGACTTTATTAAGAAAGGTATGGAACCCAACGAAGCGTATGAAAAGTCTAAAGGCACTTATGGTCGCTTCAAACCTGAAGATGGTGCGGTTAAGTATATTGACCCACGCAAGGAATAATAGGAGGTAAAGGTAATTATGGCACATTTTGAAGGTTATGAAAGACGTGAAGCCAAAATTCTTTTAACTCTTAAAGAATTTGGTATCAACTCTATTGATGAATGTAAAGAAATTTGTGATAAATATGGCATTGACCCATATACCATCACACAAGAAACTCAACCAATCTGTTTTGAAAATGCTAAATGGGCATACGTTGTAGGTTCAGCAATCGCATTGAAAGCTGCTGAAAAAACGGGTGATAAGAGCGCTGCTACTGCTGCTGCTAATATCGGTATAGGCTTACAAGCATTTTGTATCCCTGGCTCTGTTGCTGAAAACAGAAAGGTTGGCTTAGGACACGGTAACTTAGGTAAAATGCTTCTTTCAGAAGAAACCGAATGTTTCTGCTTCCTTGCTGGTCACGAATCTTTTGCTGCAGCAGAAGGTGCAATTAAGATTGCTCTTAATGCAAACAAGGTTAGGGTTAAACCCTTAAGGGTTATTCTTAACGGTTTAGGTAAAGATGCTGCTTATATCATTTCAAGAATTAACGGCTTTACTTACGTTGAAACTGAATTTGACCCTGCTACCGAAGAAGTTAAAGTTCTTGAAGAAAAGGCATTCTCTAACGGCGCTAGAGCAAAGGTTAAATGCTATGGTTCAGATAGCGTTCCAGAAGGCGTTGCTATTATGATTCATGAAAACGTTGGCGTTTCTATTACCGGTAACTCTACCAACCCAACTCGTTTCCAACACCCCGTTGCAGGTACTTATAAGAAATGGGCTATTGAAAACGGCAAGAGCTATTTCTCAGTTGCTTCTGGTGGTGGCACGGGTAGAACGCTTCACCCCGACAACATGGCTGCAGGTCCTGCATCTTATGGTATGACCGACACCATGGGTAGAATGCACTCTGACGCTCAATTCGCTGGTTCAAGCTCAGTTCCCGCTCACGTAGAAATGATGGGCTTAATCGGTGCTGGTAACAACCCAATGGTTGGTATGACCGTTGCATGCGCAGTTGCTATTGAAGAAGCATTGAAATAATCCAAGAAAATATAAATTAAAGGCTTATGCTTTCCGCATAAGCCTTTTTTATTTTTATTTTATTCAAAATCACTTGTTTTTTATATGTAAACAACACCTATTTTTATCCGCTTAAAAGTGCCTTTTATTGATACAAGGTGCCCACTTAAGTTATATTATTTGCCCTTTCGGTAGTTTAACGGGGATAGCCCGACGTGCTTTTTAAAAATTAAGCTAAAATAATTTGCCGATGAAAAACCACAAACGCCTGCTATTTTTTCCATATTATAGCTAGTTGTCGTAAGCAATCTTTTAGCCGTGCTAATTCTAACGTGATTAAGATAATCCATAACGGTACAACGCATAGAATTATTAAACCGTGTACATAGTGTGTTAATAGAAATATAGAATTTTTTTGAAAGGGTAGAAAGGGTAATTTTTTCAGCAAAGTTTTCGTTTAGATAAGATACTACCTTAAGTACGGTGGTGTCTTTTTTGTTAACGTTTACTGTCGCATTAAAATCTACGGGGGTTAGCACGTTTTCATTTTCAGTTAAAAGTGCAAAAATTACCTTTGCAAAGTGTAACATTTTTTTATCTTGTTTAGGTGAAGAATTTTCCTTACACGCAAGTTCTAAAAGTGAAGTAATTGTTAAAAGCGCCTTGTTTTCAATCTTATAAGCAACGCTTGTGCAACTATCTAAAAAAGAACGCTCATCTCTAGTTAATAGGTCGGGGGATACGTTTATATTAATACGCCTATATGCACCGCCTTCCGTTTTATGCATAAAAAACGGGGGGATAATGCAAACTGTCCCCGCGTCAATATTAAACATTTTATTTTCAAAAAATATTTTTCTTTTGCCTTCTAGTAAAAAGTAAATTTCATAATAATCGTGGCTTTGTAGTTGCGACATAGCCCACTCGTTTTTTCGTTCAGTTTTTTCAATCTCAATAAAGTTCACTTTGCGCCCCCTTTGCTTTTATTTTATATTCGATAGTATTACAAGTCAATATTTTGTATTAAAAAATATGTAAGATTTATGTAAAAATAACTTTTTAAGTATGATTAAATATATTTTTATATAAATATATATGTTAAAATTTATAATAGATGAGAATAAGGGTTTTAGGGGGTGCTATGAAAACTTTAATTAAAAATGCACGTGTCGTAACAAAAGAAAATATTATAGAAAACGGTTATTGTATCGTTGAAAACGGACTAATCTCTAGCCTAGGTAGTGGGCACGTTTCTCTTCTGGAAGATTATAAAGAAATAGATGCCAACGGTAACTATTTGATACCAGGATTTGTCGATTTGCATTGTCACGGTGGCAACGGATACGACTTTATGGATGGCACTATTAAATCTAACGAAGAAATTTCATCTTTTCATTTGTTACACGGCACAACGACTTTATTTTTAACTACGTTATGCGCAGATAAAATCACAACGAAGAAAGCGTTTGAAACGTGTAAAGAGTTTTTGAAAAAATCTCAAAAAACTAACGTTGCGGGCGTTCATTTAGAAGGACCTTGTTTAAATCCCGTGCAATGTGGTGCTCAAAAGGTTGCTGATATGGTGCATCCGCTAGAATTTAATTTAGAAGAACTTGTCGCCGAATATCCCTTTATTAAAAGAATTAGTATTGCCCCTGAATTAGACGGTGCTAACGATTTAGCACGAAAGGGGAAAACCCTTGGTCTAGTTTTATCGATAGCACATACAGACGGTGATTTTAACGACGTTAAAAACGCAATAGATAACGGCTATACCTTAGCGACACACCTCTATTCAGGTATGAACGGTGTAACGCGAAAAAATGCTTTTAGAAAGGCAGGTGTCGTCGAAGGGGCGCTTTATTTTGACGATATGTACGTAGAACTTATTGCAGACGGCAGACATTTGCCAAAAGAATTACTTCAATACGTTTACAAAATAAAGGGTGCAGATAAAATTTGCCTAGTGACTGATGCAACGCGCCCCGCGGGGTTGCCTAACGGCGCTAAAAGTGTTATAGGGAGCTTGGATAACGGGCAAGAAATAATCGTTGAAAACGACGTTGCATTTTTGCCAGACAAACAATCTTTTGCCGGAAGTACCGCAACGTTTAATAGGCTTTATCGCACAATGGCGGGGGCTATTGGTAAAAATATGGTTGCACTTTCAAAGATGTGTTCAACAACGCCCGCAAAAGTAATGGGGTATACAGACCGTGGGGAAATTGCGCAAGGAAAACTTGCAGACCTTATCATTATGGACGATGATTTAAACATAAAACAAATCATTTTCAAAGGAGAATGTTTATGAAACTTATAATTTGTAACACTAAAGAAGAACTTGGTGCTCTTTCCGCTATTCACGCTGGAAACCTTGTTAAAAAGGCGATAAAAGAGCAAGGCTATGCGAGAATATTGCTCTCTACGGGTGCTTCGCAATTCCCATTTTTCACCGAATTCGTAAAACAAGATATTGATTGGAGCAAGGTGGAAATGTTTCACCTAGACGAATACGTGGGTATAAGTGAAAATCATCCCGCAAGTTTTAAACGATATCTTTTAGATAGATTCGTTAACGTGGTTAATCCCGGCGTAGCTCATCTTATTGACGGTAGCAAAGCCCCAGAGCAAACGATTAAAGAACTTACCGATTTAATTAATGAAAAACCCATAGACGTTGGTTTAATAGGGATAGGGGAAAACGCCCATATAGCCTTTAACGACCCACCGGCAGATTTTAACGATAGCCGTGCTTATAAGGTGGTTACTTTAGACGACCGCTGTTTGCAACAACAAATAGGTGAAGGTTGGTTTAAGAACGTTGATGAAACGTATAAACAGGCGATAAGTATGACTTGTCCGCAAATTATGAAGTGCAAAACGATTATTTCTGTTGTGCCATATGCCGTTAAAGCAGATGCCGTTTATAATACACTCGCAAGTGATTTATCTCCACTTGTGCCGGCAACCTTATTAAAAGAACACGCCGATACAACTATCTATTGTGATAAAGATTCAGCTCAAAAACTCACGCCAGAGTTAATTGAAAAATATTCAAAATAAAATCAAATGATAGCAAAATTACATAAATTTCACAAAGAGACCGTAATAGTAGTTTAACGGTCTTTTTTGGTGCCTAAAATTGCCAAAAAATGCAAAAAACCTTCAAAAAAATACAAAAAACACCTATAAACTTTATATTCACCATTGACAATATAACGTAACAATGGTAAAATAAATTTGGCGCAATATATAATGTATACGCACGCGTAATTGTTTTTAAATTATATAGGACAGAATTATGAAAAGAGTAGAAAAAAGAATTCCTTTGGCAACACCTACAATGCACGGCAATGAAATGGCTTTTATTAAAGAAGCTTTTGATAAGAATTGGATTGCTCCTTTGGGGTTTAATTGCGACGGATTAGAAGCAGAGATATCTCAATATCTATTGCAAAATGAAGAAGGAGAATGCCATACTCTTGCATTGTCTGCAGGTACGGCGGCGTTACATCTTGCAATGAAGCTTGCGGGTGTAAAGAGAAATGATATCGTCCTTTGTACGTCTATGACTTTTTCTGCAACGGTTAACCCCGTTTCATACGAAGGGGGAGTGCAAGTGTTTATAGATAGTGAACGCGATACCTGGAATATGTGCCCAAAGGCTTTGGAAAAAGCTTTTGAAAAATATCCTAGCGCTAAAGTCGTTGTTCTTGCTCATCTTTACGGCACGCCCGCAAAGATGGATGAAATTTTAGAAGTTTGCAAAAAGCATAACGCAATTTTAATTGAAGATGCAGCTGAATCACTTTCTGCTACCTACAAGGGAAAACAAACGGGTACGTTTGGTAAGTACGGCGTTATAAGTTTTAACGGCAATAAGATTATAACGACTTCCGGTGGCGGTATGCTTATCACTTCCAACAAGGCAGACCGCGATAAAGCGTTTAAGTGGTCAACTCAATCGCGTGAGCCGGCACCTTGGTATCAACACGAAGAGATAGGTTATAACTATCGCATGTCAAACGTCGTTGCAGGTATAGGTCGCGGTCAGTTAGTTTATCTTGATGACCATAAAGCTAAAAAAGCAAAAATATATAAACGCTATAAAGACGGTTTGAAAGATTTACCAATCACAATGAATCCCTATCTTGAAGAAAGCGATCCTAATTTCTGGCTATCTTGCATGTTGATTGATAATGGCGTTAACGTTGACACTATAGACGTTATGAAAAAATTAAACGACCTAAATATTGAAACCCGTCCTATATGGAAACCGATGCATATGCAACCCGTGTTTAAGGGATACCATTTTATTTCGGTTGAAGATAAGCCCGTTTGCGAAGATATATTTGCGCGTGGTTTATGTTTACCTTCTGACATTAAGATGACAGAAGAAGAACAAGACTTCGTTATCGAAGCAATAAAGAGTTGTTTTTAATAGGTGAAATTGTATGAAAGAGTTTTTATTGACATTAGTTTCTAGTTGGTGGGGAATATTTTTAATTTGTATTGTTTCAATAACGTTAACCGTTCTAATTTCCGCACTATTATATCGCCCGATTTTTAAGCGAGTTTATGATGTTCTACTAAGTGGAATTGCAATTATAGTTTTGTCACCATTGCTTTTGTGTTTGATTATTGTTGGTGCAATAAAAATGAAGGGAAATCCCTTTTTTACTCAAAAACGCCCTGGTAAAATAGGTAAAGATGGTAATGAAAAAATTTTCACGCTTATAAAATTTCGCACTATGTCTAATGCAAAAGATAAGGATGGTAAGCTTTTGCCTGACGATGTGCGCTTAAATAAATATGGCAGAATGTTGCGTTCTACTTCATTGGACGAGCTTCCAGAATTATTTAATATATTCATCGGCGATATGTCAATCGTTGGTCCTAGACCGTTGTTAGTCAGTTACTTGCCTTACTATACTGAAGAAGAACGACACCGTCACAATGTTCGTCCTGGCTTGACAGGTCTTGCACAAGTTAACGGTAGAAACGCTATAAGTTGGGAAGAAAAGTTTAGTTTTGATATTAAGTACGTTAACAACATATCCCTTTTTGCTGATATTAAGATCATACTACAAACGGTATTAAAGGTCATAAAGAAAAGCGACATATTGGTAGGAGCTGAACATAAAGTGGGCAAACTTAACGAAGAAAGGTCAAAGAAACAGGATTAGTATGGAAGTAAGTTTAAGAAAATTTGAGGAGATTGATATTCCAAAAAAAGTACGCTGGATTAACGATCCGAACGTAAATAGATATTTGCATTACGACCTTCCGCTTGAAGAAGAGAAAACTAAGGTATGGTTTAAAAAAAACAAAGAAAGCACAACAAGGTTCGATGCTGTGATAAATGTCGACAATATTTCTGTTGGATTAATTGGCTTATTGTCTATAGATAGCAAAAATAAAAAAGCAGAATATTATGTTTGTATTGGTGAACAAGCTTATTTGGGTAAAGGGATAGCAAAAAAAGCAAGCATAAAACTTTTAGATTATGCATTTAACACTTTACTCTTAAACAAAGTATATTTATACACTGAAGATGTCAACGTAAACGCTCAATGTTTATTTGAAAAAATAGGGTTTAAGAGAGAAGGATTATTGATGGATGATTTAATTTATAACGGTCGTCACGTAAATCGTTTTGCGATGGGAATACTTAGAAAAGATTTTATAAAAGAGTAATGTATGTTTACACAAATACACAAGCTTAATAAAATATCGGATAATAACAACTTTTATGTGAAGCGTGAAGACTTTATTCCCACATCCTTTGGTGGGAATAAGGCTAGAAAAGCCAAGTTGTTTTTTGCTGACATCCAAAATAAAAATGCCGATTGTGTAGTAACCTACGGTAGCAGTAGTTCCAACCATTGCCGTATAGTTGCAAATCTTTGCGCAAGCAAAGGATTGGCGTGTTATCTTATTTCGCCTGAAGAAAACGCTAAAGAAACATTTAACAGTAAGCTTATGCACTTTTTTAACGCAGAGATAATCACTTGTCCCGTAAAAGATGTTGCGAAAACTATAGATAACCTTATGATGCTATTAAAAGAACAAGGCAAAACGCCTTATTTTATTGCCGGCGGTGGTCATGGCAACATAGGGACAGAGGCTTACGTGCAATGTTTTAATGAAATACTTGAACAGCAAAAAACAATTGGTATAAATTTTGATTATATTTTTCACGCCTCAGGTACGGGTACAACGCAAGCTGGACTAGTATGCGGTAAGTTGCTTAGCAAGAACGCTGATTCTACTATTGTAGGTATAAGTATTGCAAGAAGCAACCCCCGTGGTAGACAAGTTGTTGTTGAGAGTGTAAATGATTATTTGATGGAAAAAAATGTAATTTTAGAAGTGACAGATATAGGAAATAGTGTTTTGTTTGTCGATGATTATATTTGTGGTGGATATGGTAGAACGAACGACGACGTAAACGCGCTTATAAAAGAAGTACTGATAAAAGAGGGTATGCCGTTGGACCATACATATACAGGCAAAGCGTTTTATGGCATGATGGATTATCTCAAAAAAAATAAAATTGTTGGTAAAAACATTTTGTTTATTCATACCGGCGGAACACCACTATTTTTTGATGATTTAGGGGGTAAATAATGAACGTTTTAATTTTAAGTGTTGGGACGCGTAACAAGGTTATTCAATATTTCAAAAAAACTTTTGCTAGAGAGGGCAAAGTAATAGTAACGGACATGAGTAATATTGCGCCCGCCGTTTACGAAGCGGATAAATTTTATCAAGTTCCACGCATGACCGACTTAGGATATATAGACGTAATTCTTGATATTTGTAAAAAAGAAAAAATTTCTGCAGTATTATCGTTAATTGACCCGGAACTTTCACTTTTAGCAAAGCATAAGGAAGACTTTGCTAAACTTGGTGTCATGGTTATAGGTTCGCCCTATGAACTTTGTGAACGCAGTTTAGATAAGCAAGAAATGTACAAATGGCTTGTTACAAATGGTTATAATTGTGCAAAAAGTTACGTTACCTTGTCTGACTTTTATACTGATTTAGCAAATGGAACGGTTGATTTTCCTGTATTTGTTAAACCCGTTCGTGGTAGTGCAAGCATTGCAATTTCTAAAGTATACGATAAAGACACTTTGGAATTGTTATTTAATCACTCATCCGATTTAATGATTCAACAGTTTTTAAACGGTCAAGAAATTGGTGCAGACGTTTATATCGATATGATTTCTGGTGAAGTGGTGTCGATCTTTACAAAAAAGAAAATTCTTATGAGAGCTGGTGAAACGGATAAAGCAGTAAGTTTTAAGGATGAAAAATTGTTTGCTCTAATAGAAAAGTTTGCATCTGATAGTGGATATAGAGGTCAAATTGATATTGATATTTTTGATATTGATGGCAATTATTATATATCTGAGGTTAATCCCCGCTTTGGCGGTGGATATCCCCACGCATACGAGTGTGGTGTAGACCATATGAAATTGATTCTAAACAACATGAAAGGCATTGTAAATAAAAAAAATATCGGTGCTTATGAGGAAAATGTTTATATGATGAAATATAATGAGGTTAGTGTAAGAAAAATTTAGTTTTATTCAATAAACTGTTCCTAATTGGAGATTTTTATGAAAATTGCATTTTTAACAATAGGCAAAATTGAAAACATATCTTCTTCGGGCATTTATACAAGTATATTGCTTGAATTAACCAAACGTGGTCATGAAGTTTATCTTATAAGTGCCAACGAGAAGCGTAGCGGACAGGAAACTGTATTTAAGCAAGAAGAGGGTGTTAATTGGTTAAGCATTAAGATAGGTAACATTACTAAATGCGGTATGATTGAAAAGGGCATTTCTACTTTGACAATCGAATCATTGTTTATAAAAGGCATAAAAAGGTATTTGTCTAATGTAAAATTTGATTTAGTAATATATTCAACACCGCCTATCACTTTTTGTAACGTCGTTAAGTTTATTAAAAAGCGAGATGGAGCTAAAAGCTACCTTTTGCTAAAAGATATTTTCCCGCAAAACGCTATTGATATTGGTGTTTTAAGTAAGGGTGGATTAAAGGGCATAATTTATAAATACTTCCGCAATAAAGAAAAAAAGTTATATGCTTTATCCGATTATATCGGTTGTATGAGCCCCGCAAATTGCGAATACGTTTTAAAAAACAACCAAGAAGTTAGTGCCGATAGGGTAGAAGTTTGTCCTAACTCTCGTTACTTTACAGACCTTTCTCTAGATAAGGCAGAAGCAAACGTTTTGCGTGAAAAATACGGCTTACCGCTAGATAAAAAGATTTTTATTTACGGTGGCAATTTAGGTAAACCGCAAGGTATTCCTTTCTTAATTGAGTGTATCAAAACACAAAAAGATAATAATGAAGCATTTTTCTTGGTCGTTGGTGACGGCACGGAATATACAAAGTTAAAAGAGTTTGAAGAGACCGAAAAGCAGTCTAACTTCAAACTTATGCAACGACTTCCCAAAGAAGATTACGACCGTATGGTTGCCGCGTGCGACGTTGGTATGATTTTCCTTGATAAGCGATTTACAATACCTAACTATCCGTCAAGATTATTATCTTATATGATGGCAGGCGTTCCCGTTCTTGCTTGTACAGACGTAAATACCGACGTTGGCAAGACGATAGTAGACGGTGGTTTTGGCTGGTGGTGCGAAAGTAGAGATGCTAAAGATTTTTCTAAACTAGTAAAACAAGCTTGCACGGATGATACTGCATTAATGAAAGAAAAAATGAAAGATTATTTTCTTGCAAATTTCACGTCTGAAAAGGCTTGTGATATTATACTAAAACACTTTTGATCGGTAAATTTTTTTCAAATCATATTTCAAACAGTCATCAAAAAGGGGGCATAATGAAGGTTCTTTTAATTAACACAGTTTGCGGTATTCGTAGTACGGGTAGAATATGTACGGATATTGCCGAAGTTTTAGAAAAAGAAGGGCACGATTGTAAAATTGCTTACGGCAGAGAAGTCGTTCCTGAAAAATATAAAAAATATGCTGTGAAAATTAGTACAAAATTAAGTGTTAAAATGGATGCTTTCTTTACTAGACTTTTTGACAATGCAGGTTTTAACAGCATAGTTTCTACGAAAAAGTTTATTAAATGGATAAAGCAATATAACCCTGACGTTATTCACTTGCACAACCTACACGGCTACTATTTGAACGTTAAACTCTTATTTAAGTTCTTAGAAAAAGCGAATATTCCGGTTGTGTGGACCTTGCACGATTGCTGGGCTTTCACTGGGCATTGCTCCTATTTTACGACTAAAAATTGTAATCTCTGGCAAACGGGCTGTAAAAAATGTCCGCTTAAAAAATCATATCCAAGCAGTTTAATTATAGACCGTTCTAAAAAGAACTATAAAGATAAAAAGCGCTTGTTTACGTCTGTAAAAAATATGACTATCGTAACGCCTTCTGATTGGCTTAAAGATTTAGTTGAAAAATCTTTCCTAGGTAAATATCCCGTAAAGACTATTCGTAACGGCGTTGACTTAACGGTATTCAAGCCCACCGAAAGCAACTTTAGAGAAGAATACGGCCTAACCGATAAAAAGATTATCCTTGGCGTTGCTTCCGCTTGGGGACAAAGAAAGGGACTAAGCGATTTTATAGAACTATCTAAAAAATTAGGTGACGACTATAAGGTTGTGATTGTTGGTTTAACCAAAGAACAAGCAAAGAACGTTCCAGAACAAATTTTAATTATCGAAAGAACGAACTCCGTTTCTCAACTTGCTGAAATATATACTACTGCAGACGTGTATTTTAATCCTAGTAGGCAAGAAACAATGGGGCTAACAACGGTAGAGGCAATGGCTTGTGGAACATCCGCGGTAGTTAGTAACTATACCGCTGTACCAGAAGTAATTGATGAAAATGGTGGTGTCGTTATCAGTGACTTGAACGTTGATAACGTTGTTGAAGTTTTAACGCAAGTTATCTCAGCAAAATATTTAAGCCCAGTAGAAACTGCAAAAAAATATGAGAAGACTCAACAATATATGATTTACGTAAACCTTTATGAAGAAAGTTTCAAAGCGGGGGAAAAGTAATGAAAATACTGCAAGTGTGTGTTGACTTAGATGGTGGTGGTATCGATAGATATCTACTTAACTATTGCAGTAGGTTAAGCGACATACGTTTTGATTTTGCCATAGTTGATAATAAAAAAGTTGGCATTTTAGAAAAGGATATTAAAAACTTAGGTTCGACTATTTATCGCGTACCGCGTCAAACTGGTAATGTAAGAAAAAATTATCAAACCCTTAAAAAAATAATGACTGAAAACAAATACGATGCTGTTCACGTCCATTTAGGCTACAAAGGTTTTCTAGCGTTAACCTGTGCAAAGAGGTGCGGGATTAAGGTTAGAATCGTTCACGCGCATATTGCTAACGAACCGGAAAATTTTAAACAAAGAATTTTACGTTTTATGTTTGCTATCTTAACTAAAATGCAAGCCACACATTTATTCGCTTGTGGCATTGCCGCGGCAAAATGGGTGTGGGGTAAACGCGCTTATAAGAGAAATAAAGTTACCATTATTAATAACGCGATACAAAGTGACAAGTATAGATTTGATAACGATATAAGGGAAAATGCTAGAAAAGAACTTGGACTAAAGGAAAATACTTTTGCCATAGGACACGTAGGAAGACTATGTGCTCAAAAAAACCAACTTCGTTTGCTTGATATCTATAAAGAAATAGAAAAAATCAACCCTGACTCACACTTGTTTATGGTTGGTCGTGGAGAGTTGCAACACGATATTGAAAATAAGATAAACGATTTAGGACTTCAAGATAAAATTACCCTTTTAGGTGTTCGTGACGACGTGCATTTACTACTTAACGCGTTTGACGTTTTTGTTTTCCCCAGTGTATACGAAGGATTACCATTTACGTTAATAGAAACTCAATGCAACGGGTTACCGGCATTGTCGTCTACCGCAGTTACAAATTTAGTTAAAGTTGGTCCTTGTGTTAATTTTATTGGTTTAGAAAAAGATGATGAAACGTGGGCAAAACATGCTTGTGCGCTCACTGTAACAAATCGTGCTGAATGTTATAAAGATATTATTGAAAACGGCTATGATCTAAATATAGAGGCTGGAAAATTACGCAAATATTACGAGCAAGCCGTACAAAAGGTAAAAAGAGGCTAATAAAACATGAACGTATGTATAGACAATAAAGAATCGATTCGATTAAAACGAACCCTTTATATTGGGTTCGCTTTAAGGCTATTATTGTTAATTACAATATTGCTCTTGCCAAAAGTAGGCATTGAACCGTACTTTATTTCTGACGATATTAAATACGAATCGCATGCTATTACATATATAAGAAATGCATCTAGTTTATTCGATGGTAAGGCGCTTGCGGCTGTAATAGATGCGTATATGCAACCGTTTTGGCCTTTAGTAACGTGCCTTTTGGCATACGCTTTTAGGTCGATATATGCAGGTAGATTCCTTAATATAATTTTATCGACGGCATGCATTAAATTAATATATAACATAACGCTATTAATTTCGGGAAAAAGTAAGCCGGCTCTTAAGGCGGCAAGAATATTTGCCTATTTGCCATTAACGTTGTTTACGTGCTGCTTCCCAATTAAAGATATATTCATTATGTACGGCGTTTTGTATGCATTTTACGTATTTTTAATGGTGCAAAACCATAAAAAAGTAAAAATAATTCAATTTATATGGTGTGCGTTGTTGCTTATTGGCGTTTATTTTTCACGCGGGGCAGTAACTGAATTTTTACTTATTTTATTTGGTGTATATATTGCAATCGGTTTTGCAAAATCCAAAAAATATTGGTCCCTTGCTGTAACTATTCTTGTATTTATTGCGTTTATAATCATTTTTGGTAATAGAATATACGAAGCTTTCTTTATAAAAGTTGAAGATTATGGTGGTGATACAGGGCTTGGTAATGGCATTAGATATGTGCAAATAAACGGTATAACAGATATTTACAAATTGCCGTTTACCTACTTTTTCGCAACGTTGCAACCAATTACACTCAACCTTTTAAAAATGGGTAGAAGTAGTTTATGGCTTACCATAATAACAAACCTTAACGTGTCTATATATCCTATTGCTACAGGTAACTTTATTTACATCTTTTTCAAAAAGCGCAACAGGTTTTTCTGGTGGTCGACATTTATTTTCTATTCAGCGGTAATCATTTTATCAATAGGCGTATTTAGACACTATTTATTCTTGTTACCCGTTCAAATTATAAACTATTCATTATGTACCGACCAAAATAAAGATGCAAAACCCTTTAGTTTCTTGGCGGCGGCGGCATTGCTTATTTTAGTTTTATTCTTATCACTTGTATAAAAGGGGGGATTATGCCGTTAAGTATTTTTATCGACGCATTACCTTATAACGAAATGAAGTTAAACTATTCAAATTGGTTTGATAATATTCAAATTTCAGAAATGTTACCAAATATTGCTTATAGTTCAAGTCTTCATTGGCAACTTTACTGCAATAAATATCCTGACGACCGTGGGGTATTTGTTGATTGGGTAAAGGAAAAAGAACCAAAAAAGTCTGTTAGATTTTTGTCAACCATTCTTAGACCGCTAGAATGCTTTGACAAGTTATCTGTCATTTCAAAAAAAGTTCTTGACCGAAAAATTTATAGAAAAAACACCTTCGCAAACATCCCTTATAGGTTTCGCAATGAGTTTACTGAAAAGAGTAAATATCTTTTTTGGAATAAAAAAATTTATGGGCAAGAACCTATTTTTGACGGTTATACCGTTATTTCTCAAGATGAAGGACATCTTTCATTTGACGAAACAGTCTCTAAATTAAATGCTTCTATTGAAGATGGTAATAAAAATATTTTCTTGGTTTTAAGTTTTGCCGATGCATTAGGGCATCTATGTAGGCGCGGTGAAAAATATAGCGCAAGATTAAAGCCCTATATGGCGGAACTTAAAACGTTGCTTGATAAATATTTAACGATAAACCCAAAAGAATCTATTTTAATCGTTTCCGACCACGGTATGAGTACCGTTAACAAAAAGATTGACTTGCAATTAGGAAAACATTTTGGTAAGCAAACTAAAAAGACGTATATTGCATATTCAGATTCTGCTATAATGTGTTTCTTTATTGAGGACAAAAAATTAATAGAGCCTATTAAAGAATATTTGCTAACAAGAGAAGAAGGGCACTTACTAACCGAAGATGACCGCGCATTTTACAAAGTTACGGATAGAAAATTTGGCGATTTAATTTATATACTCAAGGAAGGAAACGTTTTTGCTAACAATTGGTTTGGCAAGAGCCTTAAAAAGCCCAATCCAGATGGTTCAGGTATGCACGGTTTTTGGCCGGAATGGACTTCTTATGACCAAAATGCAACAGTCATTTTAATTAACGGCGAAGAAAAACTAGAAGAAAAATATATATACCCTTCAGCTCATCAATTAATAAAAAGGGTAATGGGAAAAGAATAGTTATGGCTTATTTTTATAATGTTAATAAAGAACTAGAGGAAAAGGTTTCGGCTTTTTTTGACGGTTTAAATAAATTTAACGACGATAACTATCAAGGTAAACTATCGGTAATGCTTTTAGGTAGTTTATCAAGGGGTGAAGGCTCTTGGATAATTCAAGACGGAAAAACTGTTTTGATTAGCGATATAGAAACTTTTGTTTTTTATCCACAAGGTTTAAGCGATTTATCCAAGTTTGAAAATTATTGTCAAGAATATGCTAAAGAAGTATTTGCAGATAATATTTCAACCTTTTTCCACGTTGATAATTCCTATATTTTATTAGATAATCTTCCTAGACTAGAGAAAAAGCTATTAACGTTTGACGCTATTAAAATGGGAAAGACGGTGGTTGGTAAAGACGTTAAAGAGTTAATGCCCAAAATTACGTTAGATAATATCAATTTATATGATATAAGGGATATATTAACTCACAGAGTTTTTTCCGTTATGTATTACGGCTTTCCCCAAAAGAAAGCGGGCAACATAGAACAATATAAATATTCTTTAGCGAAAAATTCTTTAGATTTAATGACAGTTTTGCTGGTCGAACACGGTATCCTAGAAAGTGGATTTGCAAAACGTTGCGCTTTAGTTGAAACGTTGCCGATAGATAATAAAATAAAAAATTATTTCAACTATTGCTTATCAGTTAAAATTGGTGGTGATTGCAAATACAACTTCACCGTTGAAGAGATGGAAAATATATTTATAACGCTAGTTGAATCGTTATTAAAGTCTTTCAAGTTAAAGTTTAGCAATTTTAAGGCAAACGCTAAAAATATTACAAGAAGAAGATTAGGCATTATTAAACGTGCTATAAAATATAAAAAGTTTTGCATGCCTATTCGCCATCTAAAAAGTTTAATTTCAAGTTTTAAGCTTGGCAAAGATTTAACGAAAAAACAATTAAAAAACAACTTGGTGCTTAACGGCTATCCTCTTGTTTAATTAAAGAAGGTAACTATTTTGAATAAAACTGCTAAAAATACGGCGATATATTTTGCTGGAACAGTTATAATGGCTTTGCTTGGTTTTGCGAATTCTATGTTGTTAACGCATATTCTTGATTCGCAAGTTTATGCTATGTATGGCCTATTTTCAACGTTTACAACGGCTGTTATTACCCTTATATCATTTGGATATGATGCTTCATATACAAGGTTTTATTATGAACACGGTATGACGCAAAAGAAATTTATGTGGACGTGCGTTAAATATCCACTTATCGTGCTAGGAATTTTTTCGATTGTTTTGTTTGAACCATCACGTAGTTTATTAACGCTTGTGTTTGGTGAAAAATTAGCCTATAAGACAATTATTATAATGTTCTTTTACATATTATTTTCTTTTGTTCATAGATTTAGTCAATTAACGGCTAGAATGGAAGAACGTGCAGGCAACTATATCTTGTCTAATATTGTTGCGAGGTCAGGCTTTATAATTCTTCTTGTCGTATTGTTCTTTTTAATAAAAGACATATCTTTTGAAGCGGTTTTATTATCATTTGCAATAGGTGGTCTTGCATCAATTTTGATAAACATTTTTGTTATTGTAAAGGTGTTTAACGCTGTACCGCATATATCCGGCAGAACAACGGATAGGGGGCTATTTAGATACGGCTTCCCTATAATGTTAAATAACGTATTGGTTTTACTTATTCCAATAGTGGAAAAAATTATAATTCGTTCTTTAGCGGGCTGGGAAATTTTAGGTATATTTACCGCAACTTCTATATTTCAAACTGTTGCTCTAATGATTCTAAATACAGTAGACAATATATGGAATCCCATTATTTATAAAAACATAGACAAGCCAGACAAACTCAAACCAATGATACACACTTGGGGTTTAAGCCTTACGGTTCTTTTGGCAATTGGTATTGCGTTTGTTATATTATTGAGAAGATGGTTAATTCTATTACTAAACAGAGCATACTACAATGCAAATATTATAGCTCCTGCAATTTTTTTAGGTGGATGTATTAATTTTATTACAGTTATTTACGGGGTTGGTGTTAATATCAAGAAAAAATCTATACACCATCTAATTTCACCCATAATTCAAATCATTATTTCAGTAGGATTGAGCTATTTACTAATTCCAAGACTTGGATTGATAGGTATAGGAATTTCATCATTATCAAGCATAGTTGTTAGCAGGGGTTATAGGATGATTCTTGGTATACACTACTACAATACTGGAAATTCCGAATGGAAAAGTTTTATAATATTGATTAGTAGTATTATAGCTTCAGTTATGTCAATGTTCTTGACGTCACTATATTGGGATATCGCGACGTCTATACTACTGCTTGTGGTGACACTGCTCGTGGCAAATAAAGATTTAATAGCCATTTTTAAGCTTTTCGTTAGCTTGTTTTTTAATAAAAAGAAAAAGCAGGAGAAAAATTGATGAAAAAAAAGAAAATATTATTCTTAATCCACAACCTAAAAATTGGAGGGGCTCAAAGATCTCTTATCGAATTGGTGAATAGTATGGACCCAAACAGATTCGATATAACGATTGCAACGATATATAACAAGTTAGATCTTAAAGGTAAAATAAAAGATAATGTAAAAATTAAAAGTATCATTAAAACAAGAAATAAGTTTTTGGAAAGGACTTTTACATACCTTGTAAGAAAAATCGTTTCGCCAAATTGGATATATAAACGTTACCTAGATGATGATTATGATTACGCAGTAGCTTTTTTAGAAGGTCTTTGCACGTTTTTGGTATCAGGATGCAAAAATCGTAAAACAAAAAAGATTGCGTGGGTACATACTGACTTTCGTACGTTATTTTGTTCAAATAACGTCTATAAAAGTTTAAATCATCATAAAGAAACCTATCTTACTTTTGACAAGATTGTGTGCGTTTCAAATGCCGTTCAAAAGGGGCTATGTGAAAAATTTAGTTCAGATTTTGATGGGAAAGTAGTTGTTTGTTATAACGTTATAGATGATGAACGCATTATCTTAGAATCAAATCAAGAGTGCAACTATTCCTTTAATAGTAGTGTCTTAAATTTTATTTGTATTGGGAATATGCGTGTTGAAAAAGCATATCCAAGACTACTTAAAGTTGCCAAACAATTAGTTCTTTCGGGTAGGCATTTCCATATAACGATTATTGGAGCAGGTTCAGAGTATCAAAAAGTAAAAGAATTATTAAGTAATTACAATTTGGAAGAATACGTTTCTTTATTAGGTAATCAAGAAAATCCATATAAATTTTTAAAGCATGCTGATGTTTTTTTACAGGTTTCATATGCCGAAGGGCTTAGTATGACGCTTATTGAATCAATCATATTAGAGATTCCAGCAATTGTTACTGACTGTTTTGGTATGAGGGAAGTGTTGGACAATGGGAAGTATGGTAAGATTATTGAGAATTCGGAGGAAGCGTTATTTGATATATTGAGTAACGTAATAGATAATCCTGAAATTATGGATAAGTACAGGTCAATAGTTGGGGAAAGAAAAGAATTTTTTAATAAAAATAAACTTACGCAAGCTATATGCGAATTGTTTAACTAATTGATTTAATTATACAGGTTTTAATGCAAAAAAGTATAAAAGTAATTGGTATCGCTGGCGGTAGTGGTTCTGGAAAATCTACGCTTACAAAAAAACTTCAGCAAGTTTTTAACGGAAACACTTTAGTAATTAATTTTGACGATTATTATCTTCCGCGCGACGATATGCCACTAGAAGAAAGAAAAAAACTTAATTATGACCATCCTTCCGCTTTAGATATTGCTCGATTAATAGAACATATTAAAGCACTTAAGAGGGGAGATGACGTTCAACTACCTATTTACGATTATGCCTTACATACAAGAAGTGAAAAATCGAGAACGGTAAAGGCGGATAAAGTAATCATAATAGATGGAATTCTAACTTTTCACGATAAGCGTTTGCGCGACTTAATGGACGTGAAAATATTCGTTGACCTTGATGCTGATGAACGTATTTTGCGCCGTTTAAAACGTGACGTATGTGAGCGAGGTAGAACGGTTAACGAAGTTATAGAACAATATTTATCTACTGTAAAACCAATGCACGATAAATACGTGGAACCTACAAAAAAATATGCCGATTTTATAATTGGTGGTAACTTTAGTTGCAAAGACGTTGAATTATTAGAAAAAAACATACTAAAACTTATATAAATTTAATTTTAGGGAGTAATAAAATGAGTTCATTTACAGGAAAAACGTTGCTTATTACAGGTGGTACGGGCAGTTTTGGTAACGCCGTGCTAAATCGCTTTTTGAAAACCGATATCGGTGAAATTCGCATTTTTTCACGCGATGAAAAAAAGCAGGACGATATGCGCCACGAATTTCAGGCTAAAATGCCCGAAGTTGCTGAAAAGATTAAATTCTATATCGGTGACGTGCGTGATATCGCGTCGGTAAAGAACGCTATGCACGGTGTAGATTACATATTCCACGCTGCAGCATTAAAACAAGTTCCTTCTTGCGAATTTTTCCCAATAGAAGCGGTAAAAACCAACGTTTTAGGTACTGAAAACGTTTTAACTGCGGCTATCGAAGCGGGTGTTAAAAACATCGTTTGTTTGTCAACGGACAAGGCTGCATATCCCGTAAACGCAATGGGTACAAGCAAGGCAATGATGGAAAAGGTTGTTGTTGCTAAAGCCCGCACCGTAGACCCCGCTAAAACCAAAATTTGTTGCACTCGTTACGGCAACGTTATGTGTAGTCGTGGTAGTGTAATACCCCTTTGGATAGAACAAATAAGACAAAATAAGCCTATTACCTTAACCGACCCCAATATGACGCGTTTTATTATGTCTTTAGAAGAAGCGGTTGACCTAGTATTATTTGCCTTTGAAAATGGCGAAAACGGTGATATTTTGGTTCAAAAAGCGCCTGCTTGCACTATTCAAACCCAAGCAGAAGCCGTTTGTGAACTATTTGGTGGAAATAAAGAAGATATAAAGGTAATCGGTATTCGACACGGTGAAAAAATGTACGAAACGCTTTTAACTAACGAAGAATGCGCTAACGCTATCGACCTTGGCAATTTCTATCGCGTTCCTTGTGATAAGCGTGGTCTTAACTACGATAAATATTTTAATCGTGGGGACGTTGAAAGAAACACTCTTACCGAATTTAATTCAAACAACACCGAACTTTTAACGGTTGAACAAACCAAGGCTAAAATTGCATCTTTACAATATATCCAAGACGAATTAGCAAAATAATTTAAGAAAATTTTATGAATATTTTAATAACTGGGGCAAAGGGTTTCGTTGGTAAAAACCTTGTGGCGTCTCTTTATAATATTAAAGACGGCAAAGACAAAACCCGCCCAAACTTAAAAATTGAAAACGTTTTTGAATACGATATAGATAGCACGGCGCAAGAATTAGAAGAATATTGCGCTAAAGCAGATTTCGTGTTTAACCTTGCTGGTGTAAACCGCCCTAAAACGCAAGAAGAATTTATGCAAGGCAACTTTGGTTTTGCATCAACCCTTCTTAATACGTTAGAAAAATTCGGCAATAAATGTCCTGTGATGTTGTCTTCATCTATTCAAGCAACTCTTATCGGAAGATATGCAGAAGGGGAATACGGCAAAAGCAAAAAGGCGGGCGAAGAACTTTTCTTTGACTACGCTAAAAAATCGGGCGCAAAAGTATGCGTATATCGTTTTCCAAACTTGTTTGGTAAATGGTGCCGTCCTAACTATAACAGCGCTGTTGCTACCTTTTGTTATAACACGGCAAACGGCTTGCCGATAACGGTAACCGACCCTAAAATTGAGCTTGAACTTTTATATATAGACGATTTAGTTGCTGAAATGCTAGACCTTTTAGAGGGAAAGGCGCACCGCTGTGAATATGACGGTTTAACCCCTATCGAAAAAGAAGACGGTAAATATTATTTCGTTCCTATAACGCACAAGGTAACGCTTGGCGAAATAGTAAACTTGCTTGAAAAATTTGCAAGTCAGCCAAACACGTTGATTATCCCAGAAATTCCAAACGGCAGTTTTGCTAAAAAGCTCTATTCAACTTATTTATCTTATCTGCCGAAAGAAAAAGCAATTTTTGACTTAAAAATGAACGAAGATGCCCGCGGTAGTTTTACCGAACTATTAAAAACGGAAAAGTGCGGACAAGTTTCTATAAACATAAGTAAACCCGGTATTACCAAAGGTCAACATTGGCACCATAGTAAATGGGAATTTTTTATCGTAGTTAAAGGCAAGGCGCTTATTCAACAACGCAAAGTCGATAGCGATGAAGTGCTAGAATTTGTCGTTTCTGGTGATAAAATTCAAGCGGTACATATGTTGCCGGGCTACACTCATAACATTATCAATTTATCTGAAACTGAAGATTTAGTTACGGTTATGTGGGCAAACGAATCTTTTGACCCCGCACACCCCGATACTTTTTTTGAACCTGTGGAGAAATAAACATGGATATTAGAACTGATTATTCAAACGTGAAATTTAAAGATAATGGCAAACTTAAACTACTTATTATCGTAGGTACAAGACCGGAAATTATCCGCCTTGCAGAAGTGATTAAAAAATGCCGTAAATATTTTGATTGTGTTTTGGCTCATACCGGTCAAAACTACGATTATAACCTTAACGGTGTGTTCTTTAAGGACTTAAAACTTGATGCGCCCGAAGTTTATATGGACGCCGTAGGCGACGATTTAGGCGCAACGGTTGGCAATATTATAAATTGCTCTTATAAGCTTATGGCACAAATTAAACCGGACGCCCTTTTAATTTTGGGCGACACTAACAGTTGCTTATCTGCAATTCCCGCAAAGCGTTTACATATCCCTATTTTCCATATGGAAGCGGGCAATAGATGTAAAGACGAATGCTTGCCAGAAGAAACTAACCGCCGTATCGTTGACATTATTAGTGACGTTAATATGGCGTATAGTGAACATGCGCGCAGATATCTTGCCGACTGTGGTTTACCTAAAGAAAGAACTTACGTTACGGGCTCTCCCATGGCGGAAGTGCTAAGAGCAAACTTAAAAGATATTGAAAATAGCGATATTTTGCAAAAACTTGGCTTAAAACCTAAAAAATATATGCTATTATCAGCACATAGAGAAGAAAATATCGACACGGAAAAGAACTTCTTGTCATTATTTACGGCACTTAATAAAATTGCAGAAAAATACGATATGCCCATTTTATACAGTTGCCACCCAAGAAGTAAAAAACGTTTAGAAAATAGTGGGTTTAAGCTTGATAGTCGCGTAATTATGCACGAACCTTTGGGCTTCCACGACTATAATAAACTTCAATATAACGCTTTTGCGGTTATTTCAGATAGCGGAACGTTGCCAGAAGAAAGCAGTTTTTATACGTCAATCGGAAAGCCGTTCCCTGCGGTATGTATTCGTACTAGCACAGAGCGTCCAGAAGCGATTGATAAAGCTTGCTTTGTAATTGCTGGTATAGACGAAAATTCTTTAGTTCAAGCGGTTGCTACTGCAGTTGAACTAAACGCAGATGGTAATCACGGCATACCCGTACCCGATTACGTTGAAGAAAACGTTTCAACTAAGGTTGTAAAAATTATTCAATCTTATACGGGTATCGTTAACAAAATGGTTTGGAGAAAATTTTAACTTTTTATGCAACAAATGTTAGGGGATAGGCTTGTTGCCGTTATAAATTCGCTTATAAATAAAACAGAACTTCCCGACGTAACCGATTGGGATAGGCTTTCTTTTGTAGCAAATAGTCACTCTTTAGGAAGCATATTCCACCTTGCTGTAAAGGATAGCGATAAAGTTCCTGAAAACGTAAAAAAGGAAGCGGAAAAGCAATACCTATCCGAAGTTAGACAACAAACCTTGCAAGAATATTACGCACAGCAAGTTTTTGATAAGTTTGATGAAAACGGCATAGAATATATGCCTATGAAGGGTTGGATATTAAGACATAAATACCCGTCTTTAGACATGCGAACATCTTGCGACGTTGACTTTTTGTATAAAGTTAATCAAGCTGATGAAATAGAAAAAATTTTTCACAGCTTAGGTTTTAAGAGAAAAATAGAACACGAAACGGTTGGTGGTTGGATAAAAGACGTCGTTTTAATTGAAGACCATAACGCGTTGTTTGAATATAAATATTCTTTTTATAGTTATTTTGAAGTTGTATGGGATAAACTTATAACTTCAAACGGCACGCGATACGATTTTACCAACGAAGACTATTATTTATATATGGTCGCTCATAACGCCAAGCATTTTCTAATGGGCGGTATAGGTATTCGCTCTGTTTTAGACGTATATTTTTATTTAAAAAACACCGAGTTAAATAGAGAAAAAGTTAATAATGAACTTGCTAAAATGGGTTTAGTTACTTTTGCAAATACTATTGAAGAATTGGCAAACGTTTGGTTTGGAAATGGAGAATATACCGAACAAACGAATATGGTTGCTAAATTTATATTTAATAGTGGCACATACGGGCTTGCGGAAAGTAACGCCTTTTTGAAAGCGTCGAATAGAAGTGAAAATAGTAAGGGCGCAAAGTCAAGGTATCTTATTAAAACATTATTTCCCGCTTATAGAACGATGTGTGTTATGTATCCCGTATTGAGAAAGGCGCCTTTCTTACTACCTATCTTTTGGGTTGTTAAGTGGTTTACCGTATTAATAAAAAGACCAAAAAGATTTAAAAGCACTATAAAATTTGCAAATAAAATGAACGATGAAAGGCTTTCTTTCACGGATAAGGTAGTTAAAATTTTAGACCTACCCAAAAATTAATTTAATTATAAAACAAGAAAGCGATGGATTATTCCATCGCTTTAATTTTTATAAACAGTTTTATATTGTATATAATGTATAGACTATTTATCCAAAACTCTGATTTTAATAACACCTTCAATTGCGTTTATATGCTTAATTGCAATATCGGAAACAGCCTTTTCAACGTCGATAATAGTAACTGCAAATTCGCCACGACTTTGGTTAGAAAGATTTGCAATGTTAATACCTTCGCTACCAACAACGCCAGTAATCGTTGCAAGAATATTTGCAATATTTTGGTGTAAGATTACTAAACGGTGATTTGTTGACCTTGGCATACTGCAAGAAGGATAGTTAACTGAGTTAACGATATTGCCGTTTTCAATATATTCAACAAGTTGTTTTGCAGCCATAACAGCACAGTTGTCTTCTGCTTCTGGGGTAGATGCACCAAGGTGGGGCATGCATACAACGTTTTTAGCACCGATAAGTTCTGCAACGGGGAAGTCTGTTACGTATCTAGCAACCTTTTCACTTTCAGTAGCACTTAAAATTGCGGTGTTATCAACAAGTTCGCCACGCGCACAGTTAATAATAACAACGCCGTCTTTCATTTTTGCAATATTGTCCGCATTGATAAAGCCCTTGTTTTGTGCGGGGATATAGGGGATATGTATGGTGATATAATCGCAAGTAGCAAAAATTTCTTCAACGTCTTTTACAACGTTAACCGCACGTGAAAGTTTAAGTGCAGCCATAACTGATAAATAAGGATCGTAACCGTAAACGTCCATACCAAGCACAACGCCTGCATTTGCAACGTTAGCACCGATTGCACCAAGACCGATTACACCAAGTTTCTTGCCTAGAATTTCAGGGCCTACGAATTGAGATTTGCCTTTTTCAACAAGTTTTGCAACTTCATCGCCCTTATCCTTAATAGAATCAACCCATTTAATAGAGTCTGCAATTTTTCGAGAGCCAAGCATTAACGCAGCGACAACGAGTTCTTTAACCGCGTTAGCGTTAGCACCGGGAGTGTTGAAAACAACAACGCCTTGTTTAGCGTAAACGTCGCTAGGAATATTATTAGTACCAGCGCCCGCCCTTGCAATAGCAATGGTTTCGGGTGATAGGGTATAGTCGTGCATTTTGAAACTGCGAAGAACGATACCAACGGGGTCTTTAACGTCTGCACCAACGTTATAATCCGCGCTAAACACGGGGTTCATAACGGGGCTTATTTCATTAAGAGTTAAGATATTTTTCATTATTTATTCTCCATTTCAAACTTTTTCATAAAGTCGATAAGTTTTTTAACGCCTTCAACGGGCATAGCGTTGTAAATAGAAGCACGCATACCGCCTGCTAAACGGTGACCTTTAAGTGAAACTAAACCTTCAGCTGCTGCTTCTTTAATAAACTTAGCGTCAAGTTCTTCACTAGGTGAAACGAAAGGAACGTTCATAAGTGAACGGTCTTTAACGGCAACTTTGTTCTTATAGAAAGTTGAGTTGTCGATAAAATCGTAAAGCATTTTAGCCTTTTCCTCGTTAATTTTTTGTATTGCTTTAACACCGCCCATTTCCTTAAGCCATCTAAATACTAACATAGAAACGTAGATAGAAAAGCAAGGTGGAGTATTATATAAACTGTCGTATTTATCTTGGATAGCATAGTTAAGCATAGTGGGGCACATTGGTGAAGCCTTGCCAAGTAAATCTTTTTTAACGATAACGATGGTAACGCCTGCGGGGGCAATGTTCTTTTGCGCACCTGCATAAATTAAACCAAATTTGCTAACGTCAACTTCTTCACTTAAGATGCAAGAACTCATATCAGTTACAAGCGTTGCATCAGTTTTGGGAAGTTCGGTAAAACGTGAACCGAAAATGGTGTTATTATACGTAAAGTGAACGTAATCTATATCGTCGCGGAACTTAACGCTATTCATATCGGGGATATAGGTGTAGTTTGCTTCCTTAGAAGACGCAGCTATTGCCATATCGCCGTATTTAACGCCTTCTTCATAAGCCTTGTTTGCAAAGTTACCGGTAATTAAATAATCAGCCTTGCCTTTTTGTAAAAGGTTAAGGGGAACAGCCGCAAATTGTTGTGACGCACCGCCTTGAACGAAAAGAACGGAATAATCTTCGGGGATATTCATAAGTTCGCGAAGTAAAGCGTTGGCTTCATCATTTACTGCCATAAACGCTTTGGTACGGTGGCTCATTTCGGTAATACTCATACCGGTGCCGTTAAAATCTAAAAGTTCTTTTTGTGCTTGTTCTAATACAGGCATAGGTAACATTGATGGGCCTGCTGAAAAGTTAAAAACGCGCATTTTTACATCTCCTATTATTCGTACGGCGCATACTTATAGTTGTAAACTATAATCAGCACACGCTTTTTTACAATTATAGATTTTATTATACACGGATACGACTTTTTTTTCAAGCAAAAAACCCCCTTAAATAAACTTTTTACTTAAGTAAATTATTATATATTTTACTTTTAGTGAAAAAAAGTGTATAATAATATAGAAAAAACGAAATTAACTAGGCAAGTCGTATCCTTGCTGGCAAAATAAAAAAGGAGAAGCAAATTATGGACAAAAAAATAAAATCGGCTAAAGCCTCTCTTTCTGCTAAAAATAAAAACGGAAAGGCGGTTAAAACTAAAGAAAAAAACGCCACTTCGAAGAAAATTAGTAAAGATAAAAAAATAACTAAAAAAGTAAATGGCAAAGCCGTAAAAAAGAAAATTAGCGTAAAGAAACAAGTTCAACAACCCGTAAAGCAAAAAAAGACTAATAATACGAAAATTGTTAAGAAAACACAAACGAAAAACACCCTTAAAATAAGATTTTTGGGTGGTGTTGGCGAAATTGGCAAAAATATGACCGCGCTTGAATACGGTAAGGATATTATCGTAATCGATGCAGGTATAACTTTCCCAGGGGAGAGTATGCCGGGTGTAGACCTTGTTATACCCGATACTACCTATCTTGCACAAAACAAAGATAGAGTACGCGCTTTCGTTATTACTCACGGGCACGAAGACCATATCGGCGCACTACCGTATATTTTAAAAGACATAAACGCACCCGTATACGGCACAAAATTAACCTTAACGCTTATCGATAATAAACTTCGCGAACACAAGATTAACGATGCACCCTTAATCAGCGTAAAACCAAACAGCGTAATAAAACTTGGTTGTTTTACCGTTGAATTTATAAACGTTAATCACTCTATAGCAGGCGCGGTTGGACTTGCAATCACAACCCCCGTTGGCGTAGTATTCCACACGGGCGACTTTAAGATTGACTATACCCCCGTTGCGGGCGAAACTATGGATTTGGCAAGAATATCGGAAATAGGCAAAAAGGGTGTGCTATTAATGATGGCAGACTCTACCAACATAGAAATAGACGGCACTACTATGAGCGAAAGCGTTGTTAAAGATACGCTAGAACACGTTTTCGGTGATAATATCCGCCGTAGAATTATTATTGCAACCTTTGCATCAAACGTTCATAGGCTACAACAAATTTTAGATTTAGCGGGTAAGTACGGCAGGAAAGTGGCGTTCTCTGGCAGAAGTATGATAAATATTGCCGAAGCAGCGTCTAAAATAGGCGAACTTTCTATTCCCGACGGTTTAATTATCGACGTGGAAAGAATTAAAAATTATAAAGACGAACAAATCGTAATCGTTTCAACGGGCACTCAAGGTGAACCGATGAGCGCGCTTACTCGTATGGCTAGGGGCGAATTTAATAAGGTTACCGTTGGCGAAAACGATACCGTAGTTATAAGCGCGTCCGTAATCCCTGGCAACGAAAAGATGATTTACGGCGTTATAAACAACCTTTATAGACTTGGCGCAGAAGTAATTTACGAAAGTTTAGAACCTATTCACGTTTCAGGCCACGCTTGTCGCGGTGAACTTTCTATTTTGCACTCTCTTGTAAAACCCAAGTTTTTTATACCCGTTCACGGTGAATATCGCCACCTTAAAAAACACGTCAACCTTGCCGAATCTATCGGTATGAAAAAGGGCACTACTATGATTGCCGAAATAGGCGACACCATAGAATTAACAAGCGATACTATCACGCGCGGTGAAAAGATAACCGCAGGCTCACGTTTCGTAGACGGCGTTGGTATAGATGGTGCGGACAGTTTCGTACTTCGCGATAGAATTCATTTATCAGAAGACGGGCTTGTCGTTGTAGTAGTGGGCGTTGATAAATTTAGCGCAAGACTTGCATCAATGGAAATTATCGGCAAAGGTCTTGTTATAAGCGAAGAAATGCTAAACGAAGCGCGCGCAAACCTAACCAATACCCTAAACCAAATTGATTTGCGCACGGTAACTGACGAAGCGGAACTATCAAACCTTATTAGGCGCGGAATTAAAAATTATATTTTCAAAGTAACTAAAAAGAACCCGATGATTATTCCCGTGGTAATGGCGGTGTAACTTGTTTAATCAATTAATTTACTTAAGAGAGCAGGCGAAACTGCGCGGTGAACCTATACTTCGTGATAAATCTTTTGAACTACTTAAAGAAACGGTTATAAAAAAGCAACCCAAACGCATTTTAGAAATAGGCGTTAACCTTGGACTATCGGGCATCGCTATGCTTTTATGTAGCGAAAACGCTTACCTTACCGGGCTTGAAATTGACGAAGAAAAGGTTAAACTAGCCAAAGAAAACTATCGCACCTTCGGTGTGGAAGATAGGGCAAAGATTTTTATAGGGGACGCGGCGGAAATTATACCCCAACTCACCGCTAAATACGACTTTATATTTTTAGACGGTCCTAAAGGGCACTATCATCAATACTTGCCTTACTTATTAGACGTTTTAGATAAGGGCGGAATTTTGTTTGCAGATAACGTTTTATTCCGCGGTTACGTGCTAGGGAGCGTTAAAACACCCCACCGTTATAACACCACTAAAAACGCTATGCTAAACTTTTTGCGTGGAATTCAGCAAGAAGGACTAAAAAGCACCCTTTACGAAATGGAAGACGGCGTAAGCATAACTGAAAAACTATAATTAAATATTTACGGAAGAATATTAATGTGTAAACTTGAACTTTTATCGCCCGCAGGCGATATGAACAAACTTAAAACGGCATTTTATTTTGGCGCTGACGCAGTATATATCGGTGGCAAAAGTTTTAGCCTACGCGCACTAGCCGGCAACTTTTCTAACGAAGAAATTTTAGAAGCCGTTTCCTACGCCCACGCTATCGGCAAAAAGGTTTACGTTACTGTAAATATCTTTGCAAAAAATAGCGATATAGAAAAGGCGGAAGAATATTTTAAGTTTTTAGAAAGTGCTAATATAGACGGTGCAATTATATCCGACCCCGGTTTAATTTATCTTGCAAAAAGTGTTGCACCAAACCTTAAAATAAACATCTCTACCCAAGCCAACACCCTAAATTATAAAACGGTGGAATTTTGGAAAAAGGTTGGGGCAAACCGCGTTATCTTGGCGCGTGAACTATCGGTAAAAGAAATTGCCGAAATCCACGCAAAAATCCCAGATATAGAAATAGAAACGTTTATTCACGGTGCAATGTGCATTTCTTATAGCGGTAGGTGTTTACTTTCCGACTATCGCACGGGCAGACAAAGTAACCGCGGTGCTTGCGTTCAGGCTTGCCGTTGGAACTATGAAATACGCGAAAAGGGTTCTAACGGAGAGTTCTTTGAAATGGAAGAAGATGACCGCGGAACGTATATTTTAAATAGTAAAGACCTTAACTTAATGGATTATATAGACGCGCTTGCAAAGGCGGGCGTATGCTCTTTTAAGATAGAAGGCAGAATGAAAACGGAATACTATCTTGCAACCGTCGTTAATGCATACCGTAGGGCGATAGACCGCTATTTAGAAGTTGGCGAAAGTTATAAAGAAAACCCGTCTTTCCAACAAGAATTGCAAAAAACCGCCCACCGCGATTTTACCACCGCATACTTGCTTGGCGAAAACGATAGAACGGTAAATTATAACGATAGTCAAAGCAAAGGTACGCATAAATATATAGCAAACGTTTTGGGCTATAACCAAGAAGAAGGTTATGCCTTAATTGAAATGCGCAATCGCTTTAAGGTTGGCGACGTTTTAGAAGTTTTATCCCCAAACGACACTTTCAACGCTCAAATTCCCGTTGAAAAAATGACTGATGAAAAAGACCAAGCGGTAGAAGACGCAAAACTTGTTCAACAAATTCTTAAACTATACACCCCCGTGCAATTATGCGCAGGCGACATTTTAAGAATTAAGGTGTAATTATCTAAGTATAAATCATTACCCGATTTTCAAATCGGGTTTTTGATTTTTCCTTGACAAAAGTGAAGTGATGTGCTAAACTGTATAAAGATAGCAAAGGATACGTGACTTACGTTATATGTATTTTGTTTAATACACTTTCTATTTAGAAGTAAATAGCATTTGTAATAGGCTAAATATATAAAATTTAATTTAAGTATTGTTTGCTCACTTAGGGAGGAGTCTCTCGATTTTGTGGGCTATTTTTATATCCTTTGCAAAATAAAGCAAGGGATTTTTTCTTTTTCCCAAAGGAGTATTTATGTTAAAAAAAGAAGCATTAGCAACAATTGAGCAAACAATCGGGTATCAATTCAAAAATAAACAATTGATATCCCAAGCATTCACAAGGTCATCTTATCATTATGAACACCCTGAAGAACAAAGCAACGAAGTAATGGAGTTTATAGGCGATTCTGTACTATCCTTACTTGTTGTTAATAATTTGCTTGATAGATACACAGGCAAAGATGGTAGTGGATTATACAGTTGCTTAAATGAAGGTGACTTTTCATCAATAAAAAGTTTTATGGTTAATAAAAGTTTTTTAGCAAAAAAGATGAGAAAACTTGAGTTGCATCAATTCTTAAGAATGAGCATTGGTGATGAGAAACAAGGAGTTGAAAATAGTATTTCAGTATTAGAGGATTTATTCGAAAGTATTGTCGGTGCTATTTATATTGACGTTGGTAGAAACCTGAATAAAACAAGGAAAATAGTTATTCCATTATTAGAGATTGAAAAAGAATTAGACGAGTATGATGGAGACATTAAGATTAGCTATAAAAATTTAGTACAGGAGTGGTGTGATAAGTATGGTTATGGTAAACCTATATATGATACTTATCAAACTCAAAACGGATTTGTTTCAACTTGCTATATTAGGGAGTATAATATCAAGGAAGAAGGCTTGGGTAACAATAGAAAAGAAGCCGAAAAGGCGGCTGCTGAGATAGTTTATCTACAATTGGAAGATATAGAATCGTCATTTGCAAGTGTTGATATATCATTTGAAAATGCAATAAATATGCTACAAGAGTATTGTCAAAGCAAAGATATACCTAAACCTATTTACGAAACTATAAATGATGTGATTTTTGATGATAATAGCCATGAATTTACTGTTCGTTGTGTTCTTAATGGCAGATATACGGAAGGGAAGGGCGAGAGAGTAAAAGAAGCTAAAAAAGAAGCCGCCTATAATATGCTAAGTTATTTAAGAATCATAAAGTAAGGGGAAATATGAATAAATATTTGTTCTTTGATATAGAATGTGCAAATGGTTACAATATTTGTGCTTTTGGTTATATAATTACGGATAATAGTTTTAACGTGTTATTAAAAGA
>JAFTWU010000012.1 GCA_017465145.1 Clostridia bacterium | reverse complement strand
TGCGTTTGTTTAACCCCAACAGAACACCTTTTATAGTAGTAAATCGTTAGTTTTTCAGTAAAAATCATCATATTTCAATAATAACAGGAATTTCGTAGGTGTCTTTGAGTCTTGGCTCAAAGCCTTTTTTTAATCCTATTGTGGTGTAAACTTCGTATTCAGTAGTAGTTTGCATAATAGTAAAACCCCGACGGTGTTTGTTACCATCGGGGTTATTTTCATCTTCATCGTCGGGTGGTGTAGGTTTCGGCGTTGAAGTGTATTTTAACAGTAATTCAATTTTATCATTATGAACGAACACTTTTTCCACTAACAAGTCAAGCATTATTTGTGGTGCTTCTTTCGCTCCGTTTTTAAGATACTTTTCAACCTGAGTTCTTTCAATACGGACTTCTTCACGCATACGCTCCATTATAAGACGTTCCTGCAATTCACGCTTTGTTGTTTCAAGCTCTTGTAAGCGTTCTTTTGTCGTGTCCGTTATAATGCCACTTTCAATAGCGACCATTATATTGCTTAACGACTTATTGACTTGAACTAACTGTTTTTCGAGCATCTTAACGGGATTTTCAGCTTCAAGGTTTCTATTATGAGCCTTGCATATCTCGTCAACGAGGAACGCTAAATTTTCACCGTTTATAAGGTTGAAAAGCGTATCAATAATAATACGGTCTAAAACGTCTTTTTGATACATTTTAGTTTGGCAATCTCTTTTACCAATAGCATTGTAGCATTTGTAATACCTAAAAACACGACCTGTCTTTGACGTTCCCGTATAGGAAGTTAGCCTTGCACCACATTGACCACAAAATGCTTTTCCTCTGAGTAAATACGTAACGTCTGGAACGTGCTTTCCATATCGGTTAGCATCAATCCTTTTTCGAGCAATCTCATAAAGCTCTGGCGTAATGATTTGTGGATAAATGTCGTAGTATTCTTCGCCGTGTAGCACGTATTTACCCGTATATTTCTCAACGTGAAGAATAACGTACATATTAGCAGCGGTGAAATGTTTGCCACGATAGAGGATACCACGCTCGGCAAAATCTCTTTCAATGTCGATGCCTCGTTCACCTGCTGCAAAACGTGTAAAAATCTCTTTTACAACGGCGGCTTCTTCTTCGTTTATCATTACTTTTTTCTTTTCGGTGTAGTAACCGTAATTCAGTTTACCTGCACAATGTAAACCTTTTAAGCGTGTTTCTCTTTGACCACGCCTTGTTTTTTGCGACAATTCTTCTGAATAGTATTGGTTCATACCTTCAAGCAACGATTCAAGCAAAATGCCCTCAGGCGTTTCAGGTATGTTTTCCATAGCAGACAGAATTTTAATGCCGTTATCTTTTAGGCGTTTTCTGTGCATAGCCATCTCGTATTTATTACGAGAAAAACGGTCAAGTTTATATACCAAAACGTAATCCCAAGCACGTTTATCACTGTCTTTCATCATTTGTTGGAATTGCTCACGGTTATCGTTTGTACCCGTAGTGGCTCTGTCGATATAGGAATGAACAATTACAATTCCGTTCCTTTCGGCAAAGTCATTACACACACGAACTTGACCTTCGATAGACTGTTCAGTTTGTCTATCACTTGAATATCGAGCGTAAATAACTGCGGTTTTCATTGTAAACCCTCCTTTTCTTATTGTTGAACACAGTCTAAAAGCCAAACTTGCAAGAACTTTGCAACGTTAAAAAACTTTTTTCCAACGTTCAACATTTTGTTTTTGAAATTGTCTTTCGACAACCAAAAACAATCGGGAAAAGGCGCAGTGGTCAAGGAAAAAGAAAAAAATATTGTCCTTCGTATTCCTATATCTAATGGTTTAAGCAATAATTTTTTCCCTTGACAACCAGACTTTTTCTGATACCCAAAAAACCAAAACCCCGAAAGACAATTTATGTATATTGCCTTATCAGTTCACCTTTTGCACCTAAAACTACACTTTTAGTTCCCCGACAAAAAGAAAACCACCTGCTATACTTTTAAGCAGGAGGTGAGATTATGGCAAAAGAAAATACGGAAATCAAGGTAGAAATCAACGGTGTGCCCGATTTGAAATCTATTCCTAAAGCAGTTTTAGAACCTGTTGTAGAAACGCTACTTGCGAATATGCTCGAATATTTTAAGAAAGAAGCTAAAGAAAGCTAAAATTAATATTATAAAATCGTTTTTCATTTTTTGTTCGCAATAGGGGGCATAACGTCTTGATTTTTTTAAGATTTTATGATATAATAATATGTCTAAGAAATAATGGAAAGGAGGACGACAATGGCTATTGCATACGGTTTAATATTCGCATTATCGCTTATTATGCCACCGTTATATTTTGCTTTCATTCGCAAAAAGCAAGACGAGCCGTGGCTGTTAGGTCTATTCCTTTGTGTTTGCGTTGTAACGCTTGGCTATTTTTTGGTTTCCATTTCCAAAACGGTTGAGTTTGCATTGTGGGCTAATAAAATAACGTACTTAGGGCAAGTATTCGTGCCTATGTGTATGTTTATGTTAATTTCAAAGCTTTGCGGATATACCTATAAAAAATGGGTT
>JAFTWU010000015.1 GCA_017465145.1 Clostridia bacterium | reverse complement strand
TCTAAATACTTTTCCGAAATGTCTTGGCGACTTGCTATGTCGTTTAGCGGAATATAGTTTCCGTTACTGTTTTCGGCAATGTCAATCAGTACCCTTAATGCGTATCTACCGCGAGTTGAAATCATAATTTATGCTCCCTATTTTTATGTTTGACTCAATTATATCAAAAAAAAATTTAAAAATCAAGCATTTACCCCGCAAAACCTATTGACAAAGTAGGTTAAAAGTGCTAAAATGCTAATAACATACTAAATAGGTAGGTTGATTTTATGAAAAACATTTTTGAAGAACTTGTTCGTCACAATTTCAGATTTGGTCGAATGTGATACTCCTTTAATACTATTTATTTTATAAAGACTAAAAAACAATATATAAAAAGGAGAAAAAAATTATGTCTAATTATAAATTTGAAACTTTACAACTTCACGTAGGGCAAGAAAGCCCCGACCCCGCAACCGATGCAAGAGCAGTACCTATTTATCAAACTACTTCTTACGTTTTTAAAAATTCTGCGCACGCAGCCGCAAGGTTTGGGCTTTCAGACGCAGGTAATATTTACGGCAGGCTAACAAACTCCACCCAAGACGTTTTTGAAAAGAGAATTGCCGCGTTAGAAGGCGGCGTTGCAGGATTAGCGCTATCTTCAGGCGCGGCGGCGATTACTTACGTTATTCAAGCGCTTGCGCAAAACGGCGGACATATCGTAGCGCAAAAAACAATCTACGGTGGCAGTTATAATCTTTTGGCGAATACTCTACCAAATTTTAACATTACTGCAACTTTCGTTAATATTCACGACTTAAACGAAGTGGAAAAGGCGATTAAATCTAATACTCGCGCAATTTATATAGAAACGCTTGGCAACCCCAACAGCGATATTCCCGACGTGGATGCGCTTGCATCTATTGCGCATAAATACGATATTCCATTAGTTGTAGACAATACTTTTGGAACGCCTTATCTTTTCCGCCCTATTGAGCACGGCGCAGATATCGTCGTTCACTCGGCAACTAAATTTATCGGTGGACACGGAACTACTCTCGGTGGAGTAATTGTTGATTCGGGTAATTTTGACTTTGAAAAATCAGGCAAGTTTCCACAAATTTCCGAACCTAATCCAAGTTATCACGGCGTATCGTTCACGAAAGCGGTGGGAAAAGCGGCGTTTGTAACTTATATCCGTGCAATACTTTTAAGAGATACGGGCGCAAGCATTTCGCCGTTTAACGCCTTCTTGCTATTACAAGGGGTAGAAACTTTGTCGTTAAGGTTAGAGCGTCACGCTGAAAATACTAAAAAAGTAGTTGAATATTTATCAAAACATCCGCAGGTAGAAAAAGTTAATCATCCGTCGCTTGAAAACCATCCCGACCACAAGCTTTATAAAAAGTATTTCCCGAACGGTGGTGGCTCTATTTTCACTTTTGAAATCAAGGGCGGACAAAAAGAAGCGCATAAGTTTATTGATAACCTTAAAATCTTTTCACTTCTTGCAAACGTTGCCGACGTTAAAAGTTTGGTAATTCACCCTGCAACTACTACTCATAGTCAACTGTCGGAAAGTGAACTTATTGAGCAAGATATTAAACCTAATACTATTAGGCTTTCTATCGGTACTGAACATATAGACGATATTATCGCCGATTTGGAGGGTGGCTTTAACGCCGTAAAATAAATATGAAAAACGTCACGACAAAAAAACTAGTTTTAACCGCACTTTTTATGGCGCTTACCGTTGTGGCGACAATGTTTATAAGAGTACCGTTACCACTCGGATACGTGAATTTAGGCGACGCTTTCGTTTTACTTTCGGTTTTTATTTTAGGACCTGTTTACGGAACGATAGCAGCAGGTGTCGGCTCGGCACTTGCAGACCTTTTCGGGTATATAACTTATGCGCCGGGAACTTTAATTATCAAGACGGCAATGGCAATAGTTGCTTATCTTTTGTATAAACTGCTATTAAAAGCGACCAAAAAAGCCTTGCTCGCCGAAGTTGTTGGCGGAGTGGTAGGCGCTATTATAATGGCTTTCGGATATTTCTTTTACGAAACCCTGTTTTTTGAAACGGCAGCCGTTGCAATAGTAAACGTACCGTGGAATCTTATACAAGGTGCGATAGGCGTTATTATATCGACGATAGTAATGAGAATACTTTTCGCCACAAAAATTATTAATAAATTACAAGATAATAAAGGAGAATAAATATGTCAAAAATTTATAAATTTGCGGATGAACTTATCGGAAAAACTCCGCTTTTAGAACTTACCCATATAGAAAAAGAACACGGCTTAAAAGCCAAAATTTTAGCAAAACTTGAATACTTTAACCCCGCAGGCTCGGTTAAGGATAGAATTGCAAAAGCAATGATAGACGACGCTGAAAAGAGCGGTAAACTTAAAAAAGGCTCGGTAATAATCGAGCCGACTTCGGGCAACACGGGTATAGGGCTTTCGTCAGTAGCGGCGGCGCGTGGATACAAAATTATAATCGTTATGCCAGAAACTATGTCGGTTGAAAGACGGCAATTAATGAAGGCTTACGGCGCGGAACTCGTTTTAACCGAAGGTGCAAAAGGTATGAAAGGCGCAATCGCAAAAGCCAAAGAATTAGCAGAAGAAATTCCAAACAGTTTTATTCCTAGTCAGTTTGAAAACCCTGCAAATCCCAAAATTCATTTTGATACTACCGGCCCTGAAATTTATTCGGATACCGACGGAAAAGTTGATATCTTCGTTGCCGGTGTAGGAACGGGCGGAACGGTTACGGGTGTAGGCAAATATCTAAAATCAAAAAATCCTAAAATTAAAGTCGTAGCCGTTGAGCCTTCTTCTTCATCAGTATTATCCACAGGCGTTGAAGGCTCACACAAAATTCAAGTTATAGGCGCAGGGTTTGTTCCTGAAGTTCTC
>JAFTWU010000006.1 GCA_017465145.1 Clostridia bacterium | reverse complement strand
TAGTTATAATATTTATCGCCTTCTTTTTCATAATAATTGCGCACGTATCTATTGCCCGTTTCTTCTACTTCAACGTATATTTTATCGCCGTCTTTAATATAGGTTGTGGTAAAAACGTTTTCGTTGTGTTGGGGATATTTTTTATAAACCGCAACAAAGTTTTCAGCAGTAAGGTCAAACGCGTCTTTATATTCTTCGGCTAAGGGATAAGTTACTACTTTACCCGCGTTAGGAATTTGCACCGTTTTATTAAGTTCAAAACTCATCGTTACCTGTGTAGGCGTGGTATCTGGCAAAACGAAATTAACAGTAAACTGTTGATTTTGTTGGTCAAAAGATACGCTTACGTCAGTAAAAGTAACACCTAACACGTCAATTGCATCGGCAACGAATTTTTCCTTTTCAAAATCGTAAGTAAAGTCTTCATAACTACAATTTCCAATTAGCCCAAAAGATAGATAATAGTCTCTTACGTTGTCGCGGAAATCTTGCGTGGTTGCAACGGGCACACAATAATCGCCCCAGGTATAGCACTCTTTTGTGTAATATTCTTCCCACGTTGTAAAGCGCGAATAGGTATAAAATGAATTGTTTTCACAATAAACCGCAAGCATAACTATGGTTTGACCGGTAGCAACTCTAGAAACGACACTACCGTTCTTATAGCCTATGACAGCCGTAGTACCCTTTACAGTTACGGTATATTCGTATTCGTTGTCCGTTTGGGCAAAGTTAAAAGCGTCTGCCCACGCATCTGCAGATACGGGTGGGTATTGGGGTGGGTTGCTAGGGTCGTCACTACAAGCAAATAACGTGCCTAAAGATAGCGTTAACGAAAGCGCTAGCAATATTGAAAGTAGTTTTTTCATATTCTTCTCCTTTTAAACCTTTTAGTAATGGTTATTCAATATAACTTAAATAGCAAATTAATCTATATCAATAACCGTTTAACCTTTAAGCTTTATAAATAAATGCAATTTGCCCCACCGCTACGATGGGGCAAAATTTACACGTTAAAATTAGTCTTCCCAACTGTCGATATAAAGGGACGCGTTGGTTGCGGCAATACCGCCGTCTGCAACTGCGGTTACCACTTGACGAACGGCTTTAGTACGACAGTCGCCTGCAACGTATAAACCCTCCGTCTTGGTCTTGCAGTTTTCATCGGCAATAATATAACCCATATTGTCGATATCAACGAAATCTGCAAACGCCTTATTATCGGGAACTTGACCGATTGCAACGAATACTGCGGGAAGTTCGTGCGTTTTAATGTTGCCGTCTGCATCCTTATATTCGATAGCGGTAAGTTCGTTTTCGCCGATAAAATCGGTTACGCTAGTATTCGGTCTCCATTCAATATTTTCTTTAGATAATAACGCTTTAACGTGCGCCTTATCGCCAAAGAATTTATCAAACAAGGTGTAAATGTAAACCTTTTTGCAATAGCTTGACAATAAAAGTGAATATTGTAAAGCGGTGTTTGCGTCGCCAATAACGGCAACTTCTTGACCTTTATAGAAAGCACCGTCACAAATAGCGCAGTAATATACGCCCTTACCAACTAAATCGTCGCGGTCAGATTTAGTTCTTAAATGTTTGTGCTTAACGCCTGCGGCAATTATAACTGCCTTTGCTTGATACTTGTTGTATTCGGTGTGAACGGTGAAAATTTTATCTTCACCCTTTTCTAGTTTTACAACTTTTTCAATTTCTAAGTCTGCGCCAAGGTCGATAATTTGGTTGTAAAGGTTGTCGGCAAATTCTTCACCGCTAATAGCCCTTATAGAAGGATAGTTTTCTAATCTTGGGCTGTTTGCGATTTGACCGCCTAAGCTTTCGCTTTCTAATACTAAAACTGTTTTACTATTTCTAAGAGCGTAAAGCGCGGAAGTCATACCCGCCGCGCCTGCGCCTATAACGATTATATCGTACATATTAAAATTCTCTCTTTACCTTAGTTGATGCTTTCGATATACTTTCTAATTTCACTTGCGTTGTCGTAAGCCTTAATTTCGCTACCTTCCATTACTAAAAGGGTGGGAGCCTTTTTAACGCCGTACTTAACGGTAAGTTCTTTGTTTTCTTCAGCGTTTATTACGTCGTATTTAACGCCTGCTTTATCAAGCATCATCTTGCTGGTCTTACAGTTGGGGCAACCGTTTCTTGTGAAAAGAATGGGAGTGCTTAAAATATCAACTGCAACGCTTTCTTCCTTTTTGCATTCGCAAGCGGGAGTTTTAACGTTTAAAACGGAATTTTCAATATCGTAAACCTTTCTGTTTGCAAATTCTGCACGCTTACCGTCGTTCCAGTTTTGTACGGGACGATAGTAACCGGTAATACGGCTGTAAACTTCGGTAACCTTTCCACAAATTGGGCATTCGTAAACTTCGCCGTTGATGTAGCCGTGGTCAGCACATACAGAGTAAGTGGGGCTCATCGTGTAGTATGGCAACTTGTAGTTTTCAGCAATCTTTCTAACAAGGTTTGCAGCAGCCTTCCAATCGGGTAACTTTTGACCTAAGAAAGCGTGGAATACCGTACCAGAAGTGTAAAGGGTTTGCAATTCGTCTTGAATATCTAATGCAGAGAAGATATCTGAAGTGTAACCTACGGGCAAGTGTGAACTGTTGGTGTAATATGGAGTGTTATCCGTATCAGATGCCGTGATAATTTCAGGATATCTCTTCTTGTCGTGTTTAGCTAAACGGAAAGAAGTAGATTCTGCAGGGGTTGCTTCTAAGTTGTAAAGGTCTCCGTACATTTCTTGGTAGTCAGAAAGTTTATTTCTCATAAAGTTCAATACGTTCTTGGTAAATGATTGAGCTTCTGCAGTAGTTAAATCTTTCTTAACCCAATTTGCGTTTAAGCACGCTTCGTTCATACCAACTAAACCGATGGTAGAGAAGTGGTTATTGAAGGTGCCAAGATATCTCTTGGTGTATGGATATAAACCTGCTTCTAAAAGTTTGGTGATGGTATCACGTTTAACCTTTAATGACCTTGCAGAGATGTCTAAAAGTTTCTTTAATCTATCGTAGAATTCTTCTTCAGTTTTAGAAAGGTATGCGATTCTGGGCATGTTGATAGTTACAACGCCAACTGAACCGGTACTTTCACCACTACCGAAGAAACCACCTGACTTTTTACGCAATTCTCTTAAGTCAAGACGGAGACGACAGCACATTGAACGAACGTCGCTTGGTTCCATATCGCTGTTAATGTAGTTAGAGAAATATGGAGTACCGTATTTAGCGGTCATTTCAAATAAGAGTTTGTTGTTTTCCGTTTCAGACCAATCGAAATCACGGGTAATTGAATAGGTAGGAATAGGATATTGGAAACCACGACCGTTAGCATCGCCTTCAATCATAATTTCAATAAACGCCTTGTTTATCATACCCATTTCTTCAACACAATCTTTGTACTTGAAGTCCATTTCCTTGCCGCCAACTAAAGCGTTCATTTCAGCAAGGTCGTTAGGAACTACCCAGTCAAGAGTAATGTTGGTAAATGGAGATTGAGTACCCCAACGGCTAGGAGTATTTACGCCGTAAATGAAAGATTGAATGCATTGTTTAACTTCTTTATAGGTAAGACCGTCAACCTTAACGAAAGGTGCTAGATAGGTATCAAAAGATGAGAACGCTTGTGCGCCTGCCCATTCGTTTTGCATAATACCAAGGAAGTTAACCATTTGGTTACAAAGGGTTGATAAGTGGCTTGCGGGTGCAGAAGTAATCTTGCCGGGAACACCGCCTAAACCTTCTTTAATAAGTTGACGGAGTGACCAACCTGCGCAATAACCGGTAAGCATAGAAAGGTCGTGAATATGAATATCTGCATTGCGGTGTGCTTCTGCAATTTCTTCATCATAAACTTCAGAAAGCCAATAGTTTGCGGTAACCGCACCGCTGTTTGAAAGGATAAGACCACCAACCGAATATGTTACGGTAGAGTTTTCCTTAACACGCCAATCGGCAACCTTTAAATAATCGTCAACAACCTTTTTATAGTCAACGATAGTAGACTTGATGTTACGAACTTTTTCACGTTGCTTACGATATAAAATGTAACTTTTTGCAACTTCTACGTAACCTGCTTGAATAAGTACAACTTCAACGCTGTCTTGAATATCTTCTACGGTGATAACGTTGTCCTTAATTTTTTTAGAAAAATCTGCTGCTACACGAAGGGTTAACATATTTAAAATATCAGCAGTATAGTTAACCTGTTTTGCGTTAAACGCCTTACTTAACGCGGTGGAAATCTTCGACATATCGAATTCTACTATGCCACCGTCTCTCTTCCTTACCTGAAACATATTCCTTCTCCTTATGTGTTTTGTGTGTGAGTGTTTTGAGTATACCATATATGTATTATCTTGTCAATGCTTTTATACAACATTTTGTAAAAAAATTTTCTTCCAACCACAATATATTGTGTTTATGCAAAAAAATAACGCCTTTACGCAAAAAAGTGCGCAAAGGCGTTAAAATATACGCTAAAATCGTGCAAAAAACTTCGTTTTATTCAATTTCACTAGCAAAAATTTTATATTTTAACTAAAAAGTAACGGTTTTTTAGCAAGCACGAACACAAGATCTAGTATCCAAAGTGCCGTTGCCCCAAGCGGTATCCAAAGTATACCGATTAATATTTTTACGGGGTCACTTTCCACTACCCCTTTTATTATTCGGTAGATTGCCCAAATAACGTTTAACGCGGGCAAACAAAATATAATTTTGATTACCCAAGGTAAGTTGTCTAACGCGCTGATTATTTCCTTCATAGATAGCTCCTTTCCTTTTATATATTTATAATTATTATATGAGTAAAGTAACGCGGGCGCGCATTAACATTTAAAAATAATTTTGTCGTTTTTGGGTTAATTAGGTTGCTTTTTAGATAAAAATATATTAGAATAAACGATGACCGCAGACGGAGAGGTGTCAGAGTGGTCTAATGTGCACGCTTGGAAAGCGTGTATACGGAAACGTATCGGAGGTTCGAATCCTCTCCTCTCCGCCAAATAAATAAAGAGTGCCAAAAGGTACTCTTTTTTTATTTGGTTGATGGGGTGTGTGGACGGAGAATTTTGGTTCGCCCGTCATTTGACGGACTTACTTGACGGACAAGGGGTTCGTAGTGGAACGGAGAACTATCCTCTCCTCTCCGCCAACAAACGAATACCCCACACTTTTGTGTGGGGTTTTTGTTTAGTTTCAAGATAAGCACAAGACGCAGCGTCTTTTTAAATTTTTCGTAGCAAATATTTATAGAAATCTTCTGCATAAGCAGATTTAGGTAATCGGTCATGAAGCTCTATTATTAAATCTCTTTGACAAATAGGATAAGAAATAGGGATTAATACAACGTTTTTATTATTTATTTTACCCCAAGAATATTCTGGCCAAAATGCTATGCCGACACCCATACTTATTATATTTTGAACAGCAGCGGGCGAATCCGATTCAAATAAAATTTTCGGTAAAAAACCTGCAATAGAGCAATATTTGTTGCATATCACCCCAAATAAGCGCGTGTTAGAAAGCATAATAAAACTTTCATCTTTTACTGTCGTTAAGTCTATAGAGGTATATGAAGCGTAAGCAGAAGTTTTTGGCACGGCAAGATATATTTTTTCTTCCCTTATACATCGTTTGACATATTTTTTTGAATTATCATTATTCAGCCCGTTTGTAGTAATAACTATATCATAATCATACTTTTGTTCGTTTTGTTCAAAATCAAAAATTACGTCTGGATTTTTCTTCTTATAAGACATGATAGTGTTTATAACGAAAGAGGAAGCGGCTAAGATGTTTAATTTGATAGTTTTATTTACAGCATTTTTTAATTGCCCGATTTCATTTGGGATATTATCAAACTGCGGTAATAAAGTATCCAAACGTTCTTTCAAGTATTTTCCGAATTGGGTTAAAAAAATTCTTCGTCCTTGTCGTTCAAACAACGAAACACCCAACTCAAATTCTAACGATTGTATTGCCTGTGTTAGCGAAGGTTGTGAAATGTGCAACACTTCAGAAGCGCGCGTTATGTGTTCTAGTTGCGCCGTAGTATAAAAATACTTCAATTTTTGTATATCCATAAAAGCTCCTTAATAGGCATAGCCTATCAATTTCATAAAAATTATATATTTTACTTTTCTTTTTGTCAAACGTATAATAAAGAAAATAGAAAGGAGAAAAAGAAAATGCAAATTTTTGAGTTTATTATGCTTGCTTGTTTCGGATTATCTTGGCCTATCTCCGTATATAAAAGTATCAAATCGAAGTCTACTCAAGGCAAAAGCATCTTTTTTATTATAGCCATTATCATAGGGTACGTTTCAGGTATCATAGGTAAAGTCGTAAATAACCAACTGAGTTATGTCTTGATTATTTATTGCTTAAACTTAGTTGTTGTTTCGATTGATTTAGTTTTATATTACATCAACCGCAAAAATGAAAAGAAAAATTTTGAAAATAGGAGCAAATAATGAAAAAAACCGTTAAATTATCAGCAAATGCAATGATAGGAATCAATGAGCTTACGTTAAAAGATGAAATTGTTATATTCGGTTCTACCTATATGGCAAATTTCCCATTGTATGAATTAATTAATAAATATCATTTTGAAAATGCTATATACAATAGAAGCATACTAGGACTAACGACGAACGAAGCGCTTGAAATTGTCCAAGATTGCATTATATCTATAAGCCCTGCAAAAATTTTTATAGCATTAGGAGAAGAAGACGAAAACAATATTGAAGCCATTAAACAATATAATAAAATTATAGAACTCATCAAATCTGCTCTCCCTAAAACTAAAATTTACTTAATATGTCTGCAAGGAAATACCCCCTACGTCGAAAGGTTTAATGCAAATATTCTTTCCTTGTGCGACGATAGGAATATATGGAATATACGTTTTATCCCTTCTTCATCTACAGAAGCAAACACGTATAAAGCGCAATTTAAACAGTTAAGTCGTTTTTTTCGTGATAGGCCATTAACTCTAGCAGAAGTGTTCTCAATGGCCAATTAGTTCACTTTTCGACGCCTTTAAATTTCCACAAAAAAACGGGAAATAAAATTAAAGGAGATTTTTATGGCGAGATTTTTATTTTGATATTTTGCGTTATATAATATTCGAACTTCTTCCCGAACTTTCCGCCAAACGTGAACAAATTCGAACCTAGAAAGGAAGATGAGTTTGTTCACTTTTTGTTTTAAACACTAAAAGGCGTTATTTTGATTTTAACGGCTTTTAGTTTTATATCTAATAAAGTGGACGATTATATCACAAAAGGCTCTTTATACGCAAAAAAGTGTGTTAGGCTGTTATACCCCTAAGGCAAAAAGAAAACCCTGTTTCCGATTCTGGAGACAGGGTTTAGTGGTTTACGATATTGCCAAACAAATTCTCTTTTCATTAAACGTAACTAAAGTTTATACGATATAAAAAACTCTTAAATTAATATATAAAAACGTTAATTCTTTAGTTTCCTTCTTCTAACGAGCTCTATTACCAACACAATTATAGCGTATACAGCAATATATATAGGAGCCATTACCCATACTGTAAAAGGTGTTCCGCTTAAAATAGGGGTAAACATACAAAACGCATCGTTAAACTTAAACGTTGACATTAAGAATGCTCCGTAAGTTAAATAACTACAAAATCCAAACAACGTACAATACCATTTTTTATAAGTAATATTGATTTGTTTTAACATTAAAAGCATTACAACCATATCTATTGATAAAGAATGGTGCAAGAACGAAGTTATAACATCTGGGTGGAAAAAAGAAGTATGTCTCTCAAGAAAATCAGGATATAACGACGTAGCAATTCCCCCAACGAGTGCTATTAGCCATACAAAATGCAATACGTTGTTATCTTTTTTCCCTAATAAAACGGCAAGTGCTAAAACTAAGCTTGACATTCCACAAAACGTTGTTGGAAAAAAGTTGTACCAAGTAAAATCGCCCCATATTAAGGTTTGCGTTATTCTACTTGCTAATATAGATAGCAATAAAACGCCACCCATAGTTTTAACTGCAATTTTTTGTGCTTTCTCAGTTTTAGCAAACTTCTTCACTAATACAAGAACAAGAACAGAAACAGTAAGCCAAATTGATAAATATACAATATGTTCCCAGCCAAAAGTCTTCATACGTAACCTACAGAATATATTTACTACATAATACAATTTAAAAAAACAATTGTAAAGCAATTTAAACAAAAACAACTTAGCTTTGGAAACTACAGCACCTTTATATTAATACTCTCCATCAAATAGGGATAACACGCAAGCGAGTGCTATTTTTTTCTTTTTTTCTTTATAATTTGACAAAGTTTTTCTTTTAAGATAAAATATAATTAATATGAAATAAAATTAAAGGAGATTTTTATGGCAAAGTTAAAGTTATCTACAAACAACGTTATTAACTGTATAGTTTATGCAGTTATCGGCTTATTGCTTGTGATTCTTAAAAGTGGTTCACTAGGCATTTTAATGACGGTTGTCGGCGCAATGTTTATCGTTATGGGTATCGTAGACATAATAAAAAGCAAAGACTTAGTAAAAGGTATAATAGAACTTGCTATTGGCGTTGCGATAATCGTTTGCGGATGGATTGTTGCTGATATCGTTCTTCTTATTTTCGGCATTTTCCTTATCGTTAAGGGCATTATTGAAGTTGCTAAATATTATAAATCGGGTTTCAAAGCTTTGCTTTCACCTATCGTAACTATAGTTATAGGTATTTTACTTGTAATTGCAAAATGGACGTTGATGGACGTTATGTGCATAGTTGCTGGTGTAATCTTCCTTATCAACGCAGTTCTTGCTTTGTTTGGTAGAAAAATTGTTAAAAAGTAATTTTCAAAATTAACTAAGCCACTCTTGTGAGTGGCTTTTTATTTTTTCTTTCAAGTTTCCCTTACCTTGCCAAAATTCCATTATACCCGCCGTTAAACAATCAAAAGAAATTATGTTTTTTAGTTATTTTGTTGCAATAAGTTTACTAGTGGTTTATAATAACTTTTGGTAAAAGTCGACTGTATATACAATTATAAATAAACGTATTAAGTAAGGGGACAAAACTCGGTTATGGCAAAGTTGATTATAGGGCAAGTTTTAGGTATTATCGCAACGATAATAACCTTTTTATCCTATCAAGCCAACACTAAAAAGTGGGTTTTAATTATACAAACGATTGCCACCGCGCTAACTTGTGCCGCATATTTTTGCCTAGACGCCTACCCAGGTCTTATATTAAACGTAGTTTGTATTGCAAGAAACGTTTCCTTTTATTTCTTAAAAGAAGGCACTAAACTAAACACGGCAATAGCAATAGGGTTTGCCGTTATTATGGCTGTTTTAGGCGGATTATCTTGGCAAGGCTTACCGTCGCTATTAATTATCGTGGCGCTTGCTATCAACACAATTTTCCTTTCATTTGGAAAACCGCAAATATTAAGATATAGTATCTTGCTCACTTCTTCTATGATACTAGCGTATAATTGTTTCGTTTTCTCTATCGGTGGAATTGCCAACGAAGGTCTTGCAATAATTTCTTCAATTATAGGCATTATCCGTTTTCATAAAGGGACTAAAGAAACGCCTAAGGCGGAAAATGAATAACAAAATTATAGCGTAAATATTTAATACATAACGATAAGCACATTGAGAATTCTTGATGTGCTTTTATTTTTTTTAACAAAAAAATGGTTTAACAATTTGAAAAATTTGAATAAAACGGGCAAAGTTTAGTTTCAATTTATTTTAATATTGTAAAATACTATTACAAAACGTTAACGAAATTTTAACGTTTTTTTAACTTTTGCGCGCTTTTTTGCGATTAAGTTTTTTTGCAACAATGCGCACGGTTAACTTAAAATAATTATAAGGAGAAAAAAATGAAAACGAACAAACCTATTTACCCGTTATCGCCATCGCAAGACGTTCCATATTTACAATGTAAATATACTCTGTTTAAAAGAGTTATAAATATATTAACGTCCGTTACTCTTGACGAAAAATTCGACTATGATTTAATGACGAAAGCCTTTAACCTGCTTATTGAAAGGCACGATAGTTTAAGAATTAAGTTCTTTAAGCAAAAGAAAGAACTTATGCAATATTTCGACGATGCTAAACCCGTTAAGAAAATTCCCGTATTAGAATTCAAAACGGAAAAGGCGCAACAAAAATTTATTGCAAAAACAAGAAAAAAAGGTATTAAATTCTTAAAAGGCAAGGTTATTGAACCTTACTTTATAAAAACTTTTGACGGCAAAAATATGATTTTTCTAAAAGTTTGTCACCTTGTTCTTGATATCTACGGCATTAACGTAATTTTTAAGGACCTTTTGGCAATTTATGATAGTATAAAAAACAATAAGCCGTTGCCTACTCCCCCAACAAGTTTTGAAGAAGTAGTTAAAAAGGACTTAAAGAGAAAATTTAACAAGGAAATTGCCGATAAAAACCTAAAGTTCTTTACCGACTTGCTTAACGAAAATCCAGAGCCTTATTATGCAGGTTTACACGGGCCGGACAACAAAATTTGGCAAAAGAAACTTAAAAACAACCATCGCGGTATGCAAATGTTCTTTATTAAAAACGACACCAAAGACTTTTGCCATAAAATTGATGCTGACCTAGTTAAAAAGGTTATGACGCATTGCGAAGAAAACGCTTATTCCCCCGCAACCTTCTTGCTTTACACCTGTAACCTTACCGCAGCGATGATTAACAACAACACTGCTAACCTTTTACCCCTTGCCCTTTATAACTGCAGGGGCTCGGCGTTAGAAAAGAACTGTGCCGGCTGTAAAGTTCAAAGCGTGGCTTGTTACACCAAAATTAATTATGGCGCACCCTTTGAAGAAAACTTTAAGGCGTTTAGTTCTCAACAGTTCAGTCTATACCGCCACTTAGGTTTCCCTGATAGAGAATTTGAAACGCTTTTACATAAAACTTACCGCTCTAGTTGGCTTGAAACTTATTACTCTTTGACCTTTTCGTTTATTCCATTTGATATGCCAAAAGGTATTGCGTTTAAGATTTACAGCAACGAAAAATGCGCTTTGCCCGCATATCTAGCACAGCTTTACGACGTTAACACGGGCGAAATTGATATGTTTTACGACGTTCAAACGAAAATTATTACTGAAAATGACGTTGCAAACTTCCATAAGAAGTATTTAAATATAATTACTCAAGTAATAGATAATCCCACCGTAAAAGTGAAAGATATTAAATTGTAATAAAAGAAAAAGACAGGTAAGTTTGCCTGTCTTTTTATCTGGTTTAAATTTTAATATAAGTTCTTAAAGCCTAAATCTTGTATAGAAACGTCCACATTATTATCTATAAAGTACAACTCTAAATCTAGTAAGCAATATTTACATGTTGTTGCCGCAAGTTCACGCAAAGAGGAATTTAAGGAAACCGAAGTTGAAACCTTACTTTGACTTGAATCATAATATAAGTATTTTGTGTTTTTGTCGAATTCTGATGACTCTACATCGCCTATTAATGTATAATCACCATAATACATAGTCCAATAATATTCACCCGATAATTTTTTGTCGAAGCTGATAAAAAAGCTAATACGCGTGCCACCATCGTAATCAGAATAATTTAACCAGATATTACCACTATCACCATAATAATAGTAGTCAACTTTGCTTGACAAACTAATCTTATACTGATCATAAGTTGCATTATATGTACCATTTGTTTCCAAATCTTTACGCATTTTTCTATAAGCGCCTGCGGAACAACCAAATGCGGTTAATGAAACTGTCACAAATAGCATTGCCGTTACTATAACTTTTAAGAATTTTTTCATAAGTAACCTCCTTTTTCTACATTATATCCTACGTTTTGTAGGAAGTCAAGTAAAATCCTACAATTTGTAGTAAACTAATTTTATGAAAAATAATGTATTCGGGAAAAAATTAAAAGAGTTAAGAATAGAAAAAGGCTTATCTCAACAAAAACTAGGTGAGCAACTTGGTTTTTGTAACCAAACTGTTAGTTTTTGGGAAGGTGGAAGTCGTGAGCCCGATTTAGATACTTTACTAAGCATCGCTCACTTTTTCGAAGTTAAAGTTGAAGATTTATTAGAAGAATAAACTTGTTCAACATATAAGCATAAAAGGAGCAACCTTTATTATTTTATTAAAACATAAAAAAGTAAAGACTAAAAAAAGACAGGTAATCGCCTGTCTTTTTTTATAAAAAATGGAATTTTGCATATTGACTTAAAAAGAAAAATATGTAATAATTATAAAAAATAAATATTTAAGGAGACTGACTTATGGAACAAAAATTTTATATATGCGCACATTGTGGCAAAATTATTGCACTTGTTAAAGAAAGTGGCGTGCCCGTTATGTGTTGCGGTCAAAAAATGACGGAAATTATCCCCGGCACTACCGACGCGTCGTTAGAAAAGCACGTTCCCGTATATACGGTTGACGGCAATATCGTAAAAGTTACCGTTGGCGCGGTAGAACACCCAATGATACCCGAACACTATATTGAATGGATTTCACTTCAAACCAAGCAAGGTAACCAACGTAAAGCGCTTAAACCCGGCGACGCACCCAAGGCTTGCTTTGCCCTTTGCGAAGGGGACAGCGTAGAAGCAGTTTACGCTTATTGCAACTTACATAGTCTTTGGAAAGCGTAATAATTTGTTTACTATTATAAAAAGAATATAAAGCGAAAGCCCCGATGCAAATCGGGGCTTTTATTTTATTAAATTTATTTATTCAGATTTATCTAATCGGTAAGATAGAAGGTGCAAGTGGACAGTTTTTTTCGCTTTAATTTTAGCCTTTTTCCACTATCCATTACGTATGTAAAGCCCGCGTGATAGGGGCATTTATTACAGTTTGCCAAAAGGTGCGCTTTCATAGGACAATGGCGCAAAGTCATATAAGGGAAATTTACCCTTTTTGCGATATCACTTTCCGCCGTTATAACGGGCTTATTAAAATATTTTGCCGTGTGCGAATTATAAACGTTAAGACCACCGCCTATAACGGTATCTTCACTTAAACTAAGGGCGTAAAGGTTGTTTGCAACCACCTTTATCCCCGTATTGTTAACGATATTTTTAATAATTTCAATATCTTTTTCAAGTGCAAAGTTAGGGGTATCTAAATAGGGTATTTTGCCTTTTTCACGGCAAGCGTCGACAAACTTTTTAACGCTATCTTCTATATATTCTTCAGGCGAATAAATAACGTTTTTCTCGTTAAAATCTGCGCATATATTTTCGGTAAAAACAAAGTCGCTAAACCCGTTAACCTTGCCCGCGTTTTTAACGCTTATAACCTTTTCATTATGCTTATATGGTGCAAGCATTTCCGCTTTAATTTTGTCGAAAACGTCCCTGCGGAATTGATTTAATTGTTTTTTTAATATAAAGACGTTGCCGTTGATATGCGCCGTTATGCTTGCAATAAAGTCGTTACTTTTTGCAAAGTTATCAGCAAGTTCTATTGCCGTTAGCGGTTGACTTTTTGCCTGCTCTAAAACTTCGCCAAACACTTCTATTTTTTTGCCGTTAATATTTGCCGTTGCGCTTATCGGCTTATTTACACTTGCAAAAATTTCTATATCGACTTTAACTTTTTTATTATAATTTTCCGCAAGGCTTTCTAAATTGCCGTCTGCAATAAGATTAACGCTATCCCCCGCCATTACGGGTTGAGTTGTTGTTAAACGGTAAATTCCGCCACCTAGCGCATTAATATCGTATGCCGTTAAGGTAGAGCGTTCTATATTGCCATCGAAAATTTTAAGGGTAGATTTTTTTGGAATTTCGCGCGTGCTTTTAATAAACACTTCGCTAAAAGTTTTGCCCGTTTTTACCCTTTCAACCGTGCCGACCTTTAAGCCTACATGATTTTGTATATCTGAAATTATATTGCCGTTACCGTCTAAATAACCCGCCGTGTAACCGCGGTTAAAGGCAAGGCGCATAGCATCTTGATTAACTCTACCGCCGTTTAGCGCGTTATAATACTCTCTTGTTGCCGTTGCAACGTAGAAAGGTCTTCTTGCCCTGCCTTCAATTTTCAAAACGTCTACGCCCGCCTTTTGCAACTGTAAAAGTTTATCTGCCATATTAAAATCTTTGGCACTAAGTAAATACCCCGCCTTTACCGGCTTTCCGTTTTCTTCTAGGGTGTAAGGCAAACGGCAAAGTTGTTTGCATCTGCCACGATTTCCGCTTGCATCGTTTAGGTATGAACTTAAATAGCAGTTGCCCGAAAAGGACACGCAAAGAGCACCTTGAACGAAATATTCAATTTCAACTTTAGCGTTATCTTTAATACGGCGAACTTCTTCTAGCGGGGTTTCGCGCGCTAAAACGACGCGTTTAAACCCTAAAGATTGCGCCTCTAAAACGCCTTCTAGGTTATGTAGTGCCATTTGAGTGCTAGCGTGCAATTCAATTTTAGGATAGTTATCTTTAAGTATTTTTGCAAGACCGATATCTTGCACGATAAAAGCGTCTACCCCCATGTTAAAAGCGTCTATAACCGTTTTAACGGCAGAAGGAAGTTCTAAATCGCTAAACAAAATATTTACCGCAAGCAAAACTTTGACCCCGTGAAGATGGGCAAATTCTACCCCTTCTTCTAGCGAGGTCATATCAAAACCGTCAATATTATTGCGGGCGTTAAAATCGTTTATGCCAAGATAAACTTCGTCTGCACCGTTGCAAACCGCCGCCCTTAAACTTTTTAAGTTACCTGCCGGTGATAAAATTTTCATATTAGCAGTCTTTTATCTCTTTTTCCGCTTGAACGGAATTATTTATTTGCTCTTTACTTTCCGCTTGAAAAAAATTATCCGTTTTGGTTGCTAGCGTTTCACAATTAACGGCGTTATCGACCGTCAAATCGGCATCTGGCACTCTGCCGTCAAGGGTAAGCACCTTAGAAGTTTTAGCGTTCTTTTTACCGTAAATTATAGCGATATAATATATAACGTATAAAATTATGGTGGCTATCATAGAGCACATTGCCACAAGCGTCATAATATTAACCGCAAGTGGTGGCAATTTTGGGAAAAACACCATAACCGACATTGTTAAAAACAAAATTACGGTGTTAAGTTTTCCAAACCATTTTGCGCTTTTAACTATGCCCTTTCTCATAGCAAGTAATCCCATTATAAGCATTACTATTTCTTTAAGAACGAAAAGAACGACAAGGGCGCGCATCAAAACGTATTTTATAGCAAGACAAGTTGCAACAGTAACTTGCGTAAGTTTATCTGCAATAGGGTCAATCGCCTTACCAAAATCGGTAACCATATTAAATTTTCTGGCAATTTTACCGTCTATAACGTCTAAAAGGGCGGAAAAAATTATTATACCCGCAGTTATATAGTGGGAATACCATACGTCTAAAAAGAAAAAGCCCCACACGATAAGCGGTATAATTAAAATACGCAAAAAACACAAGGCGTTAGGAATTGTAAACACCTGTTCTTTGGTTAGCATTTTTTTAATCGTTTGCCCAATCTTACCTTTCAATTTTTCACCTGTCCGTGTAAAAAGATATAAAACGCTAGATTTTATTTAAAAAATTATAGCACTATTAAATATCAATGTCAACAACGGTATCTTAAACTATTTTTAGTTTTCGTTAACGATGCTTAATGCGTAAATATCGCTAAAGGATATTTTCGTTTTAACGACGACTATTACCTTAAAGGTTAAATCTATCTGCGAAACTATACCTACTTTCGTAATATATCCGTCCTTATCGTAATAGGTTACCGAAACCATATCCCCTTTTTTAATTTCCGCTACCGTTTTAGATAGTTCGTTTGCAAGTTCATCGGTAATATCGTGGCGTGGAGTGATAACTTTTTCTTGGTCTTTAATAACAGCGCCAAGTCCCGTTAAGGCGGCAAAGGGTGCAAATTGTTTAGCCCTGTCTGCAAGGCTCATTTTTCCAACTCTAATCTTCTTCGCCACTTAAGTGTCCCCCTACCATACGGTTGCGCTCTCTAGCAGTAGCGCCTTGTTGATAACTCGTACCTTTCATAAGGGCGTTTTTGCCATAACGTTTTTTTATATCAATAATCGTTTTTTGCAACGTGTTTTCCTTTCTTTCTGCATTAAAATCGGTAAACATATCGTAAGTGGCGTAACACTCTGGCATAAGATTATTAAGCCCTACGCTAACTTTACGAATTTTAAGGTTTTTATCCACTATCTTGTCGTAACATCTTTCAAAATGTTCCATTATCTTTTTGAAAGAGTTGGTGCATTCCCCTATTTTAATAGTAGTGCTAGCAGGTTTTAAATCCCTATCCGCATAGGCTATGTGCAAGGAAATGCCGTCTATAACGCACTCCTTATCAATAAGTTCTAAAACGATTTGGTCCACCATTTCGCGAAGTATTATGCGCGCCATATCAAAGGTGTAATCTTCAAAAAGAATTTGCCCGCGCGATATAGAAGTGCTTTTTGATTTATAGCCTTGAATATCTTTAATGGTGCAAGGCTCTATTCCGTAAGCGTGGTCTATTAAAAGTTCTGCGTTAACGCCAAATTCTTTATATAAAAGTTCTTCTGGGCAAAGAGTAACGCCGTATAGGTCGTATATCCCCATACGCTCTAGCCTTTTTGCCGTGCCCCTGCCTATATTCCAAACGTCGGTTATAGGGCGGTGGTGCCAAATAGTTTCCCTAAAGGTTTTTTGGTCTAAAAAGCCCTTAAAGTCTTTAGAGTTTTTTGCCGTGATATCAAGGGCGACTTTTGCTAAAAACATATTCGTACCCATACCCACCGCTGCACGAATGCCCGTTTGTTTATACACTTCGTCAATAAGCATTTGGCAAATTTCTTCACCCTTTTTGCCGTAAAGTTTAATATAGTCGCTTAAATCTATAAAACATTCGTCAACCGAATAAACGTGAATATCTTCCGGTGCGATATATTTTAAGTATACCGAATAAATTTCCGCCGACTTTTGCATATAAAGTTTCATACGCGGTTTTGCCACTATATACTCTATATGGTTTGGAATTTCGTAAATTCGGCAACGGTTTTTTATCCCCTTATCCTTTAGCGCGGGGGTTATAGCAAGACAAACGGTGCCCCTACTTCTATCGGGGTCTGCAACGACAAGATTAGTCTTAAAGGGGTCTAAACCGCGTTCAACGCACTCTACCGACGCGAAAAAACTTTTCAAGTCTATACAACAGAACATTTTCATATAGAGTGTACCCCCTTTTTAATCTTTTATGCTGTAGTTTACGCTAAAAATTTGGCGCAAACTATCTCATATTAATATTTTAACATTTAATTGCCCCATTGTAAATTGCAAGATGACTTTTTGTTTTAAGAATAATTTTTGTTTATAAATAGCTTTTCATTTAAAAAATAAATGTGCGATCGTAAAATAAACACTTCAAGTGTTATTTGTTGTTGTATTTACCTTTTCGCAATGATACAATTTTATTGCTTAAGCAAAGAAAATAACGCAAAAAACAAGGAGATTTAAAAATGAACACAGACAAAATTTACGCAGAACAAATTGCAAACGAATATGCACCCAGACAAACTTCAAAAGTTAAAGCCTTAAAAAGATTAGATGCAAAAGCAAAAAACCCCGCAAATATTTTCGCTTATTCTTTTGGCATTGTTTCAAGCCTTATTTTAGGTACGGGAATGTGCTTATCTATGGGAATAATTGGAGCAAATACCCCTTTGATGATGGTGTTAGGTATTATTATAGGCTGTGTTGGGATTGTTGGTGTAAGCATAAACTATCTTTTATATAAAACAATACTTGCAAATTCTAAAAGAAAGTATGCTTCTGATATAATTAAACTTGCAAACGAAATAGCAAACGAAGAATAGTTGCTAGTATGTTCACAACTTTTTTTAAGAACTTAAAAAATAGCATACAATTTAGGATAAAGGTGTTTTTGCTTTTATCTTTTATTGTTAATGTTATTTTTTCTGTTTTCTTGTTTGTCGTTGGAAATATATATTCATCAAATTGGTTTTTTGCCGTGTCTATATATTATGCACTTCTATCTATGACTCGCATTTTTATCTTTTTTCAGACGTCGCCAAAAAAACCTATTGAGACAAGAATAAAAAATATGCGAACGTGTGGGTATTTCGTTCTCTTAATAAGTTTAGTCTTTTCGGCAATGATGTTTGTCTTAATTTATGGCAATCAACATGTTAAGCACCATGAAATTACCGTTATTACTCTTGCAACCTATACCTTTACCTCTTTGACATTTTCCATAATAAATGTTATAAAATATTTTAGAAAGGCAAATTATATTTATTCTAGCGCAACAATAATAAGCCTTATTTCGACAAGCATTTCAATAGTAACTCTAACAAACACAATGCTTTTTACGTTTGGCGAAACCAACGTAATGTTAAGAAGCATTACTTTACCAATTTTAAGCGGTATAGTTTCTGTTTTTATAAATACGTGCGCAATTCTTATGATAAGAAAAACAAGTATAGATTTAAGGAAATTAAGAAATGAAAAAGAACGAAAGTAAATATTTTTATACGGCACAACTGATGAATCAAGCTCTTTTGTCCCTTATAGAAAAAAAGGATATAGAATATATTACTATAACCGAAATAACAAAAAAAGCAGGTGTTAATCGCTCTACTTTCTATTTGCATTATGAAACTATTTACGATCTATTAGACGAAACGATAGAAAATCTTAATAAAAAGTTTATAACATCTTTTAACTTGCAAAAACCACTTGATTTAAGAAATAAGGAAAATGCGTTTTTAATTACTAATAAATTTTTAGTGCCATACTTAGAATTTTGCAAGGAAAATAAACACGTTCTAAAATTGATATACAGCAAACCCCAATTGTTTAATGCAAAGAAAAGTTACCAAACAATGTACAACAATATTTTTTATCCTGCCGTATCACAGTTCGTTGATGATGAAAATGAAAAGGTGTACGTTTTAGAATTTTTTACACAAGGTATTGTAGCAATAATACACAAGTGGATTGCACTAGATTGCAATATGGAAATTAATAATTTGATAACCCTTATTTATAAATGCATTAATTATCAAAATAACTAAAAAATGGTTTATTAACCGAAATACCGTGTTTACTTTTGATAAACATATATAATAAAAAAAAGACCAACGAATTTTCGTTGGTCTTTTTTACAAGTTAGTTGCCTTTTAATTAATATTTAACGCTATATAAAATGTCTTCATAGGTGGGGAACGCCGTATAGCCTTTGCCCGTAATAAGTTCCATTTTATCAACAACTTCTCTTAGTGCTTCCATATCGGCAAGCAAGGTGTTTTTGCAATATTTTGCCTTAGTTATATTTTTGTGGCTTAAGTTATAAGCGTCTAGGTTATTAGATAACCTTTCGATAATAACGGCAAATTCTTCTGATAAAGAAGATAGCGTAGTTAGAACACCGCGCTCAAGCGTTGCGGGAACGTTAAGTTTTTCTTTATTAATAACGCATTCGCTTAAGAAGTTTTCATAGCGGATAACGGCGGGTGTAATTTCTTTACGCGCCATATCTAGTGCGGTAAGCGCTTCTATATGGATAATGTTTGCATAGTTTTCAAGCAAAATTTCCATACGGGAATAAATTTCACTACGCGATAATACCTTGTGCTTTGTAAATAGTTTAACGTTCTTTTCCGCCGTGTAATAAGGCAAAGCGTCAACGGTGGTCTTAAGGTTTAATAAGCCACGGCGTTTTGCTTCTCTGCGCCAACTGTCAGCATAGTTGTTGCCACTAAATAAAATGCGCTTGTGTTCGGTATAAGTCCTTTTAAGAAGTTTATCTAGCGCTTCGTTAAAGTCTTTGGCCTTTTCAAGTTCGTCTGCAAACACGCAAAGTTCTTCGGCAACGATGGTGTTTATAATAAAGTTAGGACACGCGATATTTGCAGAAGAGCCTACCATACGGAACTCAAACTTATTACCCGTAAATGCAAAAGGTGACGTACGGTTTCTGTCGGTTGAATCCTTGGGTATAGGCGGAAGTGCAGATAAACCTATCTTTAGTTCTTCTTTCCTTTTAGAGTTGTACACAACGCCCTTTTCAAGCGATTCTAAAATGCCTTCTAGTTCTTCACCAAGATACATTGAAATAATCGCGGGGGGCGCTTCGCTTGCGCCTAGACGGTGGTCGTTACCTGCCGTTGCAACGGAAATGCGAAGTAAATCTTGATATTCGTCTACCGCTTTAATAACGGCAAGCAAGAAAAGTAAAAAGCGTGCGTTGTTTGCGGGGGTTTTGCCGGGGTCTAAAAGGTTTTCACCACGGTCGGTAGATAGCGACCAGTTGTTGTGCTTACCGCTACCGCTTACCGTTTTGAAGGGTTTTTCGTGCAAAAGACAAACTAAGCCGTGCTTGTTTGCAATGCTTTTCATAATTTCCATAGTGAGTTGGTTTTGGTCACTAGTAATATTTGATGATGCAAACACACAAGCAAGTTCGTGTTGACCGGGCGCAACTTCGTTGTGCTTTGTTTTTGCGTAAACGCCAAGTTTCCAAAGTTCTTCGTCAAGGTCTTTCATAAAAGCGGAAACCCTTGACTTTATAGCGCCGTAATAGTGGTCTTCTAGTTCTTGACCTTTAGCGGGGCGCGCACCGAATAGCGTTCTGCCACAGTGCACTAAATCCATACGCTTTTCGTAAACGGTTTTGTCAATTAAAAAATATTCTTGTTCTGCGCCAACGGTTGGGGTAACCTTTTTAGTTTCGTTATCGCCAAAAAGTTTTAACACCCTTAACGCTTGCTTGTTAAAAGCGTCCATTGAACGAAGAAGTGGGGTTTTCTTATCTAACGCTTCGCCACCGTAAGAACAAAATGCGGTGGGAATATAAAGGCTGTTATCTTTAACGAAAGCGTAAGAAGTGGGGTCCCAAGCGGTATAGCCACGCGCTTCAAAGGTGGCACGCAAACCGCCCGATGGGAAACTTGACGCATCTGATTCGCCTTTTACAAGCGATTTTTCGTTAAATTTCATTATAACTTCGCCCGTGCCGTCAGGTTCTATAAAACTGTCGTGCTTTTCGGCGGTAATGCCCGTCATAGGTTGAAACCAATGAGTAAAGTGGGTTGCGCCCTTTTCTATCGCCCAAGTTTTCATAACCTTTGCAACGATTTTAGCGTAGTCGTAAGTTAACGGCGTGCCAAAATCTCTTGCCTTGCAAACGGCGTCGTAAGCTTCTTTGGGCAAGCGTTCTTTCATTACCTTGTCGCTAAATACCATAGTGCCGAAAATTTCGGGTATTTCTACAGCTTTCATTATAAACTCCTTAAAAACAAACTAAAAGGCTATATCGTGCAAACCGTTACAATCCTTTTAGAATTTTGCCTTAACTTAATCTTTTAGTATGACTTAAGTTGATTGTATCACGCCTATATATACAGTGTCAATCGTTTTTAACAACAATTTTTTTGCGTTTTTGAGTTTTTAGGGGGTATTTTTCAATTTTAAGGGGGTGTTTTTCGTTTTTAAGGGGGTAATTTCCGTTTTTTAGGGGGTATTTTGCAATTTTGCCCTTTTTGATGGTTTAATAGTTCCGCACCACTCCATTTTAACGGATATAAGCCCCGTTTATTAAAAAAATAATAAAAAGTGATATAAAAATTATTGTATATAATCGACATCGCGGACGGTTTGTGATAAAATATATAAAAAGCGGGCTAAAGCAATATAATTTTATCGTTTTGCCCTTATCTTCACTTACTTTATAGGAGAAATTTTATGTTAAGTAACGTACGCCCTACCGATATGGAAAGAATTACTACCGTAGAACTTGCAAACGCGTTCATTGAAGAACAAGTTAAAGAAATTCGCGCACAAGTTGGCGATAAAAAGGTTTTACTTGCGCTATCTGGCGGTGTTGATAGTTCTGTAGTTGCCGCACTTTTAATTAAAGCGATAGGCAAACAACTTGTAAACGTGCACGTTAACCACGGTTTGTTAAGAAAAGGCGAACCCGAACAAGTTGTTGAAGTTTTCCGCAACCAAATGGATGCTAACCTTGTTTACGTTGACGCGGTTGACCGCTTTTTGGATAAATTAAACGGCGTTAGCGACCCCGAAAAGAAAAGAAAGATTATCGGTGGCGAATTTATAAAGGTTTTTGAAGAAGAAGCAAGAAAACTAGAAGGCATTGAATTCTTGGCACAAGGCACCATTTACCCCGACATTTTAGAAAGTGACGGCGTAAAAGCGCACCACAACGTTGGTGGTTTGCCAGAAGACCTTCAATTTGAATTAGTTGAACCTGTAAAATTACTTTATAAAGACGAAGTTCGTGTTGTTGGTAAAGCGTTAGGCTTGCCTGACAATATGGTATTCCGTCAACCCTTCCCCGGCCCAGGTCTTGGCGTAAGATGTTTAGGCGCTATCACCCGTGACCGCCTAGAAGCAGTTAGAGAAAGCGACGCGATTTTGCGTGAAGAATTTGCTAAGTGCGGTTTAGAAGGTAAAGTATGGCAATATTTTACCGCTATCCCTGATATTAAATCTGTTGGTGTTAAAAACGACAAACGTTACGAAGGTTGGCCCGTAATCATCCGTGCCGTAAACACTACCGACGCCGTTACCGCTACCGTAGAAGACGTTCCCTTTGCAGTATTACAACACATTACCGCAAGAATTTTAAGCGAAGTAGAAGGCGTTAACCGCGTATTATACGACCTATCACCCAAGCCCGTTGCAACTATCGAGTGGGAATAAAATATTTGTAGTTTATAAAAAAATAACGCTCCGCATTTTTGCGGAGCGTTTTACTTTACCTTAAAAATTTTTAATATATCGTACCTTTTTGCCATACCCTATATCAAATTAGAAGTAATAATATAGTCGGCGGTGGCAACGTTGGTTGCTATTGCTATGTTGTATACGTTGGCAATTCTAAGAAGTGCTTTAACGTCTGGGTCGTGTGGTTGAGCGGTTAGCGGGTCGCATAAGAAAACGACTAAATCAATTTCGCCTTGAGCAAGCAAAGCACCTATTTGTTGGTCGCCGCCAAGTGGGCCCGAAAGATAGCCCTTAACGTTTAGCCCCGTTGCTTCTTTAATTCTTTTAGCGGTAGTACCCGTTCCACAAAGATTGTGATTTTTCAAAAATTCCGCGTTTTTGGTTGCCCAAGCAACGATTTCATCTTTTTTATTGTCGTGCGCGATAAGTGCTATGGTTAAATTTTCTTTGTGCATTATATATTTTCTCCTTTAATAGTAAGCGTAAAATTTTAATTTTTATTTTTTCTTAATATATTATACCATAAATTCGTTATCTTTTCAATATAAAAACCGACGGCTTTTGCCGTCGGTTTAATTATTAAATTATTTAGCGTATTCGGTTGCACGCCATTCTCTAATAACGTTAACCTTAATTTGACCAGGATATTCCATTTCTTGTTCGATTTTCTTAGCGATATCCTTTGCAAGATATAACGTTTGAGCATCGTCAACTTGTTCGGGTTTAACCATAACGCGAACTTCCCTGCCCGCTTGAATAGCATAGCATTTTTCAACACCCTTGAAACTGCCAGAGATTTCTTCAAGTTTTTGTAATCTCTTAATATAGTTAGTGGTGGTTTCGCGTCTTGCACCGGGGCGTGCGCCTGAAATAGCGTCTGCCGCAGCAACCAATACCGCTTCAACGGTTTTGGGTTCTACGTCGCCGTGGTGAGCCAAGATTGCGTTAACTACGCTGTGATTTTCCTTAAACTTTTTAGCAAGGTCTGCACCGATTTGCATGTGCGTACCTTCAATTTCAAAGTCAACCGCTTTACCAAGGTCGTGTAACAAACCTGCACGTTTTGCAAGTGCAACGTCTACGCCAAGTTCGTGCGCCATAACGCCAGCTAAATGGGCAACTTCTATGCTGTGTTTAAGAACGTTTTGACCGTAACTAGTGCGGAATTTTAATCTGCCAAGAGTTTTAACAAGTTCGGGGTGAAGACCGAATACACCGCATTCGAAGGTAGCTGCTTCGCCTGCTTCTTTAATTTGCTGGTCAAGTTCTTTTTTAACCTTTTCAACCGTTTCTTCAATCCTTGCAGGATGAATACGGCCGTCTTGGATAAGTTTTTCAAGTGCGATACGCGCAACTTCACGCCTTACGGGGTCAAAGCCTGAAACGATAACAACTTCTGGGGTATCATCAATGATAAGTTCAATGCCCGTAGCGTTTTCTAGCGTTCTAATATTTCTGCCTTCTCTACCGATAATTCTTGCCTTCATATCGTCTGAAGGTAGGGGTACGACTGAAACGGTAATTTCAGTTGCTTGTTCGGTAGAACATTTTTGAATTGCAAGGCTAACGATTTCTTTAGCCTTTCTTTCGCCGTTTTCTTTTGCTTCAGCTTCAATATCTTTTACCATACCAGCCGCGTCGCGCTTTGCTTCGTCGGTAATGGCGTCGATTAATTGTTGCTTCGCTTCTTCTTTGCTCATTTGAGAAATCTTTTCAAACTCTTCAATCATCTTGTCGTGTTGACTTGCGATGTCTTCAAGTTTTCTATCCATTTCCAAATGCTTTTCTTTCAAGGCGTTTTGTTGCCTTGTGGTTTCTTCGTTACGTTTAGAAAGAGCTTCTTCTTTTTTATCAAGGTTATCTTCTTTTTGGTTAAGCCTGTTTTCTTGGCGTTGAAGTTCAACCTTCTTTTCCTTAATTTCTCTTTCTACTTCGTCGCGATACTGTTTAGCCTGTTCCTTAGCCTCGTATATAGCTTCTTTTTTTAATGAATTGCTTTCACGTCTTGCGTCGTCAAGCATTTTTTCGGTGAGTTTTTGAATATCACCTTGTTTCTTTTCAAAAGACTTTTTCTTAAAATACATACCCAAAGCCACGCCGGCAGCCGCAGCAACAACGAAAACTGCTATTGCTATAACTACCACCCAGCTGGTATCTACAGGGGTTAAGAACAGGTTGCTTAAATTAAAATTTGACATAATTTTGCCTCCTGTTATATTTTGTCAACGCCGAAACAATAAGTTGTATATCGACGCATATTTTGCTACTAAATATATTGTAATACATTTTCGTTAATTTGTCAAAGGTTACTTTTTATAACTTATATAAAAGTATATAAATTTTTATTCGCTTAATCTTTTTATTTTATCGCCTTTACTTTTTTTCGACAAAAAGAACGAAAATTTCACCTTTTCCTATTAAAAATCGTTTAGAAAAGTTGAAAACCAACCGAACTTTCCGTTCGGTTGGTTTAATTAATTAATTTGCGCGATTATAGAATGCTTCTAAAATTTTAGCCTTAATTTCTTCTGCAACTTCTACGTTCTTTTCAAGATAGTCAACGGCCTTTTCTCTGCCTTGAGCAATCTTTTCGCCGTTATAAGAGAACCAAGAGCCACTCTTTTCAAGAACCTGATATTCTACGCCAAGGTCGATTAAACAGCTACCCTTAGAGATGCCTTTGCCGTAGATAATATCGAATTCCGCCGTCTTAAAGGGTGGAGCAACCTTGTTTTTAACAATTTTAGCCTTGGTGTGATTACCATAGGTAGTGCCCGCGTCTTTAAGCGCGTCTGCCTTTCTTACGTCAATACGAACGCTTGCATAGAACTTAAGCGCCTTACCACCCGCGGTAACTTCTGGGTTGCCGAACATTACGCCAACCTTTTCACGAAGTTGGTTGATAAAGATGATACAAGTTTTGCTCTTGTTAGTAATTGCGGTAAGTTTACGAAGTGCTTGAGACATAAGTCTTGCTTGCAAGCCAACGTGAGAGTCGCCCATATCCCCTTCGATTTCTGCCCTTGGGGTGAGCGCTGCAACAGAGTCTACAACGATAAGGTCAACGACCTTACTGCTAACTAGTGATGCGGTGATATCAAGCGCTTGTTCGCCGTTATCGGGTTGAGAAACGTAAAGTTCATCAAGGTTAACGCCAAGGTTTTTAGCGTAAACGGGGTCTAACGCGTGTTCCGCGTCGATAAAAGCTGCGATACCGCCGTTCTTTTGAGTTTCGGCAATAACTGATAGTGCAACGGTAGTTTTCCCTGAAGATTCAGGCCCGTAAATTTCGATAATTCTACCGCGTGGGAAACCGCCAACGCCCACGGCAAGGTCTAAAGACAAGCAACCGGTAGGCAATACTTCTATGTTAGTATCGCCGGCATTTTGCCCAAGTTTCATAATAGAACCTTTACCATACTGTTTTTCAATTTGCGCAAGCACGCTGTCTAACGCTTTTGCTTTGTTTTCATCCATTTTGTTTTCCTCTTTTAAATGCTTTTTAATTTTTTTATCGCAAGAAACAACGCCGTGTTTTTGGCTGTTTCCGTAATTTGCTCTCTTGTGCCCGAAAGGTTAAGTTTGAAGGTGTGAACACCGTCTTTCATACCTATACCAACGTAACATAACCCAACGGGTTTTGCGGTATCGTCGCTTTTTGGCCCTGCGATACCCGTAGTGGAAATTGCCATATCGCAATTACCCGTTTTAAGAAGTCCCGCAGCCATTTGATAGGCAACCGCAGAACTTACCGCGCCGACTTTAGCGATATCCGCCCCCGACACGCCAAGGCGGTTAACCTTGCTTGCGTTACTGTAACTAACAATACCTTCTTCTACGTAACTAGACGCACCGCTATTTTCTATTAGCGCGGAAACTACCCTACCCGCCGTGAAAGATTCGGCAACGGAAAGTTTAATTTCTTTAAGTTTAAGAAGGTTAAATAATACTTCTGATAAACTTGCATCGTAATCAGAATAAAGGTTATCTTTAAGTTCCAAATATAGCGTTCTTATAATTTCGTTAAAGGCGTGTGTGTCTTTGCCTTCGTATACTAACTGAACGGTAAAATCGCCGTTTTCTTCGGTAACGAAAGAACGTAACGCCCCGAAAGAGTTAGATTCCGCAAGGTTTAAGGCGGAAGTTAACTTTGCCTTACTTCCAAAATATTTTAACGTTTCTTTTTTGTTTTCTATGCCGAATTTATTTTCTAAATATGGCAAAACGTATTGTGAACAAGTTACCCTAAACTGGTTTATATCCGCGGGGAGTACGACCAGCGTAAACTCTTCGTTATCAAGCATAAAGCCTTGGTATGCCCCTTGAATATTTGGAACTAGGGTTGCTTCCATAGGGATAACGGCGTTTTCAGTAGAGTACTCTACCCCGTCTGCGCGGGAAACGGCGTCTAGAAATTTAAGCGCGTTGTCGTTTTCCACAAGCGTAGTGCCCGTTTCGGTGGCGATAACTTGCTTTAAGTCGAATTTAGTATCGCAACTGTCAAGTATTATAAGATTGTCCACCGTGTCTTTAAGGCGCAAAAAACTGCGCGTAAAGGTAACTTCGTCTTCGCAAGGCAATATTTCTACCGTATAGATTGAAAAACCCGCGTTAGCAAAAACCGTCCCAACGTTAGATATATATTGGGCGTCTAAAATTTCATCTGGATTTCTAAATAAAATAAGTGCGGTTTTCATCAGAGATAGTGCCTTTTCTTTGGTTAAATAGTTGTTTCGTTTATTAATTTAATTTGTGCCGTGGAATTAATTAAAAACTAGTCTTTACAATTAATCTTTAAGAACGGCTTTGTTCTTCACCAAATATTCAATGCCTGAAACTATGGTTAAAATAGTTGCAACGCCTAAAATTCCAAGTCCTACTAAATGGATAATATTTGCTACGCTTGGGAAGGCGTTAAAGGTGGGTGCAACAAGTAAAACCACTATTGCGATATCTTGCGTAAAGGTTTTAATCTTGCCCGATTTATCTGCCGCAAGAACTAAGCCTTTGCTTGCCGCAACGATTCTAAAACCGCTTACCATAAGTTCGCGCGCTAAGATTATTGCAACGGCAATAGCAGCGTATTGCGGAAGTATAACTTGGCTAGAACCAAAGGGGCTTACTAGCATTAAAATAAATGCAGTAGACACCAAAATTTTATCGGCAATAGGGTCTAAAAACTTGCCAAGGTTTGTTACAAGGTTGTGTTTTCTTGCAATATAGCCGTCTAAAAAGTCGGTTAGTGCCGCTATGGTAAAAATACAACCCGCAATTAAAAAGTTATACGGAATTGCACCGATTAGATAAACGGCTGCAAAAACGGGTATGAGAAGAATTCTTAATATGGTAAGTTTGTTGGGTAAGTTCATTGTCTTTCTCCGTATAAATCGTATCCTGTGGCTTTAATAATTTTAACGGGATAGGTCGCTCCGCAAACCGTTTCGTCTGCGCTGAAAAAGTAAACCGTTCCGTCAATATCAGGGGCGTTAAAATATGCTCTGCCGTAATAAACTAGTTGGTCGTTATCAAAACCTTCGCAAACGACGTTAAAGGTTTTGCCAACTAAATCTTTGTAGTTTTGTTTTACTATCTTTTTTTGAACGGCATATAGTTTTTTAAGCCTTGCCGTCTTTGTTTTACCATCTATTTGACCACTTAAGCGCGCCGCCGCCGTGCCCTCTTCTCTACTATACTTAAAGAACCCCGCGTTGAAAAGTTTTGCCCTTTCTAAAAAATTAACAAGGTTATTAAACGCTTTTTCATCTTCTTGGGGAAAACCCGTTATAAAAGTAGAGCGAATTGCAATGCCTTTAACCCTTTCTTTTAATCTTTCAACAAGAGAAAGATATTTATCGAAAGTGCCTTTGCGGTTCATAAGTTTAAGAATTTTATCATCCGCGTGTTGCATTGGGATATCGATATATTTTATAAGTTTAGGGTTAGTGGCTAGTTCGTCAATTAATTCTTCGGTAATATTTTCGGGATAGCAATAAAGAAGTCTTATGCTTTTTACGTTATCAAGTGCGGACAAGGTGCGAATAAGCGAAACTAAATTTTCACCGTTATTTAGGTCAACGCCGTAAGCGGTGGTATCTTGAGCAACTAGAATAAGTTCGTTAACTTCGCCAAGCGCTTTGGTTTCCTTAAGTAGCATTTCACTAGGAACTGAACGATATTTACCGCGTATAGACGGAATTAAACAGTACGTGCAATGGTTAGAACAACCGTCTGCAATCTTAAGATAAGCGTAGCCGTTTGTAGTTAGCGTTCTATCTAAAAGCCTTTCGTTAGAAGGATTGCCAACCGCGTTTAACCTTTTATCGCTATCGTAAAGCGCGTCTATAATTTCGTTAATTTTATCGTAGTCCGATATACCTAAAAAGGCGTCCACTTCGGTAAATTCGTTAAAAATTTCACTAATAAATCTTTGGGGTAAGCAACCTGTAACGATAAGTTTTTCGGCAACGCCCTTCCCTTCGCCACCCTTTTTATAAGAATATGCGGAAAGTATTTCTTCTATCGCTTCTTTCCTAGAACTTTCTAAAAAAGCGCAAGTGTTTACTATTATAATTTCCGCCTTTTCTATATCGGGTGTAATGGTATGTTTAGTTTTTAAGCGCGCAATCATCTTTTCGGTATCTACGCGGTTTTTATCGCATCCTAAAGAGATAACGCCTATACTTTTATTTTGCACCATATTGCTTACCGTTTTTCTTGCCGTGTTAGTTCCCTCTTTTGCTTGCCGTAATAATATGCGCAAAGCGATGCCGTTAACTTCAAGTTCATTTTAACGTTAAACTGCGACAACCTTTGTCATATTAATAAAAATCTTTGCCATTTAGCGTTATATAAACGCCCTTTACATATTTGCAGGTGGACCGCCGAATTTTTCTTCGTATTCTTCCCTGCTAATTAAAACCTTTCTAGGTTTACTGCCTTCACTTGGAGAAACGAAACCCATTCTTTCCATTTTGTCAACTAAGCCACCCGCCTTACCGTAACCGATTTGGAAACGGCGGATAAGTTGAGAAATTGAAATGCTTTTTGACGTAACGCCAAGCCATAACGCCCTTAAGAATAGGTCGTCTTGACCACCTTCTTCGCCACCTGAAGAGCCACCGTTACCCAAAGCGTCGGTAGAACGGTCGTCTTGCGCGGGTTTAACGCTACGGTCAAGGAAAGACGTTAATTCATCGCTATAATAAGAGGGGTTGTTTTCTTTAATAAAGGAAACAACGTTAACGATTTCCGCATCAGATAGCCAAGCGCCTTGATATCTTTCGCTTTCCGGCATACCTGAATCGCGGAATAGCATATCGCCGTTACCTAAAAGTTTTTCCGCACCCGCTTCACTTAAAATAGTTTGAGAGTCGGTAAAGTTCATAACCTTAAGTGCGATACGCGTAGGTAAGTTTGCTTTAATAGTACCCGTAATAATGTTAACTGACGGGCGTTGAGTTGCTAGAACAAGGTGGATACCTGCCGCACGCGACTTTTGAACAAGCGCTTGAATACGTTGTTCCATATCCTTCTTGTAATTTTCCATAAGGTCGGCAAGTTCGTCTACCACAACAACGATACGGGGTAGTTTTTCGCCGTCCTTTGCAACGCGCGCGTTATACGCGTCTAAGTCGGAAATTAAGCCTTCGCTTTCTTCAAACAACTTGTAACGGCGTTCCATTTCGGTATATAACCATTGAAGTGCCGCAAGCGTTCTAGGTGCTTCGGTAATAATTTCATCAATTAAAAGGTGGGGTATGTGCTTGTAAATACCAAAGCCAACGCTCTTGGGGTCTACAAGAATAAATCTTAATTCCTCTGGGCTATAGCGCATAATAAGTGAAATTATCATAACGTTTAAGCATACGCTCTTACCAGAACCGGTTGCACCTGCAACTAGATAGTGTGGACCTTTTGCAAGGTTATGAGTAATGCAGTTGCCAACGATATCTTTACCAAGTGCAAAGATTAAAGAGCCGGGTTTAGCGGGCATAGACGCCGCTTGTTGCATAATTTCGCGCAAGCCAACGGTAGTTTTATATTTGTTGGGAACTTCTATACCAACAAGGTCTTTACCAGGTATAGGCGCTTCTATTCTTATGCCGTGCCTACTCTTTAAGGTTGCCTTAAGGTCGTCGTCGTAACCCAAAATCTTTTTAACGGAAATACCCGCGGGCATTTTAACTTCGTATCTAGTAACTGAAGGTCCGTGAACGAAAGATTGTGGTTCAACGCTTATATGGAATTCTTCTAATTTGTCTTTAATTGCCTGTTGTCTGCCTTCGTGGTCTTCGCTAGGTGCGTCTGCAGGCGCAACGTAAGTTTCAAGTAAATCTAGCGGTGGGCGTACGTAAGGCTTTTTGATTATAGGCTTGGGTTTTTCTTCCTTTATTGGTTCGGGTGCGGGGGTTAAATTGCTTGCGCTTGATGAATTATTGTCCGCTTCTACCCTACTAGTAAAATCGGTACGGCGCCTTGAAGATAAGAAATCCGTGCCGTTAGTATCCTTTTTGAAAAGACTGTCCGCGCTATCGTCAAACACGCTAGGTTTGCTTTCAGTTTCACTTTTACCGTTATCGGTATCGTTTAAATTAGAGAGTATGTCGCCACGCCTTGAAGTAAATTCCGTGCGGGGCGTAGTTATATCACGGGGCGAATTAACGTCACGCGTTGAGCTAATATCACGCGTTGAAGTTATATCGCTTGCGCCGTTATCGTTAAAGGTGTCGTTAGATATGTCTTCCACGTTAGAACTTTCCGCAATAGGCGTTGCACTACCAAAACCAACTCTACCGCCAAAGCCCGTGCTTTCAACGGGGCGGAAACTTACTTCTTGCGGTTCGTCGGTATCAGCGCCGATTTCCGTACTCTCATCGGTAGTAAAATATTCGTTATCGCCAAAGTCTTCGCTTAAAGCATATTTATTTGCAAATTGTTCTGCGTGGGTTGCAGCGTCTTCAATAACAGGTTCTTCGGGTTGTTGAATAGCGCCGTCTAAATCAAAATAATCTAAGCCAGAACGGGTTGAAGGTTGATAGCCCGTGCCACTAGTTGTGGGCGCATCTTCCACTTGATTATGTTCGTAAAGTGGTGGAACTGACGGGGTACTTTCTTCGTTTTGCGCGTTTGCTCTTGCATCGCGCGGGTTAACGTAGTTAGAAACCCTTGTAGAAGACGTGGGATATTTATTCATTTCATCATACGTCATCGGCTTTAAGATATAATCAATCTTTTCTTGCAACGACCAACCTTGAGTGTCGGTATAAGAAGAAGTGGTAGAATAATTTTCCGTTAAATTTTCAGCACTTTCGCCATTTTCAAAGTTTAGGTTTGCGCCGTTATTTTGAACTCCGCCCTTTTGCGTGCCGTTAGCCATACCGCCTAAACCGTTTCTAGCACTAAAGGTATCCCCTTGCATTTGACTGTAAATAGGACCTTGATAACTATCTTGCGCGCTATTTTCGTTAAAATTGTTGTTTGCGGTTGCCGTTTGCGCTTGCATATTACCGCCCGTAGCGTATTGTATACCTTGGGTAGCGTTGGGGATAGAACTAGAAATTCCTTCTTGATTTTGTGAAATGGTTTCAGGCGTAGAAATATTGCCAACGTTTCCACCGTTAAAATCTAAATCTGCAACGGGATAATCGCGTTCCCCTTCAACTTGAACGGCCTTTTTCTTGCCGAATTCCTTTTTGCCGAACACTTTAACGCATTCAAGCACGATAAACGCGCCGGCAACAAGGGTTGTGATAGCAAATATAACGTAAGCGCCAACGTTTTTAACAAGCGCGGTAACGCCGTATGAAACTAAACCGACGATTATACCGCCCATTGAAGAAGTTTTAATACCGCCTTCTGCTATCGTATAGCAAGTGGATAAATATTCGCCGTAAGATAACGCGCTATAATCGCGCATAGTGATGGCTTGACCAAGTAAAGTGATAGATAAGAAAAATAACGTGATAATAATTTTTTGTTTTAAGTTAGTCCCCGTCTTTTTGCCCGTGATAAGACAAACGCCAAGCACTAAAAGATAAAGTAAAACGGCATATGCAAACACGCCGAAAACGCCAAGCAAGAATACTTGCACGGCCCTGCCGATATCGGCAAATAACGCGTTGCCTGTGATTAAACACACCAAGCAAAGCGTTGCAAAAAGACAAATTACAACCCCTAAAGTTTCCGCGGTGAAAATTTGACTTTTTTCCTTGTTTTCCTTTTTTTCTTTTTTTACGTTTCTACCTAATCCGCCCATTATACGCACCTTAAATATAGTCGAAATAATTATACCAAATTTACCGCCTTTTTACAATGGCTTGCACGAAATTATTTTAAATATTTTAAAAGTAAATAATATTTACACGCGCGAAGTGATTTTTTGTAAAAATTAGCACAAAAAAGAAAGAAAAACGCACCAAAAATGGTGCGTTTTCAATTTTTTAACGAGTTTTTAATTTATACTAAATTAAATTTTTTATAATTTTCGTTAGATTACTTTTTTGAAATATAAAGCATTTTGCCACACATTTCGCAATCTATCACTTCGCCGTTTTTCAATTTGCTGAGTTCTGCCATAGAAAGTTCCATATTGCAAGAACCACAAATATTGCCCGTAACTTCGTATAAAATAGGGTAAATTTTGTTAGCGCGCTTTTTAAGATATCTTTCCATAAGGGCGGGGTCCACGTTTTTCTTTAGCCCTTCAAGTTCCTTTTCAATCACTTCCCTTTCCCCTTGTTTAGACGCCTTTAAGTCGTTATACTTTTTACCGAATTCAGCGTATTGAGCCTGTGCCGCTTTAGTCATCTTTTTGATAGATGAAAATTCGCCTAAAATAGTTTGAATTTCCGCGGTAATTTTGGAAATTTTACCGTCTAGCACTTTAAGATTAGCCATAAGTTCGTCAATTTGTTCAATAAGATAGGTCGCATCGCTTGGTTCTTCAACCGTTTTTAACGCCTTTTCAAGTTCGGCTTGTTGCTCTTTAATTTTAGCGGTTTCGCTAACGGCTAAATTAAGTTCGGCCTCTAAATCCGCTGCCTTATCGTCTAGTTTGTTAACGTTTTCGGGTGCGGTTTCAATATATTTTTTTGCTGAAACAGCCTTTTTTCTTTCTTCGCTACCAGAAAGTTCCATTTCAATTTTGCGAAGGCGCGCATCGGCAACTTGATACGCTAATAAATTTTCTATCATACAATAATCTCCTTACTGTTTTTACCTTTTTATTTTATAAAACTACACGAAACGGCGGTCTTCAAAATAGAAACACTCTACCCCTTTCGCTTCCCTTTTAATTTTTTCAAAATATTTTTTAAATCCGTAATTTTCCGCCGTGTAATGTGGCAAAAGAACTATGCACTTTCCCCTTTCCACAAGCGCTTTTATAACGTGGTGTGGCATATCTGACGTCACGATAACGTCGGCGTCGGTTTTGCTATTTTCTACCATTTTTAAGGCGTGTGAAGAACCACCGCCACAAAAAGACGCGCCCTTATTTAGCACGGTATTTTTACCACCGTATACGATAACTTTGCGCGTGCCGAAAGTCTTTTTAACGTTAGCGGTAAACTTTTGCAAGGTTATACCGCCTAAATTAAACTCTCTGCCATAGCCGTGAAGTTCATCGGTATACTCTAAAATTTTATAACTAACACCGCCAAGCGCCTTGCATAAACAATCGTCAATACCGCCTTTAGCAACGTCTAAATTTAAGTGCATTGAAATAACGCTATAACCACTATTAATCGCGCCGTAAATTACCGCCGTATCGCCGTTTTCTGCATCTATAGAAGATATGGGCGAATAAATTGCGGGGTGGTGAGTAACGATAGTGTCGCAACCGTAACGCTTTGCCACTTTTAACGCTTGAAGTGATAAATCTAACGTAAAAAGCACTTTAGATACGGGCTTACCGTTATTGATTAATAAACCGCTGTTATCGTAACTGCCCTTTTCAATCATTTTTTGGCTTAACGATAATGGCGCGTGTTTATCTAAAATTTGCATAAAACTTTGGGTATTATACATATTTATTTAACCTTTCGATATCTTTTTTAATTTTCGCTATAGAATTTTCATTTAGATTTGGGGCTTGTAGATAGCCGTTTAGTTCGTTTACCTTATAATCTATAAACGCCTTAAAACCTTGTGGTTTTTCCGTTAGGTTAGTTCTGCCAAAGTCTAACTCTTCTTCGGTTAAACTATCTTGTCCCTTTTCTAAAACCATAACGTCGTAATACTTTTTGTTGCAAGTAAAAGTATAGTCTTTTATAAACCTATACCCTAGCGAGAGCGCAGTTTCGCGCACTTTACGGGGGTTTTTCATAGGTTGCAAAACTAACTTTTCGGGCAAAGATTTTGCCTTTATCAGTATGGCGCAAATTTCTTCGCCACCCATACCGGCAATAAGCGCGCAGTCAACCGCGGGTAGCCCGTCAAAGCCGTCCGCAATGAAACTTTGCGCCTTGCCACTTTTAATTTTATCGGCAAGTAGGTCTTCTGCCTTTTTTAAGCACGGTGCACTTATATCGGCAATAATCACCTTTTCGCACTTATTACCGTCTAGCATAGCCTTGGCAATATAACCGTGGTCGCAACCGATATCGGCAAAAATATTGCACGCGGGTATTACCGAATAAATTTCTTTAAGTCTATTTATCGCGCCTGCCATATTAATCTAAAAAGTCTTTAAGTCTTTTTGAACGGCTGGGGTGACGTAATTTTCTTAACGCCTTTGCTTCAATTTGTCTAATACGTTCACGGGTAACGTTAAATTCTTTACCAACTTCTTCTAGGGTACGCGCTCTGCCGTCGTCTAAACCATAGCGCAAACGAAGAACCTTTTGTTCTCTTGGGGGAAGAGTATCAAGGACGCCGAGAAGTTGTTCTTTAAGCATTGTAAATGCAACTGCATCCGTGGGTGCGGTGCTAGTTTCGTCCTTAATAAAATCTGCAAGATGACTGTCTTCTTCTTCACCGATAGGCGTTTCCAAAGAAACGGGGTCTTGTGCGATTTTTTGAATTTCGCGCACCTTTTCTTCGGTAATATCCATTTCCTTTGCAATTTCTTCGGGGTTAGGTTCACGGCCAAGTTCTTGAAGTAAACGTCTTGAAACGCGCACTAACTTGTTGATAGTTTCAACCATATGCACGGGGATACGGATAGTTCTTGCTTGGTCTGCAATAGCACGGGTAATCGCTTGACGAATCCACCACGTAGCGTAGGTAGAGAACTTAAAGCCCTTTTGATAATCGAACTTTTCAACGGCTTTCATAAGACCTAGGTTACCTTCTTGGATAAGGTCAAGGAATTGCATACCGCGTCCCATATATCTTTTTGCAATAGAAACTACTAGACGAAGGTTAGCTTCTGATAAAAGTCTTTTAGCGTTTTCGTCCCCTTCCATCATTTTTTTAGCAAGTTCAATTTCTTCTTCCGGTTGAAGTAGTGGAACTTTACCTATATCCTTAAGGTAAATTTTAACAGGGTCGTCCGTGCCTACTTCCTTAAGAAGTTGGTCGTAAAGGTCCTTGTCGCGTTCAAGTTCGTTAACAACTTGAATACCAGAATCATCAAAAAGTTTATAAATTTCGTCTAATTCTGCGGGCGACACTTGAATCTTATCTAAACGGTCTAAAAGTTGGGCGGTGGTGATACTACCGCTCTTTTTATAGTCGGCAATAACTTCCGTAGCAACCGTTAAAAGTTCAATGCTTAAGCCTTCTTCTTTATCAAACTCTCTGTCCGCTTCCTTTTCCATACTAGCAAGGGCGGGGCTAACGTCTATCGTTTGATATTCTTTTTTGTCCATAAAAATTCTTTCCTCCTGCGATACCGCAATTGTAACTTTAGTGTTTAATTTTTTGCTTTGTTTCGGTTCTTATTATAACGAATTACTTAACGTAACCATTTTTTTCGGCAAGCAAACGTGCCATAACTTTGGCGTATTCTCTGCGCTTAGTAAGGTCGGTTTCTTGTGAAAATAGCGCGGTCATCTTTTCAAGTTTTCGGTTGCAACCGTCAATTTTTAACGTGCGTATGCAGTCGTTATAATAAGATTGCTGGTCGAAATTCTTGCTTTCATCCGTTTCCATTTCCGCAATTAAAGAAAGTTCCGCGTGGTCGCTGTTTTCAAACATATCGAATAGGTCGCTAAACCTAGGCGATTGTTTACTTTCAAGTTTTTCGCGAACGTAGTGCATAATTTCAATATGAACGGGGTTTGTAAATTCCACGCCGTTAACGTCTTCAACGTCCGCAAAAGGCTTTTTGAATAGGTAAGCGTAAAGCACGAAACGTGCCGCGCGAACAACCTTGTCCCCCGCCCCTTCTATATAGTCTGTGGTAACCGTAGTATTTTCTTTTGCACCCGTATCTGCGCTGTAAAGTTCTCTGCGCAAAGATTCATAGGTAGTGCCCGTATAGTCACGCACGATTTTCAAAAGGTCTTCTTGTTCTGCTGGGGAATCGCTTTCGCGTATTACCTTAATTGCCGAAGATATATATTTGCGCTTGCCGTCAACCGTTTTAACGTCAAACGTTCTTTTGATAATGTCAAGTTTAAAGTCGATTAAAGGCTTAGCGTCGTCTAAAAAGCCTTGATAACCGTCTTTGCCGTATTTTCTTATAACGTCGTCTGGGTCAAGACCGTCTGGCAAAGCAACTACTTTAACGTCTAGCCCTTCTTCTTTAAGAATTTCCAAGCCCTTAACGGTTGCCTTTTGCCCCGCGAAGTCGCCGTCGTAACAAATAAGAATTTTTTCGGCGTAACGCTTTAATATTCTTGCTTGGTCTTTGGTAAGCGCCGTGCCCATACTTGCAACAACGTTTTCAAAGCCCGCTTGCACCAACGATATAACGTCCATATGACCTTCTACCATAATGATGCTTGATAACCCTTTTTCATTTTTCAATTTTTTAAGGTTGTTTATGTTAAAAAGGTTTTTACCTTTAGTAAACACAAGAGTTTCGCGCGTGTTAACGTATTTACCAACGTCTTTGCGGTTATCAATAATTCTACCGCAGAAAGATATAACGTTGCCAAACTGGTCAATGCCGGGGATAATAAGTCTGCCCGCCAAAAAGTCGTAACACTTGCCGTTTTTATTAACGCCAACAGCACCGGAATCGGTCATTTCCTTTTCGGTATAGCCTTTTGCCTTAAGATAGTCCACAAGCCCGTTATAATCTAACGACGCGCCTATGCCGAACTTAACCACCGTTTCGTTTGAAAGTCCGCGCTTTAAGATATATTCTCTATGTGCGCTTGCCTGTGGCTGTCTTAAATTAGAAACGTAAAATCTTGCCGTGTCTTTTAACAGTTCAAAAACACGTTCTTTGTGTTTTTTTTGTTCTTTAACCTTTTCGTCGTCGTAAGTAACTTCGGGCAAGGTCATATGCGCCCTTTCGGCAAGAAGTTTAACGGCGTCGTTAAAATCTAACGACTCTAAGCCCATAATAAAACTTATAACGTCGCCACTTTTATGGCAACCGAAACAATAGTAGAATTGCCCAACGGCGTTTACGGTAAAAGAAGCCGTCTTTTCGTGGTGAAAAGGGCATCTTCCCCAATAGTTTCCGCCACGTTGTTCTAAGTGCACGTATTTAGAAACTACTTCTACTAAATCGTTTTTGTTTTTAAGTTCTTCTATGAACTTTGCGTCAAAGCCTTTCATTTTTTACTTTTCTCTTTTGCTAATTATAATTTCCAATTTCTTGGAACGAAAATTTCGTTAAAAGTTTTTACCGCGAACATATCGCTCATACCCGAAATATAGTCGCAAAGCACGGTGTCTACGTCGTTAGTTTCAAGTTCTTGGCGGAAAAATTCGGGCAACTTGTCTAAGTTTTGTTTGTAATATTCGTATAGGGCGGAAATCATTCTGTCCGCGCGCTCTTCTTCGCCACGGAAAGTTTTATCGTTGTAAACCTTATCGAACAAAAAGGTGCGAAGGCGCATAGTAGCGTCTGCAATATCCTTTTGCATTTCCACTTTGTTCTTGCCGTCGCTTTCCACGAAGATAGAGTGTACCATAGTGTTTATGCGCTTTGAAGAATCTTCGCCTAAAATTTCAATACAGTCTTTTGGCAAATCGTTTATGGTGATAAAGCCACCAACGATAGCGTCGTCAATATCGTGATTTATATACGCTATTCTATCTGCAAGGCTAACCGCCTTACCTTCTAGCGTAGTGGGGTTAGAACTTAGTTTATGGTTAATAATGCCGTCAACCACTTCGCGCGTAAGGTTAAGCCCCTTGCCTTCGTTTTCTAAAAAGTCAACTACCCTACCCGACTGAACGTTATGCACGAATCCTTTGGGATTTAAGCGTGATAAAATTCTTTCGCCAGAGTGTCCAAACGGGGTGTGCCCCAAATCGTGCCCTAGCGCGATTGCTTCGGTTAAATCTTCATTAAGAGATAACGCGCGCGCAATACTTCTTGCCACTTGCGAAACGTTAAGGGTGTGCGTTAAGCGTGTGCGGTAGTGGTCGCCTTCTGGCGAAAAGAAAACTTGCGTTTTGTTTTTAAGACGGCGGAACGCCTTACAATGAATTATCCTATCCCTATCGCGCTGAAAGTCGGTACGCATAGGGCACTCTTCTTCAAAACGAAGTCTGCCAACGGTATCTTTTGACTTTTTAGCAAAGGGAGATAAAAAAGTTTCTTCAATAAGTAAGGTTTTATCTTTCACGTTTTTTCTCACAAATTTTTCGTTTTACATATAATAATACCCTTTATTTGCCAAAAACCCTTTTTATTTTTTGCAATTTTTTTAAATAATTAATTATATAAATATATTATATAACTACATAGTGCCAAAATTTAGCCGTTTAGCACCCAAATAAACACTTTAACAAAAAAAGGATTGAGACAACCCAATCCTTTTTGTTTTTTATATTTTTCGCTAGTTTTGAAATAAATATTTTACTGTTATACTTTTGCTTACATCATCGTATACAACTTCAAACACAGCTTCCGTCCCTGATTTACCAATGCACGCTATCACAGACCATATATCTACCCATTTATAGCATTCAAAGTAAATTTTGTCATCTCTTTCTACAATGGTGGCTTTATAGGCGACATAGTCATCAGCCCAATATTCAGCCTTATCACCTTTTATCTCCCATCGTTCTATATCAACAATACCCTTTTCATTTGTAAAGGTATAAACGTTACCTGGCGAAGCAATGTACTTACCGTTAGGTATAGGTCCTGTACTAGTAGTCGGTAAATCATCACAGCCGTTTAGGATAGAGCCGGCAAAAGTCATACAAAGTATACTTACTAAACTAATAGCCATAAGTTTTAAAAATCTTTTCATATAATCCCCTTTTTTTAATTTTACAACTATTACACCCTATTGTCAATACGGCTTTATAATATAAAAGGATTGAGACAACCCCAATCCTTTTTGTTTTTTGTTAACTTTTCTTTATCCTTAAAAGTTCGACATCGTTGACGTCTAATTTATCCATCACTATAACACAATTCACAAGACTTGGTTCAGTTGAACCCCCGTGATAATTGTAGTGCATTATTATTTCTAATACGTCATTTTCGATTCTAATATCCTCTAAATAATTCCCGCTATTTCCAACTGCTGAAAATAGAACAACCAACACCATTTCCTTTTCAAAATCGACAACGGGAACAGTTATTAACGCCTCTTCTAAAACTGACTGTTCTGTAATCATTATAACTCTGTTTGATGGGAGAGAGTCGTCAATAACATATTCTGGTTCACTTCCAGGAGCATCGGGGTCAAAATCCTTGTTCTTATACGCAATATTAATACGATTTTCTTCTTTATAGGAAAAACTTTCTTTAACGTTGTTCCAATAAAAATCATTATATGGTATAGTCAGTCTATTTTTGTTTGAACTTGCATCGCCACAGCCGTTTAGGATAGAGCCAGCAAAAGTTATACAAAGTATACTTACTAGGCTAATAGCCATAAGTTTTAAAAATCTTTTCATATAATCCACCTTTTTTAATTTTACACCCTGTTCGTGCCATTGTCAATACGACTTTATAATATAAAAGGATTGAGATAACCCAATCCTTTTTGTTGTATTATTCTTTCTTTTTAACTTTTTATCAATAATATGCAACAAATACTCACTCTACAAGTTCTAAGGTTATTGTTTTTGCATCGGCATCATAAATTACTTCATACACATTTTCTGTTCCTTGTTTTTTCCCTTTACGAAAAAGTATATCAAAAAGGTCTCTCCACTTATAACACTCTAAATATATTTTTCCGTCTCTTTCAACAATTTTTGCTTTATATTCCGTCGTCCCACTAACCCAAGCTTGAGCCTTATCGCCCTCAATCTCCCAGCCATAAGAATCTCTAATATTATGTTCTGTATGCACGAAAATGTTCTCTCCTTCACTACTAAAACAATAAAAACCGTTAGGTATAGGTCCCGTTTTTTTACAACCACAACAACCAAGGCATAATATACATACAACACATATAGCTATAAGTTTTAAAAATCTTTTCATATAATCACCTTTTTTTAATTTTACACCCTGTTAGTGCCATTGTCAATACGGCTTTATACTATAAAAGGATTGAGATAACCCAATCCTTTTTTTAATTTATTTTGTTAGTTTTTATTTAACACCTTTTTTAAGAATTGACCCGTATAACTTGCAGAATTTTGCGCAACTTGTTCTGGCGAACCTTCAGCAACGATTAAACCGCCGCCGCGCCCACCTTCTGGGCCAAGGTCAACGATATAGTCGGCAAGTTTAATAACGTCTAGGTTGTGTTCTATAACGATAATGGTGTTACCGCTTTGTTGCAAGCGGAGTAGTACGCTACAAAGCCTGTCTACGTCGTAAGAGTGCAAGCCCGTGGTAGGTTCATCTAAAATATAAAGCGTTCTGCCCGTTGCGCGTTTAGATAGTTCGGTTGCAAGTTTTACCCTTTGCGCTTCGCCACCAGAGAGTGTGGTAGAACTTTGCCCAAGTTTAATATACCCCAAACCAACGTCTTGCAAGGTTTTAATTTTATTATATATTGCGGGGAAGTTCTTAAAGAATTCACACGCTTCGTCTACCGTCATTTCTAAAACGTCGCTTATGTTTTTACCGCGATATTTAACTTGCAAAGTTTCTCTGTTATAACGCTTGCCGTGGCACACTTCACAAGGAACGTACATATCTGGCAAAAAGTGCATTTCAATTTTAATAACGCCGTCCCCTTCACAATGTTCACACCTACCGCCCGAAACGTTAAAGGAAAATCTGCCCGCTTTATATCCCCTTTCTTTAGCGTCAACCGTTTGCGCAAAAAGTTCGCGTATTGCCGAAAATACGCCCGTATACGTTGCGGGGTTAGAGCGCGGAGTTCTGCCTATGGGCGACTGGTCTATTGCAATAACCTTGTCAAAATGGTCTATGCCGTCTATTGCCGTACAACTGCCTTCACGCATCTTTGCACGGTTTAACGCGTTTGCAAGGGCGGGATAAACTATTTCGTTAACGAGAGAACTTTTGCCACTACCCGATACCCCCGTAACCGCCGTAATTAACCCAACGGGGAACTTAACGTCAATCCCCTTTAAGTTATTTTGATTTGCGCCTTTAATTTCTAGCCATCTGCCGTCGGGTAAATTTCTGCTTGCGGGAACTTCTATTTTTCTTCTGCCCGATAGATAGTCGCCCGTTATAGAGCGCGGTTCGTTAATAATATCGTCTACCGTACCGCAAGCAACGATTTCGCCACCGTGAACGCCCGCTTTCGGGCCGATATCCACTATATAGTCGGCACTTCTCATAGTGTCTTCGTCGTGTTCAACAACGATTAACGTATTACCTAAATCGCGCAAGTTTTTAAGTGTTGCAAGCAACTTTTCGTTGTCGCGTTGGTGTAAACCTATACTTGGTTCGTCTAGGATATAAAGCACGCCCGTAAGCCCGCTACCTATTTGGGTTGCAAGGCGAATTCGTTGCGCTTCGCCCCCAGATAGCGTAGACGCAGAGCGCGATAACGTTAGATAAGATAGCCCAACGTTAATTAAAAAGTTAAGTCTTGCTTTAATTTCTTTTATTATCGGTTGCGCTATTAAGGTGTGAGTTTTATTCAACTTTAAGCCGTCTATAAAAGCGTATAGGTCGGCAATATCAAGGTCGCAAAGTTCGGCGATATTTTTGCCACCTATCGTTACGGCTAGCGCTTCTTTTTTAAGCCTTTTGCCGTGGCAAGTATCACAGGGAACAACTTGCATATAGCGTTCTATTTCCATCTTGGTATAGTCGCTTGTAGTTTCCCTATACCTACGCTTTAGGTTGGGTATAATGCCTTCCCAAGACGACATATAACTGCCGTTAAAAGTTCTAGTTTGGTAACTCATTTCAATTCTTTCGCCATCGTTACCATAAAGTAGCATATTGTAAATTTCGGGTGGCAAATCTTTAACGGGAACGTCTAAACTAAACCCGTAGTGGCGTGCAAGTGAAGTAAAATTCATTTCCGCCATTTTTCCACTATCTAGGTTCCACCCAGAAACCGTCATAGCACCTTCGCGCAAAGATTTGTTTTTATCTTTAACCACTAAATTTTCGTCAATTTCGTTGCGGAAACCTAAGCCGTGGCACTCTGGGCACGCGCCGTAGGGGTTGTTAAATGAAAATAGGCGCGGTTCAATTTCTTCTAAACTGATATTACAGTCTGGGCAAGAATATTTGGTGGAAAAAAGCATATCTTCCGGGGTGTCGCCCAAAAGCCTAACTACAACCAACCCGTCGGCAAGTTTAAGTGCCGTTTCAATGCTGTCGGCAAGGCGTTTTTCAATGCCTTGTTTAACTATTAACCTATCTATTACCACCGAAATAGTGTGCTTTTTGTTTTTATCAAGGAATATTTCTTCGCCAAGGTCGTAAACTACGCCGTCAACTTCTACGCGGGCGTAACCGCTTTTTTTATAACCTTCTAGTTGATTGGTATATTCCCCCTTTTTACCGCGCACTACGGGGGCGTTAACTAGAATTTTACTGCCTTCTGGTAAGGCGATAACCTTATCAACGATTTGGTCAACCGTTTGGCGCGCAATTTCTTTGCCACAGTTTGGACAATGGGGAACGCCTGCCCTTGCGAAAAGCAAGCGGAAATAATCGTAAATTTCCGTAACCGTGCCAACGGTAGAGCGTGGATTGTGCGACGTGGTCTTTTGGTCGATAGATATCGCGGGGGATAACCCGTCTATAGAATCAACGTCGGGTTTTTCCATTTGCCCTAAAAACATACGGGCGTAACTTGATAAACTTTCCACGTATCTGCGTTGCCCTTCGGCGTATATAGTTTCAAAGGCAAGCGTAGACTTACCGCTACCAGATAACCCCGTAAATACAACTAGTTTATCGCGCGGTATAGTCAAATCAACGTTTTTTAAGTTGTTTTCTCTTGCCCCTTTAATAATTAATTTATCATTCATAATCACTTTCTCATTTTCATTTTAAGTTTAGCAATAGTGTCGCGTATTTCAATGCACTTTTCAAAGTCAAGGTTAGCGGACGCTATTTTCATAAGCGCCTTTAATTTTTCAATCTCTTCAGGAATATCTTGCTTTTTAATATCTTTAGTTCTATCCGTCTTTTTGGTAATTTCAAGGGTATTAACAACGTCTTTAACGATAGTTTTAGGCGTTATTCCGTGCGCTATATTATATTCGTTTTGCACGGTGCGACGGCGTTCCGTTTCACTAATTGCGCGTTGCATACTGCCCGTGATAACGTCAGCATACATTATAACCCTACCGTCAGCGTTACGCGCCGCCCTACCTATCGTTTGAATAAGCGAAGTTTCACTACGCAAAAAGCCTTCTTTATCGGCATCTAAAATAGCCACAAGTTTAACTTCTGGCAAGTCTAAACCTTCTCTTAAAAGGTTGATACCGCAAAGCACGTCGAACTCTCCGTTACGAAGAGCGGAAACTATTTCAATACGCTCCATAGTGTCTATATCGCTGTGCATATAGCGTACCTTAACGCCGTTTTCTTTTAAGTATTCCGTTAAACTTTCCGCCATCTTTTTGGTAAGGGTGGTTATAAGAACTCTGCCCCCTTCTGCCGTTACGCCGTTAATTTCTTTCAAAAGGTCGTCAATTTGGTTTTTAGTTGGGCGCACGGATATCACGGGGTCAAGTAATCCCGTGGGGCGAATTAACTGTTCTACCACTTGCCCCGCTTGAGACAGTTCGTATTTAGCGGGTGTTGCCGAAACGCATATCATTTGTCCAACGCGTTCGTCAAATTCGTTAAAGGTTAAGGGGCGGTTATCGTATGCCGATTTTAACCTAAACCCATACCCTACAAGGTTTTCTTTACGACTTCTATCGCCGTTATACATTGCCCCGATTTGCGGTATGGTCATATGCGATTCATCAATGAACACCAAAAAATCTTTGGGGAAATAGTCTAACAAAGTAAAGGGCGGTTCGCCTATATCTCTGCCGTCAAAATAACGGCTATAGTTTTCTATACCGCGACAAAAACCTATCTCGCGAATCATTTCCAAATCGTAATTAGTGCGCTGGTCAAGGCGTTGCGCTTCTATAAGTTTGCCGTCTTCACGGAAAAAAGCAACTTCATCTTCTTTGTCGCGCTCTATTGCGGCAAGGGCTAAATTTAACTTTTCTTCTGCAACGGCATAGTGACTTGCGGGGAAAATTACCGCGTGCTTTAGTTCGGAAATAACCTTGCCCGTTACTAGTTCTGCTTCGCAAACGCGGTCAACGGTGTCGCCGAAAAATTCTACGCGAATAAATATTTCGGTGTTAGAAGACGGGAAAATATCTACGATATCACCGCGAACACGGAAAGATGAACGGGAAAAATCTACGTCTTTACGCGTATACTGAATACCCACCAACTTTCGCATAAGCGCATCTCTATCCATCGTGTCGCCGGGACGAATTGATACTGCAAGACGGTAATAATCTTCGGGTGCGCCAAGACCGTAAATACAAGAAACGGACGCCACAACGATAGTATCTGAACGCTCTGCCAAAGAACAGGTTGCAGAGTGGCGAAGTTTATCTATTTCGTCGTTAATTGATAAATCCTTTTCGATATAAGTATCGGTGGACGGAATATAGGCTTCTGGTTGATAATAGTCGTAATATGAAACGAAAAATTCCACGCGGTTTTCGGGGAAAAATTCTCTAAATTCGTTGCAGAGTTGGGCGGCAAGCGTTTTATTATGTGCAATAACTAGTGCGGGGCGGTTAAGATTTGCAATAACGTTTGCCATAGTAAAAGTTTTACCAGACCCCGTTACGCCAAGCAAAACTTGGGTACGCAATCCGTCACGCACCCCTTCTGTAAGTTTTTCTATCGCCTGCGGTTGGTCGCCCGTAGGTTTAAATTTTGCTTGAAGTTTAAAATCTCTTTTTTCCATATATAAATCGCTTTAATAAAGATTATCTTTATTATACCCAATCGGTAGGTAATTTATTGCCTTAAAAATATTATAAAATATTAACTTAAAAAAGGCAACACCTATTTAAGTAGTAGGGCAAATTTTTTTATTCGTTTCAGGTTAGCCATTGTAACAAATAGGAAGGCGTGTTGAATATATTGATAAATGGAAGGTTTAAGCCTTTTATAACACTACGGAGGAAATTTATAGATGTGTTTTTTTGTTAACAACGGCTGCGGTTGTAGTCGTTGTAATCACCAAAATCAATGCAATCGCCCCTTACCTGAAATAAGGTATATCCGCGGTCCGCAAGGCGAACAAGGTCCGCGTGGATTTATCGGTCCACAAGGTCCGCAAGGCCCAGTTGGTCCTACGGGTGCTACGGGCGCGGTTGGTCCTGTTGGTCATGCTGGTGCTGTTGGTCCACAAGGCCCTATCGGTTTAACGGGTGCAACTGG
>JAFTWU010000005.1 GCA_017465145.1 Clostridia bacterium | reverse complement strand
TAATTTATACGCGTAAGAAATGAATTAGAAACAAGCAAGACAAGGCTCGTCAAGGCGTGGGATGAGATAGACCTTTTGGTCATCGAAGTCCACGGCGTAGACAGTAAACGCAGTATTGCGACGTTTATAATTTATTTCTTTGGATTTTACCGCTTATAGTCTTGGGAAGTTCGTCACGGAAAACGACAACTCTTGGATATTTATAAGGTGCGGTATGGTCCTTAACGTATTTTTGAATTTCTTTCTTAAGTTCTTCGCTAGGAACGGTGCCTTTAGTTAAAACGACACTTGCCTTAACTACTTGACCACGCACTTCGTCTGGAACGGCGGAAACGCCACATTCTAATACGTAAGGTAGTTCCATAATTACAGATTCTATTTCAAACGGCCCGATACGGTAGCCACTAGATTTAATTACGTCGTCTACCCTGCCAACGTACCAGAAGTATCCGTCTTCGTCGCGCCAAGCGGTGTCGCCCGTATGATACAAGCCGTCGTGCCAAGCTTCTTTAGTTTTAGCGTCGTCAAGGTAATATTCCTTAAACAAGCCACAAGGAACTTCTTTATCGGTGTGGATAACGATTTCACCAACCTCGCCCGCGCCTACGGAGTTGCCGTCAGCGTCTACGATATCAACGTCGAATTGCGGGTTAGCCTTACCCATTGCGCCGATTTTCGGCGTAGTGCCGTAAAGGTTTGCGATGGCAAGAGTGGTTTCCGTTTGACCAAAGCCTTCCATAATTTCAAGCCCCGTTGCAGCCTTAAATAAGTTGAACACTTCGGGGTTAAGCGCTTCGCCAGCCGTAGTCATATGGTGGATAGAAGATAGGTCGTATTTAGAAAGGTCGCCACGGATAAACATTCTAAGCATAGTGGGGGGCGCGCAGAAAGTCGTGATGTTGTATTTTGCAAACATAGGCAATAAATCGTTTTCGTCAAAGCGGTCGAAGTCGTAAACGAATACTGCGCCTTCGCAAAGCCATTGACCGTAAAGTTTACCCCACAACGATTTACCCCAACCGGTATCGGAAATAGTTAAATGCAAGCCGTCGCGTTCGCAACAATGCCAATATTTTGCCGTTACGTAGTGCCCTAAAGCGTAGGTGTGCTTATGCGCAGCCATTTTGGGATTACCCGTAGTGCCTGAAGTAAAGAACATAAGCGCGGTATCTTCACCACAAGAAGAGTCTTCGGTGCGTTCAAATTTACTAGAGAATAGTGCGTATTCTTTATCAAAGTCGCGCCAACCGTCTTTTGCACCGCCAACCATAACTAAGGTGTCAACTTGGGGGCATTTTTTTGCTGCGCTTTCAGCGTATTGATAGGTGTCGCCGTCCGCGGTACAAACTATTGCCTTAACGCCGGCTGAATTGTATCTATATTCAAAGTCGTGTTCTTTAAGTTGGTTAGTTGCTGGAATGGCAACAGCGCCTAGTTTATGTAGTGCAACCATACAGAACCAGAATTGATAGTGGCGTTTTAATACAAGCATAACCTTGTCGCCCTTTTTAATGCCAAGTGAAGTAAAATAGTTGGCAACTTGGTTAGACGCCTTTTTAATATCCTTAAAGGTAAACCTACGTTCAACCTTGTTTTTATCAAGGTGGAGCATTGCAAGTTTATCGGGGTATTTGTTAGCAACTCCGTCAACGATATCAAAGCCGAAGTTAAACGTATCGGTGTTCTTAAACTTTATATCGGTAAGTCTACCTTGTTCGTCTTCAGTAGTGTCAACGAACTTTTCACAAACGAGTTTTTGTGTCTTTTTAGCAGCCATAACGCTTTTTCTAACTGCTGTTTCTTCGGTGTCGTCGCCAGACATAACTACCGCAACGAAAGTACAGTCTTTGCCGTCAACGGCTATCATACCGTGGGGGGTTGAAGAATTATAATAGATGCTGTCCCCTTCTTCTAAAACTTCGGTATGTTCGCCTACTTGAACTTTAAGTTTACCGCTCAATACTAGGTCGAATTCTTGACCGCTGTGGGTGGTTAATTGAATAGGCTTGTTTTGTTGTGCTGCGGAATATTCGTATTTAACCCAATATGGTTCGGCAAGTTTATCTTTAAACTTGGGCGCAAGGTTAGCAATGTCTATGCCGTCTTCTTTAGCCGTGCCTTGACCTTGACCTTTTCTAGTTACGGTATAACTTGAAAGGCGTGCTGAACTACCTTCTAAAAGGTCGGTCATTTCTACGCCGAACGCTAGGGCGCATTTATGAATAAATGAAAAAGGTATATCTACTTTTCCGCTTTCAAACGAAAGATAGGTTTGTTCGTTAACGTCTGTTTTTTCAGCCATTTGGAGAGTGGAAAAGCCCATAATTTCACGCAACTCCTTAATTCGCGTTGCGACCTCTGATAGCTGATTTAGGGTGTTGGTTGTGTTCATGGTGTTACCTCCTTGAAAAAATTTGTTTATTTATTTTTGCCGATTACCCTTTCGGCTTTTTACCTGTTTATACGGTGACTTTAGTTTGTCGTTTTTCGTTAGTTTTAAGCGCGAACTTTTAGTGCAATATTAAGCTTTTTTAGCAACTAAAAAACAAAAAACCCGTCACAAAGTTTTAACTTTGAGACGGGTATAAAATACTCGCGGTACCACTCAAATTGTAGTTTACACTACCACTTCAGAGTCTATCAACTCCTATGCACTAACGTAGCAGTCACGGAAAACGCCTACTTAGAAACCTTGTATCCTTTGGGGTTTTCAGCTCGGAAGTGATGGGCTTTTCTATCTGTTTTTATCGGGATCACACCACCCCCGACTCTCTGTAAAAACGCTTGACAGAAACCGTCTTCGTCGTAGCCTTTAACTTTATTAAGTTACCAAAATTTTAACACCACAAAATTTTAATGTCAAGCATTTTTAACGCAGAATTCAAATTTTTTATTTTTCCCGTGTTTTATCTATTAGCTAAGATATTTTTCTTGTGGCGTCCATATAGTCGAACCACTCTTCGTAACTAGAAAGCCTTAATTTTCCGTCTTTTTCTAAAATGAGCCTTGGCAAGCCTATAATTTCATCGTGCTTGTATATCGGCAAATATACCGAATAACCTTGCCACGCTTTGCCTTTTTTTACAGAGTCGGCAGAAAGTTGATTTTTTAGTTTTTTAATTGCAAGTTTAAGTTGTTTTTTTATAAACATAATTACTTTCTCCTTTGTGTTATATAGTTAATTTCCTTTATGAATTGCTACATAGCCCAACCGTAATCTTGCCATCTAAACGCTTGGCGCTTATAACCTTTTTGCGCCTTGCTTTTTAAGGGATTTTTTGTCTTTTCGTAAATTGCAACGCCATATTCTTTTTCTACGTATTTAATGTAGATTGGCAATTTATCAAGGGTGTTTCTTACCACCGCGCTGTGCGCTAGGGAATATTTGCTAATTTCATTTACGCTTACGCCGTTTGCGAAAAATTTTTTAACACTTTTCTTAAAATCTTGCCTAAATAAAAAATAAGTTTGTCCATCTGCTTGCACGTAAAAATCGTGCACACCTAAAGTTGTTTCTTTGCAAAATATTTTTGCTCTCATCTGTTTTTCTCCTTTAATTTTAGTTTACACCCACATTTTAACATTATATATAAGACAGTTTTTGTCATATTAAAAACATTTTTTGAAAAATTTTTATCCATACTATAACGGATATTTAAGTTTTTGCTTTTATTATATCTATAGATATCCGTCTAGTTCGCCTTTAATCCTTTAATAAATAGTTTAACATTTGGTTTGGATTATTTAAGAATTTCCTTGTAATTATAAAATGTTCGGTTTGCGTGTAATCGACAAGCTCAATTTTATCTTTTGTTAGTTGATATATATCTGAATTTGGCATTGTAATTAGTATCGGAGAGTGGGTTGAAACAATAAATTGACAGCCTTTTTTAATAAGTCTATCCATATGACACATTAGTTTCATTATACCGTTTGGCGATAGCGCAGCTTCCGGTTCGTCTAGGATATAAAGTCCGTTAGGGCGAAAATCTTCTATCGTCCTTAAAAAACTTTCTCCGTGCGATTTCGTATGAAGTGAAAATGGGCTATCCTCATCATTACGTAAAGTGTCAAAATAATCATTATCGCTTAGTTGTTCGTTCCAAGTATAGTCATAATAGGAAATAGCGTTATATAAACTCTCTGCCCTTAAAAAATAGCCACTTTTTGCAAAATTACAAGTTTTAATAAGCGTCATATACTCACACAAAATAGAATGAGTGCTTTTCGTGTGAAAGTTATAGTTTTTAGTTCCGCCTTCAGGGTTAAAACCAAATTTAACGGCAATGGCTTCTATGATAGTTGATTTACCTATTCCATTTTCCCCTACAAAAAAAGTAATGGGTTTCTTAAAAGATAGCTCTCCCATTTGCCTAACGTTTTTTATAACGGGCAAATCGTATAAATAATTATCTTGTGGGATATCCCCTTTCAACCTTATACCTGAAACAAATAAATTATTTTCCATAAAACTCTCCTTATGGCAAAATCTTATCAATGGTTTATGACAACATTTGTCATAATAAAAAATTTCACCGCATTTTTTCACTAACTTTTTGTTAATAAACGGGATTTTTTTATTTAAGTAATTTTCTATTCTTCTATCTTGTAGCTAAGGCATGCGATAAGATAAGCTTTGCTTACCGAATATGGCACGGCGCTATAAAAGTAATTAAAAAGTTTTTCGCCGTTATTAGAAAATTTTTGCATTATTATTTCTTTTAAGGAAATAACGTTTTCTTTCTTTTTCTTTGCTATCTCTCGCCTATAATAGTCCGCCATAGAATAACTAACGTTAAAAACTTTATTGCAAATTTCCATAAACTGCTCTTGATAAATAAGCTTGTTTTCGGTATAAGCTAGATATGGTTTTAACTCTTCTATAAGTTCAAATTCTTCTATATCGTTACGATAACAATCATCAAATAATTCTTTCTTTTTTTCCAAAATACTTCGTTCAGTAACGTTGGCATCGGTTAAATATTCAATAGATTCAACTTCTGTAATAGAAAAACTGTAAAATCCTAGTTTAGATAACTCTCTACTTGTTAAAATAGAAAGGTTTTCTGCATAAGCTTCCTCATTTTCTTTTGCAACGATAACCGTTTCTTTTATAATTTCAGTATCAAATGGCTTAGAAGACGCAAAATAAAAGTCGTCGCTATCTTTTCCTTTTATAAACAGGCTTTTTCCGTATGTTTCATAAAGACTTTTTAATATTTTGCCTTTACCACCTTGCTCAACGTATATGCTCAACGTAGGCGCACTCTTTCTATATTCATTAAAAAACCTTTCAAAAGGCAGGTTAAACTTAGCCTTGCTAAAAGTAGCTGATATTAGCTCACTCAAAACAAACGAACAGCCCTCTGTTCCTGTAAAAGCATACCTTACGCATCCATCTGCAATTTTAGATAAGGTGTAACAAAAAAGTATTAACTTTTCTAAACCTAACTCTTTAATTCTATCAAGTTCATAGTTTATTCTCTCCCACTCTTCTTTTGAATAATTCCAACCGTATAATTCATCCTTCTCTTCTAGCAATCGTTTGATAATTTCTAAAGCCGTTTCTCCTTCCTTCTTTTGATATGGCACGTTTTCCAATTGTTCTAAAATTCTTTCATCCATAAATAAAAATACACTCCTTTTCTACTATCATTTTATAAAAAGGAGTGTACTTTTTTTGGTTTTTTGTTTAGTTTTTAGAATTTTTTTCTATTTCTTTTTTTCTTTCTATAACATCAGCTAAACTATAATTTTTTTGAGGGTCTTCTTCCTCAACGAATTTTTCAAGAGAATCGGTAAATAGTGGATTTCTAAATTTTCTTAAAATGTCGTTTTGCAAACTTCTAAATTCACTTTCACTTAAAGTAAGCGTTTTTCTTGCATCTCTATTAGAAACCCTTTGCTTATAAATTAAATCTAAATAGGCTTTTTCCCTGTCGGTGAATTTTTCAACGACCTTATCTACCGCTAAAGAAATTTCTTCGTGGCTACCAACCCAAACGTTATCTCTGCCAAACACGCTCTTTAACAAGTTATAGGGATAATATGCGTTAATATATGTGCCGTTGTTGGTGTTCACGTTATTGCATTCTCTTTCGCTAATCCAAGTACTTACGCCACGTTTTTCAAATTCTTCCCAATTAGTTGAAAGCGTTTTATTATAATCTGCACACGTTTCACTTGCCCTTAGCCACCTTAAATTCTTTAGTTTATAAACGGCGGAAAGGTCTTCAGTTTTTCCAAAGCCTAAATAAAGTATTTCTATCGGCAAATCCGCAATAGGCTCTATATCCTTTACGTTTAAGTTTGCAAGTTCTAATTTTGTTAACAACTTACACTCTTTTAACGGGCTTAAATCGGTAATAGGGTTATTTTTGATAGAAACGTGCCTTAGTGAAGGCATATTCTTAATAAAATCAACGTTGTCTATTTTATTGTTAGATAAAAGAATCGTGCGAACGTTTTTAAGATTAAGGTGTTTAGTCTTGCCCGCAAGGTCTATTCCTTCAAGGTTAAGTATCTTCCTGCTTCTTGCAAGTCTGATTGCTTCGGTGTATCTATCCCCGTCGTCACGCAAATAATTAAACATCATATTTTCAACGTGATAGCGAATTCTGTTTCTTAAAGACTGTGGCTTTAATACTTCTACGTGTGAGCCGTATTGCATTGCCCAATGGAACGCATTTTCTTCGGTGCAATATAGCATAAAGTCTATCGTGTTGCCGTTATCTTTGATTCGCCTAAACGATTCACCAAAAGTATCGAACAAAATTCCAATTCTATCGGCACTTATTCTAACTTCTATACCTTCAGCCTTTCCAGCAAACATATAGGGACGTTCTAAGGCGTATTTACCTATGTCCTTACCCTTTAATTCCGTTTCATTTCTCGGCTTGATATATTCTTTTAAAATTTCTACGTCTTTTATGTAATCAAGGCGATAGTGCCACAAGTTTTCCCTTTTATGATTATACCCCACAAGGTAATAATGTCCTTTTTGTACTATAAAGTGATAGGGGCTAACTTCGTGTTCGTGCGCTTTTTCTAATACGAATTTATCATTAGCCTTATCAAACTTATATCTTGCATACTTAAAGGCAATTCGCTTTGGCTCTTTTAATTCCATAGCCTCGTTTATTTTTCTAAGCTCGGTAAAAAAGTCGTTGTCTTCTCTATGGTAAACTTTTCCCCCGTCTACCCTTGCGCTTGCACTCTTTTTTTCTCTAATGGTTGGTCCCCCAAGCGAAATTAAACTGTCTATAAGTTCTTTTGCTTCTGCTTTGCCAATATAGTTAGCAAATAAAATCGTATCTATAAGTATTTGCAATTTTTCATCACTAATTTCTTTTTCAAGCCAAATGCCTTTGCGCGTTTTTTGATGAACTACGCCATCTTCACCGGTCATATTTACACCGTGAATATTATATCCAACGTCCTTAAGTATTCTAAGTGCTCTGCCCGTAGAACGAATATCCGTCCTTTTGTCTTTATCTTGCGGTTCGTCATCGTAAACTTCACCACGAAGTTCTTTAACTCTATCGGCAATCTCTGCCTGCGTTAAAGTATTATTTCTATCCGTATCTCTTTCTAAAACGTGCAAAACGTATAATATTTGCGCCTTTTTATATCCTTGTTCTTCTGTAAATTCGCGGTTAATCTTTCTCATATTGTTCCACCATTATCTAATAATTTCGTAATTCAGTTCGTTTTCTACTGCATACTTATGCGCGGGGCTATCTTTTTTAACTTTAAGCTTTCCACCGCCAAGCAACAAAAACGCGTTTTCAGCAAAACTAACAACCGTTTCAGGAACGACTACGTCCTTACAGTATCTAGCACACGCCCAAGTCCATATCGTTACGATGTTTTTGGGAATTTCGCCCTTTTCAGTAAGCATTAAAAGCGTTTCACAAGACTTTTTAACTAAACAGCCGTCTATAAATTCGTAATCAGCTTTTTCGGGAAGATTAAATTCTTCTATCGCCGTATCTAAAATAAAGCAAAGATAATCAAGATTTGTTTTCTCGCCTAAAACGGTTACCTTTTTAAGATTATTACAACATGCAAAGGCTTGCAAGTCAACTTCTTTAACGCTTTCGGGAATTGTAATCTCTGTTAGACCAGCTCTTTGACGGAAAGCGTAAACGCCAATTTTTTCAATTCCGTTAGGAATAATAGCGTTTTCCGTACCAAGTATTACGGTGTTAGAGTTGATATCAATTAAACAACCCGTTTGGCTTTTATAGTTTTTGTTGCCTTCTTCTACAATAATGTTTTTAAGGTTTTCCCAGTTACTGCCTTCGCCAAAAAACGCCCCTTCGTGAATTTTTTTAACTGACTTAGGGATATAAAGCATTTCTACTTCTAAAGGCAAATGAGCTAGGCTTTCATCTGCGAGAATAGCTACCCCGTCAGGAATAGCAAATTCTTTAACGCCAATATCCTTTTCATAATCAACGTTTACTTCTTTTAATACACCCTTTTCAACAACAATAATCATATATTTATACCTCTAAAAGATTTTTATAAATTTAAAATAAAGGTGGGGCTTTTGTTTGTACGGCCATTATAACACACCGCTCCTTAAAAAACGGCTAAAAAATTAAGCGATTTGAAAAATAGTTGAAAAAATTTTTTAAACCACATGATATTGTGTTAAGGCACTAAAAATAGTGCGCTATTCACTTAAATATATTTTATGATAGCAATATTTAAGTCTAAAACATGAATTTTACAATTTACCCCTAATTAAAAATTGATAGTGGTGCAATTTTTACTAATTATATAATACTGTATACAAAAGACATACGCACGTCATATTTATAAAATTACAAACGTTTTTAATCATAAAAAAATGACGCCATAGATTTCACTATAGTGTCATTATATTATATTTATTGTACTATTTTTGGGGTGTAATGGGTTTTTATTATCCATTTCAAAAACAAATAGCTTAAACTTATTTTTCTAATACCTGTTTTAATTATTCCTATTACCACTCTACCATATAATACCTAAAATCATTTTGTAAGTCTTGCCACTTGCTTGTAAAACTAGGTACATCCCTGGCTAATTTACCACCTTTTTCATACTTTCCCCCTGCACAACTAATACCATTTTTTCCTGTACCTTCCGTTCTAAAAACATAATATCTCGATTCGGCACCCGTGCTTTCAAGATCTTGCTTATCACCTTTCCAACCTTTCCGACATTCATAAAAATCGTTTCTATTCGTTAATGTAACGGCATATGTATGGCAAAAACTTTGTTTTGTTATTGATTTTATTTTTTGATCATTTCCTACAATACTAACATTTTCAAAATTATTTTGATCCCTTAGTTGTGCGGTAAAGGCTACGTCTTCTAGCATTTCGTGCATTTTATCAGTAGTAGGGTCCGACGGCATAATATACTTTAATTCGATAGCATATTTTTCCGTTGCACCCCATGGGTTATCTCCTTCAAAAACAACTATATCTATCTCTTTTTTGTAAAATTTATATTTAATAGTCTCATTATCTTTAACTAAATTGTTTCTATTTTGATAATTCTTCTCATCAATAAAAAAGTCTGAAATATTTCTTTCAAATTGAACTTTATATTTCGGTAATTTTTTTCTTAAATATCCACCTAGCTCAAATTGAAAACTAAATTCATTATAAATTTCAGGCCTCCCTGTTTTTGCCCACTTCCTTAAAAAATCCTCTATATGTTTTCCAATCATCTTCTGTTTGCTCCATTTCAAAAAGTTAAATTTATTCCTTTAGGAACGTGAATAAATATAGGTCTATCCGTTTTAGACATATATTCATAAAGTTCGCTAACGTTTTTGCCTTCATCAAAAAGGAAAAACGCATCGTAAATAACAATAGGTTTTTCACATTTCGTTTCATCTTTTAGAATTTTTTCTAAAAAGCCTTTCAATGCTCTATAAATATATTCGTGCTCGCTTAGTCCGTGCGTATTTTTAATCGTTTTATAATATGCACTATCAAAAATATCGGCATCAACCTTAAAATTAGGATACCTTTTTTCAATAAACGAATTAAAATCTTCCACCTTAGAAAAATCTTCTTCAAATAAGGTTACGTTATCTATTGTCATTTTTTACCCCTAAATTTGCAAATCTATTATAGCACAAGGCGGCACCTAGTATCACTAAATAACGCTCTCACTGTTACGCATTTTTTATCTTTTCAAATAACTCAGATAAAGTTTTATACTGTGCATCCATATCTTTGACGGCAGTTCTAGTACAAGTTTTATCATCTATCGTCAACGTCCACATAGGCGCGTCATACGCAAAGACGTCTTTAGGAAATTCAATATAGATTTTTTCAAAATATTCTTCCATTAGTTTTAATATGTCATCAGGCAAGGACAATTGATCATCTAATTGCCCTTTATCAAAATGTGCATATAGTTTCTTTTCAAAGTCAATTACGTAAAGTTCTTCTTTATTAAAGCCCCAAGCGTGATTGCTATATTTAAATTCAATTCTCTTCACAAGTTAAGTCTCCTTAAATTAGCTTTTAATGCGCAACTTAACCTTTAATTGCAGGGTGACGAGTAAATCCGGGGCAAGTTGCTTGCCAAATCATTTGTTGGTTATAAAATCCTTTCAAATTACTGCAAACACCCTTTGTTTGACAATTAATATCAACTTCTGCACGACCAAAAAAGCCATTTATAGTCCTTTCCCCACCCCAATAAACACAATTTGCGCAAAGTTTTCCACATTGAATAACGGGTAATTTTCCCATAATATCTTTTCTCCTTTTAACGTTTATATTACTATTTTACTCTTCACCTATAAAAAGTCAAGGGCAATGCGTTTTTAGGCTACCATTTTGCAGGTAGCCTTTATTGCTTCAATTTCCACGCTTGTTAAAACGTCTTTATTTATAAGCGCAGTTGCAAGTTTATCTAAGAACTCACGGTTATCAATCAAAATCTTTTTGGCTTTTTTATAAAAGTTTTCCATTTCAATTGCCATTTGCATATCACGACGCTCAACAGCTCCATTAGAATATTCTCTGCCTTGAAGCCATCTATCAAACCCATTAGAGCAATAATCATCAACGAAGCGTTCAACAATATCAAATGCACGATGCAAATCCTTGTTTGCACCAACGTCAGTTTCGCCAAAAACCGTTTCAGTTGCAGCCTTACCGCCAAGAATAACGGTAACTCTATTTTCCATATACTGTTCTTTAATCCAATATTCTTCTGGTTGATAGTAGTTGGTAAACCCACCCGTACTTCCACCGTGAGAGCGAACGGAAACAAAGTTAACAGAACCAGGTTCTAATACTTCTGCAATAACGGCGTGCCCTGCTTCGTGATAAGCAACGGCCTTTAATACTTCTGGCGAATGCGCTTGTTCTCTTTCGGGTGCATTATGAATAATTCTTAAGCAAGCCCTAACGATATCGTCCATTTCAATTTTTTCTTTTCTGTTAAAACCCGCATATACGCCCGCTTGATTTATAACGGTTTCAAGTTCTGCACAACTTGCCCCGTTTAGAAGTTTCGTTATAGTTTTAACGTCAACGTCCGAAACGAAGTTCTTTTTCTTTATATAATGTTCAACGATTTTTTCAGCGTCTTCGCCTTTAGGAGAATTTACTTCGATTCTATTATCGAATCTGCCTGCTCTAAGCAAAGAAATAGGAATAGCGTCTTCATCATTTATTGTTGCTAAAACAAAAACTTCTTTATTTTTTGAATCATCTATGCAAGACTGCACGGTCACGAATTCTTCACTATTTTTATGATACTCGTCGCCATTAGCAAACTTATCCATATCATCAAGAAAAACTATTGACGGAGCATTTTTAACGGCTTCATCAAAAGTGCTTTTAATGTGGTTTACAAAGTCGCCATCTGGTTTATCTTTTCTGCAAACAAAAGCCGTTCTACCACTTGCTTTTATAAAGCAGTTTGCCATAAGCGTTTTGCCAAGGCCTGGTTCACCCGAAAGCAATAATCCGTTAGGAACACTTACGCCAAGCTTAGAATAAAATTCGCTATTTCTCATTATATCGCAAATCTTAATCATTTCATTTTTTATCGACTTATAGCCGATAACAGGTTCAAACGTTTTTTCAATTTCTACAACTGATACTTGTTCTTTTTCTACCATATATTTATACCTCTTTTGTTTTTATGCCTTTATCTTAATATATTCAATACACCAAAAATAGTGCACTAATTAACTTATTTTATATTTTTTCATTTTTTATAACATTTTTTACTTGCCAATCTTTACTTTATATTTTTATTTTATAAAATGTTTAGCGCCAAAAATAGCACAGTAAAATCATTTTTTAATTCGTTATTATTTTTTTGATAAATTTTTTAATTCTTTCCCCCTCACACGCAAACGGATTATATCACACGGCATATAGAAAAAATGACTAATTTTCAATGCAAAATAAAAAAAGTTGCAAACCTTTATTTGCAACGTCTAGTTTTAATTTAACACACCAAAAATCGTGTGCTATTTTTTATCACCTTTGTTTTCTTCGCCTTCGTTTTCAAAAACTTCGCGTATAAATAAAACTCTTTATTTTTTTATTTAAATAATGTATAATAAGCGTATGGCAAATTATAAAAATCTTTCAAAGAAATTAGAAAACTTAATAGAAAATGATAAGCTTAACGGCACTATGCCAAGATTCTTTTGCTCCGATAATAGCGTTATAAGGCGAAAAGACAACGAACATGATAACGCTAACGTTTGGCGTACGGCGTTTATTAGGGATATTGATAAAATTTTGAATTGCCCCTTTTATAATCGTTACACGGATAAAACGCAAGTTTTTTCACTATATAAAAACGACGATATCTCTAGACGGGCACTTCACGTTCAATTAGTTTCTAGAACGGCAAGAACTATCGGCAAAGCGTTAAACCTTAACCTTGATTTAATTGAGGCAATTTCTTTAGGGCACGATATGGGCCATACTCCGTTTGGACACGCGGGCGAAAAGTTTTTAGATGAATTATACCGCAACCACACAGACAGGCGTTTTAACCACAATATCCATTCCGTTAGGGTGTTAGATAAAATTTTCCCGCTTAACCTTTCACTTCAAACGCTTGACGGTATTGCTTGCCATAACGGTGAAATAGAACTAAACGAATATCGCCCTGCCGTTCTTTCAAATTTTGATAAATTTGATAAAAAAATTGAAGATTGCTATATCGACTCTGAAAACGTTCTAAAAATGATTCCGTCTACCTTAGAAGGCGCAGTCATGCGAATTTCGGATATTATTGCTTATCTAGGAAAAGATAGACAAGATGCCGAAAAGAGCCGTCTTTTAGAAAATCTCTCATTTAACGACAGCGGTATCGGCGTTATAAATTCGGAAATAGTAAATAACCTTATGGTTAACATTATTGAAAATAGTTATAATAAGCCTTATATCAAAATGGATAAAGAGTGTTTTGATGCGCTTAACAAGGCAAAACGCGATAACTACGAAATTATCTATCTTGATAAGGCGCATAATGAAAGCAATATCATCATTAAACAAATGATGGAAGAAATTTATAACAAGTTACTTTGCGATTTGATTAACGGCAACCTATCTTCCCCCGTTTATAAACATCATATAGAATATATAAATAAGCCTTACTATAAACGTGATATTGCCTATGAAGAAACGGAAAAAAATCAAATCGTGGTTGACTATATCGCGTCTATGACCGACGATTACTTTATAGAACTACATAAATATTTGTTCCCAAAAAGTAACTTAGAACTAAAATATAAAGGCTATTTTGAATAAAGTGTTGCAAAAACTTGCAATACGTTATTACATAAAAAAGTTGCAAGTATAAAACTTGCAACTTTTATTTATAATTAAAACGTTCTTTATATCAAGTATCTACCGTAATTGTTCTGCAATTAATTCAACCACGCTGTCAAACGACATACATTCGTCTTCTATGCCTTTAATTTTATCTGCGATATTAATCTTTAGAGTTTTAGCAAAAATCTTTTCCTTTTTGCTTTCATATTCCCAAACGAAATTTTCTTCTTGTATGCTTACAGCTGGATATAAGAGCACGACTGTTTTAACTGTTTTATTATCATTAAACCTTGTATAATAGGCATGCATTTGATACATATCTGCTTGAGAAATACCAAAATTCTCTTTTATGTTATCATTTATTATTTTCCATTTCGTATCTAAAAGAACTACTTCACCGTTCTTTTCAACGTAAATATCAGGTCTTAAAGAGAACATATTTCTTGAAACGTTAATAAATTTATCAAACAAATACTTGCCTCTCTTTTGTGAACTAACTACATATCCTTTTAACTTCTTTTGCAACGTTTTTGCAACGTAACTTTCAAAAAGCTTTTCCATTGGGAATAGTAACGCCGTAGTATTATGTTTGCCCGAATATGAAGAAAAGCTACATCCCTTTAAGAATATTTTGCACATATCAAGAATACCTTCATATTCCTTCATGTTTCGACCGCCGGTACATTTTTGGAAATCGGTATCTATGGTATAAGACCTTTCAACGTCATCAAAAACCAAAGAAAGTCTTCGCAAATCGCGTTTATTTTCTTCTATCTTCGTTTTTTTTCGCAAACACTCAAGTGTTGTTTTTATCAGTTTATTTTCCGGTCTATTTACGTTGAATTCATCATACTCGATAAAAAATCTTTCAGCATGAGCAAAGTTGTTTTTTACGTGTTGAGAAAACAAAAGCTTACCCTTAAAGAACCTTTCGTTTTCTTGCTTTTGTACGTATCCAAATTTTAATCCACGTTGATATAATTTATAAACCTCATCAAGAAAAATGCGAATATAGATTTCAAAAATAGTCATTTTTTCAAGAGCTAAGTCTGCCCTTTGAAAACTTTTATACTTCATCAACCCGCACGCTTGCAACATTCTTACAATTAATGCTCTTGCATTTCTGATATTATCGCTATTTTGCTCATTATAGATTTTAGGCAAAATTTCAATGGTAGTACCTGACGAAAGCATTATTGTTCCTACGTAATTTTTTATGGTAAGAATTTCTCTACCATGCTTATCAGCACTCAATTTCATGCAAGCTGACGTCTCTTCAATTTTTAATTCGTCGAACGGAACGCTTTCATTAACGCCGTCTTCTTCTTGCCTTAGTATAAAGGATTTTAGCTCGTTAAAATCTTTTTCGCCGATGTCGGATGATGTTATTTTTTTATATTCGTAAAAAATGTGATATTTCTTATTCATCTGCGCTTACTGAATCGTTGTGTTCTTCATCTGTACCATTGTAAATATTCTTAAAAATATCTTTATCGATAGAAACGTTTACATCGTAAGACTTCTTATCTTCAGAGACCTGAATAAATTGTCCGTTTAAAACTTCACTTATGCCATCATAGTCTTCATAAAAATATTCTTGTAGTAGTGGAATTATTTCATAGTTAAAGGCGTCAGCTAAATCAGCTAAACTATTTACCTTTGTAAAATAAGAATGCCCTATTTGATGCTCTCTATCAATAAGCTGAGTAATTCTATCGTTAATGCTTGTTAATAACGTTTTTAAATCAACGCCGTCAACGTTGGTTTTATCGTTTAGTACGTTATAATCAGGCATCATTTCGATAAAACGGAATCTTCTACGAAGTGCTGCATCAAGTTGAACAAGCGACCTATCTGCCGTGTTCATTGTTCCAAGTATGTAAACGTTGTTCGGAACGCCGAAATAAACGTCTTTGCCATTGTTATCTTTATAAGGCAATCTAACCGTCATTCCCTCAGAATTGCCAACACGCTTACTTTCTTCGATAAGAGTGATTAATTCGCCAAGAATTTTAGAAACATTACCACGGTTTATTTCGTCTATTATAAAAACAAAATTCTCTTGTTTATCTTTTGCCTTATCACAAAACTCCTTAAAAACCCCACTTTCCACTCTGTATCCAATTTGTCCATTGTTTGTATAGGGTTTTATACCTTGAATGAACTCTTCATAGCCATAAGACTGGTGGAAAGTTGCAAATTCTATACGTCCCTCGACTTTATAAAGATTAAACCTTTCAAGCACCTCTTGATATTTTTCCTTTTTAATCTCTTCTATTTTCTTGTTTTCGCAAATAGCAACAGCATAAATTATTGAGTTATAAGTTTTACCCGTTCCAGGAGGCCCGTAAAGGATTTGATTTAGTGGATAGTTTTTAACCAAAGCTACAAGTGTATTTTCTTCTATTGTTTTGGATGTATTATTTATCAAACCCCCACTTTCATTTGTTCCTTCGCTTCCATTCTCTAATTCCTCACAGAATATACGATAAACGACTGACTTATCTAACTTTGTGTTTGTAACTATTTGATTCAATGCATTATTGATATTAAAAAATCTTTCATAATAACTAGAGACACTTACTAAGCCTAATGCTTTTTCCACTTTTTCAAACCAAGCATAACTATAAAAGGAACAAAATTTATCTGGAAATAAAATGTTTAAATACTTAAATACCCACGATTTTAATATCCCTGCGTCTTTTGTTACAAAACTTTGTCTGCACTGTGTATTATCCACTGTAAAATAGTTCTTTATGTCACTGAAAAATTTTCTATAACTTTCAAAATCTTTAGCATCAATTTCCTTTGCCAAATCTTGTATTTTGATTAAGCCTTTAATAATAGACTTACAGCGCTTCTCAGCACCTGCTAAATCCAACTTTTCTAAGCCGTATTCAAACTCATCACCATTCTTTGTCCAATACAAAACTATACCAACTTTATTTGACTGTTGGTCTGCTGCACCATAATAAAAATTTGATTCCTTTTGTCTCCTAGTTATAGTATCAAAATAATTTGCATTCCCCTTATAGGGTATTAATGCAGAAATAGTGTCATCCATTCGCAAAAGTCTTTCTAATGCTTGCGAATTGTATTTTCCAACATATTTATCTCTAAATTGTTTAGCGTTCTCCGCAATATCACGATATTTCGTATCTTTAGACTTCCTTAAAAACCAACTAGTGTCATACATGCTTCTGAGTTTCTCCTTCACTTGTAAAATTGATTTTATTATATCACTAATTTTTTACATATTCAACTACTATCTTAAAATAGCCTACTATAGCTTACAACGGCATCCATTGACATTTTTAATCCTAAAGTATATAATAACTGCATGCTTTCAATAATCTCGTGGGGGAATTTATGAACTTTTCTAAATCTAAATATTGTTTATACTGTCAATGCCCTAAAATTTTGTGGCTGAACAAATATAAACCCGAAGTGTTTACGCAAGACCCGTCTGCTGAAGAACGTTTTGAAACAGGCAACGAAATTGGCGATCTTGCTATGGGGTTGTTTGGCGATTATACCGAAGTTACAGCTTATAATAAAGACGGCAAGTTAGATTTATCTAAAATGATAGAGAAGACTTCCGAGTGCTTAAAAAACGGCACAGATAATATTTGCGAAGCATCTTTTAGTAGTGGCGGACTATTTTGCTCTTGCGACATTTTACGCAAGGAAAAAGACGGCTATGCTATTTACGAAGTAAAAAGCTCAACCCACGTTTCCGCTGTTTACATAACCGATATTACCTATCAAAAATACGTTTTAGAAAAGTGCGGAATTAACGTTACGGGTACTTATATCGTTCATATAAACAACCAATACGTTTTTGACGGCAAACTTGACTTGCAACAACTTTTCACTATTAAGGATGTTTCTGCTCTAGTTGAAGAAGAATCTAAAAAACACGATATTGAATTCGACTTAATAGAAGCAACGAAAATTTGCGACTCTGAAAACGAGCCCGATATTGACCTTTCAATGAAGTGTCGTGAACCATATTCTTGCGGATATTGGGACTACTGCTCTCGCCACCTACCAAAGCCCAACGTTTTCGATGTTTATAGGTTAAGTTTTGATAAAAAGATTAAGGCGTATCGCGACGGCTATTTCGAAATTGGCGACGTTAGACAGCTTATGAAACTTAACGAAATTCAAAAGCGCCAACTTGATTTTGTTCTTAAAGGAATAGACGAACATATTGATAAAGAGGGAATAAAGTCCTTTTTAGACACTCTCTCTTATCCACTTTACTTTTTAGATTTTGAAAGCATGCAAGTGGTTGTTCCAGAGTTTCCAAAAATTAGACCTTATCAACACTTGCTATTCCAATATTCACTTCATTATATTGAAAGTGAAGGTGGAGAACTACAACACAGAGAATTTTTGGGCGAAAGTGGAACGGATACAAGACGTGCTCTCGCTGAACAATTAGTAAGCGACATCCCTGAAAACGCTTGCGTTATGGTGTTTAATCAAACCTTTGAAAAATCAAGAATAGCTGAATTGGCAGAAATCTTCCCTGATTTATCAGATAAACTTTTGAAAATTAAAAACAACATAAAAGACTTGTTGATTCCTTTCCGTAAAGGATATTATTATAATAAAGCGATTGGGAACTCTTTTTCTATTAAAAGTATTCTACCGGCAATGTTCCCTAACGACCCTAAACTTGATTATCATAATTTAGAAGGCGTACACAACGGTGGCGAAGCAATGTCTATTTTCCCAAAGATAAAAGATATGCCAAAAGAAGAACAAGAACAAGTTAGAAAAAATTTGTTAAAATACTGCGAACTGGACACGTTCGCAACCGTAAAAATTTGGCAAAAATTAGTTGAACTAAGCAAATAACTAAAAAGCGTTAGCACGATTTAGTGCTAACGCTTTTTACTCTTTTTATTCTCTAATGTATTGTTATAAGCTATCCGTTGTTTAATTAATTGTAAAATAAGGATAAAACCGTCGTTTTAGTTGTCTATACGGTAGCCTACGATAAAGGGTACGGTTACGTTTAATCTTTCACTTTCGTAAAAAACGACAATAACAAAGGCCTAATGTATCTCCATTAGACCTTCCATTTTTCTCTCTCGAGAACTCAATCTCGTATTAAACCGCCCACTATTCCATTTTTTAATAGAATAAGGCATTGATAGCACCAGATTAATTATTCAATCAACCCCAATTTCTTCAACCTCGCACGGATGCCTCCCTCTTTTCTATTATGCATAGAAGCAATTTCATCTACTGAAAGTCCTTGATTAAATTCTTTTACTAATCTTGATTCTTCTTCCTCTGTCCATTTTTCCCACGCCATTGGAAATTTCTCATCTCTTTGTTGTTTTGTTTTTAACTCACTTTTTTTCTCTATTGATGGCGCACTCACTCCCCTCAATGCATTTTCAAATTTATTGGCTATTTCAATTATTTTATTTTTCAAATAGTCATCGATACCCGTTATAACCTCTCCTGTGTATGGATTAATAGAGCTTGCAACATAGCTTAAAATTTCATAATCCGAATAGTTTATATCGCTATTTGAATTTGATTGAGTTTCTTCTATATTTTCACCAATTGCTAGTTTTTCTTTAGAAGCAGGTTGCGTTTCACTAACTACAGTATTGTTAACTTTATCTTCTTTTTCATGTTTAGTTGTAAATTGAGATGCACGTTGTAGTGAATCAATAAACTCTTTCACCATGTCAATAGATAAAGTTTGATAATAATGAGCCAAAATACTAGCAACATTATCATTTTGTAAAGACAATATATATTCGATGTCTTTAACTGCATTTCCTATTTTTAATAATACTGCAGACCTCCAAGTCGACCTTACACAAGATGCATTAAGCCATTTGCTATCAAAAAATGCTGGACTATTTATTATGTTATCCAAATGTTCGCATAAGCCATTTGATGTCGCACATGTTCTTGCAAACTTTAAAATTTCATATTTCTTAGATTCTTTTTCGTTTTGTTTTATGAATGTGTCAAGTTTCTTGAACGGAACTTTTATTAGATTAATTAGTTCTTCTATCCTCTTTTCTACCGTTTCAAGTGGAGCATTATAACTTTTTACAATTTCTCTCTTGGTCTTCTCTAAAGCGCTTTTTACATGTTTTAATTCATTATGGTGTTTTAAGGCTAATTGATAATTATCTAATGTGTATTCAAAATTAGAATAATATGATACTCCATTACTTATACTGCTCTTAAGTTGCTCATAATTCTCAAACCTAACGACACCTGGCGTTTGTTGTGCTTGAACAACTAAATCATATTTAACAAATGGTGAAGGCAACAATTGAGTTTTATGAGCATCAATTGTTTCTACTCTTTCCTCGTTCTTTTTTTCCATATATGATGCAAGGTTCTTATCAACTGGAATAATTTTAGCTACAAATTTATAGAAAGAGCCATCGCTATATGGTACACATGGCAAACTTGCTATTATTAAGGCATCCTCCAAATTAAGCCCATCTTGAGAAATGTCTCTATATATTGGGTCTGTGAGTGAAATGTTTGTATATTTATTACCATTGTAATCAAAAGCGCATTTATATCTAAATCTAATTTCTCCAAAGCGCTCGTATGATGTTGCTTCTATTTTTAAATTCTGCACATGGAATATGTATAAAGAGCGTTTCACTCCCGACACCTCTTCTTCATTCAACAAATTAGAAGTATTGCGAATAAAAACCTCTTCTTTTTCAAGTTCTACAATGTCAGCAAGTTCTTCAAGCGATATACTCTTAATGAATCTAGGAGATATTGTATTATTTAACAGCCAATTCTCTGTTTGACAAGAATTAGGAATGTTTTTAATAAAATCATATTCTAAAGCATCTAAACAGTCTATTACTTTCCCATTTAGAATCATTTGCTCTTTTCTAATTTCATCGGTACTAGGATTATCGCTATTAACTAAACGAATCCACTCTTTAGTTTCGATGTCTACACCTGCAACACAATACCCGCCATGTTTATATGATTTAGTTAAAATACATATTTGCTTCTTCATTTGTTTTCCCTCAATTAGATGTGGATTATTTCAACTCCTTCCATATTATCTTTTAAGTACTCTGCAACAAGTCTTCTATGACATTGCTTCGCCGTAGGTTCTGTACATAACAAACAAACTTTTTCACTCTTTGTATAAAGCTTTTTAAATCTTTCTACAAGATTGCGACCTTTGATTATATTAGAGAAGATTTCTTCATATTTATCCCAAGATGTTTTTTTTGCACGATAATCTTCCAAAAGTTCTTTTGTTGGAGCAAACAAATCATCATGCACGTATTTGCAATTGCAAATTTCAGTTAAAAAATATTCTAAATCCTTACCTTTAGCAAAACCCGCAAGTTGAGAAACGTTGTTTAATCTAATATCTATTAACAATTCTATTTCGTTTTTCTTTATGAGCTCAAAGAATTCTCTTGCCGATTTTTGTGTAAACCCAATCGTGTATAACTTCATTTTATTCCTCCTCTATCCTAAACCCAATATCCTTATTTCTTTTTCGATACGCGCATAATAAACACTCTTCATCGCTCAAATTCTCCTCTGGAAATAACGAAAATTGGTTGCGCTTAGGGTAATATTCGTTCATGAGTCTTTCTTCAATTTCCTTTTGAGAAACAAATTCGTTATGCCCTACGATATGAATAATCTCAAAGCCATAGTCTTGCAAAAATCTTGCAACCATTATACATCTGTGACAATTATATGGATCTTTTTCCGCACACATCAGAGCAAAAGTTTGATTTAAATTAATACCGGACTCTAATTTTTTTACGCCTTGCTTAAAATTTGCAGTCTTAGAAAACATTTCAAAATCCAAATAACCATTAGGATACAAAGACTTATCTTCCTGCCTTGCCCCAAATTCAAAAGCATAATTTCTATATAAAATTCCTTCGTTTTTTAAACGACTTTCGAAAACGTCTGAATCAAAATCTTTATAATAACTAGACTTAGGAGAACTTCTTACGTCAACAACACAAGTTATCTTATTCTCTTTTAATTCTTTTATAAAGTTGTCAATGTCAAAGGTTGTATAACCTATTGTATAAACTTTCTTTTTAGTCATTATCTCTTTATTCCTTCACAGTTTTTTAATTACATCGTAAGCATTATAGTTATAGCAAATGTTAATTTTTTTACTTGTTACGCTTTAACCTAATAGAATAATCTACATAAACTAATTTTTTTTATTATAACATGACTAAGGAAATATCTCAATATATTTTTGTTTATAGCTAAACAAAAACAATTCACCTATTAGTATAGCATAGACTCTTAGTACTAGATTGAACATCTTCAAAAATTAAAAAGACGTTACTTTTGGTAATGTCTTTTAATCTTTTTAATGAACTATTCAAATCTTTTTTATCATCATAAATAACTTTATTAAAGTACTTATACAAATCAAGTTCTTTTAATATAAAATCGGCTCGGTTTTTATCTGCACTTGTCCAAAGATAGCAATTTTCTTTATCTTGTTCTTGCAATATCTTTAATATTTCTTCGTTAACAACCACTCTATATTTAAGCCACTTTTGAGCAAAATAATTTTGCTTGTCGGTTATTAATTTCTTGCTAGCCGTTTCGCCAAAGTTCTCTCGTGTTAGACGTTTATTAGTTTTAATCCGACTTTTACCATTTTTCTCTAAAGCAAAATTGTAGGCGTCGTTATTTAAGTGTTTTGTCAAAACTAACGTATCGTCTAAATCTACAACGTAAACCAATTATAGTCCCTCAATTTCTTTTTGCGATACGACTTTTTCACCCTGCATAACGTAGTCTTTATTTAACCCAAACGTTAAATCGTTAGAGTCGCTTTCTCTATACATAACAAGCCTTTTTTTGCCGTATTGTTTTGCCTTTTCAAAAGCGTGGCGAGAACCACTATCGCCTTCATTTTTGCGATAACTTGCAATTAAAATTACGGCCTTTGAATACAATGCTTGCAACCTATCACGTTCGATAAATCGTTTAACCGTTTCGTATTTGTTTTTAGACTCGTTTACGTATTCGGTTATTATAAGTCCACCATTTTCTACGATTTTGTTTGCTAAGCCTACATTTTCTTTAGGATAAATATTTTCTATTGTTGACGGAAGAAAAACAATAGTTTTTGCATTGTTTTTAATACTTTCGCTATGTGCAACCGTATCGCAACCTTTTGCAAGCCCACTAACTATATTGTAGCCCTTTTTAGTTAAACTTTTTATGACTTTTTGTTCTCTTTCTACTGTTTCGTTAGTTGGCGTTAAAACACCTATAACCGCAACGTTTTTATCAGCGTTATTAAGTAGCGTTATATCGCCTTTATATGCAAAGAAAAACGGCTTTTCACTATTTTTAAGTTTAGCGTTTGTAATAGGAAAGTTTTTATCAAAAACACTTATGACGTTTATGCCTTTTGCTTCAAGTTCTTGTTTTATTGCTTGTAAGTCGCAAGGAAAAGTGTTTATATAATCTTCATTATAAAACGATTTCCAAAAGTGAGCGTTAGTTTTTATAACGCCCGTTTTTATTAAACCAAAAAGTTTTAATGAAATATTTGAGTTCATAATCTTTACCTTGTTTTTGCCGTTACGTATAGTATAACACTTTTTGTGCCTAGATCAAATAGATATTGAATACAATCTTCAATTACGTTAACACCTTCCGTATAGATATCGTCAACTAAAATAATATTTTTATCTTTAATTTTACTTAAATAAACCCTGCAAGTGTCTTTCGTAATACCTTTATATGGATTGTCGCCCGTATCATTTTCAAGCCTCCAATTATGCGTTGTTTTAGTGTCTTTAACTCTTATAATTGCATCCGTGCCATTAATAAAACCTAATTTATTAGCACAACTTGAAATTGCTTTTTTGTACATTAGTTGACTTTGTTTATACTTGCTTTCCCTTTTAGAACGAGGCATAACGCAAACTGTAAAATTCTTAAAATCGCTTTTATTAAAAATACTTTCCATATCTTTAACAAGCCTTTCAGAAACCTGAAAAAAATCTTCAACTAAATCTAACTCATTGTATTGATATGTCATATTTTTAAGGTGATTTATAAAGTCAGGGTTGCCTTGTTTTTGATAGCCAACGTAATCGCAATTATAAAACGCCAAAACCTTCTGCTCTAAATATTTATTTTCGCCAATATAAAATTTTTTCATGTGATTCTCCTTGAATATGGTTTTACTTTGGTTATATCACGCAAAAATCCTATAATCAAGGTTTACTGACAAATGAAAGGTTTTAAAAATAGCAAAACAGCAAGGAAAATCCTCACTGTTTTACATATTAAAAATTATTTTTTAAGCTAAAAACAAAGGCGAACCCGTCTCCTAAAGGAAACGGGTTTGTCTTTACTTTGTTTGACGACCCCTACGGGATTCGCTCCGTAAACTTTGTTTACTATCACGCCTGTGTGGCAAACAGTAGCCACCTACTGTTTGTCGGCAACTATACGTAAAAATATAATCTTTTCAGTTGCCGATTCCCACCCGTTCTAATCCCGATTATTCTTTACGCAATAAAAAAGAACAACCGAGGTTGTTCTTTTTTATTGGTGACCCAATCGTTAATTATCCGAACACTTTCGCCGTCTTCAAAAATGGCTTCGGGTTTGTAGTTTATTTGTGATTCAATTAAAAAGCCATACAATAGATTTTGCTATATGTATGGCTTAAATATTTTTTAACTTCAAGTATATTAAAAGCATTAATTATTATTCTTTATCATATCTAATAAGATAATAAAATTACTACACCTATTAATGGAATTATTATTTGCTAAAATATAATCCCAACTTTTATTATAATCGTTAGGGACCGCAAACAATATAGAATTCATTATATTATAAAAACCTTCCGCATCCTCTTTATATGTTTTTTCGAACTCATCTGATAATGCAATTTTCTCAGGCTTGGCTGCATTAGGCTTATCGTATAAAGCGTGCTCTAAATTTCTAGAAAAGTAAAACTTAAAATACTTAACATTATCGATATATTCTTCTTCTAATAATTTTTTATATATTTTTTGTTTTTTGTGAAATCTCTCTAATGTTATATTTTTATTTGGTGTCAAAAGTTGATTCTCTGTAAAAACAAGGTCGTTTAAGCTCCTATTTTCCACAATTGAAGAATCTTTTATAAAAGCTCCATCCGTATCAATAATGTGGACTACTGCAAAAAGATCCGAAGCATATAGAAAATTCTTCATTTTAAAATCTTTTACTATTTTGGCAACTTTTTCTACACAATTAGTTTCATCTATATCTTCTTTATATGCTATATCTCCATCAGTTATTTCAACCTGTATACGGTCAAGTTGTTTTTGAGCAAAGTTATTAAGAGCTTTATGTATAGTAACATCATCACTTAGCCCTTCACATATAACGAGTAAGACTTTTTTCTTATTTTTTTTCGCCATACAAACACAAGGCTCCTGCATCTTTAAAAGCTCTATAAATATCGTATCCATCAATTTTATTAGATAAGCATTCTGTTTCGTTCAAAAATAAATCTCTTAAATATTTTCTTCTAAGGTTATTTGAAGACTGAACATAAGGAATTCTAACAAAACGCTCATCCGGATTATTAGTTGTAAAAATTATATCATCTTGAATAATTTCCAACGCTCTCAAATTATGTGATGTAAATAATAATTGTCCTACACCTTTTGTTTTAAATATATCTAATATAACTCCTAAAAGATACTCAAATATTCCCGAATCAAATTCATCAATTATTAAAATAGAATAAGGGTTATTAAACGCATCTACTAACGATGAAAGAAGCGAAACAATTTTTTTTATTCCATCCGACTCTAATCGCAAAGGAATAGAAAAACCATTTTTTATTGAAATAAATTGATATTTAAAGCATTTCTCTCCATCTTTATCTAATGTTTCGCCTAAATTTTCTATTCCAACAACGACTCCTGGTATTAATTTTTCTAAAACAATATTTATCTCTTTAATATATTCCTTTATGGTTTCTTCATGCTTTATGCTTATTTTACCATCATTGAATAAAGTTAAATATCCCTCAGTACTATTAACAGTATCTGTATCTTCTGTTTTGTAGAAAAAAGGAATTGTATCTAAAGCTGTAATTTTGCTAATATCTCTATTGTCATACAAGTGCATATAATGTACTGAATAAATTTTTATGTGATTTATAAAACCTGCACATTCCTTAAATTCCTCAATATTATCAATTATATTCTTGAATTCTTCAGAAAATATAAAGCTAAAATTCCCAGAACTTTTTTCACCTTTTAAAACTAAAAGCTGAGATGAAATTTCTTTATTGTCTTTAATTAACTTAGCGTAATTAATTTTAGGAGTAATAAAATTAGCTAAATCCTCGTTATTTATAATAAAAATAGGAGCTATTTTTGTCCATGCACCGTCACTATATTTTTTATAAGAAATTGATTCTGTTTTAATACTTGCTTTTACTCGTTGTTCATCAATCGTAAAAACAACATTATAATCCACAATATATTTATTAGAATTTGTTTCAATGAAAAAACTAATGCACAATCCACTTTCATTAGCTGTCTTTGATATATAATTCAACAATTCTGTAGATAATGCTTTACCCGAAAACAATTTTTTCAAAATTGAAAAAGCATTAATCACTGTAGACTTAGAACTTCCATTTTGTCCATAAATTCCAATTATATCAGATTTTTCAAAACCAAAATTACCTTTTAATACTTGCTTTCTAGAATTAAACTCAATATTTCCAGAGTTTAAATTCTTTAAATTCTTTACAGAAATATCTAAAATTCTTACATTGCATTTCATAATCATCTCTCCTTTGCACCTCCATTATATCATTAATATTATTAGAAATCAAGCATTCAAAATCAAATTTTAAGTTTTTTTATTAGATTTTTAGTTTGAACAATTAAATTATTAACCTGTTTTATGTTTTTATACTATATTTTTATTTTTTGTACGACAAAAAAGAACTTGCAAAATAACTTGCAGTTCTCGTTTAATAGTTTTTTCTTTATTTACTATTTAAAAAACAGGTTTTCAAGCTTATATGACAATCGTTTGTAAATTCTTAAACTATAAAACACCGAGAAATGGGATTCCATTTCTCGGTTTTTTGCTTTAATTCAATGTTTGCTCATTGCCGATTAGGTATTACATTTTTCTTTTAATCGGGAACCCAATAACTATATGTGGGCTAAATTATCATTATTAAGTTGTCTTTCTTTTTGTTTTCTACGTTTTTTCCTCCATTCTTCAAAGCCTTTTTGTCCTTCTTTAGTTTCAAAAAGTTGTACTATAGCTGGCAATATTGCCCTTGCTAACGCATCGAATTCATATTTAGAAATTCCTGTTGTGTTTGTTCTACGTCTCGTATTCTTTCCCTCTTTTTAATTTACTCGTTGTTTATCCTTTTAATTTTTTCATAGAATTTAATCTCCTTTTTATGCCACTCGTTACTGTGGGTATTTTTACTTCCGACTTACGATTTCATTATCTCATCATTACTACTTTACTACGGTCTTTTTATTAGGTCGCTGCCTACAAACTAATCTCGATTTACGGAAGTCTCTATTTCATTATCCAACTGTGAAAATAATAAAATAAATAAAAATTTTACTTTCCACCTTTATCGTTTCTCTTAGACAAAGGGGATATTTGTTTTTGGCGTTTTTCTTCTGCGATTTCTGCTTCGATTTGCCTTAAACGGCTTTTTCCCAAGTTGGCGATAGGCTCATCTATAGGAATAAATGCTCCAACGATAGACGGCGCACGGTGAAATGCACGTGTAAACGCTTCGGGTTCTAGTTCTCTAAAAAGAGTGTAGGCACGACTCATCTTATTGAACTTCTCCTTGTATTTTGAGAGCTCTTGGTGTTCCTTGTATAACAGGTCGTTGTCTTTTTGTTGACGGTCAACGACATCCTCTAAACGTTTAACTTCTGCAGTCAATACGACGATTTGGTTTTTAGTCCATTTTTCGTAAAAGCAAACTTGCCTTGTTTGGCATCTTCCATTGCTTGGGTGTAGTCGGCTCGGCTAAAACTAAAACATTTACAAAAGAAAAAACCTAAAACTTACACTAAACTGTGTTCGTTTTCGGTTTTCATTGGTGATCCCTACGGGTTTTCTTGCCCCTTGATAAAGGGAAGGCAAACGATAGTTTGCGAGGGGTTTAGTCGTCCGCGACTAGCGAGCGAACCCATGTGGGTTCGGCAATCTGTTAGGATTGCAAAAAGAAAACACACTCGCTTGAGTGTGTTTCTCTTTTTGGTGACCCCTACGGGAATCTCGCCTGTGCGACCTACCCGATAAACAGTGGGTGACCACTGTTTAGTCCTACGGACAAATTTGCAAGCAAATTTTCTCCATATTCGATTCCCGATACTTAGATAACATAAAAACAGACGGTAAACATACCGTCTGTTTTTCTGGTGACCCCTACGGGAATCGAACCCATGTTACCACCGTGAAAGGGTGGTGTCTTAACCGCTTGACCAAGGGGCCGGTTAATATTTATTTGGTGCATACCGTTTGGCTGCCGTTTTTTAAGATTTGGTAGCGGCGGTCGGATTCGAACCAACGACCTGCCGGGTATGAACCGGCCGCTATAACCAACTAAGCTACGCCGCCATATATTGCTAAACGAAAGGTTTCTTTCGTTAAACGCTTAAGTATTATATCCAAAATATTTAGCCTTGTCAATTATATTTTTACCTTTTTGACAAAAAAATTTTAAAAGTGTGAAAAAAATATTTTACTGGCTATCAATTTTGACCTGTCTTGCGCTATAAACCCGCGCGACAAAAGACAACGACAAAAAAAACGGAACTATACGCTCCGTTTCTTTCGTTAAATTTCATAGAACTATTAAACTTTTACAATTTTATCCAAATAGATGGAACGACGCCAAAGGTAGTGCAAGTGCCAACTTCTTCTAAAAATTCGCCCGTTTTAGTAACGTATTGAACTGTTTGACCGTTTGCGTTACCCGGTGAGCGCAACCAATAGCGCGCAAACCCGCTATTATCTTCAATAAGCAACCCTTGCATAAGGGCGTAATCGGTATAGCCACGCTTTCTTGTTTCTTTTGTAAACACATTTTCCGTGGTGGTATTAACACTTCTATCCGTAATAGTATCACCTATTTCTTCACGGCTTAAAAGGAACACTTTGTTATAAACTTTTCTTCTTGACTGCGAACTTATCATGGGTAATTGTGAACTTTGGTCGTCGTTATGAATCACCGTGTTGAATAGATAATTTTCGCGTTGAACAACGTTGAAAGCATCAAAAAAGAAATCTTCGTTAAGCCAAAAGCGTAGCGTTGCATAAAACCAACCCCAATAAGAGCCGTCTATATTTTGCGGATTACCTACGGGTGCGGGGTAGTAAAAACTTGACCAAGAGCCCGTATTAAGCTCTCTAGCCGCCAAAATTTTATCGGCAATAAGAAGAGCCGTACCGTCCGTTTCCTTAGCAATACGCCAACTAATAGGCTCAAACTTAAACCAATAAACGCTATTGTTAGAGCATATAGGAAAGCCGTTATTATCTTGCGGACTAGTATCCACACTAGAAGGTTGTTTAACGTCTGCCGAACGATATTTAGTATAGTAAACGGCGCGGTATTTTTCGCCCGACATAGTAACGTCTTTGTAATAAAGCACTTTGGCACGAACACCGTTATCGTAACAGTCTTCCGCCGTCCAGCCGTAAAGATTAGACGTATTTGGGCGCACCGTACCTAGAATAGAGTTAAGGCTTGATAAAAGGCTAGCGTCTTTTACTTGACTTTGTGGGTAAGTACCCATTTTAATAACAGATTCCCCCGCAACCCTTTCATATTGAAGGGCGCTAGTGGTAAAGTGTGCGGTTAAAACTTTATCACCCGATAGTCCTTGCAAATTATCGACGAAAGTGCCGTTTTGGTCAAACCAACCTATAAAGGTAGCGTTAGAATCGGTTACTTCGGGAGCAACTAAATTAAAAGATTGTTCGGTGGTATAAGTAGCGGGATTTACCCCGTCGTTAAGTGGGTTAGCAAAGGTCGTATCTACCATATACGTAACGTTATAGGTTTCTAAGTTGAACTTAGCGTAGACGCTTACCGTACCCGAATATTGATAAGAAAATAGGGACGTAGGGGTAAACTTTTTAGCCCAAACGCCGTCGTCCGCATACCAACCGTCGAAGGAGTAGCCGTAAAGTTCGGGCTCTTTTGGAAAGGTTAAACGTCGCACGTAACCGCTATCGGTATGGTAAACGGTGCCGTCCACCATAAAGTTAACGGTGATGATGTCATCGTCGCCCGTTTCAGCGGGCTTGCAAGCAAAAATTAAACCGCAAAACAAGGTGCATATTGAAAGGCAAATTGCCGTTATAATCTTTTTTAGCCGTTTATTCACCGTTTATCTCCCTTTTTTTAATTATATTACTTAAAAATTATAACACACGGACAGCATTACGTCAAGGCGCGCGCAAAGATAAAAGACATACTATAGTTATAAAGATAACTATAACTCTGCTATCGCCAGCTCTACAATCTAAATTGAAAACACAAAGCGGACGGTAATCCGTCCGCTTAGATTTAATTTTAGTTGCCGTTTAGGTTAGTACAGGTATCTTTTAACCCCTTGGTAAGCTGGGGCATTTATAAAGAACTATTGCTGGCGCAATACCGATAGAAGTATTCCAAGTATTTTGTGCTTCGTAAACGAATTCGCCGTTAGCATCTACGCGTTGGTTACTGTTGGTGCCTTCACCGTGAGAACGCGTCCAATAAGATGCAGTGAGACTATCCTTTTCCACGTGTAAACCCATCGCCTTAGCGTAATCGGTGTAACCCTTTTTGCGCATTTCTGCAGTAAACTTAGTTTTATGAGAAGTTGCAAGGCTGCTACGCATAGTAATGCTACCGTCAAGTTCTTCACGGCTTAGGTGGTAAACTTTACACCCCCTTGCGATATCTGCGATAGCATAGTGTTTGGGAATAACGTTTGCTTCATCGTCGTCAACAACGGATACGCTTAACATATAATAAACGTTTTGGCAGACGTTGAACGCTTCGTAAAGGAAGGTATCTGCATACCACAATCTACTCGTTGAATAATGCCAACCCCAGTTGCCAGAGTCGATATTTTGATAGAATCTGTCCGACGCGTTGGTGGGCCTTCTATCACTTGGCCAAGAGCCAAGGGTGTTTTCTCTTGCGTCAAGTATAACGTCGCTAAATAACGTAAGTTTGTTATCAACTTCGCCTAGAATTTGCCAACGGATAGGTTCAAATTTAAACCAGTAAACCGTGTTGATTAAGTAGCCGTTATCATCTTGATAACTACTGCTTGTAGAAACGTCGCTAGAAGGTAATGCCGCCGTCATAGGACGATATTTTTTAAAGTAAATCGCACGGTATTCGTTGCCTTCAAACATAACGTCTTTATGGAATATGATGTTAGTTTTTTCCGCGTTAGCGTAGTTTTCTTGTGCCGTCCAACCATTGAAGTTAGAGTTGTTGGGGCGTGCCGTACCAATAATACCGTTAAGACTGTCTAAAATGGTTGTATCTTTAACTTCGCTTTGGGGATAAGAGCCGAAGAATACGTAGTTACTATCATTTGAATCGTAAGACCATTGTTCAGCATCGGTTGCAAACCTTGCGATTAGTTGCAAGTCCCCTGTTCTGCCCTTAAGGTTAGTGATTTTAGTAGAGCCTGAATACCAACCGATAAATCTTGCGTTATTGTCTATAAGAGTGGGGCTCTTTAACGCGAAATCCGTTTCTACGTTATAGGTCGTGGGGTTTTGAGCGCTATCGCCTGCAACACCGAACGCGCTGTCTACAAAATAAGAAACAGAATAACTTGTAGGCACAAAGTTTGCGTAAACGTTAAAATCATCGGTTACCGTATTGTTGTAAAGATAAACCGCAGTAACCTTTTTACCACCGCCGTTTTCTTCAGTATACCACGCGTCGAAAGTGTAACCCGTTTTGCTGGGGGTTGTGGGCATGGTTATTCTGCTTACGGGGTAACCTTCGTAAGAGCCGTGCACGTTGCCAGACGCTATAAAGGTTATAGTGATTTTGCCGTCGTCAACAGGACCTTCCGGTTCTTTTGAACCGCAAGCGGCCATAACACCGCAAAATAGTGCCATGACCATAAGCATTATTGCGGATATAATTTTCTTCTTCATAAAATTCTCCCTTATCTAAGTGTGAGTAAAAAGCGATAATACATTCGCTAGTAAAACATTTCGTTTAAGTATATTTTTAAATCTTATTAATAATATCATTATTTACTTTTTTGTGTCAACAAAATAAAAGGGTGTAAAAATAAAAAGGTCTGCGCGTAGCAAACCTTTTAAATGCAATTTAAACCTTTGTAATAGTTAATAAAACCGTTAATCTAGCGTAAATTTGTTTTTTGGCAAGATTTTGGGCAAGATTTTAATGAGCGGAACGCAAATTATAGCGTTTACTAAAACTGAAAGAAGTTTTACGGGCATATCGGCAAGATAGAAAAGGAAGGTGTGTTTTCCAAGCCCGTACATAAGCCATACGCCAAGGGTGTTACAACCCGCACTAACGACAACCGAACAAATCAAAAAGGATATAATTAACTTAACGTATTTATTGCCATTAAAATGACTGTATAACACGCCCGGAATAAAGCCCCAAAGACAAGTGCCAAACGCGATTATAGGGTTATACGCCCCGTGGGGTGCGATAATTGCGCCTATCAAGTCGCCTATGAAACAAATTAAAAAGGCATAGCCACCGCCAAGCAGGTAACCCGCGATAAAACCGACCGCCGCCACGAAAGATAGTTGGATAGTATCCCCTATGTTAATATCGAAAATATTAACGACGGCGTGAAGGGCGGATAGAACGGCAATATAGCAAAGTTTTTCCGTTTTAGAAAGGTTGTTGCGCTTTTTAGGACGGCAAAAAACTAAACAACAAATTACACCGCCAAGTAACACTAGCGCAATAACGTAATAGTACCATTTGGTAACCACCGTTTTGAAAATGCCGGCAAAATCAAAGGCGGCAACAAGTAAATTAAGCATAAAAAAATCTCCTAAATGAAATTTAGAGAGACCGATAAAATTGCCAAACCGTTAGCAAGGGGCATTTTCGCCGTAAGTACGATTGCGCCGTGCAAAAGGTTTAAGATAATAATAGCGGACGCGTAAAAGCACCGCAGATTAAGGTTAGCCTGGGCTTTATCGCCCTTTTGCGCATTAACCTTTACCTTTCGTTTGCAAACGACATCCCATTTTGCAACACTTTACGCGCCTTTACTACTCTATATTTTTATTTTACCATAGCAACACGCTTTCCGTCAAGCAATAGAGTATATATGCAAAAAATTAATGTTAAACGGCAATAAAGGTCAAGGGATACGGATAAAATTAAAAGGTTTTGGCAATAACTTTTATATGATAGTTATAATTTTAAGAACGTTTATAATTTTTTTAACGCTTATGGTAGTAATGCGCCTTATGGGTAAGCGCCAAATCGGTGAAATGCAACCGTTTGAGTTTATAGTAACCCTTATTATTGCCGACCTTGCTTGTATTCCTATGGCAGACGTGTCTATTCCGTTAATTTACGGCATAGTTGCCATTTTAACCTTGTTCTTTTTGCACCAACTTTTATCGTTGATAGAGCAAACGGGGGGAATTCCCAAAAATATTATTTCTGGAAAGCCAAGCATTGTTATCAATAAAGACGGGATTGACCTTGTCGAACTTAAAAAGAACAATATGGGGGTGGAAGATTTAATTGAATCTATGCGCGCCTTAGGGTATTTTTCCCTTGACGATTTAGATTACGCCATATTTGAATCTAACGGAAAACTATCCCCTATGGAAAGCAACCGCCAAAAAGACACCCCTTCTTCTATGCCCCTTTTGATTATTAGCGACGGCAAAACGCAAAAAACTAACCTTGAACGAATAGGCTTTGATGAAGACAAATTAAACGATTACGTAAAGTCTAACGGTGGAACTATTAAAAATACCGAAGTTATGACTATGGACGGCAACGGCAGGGTGTATTTTAAGATTAAAAAACAGCCGTATCGCATACTTAACGCCACGATAGAAGGGGGTTTAAGATGGTAAAGACTATAATTTCAACGGCGTGTGTTTTAGCCCTTTTGATAGGGGGCGCTATTGCCGAAACTAACTATATAAGAAAACAGTTTGACGACTTTAACCAAGTGCTTTGCGTTCTTTATGAAAAGGTTGACGACGAAGTTGCCGTTGAATCTGACGTTTACGCCGTGCAAGATTTTTGGCTAAATAAGAAAAAACATTTGCACGCTTTTATCCCCCACACCGAAATTAAAGAAATTGATTTATGGCTTGCTGAGTCTGTAACGCTTGTGCGCGATAAAGAGTGGGAAGACGCCATTTCTAAAATAGAAGTTCTTAAAGAACTTACCGAACAAATTCCAAAGACTTTTATTATAAGTTGGGAAAACGTTTTGTAAATTTACTAATTAAAAACGCGCGCCAAAGCGTTTAAGTAAAATTTGCCTTTTTTATTTGTTTTTAGCGTTGACTTTCACCACGTTTAGTGCTAAACTTTTTATGTTAAAATTTAAGCACAGGTGGACATTATGTTAGGATTTAAAAATGTTAGAGCATACGTTGAAAATAAAGGCATTGTAACCGTTAGTATCGGCGTTGAAAATGGCAAAATCGCATATATTGGCGAAGATGCAAGCGTTATTACTTCACCTTTCAATTATAGCGAAGGTCAAGTCGTAGTTCCCGGTTTTATCGACCAACATATTCACGGCGCGGCTGGTAGCGACGCTATGGACGGCACGGTGGAAGATTTATCTAAAATTGCTAACGCCGTTGCAAGTGAAGGTACTACCGGCTTTTTGGCAACCACGATGACGCAAAGCCCCGAAAATATATTAAAGGCCATGGGCGCGGTTAAAGAATATATGTCAGCCGATAAAAAAGACGGCGCAAAAGTTTTAGGCATTCACCTTGAAGGTCCGTTTATCTCTACTAAACACATAGGCGCGCAACCTTTAGAATACGTTGCAACCCCTGATATTGAAGTTTTTGATAAATACAATAACGCTAGCGGTAACGCTATTAAAATTGTAAGTTTAGCACCTGAAGTTGAAGGTAGCGACGAACTTATTAAACATATGGTTTCTAAGGGCGTAGTTGCAAGTAGCGGTCATACCGACGCTGGTTACAAGGATATGGAAAAGGCGGTAGGTAGCGGTTTATCAAACGTTACCCACACCTATAACGCTCAAAAGGGTTTACACCACAGAGACGTTGGCACGGTTGGTAGCGCACTTTTATTCGATGAACTTAACTGTGAAGCAATTTGCGATTTAGTTCACTTATCTGCACCCGCAATTAAGATTATTATGAAAAACAAACCCGCTGATAAGTTTACCCTTATCACCGACAGTATGCGCGCAAAACATTTGCCCGACGGTTTAAGTGAACTTGGCGGTCAAGAAGTTATCGTTAAAGACGGTGAAGCAAGGCTTCGTAACGGCGCGCTTGCAGGCAGTATCTTAAAGATGAACGTTGCGGTTAAAAACCTTGTTTTATCTTGCGGTGCACCTTTCACCTACGCTATTGACGCGGCAACTATTAACCCCGCTAAAAATCTTAACCTTGCAGATAAAATGGGTTCTATTGCCGTTGGTAAAGACGCTAACTTTACCGTTTTAGATAGCGAATTCAACGTTATGCTTACCGTTAGAGAAGGTAACGTTGTTTATAGTAAATAATAAATATTTGTATTTAAAACAATAATAAAAACCACCTAGTTGTAGGTGGTTTTTTGTTTTATCAATTTATACCTTTAAATAGATACGCCTTGCGCGTAAACGACTTTAATCTTTTGGAAGAGCGTTTTTAGAAAAAATGCAGCCGCAATAGTTTTGGCGGTATAGGTCGTATTGTTTAGACAACTCTATAGAGCGCAAGTATCCGCCCTTTTTCTTAAAGTCGCTAGCAAGCCATTTTGCGCCGTGTTTTTCACCCGCCAAATAACCTATTCCGTTTAGTCTATCCCCATTTTTTAAGGGGCTTATGGTAAGGGTTGTGGTAAAAAAATCGTAGCCGTCTTCCTTTGCCTTTTTTGCCGTTTTATCAAGGCGCAAAGCAAAACAAATTCCGCAACGGCTTCCACCTTCTTTAGAGTTTTCGTGCCCTTTTACCGCCGTTAAAAATTCTTCTTGGTTATAGTCTTCTATAATAACCTTAACGCCTAGTTCTTTTGCAAGGCGCACTTGTTCGGTAGAGCGAAGTAGATACTCTTTTTCGCTATCTAAGTTGGGATTATAATAGTAAACGGTAATATCAAAAATATCCTTAAGCCTTTCTATACACGCTGAAGAACAGGGCGCGCAACAACTGTGTAAAAGTAAGGTGGGTTTTTGCCCTTTGGGGAGAGCGCGTATTACCCTTTCCATTTCTAAATTATAATTTTCTGCCATAATTCACAATTTTTTATAAAATAAATTCTTCTTTTTTAACGCCCGTATCTAAAAGGGTTGCCGTGTAAACTTTTCCCCCGCTAGATAGCGTTTTGGTGGGATTGCCGTTGGTAAATTCTATTGCCGCGTCGTTTTCTATGCAATACGCACTTTTTATGCCGTTATCTTGCATAGCCTTAAAAAAGTCAGATTCCCTTTCGTTAAAGTGGGGGCACATTGTACCTTCTAGCACGCCTAAACCCTTTTTAAGAACGTAGTCGGCACTTTGTCCGCGCATAATTTCGTAATCGGTATACATATCGGTAAACCAGCATATTGCGCCCGCGGAAAGTCCGCAAATTATTTTGCCTTGATTATATGCATTAATAATAAGTTTATCTAAACCAACTTCACGCCATTTTTCAAGCATATATACGGTATCGCCACCGCCGATATAAATACAGTCGGCATTGTCAATTTTGCCCGCAATTCTTTCTATATCCATTTCGCCGTAAACGATAAGCGCAACTTCTGCTTTTATATCAAAAACTGACGTATAAGTCTTTCTAAAACTGTTAAAATAAGGCATACTATCGTGGGACGCCGTGCCGATAAACAAGGCGTTTGCACGCTTTTCGCCCGCGTGCGCTTTGGCTAGTTCCGCCACGTATCTATCAATTTCTAGGGTGGTTTTATTTTTAATTTCGCCACCGCCTATTGCAATAATCTTTTTGTCCATTTTAGAAATTCCTTATGTGTTTTAGTGGGTATTAACGGCTAGTATCTAGATAATAATGGTAAAATTTCCTTATTTACTATCGTCTATTTCAAAACGGGTAAGCACCGCTTACCCGTTTATAATTTCTTGTGCATTTAACTTAAATACAACTTCGGCAACTTCTATGCCGAATTTTTTCGCTATATAATTATAGGCGTTTTTCATATTAAAAGGTCTTTCCGCGTGAGAGTCGCTTGCCACAAAATCTACAAGTCCGTGCTTAAATAACTTTTTAACAAGCCTTAAATGTACCTTCTTTCCTTCGCCAACGATAGAATCTGCATTAACTTGTATAAGCCCGCCAACCTGTTTAATTTCGTATATATCTTCTAAACTCAAATAGCGGTATCTTTCAACGTGGGCAACTATCGGCTTATAGCCAAGCGTAGTAAGGTCGTAAAACGTTTCGGCAATATCCCTACGCTCAAAATAATTAAACTCTGCAAGCACGTATTTCGTGTCGTTTAGCGTTACTATTTTATCTTCACTAAAAAGTTTTTTATAGCCGTAGCCAAGATAAATTTCTTGTCCTAAATATACGTTTATGGGGATTTCGGCGTTTTTAACCGCTGTCTTAAACTCGTCAAAAGCGACCTTTAATTCGCTTGGAGTTTTATTGAATTGGTTGCGCAAGTGTGGGGTGCAAATAATATCGGTAACGCCCGATTCGTGCGCGCTACGCAACATATCTAGCGATTCTTCTAAAGAAGAACTGCCATCGTCCACAAACGGCAATATATGTGCGTGAATATCAATCATATTTTCCCCTTAAAACCTAATTAACTTTGGTTTTACTAGTCTTTTTTAGATGCGATACTTTCTTCGTATTTTTCTTCTTCTAGTTTTTCTTTTTCACTATCAACGTAACTGCCACTATAAGTATCGTAATATTTATAATATCTATTTTTGTAATAGTATAGGCCGTAGTTCTTGTCCTTTTTTCTATCGTACATAGTAAATACCGTGCCCATAATATTAACGTCGTTGTTGCGGAGTTCTTTAATAGCGTCGGCAACTTGGCTCTTGGTGGTTTGTCCGTAAGCAACCAAGAATAAAACTGCATCAGAAACCTTTGAAACGTGAATATAGTCTGACACCAAAAGAACGGGTGCGCAGTCTAAAATAACGTAGTCGTATTCATCGCGGAGTTCTTGAATAAGATTTTTGAACTTTTCAGAAACGAGAACTAAAGAAGAGTTGTGGATATCGCCACCGCGCGTTAAAACGTCAACATTTTTGCAAACGTCCTTTTTAATAACTTGTTCCTTAGTGCAGTTGCCAAGCATATATTCGGCAATACCGTTATCCTTTGAAATACCAAAAGCCCTGTGTACCCTAGGTCTGCGGAAATCAAGGTCAACAACGATAACTTTCTTTTCGGTAAAGCCTAAACTTGCCGCTAAATTGCAAGCAACGGTGGTTTTACATTCGTGTGACAAAGAAGATTCAATTTGAATAACCTTTTTGTCGCCACTAGCGTTCATAAAAAGAATATTATCTTTTAAACGGTTATAGTCTGCACAAGCGTTGCCACTTTCGGTAACGACTATTCTACCTTGTTCTGTCGTGTTCAATTTTTTCTTTTTAAAGAACATAACTTACTCCTTACTGATGCAAAATATACTTTTACTTGTTTATTATATACCAAAAAACGGGTAAAATCAATATAAAAAATACTTTTTAAAAGTATTATTAGTCTTTTTTGCAAGTTTTTTTATATAATACTTGTTTTTTTTACGGGTTTAAGACTTTTTGCGCTAACACCAAAAGATTTATTGATGGCGTTAATAACGTATTAACGGGGAAAGTTTTTCTAGTTCACTACCTATCAATATCGCGTGCGCGCAGTCAATTTGTACGATTTGTTTAAGCGTTTCTTTTATCTCTTTGCGTTTTATAACGGGAAGTATTTTTGCGCAAGATAAAACAAAATCCATCTCTAAGGTAACGGCGTCTAATAGTGCGCTTTTAACTTCTCTTTTTGCAAAACGCTCTTTGTTAAAACGGGATACGTTAATACTTTCCATTTTAACGTTATCGCTAAAGTGTTGATAATTAAGCAACCTTTTAGCGTCTATTCCGTGCGATAAAAATAGCGCGTTTAATAGGTTAACTTGCTTAATTTTATCAATTAAAATTTTAAGAAAAAGTTGGGCGGAATCTTCTTTTTTTCCTTCTAGTAAAGCGTTGTAATAACTTAAATAGTGAATTGCTATATTAACCTTTCCGCGCGCGCTAATAAATAGTGGCGCAATAGCAACAATGTCGCTATCTAGCGGATAAGTTTTTGCCTTTTTTCTAGTTTCACAGTATAAAAAATTTGCCACCGCAGTCTCCTTTAAATGCTTTTATGCATTATATTCTACGGTGGCAATATTAGTTAATTTTATAACTTAAATCAAGTTATTTTTTAAGCGTAAGGTTTGGTGTATAAAGGTGCAACGTCTACGTAAACGGTTATAGAATCGTTAACACCCATAAGGTCTGCGTTAAACACCGTGCTAGCGTTAAATGGAACTTTAACGTTGTTTAAGCCGTAAACGTACCAACCACCGAATCTATAAGCAAGTTCGTCGCCTTCCTTAAAAGTTAGGGTGGGCATGTTTTCGCCAAAGCTTTCGCCTTCGTCTATCCAACGGGTAAAGTTTGCAGCAGAGCCGTTATAAAGCATAGTAATCTTTTTGCCGTAAACAACGTCGCTTACCACGAAGTTAACGGTGTAATCGTATTTTTCCCAATTAGCCGTAAAGGTTTTATTTCCGGTAGAGCCCGCAGGGATAACCACGGTATCTAAAAGTCCCGTTTGACCGCTAACTGACCAACCAAGGAATTTATAGCCGTCTTTAGTGGGGTTAATTAGGGTTATATCACCCGTAGTTTCATCATAGCGGTTGGGGTTTTCGCCGTCTAACTTAGCGCCATCCATACCCTTATAGGTAATTTTATAGTGGCTAAAAGTAAAAGTGGGGACAAGGGTTACGTCGCTATCAATTTGCCAAGTATCGCTTGCGCTCACCTTTAAGCCGTCGTATGAAGTGCCCGGTGCTACAATGCGCCAACAATCAAAATAGTGGGTGTCGTCCGTATAAACGGGTTCTGGCAATTCGCCCACAAGTTGATCGTAAACGACTTGTTTAGAAGTTGCAGAAAGGGTATATTCCGCACCTTGCTGATAAGTTAACGTATAAGTATTTGCGCGCCAAAGTGCTTTAGCGGTTGCATCTGCTTTAAGTTCGCTTAAAATTTCACTCCAAGCAACCAAAGTGTACCCCGTTCTAGTATAGACGGGCGGAACAAGTTCGCTAGATTTTGTTACCGTTTGTATTTGTTGACCAGATACGTATTCACCGCCGTTACCGTCAAACGTTACGGTGAAAGGTTTTGCACAACCAGAAAACACCGATAGCGCCGACATCAATACGGCAAGTGATAAAACGATTAATTTTTTTCTCATATAACCCCCGACGATTATTTAACCGAAGTGATAACTATTAGTTTAATTATATACTAACATCTAAAATCTGTCAACGGATATTTAAAAAGCGCGTATTTTTAACCTTTACGCGCCGTATTTTGACATTATTTTGAGAAGTGAGCCTAGCCCCGCGTTAATTTTTTCCTTTACGTCTATGGTGTATCCGTTGGTTTCCGCATCAATTAGACTAAGTTCTAATTCTTTAATTTGCCGTCTATCGTTTGAAGTTAAGTTAAAATAAGAAAGTCTATCTATGACGTTTTTAACGTGTGAAAAATCTACGTCTTTAATTTCTTGCGTTTCGTCAAGGGCGTCAGAGTGTCCATTATCGCCTTGTACACCCGCGCTAGCGTGCGATATTTCGCATTTTTTCTTTTCTATATTTCGGGGTGGGACTAAACTATTTCGCCCATCGTTTTTTATAAATTTTAGCACGTTGTTTTCTTTATCGGCATCACCATCTTTACGCGCACCCCTTTCCACAGGCTTTTCCGCACGATATATACTTTCGTTAAGATATTTAACGAAATCTTTTTGTTTATCGGTGGCTTTATCGGGCAAAGTTCTTATGGAAATTACGATAGAAAAATAAACAAGGGCGATAAAAAGCATTATAAAGCCCGTGCCGAATCTGCCGACTAAAATAGACGCGCCAAATTCCGCACACACCACCCCAGACGCCGTAAAAAAGAACCATACCCTATGTTTTATTGAATATCCCACACGAAAAATACTAAAACCTAAGCACAAAATAAACGCCACCGTTAAAATTATGCTTTCAATTAAAAAGATAGTGCCCGATTCCGTGGTGAAAAAATTTTTTAACGTTAAAAGAAAGTTTGACATAAAAAACGCCCCCTTTCCCTTATGCTAAACTTTAACCGTTGTCGCAAAATAAAAAATGATAGGCGTTTTTGTCTTTTTTTATTTAATTTTTATTTTTTTAAGTAATTTTAGGCAATACCCGTTAATCAAGAGTGATAACGTCGCCCGAATAGATATTGATAAGCACCTTTTTAACGACCTTTTTTCCGGTAGATTTTTCCACCGCGCTAGCGTATAAGTCAAGTTGCTTATTATATTTTTTCTTAAGGCTATCTTTATCTAATAGCGAATATTTATAGTCGGCAATTTTCGCGGTAGTCCCGTCTATTGCAAGAAGGTCGATAACACCTTGAATTAGAACGGGTTCGCTAGAGCTAACGTTAAACACTTCGCTTGCCGAAAAGTTTGCTATAAACTGCTTTTCGCGGTATAGCGTGCCTGTAAAATCGTTAAGCACGCCCATAGATACTACCCTTTTAATACGCTCTAGGTTAATGCTAGATAGTTGCTCTTCGGTAAGTATGCCCGTGCTTTTTATCTTTTCAATTTGAGCGCTGAAATCTGCGTTATTAAAGTCAAGGTTTTCCATAACCTTGTGCGCTATTATACCGCGCTCTGCACCCGTAGAGCCGTCGTCTTCTAAATAAGTATAAACGGTTTCGCCGTTAAATCTGCTAACCGCACCCGTTACGCTTGTCTTTAGGGGCAAAGTTGTTTCTTCTTGATATGGATAGTTAAACGCAAAGCGCGTTTTAAGTTCTTTTGCAAACTCTTCGTCAGTTTCGGCAAACAACACTTCCCTTACGTCTTGTTTAAAGTCGATAAAATCAAAGTCGGTTACGTCGTGTTCTTCAACGGGCAAGGTATAAGGAATAAAGTCCGCGTAGCCTTTAGCATCACAAAAGGCGGATTGGCGCACGTCTTCCGTACCAGAAAAGACTATATGCATGCCGTATTTTGCACGCGTAGTGCCAACGTAAAAGGTTCTTAACGCTTCTTTTATGCTGTTTTGGTGAATTTTATTTCTTACGTAAGCACGGAACAACGTTTCGTTAGTAGTGCGGTTTTCCGTGTCGAAACGCTTTAGTGCAAAGCCGTCTTCACGCGTGTAGATAACGTTTGATTTTAGATTGCGCGTGCTTATTCCCCCTTCCGCTTCGGCAAGGATAACTATGGGGAATTCTAGCCCTTTAGACGCGTGTATCGTCATAACGCGCACGGTGTCTTCTTCAATAGGCTCGAAAACTTCAAAGGCTTCGGGAGAGTTTTCAATAACGGATAAAAATTCCCTTACCGAATATTTTTTAGTGCCCGATACTGCAAGGGATATAAACTGTCTTATATGCCTTACCTTTGAATAGCCCATCTTTTCTGCATAACAGAAAGTTTCCATATCGCTATCGTTAACCAACTTGAACAACACGTCTTGCGCGCTGTAAAAATCGGCTAGACTGCGCAATTTTTTATAGTATTCGTTAAAGGCAAAAAGCCTGTCGTAAAGTTCGCCACTTTCAGTTTCAAGATAGTGCGCATACGCCTTAGAAAAGCCGTCGTACTCACCTATTTCTTTATATTTTAGGGCAATCTGAGCAAGGTCTTCTTCACTAAAATTACCGATAACGCTTTTAAGGGTAATTGCTAAGGGGATATCTTGCTGAAAACTATCTATAAGTTTAAGGGCGTTTATAAGCACGTCTATTTCGGGGTATTCGCATATGTTTTGTTTTACCCCAGAAGTTACGGGTATGCCGTGTGCAACAAGCCCCTTTACAAGTTTTTCAACGTAAGAGCCCTTTTTGTGATAGTCTAAAACTACGATATCGTTTAAGGTAACCGTTTTATAGGTTTTTGACTTAAAATCATAATATTTAGTGCCAAGTTCGTCGTAAATAATTTTTGATATAAGCGAAGATACGTCGGCAACCTTTTTGTCTTCTTTAAGGGCGTTAAATTCTTCTAAAACGTCGTAGATACGGGGAAGTTCTTCGCCCGCTTTAGTGCGACCTTTTTCGCGGAAAAAATGAAGTTTAACCTTTCCGCCCGCTTCTTCTGGATAAACGCCACCCGCCTTTAACTGCTGAGTGTTTTTATAGTTTAGCCCGTATTCTTTTTCCGTCATTGAATAGTTGAAAATTTCGTTAACGGCATCTAAAATTTTGGGGGCTGAACGGAAGTTATAGTTAAGGTCAACGGTGGCTTGCCCGTCTTTTTTCATAACGCCGTATTTAGTGCGGAAAAATTCTGGTCGGCAACCGCGGAAGGCGTAAATGCATTGTTTTTCATCGCCAACCATAAACACGTTGTCTTTATTGATAAGTTTAAGTATTGCTTCTTGAACGCCGTTGGTGTCTTGATATTCGTCAACGAAAACGAATTTATATTTACTAGCAACGTCATCTCTTACCGTTTCGTCTTGCAAGGTGGCAAGAGCAAAATGTTCTAGGTCGTTAAAGTCTAAAAGATTTTCTTCACCCTTTAAACTATCGTAACTTTCCTTAACTGCAAGCACAAGCTTTGCAAGATTTTCCGCCGTTTGTTTGCAATCTATGATAGAGTTAAAGTCTTCTTTTAAGTACTCTACCCCTTCCTTAATAAGCGCGTTAAAGTTTTTGTTAACCGTTTGAACGGATTCTTTAATTTTGATAAGTTCTATATCTTCAACCTTGTCGAAATTTAGGCGTAGTAGACTTAAAGCAACGTTCGTTAACCCGTTTATATCGCAAGATAAGGCGTCTTGCATTTTATCAAGCATTTTATCGCAAAAAGCAACGCCTTTAACAAGTGAATATTGACCGCATTTTTCTTGTAACTTTTGTGTTGCCGAAATATACGATTTAACTTTTTGGTCGATTATCTCTTCCTTAAACTTACGTTTTAATTGTAAATGTCCGTCTACTGTATAGGTTTCTAGCCCCTTGTATAAAAGTTCTTTGGGATTTTCTTCACTTATAATAAAATCGTAGACAGTATCTACCACTTCTTTAAGGGTGGTATCGAAACGCTTAGACGCGTATTTATCGAAAAGGTCGTAAAACCAACTCTCCCCACTTTCGTATAGGCTAGAGAACACGCCGTTTATAGCGCGCGCTTTTAATAGACTTGATTGTTGTTCATCGCAAATAGAAAAATCTGGCGATACGCCCGTTACGTAGAAATATTTTCTAATTAATTTTCCGCAAAAAGAGTGTATCGTGCTGATATCCGCCGTAGGAACTAAGGCAAGTTGGTCGGTTAATTCCTTTTGCCCTTCGTTAATTTTATCGCAAAGTGCTTTTTTAAGTTTTTCTTTCATCTCTGCGGCGGCAGATTCGGTGAACGTCATAGCAAGCACGTTTTCTACCGACGTTTGATTTTCTACGATAAGCCTTATTAACCTTTCAATCATAACGAAAGTCTTTCCGCTGCCTGCTGACGCGGAAACTAAAATATTGCCGTTATTATGATTTATTGCATCAATTTGCTCTTTTTTTAAGGTTAATTTTGCCATTTTATCCTTTGATTTTAGTGGCTTTTACGTTGCCACGCTCTTTTAATTTTCTTCGTTTTGTTCTTTTAAGGTAACTGCGTCAAGAATCGTACCCGTTGAAACGCTACCTATCTTTCTTTCTTCGCCAGCGTTTTTGCACATTGACTTAAACTTACAGAATTCGCACTCTTTTTCAAGCGGATAGGGAACGATTACCCCTTGGCTAATTCTTTCAACCGCCATTTCGCTTACCTTTAGGGCGTAATCTACGTAGGCGTTAATTGCCGTTTCGCTTAAGGTTTTTTTAATTTCTTCACCGTAAACGTTTACCGTTTCCGCGGGGTTGTCGTTATCAACCACTATCGCGCCGTCAACTAGCGTTGCATTAAGCGTTTTGCCGTCGTAAGTCTTTGCGGTTTTCTTGTCGGGGTCTTTAAACTCTTCACTTACACCGCAATAATAAAGCCCTGCAATCTTTTTATCGTTAACCGCCGCCCCGTAAAGATATAGTTGCAAACTCTTGCCCGAAAATAGCCCTTTTTCGCTACAATCGTATTTGCCCGTTTTATAATCTAAAACGTTAACGTAATCTCCGCAAACGTCTAAGCGGTCGATAGTTCCTTTAAGTTTAACCTTACCGTCAAGTAGCGGTATTGCGGGATATTTACACCCCTCGTAATCGCCAAAGCGCACTTCTTGGTTACCCTTTTCAATATTAAAGGGGGAATTTTGCACGCCCGTATAAATTTTATAGCAATAGGCTTTGCACTCTTTAAGCAGATATTTAAGGCTAGCGTTACCCGCGCAGTCTTTTAAGAAAGGCGCAAAATCATCACGCGATAAAACTTCTTGGCTAACCTTTTCAAAAAGGGTGTCGGAAGACTGTTTGTCGTTAACTTCGCTAACTTTAGAGGCGTATCCTTTGAAAATTTCGTGCGAAATGGTGCCCATTGACGCGCTATCTACCATACCCGTATTTCTTTCGTTAAGTCCTAAACCGCGCTCTGCAAACATTTTATAGGGGCATTTATGGTAATTTTCTATCGTGCTTGGCGAAGATACGTCCCCTATCAATAGGTTAGCGCCACTATCTAGCATAACTTTTACTTCTTTTTTGCCGTAGGTGATAATTTTTTGTGCTAAATCTTTATCAATGGTTGAATAGAACGCCGTTGCCTTTTTCATGTTGGCAGTATTGCCTTCAACAAAATCACCGCAAGTGCGCGCAAAGGTTTTAAGCGCTTGTTTTTGGGTAAGATATTCTTTAGGTTCCGGCATAGGTTTAAGGTCGAATATGCTTTCTAAATAGCCTATAACTTCACTCTTAACCGTGGGCTCGCCGTGTATATCGGCAATAGGATACGTTAAGTATAGTTTATCGGTAAAGGCGGATAGCGCCATAACTACGCTTTCCTTTTCACGCTGATTTACTATTTTAATTTTAGGCTCTACCTTAATTTTAATTACCGATAGGGCGTTAATATCGTTATCGTCAAGCAAGGCAACGTCTTCTTTTACGCCCGGAACGGCAGAAGTTAACCCCATAGCGAACACGAATTTTTCTTGCGCTAGCGAAACTTGTTTAAAGTCGCCAACGAACACCGCGTCGTTATATTGTGGAAGTATAGAAAGTTCTAGCGCGGAAATACCGCTAAAGAAAATATTTTTAAATTCGTTATAATCAATTTTTACGTCGCCGATAAGTTTATCCATTTCGTTAAGGATACCTTCTACCGCATCGTAAACTTGGTCGTTAACCGCCGCCTGCTCTTCTTCGTTAAGGTCTAGTAACGTAGCGGAAAAGCCTTCTAACACAACTTTCGCGTTAGATTTTTTAAGAAGTTCGCGCACGTTAAAGTTTGCGATTAAATCGCTTACCTTTTTGCGCAAATTTTCTATTTTAACAAGAGTTTCATCGGCAGGGTTATCAACGGGGATAGCATCGTTAATTCTGCCGTAACTGATATTATGTTTTAATAGATAGGTTTCAAATTCGTCCGCTAATTTTTTATCGGGACAAATTATGGGGTTTTTATAAAAGGTTGCAAGCGTTTCTTTATCTGCGCCCCTGCGGAATATTTCCACGTAAGAAGAAATTAACGATATAAGCGGGTGGTTTTCAGGCGTTTTCTTTTCGTCGATAAAATAAGGGATATCAAGGGTAGAAAATGCACGCTTAATTTCTTCTTTATACTTATTAACGTCGGGTAAAATTACGGAAAAATCGCGGTATCTTGCCGTGCCGGACAACACCTTTTCTTTAATTAAAGATGCAACTTGCTCCGTTTCAGCATAGATATTTGCAACGGGTGAATAAAAAATTCTATCGGTGGGCGTTTTTACTTCTGCTAAGGACGTTGGATTAAAGGTTTTTTGCGCTATCAAACGCGCTTCTTTTAAGGCTAGTCCGTTTGCGTTAACTTCTGTTAAAGTTTGACCTGCATCACTAACCATTTCCCTAAACTGTTGCACCGTTTCGTTAAGGTATGCAAAGCGGTTTTCCCCACCCGTTAAAATTGCCGTTACTGAACGTGCGTTTTTAAGAAGTGCGCCTATTATACTTCTAGTTTGCGCGGTAAAGCCCGTGTAACCCATTATATACACGTTGGCGTTTTTAATTTTTGGCAACTCATTTATAATTTCCGGCAAATAGGATAGTGCGGAGTTTTGGTCGTCGTAACCGTTTTCTTTTATAAATTGTTCGTAAAGAGAATAAACGTTTGCTATATCGGTAAGTTTATTTTTAAGCGTGCCTTTAACTTCGTTTAGCGCGCCTTGTAAATCTTGTGGGGTAATTTTTGCGCTTTTAAGTTGAGTGATAAGTTCAAAAAGGGTGGGCGCAAGAAGGTGTTTGCCCGCGCGGAAACACGATAGCGGAGCATTAGACAATATTTTTTTAACCACCATGCTAGAGCCTTCTTTTGACAAAAGGTTAAAGCTAGGTTTATTTACACGCAAAAAGTTACCGAAAGAATAAACTTCGGTATTGAAACTGCCGTTAAAGGCGTTACAAATGAAACGCTCTGCCATAAGTGAAACCTTTTCTTCGCAGAAAACTAGGTTGCACCCGTCTAAACCTTGGGTTTTACCCGCAAGTTCACTAACTAGCGTTTCAAAGTTATTAAAATAACTGTCGGTAACGATAAGTTTTGCCATATTTATATTGTAACATATTTTTGGTACATTTAAAGTTTTTTCTTGCAAAGTTTTACAATTTTTTATTAGTGTGTTATAATTAGTTTATTAAATGAAAAAATCTTTACCTAAATGGTAAAGCCTTTTGGAGATTTATATGAAAAAATTTAGAATTGCCGTGCTTTCGGTGATTACAGCGTGCGCCCTGTTACTTACGGGTACGGGTTGTAAAAAAGATAGCGAACTTTATTTTTCAAACGCCTTCGATACCGAATATTCGCTAAGCGCCGGTTATACCGAAACTTGTGTATACGATTTAACCGTTGACAAAAACTTTAACGACGAACTTAAAAAAGCGGATAAGTTAAACGGCATAGTAAACGATATTTCCGTGATGAGTGGCAGTTACGTAACCCGCCTTAGCGTTACCCCCGCCGTGTCTGGTAGCGCGGAACAATGGAAAGGTAGTGACATAAGTAATATAAACGGCATTAACGAACTATTCTATCTAGAAACGGAACTTAAATTTACCATAAACGTTAACGGTACTGCTTGCGATGAAGATACGATAGTTACCAAAACTTATTTTTGCCCCAAAGATTTTTCTTACGCACCTATTCACACCACTACGGAATACGATTGCACTAACCTTACTATAGAAAATAACGCGCTTAAGATAGGCAGACTTGTTTATACGTCTTCTACGGTATATAATCAAGCAAGTTACGTTACCGTAACAACCACTCCTACCGCAACCCAAACCATTGAAGATGAATATACCTTTAGGTCGCTTATAGATAACAACCAACTACTATTTGCCCTAAGAAACGTAAGTATTGACGTTGATTCTTCAAGCTATATTCCAACCAACTCTCACGCTTATAAGAAAGTGCCCACGCTTAAAATTACCAACAAAGGTAATTACGCCGAAAATTACACGCTAAACGCTAATTTTAACGGCGCTAGCCCGATTGCTTATAACGGTCAAAACGTTACCGTAACGCACAATTCTTTCACCTATTGCGTAAGCGAAAAGTTTAACACGGGTATTAACAATTACCTATTGATTCAAAGCGTTGCAACAAATAAAAACTCTACCGCAACACCCGCAACCGAAGCTTTGCCCCATCGTTCACTTTTAATAAGATACGCTCAGCCAGTCCTTGCAGGCGGTTTCATTGCAGGCGCGTTAGTTTATACCTTATCTTCCGTATCAGTTGCCTAAATTTGTTGTTTTGACAAAGCGCTAAGACGCTATTAAAGGCGAATTAACCCTTTTCAATGTCGCTAAAATAAGGTCGCTAAAATTTCGCGCTTAAAAGTATAAAAAAACTCCCACGGTCTTGTGGGAGTTTTCATTTTGTCGTTTTAATTTTGCTATTTAATTTTTGCTGATTTAATTTTGTTTTATGCGCTTAATCGCGCGCCTTTTTACAGCAATATTTATTAAGCTAAAGTGCCTTCAAACACGTTTGCGCTACCCGTAACGTCAAGTTTTGCGCTAGCCTTTAAGGTAGTTGCATCTAATCTTTCACAGTTCATAAACGCTGCGTTTTTAACGATAACCGTACCCGTTACGGCGCTGATATCAACTGAAGTTAAATATTTGCATTCATAGAAAGCATAGAAACCGATTTCGGTAAGGCTTGCGGGCAACACGATAGACCTTAAAGATGAAGTTGCAAAGCATTGTTCGCCGATGGTGGTTACGCTTGCAGGCAAGGTGATTTCGGTAAGTTTAGTTGCATAGAACGCCTTGCTACCGATAGTGGTAAGTGCACAAGTTGAAGTTAAATCGTCAAACACGATACCGCCGTTTACCAAACGTGCGCAACCTGAAAATGCTGAATCGTAAATCTTTTCTACGTTTGCGGGAACGTTAACCCTATTTAAGTTAGCACAGTTTGAGAACGCGCCTTCACCGATAGCGTCGATAGTTGCGGGAAGAACGATTTCTCTAACGGTGGTTACACCTGCAAAAGCATACATAGGAATACTGTAAGCAGAATCGCTGTTTAAGATAACCTTGCTTAAGCCGTGGGGTAAATAGTAACTAGCGGTGCCACCTGCACTATAAGTTGCAGTAATTTGTGAACCGTAAGTATATTCGTCCGTACCGAAGATATAAGCAAAATGTCTTTCGATATCGGTTGCCTTTTCGTTTTCTTCACCTTCGCTACCTGCGGTTTCGCCGTAATAAGCGTCTGAATTAGCGTTCATGCCGATAAAGGGAAGTGTGATTTCTTTTAACGCTTTAACGCCGGTAAATGCACCTGCTTCAATTTCCGTTACGGAAGTGGGAACTACGATAGAAGTGAGCGTGCCGTTATTCTTAAACGCGTTAGTGCCAATTCTACCAACTGCAACACCTTCAACTTCTGCAGGGATAGAAAGGGTGGTAGAGCCGTTGTCTACAAAGCCACTTACCGTATAGAAGTTTTCGTTGTGTCTCTTTTCAAATTTTAAGCCTTTTTCACCGCTAGGAGTGCCGTCTGGAGTGCAACCGAATAAGCCACAAACCATAACGACTGCAAGCAAGCAAACGGTTAAAAGTTTAACTAATCTCTTCATAAATACTACCTTACAAATCGTTTTATAAAATAATTCTTTGTAAGTATACCATTTATTATACTCTTTGTCAATGATTAACAATTATTTTAGAAGGGTGTTTAACCATTTTTTAAGGCTATTTTTCACCTTTTTTTACCAAAAAAATTAAAGTATTGCCTTGCCACTAAAAAAACTTTCAAAATATCCGTTGGTGTCTGCCCCCGCCTTTTCAAACGTTCCAACTAAATCGTAGGGGGTGGCGTTTATAAACTTATATTTTTCGTAATATTTTTTAAGGGCACTAAAAAAAGTCTGCTCTCCAACGGTAGTGCGCAAAGTATCGTACATTATGCACGGTTTTATATACGCCATATTAACGTATTCAAATTCGCCCGAAAATTCGTTTAAGGGGCGCAACATTTTTGTATTTAAGTTGCCGAAAATTTGGTCGTATACAGAGCAAAATACTTTATAACTTTTATTAGATGAGTCTATAAGAGTTTGGCGGGTGTAACCGTATTCAGGGTGATTTTCGTAAAAGAGCACCACCGAATATTCGGCTAGCCCTTCATCTAAAAAACCGTATTCAATTTCGTTATTACCAACCGCCGTTTGCCACCATTGATGCGCCGTTTCGTGCACGATAACTTCTTGGTAAGCCTTCTCTTCTAAATTATCGCTAATCATAACTAGTGCGGGGTATTCCATACCACCTTGAACGAAAGCCGTTTCCACCACGCTATACGTAGAATATGGATACGCGCCAAACGTTTGGTTAAAATATCTTATACTTTTTTCCGCGGTGTCTAAAGACAGTTTTGGGTTAGCGTCGTTATAGTGGTAATATGAGATTTCCACGCCGTCCACAAGGCGTTTTTCTACGTTGAATTTTTTAGATAAAACCACCGCAACTGAACGCGCGTTTTGTAAGGAAAACTCTACCGTTTTAACGTTTCCGTTTATTTCTTCTTTAGATAGCGCACCGCTATGCGCAAACACATATTCGCTATCGGCAGAAAGGGTTACGTTATAGTTGGCGCAGTCGCTATAAAAGGGGTCGCCTATCGCGTAGTATAAGCACTCGTAAAAGCCAACGCCCGTATCGTAGGCGCATAGTATAGGATAGAAATTGCCAAGGTTTATAGTGCTTTTATTTACCCCCGTTCTTGCAACGACTTTTGCTAAATTAAGGGTGTAATTTATTGTTAATAAATACCTTTCGTTAGGAAAAACTTCTTTAGAAAGTTCAACGGTAAGAAGGGTTAAATCTTGCCCGCCAACGTTAAAATTTAAGGGCGTTTCGTTTGATGAAACGGATAAAATTTCCATACCGCCAAAGTTTTGCCCGTCGTAATAGGCTTGCGACAAATGTTCGTTCGCAATAGGATTATACTTTGCCCCCTTTCTAAACGCGTTGCCAAAAAGGTTAAATTTTAGTTCGGTAAAGGTGGTGTCGTAGCCGTTGTAAAAATCAACCGTTTGGGTGGCGGTTAAGGTGTTGCCGTCAAGGGTGGCGGTTATATCGTAAGTAGTTAAATTTTTATTTTTCGCGCAAGAACTTTGGCATCCGCCCGCAAAAAATATTGCCGAAATTAAAATAGATACCGTTAAAAAATAAGTGATAATTTTTTTCTTCATATAAAAACCCCGAATAAAATACTTTTCTTTGTATCTTATTCAGGGTTTATTTTTTTAATGATATTTTACGCGCTTTAGTTAAGATAAGACGCGGGTTTGTGCCTTATTTTACGTGCTTTAGGTGAGATAAGACGCGGGTTTGTGCCTTATTTTACGCGTTTTTATTCGTTTAGCACGTGGAGTTGCCGTCTAGCCCAGATTACTAACTTCCTTTTACTTTTCTTCGTAAACAAGATATTTTGCAGGGTCGATATTCACGTCGTTTTCGTAAACTTCAAAGTGAAGGTGTGCCCCTTCTTTATATTCTTGCTTGTTGGTAATAGATACCGCGCCGATAACTTCGCCTTGACTTACCTTACTTCCAACGGTAACCAAATCGCCGTCTTCTAACGAATTATAAACCGTTTTAAGCCCGTTGCCGTGGTCTATAGTGATGGTAGTGCCGTGCAAAAGGGTATTTTCCACAGATAAAATAGTGCCGTCATATACCGCGCAAACGGAACTGCCTTCGGGCGCAAAAAAATCTAAACCTAAATGCGCTTCGTATCTATTTAAAGTGGGGTTGAACACGGGAATTTCGCTATATTCGTCTATCCCCGTAGCGTTAGATACCGGCATTACGAAAGTGATAACCGTGTCCGTGGGGGTATTGTCGTCGTCGCTAGGGTTTTCTTGTTCGGTGTCTGGGGTAATTACGGGCACGTCCGCAACGTTATTTTTGCCGTTAGTCGTCATTAAAATTGCAGAAAGCCCTATCGCAAGAATACAAAACGCCAAAATAAGATAAACGGCGTTTCTCCTAAAAAATAAAATCGCCTTGTTATTTTTCATATAAAATCTCCTTTTTTTAACTGACTTTGGGGTAATTATTACCCTAAAAATTTTTATTATACCTATAGCGGTTAATTTTTTGTTGCGCCTTTATGAACGTGCTTTATTAATATCCCCCAAACACTATGGGTGTGCCAAGAACTATATTTTCCTTTTGATAAACGACGTGAAGATTTACCTTTTTACCCCCTATCGTAACGAAATATTTAATCTTATTAGAATAGGCGTAAAGGTTGGTAATATTATCTACCTTTTCACTAAACACCACTTTGGCGTTAAAATCGCTTAAAAATTTGCCCGTATTAAAAGTGGCGCTATCAACTATGCAACTCTCCCCCGTTTTATCGGTTATAAAGGCTGTGGAAAAGGCGTTTGCTTTGACAATTTCGGCGCAAGAAGAATTGTTTTTTCTATACACTTCGAACTCTTTCGCGTAAGCGCTGAATACGGGCGCGTTATTCCCCCACCACAAAAGCAAGCAACAAGTTATAAAACAAAAGGCAAGCGCAATCTTTTTAAACATAAAAATACTCCCCGTTCTTTACGGAGAGTATTGACGAAAATTTTATATTATATACCTATTAATTTTCTATTATAAATCTATTAATTATGCTTGTTAATCGCAAAAGGCAGGGTTGTCGGTAACCCCAAGTTCGCGCGCCAAAGTCATGCCGTTTAACGCCCCGATTTCGTCGCCCGCGTATTTGATTGCAAGCGGGCTGTTTAACGGATTAGGAGCGGAATTTTCGGCTTTTTTTGCCCTTTTATCGCAAGGAGTTTTAGCGCCGATAAAATCTTTCCCGCCGATAGCGTGATAGGTGTTTATGCTAGCCTTAAGATATAAGTAAAAAGACTTTACTTGCCCGTAAAGTTGGGCTTTAATTTTATCAATTTCCTTTTGAGAGCAACTTATTAAGTCTATTTGTTGCTTAAAGTTTTTAAGATAGCTAAGTTCTTCGCCACCGGTTAGAGAAGTTAAAAATTCCACACGGCTAGTATAGTCGCAAGTTTCGTAAACGGTAAGATTATCGCTTGACAAAACGATTTCATATACCCCAAGAATCTTTTTGCATAGTTTTAGTAAAATATAGCCGTAGCCGTTTTCAAGGTGGTTGATATTTCCGTCGTCGATACCGTCGTCGATACCGTTTAGCGCGTTAAAAAGCCTTTCGCTATAACACATAGCCCCGCCGTTAATAATTTCGCCAAGGGATAAAACGTTTGCAATTTCTAAAATTAAGTTAAAGTAAATAAGGGCGGTTTTGCGCTCTGATAAACTATATTTCATAACGGAAAGCCCACCCGTTACCCCGCTTTTAATAAGATTAAAGGCGCGTTTATTTATAGGCTTACGCTTTAGGGTGCTAGATATTCTATAGTCTACTATAAAAGATAGTCCGCTAACTAGCCTTGCATAAAGATAGCCGTTATAACTATCGTTACTATCAAAAAGTTCATCAGCAAGAATAACGTGTTTTATAGTGAACGCGTCTACGTATTCTGGCGAAGTGCCAACGTTTGCTAAAATTTTATTAGAAAGAGAGTTGAAAAAGTTCGGGTTTTTAATAACTAACCCACATTGCAAGCCGTTTATCGCACAAAAATATTTTGCAACGTCGAAAAGTTCTTTATCGAAAGCAAAAACCATGCGCACGTCTTCTGGAAGATTAAAAACTTCTAAGCAAGAGGCAACACTTTTAATCTTTTTTGGCAAAAGCACGTTAACGATTTTTATACTTTGTTTTTTTAGGCATGCCGAAACTTTTCTGCCTATTTTTTCAAAGGTAGATTTAGTGTAAAATAGCGCAACTTTGCCGTAAGGAACGATTTTTTGAGCAATTATAGAGACTTGCTCTTCTATACTGCCTTGATAGAAAACACAGCCTTCGTTTTTACGGGGATATCTAAGCGCGCCCGCTAGGTTATTAAGTTCAAGGGTAATACTTAATTTATCTAACATTATATTAATAGTAATTTATAAAGTTAAAAAAGTCAAGCGAAACGCAAAATTTAACAAAATGGCGTTTTTTTGACAAAAAACACGCGTTTTTTGACAAAAATTTTAAAAAGCCCTTGAAAAATTTTTTATATATGGTACAATATATACATAAAACTTTGGAGGTTTTGTTTTTTATGAACAAAAATGATTTGGTAAGGGCTATTGCAAACAAAGCAGGTATCACTATTAAGGATGCAGGCGCTGCACTAGACGCTGTTATCGGCGCTATCACCGACGGCTTAAACGCTGGCGAAAAAGTTCAAATTTCTGGTTTCGGTACTTTTGAACTTAAATCAAAAGATGCTAGGGAAGGTATCAACCCCAAGACCGGCGAAAAGATTAACATCGCTGCTTCTAAAATCCCCGCATTCAAGTTTGGTAAAGCATATAAAGATTCTTTCAACTAAGATAAAACTAAACGCAGGCGCACCCGCAAGGGTGCGTTTTTGTTTTAAATTTTTTGCAAGGAGTTAACGGCTATGAATTTTATCTATTGAATTTTTTAACTTAAATGATATAATATAATTAGTTTTAATAAAAACTGATTCTTAAGGATATATTTTATGGAATTTGGTAAGGTTGAATTTAGCGAAGGCATTTATATCGGTACTATATTAAACGGAAAAGCAGACGGCTACGGCGCAATGGTTTACAATAACGGAGATGTGTACGTTGGTGAATGGCAAAATAACTGTCAAACGGGGCGTGGAGCGAAAAAAACTTCTTCATATAGAACTATGGGGTATTTTTCAAACGGTTTACGCCAAGGAAAATGCTGTTCGGTTGAAAATAAATCCGTTTCAGGTTGGGGCGTTGCCCAAGATTACTATATCGGCGAATTTTCTAACGACCGCAAGTGTGGATACGGCGTTTTGGTAGACCACAATCACAATGCATACCTAAGCAATTTTGCTAACGATAAACCTAACGGAAAGGGGTGCTTGTCCTATTTCTCTACCATTGATAGGGGTTATTTTGCAGAAGGCAATTTTGTTAACGGAAATTTTTCCGGTAAATATACTAGTTATGCGCGTACCACCTTTGGTAACGGTCAAACCTTTTACGGACACGCCGTTCCCGACCTAGACTATTACACGGGTTACGGCGAATGGATAGCGTCTGGTCCCTGCCCCGAAAGGAGAATAGGCTTTCATAATAAACTTAAGGGCGACGTGCCAAGCAACAACTTTAAGGGCGTTAAAATATTCAATTATAGTGGGTACTATTGGGAAAAATCCGTTGAAGAAGGAGATTGGGGCACGGAAATTTACAGTAAAAGGGGTTTCTTTTCTAAAATTTTCAAAAACGGCGATTGCTATATGGGCAACTATAGTTTTAACGAAATTTCAGGAACGGGCATTTATTGTTTCGAAGAACAATCTTACAATATGCCACGCCCAAACGTGCATATAAGAATAGCAGATAGTGACCAAAAGATAAGAATAAACAGCGTATCAGACCCCGTTGTTAAATTTAGCAAGACTAAAACAGAGTATATTGAATTATACAAAGATGGCAGGCTTATAAAAAGCGGTTTCGACCCACTAACGATGGGCACAGCTAAAAAAGAAACGCAACTTAATCTTTCAACCTATCAAGGGACGTTAAATAACGGTTCTAGTAGTTCTTCATACGACTCTTATAGTTCAAGTAGTTATGGAAGTTCTGATAATAGCGCGGGTAATAACGACTTTGGCTCAAATAATTCAAGTGCGAATAATTCAAGCGCAAATAAAGGCGCTAACGACGATTACGTTGGCTATACCGAAGATTACGTTTACACCGGCCCTTACGCAGACTTGGTTATAGACGATTTAAACCCCAGCCTTACCCAAGCGCAAATTATAGCGGAACAAAATGCTACAAATAGCGCAGGAACTAATAAAATGGATAGCGCTAAAAATAACTATGGCGCGCCTTCACCTATCTTCCCCAACGAACCAGAGCCACAAAGATTTAGCGACGCTTACGAAAAAATAGGCTTTTTTGACAGAATTAAATTAGAACTAGAAAACAAAAGAGAAGAAAGAGAGCGCAATAACCCCAAAAACAAAAAGGCAAAAAAAGAAGAAAAACCCGCATACGACCCTTGGTTTAAGCAAACTAACGAAAATTTAGTTCAATTAAAAGAAGAGTATGAATTTGATAGTAGGGCTGCCGTTAGGGGCACGTTAACTAAGATAAAAGTTAAAAAAGAAATACACGACCTTCCCCCGACTGTTCGTTGGGTAAAGTGCGGGCTTTTTACCGATGACGACGTGGTAAAAAAGGTTAAGTTTAATTATAATGGTTACGGTTTAGAGTTAAATAGAGAAACTTTTGTTAACTGTAGTAGCCTTGAAGAAGTTGACGTTTCTAAAGCGCATAGCCTTACCATACAGGAAGGCGCGTTTAAGGATTGCCCTAACCTTAAATATTTATACATGCGCGCTTATGCTGAGATAGACCTTAGACACGAAAATCCATTTCCAAATTGCCCTAACCTTATCATTAAAGAAAAACACGGTACAAAAGGCTATAATAGGGAATATACCGTAGAAAAGTTTGTTGAAAAAAATCTAAGCCGTTTTAGGCAAATTGAAATTGACAAAGAAAAAAAGAAAACACAAGAAGAAATAAAACAAGCAGAAGCAAAAGAATTTGGCAAGCAACATAATTTAGAAGTTAAAATTTATGACGGCAAAAAAGAATTAATAAAAGTGCTTGCCCCTACTAAAAAAATAATAATACCAGAAGGCATTGAAATTGTTTGTACAAATTCTTTTAATACAGCAAAGGAAATTGTTGAAGAAGTTGTCTTCCCTGCAAGCGTTACGTCTATCGAAAGCAGTATTTTTGAGGGTTTTAAAAAACTTAAAAAAGTTGATATGTCTAAAACCAAAGATTATGCATTGTCCGGTAACTTATTTGATAGCGCAACAAACCTAAACAAAGTGCTTGTGCCAATAACGGTAGAACGTGTTTTTAGTTCATCTTTTGAAAATTGTACTAGTCTTGAAAAAATTGACTTGCCGAGCGTATTTCAAATTCATGAAGATGCGTTTAAGAACTGTACTTCGTTAAAAGAAGTTAACGCGCCTAATTTGCGCCATATATTTAAGGGGGCGTTTACGGGTTGCACTAATTTACAAAGAATATATATTGACAAAAATCGTTGCGTGGTGGAAACCGGCGCTCTACCCAAAGGCTTTAACAAAGTTATTAAAGAAGAAAATGGCGTTAGATATATTGAATTAACACCTAAGAAGAACGCTTTAGACGGTGCGTTTAACGATACTAAATGGTTTTTTAAGAACGTGCAATATGGCGAAATAAAAGATAAATTCGTTGACTTTTTTAAGCGAAAATAACAAATTAAAACCCGTTGCTAACTAGCAACGGGTTTAGTTTAATAATCAAAGCGTTAACAACCTTTTACTTGTGTTTAGCGCCACCTACTCAATCATAAAAAAACCGCTATCGATTCGATAGCGGTTTTCGTTGTTTATTAGTTTTAGAAATCAACGTTGTTTTATTAGTTTTAGAAATCAACTTCGGTGTCGTAATAGCAACACTTAAGAAGTTTTTCCATTTCTTCCACGTTAATCTTGCGGGGGTTAGAGCCCGTGCAAGCATCTGCAACTGCATTTTTAGCAATTTCGGGTAATCTTGCAAGGAATACGTCTTCAGGTACGAAACCTTGTGCACAAGGATAACTGTCTGCGCCATAGTTTTTAATGCATTGTGGAATATTCAAGGCGTCGTTCATACCGCGTAAGTAAGCAATTAGATTTGCAACCTTTTCGTCGTCGTTTGCACCGCCAAGCCCCATATAATCTGCGATAACACCATAACGTTTTTTAGCCGTTTCATCTTTAGCGTTAAACGCGATAACCTTTGGCAAATACATAGCGTTTGCCGCACCGTGAATAATATGCGCGCCTAAATCTTCAAAAACAGCGCCCGTTTTGTGTGCCATTGAGTGTACTATACCCAAAAGCGCGTTAGAAAAAGCCATACCCGCAAGGCATTGTGCGTTATGCATTGATGCGCGCTTGGTCATATCGCCGTTATAAGAGCCAACTAAATCGTTTTGAATCATCTTAATAGCAAAGATTGCAAGTGGGTCTGTAAATTCGGTATTAGCAGTTGAAACGTATGCTTCAATAGCGTGCGTCATTGCGTCCATACCGGTATGTGCAACAAGCTTCTTGGGCATTGTTTCAGCAAGGTCAGGGTCAACGATTGCAACGTCGGGGGTTATTTCAAAGTCTGCTAACGGATATTTAATACCTTTTTTATAGTCGGTAATAACTGAGAAAGCGGTAACTTCGGTTGCTGTGCCAGAAGTTGAAGGTATTGCACAGAAACGTGCTTTTTTACGAAGTTCTGGAATACCAAAAACAACGCACATTTCTTCAAAGGTTATTTCGGGGTATTCATATTTAATCCACATTGCCTTTGCAGCATCTATTGGTGAACCACCGCCGATTGCAACAATCCAGTCGGGTTTAAATTTAGCCATTGCTTCAGCACCGCGCATAACGGTATCAACCGAAGGGTCTGGTTCAATTCCTTCAAATACCTCTACTTCCATGCCTGCTTCCTTAAGATAAGAAGTAACCCTATCTAAAAAGCCAAAGCGTTTCATAGAGCCACCGCCAACACAAACCATTGCGCGTGTGCCTTTTAAGTTCTTTAGTGCTTCAAGAGAGCCTTTGCCGTGGTATAAATCACGTGGTAAAGTAAAACGTGCCATAAAAATCTCCTTTAATTTTTTTATTTAGTCTATCATAAAAATTTTCATTTTTCAATACGGTATTAAAAATATTCTTTGCAATTTTCTGAAAAAATAAACCGCTATCGAATTGATAGCGGTTAATATTTTATTTAATTCGCACTATAACTGTGCAAGCGGTTTAACTAAAATTACTTAATGATTTTAGCAACAACGCCTGAACCTACGGTTCTGCCACCTTCACGGATAGCGAAACGGAGACCTTCTTCCATAGCGATAGGAGTGATAAGTTGAACTTTCATGCTGATGTTATCACCAGGCATAACCATTTCTACGCCTTCAGGAAGAGTGATTGAACCGGTAACGTCGGTAGTTCTGAAATAGAATTGAGGACGATAGTTGTTGAAGAATGGGGTGTGACGACCACCTTCTTCCTTGTTCAATACGTAAACTTGACCTTCGAATTCGGTGTGGGGTTTAACTGAACCGGGTTTAGCAATAACTTGACCACGTTCGATATCTCTCTTGTCGATACCACGGAGAAGAGCACCAACGTTGTCACCTGCTTGAGCTTCGTCAAGAAGTTTACGGAACATTTCAAGACCGGTAATAACGGTGTTCTTTGATTCGTCAGAAAGACCAACGATTTCAGCGGGATCGTTAACGTGAGCAACACCACGTTCTACTCTACCAGTAGCAACGGTACCACGACCAGAAATGGTGAATACGTCTTCTACAGGGAGAAGGAAGGGTTTAGCTTCGTCACGTTCGGGAGTAGGAATGTAGCTGTCAACAGCGTCCATAAGTTCTCTAATGCATTGAGTTTCAGGTGCGTTGGTAACAGCGTCGCCTTCGTTTGCTTGTGCGCATTCAAGAGCTTTAAGAGCAGAACCCTTGATGATGGGGGTTTCGTCGCCAGGGAAGCCGTATTCAGAAAGAAGTTCACGGATTTCCATTTCAACGAGTTCCAAAAGTTCGGGGTCGTCTAATTGGTCGCATTTGTTCATAAATACGATGATGTAGGGAACGCCTACTTGACGAGCAAGAAGGATGTGTTCTCTAGTTTGGGGCATGGGACCGTCGGTAGCAGCAACTACTAAGATAGCGCCGTCCATTTGAGCAGCACCGGTGATCATGTTTTTAACATAGTCAGCGTGTCCGGGGCAGTCAACGTGAGCGTAGTGGCGTGCGTCGGTTTGGTATTCAACGTGTGCAGTGTTAATTGTAATACCACGTGCCTTTTCTTCGGGTGCCTTATCGATTTCGTCATACTTCATTTTTTGAGCTTGACCCTTAGCAGCCATCGTCATAGTGATAGCAGCGGTAAGGGTGGTCTTGCCGTGGTCAACGTGACCGATAGTACCGATGTTAATGTGCGGTTTAGTTCTGTCAAATTTAGCCTTTGCCATTTGATTTTCCTCCAAAAAAAATCGATTGTTATATTTTTTTATAAATTTTTATAAATTTGTTTGATTTTTGTGTGTTTTAGGGGTAAAAACCCCTTAAACACAATGATATTTTACAATAATTTTATGCTATTGTCAACATTTATTACGCTTTTTTACCGATAATCTTTTCAGCTACTGACTTGGGAACTTCTGCGTAGTGGTCAAACTGCATAGTGTAGTTACCACGACATTGAGTTCTACTTCTTAAGTCGGTTGCATAGCCGAACATTTCAGCAAGCGGAATATGTGCGTCGATAACCTTGATGCCGTTTCTGTCTTCAGTACCTTGAATGATACCACGACGAGCAGTAACGTTACCCATAAGGTCACCAAAGTAAGCGTCTGGGGTAAGAATTTCTACTTTCATTATCGGTTCTAAAAGTACGCTCTTAGCTTTTGCTAAACCGTCTTTTAACGCCATGCTACCTGCAATCTTAAACGCCATTTCTGACGAGTCAACGTCGTGGTAGCTACCGTCGTATACGGTTACTTTGAAGTCAACTACTTCGTAGCCTGCTAAGATACCGTTCTTACTTGCTTCTTGAATACCCTTGTTAACCGGTTGAATAAATTCCTTAGGAATTGAACCGCCAACCGTTTCGTCAACGAATTCATAACCCTTACCAGGTTCTTGGGGTTCAAGACGGATTTTACAGTGACCGTATTGACCGTGACCACCTGATTGACGCTTGAATAAACCTTCAGCTTCAACTGCTTGACGGATGGTTTCTTTATAAGCAACCATTGGCTTACCAACGTTTGCTTCTACACGGAATTCACGTAGCAATCTGTCAACGATAATTTCAAGGTGAAGTTCACCCATACCTGCGATAATGGTTTGACCCGTTTCGTTATCGGTATAAGCTTTGAACGTGGGATCTTCTTCTGCAAGTTTTGCAAGAGCGATACCCATCTTTTCTTGACCAGCTTTAGTCTTAGGTTCGATAGCAACCTTAATAACGGGATCGGGGAATTCCATTTGTTCTAAGATAACGGGCTTAGCTTCTTCACAAAGGGTATCACCGGTAGTGGTGTCCTTTAAGCCAACGATAGCGCAGATTTCACCAGCGTATACTTCTTCAACTTCTTCACGGTGGTTAGCGTGCATACGAAGGATACGACCGATTCTTTCTCTCTTGCCCTTAGTACTGTTATAAACGTAAGAGCCGGTTTTAAGCACGCCGGAGTAAGAGCGGAAGAACGCAAGTTTACCAACGAAGGGGTCAGTCATAATCTTGAAAGCAAGACCGCTGAACGCTTCTTCGTCGCTGGGGTTACGTAATACTTCTTCGCCACGGTCGTTAGTGCCTTTAACTGCGCCAACGTCTACGGGGCTGGGAAGATATGCTACGATAGCATCTAAAAGGTTTTGTACACCCTTGTTTTTATAAGATGAACCGCAAAGAACGGGGGTAACCTTCATAGCGAGGGTTGCTTTACGGAGACCTGCTTTGATTTCGTCGATAGAAAGATCGCCTTCTTCAAAGTATTTTTCCATTAAAGCGTCGTCTTGTTCTGCAGCAAGTTCAACAACTTGTGCGCGGTATTCTTCTACCATATCAACCATATCAGCAGGAACTTCTTTGATTTCAGTCTTTTGACCTAAATCGTCTAGATAGTAAGTTGCTTCACGGGTGATAACGTCTACGATACCTACGAAGGTATCTTCTTTACCGATAGGTAATATAATGGGGAGAGCGTTGGTCTTTAACCTGTCGCGCATCATTTCAATAGCGTTAAAATAGTTAGCGCCGTTGATATCCATCTTGTTAACGTATGCAATACGGGGAACGCGGTGTTTATCAGCTTGTCTCCAAACGGTTTCAGATTGGGGTTCTACACCACCCTTTGCACAGAAGGTTGCAACCGCACCGTCTAATACGCGGAGCGATCTTTCAACTTCTACGGTAAAGTCTACGTGTCCGGGGGTATCGATAATGTTTAAGCGATGACCTTTCCAGTAACAAGTAGTTGCCGCACTAGTAATGGTAATACCACGTTCTTGTTCTTGAACCATCCAGTCCATAGTAGCGCCACCATCGTGGGTTTCACCCATTTTGTGTAGCTTACCGGTATAGAACAAAATTCTTTCGGTGGTAGTAGTTTTACCTGCGTCGATGTGCGCCATTATACCTATATTTCTGGTGACATTTAAATCTAAATCTCTAGGCATAACTTCTCTCCAAATTAAAATCTAAAATGTGCGAAAGCCTTGTTAGCTTCTGCCATTCTATGCGTGTCTTCTTTCTTCTTAACTGCACTACCGGTGTTGTTGAAAGCATCAACTAATTCACCAGCTAAACGAGCAGCCATTTCTCTTTCGCCTCTCTTTCTAGCTGCAATAACCAACCAGCGGATAGCGAGAGTTTGTCTTCTTTCAGCACGGATTTCGATAGGTACTTGATAGTTAGCACCACCAACTCTCCTTGCCTTAACTTCTACAACAGGCATAATGTTTGCAAGTGCCTGATTGAACATTTCTTTTGCGTCTTGACCAACTTTTTCAGCTGCAACGGTGAAAGCTTCGTAAACGATGCTTTGCGCTACGCCTTTCTTACCGTCTAACATAACTTGGTTGATAAGTTTGGTAACAACCTTATCGTTGTAAACGGGATCTGGCAAAACGTCTCTTTTTGCAATATTGCCACGTCTTGGCATAATTATAATCCTCCTTTAATAATTTGCGCATTTTTTTGCGCTTTTTAAGGGTAAACCCTTAATTTAGTACAGCTATTACTTGCCTGAAAATCAGGTAGCAAATCTTCTGTCTTTCGACATACTGCCTACCAAATCGGGCCTATTTTCCGAACTATACCGATTTTAAGTAGGTGTCTTTTGTTGTTTGCAATTTAACGATTTTTCGTTATCTTGCGTTCTTTAATTTTTGCTTTAAATTAAATAATGTTTAGGCGTTTATCTTATTTGGGGCGTTTTGCGCCGTATAAAGACCTAGATTGACGACGTTTTGCAACACCGGCAGTATCTAATGCGCCACGGATGATGTGGTATCTAACACCAGGCAAATCCTTTACCCTGCCACCACGGATAAGTACCGAGCTGTGTTCCTGTAAGTTATGACCTTCACCAGGAATATAAACGATACCTTCAGCCTTGTTGGTAAGCCTTACTCTGGCAATCTTACGAAGAGCTGAGTTAGGTTTCTTAGGGGTAGTAGTGGTTACTGATAAGCATACACCGCGCTTTTGAGGACATTCGTCAAGAATAGGTGATTTAGACTTGGTAATGCTTTTCTTTCTGCCCTGTCTGATTAACTGTTGAATTGTAGGCATTTAGTGCACCTCCTTAAAAATTTTCGGTTTATTCGGAAAACGGAGTTCGGAATTATCCGTTTACGATAACTTGTTTTTTACCTTGCCGAAACGCGTCCGGCAAGGTATTATTTTACCATTTTTACCGTGATTAGTCAATTAAAATCACTAGTAATTCATTATTTTTTAACCTTGCGACGTCGCACAAATTAGTCGCACAGATTAAACGTTTAATTAAAGATTAGGTTCTTCGATAGTTCTTTGAACGACAGGTTGGGGAGATACGTTTTTGTAATCTCTGATACCCGTACCTGCGGGGATAAGTTTACCGATAATAACGTTTTCTTTAAGACCGAGTAGCGGGTCGATTTTGTTCTTGATAGCCGCTTCGGTAAGTACCCTTGCAGTTTCTTGGAAGGATGCTGCTGATAAGAAACTTTCCTTAGCGAGAGCCGCCTTGGTAATACCAAGAAGAATTCTCTTACCAACGGGAGGTCTTTGACCAGATTCAAGTGCAGCCTTGGTTTCTTCTTCAAATCTCCAAAGGTCAAGTTTTTCACCGGGGAGAAGGTCGGTTCCATAAGGATTTTCGATTTGAACCTTCTTCATCATTTGGCGAACGATAATTTCAACGTGTTTGTCGTTGATATCAACGCCTTGTGAACGGTAAACGCTTTGAATTTCACGCAAGATATAATCTTGAACGCCCTTGATGCCCCTTGTCTTTAAGATATCTTGAGGATATACCGCACCGCTAGTTAAAACTGAGCCCGGCTCTACCCTGTCGCCCGTCTTAACGATAACGCCCGTACCGAAAGGAATGGGGATATCTTTAACTTCGCCGTCGTCGGTATTGATGATAACGTGAATAATTTTATCTTTTTCTTCAATCGTTACTGAACCGCTGTGTTCACATACGATTGCAGCGTGCTTAGGTTTACGTGCTTCGAAAAGTTCTTCAACCCTAGGAAGACCTTGAGTAATGTCGCCCGTTGATGCGATACCACCGGTGTGGAATGTACGCATGGTAAGCTGTGTACCCGGTTCACCGATTGATTGTGCAGCGATAATACCAACTGCTTCACCAATTTGAACGGGGTTATTGTTACTCATATTCTTACCGTAACATTTTGCGCATACGCCTGTCTTAGAACGACAGGTAAATACGCTACGGATTTCAACTTCTTCGATGCCGGCTTTAACGATTTCATCAGCCATATCTTCGGTAATCATTTCGTTAGCCTTAACCATAACTTCGCCGGTTGCGGGGTGGATAACGTCTGATACAACGAATCTACCTGCGATTCTATCGCGCAAGCCTTCGATTACTTCGCCCTTGCTACCCTTAATTGCGCTAACTTTAATGCCCTTAACGGCTTCGCCAAGTTCTGCAAAACAGTCGTCTTCTTTAACGATAACTTCTTGTGAAACGTCAACAAGCCTTCTGGTTAAGTAACCAGAGTCTGCCGTCTTAAGTGCCGTATCGGCAAGACCTTTACGACCACCGTGTGAAGAAATAAAGTATTCTAGAACTGATAGACCTTCACGGAAGCAAGACTTAACGGGAACTTCAATAGTTTTACCATTAGGATCGGTCATAAGACCACGCATACCTGCAAGTTGCTTAATTTGGTCAATAGAGCCACGAGCACCAGAATTTGCCATCATAAGAATTGGGTTGAATTCATCAAGAGTGCCTTGTAACTTTTCAGCAACGTCTTCAGTAGCCTTTTTCCATACGCCAACGACCTTTTTATATCTTTCGTCGTCGGTGATAAAGCCTTTCTTGTAAAGTTGGTCAACTTTTAATACCTTTTCTTCAGCCGCTTTTAAGATTGCAGGCTTTTCTTTAGGCATATGCATATCGAATACGCTGGTAGTAATTGCGCCAACGGTTGAATACTTAAAGCCAAGAGCCTTAATCTTATCCAAAACGTCTGCAGCGCAACTTGCACCGTGACGCTTAAAGCATGCGCCAACGATTTTTTGCAAGTCTTTCTTGCCAACGCGTTTGTCAATTTCGTATTTGAGATAGTCTTCTTTAGTCTTTCTTTCTACGAAACCAAGAGTTTGGGGAATAGCGTCGTTGAAGATAATTTTACCAACGGTGGTTTTAACCCTGCCGGTAACTTCTTCGCCGTCAACCGTAACGGTACGTCTAACGATAATTTCGTCTTGAAGTTTAACCTTACCCGTTTGATATGCCATAATAGCTTCTTCGGGTGAAGTGTAAGATACGGTGTATTCGGGAACGCCGTAAACGGTGCCGTTTTCATCCTTTTTGCCCTTTTCGTTATACTTTTCGCCAATTTGACGACGGATGATGGTTAGATAGTAAGAACCCATAACCATATCTTGAGAAGGACTCATAACCGGCTTACCGTCGGATAGTTTTAAGATGTTGTTAGATGCAAGCATTAAGAATCTTGCTTCTGCTTGTGCTTCAACGGACAAAGGAACGTGAACTGCCATTTGGTCACCGTCGAAGTCGGCGTTGAACGCGCCACATACTAAGGGGTGAAGTTTAATTGCACGGCCTTCGATAAGCACGGGTTCAAACGCTTGAATTGATAGTCTGTGAAGGGTAGGTGCACGGTTAAGGAGTACGGGGTGGTCTTTAATAACGTCTTCCAATACGTCCCAAACAACCGTCTTTGCACGTTCTACCGTACGTTTAGCGTTTTTAATGTTATGGCAAATGTTGTTTTCAACAAGCTTTTTCATTACGAAAGGCTTGAAGAGTTCGATAGCCATTTCTTTAGGCAAACCACATTGATACAACTTAAGTTCAGGACCTACTACGATAACTGAACGGCCAGAGTAGTCAACACGCTTACCTAATAAGTTTTGACGGAAACGACCTTGTTTACCACGGAGCATACCAGACAAAGACTTTAATTCTCTGTTGCCTGCACCGGATATAGCCTTACCGCGACGACCGTTGTCGATAAGAGCGTCAACGGCTTCTTGTAACATACGCTTTTCGTTTCTAATAATGATTTCGGGCGCGCCTAATTCCATTAATTTCTTTAAGCGGTTGTTACGGTTGATTACACGACGGTATAAGTCGTTAAGGTCACTAGTAGCAAATCTGCCACCGTCTAATTGTACCATGGGGCGAAGTTCCGGTGGGATTACGGGCAATACGTCCAAAATCATCCATTCGGGACGGTTACCGCTCTTACGGAACGATTCGATAATTTCAATACGTTTTACCGCACGAATTCTCTTTTGACCAGATACGTTTTCTTCGATAATCTTTTTAGTTTCTGCACTTTCTTTTTCAAGGTCGATAGCCATTAAAAGTTCTTTAATCGCTTCTGCGCCCATGCCCGTTTTGAAAGAGCCTGCACCGTATTGTTCTTCGAATTCCATCTTTTCCCTATCGGTGATAACTTGCTTATATTGTAAGGGGGTTACACCGGGGTCCACAACTACGTGGCAAGCAAAATAAAGAACTTGTTCTAAGTGCTTAGGGCTCATATCAAGCATAAGACCTATTCTTGAAGGTACGCCCTTGAAATACCAAATGTGAGAAACGGGAGCAGCAAGTTCAATGTGACCCATTCTGTCACGACGAACCTTGCTTTTAGTAACTTCTACGCCACATCTGTCGCAGATAACGCCTTTATAACGAAGACGTTTATACTTACCACAATGGCATTCCCAGTCTTTAGTCGGTCCAAAAATTCTTTCGCAGAAAAGACCGCCCATTTCGGGTTTTTGAGTTCTATAGTTGATGGTTTCGGGCTTAGTAACTTCGCCGTAAGACCATTCGCGGATTTTTTCGGGTGATGCTACACCTATTTGGATTGAATCAAAATTGTTAAGTTCAAACATATTCTACACCTCCCTGCCTTATTCGTCGTCTTCCACGTCAAAATCGTCAAACATGTCGCCATCAGGGACAGTCGTGTCGAGTTCAGCGTCTTCTTCAAACATAGCGTCGGTATTGAAAGAGAATTCTTCGTCGAAGTTAACTTCGTTTTCATCTTCGAACAAGTCGTCAGCAGGAACTTCTGCATCAAAGTCGTCGATAGAAACTTCTTCGTGGTTTTCTTTTTCTTTGAACGCGGGTACGTCGTCGATATCGCTTTCGATAAGGTCTTTGATAGCAAGTTCTTCTTTATTTTCGGTAAGAACTTTCATATCAAGTGCAAGAGATTGCAATTCTTTAAGCAATACTTTGAACGCTTCGGGAATACCGGGTTCGCTGATGTTGGTGCCTTTTACGATTGATTCGTAAGTCTTAACCCTACCCACGATATCGTCTGATTTAACGGTTAAGATTTCTTGCAAGATGTGTGCTGCGCCGTACGCTTCAAGTGCCCAAATTTCCATTTCACCGAAACGTTGACCACCGAATTGAGCTTTACCACCCAAAGGTTGTTGCGTTACAAGGCTGTAAGGACCTGTTGAACGTGCGTGAATCTTATCGTCAACCAAGTGGATAAGTTTAATCATATACATTTGACCAACGGTTACGCGGTTTTCAAACGGTTCACCCGTTCTGCCGTCGTAAAGTTGAATTTTACCGTCAACTTCGCCGTCGGGGTTTACTATGTTGTTTTCTTTTAGCAACGCTTTAATATCGCTTTCGCTTGCACCGTCGAATACGGGGGTTGCAATCTTCCAGCCGAGTTGCTTACATACAAGCCCTAAGTGAACTTCTAACACCTGACCGATGTTCATACGTGAAGGAACGCCTAAGGGGTTAAGTACGATTTGTAAGGGAGTACCGTCAGCCATAAAGGGCATATCACTTTCGGGCAAGATTCTTGAAATAACGCCCTTGTTACCGTGACGACCTGCCATCTTATCGCCGATAGAAATCTTACGTTTTTGTGCGATATATACTCTTATAAGTTTGTTAACGCCAGGCGCAAGTTCATCTTTATTTGCGCGGGTAAAGATTTTAACGTCTACTACCACACCGCCTTCGCCGTGGGGAACTTTAAGTGAAGTATCCCTAACTTCTCTAGCCTTTTCACCGAAAATTGCACGGAGCAATCTTTCTTCAGGGGTGAGTTCGGTTTCGCCCTTGGGGGTAACCTTACCAACTAGGATGTCGCCAGAGTTAACTTCAGCACCGATTCTTACGATACCGTCTTCATCAAGGTCTTTTAACGCTTCTTCGCTTACGTTAGGAATATCGCGGGTGATTTCTTCTTCACCAAGGCGGGTATCCCTTGCTTCGATTTCGTGTTCTTCAATGTGGATAGTGGTGAACACGTCTTCACGAACGAGTTTTTCAGAAAGCAAGATAGCGTCTTCGTAGTTGTAACCTTCCCAGCTCATAAAGCCGACAAGGATATTTCTACCAAGTGCAAGTTCGCCGTTTTTAGTAGAAGGACCGTCTGCAAGGGTTTGTCCCTTTTCAATCTTTTCGCCCTTTTCTACGATAGGTCTTTGATTTAGGCAAGTGCCTTGGTTAGACCTTTCGAACTTTTTAAGTTTATATTCTCTATCCGTACCGTCGTTTTCAGTAATAACGATAAGGTCGCTAGCAACACTCTTAACAACGCCGGCTTCTTTAGCGTTAACCATAACGCCAGAGTCGTATGCGATACGTCTTTCAATACCCGTAGCAACGATAGCGTTTTCAGGGCAAAGTAGCGGAACTGCTTGACGTTGCATGTTTGAACCCATTAGCGCACGGTTGGTATCGTCGTTTTCTAAGAACGGGATAAGTGCGGTTGCAACTGAAATAAGTTGTTTGGGTGAAACGTCCATGTAGTCCATCTTTTCTTTAACGTCTTCGGTAATTTCATCACGATGACGGCAAGAAATACGTTCGTTTTCAAAATACTTATTGTCAATTAGGGGTTCGTTTGCTTGTGCAACGATATAGTTGTCTTCTTCGTCTGCCGTTAAATAGTCAACGTGGTCGGTAACGATAGTTTCAATTTTACCGTCAGCGTTTACGGTGTGTTCAATCTTTCTATAAGGTGATTCGATAAAGCCGAATTCGTTAACCTTTGCAAATGCTGCAAGTGAAGAGATAAGACCGATGTTTTGACCTTCAGGCGTTTCGATAGGACACATTCTGCCGTAGTGAGAGTGGTGAACGTCACGAACTTCAAAGGTTGCTCTGTCACGGTTTAGACCACCAGGACCTAAAGCAGAAAGTTTTCTCTTGTGGGTAAGTTCTGCAATGGGGTTAGTTTGGTCCATAAATTGTGAAAGTTGTGATGAACCGAAGAATTCACGGATTGCTGAACTTACGGGACGTACGTTGATAAGACCTTGTGGAGATACTTCCTTGGGGTCTTGCGTTGCCATTCTTTCTTTGATAACGCGTTCTAACCTTGTGATACCGATACGGAATTGATTTTGCAATAATTCACCAACGGAACGAACACGACGGTTGCCCAAGTGGTCGATATTGTCGGTAGAGCCGATACCTTGGATAAGGTCAAGGTTAACTGAAACAGATGCAACGATATCGTCAACGGTAACGTGCTTGTGGTTAAGTTTTTCAAGAAGGGGACGAAGAACTTTCTTTTGTTCTGCACTAACAACTTCGGGAAGGTCACCTTCTACCATATCGTAGTAAGCAACGCAGGCTTCAACGAATCTAGTTCTGGTTTCCCTTGCCTTTTCGTCGTATTTTCTATCTTCGGGTTTTTCTTCAGCCGTGCCGAGAACTTTTTCTTCTAGATAGAAAATTTGGTTAATTTCCTTCTTTAAGATTTCAGCCGCTTGTTCTACGCCGTTGTCTTTTGCACAAGATGCAACTTGAGCGGAGAATTCAAGGGTGGGATAATAAACGTAATCAAGTAAACCGAAAGTTTTGGGGTTTAAGCCGGTAACTTTCTTATAGTCTACTACGTTGTTTGCAATAATTTTGTGTTTTGCACCGTTAACGTCTGCATAGAAAACGTTAACACCTGCGTTTTGAATACTTTCAGCAGTATTTCTGTCGATAACTTGACCTGCGGTTGCCAAAACTTCGCCGTCGGGTGAAATTACGTCTTCAAAAGCGGTTAAGCCAACGATACGTGCGCCAAGGCGTAGGCGCTTATTGAACTTATATCTACCAACTCTTGCTAAATCGTAACGTCTAGCGTCGAAGAATAGGTTTTTAAGTTGAGTCTTAACAGCGTCGTCGGTGGGAATTTCACCGGGACGGAGACGACGATAAAGTTCGATAAGACCTTCTGCTTCACTCTTAGCCGTGTCTTTAGCCGCGGTTGCAGAAATCATTTCGTTGTTTTCGAAAAGTTGGTTTAAAGCGTCGTCGCTACCAAAACCTAGCGCACGGAGAAGTACCGTACCCGTAAGTTTTCTAGTTCTGTCAACGTGAACCCAAAGTAAACCTTGTGAATCTTGTTCAAATTCTAACCAAGCGCCCCTTGAAGGTATAACGGTGGTATCGAAAATCTTTTTACCAGACTTGTCCACTTGAACGCCGTTGTATACGCCGGGTGAACGAACTAGTTGTGATACTACAACTCTTTCAGCACCGTTGATAATGAACGAGCCGTTGTCGGTCATAAGGGGGAATTCGCCCATGAATACTTCTTGGTCGATAACTTCGTCGGTAACCTTATTAACTAATCTTACCTTAACGCGTAAAGGAAGGGCGTAGTTAGCGTCCCTATCTCTACATTCTTTTTCATCGTACTTGGGCTTGCCGTCAAGGCTGTGTTCCAAGAAGTACAATTCAAAGTGGTCAGAGTAGTCGGTTATCGGTGAAAAGTCTTCGAGCACTTCTCTGATGCCGTCTTTAATGAAAGCATCGTAGGAGTCTTTTTGAATTTTGACAAGATAAGGAAGTTCGATTGCTTCGTTAATCTTACTGAACGTTTTTCTTCTTATTTTGCCACATTCGATTTCGGATAATTTTCGTGTCATCAAAACACACTCCTTAAAAAAATTTAAATTGTTGTGCCATCGTGGTTTACAAACGCTTAAATTTGGTGTATAATCACTTTGGCGTTAAAAGTTGCCGGTTTAATAGTCTTTAACTGTCGATTTTAAGGTTTTTTTACCCCTTAAATTTTTCTTTTTTTTCTAAAAAAGGCGACAAAAATCGATATTAACCTATCATAATGCATTTTATAATGTTAATGCATATTGTCAACAAAGTCAAGCATTTTTGAAAAGTATTTTAAATTATTTTAAAAATAACCTATTTTTCGACAAAATCTTTGTAGTTTTAGGGTAAAAAAATATGAGAATTGATAAATTTTTAAAAGTAAGCAGAATATTAAAGCGCAGAACGGTTGCAAACGAGGCCGTTTCTTGCGGTAGGGTTAAAATTAACGGCAGAGAAGTTAAGCCCGCCCACCAAATTAGCGTTGGCGACATAGTAGAACTTGGGTTTAACAGCGGAACGGTTAAAATAGAAATTTTGCAAATTAAAGATACCGTTAAAAAGGATGAAGTAGATTCCCTTTATCGCGTTATTGAAGAATAAGTTTTGTAAAAATTAAATAATTTTAAAGAAAAAACGGGCAAGGCTATTGGCTTATGCCCCGTTTTATTGTATAGTATAAGGGTAGGAAAAAACACACGCCTACTTTAGAGGTAATTATGAGCGTAACGTTAATTTTGGCTTGCGCCGGTAAAGGTAACCGCGCCGGTTTTGAAAAGAATAAACTGCTTGTAGATTTTGGTGGCTCTACTTGTTTAGAGCGCACTCTTTCCGCTTTTGTAAAAAGCGGGCTTATCGACCAATATATCGTAACGGCAAGCGAAGAAGATTACGAAACCGTTAAAAAGATTTGTTCCCCCGTTGGTGCTACCGTAATTTTGGGCGGTGCTACTAGAACGGAATCGGTTTATAACGGTTTAAGCGTTGCTAACGGTGACGTTGTGCTTATACACGACGGGGCTAGACCTTTCGTTACCTTAAAGATGATTGAAGAATGCATTGCAACTGCGCGCAATACGGGTAGTGCTATCCCCGTTATCCCCACGCGCAATACGGTTGTTACTGCAGACGGCGAATATATTGAAAGTTACCTTGGCAAAAGCGGAATTTATTCCGTTCAAACACCGCAAGGTTTTATTACCGAACAAATTAAAGACGCTTACGCGCATACGCACGGGCGTAAGGGCGCGCACGCGCGTACGGGCGCTAACGCGGGCGCGGATAATATTAATGTATTTAACGACGACGGCGAAGTTTATAAACTACGCTTTGGCAAGGTAAACGTTTATGCGGGCGACGCTAAGAACGTTAAACTTACCTACCCCGAAGATTTTGAAACTCTTTACTGTGCATCAAATTATCGCTTTGGCACGGGTTTTGACTGCCATAAGTTAGTAGAAGGCAGGGCTCTTATTTTGGGTGGTATCACTATCCCCCACGACAAAGGACTTTTAGGTCATAGCGACGCAGACGTTTTAACCCACGCTATTATGGACGCCCTTTTATCTAGCGTTGCAGAACGCGATATAGGTTATCACTTCCCCGATACCGACGAAAAATATAAGGGTGCAAACAGTATTGAACTTCTTAAACAGGTTTTGAAAATAGTTGACGGAAAAGGATACGTTGTGGATAGCGTTTCCGCGTGCATTATGGCGCAAAAACCCAAACTATTGCCCCATATCCCCACCATAACGAAAAATCTTTCAGGCGTTTTGGGTATCTCCCCCGATAAAATAGGCATTACGGCAACTACGCTAGAAGGTTTAGGTTTCGTTGGGCGTGAAGAAGGTATTTGCGTGCACGCTAACGCAACCGTTAAAGGTAAATAATTTATTTGCAGGTTGAGTGCCGTTTTCAAGGAATAATCAAAATGAAAAAAGTTAAAATTACGGTAATGAAAATTACCACCTATCCCGAATTATCCGCCATTTACGAAAACCCTATAGAGCACACTTGCGATATGCAAATAGGCAAAACGTTTATATCGGTTAAAGGCAAAAAGCCCCTTGGCTTTTGCGACAGCGCTTGGGATAGCGTTAAGCCGTTTGTAAAACAACTTGCAAAAGGAAAAGGCAACTTTTTTGACGGTTGGATGAAAAACCCCTATTCCGCAATGATAAGTTGCAACGACGGTTTCCGCCCCGTTTCCTTTTATATAGAAGTTGTTGAATAAAAATTAAAGCGACAGAAAATTTTCTGTCGCTTTTATTAATTAAGTCAATTTGTAAAAACAAAATTTAAAACAAAAACAGGGCGCAAGAAAATTGCGCCCGATTCTTTTTAATCGTCTACAAAAACAAAAACCTATATTAAATTAGTCTTTCTTTTCTTTCTTTGCAGTATCTACAACTTGCTTACCCTTATAGTAACCACATTTGGGGCATACTTCGTGTGATGCTTTTAATTCGTGGCATTGGGGGCATTCAGAAAGATTAGGTGCTGAAATTTTCCATTGAGCATATCTGGTATTAGTTCTTTGTTTTGAAGTTTTACTTTTTTGAACTGCCATTTTTATTTACCTTCCCTATTAGTTTTTACATTTGCAACTATCTTCGTTAAGGTTTACGCCACAGTTTAGGCATATCCCCTTGCAATCTTCCTTACACAAAAAACTTACGGGAAGATTTATTAAGATAGCGTCTTCAACAATTTTGCCAAGGTCTACCGTGTCGTTAACCACGCTGTAGCCGTCTGGATTGTTTTCTTCTACTTGTTCGTCAAACTCTGCAACGTATTCACGCGTAACGCTAGATAAACACCTTGTGCATTCACCCGTTAAGGTAAAAGCAATTTCACCGCTGATAAATGCGCTGTGCATACCCGTAAGCGTAACTTCGCCCGAAATTTTTACAGGCAAGTCAAGTTTGGTATTTGGAATATCGATTAAATCTTTTTCCGGCGAATATTCATAGAAAAAACTTTGACTGTCCTTTCCGCTACGCCTTAAACTTTTTAAATCTAAAAACATTATACACCAATCTAACAAGCCTAACAAGTATATACTATTTGCAAAATATTGTCAACGATTTTGCAAAAGTTTTAAAAAGCACGTTTTTGATATTATTTTGAAGTAAGTGCTTTGGTTTCGCGTGCGATAGAAAGTTCTTCGTTGGTGGGAAGAACGATAATTTTAACCTTAGAGTCGTCTGCGTTTAAGAAACCGATACCTGAAGAGTATTCTTTGTTTTTTTCTACGTCGAACTTAGCACCGCAATATTCCATATTTTCCATAACTAAGCCACGGATTAAGGGTGAGTGTTCGCCGATACCGCCGGTAAATACGATAGCGTCTACACCGCCAAGCGCAGCGATATAACTGCCAACGTATTTTTTAACGCGGTACGCTAAAATTTCTAAAGCAAGTTTTGCCCTTTCGTTGCCTTCTTTTGCAGCAGCGGTAAGGTCACGTAGGTCGCTAGATAAACCGCTTACGCCCAAGATACCACACTTTTTGTTAAGGTAGTTAACCATTTCGCTAGCGTTAAGGTTTAAGCACGCGCCCATATATTCAACAGCAGCGGGGTCGATGTCGCCACTTCTAGTACCCATTGCTAAACCTTCTAGGGGAGTAAAGCCCATTGAAGTATCTTGGCACTTGCCGTCTTTAACGGCAGAAATTGAAGAGCCGTTACCCAAATGACAGATAATCATTTTAGCGTTGGGGTTGTTTAATAGTTTACCGGTTTCTTGGCTTACGAACTTATGTGAAGTGCCGTGGAAACCGTATTTTCTAATCTTAAATTTATCGTACACTTCGTAAGGAATAGCGTACATATATGCTTTTGCGGGCATTGTAGAGTGGAAAGTGGTATCGAATACCGCTACCATAGGAACGCCGGGCATAACTTCCATACAAGATTTAATGCACGCGATATTACCGGGCATATGTAAGGGGCCGAATACTGCGTTCTTTTCGCAAATTCTAATAACTTCTTCGTCGATAACAACTGATTCGTGAAAGTCTTCTGCAGAGTGAAGTACTCTGTGACCTACCGCGCCGATTTCGTCGATAGACTTAAGCGCGCCCTTTTCAGAGTCTAACATTGCGCCAAGAACAAGTTGCATTGCTTCTTTATGAGAAGGCATATCTTGTTTAATAACCGTTTCTCTGCCGTCGAAAGTCTTTTGGGTAAGAATGCCACCTTCAAAGGTAATACGTTCGCAAACGCCCTTTAATACTACGCTTTCGTCCGCCATATCAATAAGTTGATATTTAAGAGAAGAACTACCTGCATTTACAACTAAAATTTTCATTACTATATTTCCTTATGTTTATTGTACTAAATTATTCTGCTTGAAGTGCGGTGATAGCGATTACCGCGATAACGTCTTCTACACTGCAACCGCGTGATAAGTCGTTGATGGGTTTTGCAAAGCCTTGGCAAATAGGACCAAGCGCCAAGAACTTGCCGAAACGTTGTGCAATTTTATAACCGATATTGCCCGCGTTAATATTGGGGAATACGAATACGTTTGCATTACCTGCAACCTTAGAATCGGGTGCTTTAAGCTTGCCAACTTCGGGTGCAACCGCAGCATCGAATTGGAATTCACCGTCTAAAATAAGGTCGGGTGCTTGAGCCTTAGCGATAGCCGTTGCTTCTTGCATTTTGGGAACTGACTTAAAGAACTTGTCGTCGTTGCCAGAGCCTTTAGTAGAGAAAGAAAGCATTGCAACGCGGGGTTCTAAACCTGCGATAGATTTTGCCGTTTCTGCTGAAGAAATAGCGATATCTGCAAGTTGTTGAGCGTCTGGTTCAATATTGATAGCACAGTCAGCAAATACTGCAACGCCGTCGGGGATATATTCGTTATAACCTTCGGGGGCAATCATTACGAAACTGCTTGATACCGTGTTGATACCGGGCATAGTTTTAATAACTTGAAGACCGGGGCGCAAGGTGTTTGCGGTAGAGTGGCAAGCGCCTGATACTAAACCGTCAACGTCACCCGCTTTAAGCATAAGCGCAGCGTACATAGTATAGTCTTTAAGAATTGACGCCCTTGCTGCAGGGATATCCGCATATTCGGGAAGACCCGTCTTTTTATTGATTTTGCCCTTTCTTGCTTCAAACAAGATTGCAGCGTAATCATCAGTTTTAGCATAGGTTACGGGGTCGATAACGTTTACACCGCTAAGGTCAACGGTGGGGTTAGCCTTTGCAATTTCTTCTGGGTTACCTAAAAGGGTAACTTTTGCAAGACCTTCTTTAACTGCTTGCGCAGCGGCAACGACAACACGACTGTCTTCACCTTCGGGTAAAACGATGTTCTTATTTTTTAAACTTGCACGTTTTTTAATATTTTCTAAAACGCCTGCCATAATATTGAACGCTCCTTATATATTTTTATAAAATCATTTTGTTTTTTGTGAAAAATAGTGTAAAATAATTATTGACCATTATATTTTACAACATTTAAACTAAAAAGTAAAATAATAGTTAAGGGGTTTTTGAATTTTTTATGAAAATTTGCGCGTGTATAACTGAATATAATCCCTTTCACTTGGGGCATTTGAAACACCTAGAGTATATTAAAAAGACGCTAGGTGCGGAAAAACTTATCGTTATTATGAGCGGTAACTTTTGCCAACGCGGTGAACCTGCTATTTTAAACAAGTTCACCCGCGCTAAGCACGCTATTTTAGCGGGGGCGGACGTGGTTATAGAACTACCCACCGTTTTTGCAACGGCTAATGCAGAAGTATTTGCTAAAGGTGGCGTTAAAGTTATAAACGGGCTTAACGTGGTAGACGGCTTGTGTTTTGGTGTAGAAAGTGGCAAAAAGCAAGAATACGTTAGCCTTGCAACCGCAATGAATAACGAAAGCAAAGAGTTTAAGCGCGCTCTAAAAGAAAACCTTGCAAACGGCGTTTCACTAGCGAAAGCAAAGTTTAACGCTATTAAAAGTGGCGAACACGACGAAGAATTAATTTCTTTGCCAAATAATATTTTAGGTTTAGAATATACCAAAGCCACCCTTTTATACGATAACCCCGTTGAAATTTACCCTATGATTCGCACGGGCGACCATAACGACGGAGTTTTGAAAAAGGGTGTAACTAGCGCGACTAGTATTCGTAGCGCGGTAAAATCTGGGCTTGCGAAAAAAACGAAAGGCAACCTTCCCCCGTTTGTGTTTGAAGATATTAAAAACTGCGTTTATCCATTTGGTTTTGAAAAAATGATTTTGGCGCACGCTATCACAACCCCCGCCGAACAAATGGCTAAAGTGCCCGATTGCACCGAAGGATTAGAAAACCGCATTAAAGCACTTTGTAAGGATAATAAAACGTTAGACGGCTTGATAGAAAAGGTATCTACCAAACGATATTCTTCTGCAAGAGTTAGGCGCATACTTATAGCAAATATGCTTGGCATTACCAAAGATTTTACCGACGAGTGCTTAAAAGAACCGCTTTACGCTAAGGTTTTGGCGGTTAAAAAAGAAAGTATGGATTTACTATCCGTAATTGCTGAAAAGAGTTCCGTTCCCCTGCTTACTAGAAAAAGCGACTGCGATAAACTTAAAAAGACGGCTAAAAATTGCTTTGAAATAGACGTTTTGGCAAACGACCTTTATAACTTGGCAACGGGTGGAAAGGCTAACGAAAACCATATGTTGATAATTTAAGTTAATTAAAAATGAAATAAACGGTTAAAATCGTTTGACTTTTATTAAATTTGTGATAAAATGTGAATTGCCCTTGTTTTTAGGGCAGAGTGCGGATATGGCGGAATTGGCAGACGCGCTAGACTTAGGATCTAGTGGGAGACCGTGGGGGTTCAAGTCCCTTTATCCGCACCAACAGAAAACTCAAATCAGGCTTTTGCTTGGTTTGAGTTTTTTGTTTTGTAGTTAATGTGTAAGGGACTTGAACGCGAGCGTTAAGAAATATGCGTTGCTCCGCATATTTTAGCGAGTGGGCGTGATAGTAACCGCAGGTTACGGAGCAAGTCCCTTTATCCGCACCAAAAGAGTTCTAAAACGAACCGAAAGGTTTGTTGTGGAACTCTTTTTTTGTTATGTGTAAATAAAAAAGGGAGTTGAATAGGGAGAAAATTGCTTTGGCAATTTCCCGTAGGGCAAACAGTCCTGTGAACTGTTTGTCGGGTATGGTCGCCACAGAGCGAAAGTCCCTTTATCCGCACCAAGTGAAACAAGGCGACCTTTTTGGTCGCCTTGTTTTGCTTTATGTTGTTTAGGGACTTGAACGCGAGCGTTAAGAAATATGCGTTGCTCCGCATATTTTAGCGAGTGGGCGTGATAGTAACCGCAGGTTACGGAGCAAGTCCCTTTATCCCCCTTCCGCACCATTAATAATTAAAAGGTGGCTTTTCGCCACCTTTTTTGTGTTTAATAATTATTTTGCAGCCTTTACTGCATCTTTATGACCAATGTAAGCAACCTTGCCATCTCTGCCACATTTAACATCGTCTGCACTCATATAAAATTCATAAGCAAACTCAATTCTTATTTCTTCACATCTTTCTTCAACTCTCTTAGCTGCATCCTCATTTTTACAGAACACTACAAAAAGAATAGCAGTATCACCTCTTTTTTCAGCTATCAATAAACGATTTACGTCTTCGGGCGCAACAACTATTGAGTCACCGTTTATCAAACAATCTTCAAGATACCACTCAATATCGTCGATATCAGTCTCTGAGTGCACATCAAACCCCTTGTTGATAAGCTTATCGCCTGCACTCACCCAGTCAATTTTCATACAGCCCGCAAACGACATAGCAGTACAAATAAGAACTAGCACCATTGTAAATCCTTTTAAAATTTTCTTCATAAAAACTCTCCTTTTGTTTTTTTGTATTTGCATTATAACACATATGTATTATATTGTCAACGGTTTTGGGTTTTATTTTTTACACAAATGTATAGTATAATTCTTACATAGGTGGTTTTATGGATATATTAAATAGAATTGAACAATTAATAAAGCAAAAAGGATGGTCAATTTATAAATTGTCTTTGGAAGCAGGCGTAACCAATTCTACCCTAACGAATATGTTTTCAAGAAAAACTTTGCCGTCTATTACAACACTTTCCGCTATATGCGACGCACTTGGCATAACGTTGGCGCAATTTTTCGCCGACGATAATTATGGCGAAGTTACGTCTGACGATGAAAAAGAACTTTTACACCACTACCGCAATTTATCATCAAAGAGCAAAACCGCAGTTATAGATTTATGTAAAAACCTTGACTAAACCTAGGTTAACCATTAAAAATTAAAAGGCAGTCTTTTCGACCGCCTTTTTTTGTTTTTTCGCCATTTTATAATGGCAAAAGTTACCAAACGATTACCAATTATCTCCTATTGATTTTACTGTATAGCCTATTTTATAATATAGCCATGAAACGTTTAATTATTATATTTTGTTTGCTTTTTACAGTTTCTCTTTGGGGGTGCGGTAAGGTAAGCGGTGATATAACTATGGACGCTCCTAATATAAACGCTCCTTCTAACGACTTCGCTCCTTCTTTGCCAGAATTTGAAGAAAACGAAGAAAAGAAAAAATACTACGCCGTATCTACGGTTAACGGTTTAAGAATACGCGCTAGCGCAAGCACAAGCGGAACGGTTGTCGGCACGCTTGACAAAAACGACGCGGTAGTTTTTACCGAAAAGGTAAATGACTTTTATAAAACGATATATAAAGAAAAGGTTGCCTACGTTTACGCGCCTTACTGCGATATTATGGAAATATCCGCTGAAGACGACAAAATAGAAAAAGCCATAGAACTTGGCGCGTCTCTTCTTGGATACCCTTACGTTTGGGGCAGTCAAAGATACCATTGGGGAAACGGAAAATTAAATAGTGATTACGTTCACGGAAAGTACGACTGTTCTGCCCTAGTTCTTTATATTTACTATAAGACTAACGGCATTATTCTAGACGTAACGTCCCGCGCGCAAGCCTATAACGGCACGGCGGTTAAAAAAAGCGACTTAAAGCGTGGCGACCTTATGTTCTTTACAAACGAATCGCGCAAGAACTTATCGGGCAACGAAAGAATAGGGCACGTTGGAATTTATTTTGGCAACAACTATATTTTACACACGGCAAGCGACCACGCCGTTATAGAACCTATATCAAACACCCGTTGGGGTTATTACATAACGGCAAGAAGAGTTGTTTAAGCCATTATTAAATAAAACTAAAATGCGCTTATAAAAATAACCCCCTATCCCAAAGAATACAAAAAAGCAAACACCCACAACTGAATATTAAAATTAAAAGGCAAGCCTAAAACGGCTTGCCTTTTGCTTATTTACATATTTTTATTTATTTGTTATTGTAAATAACGGTTACACCAGGATGAGTAGCGATACCGTATTGACAATAGCGGTGATCTGCTTTACCGCCGAACAGTTGGTCAAATGCGATTAGAAGATGATGATCCTCGCCGTCGTTATGAACGTGATTATCATCAACGACCGCGTTGCCATTAGCATCAGTTGGATGACCGTATCTTACGTTTGTGTAAGCATCAGCACTTACGCCTGCTTGAACTCTAACGTAAGGATAACCCGTACCAGCAAATTCGCAGTATGTATAATTTGCCCATTCACCATATATTACGGTTACGTTTGTACAAGTTACGTTAGGCGCAGCCGCGTTAGTTACTGCATCGCCCGTTTCCGTATGACCAGTATTACCAATCAACATACCACTATTGCGATAACAATGCCATTGATATGCAGAAACAATGTCGTTTACAGCATCAATACGGCAAGCAACGGTACAATCTTCAAAATGATACGTTCCACTTGCTCCTGCACCACCAATAATGCCACCGTTAGCATTACCAAAGTCGCCCCATTGACCACCAATTGTGGTAGACTCATCTATAACGATATTTTTATAAACGTGATTACCTGAAGCCCATCCTACAACACCGCCTGCATAATATTGATAATCGTTGCATTTAGTATTAGTTACCGTAATATTTTCAAAAGTACAATCACCGTAAGCGCACCCAACGACAGTTCCACAAATAGCAGATTCACCAGAAATTTCAGCGCCGTCTAGCGTTACGTTTTTAATAATCGCGTCTTCAACCGCCCCAAATAAACCTAAGCCTAAGTCACCATAAGAATAGCCGTTGTCTAACGCCCAAGTATTTTGCGACATATTGCTAATAGTGTGCCCATTACCGTCGAATGTTCCCTTAAAAGGTTTATCTTTTCTATAACTTCCGATAGGCTCAAAACACTTGCCATCTGCGGAAAGGTCAAGGTCACTTTCAAGTTTAATCGTTTTCCCTTCAAACGTTTCACCAGAATCTACAAGTTGTGCTAAACCCGCTATCTCTTCTGCTGTATACAACTTAAATTCCGTTGCTTCTGCGTTGTACCAAGACGTATCAACAGAGCCGTCCCATTTTTCAGGTATTACGGGAGTTTCAGGGAATTGCGCACCCACGTCGTAAATAAACCCGTCGCCGTCGTTTTCATAAGAAACTTGTGTTGCTACCAAAGATACTGCAAAATCTAAAGATAAGCCACCAGCAACGTTAAATTCGTTATCCTTTTCGCTTGGCAACCAGCATACGCCTATTTCATATGTAATAGATTCACCTGGCAAAAGGAAAGCTTCAACGCTAAAACCGTTCTTAAACGAAGGCATATTTGCAGGATCGTATTCAGGGATAGCGGAATCTATTTGTAAATTTTGCAAGTTTTCATCTTGCATAACGTCGTCCGTACCGGTAGATTTGTTGCGTAATAGCGCGTAAACGGACAATGCGTCGGCAAGAGTTTTACCCGACTTAGTTTTTGTTGCGTTAGCTTGAATAATTTTAAGTTGATATTTTAATGCCAACAATCCGTCGTTCGATACTTCAAAGCGACCGCTTGCAAAAGCACCCGGTTCCCATAAAATCGGTTCGCCGTTAATATCCATAAAAATTTTCGTATCTTCAGCAACTTCTTCTGAAATACCGTTATAAGAGTTGGTATAGGTTAAACCAACGTCTAAATTGCCTGACTTAATGGTGTTTACGCCACTTGTTGCAGAATCGGTAAACCAAGCAAAAGTCGTGCCGATAAGCATACTGCAACTAACGACAAGCGCTATTGCACTGCTTACCAATGTTCTTTTTACGTTCTTAATTTTCATTTCAATACCTCCTTGGAAATGAACTATTTAAATTGAAATAACTTTTTTGACTACGGCGTTTTTAGTCATAAGTTCTTCAATTAATTTTATTGCATTATTAAGCCCACGTTGGCTTTTTACCTTTATGGTAAAGGGCACTTCTTGATACGCCTTTACTAGAGAAAGGTCTTTTTGAAAATATACGTTTTTATTAAAGTCTTCTAACTTTAGCGCAAGGTGTAGTTTAAGCGTTTTCCCGCGCAGAGTTATTTTCGCTATCAGTTTTCTTCCTAATCTATAAGACGTGCATCTATAAGAAAGTCTGCTATTTACACCCTTATAAGAAGTTAAACTTTGGTGTAAAAGGTCAAAGTATTTTTGAGTATCTTTATCCGCGCTTAAGATTTTTTCGGAAAAAGAAATTTTCTTTGCCCTTGGTATGTTTAAGGGTTTTGCTATGTTTATATCCGTTAAGGCTTGCTCTTCGATAATTGTTTCATCTTGACGATCGTTTAATAGGTCGCTTTTAACTATCTCATCTTTAGATGAGTTAACTATATTTTCTAAATCAATCAATCTAATTTTTAGATTTTCAAATTCTTCATTATAGCTAGTTGCAATTTCTTTTTTGCCGATAGTTTTGCCTATTTTTATGCTAAAAAATATAATTAAAAGCACGGCTGGGGTTAGGATACTTAAATAATATCCCCTTGGCGATTTTAAGAAGGAAAAAACGTGCCCGACGTTTGGCACTTTAAACACGTATTTGCCTATAACGTTTTCAGGCGTTACTACTACCACGTCGTTTACGCCCGTATTAATACCGTAGGTTACGTATCCAATCACTTCACCCGTTTGAGAATATTTCACTTCCCTTATTTTGTGTGTAACGGTTTTTCCATAACTTTCTGGATTATGAGAGAAAAAGGTTATAACGTCGCCAACGCTTAACAAGGTAGAACTATCCGTCGTTTTTATAACGATAAGGTCGCCCGCGTTAAAGAAAATTTTTTCATGTTCGCTTATGTGCGACTTGCTCATTGAATCGCTTGCAACGATAAGCAATTTATGCCCAAAAATTTCTTTGCCATTCTTTTCTCCACTAAGCGACGCAAAAACGGTGAATACCGCTAAAAACAATGCCAAAAAGAATACAAACCATGCAAATATTCCCAAGATGTTTTCAAACAGTATTGACTTACTATGATTTTTTTTCAACTTAGCCACTCTTTTATGTTTTTTATGCAAAACGCAATTTGGAACTTTATTATATGTGTGTTGCACATATTTGTCAAATGTTTTTCACGCATTTGGTAAAATATTTTTATAGGCTAATAGCCAACCTTGGGGGATTTACAATACCTATTATTTAATTTAAAGGGCCTGATTGTTTTAACGTAATAAATATATGGGTATTTCACATAATATCAAGTGTGTAATACACTTTTTTGTTTTTTTAATTATTATGAGTTTTGGTGAAAATTTTAAGAAATGTAGAAAAGAAATAAATTTGTCACAAAAAGACGTGGCAAAAAAGTTAGGGATTTGCCAATCAAATATAAGCGATTGGGAAAATGACGTTTCGCGCCCAGAATATGAAAAACTAATTCAACTTGCAGAAATATATAACGTAACTTTATATCAACTGCTTGGAATAAACGAACCCCGATAATTTTTTATAAAAAAACGGACTGAAAATTCAGTCCGTTTTTATTTTTTCATTTTTATTTTTTGTTTTTAGTTTTTTATATTATTCTTTTTGCCGTTTGCGTTTTTATCTATAAATTTTTGGTGCGGTTACCGAATCTATAGTTATTTCTTCAAAAGGATACAAAGGTTTTGGGCGATATTCATAGGGTAAAGTTTGCAAAACGGGGGCTGCTGCGCCCGGTGTTTGAGTGTTACAAATTTGCGCGGAAAAAGTTTCGTAACCTGCCCTAAAAGAAGTGCAAGCCTTAACGCAGACTAAGTCGGTAGTTTCTGGGTTAATGCCAAAGGTGTGGTAAAACGCCTTGTCGCCGTTAGCACAGCCGTAATATGAAACTTGAATTAAAATTTTGCCCACCTTAAGCACGGCAGTTTTGCCTATATCGCGCCTTTCACCCTTTTCTTGCGGGCCGAACAAATAGAACACGCCGTCGTGCAGACTTTTAACGGTAGCGTTTTCCACCGTTACGGGTTTAGTTAGTTTTGGGGCTAGGCTTGCGCCAAGCGTGAAAGTTCCAACCCCACCAACGCCAAGTTCAAATGCTTTATCTACCGCATTTTTATCTATAACGGCAAGGGCGCAACTTATTTTATCTTTAACCTTTAATAACTGTTCTAGCATAGCCACGCTATCACCACACGCGCCCGCGTTTGGCGAATCGGCAGAATCAACTAGCACGATAGGTTTGCCCGTTTTATTTTCTAGTGCTATATCTATAACTTCTTCTATAGTGAATAGTGGGCTACCTTGCAAGTCGGCACGGATGCTAAAAAGTTCTTTAGCAAGTAGTTCCGCCGCCCTTTTTGCCGTGTCTTCGTCCTTTGCGGCGATAACCACGGTAGCGCTCATTTCGTTTACGTCTAGCCAAGGTTGAACTTGGAATATAGAATAGTCTTCTATAACGCCCGCCGTAGCCATATCTTTTGCCCGCCCCATCAACGAATTAAGTTTGCCCTTTTCCGTTGAATAAGCGTGCGCGGGTGCGATTACGGGAACGTGAGAATAGGCAACGCTACTTTTTCCGTTCTTAAAATGGTTAACCACTCTTTTAGCGGCACGAATACCCACTTCCCTTAAGTCAAGGTGCGGATAGGTTTGATAACCGCAAACGTAGTCGGCGTTAACTTTTATCTTTTCGGTAATATTAGCGTGCAAGTCGAACGCCGCGGAAATAACGGCTTTTTCGCCAACGACTTCTCTAACTCCTTGCAAAATATCACCGCAAACGTCAAAAGAAGTATCGGAAACGGTTGCACCGTGAAGACTTGCAACTACACCGCAAACGTCCCCCGCATCCTTTAAGAGTTTAAGGTTTTCATCACAAAACTCTTTAATAAGGGCACTATCTACCGGACCGCCACTACCGGCGCGCATAACTACGCCACCGACTACTTCATAGCCGTTTTCGTTAAGAACTTGTATTGCGCCTTCTATCGTAACGCCACAATGAGCACCGCTAGAAAAAATTTCTTCACCGCGATATATACCGAAACCTTCAAACGCGTCTATCTTTGCAAGAACGGGGTTAAATGCATTGGATTCTTGCACGAACCCGAACACGAAAACGCGTTTAGCCTTTTTTATCATAAAATCACCGAATTTAATTTAAAGATTTTGTTGCAACTATATCTACACCCGTACCACAAATATCTTTAACGATAACGTCGTGCATTTTTACGGGTAGGTTAACGGATACCTTTTTAATTTCCGCCATACAGTCGAAAAGTTTTTCTTTTAATAGGGGTTTATTAGAGCGCACGGGTAAAAGTTCGTTTTCTTTGCCGTTAATTTTTACAAGGGTGGTAAGTATACGAACGGGTGCGATAAACTCTGCCGTAGCGTAATCTAAACCACGCTTACAGCCTTCGCCTTTAACGGAATTAACTTTTCCATTATCCCCTTCTACCGTGATATGACAACCACGGGGGCATACGGTACAAATAATTTCTTTAACCATAATTTACGCCTCCTTAACTACTTCTACGGTGATAGCGTTTGACGTGATTTTTAAAGCGTCAACGGTAATTGAGCACATTTCACCGGGGTTTACGCGAAGTTCTTTCTTTTTGGCAATTTTTTTATCGCCGTCAAGCGCGCGAAGAACTACGTTGTTTTCGGGGAACAATACGCGGAAATATAGCGTTACCTTTTGCTCTTTGTCGCCTATGTTTAACTTGTGCGGACAAAGGTAGCGAACGTTTCTGCCAACTTGTACCGCAACTTCTTTTACCGTTTTAGTAAGAGTGCCCAAAGCGTACTCTGCGGCGTATTTACCCGCAACTTCACTTTCTTTACTTACGTTATCAACAAGGTCGTTAACGTGAACTACGTTACCGCAAGCAAAGATGCCCGGCGCGGTAGTTTGCATATATTGGTCAACGGTAGGTCCGTTGGTTACGCGGTTAATTTCAATACCCGCTTTTTTGGTAAGTTCGTTTTCGGGAATAAGACCAACTGAGAAAAGAACGGTATCGCATTCAACGAATTCTTCTTTTTCCTTTATCGGCTTTTTGTTTTCGTCAACGGGTGCAATTTTAACACCGCTTACCCTTTCTTTACCTTCAATAGCGGTAATGGTGTGGGCAAGTTTTAGGGGAATTCCAAAGTCGTCTAAACATTGAACGCGGTTTCTAGTTAAGCCCGCCAAATAGTCCATAAGTTCAACGACCATAACTACTTTTGCACCTTCTAACGTCATACGGCGCGCCATAATCATACCGATATCGCCAGAGCCTAGAATAACCACCTTTTTGCCAACCATAATGTTTTGACGGTTGATTAATCTTTGTGCAGAACCCGCCGTGTAAAGACCTGCGGGGCGCGTGCCGGGAACAACTATATTTGCCCTTGTTCTTTCCCTGCAACCCATTGCTAAAACGATGCTCTTTGCCGATACCGTCGTCAAGCCGTATTCACTATTAGTGCAAATAACTTGCTTGTTTTCACTATCAACTTCTAAAACCATAGAGTTAAGAAGATATTCAACGCCAAGTTCATCCGTTTTTGCGGTAAAGCGTGAATAATATTCGGGGCCCGTCAATTCTTCTTTAAATCTAGTTAAGCCAAAACCAGGGTGGATACATTGTTGCAAAATACCGCCAAGCGAACTGTCGCGTTCGATTATGAGCACCTTTTCAGCGCCATTTTCTTTTGCGGAAACCGCTGCGGCAAGACCTGCGGGGCCACCGCCGACTATTGCTACGTCACATTTAATATTATACATAACGCTATCCCCCTATTAATCTCTAGTTTTGCCGGTTACCATATAAGAACCAGCGTTGTGTTTGGTAACTTCGGTGGCGTCCTTATTTAATTCTCTTGCAAGAATTTCAATAACCTTTGGACCACAGAAACCTGCTTGGCAACGTCCCATACCTGCGCGAACGCGCCTTTTAACGCCGTCAACACTCTTTGCGCCAAGCGGACGGTGAATTGCTTCTAAAATTTCTTGTTCGGTTATCGTTTCGCAACGGCATACTACATTGCCGTAAAGGGGTTTTTCTTTAATTAGTTTATCTTGAACTTCGCGGGGTTGTTCGCTAAATTTAATAATGCCCTTTCTGGTTTTTATAAAGTTAGATTTTAGGGTGTAACCCGCGCCGTCCGTAAGAATTTGTTGAACAACGTATTTACCCATTGCAACTGACAAGGTAAGCCCCGTTGAACGAACGCCCGATAGGTTAACGTAACCTTTTAAGTCGTCGTATAAGTCAACGTGCAACCCTTCTGGATTACGGTTGGGGCGAAGACCACAATATTGAGTGATAGTGTCGCGCAAGTTTACGTTGGGAACTAAGTTCCTAACGTCTATAGCGATACTTTCTAAACCTTCTGCGGTGGTTGATTTATCAGTTTTATCTGGCAAGTCTTCTGCCGTAGGACCAACAAGCATATTGCCGTGGATTGTGGGGCACATAAGTTTACCCTTGGTAACCTTGGTGGGAATAGGTAAAACGATGTGTTCTACTTGGCAAGAAGTGTTTTTATCTAAAATATAGAACTGCCCTTTACGGGGAATAACAGTATAGTCTGCCTTGCCAACCATAGCGGCAATTTCGTCACAGTAAAGTGCGGCACAGTTAATAACGTAATCCGTTTCTATTTCGCCCGCCGTGGTTATAACGCTTTTAATTTTTCCGTTTTCCGTTTTAATATCGGTAACGCGGGTATTAAGCATAAATTCCACGCCGTTAGCATAAGCGTTTTCAGCAAGTGCTTGCACTAAAATAAAGGGGTCGATTATGCTTTCCCTAGGGATATATAACCCGCCCTTAACTTCTGGGTTTAGGTTGGGTTCGATTTTTAAGAGTTCTTCGCCCGTTAAAAACTCTACGTCGTAAACGTGGTTTTTGAACGCCTTTTCTTTGATGGCGGGCAATTTTTCAAACTGTTCATCCGTTATTGCGGGAAGTATTGCACCTATTCTTTTAAATGGAACGTCTAAATCGCGAACGATTTCATCGTACATAGGGTTTGCGGCAACTACCAATTGAGATTCTAGCGTGCCGGGGGTTGCATCGTAACCGGTATGTATTATTGCGCTGTTAGACTTTGACGCATCACCGCCAACGTCTTCGTTTTTGTCAACTACGATAACGTTTACGTTGTATTTAGATAATTCGCGCGCTACTGCACAACCAACTGCGCCCGCGCCTATTACCACGACGTTTGTTTTAAGCATTTTGCACCTGCCTTTTTAATTTTTACCCTTAAATTATACTACCACCACAAAACATTGTCAACATTTTTTAACAATGTTGGCAAATTCAGACAATTAAAAAACCGCTATATTAATAGCGGTTTGAAAATACTGTGATAATATCGTTAGATTTTTGCTTACCGTTATAAGAAATTATACGGCTAAATTTTTACCGTTATTACCTTTACGCCCTTTTTCTCAAAGGCTTTTAACGTATCTTTGGGGGCTTTATTATCGGTAATTAAAATATCAATATCGTCTATTTTACAAACGTTGCATACTGCACGCACACCGAACTTAGAGTGGTCTGCAACGGCGATAACGGTGTTTGCGTTTTTAATGACTTGCGAACGGATGCCCGCTTCTTGAATAAAAAAGTCTGTAACGCCGTCTATAGTAATACCACCAACGCCGATAATTGCCGTGTTAACGTTAAAGCTTTGCATATTTTGTTCGGTTAAACTGCCCGAAACGGAAAATTCGCCCTTTCTTAGTTCGCCACCGGGGATAACCACCTTAAAGCCTTTATCTGCAAGCGCGATAGCCGTTCTTAGTGAAGTGGTAAAACCCGTTACCTTTTTATCTTCGTTAAGATAGTTAACTATGGGCAAAACGGTTGTTCCTATATCAAAGAACACCGCGTCCCCAACGTTTATATGTTTTTCCGTTTCTTTTGCAATGGCTTCTTTTTCATCTGCATTTTCTTTTTCACGGCTAAGATATGCGGGTTCTACGCTCATAAAACGCTTTTTAACCGCGCCACCGTATACCCTTTCTATAAGACCGCGCGCTTCTAAAAACGCCATATCTCTGCGAACGGTTTCTATTGAAACGCCAAAAGTTTCCATAAGTTCGGCGTTAGTTACCGTGCCTTTTTTATTAATTAATTCAACAACTTGACTTCTTCTTTCTTGGTTCATTACTGCCACCGATAATTTTTTAACGGTATTTATTTTAGCACATTATTTTTAATATGTAAAGCGCAATATTAAAAAGAAAACACGCCGAACGAAACGGCGTGTTTAATAAAGCTTTCTTTATTAATCCTTAAACATTTTTGCAAGCATAGGGATAAGTTTTTTAATTTCTACGTTAGAAGTGTTAACCATAATATCATAATTAACCTTATCGCCCCAAACGTTGCCCGTGTAAAATTCGTAAAATCTTGCGCGGTTTTTATCTACGTTTTTAATATACTTTTTAAGTTTTTTATCGCTTAAATGTTCTTGTTCCGTTTCGCGCGCACGACAGCGTGCAAGTTTGCTATCCCCTTCTGCATAAACGAAAATTTTATAGGGGTTATAGTCTTTTAAGATATAGTCGGCGCAACTGCCAACTATAACGCAGTTAGACTTTTCTGCCATACTTTTAAGCACGTCGCGATTGTGACGGTAAACTTCTTGTTGGTGGTCTATCGCATAGTTGTTTATATAGGCAAAGGTGTGCCCTATGGTGATGGGGAATAAACTGTGCGGGTCGCTATCAATAACTTGTTGAACGTATTTTTCGCTCATTTCACTACGCTTTGCTATTTCCGTAATAATTTCACGGTCGTAATATTCAAAGCCTAAATATTCTGCTAAGCGTCTGCCAAGTTCTCTGCCACCGCTACCAAATTCTCTGCCAATAGTGATAATTTTATTCATATTGCCCCCTTTTGCTAGTGTATTAATAGCCTTTTTCTTTATTTTAACACGGGTAAAGTTGCGTGTCAATAATCAATTTTTCGCAATTTTATTATTTCAATTAAAGATTATGCAAAACATAAAGAAAAAACACCCAATCGGGTGTTTTTAGTTTATGTTTAATTGTTTTCGTTAGCCTTTTAATTGCCTTTTCCATTTTCGTTAGGTCTTATAACGGGTGGCGTAACGTTGATAAAGGGTGGCTTTTTAAGGCTTTCTGCATTTTGAGTTTGAGAGTTTGCCTTTTGTTCCGCTTGAATTTTAACGATAGCCTTTGCAATTTCTTCTGCTTGAAGTTTTCGCGCTTCTTCCGCGTGAATTTCTATAGCGGAAAGGATATGATTTTTAATTTTTTGCGCGTTAGAAATGCCCTTAAAATAGATTGCACCGCTATCGCCACTACCCTTTACAACCAAGGTATGACTGCGAAAGATATTGCCAAACACACCTGCCGATATAAAAACGCTTTCTATTTTTTCAATGGGGTAATCTATTGCGCGTATGCTTAAAATACCAACCTTTGCAACAACCCTTTTATTAGTTATTACAAGTTGTGAAATTATAGTGTTAACAAGTCTTATAGGGAACTTTATTATAAGCACTAAAAGTGGAATTGCCAAAACCACCAAAATAATTATGGTAAGCCATAACCAAGTTTGTGCCAAGGTTAGCAATTCTTCCCACGGGTGAATTATACCGCTTTTTAAAAGAGCGTAAACACCGTAATAAAACCCACCTAAAAAGGCAAGCCATAAAAAGTAAGAAAGCAAAAACCAATAAGATTTTTTTGCTTGTAGAACAACGTGTTCGTCGTTAACTAAGTTTTTAGTTATATATTTTGATGCCATATAAATATCCTTTCAATTTAAAACCTTTTATATACATATTTATATTACAGTCATTAACTATGTTTGTCAAGGGGGATTTATATTTTACGTTAAAACGTTAGACGTTATGTTACTAGATACTGAAAATTTATTTCACAACTAATTAACTGAGCCGCCTAAAAGATAAAAGCATTAGGATTTTCCTAACGCCTTTAATTTTATGTTTTTTATTAATTTTTAAATTTAATTTTATATTTTTTTCATACCGCATTTTGAACATGTTTTTGAAAAAAGCCCAAAATACGTTCCTCCACAATATTTGCACAGCCCCTTTTTTTCCCATTCCAAGCTTTCTGTAGAGGTACAACCGCTTATAAACCAACTGTATCCTAAATTAAGAGCTTTTCGCTCGGCTTCAGTACAATCAAAAATAATATACGGACTCCAAGCCTCTTCTCTTGCCTCTTTGTATATAAGAGTGTCACCCTGCCACCTATCAATAACATAACCTCTATTGTAAAAAGCCCCAAAACCTATATTTCTAATTGATTTTGGCAAATGCACTTCTTTTAGAGAGCACCTTGCAAAAGCTAGAGTTCCTATTTCTACAATGTTTGCTGGCAATTTTATCTCTTTTAATTTACAACCGTAAAACGCAGCCATAGATATTTTCATAATGTTGTTCGGAAAATAAATCTTTTCTAACGATTCACAAAACGCAAAACTCATCGTGCCAATCTTATCCAAAACATTATTAAACGTTATTTGTGTAAGTTTATCACACGCTTGAAACGCCCCCAATCCTAAAAGGGAAAGGTTAGACGGCATCGTAAAGACTTCAATACCCGTTTGAAAAAAAGCATAAGCAAAAATCGCTCGTAATTTACAATCACTAGGAAAATTAATTTTTCTTAAATTATAACATTTTTCAAAAGCGTTTTCCCCAATAATCTCAATACTAGAAGGAAAATTTATTTCAGTAATGGCATAATTCTCAAAAAAAACTTTCCTGTCAATTTGAATCACGCCTTCAGGAATATTAATTATGTTATCCTGACCACAATATTCAACCAAGACGCCGTCTACGATTCTAAAATTATTTTGTAAATTTGACATAAATCTCTCCTTTTTATTATATTATACACTAACTGTTGGTTAGTTGTAAAGCATTTTTCTAACCATTAGTTATATACTACTTTTATGGAAGAAAATGTAATTAAAAAAAGATTAGGGGAAGAAATAAAGAATAGTGGATTGACCACTATTGAAATTGCAAAACGCATAAACATTTCACCCGAAATGATAACTCAGTATAAAACAACCAAAAAGTTACCTAAGCTTGATACTTTCGCAAAACTTTGCAAAGAACTTGACTTAGACGCTAATTATATTTTGGGAATTAAAAATGACTAAAAGCGAATAGTTTTCTATTCGCTTTTTTTCAATGTAAAACGGGCATCTTTTGGTGCCCGTTAATTATATAGAGCTACTAGCCGGATAAATCTCCGCATACGCTACGATCCCCTTGCCCTTCAAAGCTTGCCCGTCATAGACGGGCGAACCTTCGGTTCTCATCTGGCATTAACTTAAATATAAAACGACGGGCACAAACGTACCCGTCGTTTATATGGAGCTACTAGCCGGATTCGAACCGGCGACCTGCTGATTACGAATCAGCTGCTCTACCAGCTGAGCCATAGTAGCGTTTTTGCGGAAAATCTTTTAAGAACTTTCCGCTTTTATCTTTTCAATTACTTTTTCAAGCCTACTTATATTAACACAAAAAATTAAAAAGGGCAAGGATTTACACCTATTTTTGCTTTCACCTTTTTAACTTATTGCTTGAACTTCTCCTTCGGTGGGTTCGCTAAGCACAAATCCGCGGGTTACAAGCCACTTTAACGAAAGTTCTACCCATTGTGCAACGTGGGTGTTTACACTGCCGACTTCTTCGGTTGCGATAGATAGACCGTGGTCGCCGTGTTCGAAAATATGAAGTTCAAAAGGAACGCCCGCCTTTTTATAAGCCGCCGCCATAACTATACTGTTTTCTACAGGTACAGCCGTGTCGTTAAAGGTTGACCAAATAAATGCTGGTGGAGTATCCGCGCTAACTTGATTTTCTAACGACGCAAGCGCCCTATAACGTGGGTTATTATCACTAAACGTGTTTATAGTGTCGCTTTGCCCTATGTCGCTTGAAGATATTACGGGGTAAGACAAAACAACGGCATCTGGGCGACAAAGTTTATAATTTTCGCCAAGCACTTTCTTTACTTCTGGTTGATTGTAAAGGGTTGCAATCGTACCGCAAAGGTGACCGCCTGCCGAAAAGCCTATTGCGGCAACGTGGTTAACGTCCACTTGATATTTTTTAGCGTTCATGCGAATATACGCCATCGCTAAGCACCCTTCGATAAGGTCTACGGGATAAGGACAAGGGCAAGAATAATCTAAAACAAAGGCATTATAGCCTTGCGCGTAATATTTCATAGCAACGGGCTCTTGTTCTCTTGGGGAAACGTATTGATAGCCACCGCCACCCAAAACCAACATTACGGGGCGAATTCTGTTTTCGCTTTCCCTATCGTTAGGGGTGTGCATATATACCGTTAAAAACCCAAGTCTATCTGCGGGTTTTTCTAGGTTAAATTCTTTGTATAGGTCAATTTTTTCTATCGTCATAGCGCACCTTTTTGCATTAAGCAATATTTTTACCAAAACATTTTAACATAGCAAGGTTAAACTTTCAAGCGGTATATAAGTAAATATGTTATTTTTTTGTTGAAATTTATATTGACCTTTGGTAAAATAGAATTATGAATTATCATATTGATACGGGGCTTATTTACGAAAAGTTTTTAGAAAACGCGTGTTGTCCCCTTTGTGCAATTAAATCTATCGTTGAAGAACAAGTTATACACGAATTTTTAAACGATGCCGTTATGGAAGATAACACCCATATAGAAGTGGTTAAAAAAGGGTTTTGCGCCCACCACTTTGATATGATGTTTAACCGCCCGAATAAACTTAGCCTTGCAATACAGGCGCGCTCTAATCTGCCCACCGTGGAAAGTTTGCTTGCCCCCGCTAAAAATAAAGGCGGTGCGAAAAAACTTGCCGATAAAATAGACGGCGCAATAAATGAGTGTATAGTTTGCGATTACGTTGAAAAAAGTATGGTTAAATATTATAAAACGATAGCGCAAATGTTTTTATATGAAAAAGAGTTTTATAAATATTTAATAAAGTGCAAGGGCTTTTGTATGGAACACTACGCCCAACTTTTAAGGTATAGCGGATATGCTAGTATCGGCACGAAAGACTATCTTAAAACACTATCCGATACTCAAAAGCGCGCTTTTTCTTTGCTTGATAATAACCTTGAAACGTTTTGCAGAAAGCACGACTATCGCAACGCAAATATGCCGTTAGGTAGCGCTGAGAACGCTCTTCCCGACACCCGCGATATTTTTTACGGAAAGAAAAACGATTAAAGTTCTTAAGGCTATTTATTGCGCGTTAATCTTTAATTAAACAATTAAAATGAGATAGGTTACGAGTGAACACCATAGAGATTTTATAACCCATTAAAAAAGAGTAGTAAATTTTGCTACTCTTTATTTTTCGCTCTGCACTATCGCAGCTTTAATTTATTATGTATAATGCCCTATTCTTTCAATCTATTTTAGTTTATAACCACAAAAAGAACATTCTTTATCATTAGCATTTATTTTATTAAAACAGCAAGGACATTCATCTTCATTTGGCGTATTTATATCGTCTATATCATTAACGTTGTCGTGATTATCTCGCTCATAATCTTCAATTATTTCATCTTTAATATCATCAATAGATTGTTTGGTTATTTCCGACTTCTTGTTTGAATCCTTGTAAACGGTCAACGCTTGCATTCTTTGATTTCCTTTAGAAATATTTGTTGTTTGTATTATTAATTCCCCAAAGCCGTACAAAACAAATGAAGACACCCAAGATATAAGGCAACCAACGATTAAAATAGCCATTGGAACAAAAACTTCATCGTACACTACGCCATAGTAAATTGATCCAGCTAACGAAAGAATGCAACCAATAATTGTTGACGCTATAGCAAGATGCTTAATTTTTTCACCAATATTATCAAACATAAAAACCCTCCAAAATGAAACAAAATAAAAAGTGCGCCAACCGAAGCCAGCGCACCAAAACGCAAACTCCGTTGTTGTCACACAAATCTCAAAATAGCCGTAGGATAACCTATCGTTGTCAATCGAGTGGAATTTGCATTTTTTCAAATTCTATGATTGACAATGAAAAGCAAAAATATCCCTTTTAAAAATAAAGAGTTATCCCTATAGCTAGACTATTCAATTTGTGTGACACGTATAATATATCATATGATAAATTGTTTTGCAAGTTTTTTATAAAAAATTAAAAAGATAGGCGTTTGCCTATCTTTTTTCGTTTACGTTTGTCTGTTTTTTTACTTTTTGTTTTTCACTAGTCTAATCTTCGGTCGTTTCTTCCTTTTCTTTTTCTTGCAAGGTGCGGTTTTCTATGGCTTGCTCTATTAGAGCAAAAATTTCTTGCTTACCAACGCCTTTTTCGGCAGAAGACGCGGTAATATCAGAAACGCCCACTCTTAAAAAGGTGGCAATTTCTTTTAGCCTTGGTTTAACCCTTGTCTTTGCAAGTTTATCTGCCTTAGTTGCAACCAAAACGAAAGGTATAGCGTAGTGGTAAAGATAGTTTATCATTGTAACGTCGTCGGCAGTAGGGTCGTGGCGGATATCCACTAAAGATAGCAATAAGTCTATTTTTTGGGTGCGCAAAAATTCTTCCATAAGTGCGCCCCATTTTTTCTTTTCTTCTTTGCTTACCTTTGCAAAGCCGTAACCCGGCAAGTCGGCAAGCACGAAAGCGCCGAAATCGAAATAGTTTATAAGTCTTGTTCTACCGGGGGTAACCGAAGTTTTTGCCAACTTTTTTTGACCTGCAAGCATATTGATTAGTGAACTTTTGCCCACGTTAGATTTGCCCGCAACTGCAATTATCGGTTTATCCGTTTTATAAAAATTGTTTGCCGATGCAACGCTTGTTATAAATTGTGCCGTTTTTATTTTCATTTGTTTACCTTGTGCGCTTTAGCGCATAAATTTTTTACTTAAATTTTGCTAATTTTTTGACTAATTCTATTTTAGGTCAATCGCCTTATCAAACACTTGTTCTACGCTGTCACAAGGGATAAAGTTTAAGTGTTTTTTAACTTCTTTGGGGATTTCTTCTAAATCTTTAATATTTGCCTTAGGTATCAAAATATTTTTGATGCCACGGCGGTATGCGGCAAGTGATTTTTCTTTTAAGCCACCTATTGCAAGCACCTTTCCGCGTAAGGTAATTTCACCCGTCATAGCAACGCCCTGTTTAACCGCTTTGCCCGTAAACGCTGAAAGTATTGCCGTTGCCATAGTGATACCAGCAGACGGCCCGTCTTTTGGGGTTGCGCCTTCGGGAACGTGGATATGGATATCGGTTTTTTCAAATCTTTCTTCCGCTATGCCGTACTTTTCTGCGTTAGCGCGAATATAACTTATTGCCGCGCGGGCAGATTCTTTCATAACGTCGCCAAGTTTACCCGTTAATAAAATTTCCCCCTTGCCACGCATTAAAGATACTTCTATGGTTAAAGTAGTTCCGCCAACGCTTGTCCAAGCAAGCCCCGTGCAAGCACCTACTTCGCCACTAGCGTCGCTTTCATCACGCAAGAATTTTTTAACGCCGAGATATTTTGAAATATCCTTTTTATCGATAGTTTGCTTTTTCGTGCGGGGTTTTTCCGCAAAGCGTGCGGCAACCTTTCTTATGACAGACGCTACTTCGCGGTCTAAGTTTCTTACGCCCGCTTCCATAGTATACCCTTCGATAATTTCCTTAACGGCGTCGTCGGTAAGCGTAACTTTTCCGTCGGTTAAGCCGTTTTCTTTAATCTGCTTTGGAATTAAATATTGCTTTGCAATTTGCAACTTGTCTTCATCGGTATAGCCTGTAAGTTCTATAACTTCCATACGGTCTAAGAGTGGGTATGGAATAGTATCTAAACTGTTTGCCGTGGTTATAAACATTACTTTAGAAAGGTCTACGGGAACTTCTAAATATCTATCGCGGAAAGTTACGTTTTGTTCGGGGTCTAGCACTTCTAATAGCGCGCTAGCGGGGTCACCGTGGATATCAGAAGATAGTTTATCTATTTCGTCAAGCAAGAACACGGGGTTCATAGAGCCTGCATTTTTAAGCCCGTAAATAATTCTACCCGGCATTGCGCCAACGTATGTTTTACGGTGTCCGCGTATTTCCGCTTCGTCTTTAACACCGCCAAGGCTCATACGAACGAACTTTCTGTTAAGGGCGCGCGCAATAGACGTTGCAACCGAAGTTTTACCAACGCCTGGAGGCCCTACGAAACACAAAACAGGTCCTTTGATTTTTTTAGTTAAATGAAGTACCGCAAGGTATTCAACTATTCTTTGTTTAACCTTTTCTAAACCGAAGTGGTCGGCATCTAACACCGCCTTAGCATCGGCTAAATTTTCCGTATCGGTGGTTACCGTTTCAAAGGGAAGTTCACAAATCCAATCTAAATAGTTAAGGATTATCGAATAGTCGGGTGAAGACGGATTTATTTTTCCAAGGCGTTCAATTTCTTTAAGCGCCTTTTCTTCTATTTCTTTAGGTAAGCCTTTATTTTTTATCTTTTCGGTAAGTTCGTCGCGTTCGTTTTCGTTGTCGCCAAGTTCTTGGTGTATGGCGCGAAGTTGTTCGCGTAGATAAAATTCTTTTTGAGATTTATCAATGTTGTTCTTTACCGTTGCCGATAATTTTTTCTCTAATCTAGCGATTTCCGTTTCCTTTGTAAATAGAGTTTTAAACTTATTTATACGCTCTAGCGTAACGTCTTCTGCTAAGATATCAATAAGGTCGGGCTCTTTAAAATTAACTACCGAAAGGGCGTTGTCTATAAATTCGTTGGGGGTTTCTATGCGGTTTAATTGCGATAAAACCTCTTTTGTAATGCGCTTATCGAAAAGTGCATATTCAAAGAAAGACGCCTTTGCAACGCGGGTATAAGCCACCGCCTTTATTTCATCTTCATCTTCTATATAGGGCGCTTTTTCGCACTTTATCATAAAGCACGCTTTATCGGGAATAAATTCTAAAATTTTCGCACGGCAAATTGCTTCTGCGCTTATCTTCATACTGCCGTTAGGAAGTTTTACAATTTGTTTTAATAGCGCAATAACCCCTACGTTACTTAAATCGCTTTCTTTTGGCGCGTCGATAAACGCGTCTTTTTGTGCGGAAATAAATAGTTTAGAACCTATCTTTGCCGCGCGATTAACCGCTTCTATAGACGCAGGTCTGCCCACGTCAAAATTTAATAAAGTTTTTGGGAATAACACCTTTCCGCGTAAAGCAAGAAGGGGCATAACCAACTCTTCTTTTACTTCGTCAAATTGTTTTTTAATTTCTTCGGCATTTTCTATCTTTTCTAAAATTCCTATGCCGTTAACTTTTTTTTCTAAATTGTCTTGCATTTTTCACCTATCGTATGTAAGTTGCTTTATTAGGCGCGTTAATTTTTTCGTTTTTGCGAAATCGCACCGCTATAAGCAATATTTTTCTAGTAAGTATTTTATGGGTTTTTCATCAAAGGGTAGGGTAACTTCATCGGCAATCGCTTTAAGTTCTTCTCTGGCGTCACCAACCGCTACGCCGTGCCACTCACCCGAAATTAAGTCTATATCGTTTGTGCTGTCGCCAACGGCAATTACTTCCGTTAACGGTACGCCGTAGTAATCGGCAAGATATTTAACCGCTTTTCCTTTGCTAAAGGTAGGGTTAATTGCTTCTAGCAAGCAAGGTGCACCGCTGTTAAACTTTATGCCTTGCCCTTTATAAATTTCGTTAAGTTCTTTTTCCGCTTGCTTTACGATTTTATCATCGCCAAGCCAACAAATCTTAAATACAGAAGTGCCGTTTTTAATAACCTCGCTTTTTACGTCGGCAACCTTTCCTTTAAGTCTTATCGCCCTTTCGTAAACTTCTATATAGCCGTTCATTTGTTGATAGAAAAAGTCGTTTTTGCCGTAACACAAGGGGGTTAGGTCGTATTTAGACGCACTATCTAGCGCCTTAACCGTTTGCTCTACGCTTAAGCCCTCGTCTAGCAAGGTCTTTCCATTATCAAGGTCGGTTATAACCGCGCCTTGAAAAGAAACGACTATTCCTTTAAGGTTTTGTTCGTTTAAAATTCTAGTTATTGAAGACGTTTCTCTGCCCGTGCAAACGCAAAAGATTCCACCTTTTTTAACGTATTCGTCTATTGCTTTGCGCGTTTCTTTATCAACGTCGTTGGCGGGCGCTTTGCCTAGCGTTCCGTCGTAGTCGCTTATGAATAGTTTATATTTCATTTAAGTCCCTCTTTGGTGAGTGTTTCTATTATGGCGGTGGCTTGCTTTTCGCCTATGCCGTCCACTTGTTTTAATTCTTCTTTGGTTGCGGAAATTATTCCGCCGATATCCTTAAAGCGTGCAAGAAGTGCTTGCTTTTTAACCTTGCCAAGCCCTTTTACACCGTCTAAAACCGAACTTAGCGCACGTTTACTGCGCAACGAACGGTGATAGGTTATGGCAAAGCGATGGGCTTCGTCACGGATACGTTGCAACATTTTTAAACAATAATCTCTGCGCTCTAAAATAACGGGATTTTTAGATTCGAGCGTAAAAATTTCTTCTTCGCGCTCAGCAAGGGCAATAAGGTCTATATCGGTAACACCCTTTTTATCAAAAATTTCTTTTACCGCGGAAAGTTGCCCTTTGCCACCGTCTATTATAATAAGGTCGGGTTTGGGGAATTTTTCCGGCTCTGTAATAAGCCTTTCTAGACGACGCGTCATCATCTCTTGATGGGCGCGATAATCGTCTGCACCTTCAAAAGTTTTAATCTTAAATCTGCGGTATTGGTCGCGGTCAGGTTCGCCATCGTTAAACACAACCATACTGCCAACCTTGTCAACACCGCTCACGTTTGATATATCGTAACATTCCATACGCTTTGGATAGCGTGAAAGGTTTAACTTTTGTTGCAATAGTTCGCACGCTTTTACGGTCATATCAACTTTATGTTCAATTTTGCCAACGGCAGTTTCTAAATGTTCTGCTGCGTTAACGCTTGCCATATCGGTAAGTTGTTTTCTTACCCCTTGTTTAGCGTGTGCTATTACCACCGATTTATTAAATGTTTTTTCAAAATATTCCGTTAAAATTTCCACGTCGGTAACGGCGTTAGCACAGATAATCTCATCGGGAATTTCCACGCCCGCGCGGTAATATCTAGTAATAAATTCGTTCAACCCGTCTTCTACGGATAGCGCACCGCTTTCAAATGAAAAGTTTTTACCGCCAAGCATTCTTCCGCTACGCACGAATAAAATGTTTACCGTTGAATAAATTCCGTTTGACTTATAAGCAATTATATCAGCGTTAAGGAACTTATTTAAGGACGTTATACGCTTAATTTTAATTTTTTCTAAACTGAATAGATATTCTTTATATTTTAGGGCAAGTTCAAATTCTTCGTTTTCAGCAGAAGAGAGCATTTTTTCTTTAAGCGTTTGTTCTGCCGAAGAAATATCGCCCGACAAAAAGTCTATTGCCCTTGAAACGTTTTCTTTATAATCTTTTTCATCTATCGCCCTACTGCAAGGGGACGGGCATTTTTTAATGTGATAGTTTAAGCACGGTTTAAGCACCTTTTCGCCCAAAACTTTGGCGCAGGGGCGCAAGTTGAACACCGAATTGACAACTTCTAGCACACCGCTTACCGAAACGCCACCCATAAAAGGACCAAAATATTTACAGCCGTCCTTTTTGATTTTGCGCGTTATGGTAAAGGTGGGGAATTTGTCTTTTAAGTTAATTTTTAAGTAAGGATAGGTTTTATCGTCTTTAAGTAAAATGTTGTATCTTGGCTTATGTTTTTTGATAAGGTTATTTTCTAAAGATAGCGCGTCTATTTCACTTGGCGCGATAATATAGTAAAAATCGGCAATATTAGACACCATCGCCATAACTTTTTCCGTTTTGACGCTGTTGAAAAAATATTGGCGCACCCTATTTTTAAGGTTTTTTGCCTTGCCAACGTATATAATTTGCCCGTTTTTATCTAACATGACGTAAACGCCGGGGTTATCGGGCAAAAGTTTAAGTTTTTCGCTTAAATTATCCACCTAAATATTATAAACCATTTTTAAACGATTTACAAGCGGAAATATATTCGTAGCGGGCGCGAAAACCATTAATAACCTAAAAATTCCACCCCTTTTAGCAAAACGTCGTTAAGCGTTTCGTTGCGAAGTGAATAAAAAACTACCTTTCCTTGCCTTTTAGTCTTTACAGCGTTAAGGTTTTTTAGCATTCTTAATTGGTGCGAAACTGTCGTTTGGTTAAGGTTTAACAAGGTTGACAGGTCGCTTACACACATTTCGCTGATGGCTAGCGCCGATATCATTTTAAGCCTTGTGTAGTCGGAAAAAATAGAGAAAAAACACACCAAATCATCTAAAATTTCCCCTTTAGGAACGTAATCTTTAACCAAAGATTGCATGCGTTTATCAAGTAAAACTTCTTTCATAGTATCCCCCGTTAACTTATAATGATTGTACACGTATTATATCAGTAATGGGAAAAGGAATAATAAAAAAAGCCGTCGCATATTATAAAAAAATAGCGTATTTTAAGGAAAAGGAGGTTTAACAATGAATTCCAACAATATCGTTTTAATTGCGCTACTGCTTTTACTTACATCTAACAACACGATATCTAGCACGCAACTGTTTTTACTGCTTGCACTTTTGACTACCACGGGTAGTTGCGGTTGTCTATTTGGCGGAAATACTAACTCTTAGCGGGCAAATCCTATGATACGCAAAAGCACTAAAGAAAACAAAAAAGGCAGGTCGATGACCTGCCTTAATTTTTTTGTTTACCCTAAAATTAGATTTCAGAGAAGTATTTGATGGTTCTAACCATTTGGCTGGTGTAAGAGTTTTCGTTGTCGTACCAAGAAACAACTTGTACTTGGTAAGTATCGTCGTCAATCTTAGAAACCATGGTTTGAGTAGCATCAAATAAAGAACCGAATCTCATACCGATAACGTCTGAAGAAACGATTTCATCGGTGTTGTAACCGAAAGATTCAGTAGCTTGAGCCTTCATAGCTGCGTTGATACCTTCTTTGGTTACGTCCTTGCCCTTAACAACTGCGATAAGGATGGTGGTAGAACCGGTTGCGGTGGGAACACGTTGAGCAGCGCCGATTAGCTTGCCGTTGAGTTCGGGGATAACAAGACCGATAGCCTTAGCAGCACCGGTGCTGTTGGGAACGATGTTCATAGCGCCTGCGCGTGAACGTCTCTTGTCGCCCTTTCTTTGAGGACCGTCAAGAATCATTTGGTCGCCGGTGTAAGCGTGAACGGTGGTCATGATACCGCTTTGGATGGGAGCGTAATCGTTAAGTGCTTTAGCCATAGGAGCAAGACAGTTGGTGGTGCAAGATGCAGCAGAAATAATCTTGTCGTCAGCGGTTAAAGACTTGTGGTTTACGTTGTAAACGATAGTGGGAAGGTCGTTACCTGCAGGAGCAGAAATAACAACTTTTTTAGCGCCTGCTACGATGTGAGCATTTGCCTTTTCTTTGCTGGTGTAGAAGCCGGTGCATTCTAATACAACGTCAACGTCGTATTGAGCCCAGGGGCATTCAGCAGCGTTTGCGCACTTAGAAATTTTGATTTCCTTGCCATCAACGATGATTGAATCTTCGGTAGATTCAACGGTGTGGCCTTGTGCTACGTAGTTACCTTGCATGGTGTCATACTTTAAAAGGTGAGCAAGCATTTCGGGGCTGGTTAAGTCGTTGATAGCAACTACTTCGTAACCTTCTGCGCCGAACATTTGACGGAAAGCAAGACGACCGATACGGCCGAAACCGTTAATTGCAACTTTTGTTACTTTTGACATTTTATATGTCCTCCAAAAAATATATATTTTTTATAAATTTCATTAATTATTATAGCTTTTTGACCATTTTTAGTCAAACGTTTTAACGCGTTATTTTAAATTTTCGGGATTTAAACACAATAAGTCGGGCGTAACGAATAATCCGTCCTTGCGAATTAGTTCTCCGTCAAGGTAAATTTCACCGCCACCGTACTCTTTAGTCTGTATTAAAACCAAGTCCCAATGTATTGCGGAAACGTTGCCGTTATACGCATCGTCATAGCAAGCGCCGGGAGTAAAGTGAATAGAACCCGATATCTTTTCATCAAAAAGGATATCGCCCATAGGTTTAGTTATATAGGGGTTTACGCCGAAAGCAAATTCGCCAACGTATCTTGCACCTTCATCGGTGTTAAATATAGCGTTTACCTTTTCGTTGTCGTTTGCGGTTGCCTTTATAATTTTGCCGTTTTCAAAGGTTAAAGAAACGTTTTCAAACTTAAAGCCTTGTTCAACCGACGGTGCGTTGTAAGTGATAACACCGTTTACGCTATTTTTAACGGGTGCGGTGTAAATTTCGCCGTCTGGGATATTTCTTTCGCCAGAACACTTTTTACTGCCTATACCTTTAATAGAAAAGGTTAAATCAGTACCCTTTGCGGTAATTCTAACCTTGTCCGCTTTATCTAGGCGTGCCTTAAGCGCGTCCATAGCCCTATCCATTTTAGAATAGTCTAGGTTGCAAACCTTAAAATAAAAATCTTCAAAGGCGTCCGTACTCATACCCGCAAGTTGTGCCATCGCTTGATTAGGATAGCGCAAAACCACCCACTTAGTCTTTTTAACGCGAATTTCGTGATGAACGGGGTGAGAATAAAATTCACTTTCAATTTGCATATTCTTTTCGGGAACGTCTGCGTTTTCGTTGCAGTTTTCACCACCGCGAATACCGATATAAGCGTCCATTTCCGCCATACGACAAGATGCGTATTTTGCCTTTAGGCGCGCGCCTTCTTCCGTTTGTCCTAAAAGAATTTCTCTTAAAATTCTGTTGTCGTAAATTTCCACAAATGGTATTGCCCCTACCGCATAAACTTCTTTTATAAGCGCGTTGACAAGCATATAGTCTATGCCCTTTGCTTCAATTAAAACTTTTTCGCCCTTTTTAAGTGCGCAAGAATAGTTAACTAAACCTTTTGCAAGTTGATTAATTCTTATGTCTTGCATAATTACCTGCCAAAATTTATTTTTTTCTTCATAAATATACCACAAACTATCTTTTTTATAAAGTATTTTAATATAAATTAAAAAAATATTTGCTTATTTGCAAAAAAAACTATATAATAGAAGTTGTAAAAGATTGGGCTTGCAATTATAAGCCCACTAAAGAAAATTGTTTTTATTATTTTTATTGGAGGACTTTATATTATGGCATTAGTTAACTCTAAAAAAATGTTCGAAATGGCTTATAAAAACGGCTATGCAATCGGCGCATTTAACGTTAACAACATGGAAATCGTTCAGGGTATTACTGAAGCGTGCAAAGAAGAAAACGCTCCCGTTATTCTTCAAGTATCAAAGGGCGCAAGGGCTTATGCAAACCACACCTACCTTGTTAAGTTGGTAGAAGCTGCGGTTCAAGAATGCCCCGAAATCCCCATCGTATTACACTTAGACCACGGCCCCGATTTTGAAACCTGTAAGGCTTGTATCGACGGTGGTTTCACTTCAGTTATGATTGACGGCAGTCACCTTCCCTTTGAAGAAAACATCGCTCTTACCAAAAAGGTAGTTGATTACGCTCACGAACGTGGCGTTACCGTAGAAGGCGAACTTGGTACTTTAGCAGGTATTGAAGACGAAGTTAAGGTAGAACACGGTAAAGAATCTTACACCAAGCCCGAAGAAGTTATCGAATTCGTTACCAGAACGGGTGTTGACAGTTTAGCAATCGCTATCGGTACTTCACACGGCGCATACAAGTTCACTCCCGAACAATGCACCTTAAACGAAGACGGTATCCTTGTTCCCCCTCCACTACGTTTTGACATTTTAGAAGCAGTTTCTAAGAAACTCCCCGGTTTCCCCATCGTATTACACGGTTCATCTTCAGTTCCCCAAGAATACGTTAAGATGGTAAACGAAAACGGCGGTAAAATGCCCAACGCTATCGGTGTTCCCGAAGAACAATTAAGAAAGGCTGCTGCTCTTTCAGTTTGCAAAATCAACATCGACTCTGACTTACGTTTGGCTATGACCGGTACTATTAGAAAGTTCTATAACGACCACCCTGACAAGTTCGACCCCAGAGAATACTTAAAACCCGCACGTGCTAACATTAAAGAAATCGTTAGACACAAACTTATCAACGTTTTAGGTTGCGCTGGCAAGGCTGACGAATGCAAATAATATTTTAAGATATTGATTAAAAAGGCGTTTTCTTAAGACTTAAGCAAAACGCCTTAAATTTTATTCTTTTTAATAATTTTAAGGTAAATTGAATTATGAAAATTTCTGAAATAGACGTTAATTTTAAAGCAAAAAGCATAACTGAACCAGATATCGTTTGGGTGGACGCGTCTAATTTAAACTTCGGTCTCCACGGCGTTTACTATTCTAACGCGGACGGTATGTTTTTAAGAATGCCCCGCGAACTTGGTAAAAGCATAAGTAACAATATGTGGCATTTATCTATGAACACCGCGGGTGGTAGACTTCGTTTTAACACTAACTCTCCTTACGTGGCAATTCGTGCGGAAGTTCCCGTAACCGAACTTTTGCCCCATATGACTATGGTTGGCGTGTTTGGTTTTTCTTTAATGGTTAACGGCAAGTTCGTTTCTAAAATTACTCCCACTCAAGAAGATTACGACAGCGCAGTAGGCGGTGTATTCTCTTTTGAAGGCATTTATCGTATGCAAGGCGATAAAGAAAATAAATGCGAATATTTCTTCCCACTATATAACGGTGTAAATAAACTTTATATCGGCATTAAAAAGGGTTGCGAAATTTCCCCCGCCACCGATTATACTTATAAAACGCCCGTATTGTTTTACGGCTCTTCTATAACGCAAGGGGGTTGCTGTTCAAGACCGGGTAACGATTACGTTTCACTTATTTCACGTTGGCTTGATACCGATATTATTAACCTCGGTTTTTCCGGCAACGGCAAGGCGGAAAACGTTATGATAGATTATATGGCGAACATCAATGCGTCTATCTACGTTATGGATTACGATTACAACGCCCCAGACCCAGCATTTTTAAAGGCTACTCACCTTAACCTTTACAAGCGTTTAAGAAGTCAAAAACCAGATACCCCTATCGTGTTTATTTCCAAGCCTGACTTTGAATACGATAGTCAAAGTGCTGAAAGGCGCGAAATTATTAAAAAGACCTATCGCTATGCAAAGCGCAAGGGTGATAAAAAAGTTTATTTTATCGACGGCGAAAGTTTGTTTGGCAAAACCACGCGTGACCTTTGTACCGTGGACACCTGCCACCCCAACGATTTAGGGTTTTTCCGTATGGCAGAAAAAATTGCCCCCGTTATTGATAAGATATTAAAAACCCTTTAATAAAACAACGATAATTTTTACAATAAAAAAGCGAAGTGATTTTTCACTTCGCTTTTTTTGTTAAGTTTTTCGTGTTTTAACTTATTTACTTTCTACGCGACGGGCTGTTCGTATACACCCGTATTGCAGAAATATTGCTGAGTATATTTTAAGGTGATGGTGCGCGTTTCGGTAACTCTGCCGTTTTTACGACTTACCACAACCTTGAATTCTTCTAATAGTTTTAAGGTAGATACTACTGAAGAAAAGTCATTATTGTTGCTTATCGTTTTAACTTGGTCGTCGCCGTAGTGAATTTCTTTAATGATATCGTTTAGCCTTAACCCTGCCTTATACGCGGGTGCGCTAGTGTCAATTTCCGTTACCTTTACTTGTGAATTTTCCGTCATAATGGTAAAACCAAGCATTAGCCTTCTGCCCGAAACATAGCCGTAGTTATAACTGCTTGCCGTGGCAATAAGTTGGCTTGCTATATTAACGATACCGTTATCTACAGATTTAGATGAACTTATTTTTAAGGGAATTGCATAGTTGATGCCGATATTTACGTCGTCGCCACAGTTGGTTAAGCCGATTACTTCGCCGTAAAGGTTATATAACCCGCCACCAGAGTTGCCGTGGTAACTGTTAAGGTCAATTTCAAGTAAATTCATAGTGCCTACACCGTTAACTGAAACGGCACGATTTAGATAACTTACCGTACCCGTGGTAACGTGCCCGGGAAGTTGACCGGTAGAATTTCCTATTGCAAAAACTTGTTGACCAACTTTAACGGGGTTTGCGGTGTCCATAACGGGTGCAAGACAATTTGCCCTTATATCTTGAGAAATGGTTGAACCTAAAACGCGAAGTTTAAGCACGGCAACGTCGCTTTGAGCATCACCGCCGACAAGTTCTACCGCTTGAGTCGCAGAACGGTTTCCACCGATTTTACCCGTGAATATATAATTATTGTTGTCGTAACGATAGTTAGCGTCCGGGACATACACCTTTATATCTGCGTTTTCATCACAAATAACGTGGTGGCAAGTTAGAATATAATATTCGTTAACGTTGCCCGTATCGGTATTAATAAGAACGCCAGAGCCCCAACCCGTATAGTTTGCGCCCACGGGACTAATAGAGATTGCAACGGCAGAACGCCTTACGCTTTCAATAGCGTCTTCCATACTCATAGCGTCTTGCAAAGTTCTTGCAGTCGTTAAATCAACGCTTTCCGCAAGAGTAAGAGAATCTGGCAAAGCCGTTTCTACGATAATTTGTGAAGGGGTTTGCGGGGTAGGTTCTGTGGGCGTATCGCCGTCGTCTCCCCTATCAATTATAAAACGGCAACCCGAAACGCCAACAATTAACGAAAGAGTTAGAACTAGCAACAATAGATTGCGGACGAATTTTTTCATTTATTTTCTCCAAATTTATAATTTAAGTCTATATTTATATATATTGTAACACATTTTTCCATTTGTTTACACAAAAAAAGAAAAATTTATTTCAAAAAGGGCGTATTTTTTATACGCCCCCTTTGCCCGCAAAATTGCGGGCAAAGGTGCAACCGCTATTTTGCGAAAATATTTAAACGGTAATAATTTAACGTAATTTTAATGGTTAAATAAAAAAATTACCTTACTACCGATACCGTAAGTATGGGCAAGTAAGGTATTTTTATGCAATAAAAAATATTTTTGCTACTTTTCTTTAGATTTGCCGTTAAAGAAAAATTTTATTCTTCTTCGTCTTCTGGCATATCAACGTTGTGGTAAACGTTTTGAACGTCGTCTAAATCTTCTAACGCGTCGATTAAACGCTTAAATTTAGCAAGTTCTTCACCTTCTAAAGTGATAACGTTTTGGGGAACCATTTCAATTTGCGCTTCAAAGAAGTTTAAACCCTTTTCTTCAAGATATTTTCTTACTTGAGAGAAGTTTGCAACTGAAGTGTGAACTTCAAACGCGTCGTCTTCGGTAATAATATCGTCAGCACCAGCGTCTAAAGCGTATTCCATAACGGTGTCTTCGTCAAGGTCGGGCGTTCTTTCGATAACGATAATACCCATAGTGGTAAAAGTGAAAGATACGCAACCGCTGTTGCCAAGTGAACCACCGTGCTTACGCATTGCCGTTCTTACCCAGTCAACCGTACGGTTTTTGTTGTCGGTAAGCGCCTTAATAATTACCGCGCTACCTGCGGGGCCGTAACCTTCGTAGGTTAATTCTTCAAAGTTATCACTAGCTAGTTCGCCTGCTGCCTTTGCGATACATCTTTTAATGTTTTCGTTAGGCATATTAACTGCTTTTGCTTTTGCAATAGCATCGGCAAGTTTGCTGTTAGTATCGGGGTCGGGGTTATTTTTAGCGGCAACGGCAATTTCTCTACCTACCTTGGTGAAAATTTTACCCTTTGCTGCGTCAGTTTTTGCTTTTTTAGCCGCAATGTTGGCTGCATGTGAGTGACCAGACATATTTTTTCTCCTTGCTTTCGTTAATTTTTAAGACTATACATAAGTATCCCTGCGGAAACGGCAGCGTTTAGGCTTTCCATTTCGTTTTGCATAGGAATACTTACCGTATAAGTTGCCCTATCGCGAAGTTCACTGCTTACGCCGTGTCCTTCGTTACCGATAACCAAACAAAAATCGCAATCAATTCCGCCCGCGAAAACGTTTTTGCCGTTCATATCGCCAACCACTATGGGAAGTGATATAAGGGGAAGAATTTCTTCGCGCGCTCCAGCGTGAATTTTTACACGGAAAACACCACTCATACTAGCCCTTACGGCTTTAGGTGAATATGCGTCTGCACAGTTTATAAGGTATATATCGTTATACCCCGCCGCCGCAGCCGTTCTTATAATCATACCCACGTTTGAAGGGTCGCTAACACCGTCTAATAAAACGCAACTACCTTTAGGCGCGCTTAATTCTTTTAGCGGTTTTTTTATAACCGCCAAAACGCCTTGGGGTGAAACTTCGTCGCTGATAGAATTAAACACGTCGTCACTAACGATTTCTTTAGCGCACGCTACGTCGTCTATTAAACTTTCGCCCTTACTAGTGCAAACTAGCGCGTAAAAATCTTGCCCGCTAAGGTACGCTTCGCGGACTAGTTTAACGCCTTCGCATAGATAAACGCCGTTTGCATCACGGTTCTTTTTATCTTTAAGCGAACGAATAAATTTTATAAGCGGATTTTGTCTGCTGGTTATCATTTAACTTAAATAAAGCCTGCGCATTATATAGAGCAGGCTTCATCCTTATAAATTATTTTAAGTTGTTTTTTGCTTGTTCGCAAAGTGCGGTGAAAGCTGCAGCGTCGCTTACTGCGATTTCTGCTAATACCTTTCTGTTGAGCGCGATACCCGCGTTCTTTAAACCGAACATAAACTTGCTGTAAGATAAACCGTTCATACGGCAAGCAGCGTTAATTCTTGCAATCCATAAAGATCTAAAGTCACGCTTACGAAGTTTTCTACCAATGTAAGCATACTTTTGAGCCTTCATAACTGCTTCACGAGCAACTCTATATCTCTTGCTTCTGCCACCAAAATAGCCTTTAGCGAGTTTTAAAATCTTTCTACGCTTTTTAACAGCGTTAACACCTCTTTTAATACGCATATCTATACACTCCTTTATTATTTATTGTAGATGAGAGTTTTAATAGTCTTTTGTTGAGTAGCGTCAACGTATGCGCCATCGCAAAGATTGTTCTTTCTCTTTCTGTCTTTCTTGGTTAAAATGTGGTTCTTGCCAGAGCAAGCCCTTTTGATTTTGCCAGTAGCTGTTACTTTAAAGCGTTTTTTAGCAGCGCTTTTGGTCTTCATTTTAGGCATAGTAAATTCCTCCGTTAATATTGTTATTTTTAAGTTACGCTTGCTTGGGCACTAACATCATCCAAATGTTTCTGCCTTCGGTAAGCGGTTTCTTTTCCATTGTGCCGACTTCTTTAACAAGGTCAAAGAAACGGTTCATAACGTCAACGCCCATTTCAGCGTGTGCCATTTGTCTGCCACGCATTCTTATAGACACCTTAACTTTGTTGCCACCGGTTAAAAACTTATGTGCTTGCTTTGCTTTAACCTGAAGGTCGCCAACGTCGATTGTCATAGAAAGCCAAACTTCTTTAATTTCTATAACCTTTTGATTCTTTTTTGCCTCTTTTGCCTTTTTGTTTTGTTCAAAAAGGTATTTGCCGTAGTTCATAATTTTGCATACGGGTGGATTAGCGTTGGGTGAAATTTTAACCAAGTCTAAGCCCCTGTCTTCTGCAATACTTAACGCTTCGCGCGAAGAAACGATACCTAATTGTTCGCCCGTTTCACCGATAAGGCGGACTTCTTTATCCCTGATTTCTTCGTTCAATTGATGTTCTTTTTTAATGGTAGTATACCTCACAAAATATTTCCCGCTACGGCGGATACAAAAAAGGGTTGCTTATATAGATAAAGCAACCCGTACAATACGATAATATACGCTTAGTTGAAAGCGTTAAAAGTATTGAGCCGAACGAACCGTTCCGTCGGCGAGAAGGGTAACTTCTTCTTTAAGCCTATACATAATACAACATTTTTTACCGCTTGTCAAACGTTTTTTACTATTAAATTTTATTTTCAATTTGTTTTTTTGTCGCGCTTTTGCCAATTAAGTGAAAAATGTGGAAAGTTGTTGTTAACGTATTTTATGGGTGCTAGGGCGCAACTTATTAACACCGCAACCGTTCCGCATATCAAACCTTGAATTGTATTTCCTAAAAGTGTTAACGATGCCGTTGCTACGCCGTAAAGGGCGCTTTCAAAAACAAAATAGCCCAAAACCATAAAGCCTTCTGCTATAATAACAGCTAAAATACGACAAGTAAAATTAGGCGCTTTTTTAATTAACTTCTTAATTAGCACGGAAAAATAATAGCCTATTAGCGCAACGCCCGCCTTAACAATAAGCGTTGCAGGGGCATAAATGGGAAAGCCTGCAAGAACGTCTGCTATACAACTGCCAAAGCCTGCTGCAACCGTTCCGTAAAGTGGACCAAGTAGCCACGCGGAAAGCAAAACAAACACGTCGCCAACGTTAACGTAGCCCGTTGGCAATGGAATTGCAATACTTACCGTACCTATGCAACAAAGTGCAGTAAATACTGCTGTTAAGGTAATTTTTTTAATAATAGAATCACTTCTTACCGCAACCGCTCCAATCATAATTTTCTCTCCAAGTCAAAAATTAGTTTTATTATACATTTCTGCTTATACGATGTCAACTAAATATAACGGAATAATTTACAAAAATTTAAGGCACGCAATAAGGCATGTATTAAAGAAAAGCCACGCGACCGCGTGGCTTTAATTTAATTTTTAATTAACGTTAGTTTTTGCGCTTTTTATTCAGCAAGTTCAGCGGTCGCTGCAAAACGGCGAACTGATTCTATTGCGCTTACGCAACCGTCTAACGTATCGTACGCTTCGCCTATGCAAAGAACGGACTTTTGAGCGTTATGTAATTTATAATAGAATCTGCCAAACTTATCTTTATCAATAATAAAGTTGCCGTCCGCACAGTTCTTTTTAACCGATTCTATTGCAGTTTTTGCCGTCTTTTTAGCAGAAACTTCTTCAGTAGCAAGCATAAGTTGACCGTTATTAGCGTAAAGTTTAGCACTAAAACCACCTTCTTCACTTACTTCTATCTTCCACTTACCTTTGCCACCTTTACCACTTGCGGTAACTTTTGCGGGGGTATATTCAACGTAGCGTTCACCTTCAACAACGTCTGGCATAATGGGTGAATCTTTTGCAATACGCTTAACCGATTCGCTAGCCTTTATGCAAGCCGTTTTTTCTTTATAAACCGCGCCTACGCAAAGCAAACGGTTGTTTGCGCTTTTAAGTTTAAAGTAATAGTTGCCCGCCTTGTCGCGATAGATTACGAAAGTGCCCGTTTCTACACCTTTGATAATGGTGGAAATGCCGTTTCTTGCCCCGTCTGCCGTTGAATAAGTTTCACTAATCAACATAACTTCGCCGTTAGATGCGGTGAGTTCTGCAACGTATTCGTTATCGCGTTTGATAACGATTTTCCATTTGCCTGCAAGTTTTTTTGCGGGTTTTTTGTCTTCTTTAACAGTTTCTGCGGTAGCAACTTTTTTAGCCGTTTTATTTTCCGTCTTTTTAGCGGGTGCCTTTTTAACGGCAACCTTTATGTCTTCTTTAACTTCTGCTTTTTCAACGGGTTTTTCAACCTTTTCTTCTTGAGCGGGGGTTTCTTCTACTGCCTTAACTTCTACGCTTGCGGAAACTTCTTCTTGAGTGGGTTCAGTTACAACTACGGTAGCGGGTTGTTCAACGGGCGCGCTATCTATCTTAACAACTTCTTCGCTAACGTGTTTTTCTTCTACTACGGCTTGTGCTTTAGCCGATAAGTTGTCTTGCTTTGCTTTTTCTTTTTCTAACGCTTTTGCCGCTTTTTTTGCTTTGCGCTTTTTAGAGCAAGCGCCCGCGATAAGCATTATTATAACGATTATAAGAGCTACTACAACACCTATTAAAATATAAGCGGTAACTTCTGCCGATAAGCCTATTTTTTCACCGATAGGGGTGCAAACGCCCGTAAGCCACGCCCATACGTTAAGGAAAAAGCCCGATACGGCAGTCCAAATCTTGTTGAAAAATTCTTTCATAGAAAACTCCTTTAAGAGATATTACTTTTTTACTAGTTATATGATAGCACACTAAAATTTGTTTTGCAAGGGTAAAAGAGCCCTATATCTATAAAATAATTTTATAAATACTTGCCTTAAAGTTGTTTAAGTGATATTATTATATAAGATTTAATAAGCAAAATATCTTATTTTTGGAGATTTTATGGACAAGATTAACGGCACAATTATAAACGAAAACGTGGCTTTTGCCGACTTTAAGAATCACGACGGCGAAGTTGTTAGCATTGCGGGTTACGTTCATCGTATCCGTGAAATGACGGGTTTTGCCTTCATTATTATTAGAACGGCGAAAGAAACTATTCAATGCGTATACGCACCCGAATTTTCCGACTATCGTTTAGATGAAAAACTTTGCGAAGAAGCGTGCGTTAAAGTTTACGGCAAGGTTGTTTCTAGCAAGGACGCTAAGGGTAACGACCGCTATGAATTACAAATTCACGATATTAAAATTTTATCACTCCCCGCAGAACAATTACCTATAGTTATCAACAAAAAGCAACTTGATAATATTCAATTAAACACCGTTTTAGACTTGCGCCCCGTATCTATGCGCAACCCCAAAGAACGCGCTATTTTTAAGTTGCAAGAAGGTATTGCAAGGGGCTTTAGAGAATTTTTAATGAAGAACGGCTTTACGGAAATTCGTTCGCCCAAAATCAACTACGCTGGTGCTGAAGGTGGTACTAACGTATTTAAACTTGACTATTTTGACAAGCAAGTTTACCTTGCACAATCCCCTCAATTATATAAGCAAGCGCTAGTTGGCGTTTTCCAAAGGGTATTTGAAATTGCCCCCGTTTTCCGCGCGGAACACCACGATACTTCACGCCACTTAAACGAATATACTTCAATGGACTTTGAAATGGGCTTTATCAACGGCTTTGAAGACATTATGAATATGGAAACGGGCGCGCTTAAGTACATTATGAATCTTTTGAAAACGGAATACGCTGAAGAAGTGGAAATTTTACACGCCGATATCCCTGAAATTACGGAAATTCCCGCAATTAAGTTTATGGACGCGAAAAAGATTATTATGGAAAAGTTTAAGTATACGCCTAGCGATATGAAAGACTTTGACCCGCACGAAGAAGAACTTTTAGGTAAATACGCTAAAAAGGAATTTAACAGCGACTTTATCTTTATCACCCACTATCCTTCTAAAAAGCGTCCTTTCTATACTATGGACGACCCCGCTGACCCCGAATACACCTTGTCTTTCGACCTACTCTTTAGGGGCTTAGAAATTACTTCGGGCGGTCAACGTATCCACGATTACCACGCTCAAGTGGAAAAGATGAAAAAACTTGGCACTAACCCAGAAGACTTTGAAACCTATCTTATGTTGCACAAATACGGTGCTCCCCCACACGGCGGTTTAGGTATCGGTTTAGAAAGATTAACTATGCACTTACTTGGCTTTAAGAACGTGCGTGAAGCAACTATGTTCCCCCGTGATATCAACAGGGTTACGCCTTAATCACAAGCGATTAAGTTTTCTAAATATTAAAATTAAAGCGACGCTTATTAAATGCGTCGCTTTTTTGTTATAATTTTTCGTTTTGGTTTTTGTTTTAACTTTTGCGCAAGATTTATACGCCTTGCCCTTTGTTTGCTATTTTTTTACTTTTCTATCTCTTCGTAAATAGCGGTTGCGATATCACTAAATTCTTCCGGCGTAATTTTATCTACCTTTCTATCATAGGTAAATAAACCGTTAGTTTCGTCTTCTACGTCGCTAACTTGTGTATAGATTGTGCCACATAGCCCCGTTTTTATTGCGGGAATAACTGCGGTTAAATATAGGTCGCGCAGTCTTTCAACAAACTGATTTCGCGTGTCGCATTTTCCATAGCCGTAGGTTTTTAAGGTGTTAAAGGTGTGCCCCTTAACAGAATAAACGTAACCGCCAAACTCACTTATAACGATAGGTTTATCACTTCTTTTAACCTTAGGTTTTCTAAAATAGATATGGCGACTGTCAACGTCCGTTTCGCCTGCAAAAAACCAACCGCTAGTCGTGTCGATAAAGCGCGTATCGTCTAAACTTTTAAGTTTTTCGTATACCGTTTGGCTATCGAATTGCCCCCAGCCTTCGTTAAAAATTGTATAGTAACAAACGCTTGGGTGATTTTTAACCACTTTAACCGTTTCTTCCATATTTGAAAGAAAGGCTTGTCTATGAACTTGACTTTTGTGTATGTTTTTATCTTTTTTGCGAATAAGTCCTATGGTTGGCAACACGGTGTCGCGCATAAATTTATAATCGCCGTTGTTTATCATATCTTGCCAAACGATAACGCCAAGCCTATCGCAATCGTAATAGTAAACTTGCGGTTCAATTTTAACGTGCTTTCTTAAGGTGTTAAAGCCAAGCGCTTTAACCTTTTTTATTTCTTCGGTGTAAACTTCTGGGCTTGCGGGGGTAAATATGCCGTCGCTAAAATATCCTTGGTCTAAAAGTCCGTGGAAAAAATAAGGCTTACCGTTAAGCAACAGCCTTTTTACGCCGTTAACTTCTTTAATAGACAGGGTGCGTAGCGCAAAATAAGATTGCACGCTATCTTTACCCGCAGTAACGGTAAAATTATATAGATACGGGTTTTCGGGCGACCAAAATTCAGGGCTATCCACCGTAAATTTAAAAGTGCCGTCTTCCGTTTTAACCTTTATTTCGCCCGTGTTAGTTGTAACGATAAGGGTTGCCTTTTTAACGCCCTCTAGCGTTATGGTAACACGGTTTTCATCAGTTTTAAAGGTTAAGTCTTTTATATATTCGTTAGCAACGCTTTCTAGCCACACCGTTTGCCAAATACCGCTAGTTGGGGTGTACCACATTCCGCCACGGTTAAGGCTTTGCTTGCCGTATGGATGAACAAGGTCGCAAAGGGTTCTTTTGCACTCTATCGTAACGATATTTTCATCTTTTAGATAGGGGGTAACTTCCGCGCTAAAGGGGGTGTAGCCGTTTTTATGTTCAATTATAAAATTTCCGTTAAAATATACCCTTGCAATTTGCGAAACAGCACCAAAGTTTAATATCACTCTACCCCTATTAAAGCCTTTCGGCAAGGTGAATTTTTTGCTATAAACTAGCGTTGCACCGTCAGGATATACCGTATCTATCTTAGACACAACGCTTTCGGGCGCAAACGGAACTATAATTTTTTTATCTAAAGCTAGCGTGCCGTCTTCACCTTTTACGCCAAAAGCCCACTCCCCGTTTAAACACAAAAACGAATCTCTTTTAAGTTGGGGGCGGGGGTATATATTCCACGGAATTTCGGGCAAGCTTTCGCCCGCGGTGGTAAGCATTTTATTAAATTTTAAGTCGATATTTTTCTTACTCATTTTATCACCTTAAAATATTATACCACAAAAATTTTTTAATAAAAGTATAAAAGGATAATTTTAGCGCGTTGTTTAATAAAAAAGGTCGGCTTTTTGCCGACCTTTTAGCACCGCGTTTGTTAACACGGATTTTATTTTATTGTTTGTAAGCACGGGTTTTATTTTAATCTTAGTACATACCGCCCATACCTGCGCCTTGAGGCATAGCGGGTTCTGGTTCTTTAACGTCTGCAACGACAGATTCGGTGGTTAAGAACACGCCTGCAACTGACGCCGCGTTCATAAGAGCAGATCTTGTAACTTTAGTTGGGTCGATAATACCGCATTCAACCATATCGCAATATTCGTTGGTTAAAGCGTTAAAGCCGTAGTTAACTTTGTTTGCTTTAAGAATTTCGTTAAGAATAACGGCACCGTCTAAACCAGCGTTGAGCGCGATTTGACGTAAAGGTGCTTGAACAGACTTGTATACGATAGTTGCGCCCGTTTTTTCGTCGCCTTCTAAAGAATCGATATATTTTTCTAACGCCTTCATAGTAGAGATAAGTGCGATACCGCCACCGGGAACGATACCTTCTTGAACGGCAGCCTTAGTTGCGTTAAGCGCGTCTTCTATACGAAGTTTCTTTTCTTTCATTTCAATTTCCGTTGCAGCGCCAACGTTGATAACGGCTACGCCACCTGCAAGTTTTGCAAGGCGTTCGTGCAATTTTTCTCTATCGTAATCAGAAGTAGTTTCAGCAATTTGTGCTTTGATGGCTTGCTTTCTTGCTTCGATATTAGCGGGGTGTCCCATACCGCCAACGATAGTGGTATTGTCTTTGTCAACCTTAACTGACGCGCAACGGCCAAGCATTTGCATATTAACGTCTTTAAAGTCGTAACCAAGTTCAGAAGAAATAACCGTACCGCCCGTTAAAATTGCTATATCTTCTAACATAGCCTTTCTTCTGTCGCCAAAGCCGGGGGCTTTAACTGCAACACAGTTGAACACGCCCTTTAACTTGTTAACTACAAGCGCTGCTAAAGCGTCGCCTTCAACTTCTTCTGCAATAATTAAAAGGCGCATACCTTGTTGAGCGATAGGTTCGATAACGGGAAGTATTTCTTGAATAGAAGAAATCTTTTTATCGGTAATTAAAATTACGGGAGATTCTAAAACGGCTTCCATTTTATCGGTGTTAGTTACCATATATGCTGATGCATAACCACGGTCGAATTGCATACCTTCAACGGTGGTAAGTTCCGTTTTCATAGTTTTAGATTCTTCAATGGTTATAACGCCGTCTTTACCAACCTTTTCCATTGCTTCGCTGATAAGTTCGCCAACGTCTTTGTCGCCAGCAGAAATTGCCGCAACTTGACCGATAGCGTTTTTATCTTTAACGGGTTTAGAAATGTTTTTAAGTTCTGAAACGGCAACTTCAACCGCACCTGAAATACCTTTCTTTAAGATAACGGGGTTTGCGCCTGCCGCAACGTTCTTTAAGCCTTCGTCTATCATTGCTTGCGCTAAGATAAGCGCGGTAGTCGTACCGTCACCAGCAACGTCGTTAGTCTTGGTGGAAACTTCTTTTACAAGTTGAGCGCCCATATTTTCAAAAGCGTCTTCTAATTCCACTTCCTTTGCAATAGTAACGCCGTCGTTAGTGATTAACGGTGCGCCGAACTTTCTGTCTAAAACAACGTTTCTGCCCTTAGGACCTAACGTAATTTTAACGGTATCTGCAAGTATATCAACCCCTTTTTGAAGGGCTTTTCTAGCGTCTTCGCCATGTTTTAATTGTTTTGCCATAATAATAAAAGCCTCCTTAATTATTCAACGATAGCCAAAATGTCGCTTTGACGGATAATGGTAAGTTCTTTGCCGTCAACCTTAAATTCGCTACCTGCATATTTAGAATATAATACGGTTTGTCCAACCTTAACTTGCATAACGATATCTTTACCGTCGATAACGCCACCGGGACCTACCGCAACGATTTTTGCCATTTGTTGTTTTTCTTGACTAGCGGACGGAAGTATAAAACCACTTTGAGTTCTTGCTTCTGATTCAACGCTTTCAACTACTACTTTGTCGAATAATGGTGTAATCTTCATATATGATGCCTCCTATAATTTAGCAATCTTTTGGTTAGAGTGCTAATTCTTATTATATACGATTATTTTTATTTGTCAACAACTTATGCACGCTTATTGGTAAATTTTACCATTTTTTTATCGCGCTTTTTTCTTAAAATTTTCACTTTTAGAAAATCAAAGCCGTCGGTTTACCCGACGGCTTTTGTCTTTAGTTAAAACTTAATTATTTTTCTTTTACCCAAGCCTTTAATACTTCGATACTATCAACGGGGGTAGAACGGGTTTTCTTTTGAATACCGTGTACACTTGCAAGAGCATCGATAAGTTTAAGTGCGTTTTTAGCAGCGCGTTCACTTCTAACCTTAACGGTGAAGGGAACTTCTTGGTATGCTTTTACGTCAGACATATCTTTTTGGAAGTAAATGTTTTGGTTAAATGCATTTACGTCTAAAGCATAGTGAACCTTCATGGTCTTGCCACGAACGGTAATCTTTGCGATAAGTTGTCTGCCAAGGCGGTAAGATACGCCCTTGTTAGAAATACGTGCGTTAACCTTTCTATAGGTTAAGAATTCGTTATTGATAGCATCGTAGAAAGCTTGTTTGTCTTTTTCCATGAATACCATCTTTTCAGCAAAGGGGATACGGCGGATATCTTCGTCTGCATCAGAATCAGCGTCGTTGATAACAACGGGTGCAACTTCTTCTGCGGGTGCTTCTTCTACGGGAGCAACTTCTTCTTGAGCTTCAGCAACTTCTTCAACGGGTGCGGGTTCTTCAACCACTTCAGCAGGTGCTTCTTCTACAGCGTCTGCACAAGCACAGTCACAGCAAGCGCATTCTTCTTTCTTATAAGCCTTTTTGCTGAACTTAACGGCAACTAGCGCAACGGTAGCAACCAAAAGTACTGCGTCTAAAATCAATAATATTTTAAGCAAAAGTTCTAAATTCATAGTCCGTCTCCTTTGAGTTTAATTATTTTTTTTCAATTATAGCATTGACAAATTGACTTTGTCAATAGTGATTTTTTATATATTTTATTAATTTTGTTATAATTTTTTACTTTTACAAGGTTTTTTTGGGGTTAACGTGATTAATTTTCGCCCATGTAAACCGATTCGCGCTTGCTCTTAGGTTCGCAAGTAACGTCCACGCCAAGTTCTTTAAGCGTCTTTTTATCAACGTGGGATAGAATTACTGAAGAGTGGAATTGCGCGCCTTTAAGTTTAGTAAGTTGGTCAAGCGCAAGTTTTGCAACGGGGTCTGTTGCCGCGCATACCGCAAGGCAAATTAACACTTCGTCGGTGTGAAGGCGGGGGTTTACGCTTCCCATATGTTCAACTTTTAACTTTTGGATAGGCTCTATAACCGAAGAAGATATTAAATCTATAGAATCGTCTATACCGCCCAAAACTTTTAACGCGTTTAACATTGCTGAAGACGCCGCGCCAAGCAATTTCCCCGTTTTACCCGTAACGATTTCGCCCGTAGGTAGTTGCATTGCGCAAGCGGGAGTGCCCGTTAACTGTTCTTTTACAAGTGCGGGTTTCACCACCGCCCTATCGTTTATGGTAAGTTGCATTTTTTGCATTAAGATTTCTATTTTAGAAACCGATTCTTTACCGATTAAACCCTTTCTTAAGTCAATTAACGCTGCATAGTAGCGACGGATAATTTCTTGTTTGCTTGCCTCTCTAACGATTTGGTCGTCAACGCAATAGCCCGCCATGTTAACGCCCATATCGGTTGGGGACTTATAGGGGCATTCGCCCATAATCTTAGTCATAACGGCAGAAAGCACGGGGAAAATTTCCACGTCGCGATTATAGTTAACTGCCATTTCGCCGTAAGCGTCCATATGGAAGGGGTCTATCATATTAAGGTCGTCTAAATCGGCGGTTGCCGCTTCGTAAGCCACGTTTACGGGGTGGTTCAGCGGTAAGTTCCATATGGGGAAGGTTTCGTATTTAGCGTAACCTGCTTTGATACCGCGCTTAAATTCGTGGTAAAGTTGCGATAAGCACGTTGCCATTTTGCCACTACCTGGGCCGGGTGCGGTTACCATTACTAGTGGGCGCGTGGTAACTATATATTCGTTTTTACCAAAGCCGTCTTCGCTAACGATTTTTTCCACTTCTGAAGGATAGCCTTCGATAGGATAGTGGCGGTAAACCTTTATCCCTAAGCGTTCTAGCCTTTTTTGGAAAGCCATAACCGAAGTTTGTGATGCAAAGCGGGTTAAAACTACGCTACCGATATAAAAACCTTTACCGCGTAAGATATCAATGAGTCTTAAAACGTCGTGCGCGTAAGAAATACCTAAATCGCTACGCATTTTATTGCCTTCTATATCGTTGGCGTTGATAACCATTAAAATTTCCGCTTGGTCTTTAAGTTGAGAAAGCATTTTAATTTTAATGTCTGGTTCAAAACCCGGCAAAACGCGTGATGCGTGAAAGTCGTCAAAAAGCTTTCCGCCGAACTCTAAATAGAGTTTGTCGCCGAAAAGTTTAACTCTTTCCATTATCTTTTCCGATTGTAATTGAAGGTATTTTTCACTATCGAAACCTATCTTTTGCATAATATACCGCCTTAAATTACTATGTTTGCGCTAACTAGTTTAGCCACAAAGTCTTTTACGTCTTTTTCTGCAACTTCTTTAGAAACGTCGTATTCGTTAAGAAGTGCGGATACGAGTTCTTCTTCAGTTGCGCCCTTTTCTAATATGCGCCACAAAAACACGCTTGGAGCGTTAAGGGTTATAATACCCGAAAAACTTTGCATTGCGGGACCAACGGCAATTACCATAGTTTTTCCTGCCGCCTCCCTTAAAATAAAGCCTTCTTTAATTTTCATAAATTATCCCCCGTCATCGTGTTATATGAAAGTTTTGCAGTGTCTTCGCTGATATTACAATCTAGGTGGTAAAGTTTTACCGTGCCTAAAAGTTTATCTATAAGGTTAAATAGTTCTGTTGCTTGTTTTTCGTCTTTAGGTAGTGCCGTTTGAGTAAGAACCGTTATAAGCATTTCGCTAGGCGTTATAGGCACGATTTTATTGTCTTTTGCCTGCGCGATACGGCAAATACCCTTAATTTTTGCACGCGCATTGGTTGAAAGGTGGTGTTTTCCGTCCCAAGGCGTGCCGTAAACGTAAAAATCACCGTCGATATAGCGGATAATAGGCTTATCGTCGTTAATCATAACCGCCCTATCCCCTAAAAGATTGCGCCAGAGTTTTGCGTGGGTAGATTTTCCCGTTCCGCTTGGTGCGGTAAAGAGATATGCGTTACTCCCAACCGCTATCGCGCTACAATGAAAGATTAAGCCTTGTTTGTTTAGTAAAATATAGTCGCAAAGTTTTCTGTATAGTGCAATGCTTTCTAAAAATTTATCTTCAATATCGGGGGCAAGATTTTTTTCAAAATCGATATCTTCTTGCCTTAGGTTTATCGTAAGTTCCGCGGGGGCGTTTTCCGTATAGAGATAGCCTTTAATTTCTTTTGGAACGTAGTCGTAGATATGCTCAGTTTCAAAAATTACGTCTGCAATTTTATATTTTGGCATATTTACCCCCGTTTAACCTTTTACCCGCTTTTTTGCAACCCTTTTTGCAAAGCAAAAGCAAAATTTTATCAATACTTAAATATTTTAACAAAGGGTAAAAATTTTGTCAATGGTAATATTGATTTTAAAGTTATATTTATGTATAATTATTTATATGAAAAAGATATACGTTAAATTATGTTCTCTTATACTTTCAACTTTTTTTATTGCTAGTCTTTTCTGTTTTAGCGGTTGTTCTAACCCCGGTCTACCCGGCGCGCCCGGTGGTGGCGGTGGCGGAAACGGAAAAACTTCTAGTATGTCGCTTTCTGCGTTTAACACGGGCGTTTATATAGAAACGGTTGACGGAGATATCAGCACGGATATGCAAAATTCTATCCGCAATATCTTTATCGATATGGAAAATAAAACGTCGGCAACAAAAGAAGGCTCTTTTATTCACACCTTTAATAATGCAGAAGGTGGCGTTCCCGTTTCCTTTGCTAATTACGGAGAAGACGTTAGCGTTGAAGGGCTTTATACTCTAGCGCAAGAATATTATCTTGACACCGAAGGCAAGTTTAACCCCGCCGTTTATCCGCTTATGGAACTTTGGGGTTTTATGCCCACCTTTAACGACGTTAATTTTACTCCGCCAAGTGATACCGAAGTGCAAAATACCCTTGCATATTGTAACTTTAAAGATATCACCTACGATATCAACGGCTTAACAAAACCTAACGCCAACTATAAACTTGATTTTGGTGGCTTTATAAAAGGCTTTACGGCGGAAATGGTTGGCAATTCGCTATATTATTCAGGCTTTACCAAAGGATACGTTAACGTAGGTAGCAGTAGTTTTTATATAATGTCGGTTGATAGTCTTGGCGTACGCCACCCCAACGATAGAAACGAAAAAATTATTACTATTTCGGGCGCAAATTTAAGCGGGCGCAACGTTTCAACTAGCGGAACTTATGAAAGAGTACACGCGGGCACGAATTACCACCATATTATAGATACGAGAACGGGTAAGCCTGCCGACACGGGCTTTAAGTCGGTTACCGTTGTTTGTTCTAACGGCGGTTTTGCAGATGCCGTTACTACCGCGCTTTGCACTTGTGCGCACAACCCTTACGACGATTCGCTTAGCGAATTTATAACCTATGCAAGACTTTATTTAAGAAACGAACCCACTATGGAATTTTACGCCGTTTACGAAAAAGACGGGGTAAAACAAATTGTTACTAACAAAATGGTTAACCAAGATTTTACCCTTAACGATACGGAATATCAAATTATGAAATTTTAGTTTTTAATCACAATCGTTTTTTACCTTTTTATAAAACAATTAAACCCCGCGAAATCGCGGGGTTTTTCTTTATGCTTTTTCCTTGTTCTTTTAGGGTTTTTTAATCTTTTTTCACCTTTTTATCTTTTAGATAAAATATCAAACAGTTTGTCTTCGGTTTTATCGCATATATTATTGTCGTCATAGATAATTTTTCCGTTTGCTAGAACGATAATTCTATCGGCAATAAGCACCGCTTCTTTAATATCGTGCGTAACGATAATTGCGGTTGTTGGGGCGTTTTTCTGCCTATCCTTAATTAAGTTTATAAGCCTTAATTTTAACGCTAAATCTAGGTTGATAAAAGGTTCGTCCATTAAAACTAGCGGGGCTTTTTTCAATAGGGCGCGCGCTATTGCAACACGCCTTTGCATACCCGCCGAAAGACTTTTTGGGTATAGATTTATAGTATCACCTATACCAAGTTCCGTTAAAATCTTAATAATTTCTTCGTCGGTGACGGTAGGGTTGGTGAGTTTAAGATTTTTAATAACGGTTAAACAGTCTACAAGTCTGTTTTGCCAAAATACGAACGAAATTTTATCATTTTCTATTCCGCTGACAGTTCCTTGATAGTCGATAAGGTGTGCCAAAACGTTAAGTAGGGTGGTTTTACCCGAACCGCTTTCCCCTAAAATTACCGTGATTTTATCCTTTTCTATTTCCAAATTAAAGTTTTCGTAAACGGTTTTATCGCCGTATTTTTTGGTTAAATTTTCAATTTTTAACATTTCCACTTACCCGCCTTTTTAGAAAGTAGGTTAAAAGCGCCGTCAATGATAAGCCCGACGGCAATTACTATAACTACAAGCGCGATTAAAGTTGCTTGTTCATAGTAAATTTTAGACTGATTAAGCATAAACCCTAAACAATTTGCCGTTGACGATAATACTTCCGCCGCCACCATAAGTTTAAGATTTAGCGAAAGTCCGCTACCTATTGCGGAAAGAAGGTCGGGTGCGGCAAGGGGTAGTTGCACTTTTAACAAAACGTCTTTTTTAGAAACGTTAAAGATTTTGCACATTTCTAAAGTGTAATCGTCGGTGGTGTCTAGCGCCTGTTTTACGTTTTGATATAGCGTTGGATATACAACGAGCATAGTAACCACTACGGGTGCGATATCAGAAGTAGTCCAAAGGTATAACATTAACACCACGGCAACTGTGGGAAGTGCGCGAATTATTGCGATAATCGGGCGCAAAATAACTTCTGCCTTCGCGCTTTTTTTGGTAAGATAAGCCGTTAAGAATGCAAGGGCGAAAGATATTAAAAAAGCAATTAACGAAGATAGCAAGGTTTTTAAAAGTGCAAGATAAAAAGCCTTGTCCTTAAAGAGCGCGCCACAAGAGATTGCCACTTCCCTTACTGATGGCAATATAAAGGGATTATCCACGCTTTTTGCGGTTATGCCCCAAACTAAAAATATGCACGCTATAGTTAAAACGGGCAATATTAAGTTTAGAATTTTATCGACTTTTTTCACTTTTAATTTTTCCTAAACTACCTTTGATAGATTTTTAATAAAACTTTTTATAAAATAAAGAAATCGTCGGCAACGGCACCTGCAGACTGCGGAGCAAGCGCGCGGAAATCTGCCAAATAATTTATAACTTCTTCTTTTGCGTCATAGGCGGGTTGCCAATAAATTTTGCAGTTATCGATAACGCTTGAAGTGATATCGTTTGCAGATAGAGAGGGGGTTACCCCTTCAACCACGGCAGAAGATACGGCGTTAACCGCGTCTACGGTGTTGGTTTTAATCCAAGTAGCATTTGCAACAAGCCAATTTACAATATTGTTTACAATTTCGGGGTGAGCGGATAAAACGCTAGACTTAATCATTAAAACGGCTTGGGGATATGCACTTGTCGTGCCGTTATATAATTGTTGAACGTCTAGCCTATATTGATAAGCGGTGTTAAGTTTTTGCAATTTTGATGCGGCGGGTTCTGGTAATAAGCCGATTTCTATTTCTTCCGTTCTTAACGCGGGAACAAGGTTTGATGCATCGCCATAATATTTTATAGCAACTTTATTTGCAACTATAGTATCGCTTGTTTCGTAAGCGATTTGCGTCTTATTTAATACTGCGCGGAAAGTTAAATCGGGAACTGCACCTTGACTTATAACGCCAACCACTTTATCTTTTAGGTCGTTTACGGTAAGCGGGGTTTTACTTAAAACATAAAGATTTCCGTGGGTTACTACGCCCGCCATTTTGTAGGGGTCGCTAGTGTTTGCCTTGTATAATTTTGAAGCGGCGTTTACGGGCATTATCATAATATCTGCGCTACCCGTCATCATTTGCGCGCCGATGTCGGCAGGTTTAACTATTTTATAGTTAACCGTTTTGCCCGTTTCAAAGGTGGCGTTTTCTTTTATCATTTGCGCTATCGCAAGTGCGGGAGCACCGTCTGGCGCAACGAAAGTTAAAGTTTGCGGCGTGGGGGCTTTACAACCGCTAAAAGCAAAACAGGTTGCAAGCGACAATACGCTTAAAATAAGTGCAATAAGTTTTTTCATAGCATTCTCCTTTTGGCATTATACTTATTATCACCTTTTACCTAAAAATTAGAATTTTCGTTTAAAATGAAACTCCCTTCGCCGTTGCGAAGGGAGATACGTGAATAAACAAGGCACAATTTGCCCTGTAATTTAACAAGTATTGCCCCTGCGCTGTCAGGCGAACCTTTCAGGTTAGGTATTTACGATTACATTTTATTATACGCGCGCCCCCATGTCAAGCGGATAAGCGCTAAAACCTGCCGTACGGAATAATTTTTAAGATAATTTTTGTTTTTTTCTTTCTTGACAAATAAAACAAGGACTGATAATGTATATTATATAGATAAATATTAAGATTTACCATTTTTGCGCCTTGTTTTTTCTTTGGGCGAAAGGGTTTTTATGAAGAGAAAATTAAAAATTACCGCTTTAATACTTTGCTTAATGATGGCGCTTGCAAGCCTTTCCGCTTGCGAGTTTTTGCCAAAACCTATAAAGTTTTATAACGATGGCGACGCCGTTACCATTACCCTTAATTATAACGACGGCACAACCGTTGGCACGCTTGACGCCGTTATCGGTGAGCCTATCAACACGCCCAACGACCCAACGCGCACCCACTACGTTTTTACAGGCTGGTTTACCGATGAAAACTTAACGGCGCGCTACGATTTCGCCAAAGACGTTACCCGTGAATTTACCCTTTACGCAGGTTGGGTGCTAGACGGCGTTACCCTTACCAACACCATTTCTACGCAAACGATGAAAGGCGTTGTTAAAATTGAAAACGTTTGCCAAGTTGGACTTAACCAAAAAGGCTCGCAAGGTTCTGGGTTCTGCTTTAAGATTTCCGCGGGAAGATATTACGTTTTAACTAATAGCCACGTTGTTGAAAAACTTACGGGCGCATATTCACAAACATTTAAGATTTACGATTATCAAGGCAACGATTTTACCGGCACGTTGGTTGCCGATTCTCCAAGCCAAGATTTAGCGTGTTTATACTTTTCTGCAACGGCAGACGATACCGAAACTATCGCTCTTCCGTTAGCGTCTTCTCCAAAAGTTAATGATGACGTTATTGCTCTTGGCGCACCCTTAGGGCAAGTTAACTGCATTACCTTTGGCAAAGTTACCGCTATTAACGTTGCGGTTGCCGTAGGCGAAGAAAACCCCACCACCTTTTACGGCAATACCCGCCATACCGCCTTTACCGACCACGGCTCTAGCGGTGGCCCGTTAATCAACCCCGATATGCAAGTAGTTGGCGTAACTTTTGCGGGAAATGAAGAAACTAAAATAGGCTATGCGTTGCCTATGACGGCGGTTAATAATTTTTTAGAAACTTACGTTTATACTAACTAACGTAGTAGCTAAGTACATAAGCGTTAATACTAATTTTTAATCACTAACGAAACATAAAAGGATAGCAAGTGCTATCCTTTTTTTTAGCGTGATAAACGCGACGTCCTTAAATTTCTTTGTTTTTAAGAAATTTTTGGCGAGTGGCTTCTCCCCCACGGATATGGCGTTCTGCAAGATTTTTTTGTAGCGCTATTTTAACGCGCGCGTAGAGTTCGCGGTCAATTTTTATAAGCCTATAACTTACGTCTTTATGAACGGTAGATTTAGAATAATGAAAAATTTTAGCCGTAGCCCTAACGGTAGCGCCCGTTTGCGCTATAAAATAGGCTTCTTCTAACACCCTGTCTTTAATATCGGTGCGCATAACTATTCCCCCTTTAACGAATAGTTAACTTTATGCGCTTTTTTGCCGTTTTATGCCGATTTTTAGGGAAAAATTAAAGGCCAACGGTTATCGTTAGCCTTTTTTGTTTTATATTAAAAGAATTCCTATCTATGAATAGCGTGGAAGGATACGCCCAATGTGTCTGGCCCACAATGGCAACCTGCCGTGGGGTTAACGACTACTATTTCGGTGTTTAAGTCTTCGCCGTATTCATCTTTTAAGGTTTTTTCAATTTCTTTTGCAATATCTAGTGCGTCGCCGTGCCCGATTATAACGCGGTGATTTTTTATATCGTCGCCAAGCGTTTTTACGTATTCTAGCATTTTATCTATTGCCGCTTTTCTGCCCCTTGCTTTAGCAACTGAACACATTTTGCCTTCTCTTGTCATAGTTAATATGGGGCGCAACCCCAAAAGATTGCCCATTGTTGCAGCAATTCCGCTTACCCTACCGCTACGGCCAAAGAATTTAAGGTCGTCGGCAAAAAAGTAAACGGCGTAGTGGTCAACTTCTTTTTCCGCAAATTCAATAAGTTCTTGTATGCTAGCGCCCTTTAATGCTAAATCACCGATAGCGCGCACTAGATTATAACTTAAAATAGTTATCGCTTTAGTATCTATCGTATACACGGTGCGGTCGGGGTATTGTTCTTTGAGTTCGCGCAAGGCAATTTCCATCGCGTCGAAAGTTCCGCTCATCGCCTTTGAAAAATGCACGTATAAAATATCTTTACCTTCTTTTAAGGTGGGTTCAAAATATTCTTTATACTTTACGGGCGACAAACCAAACGTGGTGGGCAAAGCGCCTTTTCTTAACAAATTATAAAATGCGGAATAATCGAATTTTTCAAAATCTTCGTACGGGTGCACCGTTTCCCCTTCTTTTGTGGAATAAGGCATACTTATCAATTTATAGCCGTAGTGAGTGGCAAGTTCTGGGGTGATATCGGTGTCGGTATCGGTAAATAATTGAAAGTTCATTTTTCTCTCCTTTATCATTAGTGTTTTCCGTTTTTTCATTAACAAACAATAGAGATTGTGTTAAAATCAATCGCCAAACAATGCAAAAATTATACAGTAATATAAAAAATAAGTCAACGAAATGAACGCTGACTTATCTTTATTGCTTATTTTTAGGTGTTTATTATCTTTGATTTTCGGGTTTTTAATTAACGCTTTTTCGCACATTTTGCTAAGCGTTTTCAAGTTCGCTAGCGTAAATTTTTCTTATTCTTAAACGGTTAAGGGTGGAATAATCTGCACCACCGCCCGCGCAATATCCAAGCAACAAGCCGTCTTCCGTTTCAAAAATGGCAGAGTAACAAAAACCGCGCTTTTTATCGTTCTCTATTTGGTTAATAGCCCCTATTTTTTTCATGTTTCCATCGGCAAGCCGTAAAACGAGTGGGTTTCTGCCACCCGTCCACGCGCCGTCTACGTCTTCACTTCTGCCCGCCATTAAGGGCGTTGGGTTATAAACTATGGCAAATTTGCCGTTTTTTAGTCGCTTGGTGTTCATAGGCGAAGTTGGTGAAGTAAATCTTGAAGGAATTACTTCTCCCCACGTCTTTCCGCCGTCTAGTGATATCGACTGAAACTGACAGCCTTGGTCGGTGCGAAAATAAGAGTATAATCTGCCGTCGTCAAGTTCTTCTACTCCCCCTTCTTGTAGCCCCGTTTTACTATCTTCTATGGGCAGATATAGGTCACTAGATAGTTGCGACCAAGTTTGTCCGTCGTCTTTAGAGATAAAAAACTGCGCTATTCCGCCGTGCGATTTAACGTTTTTATAATGCATTACACCTAAAGATGGGTTTTTTAGTTCAAGTATGAAATAGCTTGCGGGAATTATTATATCGCCGTTAGAAAGTCTTCTTACCCTATCGTTATTAACCACGTAATATCTATCGCAAGGCAAACAGGTTATCTCTTTGCTGAATTCTATAAAATCACGGGTTTTGCGCATACAATAAGTGCTGTTTAACGCGGTTATCTTTTTTGCGTAAAAAACGCCTATGCTACCGTCTTGCATTTTAAGTAAAGAAACGCTCATTAAATTTTGCGCACCGCTTTCTTTTGCCGAAATTATCACGCGCTCTTTAGTAAAGGTTTCCCCTTCGTCAAAGGAAAAACAAACGGCAATATCGCTTTGTTCGTCATCATATCCCCTGCCTGCAACAAACTTACTATACGCAAAGGCAATAACGCCGTTATCCATACGGATAAAAGCCCCTTCACTATTGCGCCCGTTATTGATTGTGGGCGCTATATCGGTGATAATTTTCCCAAGCGTTTTCATTTGTTGCTCCGCTAAAACTTTTTTTGTTGACTAGACAAGCGATTTTAAGTTAAATCTTTTTTATATCTTTTATATTTTACCCTTTATAAAAGGGTAAGTCAATATTGTAAAAGGACACCTTATTTAAAATTATGTCCGATTTTTGCAGTTTTTAGGCGCAAATAGTTGTTATTTAGCAGTTAAAATGTTACAATAAAAGTATGGAAAGAGCATTTTTTGACGTACAACTAAACTTTAACAACTTGCAAGCCGAAGTGTTTTTGGCAAAGAACTTTTTCGACACGGGCGACGTTAAGCCGACTTCTACTAGGAACTTGCACCAACACGCTTACACGGAAATTTTCTTTTGCATAGAACCGCTTGAAATAACCACTCCTACCAATAAATTTTCTTACGAAAACTCTATCGTAATTATTCCCCCGCACCTAGACCATTACACTATGCGCAAAAACGTATATAATTTTATGGTGAAATTCAGCGTGCCTAAGGGCGCAAAAAAAACGCGCTATAACCTTTTAGAAGAATACCTTTTCGGTAGCGTTATAAACACCTTGCCGTTAAGTGAAAAAACCTTGTTTTTCTTAAAGGAATTGCACCTTGCTATGATTGAAGATTTAGAAGACTCTTCAATTAAAATTAACTCTTTGTTAAGCATTATTTTGCTTGATATTATTAACACTTACACGACTAGCAAAAACGATAGAGAACACCCCGTTTACGACCGTATGAAATACCTTTTTACCGTGGACTCTATTATCGCAAACGAATATACGCAAATTATCACCTTAAAAGACCTTGCAAATAGGTTGCATTTAAGCGAAAAACAGACTTCTAGATTCGTGCATAAGGCTTACGGCAAGTCCTTTTCAGAAATTATTAACGACAAGCGTTTATCCGTTGCAAAAGACTTGCTTTCAACCACCGATATGCCCGTTTCGCAAGTAATTGGTTTTTTGAATTTTAAAAGCGAAAGTTATTTCTTTGCTTTGTTTAAGAAAAAATACGGCACTACCCCGCTTGTTTATTGCAAAAGAAAAAACGGCTAGAATTTTAATAACCTTTTGCATTTTAGCTTTTTAACAGTTAATTTTAAGCAATCTCAACTAAATATACGTCTAACTTATCACAGGCTATATAATCGTAGCCTGTTTTTATTTTTGATGAAAACTGCCGTGTCACGCTTTTACGATTAAAAAATTTTGACAAAGTTTTTAATACATATTGACAACATTTTGACCATAATGTATAATGTCGTTATAAAATATTTTATCGGAGATAAAAGGAAATGAAAAAAGTTTTATCCATTATGCTTTCGGTTGTTCTTTCCCTTGGCACTCTTTTTGCCGTTGGTTGCGGAGCGCCCGAAAAACTTTATCCACAACTCCGCATTAACGAAACTACTCTAGAATGGGAAGCTTCTTATGATGGTGGTGTAACTTGGGAAGACCTTAACGTTAACGGTGCGCCCGAAAAACTTACCCCTACCCTTCGCATAAACGAAGAAACGAATATGTGGGAAGCATCTTACGATAACGGCTTAACTTGGACTTCACTTGGCATTAAAGCGGACGATAGCGACGACCCCGTTATGCCCGACTTTACCCCCGTTCACCGTTTCGTTGTTACGGGCGACATTCACCTTCGCAACAACGGTGCTTACGACAGTTACACTAGGCTTGAAAAGGTTATCTCTACCGCTTACGGTTATAGTGAATCTCAAGAAGATTACGACAAACTAGACGGTATATTCTTTACCGGGGACAACACCAACCAAGGTAGCGAAGCGGAACAAACGTATTTCTTTAACTATCTAGAAGAAAACGTTAAAGAAGGCACGACTGCGCGCGCAGTTATGGGCAACCACGAATTCTACGAAACGGGCTATTATGATGAAGCATCTTTTGCTCAAGCACCCGTTAACTTCTTACAATATAGCGGTTATGAAGAATTAGATGCCCACCTTGTTATAGGCGGTTATCACTATTTGTTCTTAAATATGGATAGTTATTCTAGCGGTAACTATTTTACTCAAACAAAGATTGACTGGTTAAAAACCGAACTTGACAAGGCTGTGGCAGACGACCCCACGGGTAGCGAACCCATCTTTATCTTCGGGCACGAACCCCCAAGCAACACTATGATAGGCTCTGGCAATGGCGACACTAAACTTCACGCTTTGCTTAAAAATTATCCGCAAGCCGTAAGTTTTTCTGGTCATACCCACAGACCTATAAGCGACCCACAAGCAATTTGGCAAGGCGAATATACCGCTCTTACCACCGGTTCTATGGCTTACTTAAGTATGGCTTTTGCAGGCCACTTAACCAGCACTAGCACCGTTAAACAATTAGACGACGATTTGTCTTACGCTATGGGCGACATTGAAACGGGCACTAGAAACGGTAATATGTATTATATCGTTGAAATAGACGAAGACAACAACGTTCGCATTTTGCGTTACGACGCTATCGAAAACAAATTGTTTGGCGAGCCTTGGGTTTTAGATTCTATCGGCGACCCCGACGGTTTCGATTATACTGATGATAGAAAATTTGAAACGGAAAAACCCGAATTTAAGGAAGGTGCTAAAATTACCGTTGTTAGCAACAACTATAAAAAGGCTGAAATTACCTTCCCCCAAGCAAAAGAAAACAAAGATTTAGTTCAAAACTATCGCATTAGTTTCGTTGTAGACGGCGAAGTTGTAAGAACGGAATATGCGTTATCAGGTTGTTTCTTAAGCACTATGCCCGAAACCTTAAAAACTTCAGTTGCTTGGCTTGACCCCGCAACCGAATATGAAATTAAAATTTATCCCGTAACTTCTTGGGGTAGGGTTGGCGAACCTATTAAAACGACAATGACTACTACTGCAAGAGTTGCAGGCGACAACGTTGCACCCGACGTGTTAAAGACTCAATTTAACCTTGACGGCTCGGCTACAAACCTTGCAAACAGCAAACCTTTAACTACGGTTGGCGCACCCACGGTTGCTTACGATGAAACCCTTAAGATGAACGTTGCAACCTTTGACGGCTCTGACGACGCGTTTAAGTTTGAAGAAATGGGCGATTGGTATTCTACCATTAATCAATCTTTCACTATGGAAGCATACTATTACGTAGACGGTCATCCAAGTGGCTCTTATGCAAACCTTATGTCTAACCAACAATCTGGTGGTTTCGGCTTTGAATATAGAAGCGGTGGTAATATGGAATTTATTATGAACGTTTCTGGCAATTCACCCAGAACTAAGGTTGCGGCACTAACAAAACAATGGGTACACATCGTCGGCACGTTTGACGGTCAAAACATTAAATATTACGTAAACGGTGAATTGATGCAAACCGTTGCTTGCGTTGGTACGCTTAAGTTACCCGCAGCGGGTTCTCATTTCTTAGTAATCGGTGGCGACTCTGGCGCTAACGGTGCCTGCAGTTCTTTCTTCAAAGGCAAGATTGCTATTGCAAACTTCTACTCTGACCCGCTAACCGAAGCACAAGTTCAATACCTTTACGAAGATATTGCTAACCCCACGGGCAGTAACGAATAATTTTGCTTAGTGAGTTTAACAAGATAAGCAAACTTTTTATAAAATAATTTTTGTAAAATAATTAAGGCTACCTTTTTGGGTAGCCTTTTTTATAACTTTTTATCGTGTGCCCGTTTTGGTTTTCCTTGTGGTTTAGACGTGCCGTAAGAGATAAATCTCCGCTTGCGCTACAATCCCCTTGCCCGTCTTTGCATGTCCGTCTTAGACGGGAAAGCTAAAGTCCACCTTATTGACACAACAAGAAAAAAGACCACCCTTTTGGGTAGCGTTAGTTTCTTGATACTAATAGATATTTCCTGCGCCGTAAGAGATGAATCTCCTCTTCGTTACGATTGCTGACGCCCGACCTGTTTGTTTTTTATCTTTTCCCGTTTGCTCAAACTTTACTAAAACAAACAGTTCACTCGTTTAGACGCTACAAGAAAAGAAGGACAGTTTTTACTGTCCTTCTTTTCTTGGCGCGCCGTAAGAGATTCGAACTCCTGGCCTTTGGTTCCGTAGGGGCTTCAAAATCTTGTTTTTTATGCCCTTTGGTTAGAACAATATTGATTGTTGTTTATCTTTGCAAAACGCCTAAAACCCATAGGTTAGAACGAGTTTTTATATGATTATCGCACGTTTTTGTAATAAAAACAACTAACCGTCATTAAAAATAAATACACGTTAAACCCAAAGGTCAATGCACGAATTTTTGCATTTTTTAGGTAGAAAAGGTTAGAACAACCCCGTTCTAACCTATCTTTATTAATATATAATGTTTGTTGTTAAAAAGGGTCTTACCTTACAACATAAAAAGTAGCAGGACCTTTTCCGTGTTTTATAATAAATTCTTCTGCGATAAGTTCCCTTAACGCTTTTTCTATTGCAGAACGGCTAAGCGATGGACACAATTCCATAATATCGCTCTTTGTGATTTTGCCAAGTTTTAAGCCAAACGCTTCTTTAACCATTTGCCTAGCTGATTTTTTATCGCACACGAGTTCAATACGTTCTTCAAAATCTCTATAAGCCGAAAGAACTACACCAAGAATATATTTAGTAAAAGCCGAGTCGTCGTTTTTACCTTCGTGCCAATTTTCAGAAGCCAACTGCAAAGCATCGTAGTATTCGTTTTTGTGGTCGTGTATTTTCTTTTCAAGCGAAATATATTTACCAACGACGTAACCACTTTTATATAAAAGTAAAGTAGTAAGTACTCTACTCATACGTCCGTTTCCGTCGTTAAACGGATGAACACAAAGAAAATCGTGTATAAACGTAGGAATTACTACAAGTGGGTCAACTTCTCCCGACGCTATAATTTTATTATACGTTTCGCAAAGTCTTTCAACTGCTTCAGGTGTTTCAAACGGTTCTAACGGCTTAAATCTAACTATAACCGTACCGTCAGGTCTAATTTCATCAATCTCGTTTGATTTGGTTTTGAATACGCCACCAAAAGAAGTAGGTAAATAAGAATACAACTTTTTATGAAGCCCTAAAATAACGTTTGCCGTGATAGGCATATACTCAAAACTTTCGTGTACCATTTCAAGTACGGCTCTATAACCTAAAATCTCTTGCTCGTCCCTATTACGTGGCGAAGTTTTTTCACTCATTAATTGTTTTAAGCGTTGGTTCGTGGTAACGATACCTTCAATAGCATTAGAACTTTCCGTGCTTTGAACTTTTGCAATTTCTACAAGTCTATCAAGTTCGATAGGCTTTTGTTTTAAGTATAATTGTTGCTTACCCTTAAACTCGTGAATAAGCCCAATGTATCCTAATATATCTTTATCCCATTGTTTTTCTTTTAAGAAGTTGTAATTAAATTCACGCATAATCCCTTACTCCTTTTCTTAATCGCTTTAATTATATATAAAAGTAAGCGATTTGTCAACTATTTATGACACATATTGCTTATTTTATCAGTAAAAGTAAGCGATTGTTTCATAATATGACAAATTTTTTAACAGTTTAAATTCTAAAATTAAAAAAACAAAAAAATTTTTAAAACCCCCTAAAAAATTCTTGACAAATAAAAACCATAGGGATATAATTTAGGAAAATTAACAAAAAGGCAATGACGAAGACGGTCAAGAAACAAATTATTTCAGAGAGCCGATGGTTGGTGTGAATCGGTATGATTATTTCTTAAGGACTTATCACTTCTGAGCCGGAAGCCCCAAAGGGAATTATCCCAAGTAGGCGTTTCTCGTGTATGCTACGTTAGTGCATAGGAGTTGATGGACTCTGAAGGTGGTAGGATATTATTTCTACAATTTGAGTGGTACCGCGAGTATAGTAATTATACCCGTCTCAAAGCAAAAAAGCTTTGAGACGGGTTTTTTGTTTTTCAAAAACTAAAGGAGGTTAAAATGCAAGCACAACAAAATGGCAAACTTAATGGAGCAAAAATTATCATAGAAACGCTTATAGAGCAAGGCGTAACAGACGTTTTTGGTTATCCCGGCGGAGCAGTTCTAAACATTTACGACGAACTATATAAGGCAAAAGGACGAATTAATCACGTGCTTGCAGCACACGAACAAGGTGCAAGTCACGCAGCCGATGGTTATTCAAGAGTTACGGGAAAAGTCGGCGTGGTAATTGCAACTTCTGGTCCAGGGGCAACAAATCTTGTTACGGGTATAGCAACGGCAATGCTTGACTCAATCCCGATGGTTGCGATAACGGGCAACGTTTCAACTAATCTTATTGGTAAGGATAGTTTTCAGGAAATTAACATTACGGGCGTAACTCTTCCTATCACCAAACACAATTATTTTGTTAGTAAGGTTGAAGATTTAGCGGACACGATAAGAGAAGCCTTTAAGATAGCTTCATCAGGTCGCCCCGGTCCCGTTTTGATTGACGTTCCTAAAGACGTGCAAATAAACGAGTGCGAATATATCGCCCAACCGATAGTACTGCCTTTCCCCCAAGAAGAAGCAAGTGATGAAGATATCGATAAAGCGGTAGAACTTATAAATAATGCAAAACGCCCTTACATCTATATCGGTGGTGGTGCAGCAGGAAGAGGTATGACCGAAGAAATAGTAGCCTTTGCTGAAAAAATAGACGGGGTTATCGGTTCAACATTTATGGGATTATCTGCTATCCCTAATTCCTATGAAAGATTTTTAGGTATGCAAGGTATGCACGGAAGATACTCTTCTTCAATGGCTAACAAAGAAGCAGACCTTTTGATAGGAATTGGTGTTCGCTTTTCAGATAGAGCGACGGGAAACGTAGAAAAATATTCTAAAAACTTGAAAATAATTCAACTTGACACTGACCTTTCTGAAATAAATAAGAACGTAAAAGTTGACGTTGGCGTTGTAGGTAATATTCAAACTGCTTTTTCTAAAATATTAAGTAAATGTAAAAAACAATCTCACCCAGAGTGGCAGAAAAAAGTAAATGCCTTCAAGTTGGTGGAAAAAAGCATTTTAGACGACGCCGAAAGAAAATCAAACGGTGCTATGACACCTAAAAAAATATTTGACGTAATAAATGCAGTTAAAGAAAAAAACACTTGTATCGCAACCGACGTCGGTCAACACCAAATGTGGACGGCTCAATACGTAGAATTTGAAAGACAAAGAAGATTTGCTTCTAGTGGTGGACTTGGGACTATGGGTTACGGTTTGGGAGCTGCAATAGGCTGTTCGGTAGGAAGCAAAGAAAAAACCGTTTTAATTACGGGCGACGGAAGTTTCGGTATGAATCTAAACGAACTCGCAACAGCAGTATCTTATAACGTTCCCGTAGTGATAGTAATTATGAATAACGGCGTTTTAGGTATGGTAAGACAATGGCAAACGCTATTTTACGGCAAAAGATATTCAAACACCGTATTAGATAGAAAAACTGATTTTGTTAAACTTGCAGACGCTTTTGGTCTCCCCGCAGAAAGAGTATCAGACATCAAGGAATTTGAAAACGCCTTCAAAAAAGCAATGAATCATAACGGACCATATTTAATTGACACCATTATAGATATGGACGAATTCGTTCTTCCTATGCTCCCACCGGGTGGCGCAATGGAAGATATAATAACTTCCAAAGAGGAGGTAAAATAATATGAAATCAGTAATATCAGTTTACGTAGAAAATAAATATGGTGTAGTTGCTCGTATTACAGGTTTGTTTTTACGAAAAGGGTTTAACATAGATTCTTTTACAGGCAGAGAAACGGACGACGAAAGGTTTTCTAGAATTACGATTTCGCTAAATGGTGACGACTTTGTATGCAATCAACTTATAAATCAATTAAAAAAGTTGCACAACGTAAAACAAGTTAAGTTATTAAAACAAGATTCTTCAGTAGAAAGAGAACTAATGCTTGTTAAAGTAAAAAATACACCTGAAAATCGTAATGAAATAATGGCAGCCGCAGATATTTATAGAGCAAAGATTATTGATTACACGACGGACATTATGTGTGTTGAAGTTACGGGTGAACCCAACAAAATAGATGCGTTTATAAAAGTAATGAAACCGCTTGGAATTATAGAAATGTGTAGAACGGGTGTAGTTGCTTTAGAACGTGGAAGCAGTATTATGGAAAAATAAACATTAAAAATTATAGATAAAAGGAGAATATATTATGCAAAACATTTATTATCAACAGGATTGTAACTTACAAAAATTAAACGGTAAAACCGTAGCAATTATCGGTTACGGCTCGCAAGGTCACGCACACGCATTAAACTTAAAAGATTCAGGTGTTAACGTAGTAGTTGGGCTTTACGAAGGTAGTAAGAGTTGGAAAAAAGCCGAATCTCAAGGTCTTAAAGTAATGACGTCAGCAGAAGCCGCAAAAGTCGCTGACCTTATTATGATTCTTATCAACGATGAAAAACAAGCAAAATTATATAAAGAAAGCATTGAACCAAACCTATCAGAAGGGAAAACACTTGCCTTTGCTCACGGATTTAATATTCATTTCGGTTGTATCAAACCGCCTAAGAACGTAAACGTAATTATGATTGCGCCAAAAGGTCCGGGACACACGGTTAGAAGCGAATATCAAGTCGGTAAAGGCGTTCCTTGCTTAGTAGCAGTTCATCAAGACGCTACGGGCGATGCGCTTGAAATAGCACTTGCTTATGCTCTTGGAATTGGCGGTGCGCGTGCAGGCGTTTTGGAAACCACGTTTAGAACGGAAACTGAAACTGACCTTTTCGGTGAGCAAGCAGTTCTTTGCGGTGGTGTTTGCGCTCTTATGCAAGCAGGTTTTGAAACACTCGTTGAAGCAGGATATGACGAAAGAAACGCATACTTTGAATGTATTCACGAAATGAAACTTATCGTTGACCTTATTTATCAAAGCGGTTTTGAAGGTATGAGATATTCTATTTCCAACACGGCAGAATACGGCGATTACGTAACAGGACCTAAGATTATAACCGATGAAACTAAAAAGACAATGAAGAAAATTTTAGCTGATATTCAAGACGGAACTTTTGCAAAAGACTTCTTACTTGATATGTCGGACGCAGGCTCGCAAGTTCACTTTAACGCAATGAGAAAACTTGCAAGCGAACACCCTTCTGAAAAAGTTGGCAGAGAAATAAGAAAACTTTACAGTTGGAGTGACGAAGATAAACTTATCAATAACTAAAAGGTAAACTATTATGGTAAAAGAAAAAATCGTGGACGGATTTAATAACGCTCCGCATAGAAGTTTATATCACGCTTTAGGACTAACTAAGGAAGAACAACAAAGACCGTTAATCGGTATTGTTAGTTCATATAATGAAATAGTTCCCGGTCATATGAATTTAGATAAAATCGTTGACGCAGTAAAACTTGGCGTTGCTTATTCCGGCGGAACACCTATCGTATTCCCCGCAATCGCCGTTTGTGACGGTATTGCTATGGGACACGTTGGTATGAAATATTCTTTGATTACACGTGATTTAATAGCAGACTCTACCGAAGCAATGGTTTTAGCGCACGGATTTGACGGGCTCGTTATGGTTCCTAACTGTGATAAAAACGTTCCGGGGCTACTTATGGCTGCTGCTCGTGTAAATATACCTACCGTATTCGTTAGCGGTGGTCCTATGCTTGCCGGCAGAGTCAACGGAAAGAAAACGAGCTTATCAAGTATGTTTGAAGCCGTTGGCGCATATTCGGCAGGCAAAATAGACGAAAAACAATTATGTGTTTGCGAAGAAAATACTTGTCCTACTTGTGGGTCTTGTTCGGGAATGTACACGGCAAACTCTATGAATTGCTTAACCGAAGTTTTAGGCATGGGATTAAAAGGTAACGGAACGATACCTGCCGTTTATTCACAAAGAATTGAACTTGCAAAGCACGCAGGTATGAGAGTGATGGAACTTGTTAAAAAGAATATTTGCCCAAGAGATATTATGACTGCTGCATCATTTAGAAACGCTCTTACTGCCGATATGGCTTTGGGGTGTTCAACCAACAGTATGCTTCATCTTCCTGCAATCGCAAACGAATGCGGTGTGAAAATAAATCTTGATATGGCTAACGAAATAAGTGAAAAAACACCAAATCTTTGCCACCTTGCCCCTGCGGGTAATACTTATATGGAAGATTTAAATGAAGCAGGCGGTGTTTACGCAGTATTAAAAGAATTGACTAAAATCGGCGCTCTTGATACTTCGGTAATGACCGTTACGGGTAAAACTTTAGGCGAAAACATTGAAAGCGTAGTAAATAAAAACCCTGAAGTTATTCGTACGGTAGATAATCCTTATAGCAAAACGGGTGGTATTGCCGTTCTTCGTGGAAATCTTGCTCCCGACGGCTGTGTGGTAAAAAGAAGCGCAGTTGCTCCTGAAATGTTAAAGCACGTTGGACCCGCAAAGGTTTTTGATAGCGAAGAAGATGCTATATCTGCAATTTATGCAGGTAAAATCGTTAAAGGCGACGTCGTAGTTATCCGTTATGAAGGTCCTGCAGGTGGACCGGGAATGAGAGAAATGCTGAGTCCTACTTCTGCCATTGCCGGTATGGGTTTAGATAAAGACGTGGCACTTATCACCGACGGAAGATTTTCAGGCGCTACAAGGGGTGCGTCTATTGGTCACGTTTCCCCCGAAGCAATTCGTGGCGGTTTAATTGCTTACGTTCGTGACGGCGATTTAATTTCTATTAACATACCCGAATATTCTATAGAATTAAAGGTTAGCGAAGAAGAAATTGAAAAGCGTAAAAAATCTATGGCTATAAAACAAAAATCAGGCATTAAAGGCGCACTAAAAAGATATTCTATGCAAGTTAGTTCTGCCGATAAAGGTGCAATTATAAATAGGTTTGAAGGTTAAAATGAAAAAAGAAGAACAAAAAAACTTGGCGAAAAAATTATTAACACTAAGCGTATTTAGAAACTTAATTAATGAAGTTCCGCTTAAAAATTTAATAAATTATTTAAAAAGTGAAGTTGACGTGATTGAAAAAGCAAGTCTTTACGGCGAGTTCGTTTATTCTCTAGGGGTTTACGGAAACTCTTTTTCTGAGTTTTTATCCCGTGCTATTTTTGAAGATGAAAACTATTACATAGTTAGCGTAGCAAAAAAGAAAAAGATAGACTCTAGTATTATGGAAAACGCCATAGAAGAGTTGAAACTCTTATCAAGTTTAACTGAACTTGACGAAAAAGAACTAACTCAAGACGTAATTTTCGAATACGTGCCAAAATTCAAAAACAAAAGAATAGATTTTGTTTTTGAATATAAAAAGCGAATTAAAAACGTTGATAAATACGGATATGGAATTTTTGCTTCTTCAGAAATGTTTAAGGTGGTAGATGGCGAGATAATTCCCGTTGAATCGGCAGATGAAATAAAATTAGATTCATTTGTTGGCTACGAAGACGAAAGAAATCAAGTTTTAGAAAACACCAAAGCACTTTTAGAAGGTCGCCCCGCCGCAAACGTTTTGCTTTGTGGTGATGCAGGTACGGGAAAATCGTCAACGGTAAAAGCTTGTGTAAACCATTTTTATAAAGACGGTTTAAGGCTTATAGAAATTAGAAAAGACCAACTTCTATCGCTTGCATCCGTTATGGGTAAAATCGCCGATAATCCGTTAAAATTTATTATTTTTATAGACGATTTATCCTTCAATAAAAACGACGATTCGTTCAGTATGTTAAAGGCAGCGTTAGAAGGCTCTGCATCCAAAAAAGCAAACAACGCAGTAATTTACGCAACGAGCAATCGAAAACATATAATTAAGGAAAGTTTTGCGGATAGGAACTCTACTGATGACGTTCATAGGAACGATACTATGCAAGAACTTTTATCTTTATCCGATAGATTTGGGCTCACGGTATATTTCCAAAAGCCGAACAAAGAACTTTACTTAAATATCGTAAAAATTCTCGCACAAAAATCAGGCATAAACGTAAGCGAAGATTTATTAGTTAAAGCCGAAGCGTTTGCTTTAAGCAAAGGAAGTCGTTCACCAAGAGCGGCGGAACAATTTATTAACAGTCTATTATAGGTGTAAAAATGAAAAAATTAACTCTTGACAACGTGTATAAAGCAAATTACGTATTAAAAAACGTAGTTAGAGAAACCGACGTTCTATATGCTCCAAAACTTAAAGAAGGCGTTGACCTATATCTAAAAACGGAAAACTTACAAATAACCGGTTCTTTTAAGGTGCGTGGTGCATATTACAAAATGTCGCAATTAACAAATGAAGAAAAAGAACGTGGCGTAGTTGCTTGTTCAGCAGGTAATCACGCACAAGGCGTTGCGCTCGCAGCACAAAAGAACGGTATAAAATCAGTTATTTGTCTGCCTGACACAGCCCCTATTTCAAAGGTGGAAGCAACTAAAAGTTACGGTGCGGAAATTTGTTTGGTAGAAGGCGTTTACGACGACGCATATCAAAAAGCATTATCACTTCGTGACGAAAAAGGATATACGTTTATTCATCCTTTCGACGACCCAGACGTAATCGCAGGACAAGGAACTATTGCTCTTGAACTCTACGAGCAAATTCCCGATATGCAAGCGGTTATCGTTCCTATTGGTGGCGGTGGACTTATTTCAGGTATAGCGTACACCATTAAAAGCCTAAATCCGAATATAAAAGTTTACGGTGTTCAAGCGCAAGGCGCTCCGTCAATGGCTAACTCTATTCACGACGGGCATATTGAAAAACTTGATTCGGTGTTTACTATCGCAGACGGCATTGCAGTAAAACAACCGGGCTCACTTACGTACGATATATGTTCTAAATACGTTGATGAAATCGTGACCGTTACCGACGACGAAGTATCTGCTGCAATTTTAGCGCTTATGGAACAACATAAACTCGTTACCGAAGGCGCAGGCGCAGTTGCAGTAGCCGCTGCTATGTTTGGTAAACTCCCTATCGAAGGTAAAAAAGCAGTATGCATTTTATCGGGTGGAAATATTGACGTTACTATACTTTCACGTGTCATAACCAGAGGACTTGTAATGAGTGGAAGAAGTTGCCACCTTAACATTGAACTCGTTGACAAACCGGGACAACTTCTAAACGTTTCAAAGATTATTGCCGAACAAGGTGGAAACGTTACGGCAGTTCATCACGAACACAGTAATGAAGGCTCTGACGTAAACGGTTGTTATTTAAGATTAAGTTTAGAAACGAGAAATCACGAACATATAGAAAAAATCAAGAAAGCACTTACCGATTTTGGTATTAAAATAGTTAATTAAAGGAGAAACGGAAATGAAAAAAGTAAGTACTGATAAAGCGCCGAAAGCAATAGGACCTTATTCGCAAGCGATTGTCGTAAACGGCTTGGTTTACACGTCGGGACAAATTCCATTAAATCCCGAAAGTGGTGTAATTGTCGGAAAGGATATAAAAGAACAAAGCGAACAAGTTATGAAAAATCTATCTGAAGTATTAAAATCAGCGGGAACTTCACTTGATAACGCTGTTAAAACCACTTGTTTTTTAGCAGATATAAACGATTTCTCTGCTTTTAACGAAGTTTATGCAAAGTATATAATTAACGCTCCTGCACGTTCTTGTGTGGCTGTTAAAGATTTGCCAAAAGGTGCGCTTGTAGAAGTCGAAGTCGTTGCGATTGTTTAGAATAAAAACAAAATTATAATTTTTTCATTTTATATACTACTAAATGAGACGGTATAAAAAACAAAAAATTTCAGAAATCATCTTAAAATTAATTGACAAACAAATTTCATAAGACTATAATTTAGTCAAATAAAAGCTGTGACGAAGATTCGTCTTTTAACTGATTTTTCAGAGAGTCGATGTTTGGTGTGAATCGATAAAAAGGTTTTAAGACTTCTCCCTTCCGAGCCGGAGCCCGAAAGATAACAAGTAGGCGTTTCCCGTGTTTGCTACGTTAGTGCATAGGAATTGTTGGATTCCGATAAGGTGATGGAAATTTTTCCATAATTTGAGTGGTACCGCGAGTATTTTATACCCGTCTCAAAGCAAAAAGCTTGGAGACGGGTTTTTTTATTTTTCTAATTCAAGCTTATCCATAGTAGTTATAAAATAAATTTTTGAGGTGTTATTATGATGGATGCAAAAAAGTACAACGTGGGATATTATCCCGCACCCGGAAAACACGTTAAATGGGTAGAAAAAGACCATATTGAAAAAGCGCCCGTTTGGTGTAGCGTTGATATGCGTGACGGCAATCAAAGTTTAGTTATACCAATGAGCTTAGAAGAAAAATTAGAATTTTATAACGTTTTACTGAAAGTTGGTTTTAAGGAAATTGAAGTAGGTTTCCCCGCTGCAAGTGAAACGGAATACGAATTCTTAAGAACGCTTATTGATAATAATATGATTCCTTCTGACGTAACCGTTCAAGTGTTAACGCAATGTAGAGAACATATTATTAGAAAGACTTTTGAAGCGTGTAAAGGCGCGCCAAGCGCAATAATTCACTTTTATAATTCGGTAAGCGTTGCGCAACGTGAACAAGTTTTCAAAAAGTCTAAAGAAGAAATTAAAAAGATTGCCGTTGACGGCGCAAAACTCGTTAAGCAACTTGCAAGTGAATACGAAGGCAACTTCCGTTTTGAGTATTCTCCCGAAAGTTTTACGGGAACGGAACCTGAATACGCTTTAGAAGTTTGCAACGCTGTTTTAGACGTATTAGAGCCAAGCAAAAATAATAACGTTATAATAAATCTTCCCGTTACGGTAGAAATGAGTTTGCCACACGTTTACGCAAGTCAAGTTGAATATATTAGTGAAAACTTAAAATACCGTGAATACGTTACCCTATCCCTTCACCCACACAACGATAGAGGTACGGGTGTGGCTGATACCGAACTTGCTTTACTTGCAGGCGCAGATAGAGTTGAAGGAACGCTTTTCGGCAACGGCGAAAGAACGGGCAACGTTGATATAATCACGCTTGCAATGAATATGTATTCGCACGGTGTTGACCCTAAACTTGATTTTTCGGATATGACTTATTTAGTTGAAGAATACGAAAAATGTACCCGTATGCACGTTTACGAACGTTCACCGTACGCAGGCGCATTAGTATTTGCAGCGTTTTCGGGCAGTCACCAAGACGCTATTGCAAAAGGTATGAAATATAGAGTTAAAAACAACTTACACGAATGGACTGTTCCTTATCTCCCTATCGACCCGAAAGATATTGGAAGAACTTACGACGCAGACGTGATTAGAGTTAATTCTCAAAGTGGTAAAGGCGGAATCGGATACTTGCTTGAACAAACTTTCGGCTATAATCTTCCTGCCAAAATGAGAGAACACTTTAGTTATACGTGTAAAAACGTTTCCGACCACGAACACAAAGAACTTAAACCTAACGAAGTTTTAAATATTTTTACTGAAAAATATCTTAACGTTCCTTGCGAAATAGAAATAAATGATTTTGACTTCATAAGAGAAAATGAAGTTGTAAAAGTCAACGTTTCTTTCGTTAAAAACGGTGAAGAAACTGAAATTGAAGCAGAAGGTAACGGATTTTTAAGTGCAATAAATAATGCTCTCCACGAATTTACGGGCGAAGAATATACTCTTCAAGTTTACACTCAACACAGTATGCAAGGCGATGGTTCAAGAAGTATGGCTGCATCATACATAGGACTTGAAAGAATTGACGGCAAAATGTATTGGGGCGCAGGCACTGATACTGACGTAATGAAGGCTAATATAAACGCACTCTTAAGTGCTTATCATAATTTGATTAAAGGAGAATAACGTTATGGGTATGACTATGACTCAAAAAATTCTTGCTTTTCACGCAGGATTAGATAAAGTCGTTTCGGGACAACTTATCAGCGCTAAACTTGATATAGTTCTTGGCAACGATATAACTACTCCCGTTGCGGTAAATGAATTTACAAAAGCGGGATTTGATAAGGTTTTTGATAAAGATAAAATCGCAATAGTTTTAGACCACTTTGTCCCAAATAAAGATATTAAAGCGGCAGAACAAAGTAAACAATGTCGAGAATTTGCTTGTTCACATTGCGTAAGCCATTTTTACGACGTTGGCAAAATGGGTATAGAACACGCACTACTTCCCGAACAAGGCGTTGTAACTGCGGGCGATTGTATAATCGGTGCAGACAGTCATACTTGTACTTACGGTGCATTAGGTGCTTTTTCCACAGGTGTTGGCAGTACGGATATGGCGGCAGGTATGGCAACGGGAACGGCTTGGTTTAAGGTTCCGTCGGCAATAAAATTTAACCTTTCGGGCAAACTTAATAAAAATTGTAGTGGTAAAGACGTTATACTTACAATTATAGGTATGATAGGTGTTGACGGTGCACTCTATAAAAGTATGGAATTTACGGGCGATGGCGTAAGCAGTTTATCTATGGACGATAGACTTTGTATTTGCAATATGGCAATAGAAGCAGGCGCTAAAAACGGAATCTTCCCCGTGGATGAAAAAACAATTGAGTACTTAAACGGCAGAAGTGAAAGAAAACCTGCCATTTTCTCTGCGGATGAAGACGCTGAATACGAAAAAGTTATAGATATTGATTTAAATAAAATCGTTCCTACGGTTGCTTGTCCACATCTTCCCGAAAATACTCACCCTGCAAGTGAATTAGGTGATATTAAAATCGACCAAGTAGTTATCGGTAGTTGTACTAACGGTAGAATGGAAGATATGCAAGCGGCGTATAACGTGTTAAAAGGTCAAAAGGTTGCAGACGGCGTACGTTGTATAATAATACCTGCAACTATGCAAATATATAAAGAGTGTGTGGAAAAGGGTTACATTACAGCGTTTATTGACGCAGGAGCAGTAGTTTCTACCCCTACTTGTGGACCTTGTCTTGGTGGATATATGGGAATTTTGGCAGAAGGCGAACGTTGTATCGCAACGACAAATAGAAATTTCGTTGGTCGTATGGGACACGTTAAGAGCGAAGTTTACCTTGCAAGTCCGTTAACTGCGGCAGCAAGCGCTATTACGGGATATATTACAAATCCAAAGGAGAACTAAAATGAATACTAAAGGTAAAGTTTTTAAATATCCTGATAACGTAGATACGGACGTTATAATTCCTGCTCGTTATCTTAATACTTCTAACGCAAAAGAACTTGCGCTTCATTGTATGGAAGATATTGACACGGAGTTCGTTAAAAAAGTAAGCGTGGGCGACGTTATAGTTGCAGGCTATAACTTTGGCTGTGGATCTTCTCGTGAACACGCACCACTCGTTATTAAAACTTGTGGAACGGGTTGCGTTATCGCTAAAAGTTTTGCACGCATTTTTTATCGCAACGCAATAAATATAGGACTTCCTATTTTAGAATGTGAACAAGCGGCTGAAGAAATTAACGCAGGCGACGAAGTTAGCGTTGACTTTGATACCGGTCTTATAACCGATATTACTACGGGAAAAACTTATAAAGCACAACCTTTCCCCGAATTTATTCAAAACATTATTAGAAAAGGTGGACTGTTAGCGTCCTTAAAAGGAGAATAATTATGAATAAAAACATTACCGTTTTATCGGGTGACGGAATAGGTCCTGAAATTATTAGAGAAGCGATAAAAGTTTTAGATAAAGTTGGCGAAAAATTCGGGCATACTTTTAATTATACTTACGTAGACATTGGTGGTTGCTCTATCGATAAATACGGCGTGCCTATAACTGACGAAAACATGCAAAAATGTAAAGATGCAGATAGTGTTTTATTAGGTGCTGTCGGTGGACCTAAATGGGATAATTGTCCTAGTAATATCCGCCCTGAAAAAGCACTCCTTGCAGTTAGAAAAGAACTTGGGCTTTTTGCAAACTTGCGCCCGACAAAGCTCTTTCCACAACTTGCTAATGCGTCACCATTAAAACAAGAAATCGTAGGTAACGGTATAGACCTTTTGATAGTTAGAGAACTTACCGGCGGTGTATATTTTGGCGAAAAGAAAACTGAAGTTATAAACGGCGAAGTATTAGCAACCGATATAATGCCTTATTCTGAAAGTGAAATTGAGCGTATCGGCAGGGTGGCTTTTGAAACGGCTATGAAAAGGAACAAAAAACTTGCGTCCGTTGATAAAGCAAACGTTTTAGAAACTTCAAGACTTTGGCGAAAGGTTATGCACCGTTTAGCTGAAGAATATCCCGAAGTAGAATATAGTGATATTTTGGTTGATAACACGGCAATGCAACTAATCAAAAACCCAACGCAGTTTGACGTTTTGGTTACTGAAAATATGTTTGGAGATATTTTATCGGACGAAGCTTCAATGCTTACGGGTTCAATCGGTATGATGCCGTCAGCATCTCTTTCTTCAACAACTCTCGGTATGTACGAGCCTATTCACGGTTCTGCCCCTGATATTGCAGGATTAGATATTGCTAACCCACTTGGAACTATTTTATCCGTTGCAATGATGCTACGCTATTCTTTTGATATGAAAGAAGAAGCCGATGCAATAGAATTTGCTGTAAACAAAACGCTTGACGACGGTTACCGCACGGGCGATATTATGCAAGAAGGTAAAATTAAAGTAGGCTGCAAAAAAATGGGCGATCTTGTTAGAGATAGAATTTAATACATAGCGGATAAAAAAGAACGGATAGGCAAAAGCCCGTCCGTTCTTTTGTTGTTATAAATTAATTTTAGGTATTCCGTCAAAACCCTTTTGTAAATCTTCGTCGGTAGGAATATAGTCGCTCATTTCGCCGTCGTGGAATTTTTGGTAAGCAACCATATCAAAGTATCCTGTACCCGTTAAACCGAAAAGTATAGTCTTTTCTTCGCCCGTTTTTTTACATTTTAACGCTTCGTCTATAGCAACTCTAATCGCGTGTGAAGATTCGGGGGCGGGAAGTATGCCTTCAACTCTTGCAAACTGTTCTGCCGCCTTAAACACTTCAGTTTGTTCAACCGCTCTCGCTTCCATAAGTCCTTGGTCGTAAAGTTCTGAAAGTGTAGACGCCATACCGTGATAGCGAAGTCCACCCGCGTGGTTTGCTGATGGAATAAATCCAGAGCCGAGCGTATACATTTTTGTCATAGGGCAAACTTTGCCGGTATCGCAGAAATCGTATACGTATTTACCGCGAGTAAGCGACGGACACGACGCAGGCTCTACTGCTATAATTTGATAATTTTCTTTACCCTGCAGTTTTTCTACCATAAACGGAGCAATTAAGCCGCCAAGGTTAGATCCACCACCGGCGCAACCTATAATCGTATCGGGCTTAATTCCGTATTTATCCATTGCGGTTTTGGTTTCAATGCCTATAACCGATTGATGCAAAAGCACTTGGTTTAACACGCTGCCTAAAACGTAACGGTATCCGTCGGAAGTTACCGCCGCTTCAACGGCTTCGGAAATTGCGCAGCCGAGAGAGCCGGTAGTTTCGGGGAATTCTTCCAAAATCTTTCTGCCGACGTTGGTAGTGTTTGACGGCGAAGGAGTAACGAAAGCGCCGTAAGTTCTCATAACTTCGCGTCTAAACGGTTTTTGCTCGTAAGAACATTTTACCATAAAGACCTTGCAATCAAGTCCGAAATACGAACAAGCCATAGAAAGAGCCGTGCCCCATTGACCGGCGCCCGTTTCGGTAGTGACGCCTTTAAGCCCTTGCTTTTTAGCGTAATATGCTTGCGCTATTGCCGAATTGAGTTTGTGAGAGCCCGAAGTGTTGTTTCCTTCAAATTTGTAATAAATTTTGGCGGGCGTGCCAAGTGCCTTTTCCAAACAATACGCGCGAACAAGTGGTGCAGGGCGATACATTTTGTAAAATTCTCTTATTTCTTTGGGAATTTCGATATAGGGGGTGGTTTCATCAAGCTCTTGGTTTACAAGTTCAGTACAAAAAACACTTGAAAGTTCTTCTTTGGTCATAGGTTTTAAGGTTGCAGGGTTAAGAAGTGGCGCAGGTTTTTTGTTCATAAACGCTCTAAGATTTAACCATTTCTTAGGAAGTTCAGTTTCATTTAAATAAATTTTGTATGGAATTTGGTTTTTCATTTTTTTATTCTCCTTATTATTTTATATATTAGTAATTAAAAGCAGATTGAATAATTTTTTGCGGGAAAATCCCGCCATCTAAATATAATTTTTTGGTTCATAGTAAATTCCTTATAAATAAAAATCCCGAAAAGTAGAAAAATCTACTCTTCGGGACGATAAATTCTTACCGTGGTGCCACCCAAATTGACTTACTATAAAATAAGCCCACTTATTTTCACGTACCAACATACGCTCTGCCTTTTTACGGGTGCAGTTCCCGTCGATTGCTACTTGCGAATAATTTCGCTTTCGTTCGCCCTTAGGAGTCCATTCAGTTTTACTCTTAACGTTGCAATCGCACCATCTGCAACTCTCTTGAGATAAGGAAATAAAACTTACTTACTCTCCGTCAACGGTTTAATATTTTTACATATTATATTACTAGGTTTATGCTTTGTCAAGTGTTAAAAGACATTTTTTAGAAAAAATTTTAATAATACTAAATTGAATAGTTATCTGGTTTTTCAATAATATCGGCAAGTGTAACGCTTTCCAAATAATCAGTTATCGCTTTGTTTAATCCTTGCCAAACGGGAAGAGTTTTACAACTTGACGATTTTAAGCAAGGCTCTGCACCGTCTTTAAGACAAGCGACGGGAGCAAGCGTTCCTTCGGTTATCGTAAGAATACTTTTCATAGTATATTCTTCTGGCGCTTTGGTGAGTTTATATCCACCGCCTTTTCCACGAAGTCCGTTTAAAAGGTTTCCACGCGTGAGCAATACTAAAATACTTTCTAAATACTTTTCCGAAATGTCTTGGCGACTTGCTATGTCGTTTAGCGGAATATAGTTTCCGTTACTGTTTTCGGCAATGTCAATCAGTACCCTTAATGCGTATCTACCGCGAGTTGAAATCATAATTTATGCTCCCTAT
>JAFTWU010000004.1 GCA_017465145.1 Clostridia bacterium | reverse complement strand
TATTTTTAATTTAAATTAAAAAACACACCGTTTAATCCAAGATTAAATGTTTATAATAATTGACAACCCTTTTCAAAAATAGTAAAATAATTACGTTGCTTTTACATATATGCACTTTGAGGGAAAAATGGCAAAAAAGAAATCTATTACGGAAAAACTTAGAAAAAGAAAATATCGCCCCGCCCCTAGAATTATTGCGGGTTTATATAAGTTTATTATGATAAATCTTGTTGGGCGCAAATATAAACCTAAGTTCAATATTATCGACGACGTAAACGACTGCGACGGTCCTTGCTTTGTTGTTTTTAATCATTTATCTAGAATCGACCATATGTACGTTATGGGTGCTTGCCATCCAAGAATAACGACCATGGTTGCCGCTAGAAACGAATTTTACCGCAAGAAGTTTTCTTTTGTTTTTGCACTAAATAAGGTTATTCCCAAAAAGAACTATTCCCCCGACAATCTTACCATCCAAGCAATAAGCAAAGTTATTAAAAAGGGCGGTTGCGTAACATTTTCCCCTGAAGGCGAAGCAAGTGATTACGGCGGAAATAAGCCGGTAGTTCCCGGCACTAGCAAAATGTTTAAGCATTTTAAAGTTCCCGTATACTTTTGCCATTTAGAAGGTCAATATTTACAAAGCACCAAAGTTTGTATAGAAGAACGCTTTGGCGAAACCTTTGCAACTATGTCTTTGCTTTTTTCTAAAGAAGACGTTGCTAATTTATCCGTTGAAGAAATGGATGATATTATGAACGAAAAGTTTAGGCGCAACGAATACGCTTGGAACAAAGAAAAGCAAATTAAGTGGGAAACTCACGGCAGAATTTGTCATCGTTTAGAAGATTTTTGTTATAAATGCCCCAAATGTGGCAAAGAATTCACCATGAAGGGAGAAGGGGATAAAATCACCTGCTCTAACTGTGGCAACGGCGCTACGATGGACGATTATTATCAATTCCACCCCTTTGAAAACGCCGTTATTCCCGAATCGCCTTACGAATGGGTTGAAAGCGAACGTATGGATATCATAAAAGAAATTCGCGCTAACCCCGACTATTATTTTGAAGACGACTGCCAGATAGGTAACCTAGACGAATATAAGCTTGTTACTAATAACAAAACAAGTTTTATCGTTGGCGAAGGCAAAATTAGGGTTGACCACAAAGGTTTACACTATAAAGGCACGCGTAAAGGTCAACCGTGCGAATTTACTATCGGCTATAAAAACTTGTACACCTTAATTAAAGAAGTTGATGCAAGTTTCTTTGCTTTCTATTTAGACGGCCAATACTTTGACGTATTCCCCAAAAATCAAACGGTTGGTAAATTTACCCTACTCGTTGAAGAAATGCACCGCTACCACGTTAACTATTATAAAAACTTTAAGTGGAAAGACTATATGTACGAAGGTATGGAACTTGGCATAGACTTAAAGGAAAATAAAGAATAAGTCGTTAATCACACATAACACTTAAAACGTTAAATTTTTAACAAACAAACTAAAACACCCCGATTTTTCGGGGTGTTTTCTATTTGATATTTTTGTTTGATATTTTTTGCTTGCTATTTTTTTGCTTGATATTTTTTGCTTGATATTTTTTGCTTGATATTTTGTTTTGTCGCTAGGGCTTGCAGGCCTTTAACAAGACTTTTCGCCCGTTTTTTCTATAGCGTTTAGTCTACGTAAAAATGCAAGAACCACGCTTTAGAGAACGTCCAATTAAACGAAGAGTCTAACCCGTCTATAAGCACGTTATAAACCTTTTTTAAGTGGCTAAAATATTGCACGTGAAGTAGCACGAATATAATTAACCCTAAAACAGCACCAATTAAAACGGCGTAAAGAGTGGCTACAGGGCAAATTAACCCAACGCCAAAACCGGTAATCGCGCTTGCAATAAATGCTTCAATAGTAAAGTGAATCGTTTCAGAACTGAAAAGGTTTCTCTTTATAAAAGCAAGGTTATCAAACTTTTTCGCATTTGATTTTTTGCTTGTTTTAACGTATTTTTTACCCTTCTTATCAAGGCATTGATAAAAAATTTCTTGAACAACGTCTTTTTTCAAATCTTCTTCGTTATAGTTATTAAGCACCGTTAACGTTTGGCAACATAGCCAATAGATTTCCTTATATACCCTATAGCGCACTACGATAAAGGCAAAAAGCATACCTATAACGCCCACGGCTATAAAAATTAGCCCTTTATATAGCCAATCAATGCTTTCTAAAGATAGCGCAAATGGAATTAAAAAGGAAAAAATTGCAAGATATATCGTTATAATTTGGTCCCTTTTATTTTGTTGAAGGGTTAGTTCTTTGTGCGCGTTCTTAAAATATTCGTCAAGGTTATATTCAGGCTTAACCTTTTTAACGTTATCGCCAAGTTCTTTTCTGACAAAAAGTTTTTTCTCTTGCATAATTACTCCTTGTAAGGAATTTCCTTTATGTATTTATCAACTATTGCGCTAAGTTTATCAAAGTTTTCCTTACTGTTTGCGCCGATTAGTGGAACGGGACCGTCAAAGGCAAGTTCTTTGCCGTGTAGCGAATATAATAGCCCGCCTGCTTCTTTTAATATAGCATAGCCACCCGCATAATCCCACGGGAAAACGCGTATTTCAAAGTATAGTTCAATAAGCCCTGCCGCAAGATAGCAAAGTTCCATTGCGCTTGTACCAAACCTGCGCACGTCGTTTGCTTGCATATATACGTCGTAAATAACATCTGAACAAGTTTTTGCAAGGTCTTTATTGTAAAGGCTCATTGCCGTGCACATAATAGACTTTTCAAACGGAGCGTTAGAAACGTGAATTTGCTTGCCGTTTCTATATGCGCCGTGCCCTTGCGCCGCGGTATAAAGGTCCTTTGCAAAGGGGTTATAAACTACGCCTAAAATAGGTTGTTTATCTTTAATTAAGCCAACGGAAATGCCTATATGCGCTATTCCCTTTATAAAGTTAAAAGTGCCGTCTATAGGGTCTATTACCCAACAATATTCTTTATCAGAATCGTCAAGGTGATTTTCTTCACCGATAAAACCGGCTTGTGGCAATATCTTTTTAAGTTCTATTACTAGCGCGTTTTGAACGTCTATATCAGCCTGAGTTACAAGGTTTATCGCGCTATCCTTTTGCATTATCGCATAATCGTCTTTAAGTAATATTTTAGACGCCTTTAATACAGCCTTTTCTACTTGGCGTAAAATTTTAACCAAATTAACCATTGTGTTTACCCCTTAAAGTATTAATAAATCGTTTTGAAAAACGGCTTAAAAATCAATTTAACGTTAATTAAATATAATTTAGTCGTCAACGTCAAAGTTTTCTAAAATAGATTTCTTCTTAACAGGTTTGCTATCGCCGTGCTTAACAAAAAACATTGTTACAAATGCAAGAGCAACGCAGATGCAAGCGTATGGGAAAAGTGGCAACATATTGCCTACGGCATCCATAATAGCACCAGATAAAACAGGTGTTAATACTTGTGCAGACATACTTGCGGTATAATACCAACCGGTATATTTACCAACGTTGCCACCCTTTGCAAGTTCAACAACCATTGGAAAACTGTTAACGTTAATTGTAGCCCAAGCAATACCAGCAAGTGCAAAAAGCACGTACATGAGTATTGGACTGCTATCTGCCCTAATAAATATTGCCAAGAAAAATGAAAGTGCAAGCATAATTACGCCCGCTATAATGGTCTTTTTTCTACCAAATTTGGTTGCAATAAAACCAACGGGAAGGTAAGAAATAATTGCAGCACCTTGCGCTATCAATAAGGTTAAGTCATAACTTTGGTGCAAAACTTTATCTGCATAAAGCGAATATTTTGAAGTAATTGCATTATATCCCATAAACCAAAGCGCAACTGATGCAAGTATTAAAAGTAAAGACTTTAATTCACCTTTAGAAAGTTTTTTAGAACCTTCGTTATTTTGTGCTTGTTCTTCAGTAAGTTCTTCAGGACAATACTTTGCAGTATCTTCTTGCATCTCTTGTGCCCACTTCTTTTCCTTAACGGTAAGTAAAAAGATTATCAAACCCAAAAGAATAACGGCACATACTATAATGTAGTAGGTCATAAGGTTATGCATAGTTGTTTCACCAACTTTTACAACCAAGCCAACGGCAAGAACAATTAAGCCACCAACCGTACCAACAAGGTTAATAATAGCGTTACCTTTTGAACGTAAAGGTTTCATTGTAACGTCTGGCATAAGCGCAACTGCTGGTGAACGGAAGGTTGCCATTGAAACTAATGTTGCCAAAAGCACAGCAACAAAAACCCATACGTTGCCAATAAGTGGCAAGAAGATGAAAGATACTGTTGCTAAAATTGTGCCAATCAATATAAAGATTGTACGCTTGCCCATTTTTGACTTTGTCTTGTCAGATAAAGCACCAAAAAGTGGCAAAAGGAATACAGCCAAAATATTGTCAAGTGCCATAATCAAACCCGAAAGAGTTTGTTTCATACCGAATTTGTAAGTGAGAATTAGTGGAATAGTTTTATCATAGGCTTGCCAAAATGCTGAAATCAAAAAGAAGGCAAAACCAACGCATATAACTCTTTTATAATTTAGTTTCATTTTTCTCTCCTTTCCCCTATATGCTAAGTTGTTTCGCTAAAAATAACACTATGCCTATTATAGCAAAACTGATTGCTTTTTTCAATATTTTTAGTGAATTTTTGGCACAGTTTCCCTTTAAGAATTGCTAAATCACCTATTTTGTTATGCTAATTATTTTATAAGCCCAAAAAAACACATTTATAACCCCAAGGAACAAGTAGCCTTGTGTATATTATGACCATTTATGGTATTTACCCCACTATCAAGTGTGGCATTTTTTGCACGTTTTCACACCACTAATAAAAATGTTGACAAAGTGCAATTTATTGCATATAATACAAATGTCAATAGGACAGATACGTCAACGCAACGTATCAACCCGAGTCTTGCACAAGCCGGCTCGGTTTTTTATTTTTAAAATCAAAAAACACCCAATCGGGTGTTTTTCTCTTTATCGTGGCGGAGCGTGTGCGTCACCATTGAACTCTTGATAGAGTTTTAGTTTTCTAAACCTATTAAATAATCTGATGAACAACCAAAAAATTGACAAAGAATAATTATACTATCAATATTTGGAACTCTTAAATTCTTTTCCCAACGGTTAATACAAGCCGTGCTTATATTAAGTTTTTTAGACAATTCATATTGTGTAAGATTTCTTTCTTCTCTTAATTCTTTTAATCTTTCTGCAAACTTATTCATATTAACTCCTTATTTATAATAATTGTATACCAAACGGTAATAAAATGCTTGACTTTTACCAAATGGTAAATATATAATATATGTACCATTTGGTAAACGGGAGGCAAATATGAAAAACATGATTAAGGTGGAAATTATTGAAAAGTTTATGTTAGAAAACAATATAAGTAAAACAAAATTTTGCAAGATGTGCAAAATTAGTCCTAACACCTTAAATAAAATTATGGCTAATAATTTCAATTTTGAAATAGTTGCACTTTTTAGAATTGCAAGGATAATTAAAATTGAAGTTTATCAAATGTTTAATTAGGGATTTTTTACGTGGCGGAGAAAGAGGGATTAGGTCTTGCATTTTGCAAAGCAAAAAAACGCAACCCTCCAACTAATGCTTTGCAAAATACTTCGGTCAGTCGCTAAAACGGTGGGTGTCCACTGTTTTTTAACGCTCCCTTCAAATCCCTCTTGCAAAACTTATCACAACAAGGAAAATGGACACCATACGGTGTCCATTTTCCTTGGCGGAGTGTGTGCTTCACTCATTGAACTCTTAATTGAGTTTTAAATTTAAGTTATAGCCCAAACAAGGACATTATTGCGTTCATTTTTGTTAAATTTTCTTTGAATTTAATGGATGATAATAACGAATCTTTTTCTGTATCCAACTCAATTATATTATAAGGTCTAGTAACATCCTTAAAATATTCTTTTGCATTTCGTAAACCTATTATTATTTGTTCATTTTCTCCACAGTTATTTACAATATCTCTTATTATATCCGTTTTATTGTATATGTCGGGATCGCCTTCAAATGGGGAGTCTATTACAATTGGCAATAAAAATCCCGTAGGATTAAGTTTTCGTTTTAATTGTAAAAAAGCGAATAAGAATGCTAATGTAGAGCGAGGGTCTTGATTTCCGCTTAATATGATTTTCTTAAAAGTGGTAATGTCTCTCTTTGTTATGTTTTTTACGCCTAGGCCAGTAAGGTTGGACAAATATATATCTTTAAATTCGCTACCAATCTCAAGTTTTTTTATTGAATATTTATCTAATTTCCTTTTTAGCTCAATAAGAGAATTTTCCAAACCATTAATTTCGTCAATGACTCTTGCAACATCCACTTCCCTATCTTCCAGCATTTTTGTAAGCGCATTTAATTTCACATATTTTTTAAATAATTCATTATCTGCATCATATCTATCTCTAATACCATTTGAAATAGCAACAGATTCTAAATATTCTTTTTTAAGAACATCTCTTTCTTCGCGCTTTGCTCGTATATCATAATCAATGCTTTTTAGACTTTCTTTCAAATATTCAACACTATAAGAAGATTTCAACTCATCATAATCCGATAAATTTATTTCAATTTCACAATTAGGACATTTAATAGATTTTGTGAGCATGTCTTTTTGCTCTCTAACCAAACTTTCTAGCAAATTTTGAGTTTCATTTTTTTGAGAATTTAATTTTATTAGTTCTTCATCTAGAATCATTAATCGAGTTTGGATTGAAACATTCTTTTCAATGGCGTGCGTAAGTTCTATTCGCATGTTTTCCAAATTGACCTTTGCATCATCTTCGTTTAATGCTATATTGTCAACGTTATAATACTCTTTTAATGTTTTAATTTCCTCAAGCATGGATTCTATGCTTGTTTGCTTATCTGTAATTCTTTTTTCCGTTATTATCTTATCCTTGTTAATTTTGTAATATTCTACGTTTAATATATTTAAATGAAAGTAGTACAAATCAATTCGATTTGCATCTAAGAATTGTCCCATGTTATTAAATGGTAAATCATTGCTTTTCCAACTTTTATCTTGGTCTAATACATAAGGGATGAAACAAAATGCTGTTGGCGCTATATCAAAATCATTATTTTTATCCGTTAAATAAACACTAATTCCAAATTCGTTCTCAAAGAATCGAGAAAGTTTTTTATAATCGGAACTTATTTTTTCAACGATGATACCATTTTTATAGCAGATGTATGTTAACTTATATCTAATAATTTTATATTCTATTTCTCCATATAACAAAATTACGCTGAAAATTTTTTCAGGAGCCTTAAATTTTTTATCATAGGGAGCGTTGGCGCCAAGTGTATGGTATAAGATACGAGCTAAAGAACTTTTTCCTCTAGAAGTTTCTTCACTTGAGATAACATTTATTCCATCCTTAAATGTAGTAGAAAAAAATTTTCTATTTATAGGGTCAATTATTTCAGCTTCTTTTAATATAATTCTTTTCATTTTTACACCTTGTAAATGAAGATAATAATAATATATTCGTAATATTTCTTGAATAATTCCAATTGAGATATGGTTTCGTTTGAGTTTAGGACGTTGTAAATTGTTTCAAACAAATTTGATGTATTACATGACGAGATATCTATTTGCGAAATTGTATTTAAAATAAGACTGTATGTAGCTTGATTTTTTTGTGCATATAATCCAAAGTCCCTATATTCTTCTTTTAATTTTATAAAATTTTTATTAAATGAATAATTTAATGTTGTTGTCGCAAAGTTGTAAACATTTTGAAAATCTATAGGTATCATCATACTTTTTACTCGGTTAAATATCTCCATTAGGTTAGACGTCCTGAATCCTTTTTTTAACTTTAAATCCTCATAATCAATTAGTGGGGGCTTGTATGATTCTCCGCAAAGACTTCTAAGTTTAGACACGAAACCATCATATATGCTTTTTAAAGCTGCTAAATCAATACGATTATCAATCTCTTGCAAATAATTTGTTAATTCTGCTAAAAGCTGATTTTCGTGGTCCGCTGTTGTAAATTTGGTACGAGATATATACAAATTGTTATAATTGGTTGAATCTGTTAAATTTGATTTAATCTTTGTTTCTATTAACGCTTTGTCTGCAGGGGTACAAGTATATTCTAAATATTGTTGTAACTTCGTTAATGTGTAATCACTGAAAGAATAATTTTGAGATGTCTTTAATCCTCTTTTATAAAATTCTATAGTAGAATCTGTTAAAAAAATAGATTTTGCATTTACACCTTTAAAATTGTTCAAATTGGTTTCCATGTAAGATAGCCAGTTGTTGCTAATTATTTGAGATATACTAATTTCATTTTTAGAAGTTTTTACTTGGTAAAAAATAATACTGGTAGGATTTTTTTCATCGTCGAGAATTACAATATCATCTAAATAGTCAACTAGTGCAACAAAATCTTTTTTCTGTTTTACCAATTCCAAAATAAGATATGCACAAATATCCAATTGAAAACTATAGGCATTAACGGTATTAGCTCCGGAGAACTCTCTAGGTTTTGCAATATTAAGTTTTTTAATTATTTCGTTCTCCATAAACTTGTCCTTTATAATACTTTTTCTAAATTATAACATAAAAATTAAAATCTTTCAAGTATATCATAGGGTATCTCATGGGTTGACTTTACATGAAAAATATTATATAATAATTTAGTCGAGGTATGTAAAATGGGAAACATTGATTTGCTTTTAAAAAATGAATTTGAAAATTTACCATTAGATTTTTGGGATTTTAAGGAGTCAACCACACGTGACTTAACGCATGGGTTGCATTATTATCCTGCAACAATGGTGTATCCTATTTCTCAAAATATCCTCAAAATCGTAAACAAGCATGTTGATATAAAAACACTTATGGACCCTTTTATGGGTTCAGGCACAGTTTTGGTTGAAGGGATGCTTGATAATGTATCTCAAATTTATGGAACAGACCTTAATCCTTTAGCTGTTCTAATGAGTAAAGTTAAAACTACTATTTTATCCGAGGAACAGTTATCTATTATTGAAGAGTTTAAGAAAAAACTTAAGTCTATAGAAGAAAAATCTAATCAAGTAGCAGATGACTTTGATAATTACATTAAGAACGATCTTAATCTAGACATCACTGCAAAAACAGGTTGGGGCGATAGTGCTGATAAGTATATAAACGACTATTTTAAGAACAAAAATAGAAAATTCAATTACCAGTCATTTTCAAATCTGGGTTTTTGGTTTACTCCAAGAGTTATAATTCTTTTGCAAACGATTAAAAACCAGATAAAACAAGTAACTGATTTAAATGCACAAAACTTTACACTATTAGCTTTTAGTGAAACAGTTAGAATAGTTTCAAATACTCGCAATGGCGAATTTAAGTTATTTAGAATGAAGGCTGAAAAGGTTGCCTCTTTTATGCCAAATGTTTTCGCAGAGTTTTATAAAATTTTAGATAGAAACGTGGCTAAAATGCAAGATTTTATTAAAGCTTGTTCACAAACGAAGTCAAAAGTAACCATTTCTTTTGATGACACAAGAAAACTTGAAACTGTTCCGGATAATAGCGTGGATTTAGTTATAACTTCTCCTCCATACGGAGATAGTAGAACTACTGTTGCCTATGGTCAATTTAGTAGACTTTCGTTGCAATGGTTGGATTTGGATTATACTACACAGCAAGAAGTTTCAAATATAGATAAGAACTTGTTAGGAGGAAAACCATACACTCATAAAGAACAATGGTCCTTCTTACAAAGCCAGACACTCGTTGCTACATTAGAAAAAATAGCAGAAAAGGATATGTTTAGAGCTGACGATGTGTTTAGTTTCTATGTGGATTTAGATAAGTGTCTATACTCCATAACAAAGAAAATGACAAAAAACAGTTATCAATTTTGGGTTGTTGGAAACAGGACAGTAAAACTAGAAAAATTATTAACGGATAAGATTATTGAAGAAATGTCTGTAAAATATGGGTTAAAACACCTGTTTTCATTTAATCGCAAAATAATTAATAAAGTTATGCCATCTGTAAATTCACCAACAAATGAGGTTGGCGCTCGAGTAAAAACCATGACGGCAGAAACCGTTGTTGTATTGAAAAAGGAGTAGCACGGCTACTCCTTTTTGATTATACCAATTTAATAATACGTTCAAATAATAATGGTTGGTCTTTTTCTTTTATACGCAAGCCTGTACCATGGTCATGAGTTTTGCCATCATTTCTACCACCATGATACTGACCAATACGCAAGTCAACGTAAATTGACCCCGCATTTAGTAAATCAATAATTTTTTCAGCACTAAAACCTTCTACTAAATAAGCCGACTCAAATAAGAATTGTTCGTTAGCACCAACACCACGACTATCTGCTTTAACATATAAAAAGCGATTTCCAAGTTTTCTATCTAATTGTCTTTTTAATATATCAATAGACCAATAAATATCAGTCAATCCTTCTTCGTCTTCTATATAGATTCTATCATCAACTGGCGTTACTTTCAAATAGTGTCCTGTATTAGCAATTGGGGTAAAATTTACAGCATTTAATGTGGAATGCAATACTTTTTCATCATTATCGTATGCGCTACTACTATATCCATATGTGAGTCTAAGCACAGAGTTTGCAGACCTAGTATCCGGAGACTTGGTAATTAAAGTTAACATGCTATTAGAATTTTTTCTTGCTGATTTTAATTCATAGTCACCGAAGTCCGGCCCTTGAATATTATTTTCGGCAATACCTAATAAATCTTCAAGAGTTTTACCGATACCTGTTCGTCCTGCTCTATGAGTTGTAATCCAGCCCATATCTCTAATTTGAGTAAATCTTTCAATAAATTCTTCTAATGTATAATTCATATGACACTCCTAAAAATCAAAAAATTCTTTTAATGTTACTTTAAGTGCAGTAGCAAGCTTTTCAATATTAACAATCGAGATGTTTCTTCTACCACACTCAACGCTTGTTATGTAAGTTCTATCTAATTCTGCTAAGTCGGCAAGTTCTTCTTGGCTTATGCCTAGTTTGTTGCGTAGTTCTTTTACTCTTTTACCAACTAAAATCTTTACATCCATTTTTATACTCCTAAATTCTTATAGATATATTTTAACAAAAAGTGACTTTTTTCACAACGGACTTTAAGTCACATAGACTTATTTGCTTGACTCTTATATAATAAAATTATATACTTATAGTGGAGATAAGCTAAAAGTGGGTTTCCCACTTGTTTAAGAGTCGAAATTGCAATTTAGTGCAATTTCCTTAACCTGCTTAGGCGTTGAAATCCGCACCATTTTTTCGGGAAAAACGCACCACTAAAATTCTTCTAAAAAGTTTATAAATATGACACACCTTGTCATCTTTACTTTGGTATAATAGGACTATGGATAAGTTAGCATATCATTACAACAAGAAAAAACTACCCGCTAAAACTGAGGGTAAATATCTGTACTATTATCCCTGCGAGGATATGGAAAGCGCCACCGCTTATATGGGTGGGCGTGGCTTTGTCACGATTGAAGTGACCGAAAAAGAATGGGAAGCTTTGATTGAATTAGATAGGATTGAATATAACAACGAACATAAATACGTTCGCCATACTACTGAGCTTCTCGATGAGGAAGATGAGAGTTTAACCTCCAAGCAACTAGAAAACTTCCACGTTAAAGATACCCCTATTGATACAAAGGTGGCAAACTACCACTATAAAAAAGACCTATATAACCAACTGACCGAAGATGAAGAAAAAGTTCTTAAAATGCTTGAGAATGGCGCTACTCAAAAAAATATAGCTAAAACATTAAACGTTACACAAGGCTACGTTTCAATGATTAAAGCCAAAGCACAATACAACTACGATTATGCAGAGCAAACTACAGCTATAAAAACTAATTGTCCCGAATACCTTTGGAAGTGTTGGAACTTGTTTACTAAAAAGTTGGAAATGCCGATGTTCTTAGACGTAGAAATGGAATATGTATTAAGACATCTCCATCCTAACGATATAGCCCACTTCCTTTATTGGTATTATAGTTTAGGCGAGTTCGTCCGTTTTTCTATTAGATACTACCTATATAACGAGGAAGCGCTTGAAAAAGAAAAGTCAGAGTATCTATCAAAGGCAAGCGACCAAGAGCTTGCTTGGTTTTTACAAAACTATGCTGATGCAGTTCCTTTGGTACAAATTGTATATATCCGTTTAATTACCGAAGTTGAATGTCGTAGAGAACGTGGATTACACGGTAATAATAAAGCGGCAGACGGCTTATATACCGCTGTGGAGAAACTTGCAAAGCGTGTAAATATATCACCCGAAGAATATTACGAAAAGCGTATTTATCCTATCATAGTTAATATTCGTACTAGACGAATAAAGCAGTTTTACCGCTTCTATTCAGGCAAGACACTAAAAAAATTAAATTATTTTTAAAAAGTTTTCAAATTTACTAATATTTTACTTCTTCTCGTGGCTTATAAGTGGAGGGAGCAATTCTGAACGATGACCTAATGAACAGGTTGTCGTTCTTTTTATGCCCTTAAAAAACAAAAAGGAGGTGAAAAACTATTAATTGGAATTACGAATATTATGAAACCCCTATAAGGGACAAGCACGCTACTATTTCCGTTCTAACGTTTAAGAAAGATGAACTGTCTGAACAAGACGATTATCTTAAAGAAGTTGAACAAACTTATAAAACGAAGTGGTTAAAACCTATGTCATCTAATTTTGAACAAGAATGGATACGAATTAAAACCAAACACAACGCAAGATTTTTTAATCGCGGTAAGAACATCGCATTAGAATGTTTGCAGTTTGGTGGCAACCACGAATTTTGGGACGATTTCCCTGACGAATACGAAATATTAGCGTATTTCAAAAGATGCTATGCTTTTGCAATCGAAACTATTGGCTACAAGCAAACTGATACGAACATCATTTGCGCCATTATCGTTACCGAGCCAAACCGAAGAAACCTTTTCGTATATTACTTGCCACTAACGAACAGTTGGCAAAGAAAGGTTTGTGGAAACGAATTTTCTCAATGTGGAAGCAGATTGCAACTGCGAGATGATGACGGCGAGCCTATTTATCGCACAATACATAGCGACGTAAAGCCACTACTTTGCCACTCTGAATTTTGGAAACTGCGTGGCGGTTTAACGTCTTATTCTGACCTACAAGAAAGATTTTATAACGAAATATCTTATAGGTATGGAGCTGAACGTGGCGAAAGCTTGTCAAGATTAAAGTACACGTCTAAAGAACAGATAAAACGCTTTAATCGTAAAGAAGGCGACGACTACGACGTTATGCCTATAACTTCGGACATTTGGATTTAACTGATGCCAAGTGTCTATTTATTTTATCAGTACATAACCAAAAAAATTAAGGAGGAAAATTGTGGTTTATGGTTAAAGATTTACTAACAAACACAACGCATCTATTGAGATGTAGTTTATTGGTGTTCTGCCATCAGGAAAGAGGACATTGTATCCGCACAAATAAAAAATTAAGGAGATTTGAAAAGACATTATTTAGACGAATTTAACAAGGTGGAAATTGACCTTTCCACCAACGAAGTGGCAACTTCGCCACTTGAATTAGATGGTGAAACACTAACAGCAAGCGCTTCGGTGCTTGCAAATATGTTGTTAGACTTTGTACGAGATAACAACTCGTATGAAAATCTAACACCTAAGAACGTTTTTAGAAAGGAGAACAAACAATGAAAAAAGCAGTAATCTACGCAAGATTTAGTTCGCACTCTCAAACCGAGCAATCTATCGAAGGGCAACTACGTGAGTGCTACGACTTTGCAAAACGAAGCGACATAACAATCGTTGGCGAGTACATAGATAGGGCTTTAACGGGAACATCAGATAAACGTCCTCAGTTTCTTAAAATGATTGAAGATAGTAAGAAAAAGAACTTTGAGTACGTTTTAGTTTATCAATTAGACCGTTTTGCCCGTAATCGTTACGATAGTGCCAGCTACAAAGCAAAACTAAAGAAAAACGGCGTAAGAGTTTTGTCTGCAAAAGAAAACATTACCGACGATGCAAGCGGAATACTCGTTGAAGGTATGCTAGAGAGTATGGCGGAGTATTACTCCGCCGAACTTTCTCAAAAAGTTAAGCGTGGCATTAAAGAAAGCCTCATAAAAGGCAATTTTATAGGTGGTCACGGACTATTAGGCTACGATACTGTTGACAAGAAATGGACTATTAATCCATTAGAGGCAACAGTAGTTAGAGATATTTTTACAAGATACCGAAACGGAGAGAAAGCAAAAGATATTATAGCTCGCCTAAACGCATCGAGTATTAAAACTAAGTCAGGCAAAAAGTTTTCTATGAGCCAACTTGCCCGTATTATACGAAATGAAAAGTATATGGGCATTGTCAACGTGGATGGAAAAGTCTATACAAACGTAATTCCACCTATCGTGGATGAAAAATTATTTAGGGAGTGTAATTTAATTATGGATTTACATAAGCATAAACAAAGAAAGAACTATGACGAACAACCGTATATTTTAAGCGGTAAACTCTTTTGTGGGTATTGCGAGTCGGCAATTACCGCAGAAACAGGCACGAGCAAAACGGGGCGTGTTTACCATTACTACAAGTGCTACGGCAAAAAACTAAACCCAAATGACTGCCACAAGAAAAACGTTAGCCAAGATTTTATTGAAACACTTGTATTTGAAGCAACCATAAAATACGTACTTCGCCCAAAGGTTATTGATAAAATTGCTAAACTTGTTGCAGATAAGTTTAACGCAGAACTATCTATGCCAACCGTTTTATTATCGCTACAAAAGGAACTTAAAGAAGTAAATAAGTCAATAAACAGTATTATGACGGCAATAGAAAACGGCATCTTTACAAAGACAACAAAAGACCGCTTGCTAAATCTTGAAGCAAACCAAGCCGACCTTGAAAACAAGATAGCCGTTGAAGAAGCAAGACAAGTTAAACCACTACAACCTAATGAAGTTAAGAAGTTTTTAACCTACTTTGCCTATATGAAATATGAAAAAGGCGAAGAAAAAAACGAGTTCATTAACTCGTTCATAAATCGTGTTATTTTGTATGATGATAAGGTTATTATTCTCTACAACTCAAACGATAGAGAAACTAAACGCCTTAACAAAAAGCAATTAAAGGAAATTGAAAGTGGCAAAAACCTAGAAGAAATAAAAGAAAACTCGTCTGAACGTAAAAAGTTCAAACGAGTTGCTCTTGGCGGAGAAAGAGGGATTTGAACCCTCGCTACGCTTACACGTACTACTCCCTTAGCAGGGGAGCCCCTTCGGCCTCTTGGGTATTTCTCCAAAGTTATTAATTATTTTATTAAGTTTTGCGCCAACTATTGCTAAGTTAAAAAACTTTCGTTAGCGTCTACGATATATTAACACAAATTAAAGCCGTTGTCAAAGTATTTTTTTACTTTTATTAAATTTATTCTTCAATTATTCCTATATCCCCCGCTGTGCCCGTTATATTGGGTGCAGTTAGCCCGTTTTCAACTTCTTCTATAGGAATATCTACGGGGCGTTTTGCCGTGCCGATAACCACCTTTCCGCGCACCGCAGAATAACTATCCCGTCTTAGTCTTTTAGTCCATATCTTTTTGCCGTTTATCATCTTAGTTAAATAGCCTTCGCTTTTATACCCCGCCTTACCGTACGATATAACGCGCCTATCCCCTTCGTAAAGGTCGGGGTATTCCCCTTTTTCGTCAAAAACGATTTGTTCGCTCTCAAAGGGAATTTCGCCCTTATAAACGCTTTCCCTAACGTATTTTTCCACCATAGGCTCTCCAAATATTTCCACAAAGAGCCTATCCCCTTCAACGCGTGCTTTAATAATCACGGGGTTACGCGTATTATTTAGAAAACGAAGGTCTGCATTGCCCGAATTAACCATAGCGTCGAAAGACGGTGCAACGTAACCTACGGGCAAACTGTGGGGGTGATATTCGGTAACCGTTAAACCAGCAAGCAAAACGGCGTTATAAAGGGTGGTAGACACTTGGCAAACTCCACCGCCAACCCCGTCTACAAACTGCCCTTGAACGATAATTTTTGCCGTTTTATAACCGCGTTTTTCCGTGCGCGGACCAATTACCCTATTAAAAGAAAACTCTTCGTAAGGGGGTACTAGCGTATTGTTTAAGGTTTTTGCCGCTAGGGAAATATTACTTTTGCGCTCTGCTGTTGACGTTGGAAAAGAAGTATAAAATCTTGCGCGAAAAACGGGTTCTTGCGGATTCAAATCGTAAAAGGGCGTATGATTAAAATAAGCGCATTGTTCAGCCGTTACAACTTCGCTATTTCCCCTATTGTCGCCCGCGTTTATATCGGCATTACTTTTACACAAAACGGGAATAAAAATTATATAGAACGCGCCTAAAAGCGCACATAATATTAACTTTAACCTTACGCTAAATTTCATTACAAGTAGAGTATGTGTAAATTTTAATTATTTATATTAACCGATATAATTTTTATAAAAAAGGACAAAAAATTAAAATTGCATTGATTTTATATCTAATTTACGCTATAATTATATTGTTATATCCAACGGCAAAAGCGCCGTGAATTAACAATTTTAGCAAGTAGGTGCGTTATGAATATTCAACATATGAAATACGCGGTGGAAATTGCAAACACCCGTTCTATGAGCAAGGCTGCAGAAAATCTTTACACGTCTCAACCCAACTTATCGCGCGCGATTAAAGACCTTGAAAACGACCTTAAAATTAAGATTTTTAAGCGTTCTTCTAAGGGTATAGAAGTTACCATTGACGGCGAAGAATTTTTGCTTTACGCCAGAAACGCCCTTGCACAAATTAAAAAGATTGAATCTATTTACGAAAACCGTAACGAAAGCAAGTTAAGGCTTACCGTAAGCGTGCCCCGTGCAAGTTATTTTTCTTACGCTATTTCTGATTTTGCAAAGTCGCTAGACCCCAACAGTCCCACCGAAATTATGTATAAAGAAACCAACTCTATGCGCACCATTTTGAACATTGCAAAAGAAGAATACGACCTAGGCATAGTGCGTTATCAAAGCGGTTTTGACATTTATTTTAAGAGTCTTTTTGATGAAAAGAAATTTCAATATGAAGTTATTAACGAATTTTCTTATATGCTTGCCGTATCCAAAAATAACCCCCTTGCGAAAAAGGAAAAGGTGGAAATTAGCGACCTTGAAAACTTTATGGAAATTACCCACGGCGACCCGTACGTTCCAACACTTCCGCAAATTGACGTTAAAAGGGCGGAACTTTCGCAATTTACCAACAAGCGTATAATGGTGTTTGAACGCGGTGTTCAGTTTACACTTTTAGAACAAGTGCCCAACACTTTTATGTGGGTTTCACCTATCCCCCAAGACTTATTAGATAAATTTAATCTTGTGCAATTAAAATGCGATTTTAACACCAAAACTTATAAAGACGTGCTTATTCACCGCAAAAAATATCACCTATCTAAACTTGACCAAATGTTTATCGATAGAGTTATTAAAGCAAAAAATATGTATTTTAATTAAATATAGCGGTTAAAGATATAAAACAAAAACTCCCAACGACGTTGGGAGTTTTTTATATTGTTTCTAAATTGTTTTTTTTATTTTCTAAAAGGGTTTAGGGAATTAAACCTATCATTAGGTTACAAGCAAGAACTATCAATACAAGTGAGATAGGATAGGTTGATGCGTAAGCAGATGCAACGTCTTCCGTTTCCGCCGTGTTGATAAGCGTGCCAAGTGCGGGGGTGCTTGTCATACCACCTGTGATAGAACCAAGTGAGTTGAGAAGGGGGAGTTTAAGAAGTTTTCTGCCAACCAAAAAGCCTACTACCATAGGAACGATAGTCATAACAGCACCGATAATTAAGCCGTAAACTACTATCATAGAGCCACTTTCATTAGCGTTGATTTGACTGATTAATTGAACGCCACCGTCTACGCCTGCACCTGCAAGGAATAGAACTAAACCGAATTCTCTTAATACTTTTGCCGTTTTTGCGGGAACTTCTAAAGAGAGTTTACCGATTCTGCCAAAGTGCCCGAATATTAAGCACATAATAAGTACGCCACCCGTTGTTCCAAGTGAGAATACGGGTGCACCTTCTTGGTAACCGTTACCAGAAAGCGGAATAGTGATTGCACCTAAGACTAAGCCTGAAACGATTGCTAGTGCGATAGGCATTAAACCGAAATCGTCGCAAGTAAATAATTCTTGTTTCTTTTCTACGGTAACGAGTGCGTCTGCCCTTAACATACTTCTTTCATAGTTCATATCTGCCTTTAAGATTTTGGGCATAAGTTGAACGAAAAGTACAACGCCGACTACACCGAAAGGATATGCAACGGCATAACCAAGAGTAACTAGACCGCTATCGCCCGATGCTTCTAATGCTGAAGAATAACCGGGTGTTGAAGTCAATGCGCCTGACAATAAGCCTGCTGCGTATTTAGAGCCGATTGCGGGAATAAAACTGCACGCTACGGCAACAGCGGTGCCTGAAAAAATAATCAATGCGCCCATTAAAATATAGGTCTTAAAGTTTTGTTTTAGACTTCTAAAGAACTTAGGACCAGCGATAAAACCAACTGAACTTACGAACATTACAAGACCGACGTTTTGAACGGCGCTTTTATATAACGTAAGGTTAGTTGTTGCCGAAATCCCTTTTAAGGCGTCTTTAGCGTGCAAGTGGAAGTTGCCAAGTAGTGGCATATCTTCTGGAATAAGGGTACACAAGAAACCAAATAAAATTGCAACCAAGAATACGCCTGCCGTACCAAGTGATACGCCCTTAATGGTTATTCTGCCAAGCATATAGCCAAGGGTTGTAATTAAGAATAACCCGCAAAGGAAAGCACCTAAAGTAAGTGCTTTTTCTAAGCCTTGAATTACTTTACCGTCGGAATCTAACGTTCCGTCAATTTTAATAGCGTTAAGGGTGCACCAAACGGCAATACCTGCAACTACTATTAATGCGATTGCAATCCAAAGCCATTTAAGACTTTTCTTTTTAGGTTGTTTTTGACCTAGTTCGCTTTGTTTTAATTCTTCCATTTTATACTCCTAAAACTACTTAATTTCAATACTTCTATGTCTTGTATAATCGGGAAGGAGTTTCGGTGAAACAAGTTCCGTGGTTATGCCTGCGCTTTCAATTTCCTTTTCAAAAGCATCTACGTGTGATAACGTGAGTTTACCAACGGTGGTATTTTTTGCGGCTTTTGCTGATTCCTTACCAGCGTTTCTGCCGAATACAATAATGTCTAGTAAACTGTTGCCCATAAGCCTGTTTCTACCGTGGATACCCCCAACGGCTTCACCTGCAACGAAAAGGTTTTTAACGCCCGTTTGACCATCGGGAGTAATTTCTAAACCGCCGTTTTGATAGTGTAACGTGGGATATACCAAAATAGGAACTTTTCTAATATCAATGTCGTATTTAGCAAACATACGGTACATTGCGGGGATACGCTTCATAATAGTGCCTTCGCCACCAATCATTTCGATAAGCGGAGTATCAAGCCATACCGCCTTGCCGTTGCCAGTATCTACGCCCTTGTCACGCGTTGAGCATTCACGGATAATGCCAGATGCATTTACGTCACGCGTTTCTAGTGGATGAATATACGCTTCACCATCGCAGTTAACGAGTTGTGCGCCAAGTGAACGAACTTTTTCGGTAACTAATGCGCCCAAGATTTGTTCGGGGAACGCTGCGCCCGTGGGGTGATATTGCAAGGTGTCAGGGTATAAAAGTTTTGCCCCTGCCCTGTAACCTAAAACTAGACCATCGGCAGTTGCGCCGTAGTGGTTACTAGTTGGGAAGTTTTGATAGTGCATTCTACCTGCACCGCCCGTTGCGATAACAACGGTTTTTGCGCGGGCAATCAAAAGGTCTTCCGTTTCCATATTCATTAATACGGCACCGGCAACCTTGCCTTCGTCGTCTTTAATGAGTTCTATCGCTGCGGTAAAATCAACTACGGGAATACCGCGGTTAAATACTTCGTCGCGAAGAGTACGCATAATTTCCGCACCAGAATAGTCTTTTGCTGCGTGCATACGCTTTCTGCTCGTACCGCCACCGTGGGTGGTTATCATATTGCCTTGTTCGTCTTTATCGAATTCTACGCCAAGGTTAGAAAGCCAAGCGATAGCGTCGGGGGCTTCGGTAACTAGTTTATAAACAAGTTCGGGCCTGTTTGCAAAGTGACCGCCACCCATAACGTCTATATAGTGAATTGCGGGGCTATCGTTAGGTTTATCAGCCGCTTGAATACCGCCTTCTGCCATCATAGAGTTAGCATCACCGATACGAAGTTTAGTAACTACCATAACGTTTGCGCCTGCTTCGTGCGCTTCGATAGCGGCAGATGCACCCGCACCACCACCACCGATAACTAGAACGTCTACGTCGTAATCGGGGTTAGACAAGTCAAGGACTTTATCCTTTATTCTTGAGTGCGCTTCTAAATAAGCAGCAAGTTCAACGGGAACTTTTTGACCTTTATTTACACCGATTTTTAAGGTGGTGAAAGCATCTTCACGATAGTCGGGGTGGTATGCTTTTAGAATTTCTTCTTTTTCTTCACCCGTCATACGCCTGATGTTGTCTTTATTAGCAAATCTTTGCGCACGGGTTTCTTCTACTTTTTTTAATGATTTAAGAATTTCGGGGTTCGTATACATTTTTACCTATTCTCCTACTTTTCAATTTCTCTGTTATTGTAAAGTTCTTTAAGTTCGGCAACGGGTTTACCCATTAACTTTTGCATTAAATCTTCAAAAGTGCCGTCCTTAATTTCTTGAACGCGGTCTTTTAAGTGTTCGCAAGCGGGTGCTAAATACTTGCCGTTGATACGGCGTGCAAGCATTGCAACTTGGGGATGTGATATGCCCGCGGGACAGCGTGAAGAACATACGCCACACATAACGCAGTCGAAAGATTCTTCAGCACACTTTTCAAAATCCCCACGTTGAGCGTATGCGATATACTGCATAACGTTAAGTCCTTGAGTGCAAGCCTTTGTGCAAGCGTTACAACCGATACAAGCGTAAATTTCGGGGTATAATTGCATCATTACTTGTTCGTTTAGCGGAACTTTTTCAATATCGTAAACTTGTTTAACCAAGGGGAAGAAAGGCAACGTTGCAATATACATATTGTCTTCTACTTTAGTTTGGCAAGCAAGACACGCGTGAAGTTCTTTATCGCCTTTTATACGATAGATAGTTGCGCACGCGCCACAGAAACCGTTACGGCAACCACAACCGCGCACAAGTTTATATCCTGCGTACTCCATAGCACACATTATCGTTAAATTATCGGGTACTTCGTATTTTTTTCCAAAAAGGAAAATTCTAACGGTGTTTTCCATAATTTTTTCTCCTAATTCTCCCGTTAATATTAATATTCGTCGGGGAGTTCTTCAAGTTCGTCCATTCTAAATACGGGACCGTCTTTACAAACGTATTTGTCGCCTATGTTACATCTTCCGCATTTACCGATACCGCACTTCATACGAAGTTCCATAGTAGTGTAAATTTGCGTTTTTTCAAAGCCCATTTCAAGCAAGCCTTGAAGGGTAAACTTAATCATTATAGGCGGACCGCAAAGGATAGCCGTTTTATCGGTGGTAAAGTTAAGTTCTTTAACGTATGCGGGAACGAAACCAACGTGACCAGTCCAACCTTCTTGTTCGCGGTCGATAGTTAAGTGAACGTTAATGCCGTCGTCCGTCATCCACTCTGATATAATTTCGTTATAGTCAACTAAATCGTCTTTACTTCTAGAGCCGTAAACGATATCTACCTTGCCGTAGTCTGCGCGGTTAGCCCTTACGTAGTTGATTACAGAGCGAAGTGGCGCTAAACCGATACCGCCTGCGATAAACAAAAGGTCTTTACCCTTAAACTTTTCTTCTACAGGGAAACCGTTGCCGTAAGGTCCACGAATAGTAACTTGTTGGCCAACTTCCGCTTGGTGTAACCATTCGGTTACACAACCGCATTTCTTAATGGAAAATTCCATAAACTCGGTATTTGTGGGTGAAGAAGTTATTGAAAACATTGCTTCGCCAACGCCCGGGATTGAAAGCATAGCGCATTGACCGGGTTTATGTAAGAAGGCTTTTTTGCCTTCGGGCGTAACTACGCGGAAAGTTTTTACGTCGGGCGTATCGATACGCACGTCGGTAATAACACCAATTGAAGGAATTAAAGGTTCTTTAACGTTATTCATTGTCACCTTCTCCTAATTTTTTCATTACTTTAACGATATTCATTGATATCGGGCATCTTGATAAACATCTACCGCAACCAACACAACCGAAAATACCGTCGTTGTTGGTGGGATAGTATACAAGTTTATGCATAAATCTTTGGCGGAAACGTTCTAATTGAGTAGGTCTTGGTTGACCTGCACTCATTCTAGTAAAGTCAGAATACATACAACTGTCCCAACATCTAAAACGCTTTACACCGCTATTCGTATTAAAGTCTTTAATATCGTAGCATTGACAAGTGGGACAAACGAAGGTGCAAGTGCCACAGCCAAGGCACGCTTCTGACAACGTTTTCCATTCGGGCGCGTTAAAGAATTTATCCGTTTTATCTTTTCCGAATTTATCAGCCTTAACGTCCTTTAAGGGAAGTTTATCTAAAATAGTTTTAATTTCCGTTTGAACGATTTTTGCGGTATCTTCACCGCCATTTTCCGTTACGGCATTTAACTTTTCAAGTAAGTTTTTGCCCTTTTCCGTTACGCCTTCAAAAACGTATTCGTTTTCACCTTTATAGCAAACGATATCGCCTGCGGGTTTAGACGCGTCTATACCGAACGTTGAACAAAAACAAGTTTCAGCAGGACGGTTGCACGCCATTGAAATTATAATACCGTGTGCACGACGGTTAGCGTAGTAGGTATCAACGGGTTCAGATAGAAAAACTCTATCTAAAATTTCCATACTTCTAACGTCGCAAGCGCGTGCGCCGAAGATTACGAAATCTTCCATTTCACTACGGTTATCGATAATTTCAATAATTTTACCCGAAACCTTAAAGTCAACTAAATTTTCCGTTTGGGGAAAGAAAAAGTCTTTAATACTTCTTTCCGTCTTTAAGGCGTTAGATAAGGTTAAGCCTTCTGCATATTCAGTAAACTTTGCGCCGTTTACTTGGTCAACGGGAATATAAAGTTTAGCATTTTTTGAAATTTCACCTAAAAGGGTGTAAATATTTTCTACTTTGCATTTACGCATATTATTTATCCCCCTTGTTTACCGCGTCGTTAGGTTCAATATCTTCTTTGGTATAGTTTACCAAAGGTGCGCGTGAACCAACTTCTTCACCCGCTTGATATTCGCCGTAGAATTGGTTGATATCTTTAATAAACTTTCTGTTAAGCAAATGAAGTGGAATATGTTGTGGACATACTCTTGAACATTCACCACAGTCGGTACAGCGCCCTGCTACGTGGAAAGCGCGGATAATATGGAACATCTTTTCTTCAAAACTATTATACGCCGCTTTGTTTTCTACACCTGATTCGGGGTTATCGAATACGCACTTTTCACAAGTACATGCGGGACATACGTCACGACAAGCGTTACAACGGATACAACGTGATAGTTCGTTTTGCCAGAAATTAAATCTTTCTTCTGGGCTCATTGCCTCTAAGGCGGCAACTTCGTCAAAGCGGTCGTTTTCTAAAACGGTGCCGTCTTCACCGATAAGTTCGTCGTAAGCAACGTGCTTTTTACTTTTACAGTTTTTACATCTTTCAAGCAAGATATCTTCTTTTTTAAGGCTTATTGTGCCGTTATATAAGGTGTCTACGATAACGCCGTCTTCAGTAGAAGAAATTTTTAAGATGCCTTCGCCTGCTTTTTCCTTAATCTTTCTTACGTCTGCCATACCTTCACAAGGAATACCAACAACGTAAACTTTTTCACGGTTAAAGCGGTGTTCGGTTAAAAGTTGGTTAAATGAGTAAGTATCGCAAGGTTTTAGGAAAACTAAAATCTTTTCTTCAGCATTTTTAGTTGCTTTTATTAAATATTTAGAAACGTTTGCACCACAAAAATCACCGAATACGAAATTGTTTTTTAAGTCGGTTTTATCGGTGAACAATGCGGGGGTTACGTCATAGTCGAATTCGCCTGCGCGCCAACCGAAAACGCTACCCACAACGCCTGTTGAAAGTAAAAACGCTGCTTTATCAATTAAAATTTCACGGGTTATTTTTTGCATCTTAAATCCTCCAGCCTTTTATTTTCGCCAAGAGAAATTATCTTTTCGGTAAATTCGTTCATGGTGGTTGCAAATTTTGCGCCTTCTGCCGCAGATACCCATTCTAAACGCATACGGTCTTTTTCAATGCCAAGATAATCTAGCATAGAAAATAGCAACGCCATTCTGCGCCTTGTATAATAGTTACCGCTAGTGTAGTGGCAATCCCCTGGGTGACAACCGCAAATAATAACGCCGTCTGCACCGCGTTGGAAAGCGCGAAGGATAAACATTGGGTTTACCCTGCAAGAACAAGGAACGCGAATAATTTTAACGTCTGCGGGGTAACTTAAACGATTGCTACCTGCAAGGTCTGCACCGGCATATGAACACCAGTTACAGCAAAAAGCAACGATTTTGGGTTTAAATTCATTTACTTGCATATTGCGTCTACCTCCGCCATAATTTGTTTAGTTGCAAAGCCTTTAAGGTCCATAGCACCTGAAGGACAAGCAACGGTACAAGCACCGCATCCTTGACATACCGCTGGGTTAACCTGCGCAACACGGCGAACAAGCACCGTTCTGTTTGGCCCACGGAATTCTTTGTCTACGTAAGAAATTGCACCGTAAGGACATACTCTTTCGCAAGAAGAACAGCCGTTACACATAAGTTCGTTAGAAGATGCAACGCAAGGATTACCTTTTAGTTTATCTTTTGCAAGAAGACCTATAACCTTTGCTGCCGCTGCACCCGCTTGTGCAACCGTTTCGGGAATATCCTTAGGACCTTGACAAGCACCTGAAAGGAATATACCAGCCGTTGGGCTTTCTACGGGGCGAAGTTTGGGGTGTGCTTCGGTAAAGAAGTCGTTAGTATCCATACTTGCGGTAAGCATAGTAGCGATGCTTCTTGCCGATTTATCCGGTTCTATAGCCGCCGCCAAGATAACCATATCGGCAGCGATGTTAATTTGTTTGTTTGCGATAAGGTCTGATGCGCGAACCATAAGTTTGTCGCCTTCAGGCATAACCTTACCAACCATACCCTTAACGTAATGAACGCCGTATTCTTCTGCTGCCCTACGGTAGAATTCATCAAAGTTCTTACCGGGGGTACGAACGTCTATATAGAATACGTAAACGTCGGTATCGGGATATTTATCACGGGTTAGCATAGCGTGCTTTGCCGTGTACATACAACATATTTTAGAGCAGTATTCCTTGCCCTTTTCCGCACAGTTTGCACAACGAGAGCCAACGCATTGAACGAAAACCAAAGTGTGTGGGTGCTTGCCGTCTGACGGACGAACAAGTTTACCTTGAGTAGGACCTGCCGCGTTCATTATACGTTCAAATTCAAGTGACGTTACAACATCTTTGCTTTGACTGTAAGCGTATTCATCGAATTTTTCCATACTGATAGGATTAAAGCCGGTTGCAACGACGATTGCGCCGTATTTTTCTTCAATAAGGGTGTCTTTTTGTTCGTAGTCGATAGCCTTAGCGGTACATACCTTTGAACATACGCCACACTTACCGTTCTTTAACATATTACAGTAGTCTGCGTCGATAGTAGCAACCTTGGGAACTGCTTGCGCAAAAGGAATATATATTGCACGGCGGGTATCCATGCCTAAGTTAAATTCGTTAGGAACTTTTTTAACAGGGCACTTTTCAGTACAAAGACCACAACCCGTACATACGTCTTCTCTTACGTAACGCGCCTTTTTCTTAATGGTTACGTCAAAGTTACCAACGAAACCTTTAACGGCTGCAACTTCACTATAAGAGAAAATTCTAATCTTTTCGTGTTGAGCAACGTCTACCATTTTAGGCGTTAAGATACAAGCAGCACAGTCTAGCGTTGGGAAAGTTTTATCAAGTTGAGCCATCTTGCCACCGATAGTGGGGTTCTTTTCAACGATGTCAACTTCAAAACCTGCGTCTGCGATATCTAAAGCGGTTTGAATACCTGCGATACCGCCACCGATTACTAGCGCGCGCTTGGTTACTGGGCTTTCACCTGCCGTTAGGGGCGCGTTTAGGTTAACCTTTGCGATAGCCGTTCTACCTAAAACGATTGCTTTTTCAGTACCGGTTAGAATATCTTTATGTATCCAAGAGCATTGTTCCCTTATGTTTGCAATTTCTACCATATAGGGATTTATGCCGGCTGATTCAGCAGTTTTGCGGAAGGTCATTTCGTGCATTCTTGGTGAGCAAGAACATACAACGATACCCGTTAGTTTGTGCTCTTTGATAGCGGCACGGATAAGGTCTTGTCCCGCTTGAGAACACATATATTGATAGTTGGCAGAGTGTACTACACCCGGTTCTTTAGCAAGTGCTTGTGATACCGCTTCAACGTCAACGGTTGCAGCGATGTTTGAACCGCACCAACAAACGAAAACACCTATTCTTTGCATTTGTAAATTTCTCCTTACTTGGTGTATTTTCTAAAAGCAGTAACTATTGCCTGCTGGGGAATTTCTTCATCTAAGTTTTCAGCAACGCCTTCAGCCTTAAGGTGATTTGCGCCTTGCTGACGAATTACTTCTAGTCTTACCGCTTCAACAATTTTTGCAGGTTCAACGCCACGGGGGCATCTATCTACACAAGCAAAGCATGAAAGACAACGGTAAATTGATTGACTTTTCAATAGGGGTTCTATATCGCCCGTTTCCACCATATACACGAATTGGTGGGGATGATATTCCATTTCATCGTAGGCGGGGCAAGTACCTGAACACTTACCACACTTCATACATTTTGAAGGATTAACACCGCTACGGCGAATTATTTCTTCTCTAGCGTTATTTAAGTTTTTTTCCATAAGTTACTCCTTTATGCCAAAGGCTTCGGCTAAAAGTTCTGTAAAGTATACGACAGGGATATCGCTGCCACACTTTTCTAGGTTATATTTACATAAGGGGCAAGCCGTTAAAATTATATCTGCGCCGTTTAATGTAGCATTGTTGCAAATCTTTCCACTTTTTACTGCGGTATAATCTTTATTTTCAAAAGATACGTAAGCACCGCAACATTCGTTTTTATAAGGGAATAGAATCGGTTCACCACCCAACGCGCGAACTAGGTTTTCCATGATTTGCGGGTTTTCGGGGTCGTCCATTTGCATTACCTTTGAAGGTCTTAAAAGCAAGCAACCATAATAGCACGCAACCTTTTTGCCGTTTAGGGCGTTTACTACCTTTTCTTTAACGGCGTCGTAACCGATTACGTCGCGTAAAAGTTCTAGATAGTGCATTACCTTTGCCCCGCCGTTATATTCGCCGTCTGCCATATAGTTGTTTACGCGGGCTCTAAAGGTTTCGTTAGTTTGTATAGCGTGGTTAGTTTGCTTTAATACGTTGTGGCAAGCGGAACACAAAGAAACCAAAGGTTGATTTTTGCTTTCGGCTTCCTTTAGCGCGCGCACCGAAGAAAGTTTAGTTGCAATTTCATCGCTAGACGTGGTAAACGCGCCACCACAACATTGCCATTTTTCAATTTCTTCTAGTTCTACGCCAAGCGCTTTAGCACACTTATGACCGTAAATATCTAATTGTTTGGCTTTGTTTTTCAACGTACAGCCAGGAAAGTATGTTACTTTCATTTATGTCTCCTATAATTTAGTTAAACCATTTCTTCTGGATGGAAAACTTCATCAAATTTTTCTTCGGTTAAGAAACCTAGTTTTACGCACGCTTCTTTAAGAGATATATCTTCTTTGAAAGCAAGTTTTGCAGTCTTTGCGGCGTTTTCGTAACCGATGTATGGGTTGAGTGCCGTTACAAGCATTAAAGAGTGCTTTAAGTTGTAGTCCATTTTTGCTTTGTTTGCCTTGATACCAACCGCACAGTTAACATTGAAAGATACGATAGCTTCGGCAAGTAATCTTGCAGATTGTAAGAAGTTATACGCTGCAACGGGCATAAATACGTTAAGTTCAAAGTTACCTTGAGACGCTGCCATACCAACGGCTACGTCGTTACCCATAACTTGAACGGCAACCATAGTAACCGCTTCGCATTGGGTTGGGTTAACCTTGCCCGGCATGATTGAAGAACCGGGTTCATTTTCGGGGATAAGAATTTCGCCAAGACCGTTTCTAGGCCCGCTTGCAAGCCAACGAACGTCGTTTGCAATTTTTAGCATATCGCAAGCTAAGGCTTTAATTGCGCCGTGAGCGAACACTAGTTCGTCTTTACTAGTTAGCGCGTGGAACTTGTTTGTAGCTGTTACGAAAGGCTTACCCGTTAAATCAGCAACCGTTTTGGCAACTAGTTCGTCAAAGCCTTTGGGGGCGTTAAGTCCCGTACCAACGGCAGTACCGCCAAGTGCTAGTTCACATAAAGGACTAACTGAGTTTTTAAGAAGTTCTACGTCGCGTTCTAAACTTGCGCGCCAACCTGAAATTTCTTGTGCGAAAGTAATGGGAGTAGCGTCTTGCAAGTGAGTTCTACCACACTTGATAACGTTTTTGTTTTCTTCTTCTAAACGCTTAAAGGTTGCAATTAATTGTTCTACGGCGGGGATAAGTTTATCTTCTACCGCGATAACTGCAGAAATGTGCATTGCCGTGGGGAAAGTGTCGTTTGAAGATTGACTCATATTAACGTCGTCGTTGGGGTGAAGAATCTTTTCACCAACGATAGCGTTGCCACGGTTTGCGATAACTTCGTTAGCGTTCATGTTAGATTGCGTGCCACTACCCGTTTGCCATACTACCAAGGGGAAATGAGAGTTGAGCGCACCGCTGATAACTTCGTCACATGCGGAAGATATTGCAGAAAGTTTTTTGTCAGTCATCTTTGCGGGACGGAGCTGAGCGTTTGCAATAGCGGCAGCCTTTTTAAGTATACCGAAAGCGTGGGTTATTTCGCGGGGCATAGTTTCAATGCCTTCGCCTATCTTAAAGTTTTCGTGGCTACGTTGGGTTTGAGCTGCCCAATAGCGATCCGCGGGAACTTTAACTTCGCCCATTGAATCGTGTTCGATACGATAATCCATAATCATTCTCCTTTTAAGTTGGAAATTTTTACCTATTAAATGGCAAATTACAAGGCAATCCCTTATAATTCACCGTGTTATAATTATAGCAAATTAAAATTTTTTTGTAAAACGCTTGATACCCGTATTATGATATTAAAATCTTATGTTTATATAACACTTTTGTTATATAGCCCCATATTTTGCTTAAAAACACCCTTTTTTATTATTGAAAAAAGGCTTAGCATTATAAGTAAAAGTAATATCCCGCCTTTTTTACTATTCTTCAGGCGCAAAAATTAACAACATATGGGTTTTATAAAACGAAAAACCCCGAATATTTCGGGGTTTTTATCATTTTTAACTATTTTTTTAATTAACGGTATTAATTTAAGTTATATTTTAGATTTCGTTAAGGGTTGCAGTTTGACGATAGCAGTTAAACATAGGAATTGCCTTTTCAACGTCGCCAACAAATGGGTTTTCAAAAGATTCTTCTAGTTCATCTATTCTATCAACCTTGCCTTTTAGATATAATTCAAGTCTTTTTTTGCAACTCTTTAATCTAAGCATTACACCGCCCAAACGAATTTCGTGCACTTCAAAGCCTTGGGGTTTGTTAATCTTAAACCACGCTACTCTAAACGCTTCGATAAATTCTTCTAAATACTTAATTGCTAAGCCGTATTCTTTAACTACCTTTTTAAGCATAGCCTTGTCGCCCTTTTGATAGAAGAATCTACTGCGATAGCCTAGTTCGTATTTAACTGATAATAGACGGCAAAGTTTTTCATAATAATCAAACATATACGCGTAGTTTTTGCTACGTGCTTTTGCTTGTTTCATTTGTTCGGTTTTTTCAGCGTAAATTTTGCTCTCAATTCCCGTGCCGTAAACACCGCCGTCAAATTTACCTAAGAAGGGGTCGCTATAAAGCATTTCTTTAGCGCCCGTTGCGTTTTCGCGGTATAATTTAACGTCTGCGGGCATTTTAAGGTCAAACAACATAAAGTCATCCCAACTTTCGCCAAAGAGTTCTTCAAATTTCTTTTTAGAATTTTCTAAATCGTAGTTACCCTTAGCGCATTCCGCAGCGTAAACGATACCGGGTAATGCAGCGTATACGGGACATTCACTACCATCATCGCCCCAAAGGGTAATTAGAATATCGTTAACATTTCTTTCATTGCAAGATTTAATTGCAGGAAGGGTAGTGTCAAAAGTCTTTTGGTTGCCCGATTGAAAACCTATCCAACGCCAAGCACCGCCCGCAAACCATACGTTACGGTCGAAAGAAATGTGAGAGTCTAGCATATTGTCGTAAAGGTCTTTGTCTTCGGTATAGTAATCCCAATAAGCAAGTTCAACGTTTTCGGGAACTTTCTTTCTTACTTCTTCAGGGATAACCGCACCCTTTACGTAATATTCGTTATAGCCTGCCATACGGAAGAACATATCAGACCACATAACCAAGGTAAAGTTATACTTTTTAGCCATTTCTGAAACGCGGTTAAGGTGGGGAAGTAAAACATCTTCACGCTTGGTGGGGCCGTGTTTATCGTAATAGTTACCTGCACCAAGTAGCCACGCTTCGTCCATACCGATATTTACCGTGCGAGAACGGAAACATTCATCACACGTTTTAAACATCTTCTCAATAAGGTCGTAAACCTTTTCTTCACCACACCACAAAATACTAGTATTGTCTTTATAATCGTAAAGTCTATCCCAATAAAATAGAGTGGTAAGGTGTCCTAACGTTTGAATACAAGGAACAAGTTCAATGCCGTTTTCATAAGCAAAATCGTCAATTTCTTTAAGTTCCGCTTTAGAATATCTTCCACGAAGATGACCGAATAACGGTTCATCTATTTCGTATGTATCTTCGGTGTAAAGTTGAAGGCTGTTATAGCCCATATCTTTAAGATATACGATAAAGCGTTTAAGTTCATCAATGCTCATAACGGCTGCGCGTGAACAGTCTAGCATTACGCCAAGTTTAGACGTGCCTTTGGTGTTTTGTAACATATTAAAAGTCTCCTAAAAATTGTTTATAAAAATTTAATTACATCAAGTTAACTGAAACGTTGGGGATATAAGTATTCCAACAAGGAACGCCTTTACCCTTTTCGCCTTCTTTATCTTGCTTGCTGCCGGTAAAGGGGTTAACGATAGGTTCGCTGAGTTCTTGAATAGCGTCTACCTTGCCCTTTAGATATTCGTCAAGCCTTGCACCGCACGCTTTTAAGCGTTGAATTACGCCACCGATACGGATATCTTGAACGTCGAAACCGTGGGGTTTAGAATCAGTATACCACATCTTTCTATATGACTTAACGAAGTCTTCTGCAAGTTTAACAGCCTTTTTATAATCTTTTGCAATATCTTTTAACGCTTTCTTGTCACCTGCTTGATAAGCCGTTTTAGTGCGGTAACCAAGGTCGTATTTAACAGCCATTAAACGACAAAGTTTTTCGTAACTTTCAAAAATGTAAGCAAAGTTTTTGCTACGTTTTTTTGCCACTGCAAGTTTTTCTGCATATTCGCGGTAAACTTGGGCTTCTCTGCCGTTACCTAGCACGCAATAGTCGTATTTGCCCAAGAAACAGTCGTTATAAAGCATTTCTTTTGCACCGCAAGTATCTTCGCCGTGTAAGGGAATATCACTTGGCATAGTGATATCAAGCAACATAAAGTCGTCCCAATCTTCATCGAAAAGTTCTTTGAATTTCTTTTTAGCGCTGTCGATATCATAGTTGCCTCTAGCACATTCCGCAGCGTATAAAACACCGGGAAGAGCAGCGTATACCGGGCATTCTGCACCGTTATCGCCCCACATGGTAATGATAATATCCTTTATTCCCCTTTCCTTGCAAGATTGCATTGCGGGTTTAGTCGTGTCGAAAGTTTTTTGGTTGCCTGATTGGAAACCTAGCCATTTCCACGCGCCACCTGCAAACCAAATGTTTTTATCAAAGGTTAAGTGCGCGTCTAACATATCGTCGTAAACTTGCTTATCTTCGTGATAATAATCCCAATAAGCTAGTTCTACGTTTGCGGGAACTTTAGCCTTAACGTCGTCGGGAATAGTGCATTTTGGACCGTAATAGTAACCGCCCGTTGCAATACGGAAGAACATATCAGACCACATAACCATACGGAAACCGTATTTAGCGCCGATTTCAGACACCTTGTTTAAGTGTTCTAAAATAATTTCAAAACGGGGTTTATAACCGTTTTCCGCCATATACGAACCAGAGCCTAAAAGAGCCGCTTCGTCCATACCGATATTGATAGTGCGCGACTTAAAGCATTCTGCACAAGTAGCGAACATCTTGTCGATAAAATCGTAAGTTTTTTGGTTGCCGACAAGCATAATATCGGCGGTATCGCATATTTCAGCGTAGGTAGGCCAATGGAAAATTTGATTTAAGTGAGCAAGCGTTTGGATGCACGCGCTTACCTCAATACCATGTTCAGCAGCAAAAGCGTCAATTTCTTTAAGTTCTGCTTTAGAATATCTACCACGCATATGACCAAATAGTGGTTCGCCTTCGATTTCATAGGTGTCTTCCATATAAAGTTGAAGACTGTTATAACCCATTTTTTCCATGTCGCATATGAATTTTTTAATTCTGTCTAAAGTCATAACGGCGTTTCTAGAGCAGTCTAGCATTACGCCAAAAACGTTTTTATTTTCCATTTTTCTTTCCTTTATTTTTATTTGTTTTTTATATCGTTTAATTAAAATTAATCTAAATCTATTTCAAAAAATCTTGCATATTGACCTTTTTTGAAGTTAACGCTTAAAACGTTGCCGTCTACCTTATAATCAGTTTCCCAATTTACAGGATAGCCGACCTTTACAGCCTTAATATTACCTTCTAAAGGTGCGTTAACGGTAAAGTCTTCACCACTTAAGTTCCATACTGCAAGGCGGATTTTTTTGCCGTTTTTAAGCCCTGCCGTAACGAACTTATCCCCAAACGCCGTAAAGCCTGTTGGGAATACGGGAAGTGCCGTCTTTTTATCGCTAGAGAAAGAGTTAAAGTAATCAACGCCTTCTTTAACAAGTTCAAATTGTCTTTCGCTAAGTTTACCAAGGTCGCTTGCAAGGTGCATACGGCCGATAAAACTGTTAATCATATTAAGTATGGTAGTTTCGTCGCTAAGTTCAAATTCGGGGCCGTCAAGTTTGTTTACGGGGTAACTCCAAACGGCAGCCTGTTCGGGAAGCGCGCCGGCTAAAACGTTACCTGCTATATATGGATAGTAAAAACAGTTCGTTTGGTCGCTTGTAGAAACCAAAGAAAACTTTGAAAGTGTTTTATAATCCATACGCATACCGCCCGAAGCACACGCTTCAAACACAACGTTTGGGAAGCGCTTAACCATTTCGTCCGCCCAATTTAAGAAGGCGTTAGCGCAATCTTCTAAACCAACTGAAGCACAGAAAGACAAATAGTCCGTGCCGACGCCACAGTCTTGGTTATAGTCGAATTTAATATATTCCGCACCATAGTCTTCAACCATACGACGAATAGTTTCAGTCATATAGTCGATAACCTTTGGATTGCGATAGTCTAAGAAACGCCTAGTAGCAACTTCTATAGGTCTACCAAAACGTTGCATAAAGCAATCGTCCCCGTAGTAATCCAACATTTCTTTACACTTTATACCAACGATTTCAGGTTCTATCCATAGACCTGGCTTTAAACCTAAAGAACGGATAAAATCGGTAGTTTCCCTAACGCCTTTGGGGAAACGCGCCTTGCTTTCAATCCATTGACCGACGTAGGGATATATTTGGTCGCCCGGCTCTTCGTTATGCCAACCGCAGTCTATAACGTAATATTCTACGCCCGCTTTTTTGGCAAGTGGTGCAATAACGCGGGTGTTTTCCGCTGTGGGGCTATCCCAAGAAAGATGCATATATTCGTTAAAAATAGTTGGCAAACCTTGGTCTGCGGGGCTATTATTAGCGATATGACGGCGATATTTGGTCATTTCGCCTATAACTTCAGTAGCGGTCGCACCAAAGGTTATGGCAACTGCAACGGTGGTATATTGCTCGCCAGAAGAAAGTTTTTTAGCCCAACCTCCGTAAGTAAGATTAGCACCCGAAAAGTAGGCGTAATAGTCTTGTCTTTGGTCGCTTATTTCATAGTACCAACCGCTGTTGCTCTCTAATTGGAACATCATTTGCTTGCCACATTTAGCACATTCGATAATGCCTTGTGGAAGTTCTTCTTTAGTGGACCAACTGCCGATATTTGCAAAGGAAATTTTCTTTTGCCATTCCGACCTGCCCTTAAAAAGACCTAAATCGTAAAAAGATGCACGGCGGGGTTGACATTCAACGTGGTGGCTTTGAATAAAACGGGTAAAATATAAATCCTTGCCGTCGTTTTCGTTTTTATTAGCAAGCCCTAAAATAAGTGAAGAAACTTCTTCTAAAACGATATCTTCGTTTGAAACGTTTTGAACGGTGGTATAAACCCTTATAGCGTTGGTGTCGTTATATTTTTCAAACACCGTTTTTACAAGAACTTTTGGGCTTTTTTGAGTAATAATTAACGTGTCGCCCGTAATATCGTGCGAAAGGTATTTAAGGTCTTGAGAGCCTATAACCGCCTTAACACCAAAGTGGCTATCTTTATGGTCGCCCGCAACGTGAACAGCAACGAAAGGACGCGCACCAAACGTGCAAAAACCGTTAGAAGTTATTAAGCATTTTTCATTTTCAATGGTAAAGGAAAAATTACCAAAATTAAAGTTCATAATTCACCTGCAAATTAGTTAGTAGACAAATTGTTTAACGTAAAGGTTAAATTAAAGAAATTAAATTATTTGTTTTTTTCTTGTTCAATACGTTCGTAAATTTTAAGTTTAAGGTTCATATGCCATTCAGCAGAGTGCGGATAGGTGTAGTAACCTTTTTTAACGCCGTAGTCGTCTAGCATATCGATAACGGCATCTTTGCCGATATATTTTGCAAGCAACATACAAGCGGAATAATCTTGGAACGCGTCGAAGAAAACTTCGTGACGGAGAGATTCGTAAACGCCGTTATCTGCGGGATAAACAACGTAGCTATCGCCCGCTTCTAATGCACCGCCCGCGTCTGAAACGAAATAGGGGTCGATTTTATAGCGTGAATCGGTAGCGTGATAGTAGTTAACAGCCCATTGTAAGAAACCCGTTGACCCATTTCTGAACATTTGGAAACCCAAAATTCTGTTACGTTGTGAAGGCATAGCAAAGTGGCAGTTAGTAACGTAGTCTTTGCACATGCAACCGCAGTAGTAAACCCACTTGGTTGGGAAGTTGTCGTAAACTTCTAACCCAACTACGGGGTGGGTTATATAACCCGCATCGTAGAAATCACTGTGAGATAAAGCGTCCATAAAGCGCGCTTCGGGGAAGTGTTTGCTAACGATATCCCAAACAACCTTAAAGTTAGGAAGTGCATCGGGTTGCGGTTCGTCGCTGATATGGAAATAAACTTTATCTAAATAGTTGTTTTCAATTAAGAATAGGCGGAACTCAGCAAGCATTTGGTTTAGGAAAACTGCATATTCGGGGTCGCTTATGGGGTTATCCCAACCAAAAATACGTTCTTCTTTGCCGTTAACGGTTGCAACAACCTTTGGCGTACAACGTGCACCCCATTGAGATGCTAAGTGAGAAAGTTCGTATTTTTCAATGCCAAGAGATGCGGCAAATTCCATAAACTTTTTAACTTCGCTAAAATCGAACTTATAATCGCCGTCTGCAATTTTTTCAACCTTGACGAGTTGAACGGTGCGACGGTAAGTGCCGATACGGGTGTCAAGAGACGGAGTAACAAGGGGAGTATAAAGCATATTCATACCGTGGTTAACCGCGCTTTCAACGTATTTAGCGGTGATTTTATAGAAGTCATCGGTAAAGGGTTCAACGTTGTGCTTATCGCAAATGCAGTCGTAGTGCATCCAGCGGGTATAAGTAACGTCGTGTTTAGGAAGTTCGTCGTCAATAACGGTTAAATTAAAGATAGAAGTTTGGTCATAGAAGAACCAACGTCTAGGTTCAATTTTGTTGTAAATGTGAATTTTAATGTTATGTTCACCAACGGGAAGATTTTCTTTAGTACCATCAACGGTTACCCAGAAAGTAAACCATTGTTCAGGCACGAAAATTTCATCACCTTGCATGGTGGGGCGAAGTAAATCGGGATAAGTTTCGTCGTTGCCGTGTCCCTTGATAATATAGTCGTCGCTGTTGGGATTAACGGCATAACGCGCGGGTATGCATTCTACCGTACGGATAGAAACCTTGTCACCCAAATCGCTAATAATATCTGCGTAAAGCATTTGAGTAAGGTGTTGAGCCTTACATGCAACTTGGAAGTGGAAAATTTCGTTTTTCATCATCTTGTAAGATGATTGAAATAGCGTGGGGCCTTCTTTGGGGAATACTTTATCCAAAGAACTAACGGTTACTTGCATACATCTATTTTCGTCCATAATTTGCTCCTTATATCAATGATAAATATATTTTATTGTTTTTGATTCCGTGCTTGCCCGTCAAAGTGTGTCCGTCGCAGAATGACAATAAGGTGTCGCCCTGTGAGGTGCTTGCTTGATGGACTTGCGCGGGGCCTATTAAAATAATTGCAAAGATAAGTCTATCCATAAAGGATTAATCTTATTAATTAACTGCTCTTTCTTAACACGCAATAATTTTTTTAGTTGCTTTTCGCGTTTTATAGCACTATTAACGTCAGAAGTTTCTTCAAAATATACAAGTTTATTAACGTTATATTTTTTTGTAAAACCGTCAACAAGTTTGTTTTTATGTTCGTAAACTCTACGTTTTAAGTCATTAGTAACGCCAACGTATAGAACTTTATTATTTATAGAAGATAAAATATAAACATAATACATATTTTTTGATTCCGTGCTTGCCCGTCAAAGTGTGTCCGTCGCAGAATGACAATAGGGTAAAAAACACCAGACTTTACCTATTTTAATATCTTAATAGAATTATACAATGAAAGTTAGCAATAATCAAGTGGAAAAATGAAAATATTATCGTAAAATTATATAGATTTTTTCTAATGATTTTATAATAAAAAGGTATACCCTGCGTCCGCCCTATTTTAGTGAAATTTATTGCAAAGCAAAGCAATAAAATTTTAAAACAAAACAACCCCGTGGATATCCACGGGGTTGAATTTTGTTGTTTACTTTAAGCCGATTATTTAAGATTCTTTGACAAGCTTAGAATGATAAATTTTGCGACTTATTAAGCGTTTTTATGCGCCGTATTTGTAGTATACCTTTAAGGTGATGCAACCATCTGCTGATACAGTGCCAGTAAGAATTTCATTTTCATTAGCAGCATATGCATAACCAGTAGAAACTGAAAGCGCAGTATTTGCCGTTACTTCTGTACCAACAGCTGCAGTAAAGGTTTCAATACGACTTGGGATAGCAGAATACGTACCTAAGCCTGTAGTTACGCCATCTACCTTTTGGGTTTGTTCTAGATAGTATTCTACATTATAACCATCTGCAACACCAAAGTTACCAACGTATACGCTCATAGGACCAGTAAAATTACCATTGTTGTGGTTTGTAAGAGTTGTAAATGAGCCACCACGGATAGATGAAGTTTGGTTAGTACACGTTAAGGCAACGAAAGCATTTTCGGTAAGTTTGAATGAATCGTGCATCCAATAGTGACCATAGCCCCAAGTATGTGCAGAACCGTTTAATTCAACGTAGGTTAACGGAGCAACGTAACATTCGAAACGTTGAGTCTTAGGATTCCTACTTTCATCAGCAACGAAATAATCAAAGGTCATAACCTTACCATTGTATAAGGTGTTATAGTAGTTCCAAGTATGTGACGGGAATACCCTTACACCCATAGAAGTGGTGTTAGAAGTAGGCTTATCTGCAGTTGCTCTCCACCATCTATCATCACCAGTACCAATGGTGCCACTGTATACTTGACCTGCGTGGATAGGAGCGAACTTTTCATCTTCTGCAGTTACGTAACTTGTAGTTGCAGTACCGGTATATTTACCAGCACCATCCCACATGTATCTACTGTTCATACCAACACTGACAATACCAGTGCCTTCTTCTGCAATGTTATTCCACGTGAATACGCCTTCTTTGTATTGTTCGAACTTGTATTCAGCAATACCATATTCACCTTTAGCAGTTAACTTAAAGATACCGTCAAGCATAGAAGTATCTGCAACGCCGTTAGCGATAAGTTCTGGGTATGCAGCTTTTACGTCTACACCAGTGTAAGATTCACCATTTAAGGTTGCCGCACCACCTAGTCCTGAAGTTCCGTTGGTTGTATTAACAACGTATTGCGTTAAGGTGTATTCAGAAACTTCGCCAATACCTAAATCTAAAGTAGCTTCACTGCGTAAACCTTCAATAGTTTCGGTAATAGCAGGAATATAATATGCTTTAAGTGCAAAGCCGCTAGTTATGGTGCCAGATAGAACTGAACCTTCAACCGTAGGATCAAATATATAATTTGGAATACTAATTTCACTAAATGATATTGTATCGCCAATCAAACCAGATGCATCTGTCGTTGAGTATTCTTCACTCATTACAAATTGCTTAGAAGTTGAATCATACAAATATACTTCTACGTTGTAGTTAACCTGTGTAGTGTAATATACTTTTAAGGTTAAGTAGTTAAGATCTGAAGTAACAGTACCAGTTAGAACTTCGTTATCATTCTTAACGTAACTATAATTTTCAATAGCGTAAGAGGTATTTGCTGTTACAGTTTTGCCTGCATATGCCTTAGTAAATACAGTATTGTTAAGTTGATAAGAGCCATCGGCTTGTGCAACGTAGTATTCTGTATTATAACCAGTTTCTAAACGAATGTTACCAACATAGAAACCTACAGGACCATCTGCGTAATCCACATTCTTCGTTGACAATGCAAACAAATAACCAAAACCGCCATCTGCCTTTTTATTCGTTGCAGCAATCAAACGATTATAAACGTTTTCATTGATGCTAAACGATGCGGTATACCAGTTTTGTATTCTCCAGTGATACGTTTCATTGCCATATGCGTCAGCTGTAGCATAAGGCATTTGCTTAACGTAGCCTTGACCAGTAGCATTGCATGCTCTAGTATAGGTTCTTACAAAATAGTCAAAGTTAATGTTTGCGCCAGCCCAAACTTCAGTATAGTAACTTAAGCTGTGGGTTGGGAATACTGCAAGAGCAGGTTGATAACCATCATCGCCCTTTAAATCTGTATTAAAGTCTGGGTCGTATACCTTATAGAATATACCATCAGTACCGCCTGCAGGAGCTGTGCCGTTTTGACCACCCTTGGTTAACAAGGTATCTAATTCATCGCCAGAACCATAGGTTAAAACGTCTAAGGTCGTATTTGCAGGAAGATAATTGTTATAAATATATCTTTCTCTTATAAGCGCGCCTTGGGTAGAGTTAATATTGTTCCAAGTAAACACGCCTTCTATAGCACGTTCAAAGTTTACTTTATGGGTAGAGCCGTCAGAAGCAGTTGCAGTTACTGTATAGATACCGTCAAAAGAAGTTAAATCAATAACTGTATCAGTAAGTTTATCAGCATATGTGCTTGTTACATCAACGGCAACGTTACCACTACTACGAACAATGTATTGAGTAACAGCGTAAGATGCAACGTCATCTAAATAAGCGCTGAAATCATAACTATCTTGGTAAGTAATGCCAGGGATAGTTTCTTCAGTAGCAGGTGCATAGTATGCTTTTAAGGTAAGAGTGTTATTACCAAGAACTGCGCCTGATAAAACGTTATTTTCGTTAGCGGGAACGTATACGTAACCACTAATTTCTGCAGGGGTATAAGTTACGGTTGAACCGAGAGCTGCAGATTTAGTAGTGGTAGCAATTTCGTTACCTTCTAAATCGTAAGCAACTTCAGTATAGTTCATGTTAGTATCAGTTAAATGAACGTTACCAAAGTAGAAAGAGATTTCACCCGTATAGGTTTCAGTTTTTTCGTTATAATCTAATACAGTACCGTCACCAACGGCATTACGAAGGCCAACCATAGTACCGTGACCACCATTAGAATCGCCGTTTGCTGAAAGTAAAGCAACCCAATGTTCTTCAGTAGCGATGGTATCTAAAGCTAAGCTTTGTCTCGAAAGCCAACCAGATCTGCCGTTCCAACTATTGTGTGGTTGTGAGTAGTCTAAGTTACCAGCAGGATAACCCATACCATAACCGATAACGAACTGCCAATAGATATATTGGTTTGCAAGTTCTTCTGAAACTTCTTTTGTATAGTAGTAGTCCATTATGATAGATTTGCCAGCGAATAAGGTTGTATAATATTCTCTACTGTGTACGGGGAGAACTTTTGCACCAAAGCCGTCAACAGCAGTATTATACTTAGCGTCTTGGTACGAAGTAAACGTGGCTTTATAATAATTACCTGAACGACCTGCCGTTACCGTGTCAGATTCGTTATCTTCTATATAGGTAAGTTCGGTCATAATTTCAGGACGAATATGCCAAGAAGAAGTACCCCAAGCGTCAGAAATACGTACGGATTCATTTACGTCGTTTACGTTATTCCAAACGAAAGTGCCTTCGTTATAACGGTCAACGTAGAAAGTGTAGCCATATTCGGTGCCAGGGAACGCTGCGGTAATTGCATACATACCTTCTAATGAAGAGGTGTCAACAACGGTGCCGTCAACGGTAGCAACAGCCTTTTCGCCAACGTAGTCCTTGGTTAGCTTAGAAGTCATATAAAATTTACCATTGTTTTCTACAAGATCTTTCGCCTTGTTGATATATTGTTGAACGTAGAAATCGTATTCGCCTGCGGGCAAACCGTATTCTGCTAAATCAATAGAAGTAGCAGGAGTTAAACCAACGTTAACAGCAACTGCTTCGCTTGCAGCTTCGATATAGTTTGCTTTAATCCATGCCTTATCGTCTGCGGTAAGTTCACTATTTTCGTCATAGTAAGACTTAACTGCAACTTCATACATGTTTGCAATTTGACCTGCGTTTGCCATGATGTAATCACAGCCTGTGCCATCATTTTTAGTAAGTTCAACGTATGCTAAACCTTGGAAGTCGGTTGCAATCCATTCGCCAACTAGGTTGGTGATAGAACCGCCACGGAATTCCCAAGAAATTACGCCACTTTCTGCATCTACAACTTGATATAATTTTTGGTTGTAAATGTTGATGATTTCAGTCTTTTCGCCTTCGTAAGGAAGCCATTCGCCTGTTTCTTCATTAAATAAAGACCAGCCGTAGATTGCTTCTTGACCGAATACGTTAGCATAGTTAAGGTCTTCGTAACTTGCGGGTGCAATAAGCATACCGAAAGTTGCTTTGCTATAGGTTTTGCCTTCACCTACGCTACCATTTTCGCCAAATAGGCCTTGGTAGTTTGCATCCGTCATAGATGCGGTGAATTTTAAACCGTTTACGTCTGCCGTGCCTTCTTCGCCAATACGTACTGATGCGCCTTCATCCATTACGAAAATAGATTGAGCTTGTTCACCTGTAACGTCTGCTGCCTTTGCGGGTACTGTGAATACAATACCTACTGAAAGGAAAGCCGCAGAGAAAAGGGCACATAAAATTGTAGCTAGATTAAATCTTTTCGCTTTCATTTTAGATAATCCCTCCCCCGAAGATGTTTTCTCTATAATCGGGTACGGAAACAACCATTACGTCGTTTGCAACTTCGATTATATCGATAACCGGTGTTTCATACGTTTTCTTCATGAAAACATACCTCCTAAAAAATTTGCTAAATTGTTTATAAAGAACGGTATTTTTATGATTAGTAGCGCGTGTGAGTTTACCGCTGATTAACTTTTTTTGTTTTTTATCTAATAATTATTTCTTTTTTAAGTGCCTTTTTTAACAAAGTATATATATTAATATATATAAACACGGGTAAAAATGACAATTTTTATGGGCAAAATCGCTTGTTTTTTACTAGCTTTTTGCCGTTTTTGACGCTTTTTAGGTATAGTTATACCTATACTAATTATACTATTAGATATAGTAATTTTAGCACAAAAGCAATATATAATCAAGTGTTTTTGAAAAGTTTTTAAAGGTTTTTAAAAGTTAATTTTTGGCAATTTTTCATGTCCAAAAGGACTATTGATTTTTAAATATTAAAAAACAAAAAGGTGTATCTAATTAAATAAATTGCAACACAAAAGCCCCCGAGATTTTCTCGGGGGCTTATTTGTCTTTTATCGTTTAATAGCGCGCGTATATATAATGTATATAGGCTTATATATGCGGAAATTAAACTAAATTACTTTTCGATTACAGCTGATGACATGTAAACGATAATGTCTTGTGGGGTGGTTTGGTCAACGTTCGTTACGCTGTTACGGTAACCACCTACGTGACCACGGGGTAAGTCAAGGAAGAATGCCCTGGTATCGCCCGTAACGGTCGTGAACAAGTACATGTAATCTGCTACAACCTTGTCAAGTGATAATTCAACGTCAATCCAATCAAATGCGGTTACGTCTGGAGCGATTGTTTCTTCAAGCGTAGCGTAATGTGCATATAAACTGAAAGTTTGAACTGCATCTGCATTTAATTCTCTACTGAAAACGGTTAAAGGTTTCCAAGTAGCGCCTGCAGGTAATGCAAGTCTAAAGCTGAATTTAATCTTGTAGCCTTGACCAACAAAGCTGTTATAGTAAGATTCGCTGTACATCGGCTTAATCCATAAACCGAATTGTTCGTATTTAGCAACTTGTTCTGCAGAAGGATCAATCTTATAGTATTTACCAGAAGATTTACCGGGAACTTCGCCCTTTGCTGCATCAACAACTTCAACGGAATCGGTTAGAACGTTGTAGTAGTCTTCTACTTGAACGTCGCTAGCATCTAATTCGCCTACTCTCCAAACGGGAGAATTGGTATTGCCAACGTCGATATCCATATCACGCAAATTAAAGGTGTTGGTTGCAGAACTTAAGCTAATGTTAACGCTGTAAGAACCTTCTGCAAGGTTTTGACCAAGAACGGTACCACCTGAAACTGCGCCTTCAATCACGCTACCCTTTTGAGTTACGGTGTAAACTGCTTCGTAACCAGCAGGCATGGGGCTAGGTACGTATGAGCGTAAATCTAAGAATCTGTCAACGGGATGGAAGGTAGTATCCTTAGTGTATTCCAAAACGTAAACTTTGGTTGATTTAACCAAGCTTTGTCCGTTAGGAAGTGCAGTTGAATAAGTGATAGTATAGCCGTTAGTGTCAAGAGCAAAGAAACCAGAAGGTAAGAACTTGCCAGCGGGATTGCCTTGACTGTCAACAACGTCAACGGTAATACCTAAAACGTTGCCGTAAACGTCCATTGCGATAGGATTAGCAATTTCGTAGAATTGACCACGTTCTAAAACTAACGCTTCTGCAACGTTGAAACCGGTGTATTTGCTTTCATCGTGAGGGATAACCGTGGGACCACAACCCGTAGCGCCAAGTGCAAGCAATACAGAACCAACTAAAGAAAGAATAACTGTTAAAATCTTTTTCATAACTATTACCTCCCTATTAGTCAACCCTTACCATACGGTAATTGTCGATGTAAATTTCTTCACTGATATAACCAGCAGAAGATCTGTAAGTTAAGTTGATCTTTTGGCAGGTTGAGAAGTAACCGGTTCTGCTATTTGCATAGCTGGTGTGGTTTTCGGTGATTTGTTCACCGTTTACCCAAGGATAAGTTTGATAGTGGTTAGTGTTCATTTCGGCAACAGTATAAGAAATAGTTTGCCATTCACCAAGATGTTCTTCGTCGAAATACCAAGTCTTAGTGGTGAACTTACCGTTATCGCTATAGTATAATTCCAAGAATACGCATTGAATCATGTTGGTCTTTGGACCTTTGATATCGATACAGAACAAGTCGTTATCGTCGTAATCAAAGTCTGCATCAAAGAACATTTGATAGCATTCTTCAGGAATTCTTATACCAGGCCAGTCGGTACCACTAACGTCAGCAGTACGGTCTTTGGTGATAACTTTCAATACGGGACCACGTTCCTGTGCATCAGGTAAGGTTACCCATTCAGCGTCGGGAGTATACCCTGCAGAATAGCAGTGAATACTGAACTTTTTGAATTGCCAATATTCGTCGAAAGAACAAATTTCATCAGTCTTTAAGCTGATAGATGCTTGTTCAACTTCGTCGGTTGCATAGTAAATGCACATACTGTCAACGTAAAGAACGTAATCTTCTTCGTAGTCTTTTTGGAAGTGAATTGAAATGTGTTCAACCTTAGCAGCGGTGCCACCGAAGTTGTCGGTCTTCGTGTGAGGAATAAATTCACGTTGAATAGGACAAGAAACGGTTGACCAACCTGCAGGACAATCTGTCCAAAGAGGTACGCTATAGGTCGTTTCGTTATAGTGAAGTTGCGTTGCAACCTTTCTAGTTTCAGTACCAGGGTTGTAGACTTCAAACGAAATAAGAGTTGCATATGAGAAATCTGACCAGTTGTCGCCGTAAGTATTGTAGTCTAAAACGTCTTTGGTTTGAGCTTTCATAGTAGAATTGCTTCTTTCACCAGAAAGGTAAGTGGGTTGACCAATAATGGTTATTTTAGCACTACCTGCCCCTTCTTTAATATATTCGGGATTAGTGTTCAACGTGATATCACCGAAGGTTTTAGAAGGTATCCATCTCCACAAAGCACGATAATCATCAAAGTTATTCATAGTGAATACGGGGTTGGTGATTTTAGAAGGATCAATATCGGCATAAACGGTTTCGCTCTTGCAACCGGCGAACACGCCGGTTACCATGAGCACGCTAAGAACTAACAATAAAATTTTATTTAATATCTTTTTCATAGCGGTTACCTCAATACAACGATTTCAGCGATAGTAAATACCGCGTCGCCGTTTATTTCAATCAAAATACTGTTAACTGCATTACGCAAACTACAGGTTAAGTATACGAAACCTACATCCTTCTTAACTCTTACTGATGAAAGAATCAAATCTTGATAACTACCAGTAGATCTTCTTCTAGCTATAGCGATAAGTTCAGCACTGTTAAGATCAAATTCATCAAGACGGAACTTGATAATAAGTTGTTTATCTTCCTTGGTAATGTTCATAGCAGCAAGATCAATGTAGATAACAGGACCGCTACCATCAACCATACGAACGTCGAACTTAATTCCGTCTTCAACAGGAGTTGCAGTTGCGCCTTCACCCGCATCAAGCATATCAAAGTGAGCAACGTCTAAGTCTTTATCGGCGGTTGACGTGCTAACTTCAGCTTGCTTATAACCACCAGCAAGATAGATGTTTACGCCGTACTTGCTACTACCTTGAACCTTAAGATCAAGGTAGGTTGCAGAAGATTTGTTAATGCTAAATGATGCATCGTAAACAACGTAATCTTGACCGTCTCCACCATGAACAGTAGTCTTGTTTGCAGGAACTTGACCGCCAACTAAAACTTCAACGCCAACGGGAGCAGAAATCTTAAATTTAACGTTGTCACCTTCAATCTCAAAAGAATCAAGAGCAACACCAGTGTTTGCAACTAATTCTACAAGCTTACCGATAGTATTTCTAATTTCGTGGAACCTTTCAATATAAGCGTAATCCGTATAGTCTGAACCAAGGATACACTTGTCGTTTCTGTAAGTATTTTGAACAAGGTGTTCAAGTAAGTTGTCGAACGCCTTTTCGTCATACGTAACGCCTAGAACTTTTGCTCTGTTTCTAGCAAATTCGTCGATAGCGTACATAATATCGTATTCTTCAAGACCGTCACGGATAGATTTTAGACGAATAGATGCTACGGGACTGGTGATATCGTCGCCTGCACCGTCAACGCCGTTCCATTTAACGTCGTAAACCTTACCGGGATAGAGAAGGAAGCCTTCACCGTTAGCACCACGACCGCCACCGTAACGAATGGGGTTAGTGTAGTAGTCTTGCACGTATTCAAGTTCACCACGTTGGTAGTTACGGTTAAGCATAATGTGCCAATAAAGGTTACCTTGAATACCATAGTCATACATCATCCAACTATATAAACGAGAAGTGATTAGTGCGCCTTCCATGTGATATGAAGGGTTAGGATCACGTGGTTCAATAGCGGTGTATGACCATACTTCTGCTTCGTCATCTTCGTACCAGAAGTGAGTGAATTCATCATAGAATTCTTGAGTAGCTTTTGTACCGTAGTCAGGTTCAGTAGGACAATAGATGGTTTTGAAATCAAGCTCATCAGTCCATTCACCGATGGTCATATTTTTCATGTTTTTGGTATCGTCTAAAACTTCTTGTTCGAAATCGCTAAATTGAGCAGTAAGTTTAGCCATTGCGCCTTCTAAAAGTTCGATTTGATCGATAGGTCTGAATTCATATTGATAGCCACCGAAAGTGGTAACACTGTCAATAAAATCAGTTTGAGCGGTTTGATTATAGTTTCTGCTATATTCAGCAAGACGATACAAATGTTTTCTATATTCTCTACCCGTCATGCCGTTGTAAGGAGTGATATCGGTATGTTTATATTCTAATGATAATAAGAATTGACCATACGCCCAAGATTCCCAAGTATACGTTTCGTTAAACGCAACACTTAAAGATCTATCCTTGTCGATAATATCAAAATATTCGTCAAGAATTTCTGCTTCTTCAGTGGTTAAAACGCTATCATATCCCCTTTCCCTTGCCATAGAAATGATAAGGTGGTTTGCAACTTCTGCATACCAAATAGGAGTTACGATGTTGGTATATTGAGCTTCACCAAGTTTATCTGATGAAGTATATTCATCGAAGTAAACGTAGTAGGTTTCCATCTTTTCAAGAAGATTATACACTCCGTCACTATCTAAACTTGCTTGAGCAATTTTTTCTAAAATAGACTTCGTATAATCCTTAGAAGTACAAGTAACAACGTCGTCTACAAGAGAAAGTTTCTTGCTAGCATCTTCAATAGTTCTTACACAATCGATAGCAGTGTGTGAATAAGGGAAACTGTATCTAGTGCAACGTTCATCGTTAGCAACTTTTTTTGCTTGTTCAATGAAAGTATCAAGAGCGCCGTCAAGGTTGTAAATAGTAGCATCGTTGCCGGGAAGTTGACCAACTTCAATACGATGTTCTAAAAGGAAGTTAGCGTAAGATTCTTGAAGATCAATAGTCGTGTTGCCTTCACAAATTGCAACGTCTTGCCAAGGCGAGAAGAAGAGTGAAGTGCTGTGTTTTGCATCAGATAAAGTATAATCGTAAACGCTTACTTCAACGGGTATAGTATAGTTTACACCGTCGATGGATAAGGTCCAATTACCTTTATATAAACCTGCAGTTTGTTCTTCACTTGGGAAAGCTTCAATCCAAATACCTTGGTTATCGCCACCATAAACTTTGTTAAGTTTGTGCATAACTGCATTTTCGTAAGGCATTAAAGCTTCTGGATACATACCTTTACCGGTAAGTGTATCAACGTCTTTAATAGCCGTTACAGGCATATACATTTGATGGAAAATTTCAAATGTTTCTTTTGGTAAGGTTATACTATCGTCACCAACAAGTTTCAAATCTGAAGTGGTTAGGGTGTAACTTGCTACGTCTAAAGTAGGCGTAAACATAAGTTGAGCACCTTCATGTTCATTTTTAAAAACGTCGATTTCAACAGTTTTACCACTAGCATATCTGTGTGAATAATCAAGGTCTTGCAAGATTTTTTCTGAACTGTAAGCAGTCCAGATAGTTACTTGGTTATCTGCCGGGGGTTTGCTACCGCAACCGGTAACGCCGAGGCAAACAACCAAGCTCATGCTAAGAGCAACGATTTTACCCACAAATTTTGATGTAAGTTTTTTCATCATTTTGCTCCTTAATCTTAATAGTCAATTAATTTAATTAAAGTTAAGTTGTTAACGTTTATTTTGCTAAATGTTATTTTAATTTGGGAAAGCCTTAGAATATAATTCAGTAAACTTGGTTTCACCATAATCAATTTCTTCCTTGAAAACTTGCCAAGCACTCTTACCAGTGTTTGAGAATACACTATCAACAGCACTGTTTGTAATTAAGTGGCGCAAGTGTGCTAAACGGTAACTTTGATATGCAGCTAACGTGGGAAGGGCAGTAACGTTATTTCTTCTTTCAACACGTGATTGTAAGGTAGTAGAGTAAGCTATATAGTCAAGGATTGCATCATCAACTTTGAAAGCAGACATGGTGCTTGAAACTTCCATAAGAATCTTAGTACCCTTGTCAGATGCCATAAATCTTAAGAAGTCTTTAGCAACTTCTTTACCATCAGCGTAAGAAGGAATGTACCATTCTTGACCGTCTACACGGTGTTCCATGATACGTGCTGCAGCGATGTGATTGTACGCTTCTTGCGTAAGAGCAACACCTGCTGCGCTGAATTGTGCATCATAAGCAGTTTTTGCAGCTGCATAATCTTTACCTTCGTCGATTAAACCGATTAAGTAAGAAAGTTGAGCGTCTGCTTGAGCTGCTAAAGTTTTATTGATTTGTGAACCGTAGTCAACGTCTTCGTTAACTTGTGCCTTTTTGCCAAGCTTTGCAAGAACAGTTGCATCGTCGTAACGAACGGTGAATGCGCCAGGGAATTTATCGACAACTGCGCTGACAACAGGGCTCTTTAAGTATACAACACGATTTTTAATGGTAACGAATGCTTGTCTGGTTTCGTTTTCAATCCAGTCACCATTGTACATCATAGCACCTAAACCACCTAAGAAGGTCTTTTGTTGTTCTATATATTCGCCCGAAGTACCCTTGTCGTCATAATATTTTGGAGGATTTACGTTAGTGCCACCAAACAACGCTTCAAATACACGTAGAGATTCTAATCTACCTTGTTGATACCAGTTATCAGCACCAGTACGATTGCCAACCTTAAAATTAAAATAATTGTCGTAGCCAGTCATACCTTCGTATTGAGTCCACCAAACACGCATTTGAGATGATTCGTAACCTTCACCGTTACAAACAATTGCAACACCCTTTCCACCTGCAACATTAGGATCAATAATAGCATCGCAAAGAGCAACTAATTCATCCGTGGTTTTGGGCAAGTTGTTTGCAGCTTCAGCACCAGCATATTGTTCAATGTAGTCTCTGTTTACTACAAAACCCATCCAGCCGTTTACTGCGGGCATGGTATAGTAAGAAATTTCACCCTCTTTATTACCATTGACATTTTCCACGTCAAGTTCGTTCCAAATATCAGAATACATCTTGTCTTTAAGATATCTGCCTTCGCCTGAACCGTTGTAGTAAGAATCACCGGGGATTGCGCCAAAGTATACGTCAGTAAGGTCTTCTACGTAGTATCCTGTGCCGTTAAGAACTGCAAACTTATCTGCTACATCTTGAGTAGTAAAGATAAGGTCAGACTTATTTGCGCCAATTGCCGTTGCTTTATCAACTGCATTTGATGAACTTGCTGAATAGTAAGCAGCGTTGTTTTCATCCCACTTAACAACAAGGTTAGGATATTTATCTTTTACCCATTGTTCTTGTTTGAATTGGTTTACTGCTTCAGTAATGAAAGCAATACCATAACCTGCTTTGGTTGCGAAAATTTCTAGTTCTTGGCTAGCGCCACCCGTTGTGGGACCTTGGGGACCGCTGGGGCCTGGGTCTTCATCACCACAAGCGGACAAAGCACCGGTACAAGTTACCGCACAAGTAAGTGCACAAAGTAAGCCGATTACTTTTTTAAGTTTCTTCATATTTTACCTCCTTATTGAAAAAACCATGTTAACTAATTTATAAATTATTTACGGATACATTCTTTAACGTTTAGCCACATTTAGTTAAAGGAGTTAGCGCACACCTAAGTTTTAATTTTATTGTAGTGTATGCTTTTACCTAAAAGGTTTAACTAACCCTTTCCGTAAATCAATTACCTTTTTTGTCGTATCGGAGTTTCCCCCGACACGATTTTTATTTATATATTATATATAATGTTAAAGGGGATTGCCCTTTAATAAGTTTGGTTAACCTTTTTATTTTAAGAATTAACCCTTTAAGCCACCGATTGATACGCTGGTCATAATCTTTTGAGAGAACGTAGCGAATAAGATTACCGGGGGCAATAATGAAAGGAACAAACCAGCAAAGTATACGGGATAGTCACCGTCACTGTGCATCTGTTCTTTTTCAAGTTCGTAAAGACCTGAAGCCAACGTGGGGTGCGATTTCATATAGGTTAAAACTGATATATAATCGTTCCAACGACCGATTGCTTGAGTAATAGCGTAAGTAAAGATAATGGGTGCTGCTTGGGGAAGGATTATTCTAAAGAATATCGTAAAGTGTCCTGCTCCGTCTATCCTTGCTGCTTCTGAATAAGATTCACTAATCGTCTTAAAGAATCCGTAGTAAACAAGGAAGATACCACTAAAACCACCGCCTAAGCCTGCAACGAGCGGGAACATCAACGTATCGTAAACACGAAGGAAACCGAAGAAACGTAACGCTGCACCGGTAGTACCAACGATAGGAATCATAAGGGTGATAACGATTAAAGTGTAAAGAAAGTTTCTACCAAAGAACTTATATCTACTTAAAACGTACGCCGTCATAGTGGGAAGAAATATTTCTAAAGCTGTACCCGTCAAGGTGTACCATAAAGAGTTAAATAACATTGTCATGAACTTAAAGTTCGGGTTAGAGAATATTTCTATATAGTTTTCAAATTCCCAAAATAGCGGCAACGCACTTTGGCTGTGTCCCAAGAATGGTTGAACGCTAAAGAATTCGTTTGGCATCTTAAGCGAAGACATAAATAACCATGCAATAGGTATAAAGAGTGAAATACTTTGAATTAAGAATATTACGAAAACAATACCGAATAGAATTTTATCCGCGCGCGTACGTTTCGTTAATATAGTTCTTTCTTTTAAGTGTTTTTTGAAAACGGGGGTTACACCGTCTTCTTCGTAATGGTCAACGTCTTTAAAGTCAACCGTTTCCATTTTTCGTTGTTCTAAACCATCTACTGGGAGAAGTAACGCGTCTCTTGATATTTTCATAAAGTCTTACCCCCCCCTTTTAGTATTCAACAACCGGTACTTTTTCAACCAGCCATCTTAAGAACATAACTAGCGGAACACCGATAGTCGTAAACACTAGACCTGCAGCAGAAACCATATTATCATCTCTTGCATAAACTGAATAATAATATATATAGAAAGCTATGTTACCTGCATGCTGATTCATTGCATTATTACCCATTAAAACAAGTGCAGGACCAGACGCCGTAAACATTGTCGTCAGTTTGAGCAAGAACAACGTTGACATGGTAGGCCATACTAACGGTAAGATGATGCTTACTAGTTCTCTACCAGAACCTACACCGTCTAGACGAGCAGATTCAACAACTTCTAACGGAACACGCGCTAGTGCACCGCCTAATAGCAACATGTTACCACCCCAGCCTAACCAAATGGTATAAAAAAGCATCGTCCAAAAACCTCTATCGTCTAGTTCGGTTTCTAATAAACTGGGTGCAGTTTCAATTATACCAGAGTTCAAAAGCATTTCAACGATAGGACCTTTATCGCCTACGAAGTGCTTAAATGCCATAGCAAGCGCAACTTCACTGATAATGCCAGGAAGATAGAAAATAATTTGGAACGCCCTGTAACCTGTAATTTTCTTATAAAAGAAATACGCGATACCTAAGTGGAAGAAAATAAACAACGCGTCCCTTAATGCAAAAATAAACGTGTTTACTACGCATCTACCTAAGTTACTAGTAAGCGCTTCTTTTGTGAATATGTCTTCTAAAACATTTAATACATACTGTGGTGTAAAATTACCATTAAAATCTTGGAACGCCAAGAGGAACGAGTTAATGTTAACACACGCCCAATAAATTAAGAACCAAATGATGTGAATGCTTAGAAAACTAACGATAAAGATTACCGCACTCCAATCGGTTTTCTTTTTGTTTACCGATGGTAGTGTTGCAAGAACTGCTTGGTCGGCCTTTACTTTACTCATCATAGTACTCCTTATACTTTTAGATTCTACTATACTTCGACAATTATAAAATAAATTCGCGCATTACACAATAGAAAAAATAACTATTTGTATAAAAAAATTAACTTTATAAAAAAAGTACGTCATATCACCTTTTAATATATTAAAAAAGCGCTTTCTTGATGAAAACGCTTTTTCTGAAGTAAAAAATATTAACTTTTTTGTGTTTTTTTGTGTTTTATCACTAAAAACCGCTATTTTTTAGTGTTTTTGTGCGCTTTTGAACTGCCAAATTTTGCCAAAATTATAATAAATGGGCAAGTTTTTCGTCAAGGCGGGTGTAGTCGGTAATTTCAACGTAATCTATACCGCCTATTCTAACGTGACTATCGCCACCGCCGTCGCCAAAATCGTCGCCAACGTATAAAATTTCGCTCTTTTCATAGCCGTGGCGTTTGCCGTAGTCCATTAACGCGTCGTACTTATTATACTGCTTTGGTGAAAAGTCAAAAGATGATGAACCGCCGATATAAACTGTAAAATCTTTAAAGATTTCTAAAACTTCGGGATACAACACTTTTCTCTTTTCGCGCGTTGGGTCAAAAGCAACTTTATCTTTAATATCTGCTTTAGTTCCAAGCAAAGGAAAAGTTACCATGCCAGACGCGTGGAATTCTATCCCTTCGCCCGCAAAAGTTTCATAGCCGTATTTTTTGCGCAAGTATTCAATTTGCTCGGTAAAGAACTTTTTATCAACGGTTACCTTTTCGTCTTTGGTAAGAGTGAACTTTCCGTCGATAAGTCTGCCTTCTTGCATACCGTAGTTGCCGATGACTTCTATATCAAAGCCGTTAAGTTGGGAAAATATTCTTTCCGCCCCGCCAGCACCTAGCATAACTAGGTTATATTTTTTCTTCAATTCTTCAAGTACTTTGCGGTTTTGTTCACCCAAAGGGGTGCGGTGTTGAGTTAGCGTGCCGTCTAAATCAAACGCGATTAACTTTTTTTTATTTTTCATAGTGAAATGTCCGCCTTATATCCTATAGGTATTTTTCTAAAATAATCGGTAAAACGCGGTCGGTTAAGCCAAGTTCGTTTATTAAGGTTAAAACGGTGTATCTATCGCGGACGGTATAAGCTTTTGCTATAGTTTCCGCAAGCAAGGTTTTGTCTACGCCGATATCTGAAAAACGCGTAGGGCAACCTATTTCTTCTAGCATATATTCAAGTTCTAAAGCGGACGGCAATTTTTCAACTAGTTTATAAACTTCTTCACAGCCCTTAAACTGAACGTTATTGTCTTTTAGATAGTTGTAAAGTTCGATAGAAACCAACGTGCCGATAGCAACCTTTACGCCGTGTGGTGGAACTACTTCACCACGACGAACGAAATCCATTTCTAAATAGTGGGAAATATGGTGTTCACTACCACTTGCGGGGCGTGAATTACCACACATTGCCATTGATAAACCTGCGATAAGCAAAGCGTCCATAAGTTTTGCAACGGCATCGAAGGTATAGCGCTTTAAGTCGTCGAAAGAGTCTACGCATTCGGTACGCGCTTTTTCCATAAGTTCAAAGGCCTCTTTGTTAATTTCTTCGCCGTTATGGTAGTATCCAAGTTGCCAGTCGGTAAGGCAGGTAAATTTGCCGATTATATCGCCGAAACCCGCAGCCGTCATAAGTCTAGGTGCAGCGCTTATGATATCAAGGTCGATTAGGATATCTGCGGGAGTGTTTACGTCTTTAGTAACCTTATAACCTTTAAGCATTAGCGCAGAGCCTTTACTTACGTAGCCGTCCATACTAGCCGCGGTTGCTAAAACGCCACTTTCTATCTTTAAGGTAGTACCAACGTATTTTGCAACGTCGTTTAAACTACCGCTACCAACGGCTAAAACGTAGTCGTAACCCGTTGCGCCTTCTATTGACTTTTCGCAAACGTAATCGTTTGGGATAAGCTCGCGGTCATCAAAATAAACTAGGTTAATTTTATTGCAAATTTTTTCAAGTTTTTTAATTAATTCATCCGCGAAGGGCTTGGTGTTAAAATCGCACAAGACTGCAAGCGATTTATCTTGCATTTTGCTGAAAAATTTGGGGTAGATACCTTCTGCCGTTTTATATTCGATATTGATGTTAATGCTCATATTTTTTTCCTTTTAATTTATCGCGTGGATTATTCGTGGACAAGAATTACTTTAAGTATTACTTATCATATGCACAAGTGTTCACGCGGTCATATTTTAGTAAATTTCTTCTACGTAATTAACGCTTTCCAAAGTTGAGAGTGCCGCAACGATATCTGCGTGAGATTTTTCGGCAAGGTCTTTAGACGTAATTTTTACGGTTACCGAATAAACGCCTAAGCCAGAGTTAGCGTATGCGGGGTTTGCTTCGATATCCTTAACTTTTAAGCCGAACTTTCTAAGCGTAGAGATAAACATAGCAAGACCGTCGCGCGATTTAAGTTCGATATGTAATTCCAAATATTTAGAACGCTTTTTTAACGCCTTTTCTACCTTTGGAAGAACCATAATTACCACCATAAAAATTAAAAATACGGCAAGCCCTATGGTGTATAAGCCAAAGCCGATAGTGATTGCTATAAGTGCAACAACCCAAAGGGCAACTGAAGTGGTAAGCCCGCGTAGTTGGTTTTTAGAACTGTATAAAAGGGTGTTGCCCGAAATGATGGCAATACCGATAATAACTGCGGGAACTATAAATCCAAAAGAGAGTTTTGCTTGATTAATAAGATATAAATCGCCTACTGCCGCAAGCGACGCCACTATAGATACGCAGATAAAGGTCTTAAGACCTGCAGAGTGAAGTTTCGTTGCGCGTTCACTACCCGCTATCATAGCAAGTACAACGGCAAGAGCAATTCTAAAAAGACAAGAATATACCGAAAAGTCTTGCGACCATTCGCCTAAAAGATTAGCAATAAAGTCCATACGCTATCTCCTATTAATAAATTTTCTATTTTTGCGGATATAATCGGAAAAACCGAATTCCTGTTCTGCAACTTCGTTAAAGGCACGTTCTTCTTCAGAATACGTTCCGTCAGCGTCGCGCAGTTCGTTTTCAATTTTATATAACTGTTCTTTCAACTGTTCTACCCTTTCTTCTTGTGAAAGTTTTTGGGTAGGCTGAATTTGTTCAGGGGCATCTTCACCATACGATTTAGAAAGGTATAACCCTAGTTTAGCACACGCAGGCCCAACTATTTCGTATATGATGCTTGCCGTTAAAATTATCGTTTGCAAGATTTCACCGTCCGCACCCCCGATAACGCGCCCGCAAATAGACGCTAGACCTATAGCAACGCCCGCTTGTGGCAATAGCGCAAGGCCAAGGTTATTGCGCACCCCTTTTTCCTTTTTAGCAACGGCACAACCGGTAAACGCGCCAAGGTATTTACCGCCCGTTCTAACCACAAAGTATAGCACGGCAACGACTAGTAATGGAACGCCGTTTATGAAACTTCCAGCCGAAAATAGCGTATCTATACGGAAGTTTAAACCTGAGTGAACGAAGAAAAGTAAAAGTAGCGGTGGGCTAAAATAGTTTAACTGCTTAAACAGTCTGTCATCCCCTGATACGTTGATGTAAACCATACCCATAGCCATACAGCCAAGTAGTGGCGAAACGTCTAGCGCAGCACCTATACCGCAGATAACTAGTAAAAGTGATACGGCAATAATAAGGCGGTTATCGTTAGAACGCTTTTTCAAAAAGAGTTTTAATACTAACCCTAAAAGGACGCCGACGGCAACCATTATCACGTTGTATAAAAGGGGCATACCTATCGCACCTAAAGAGATTCCGCCGCCCGTAAACGCCATAGCGATAGATACGGCAACTGAAAAGGATATCATACCCACGATATCATCTATTGCGATAACGGATAAAAGGGTGTTAACGTAGTCGCCACGCGCGTTAGTTTGGCGTATCGTCATCATTGTTGAAGACGGGGATACGACTGACGCTAGTGCCGATAAAACGATAGATACGGGTAAACTTAAGCCTAAGATAAAATAGGTTAAAACGAACACCAAAACGGTTACGATTAAAATATCGAATAAAGCGATTATGGTTAACTTTTTGCCGTTTGACTTTAACACGTCTAGGCGGAAATATTCGCCCACGCTAAATGCTATAAACGCAACGGCGATATCGGAAATAAAATCCATACCCGATACTACGGGTGCGGGAATTAAATCCATAACGAAAGGGCCTATTAATATGCCCGTAAGCAAGTATGCGGTAACGTTGGGCAATTTTAAAAGTTTGGTTAGTCTTGTTGCCAAGAAACCAAAAATCAAAATTATGGCTATTGAAATTATAATTACCGGAACGGATGAAAGTCCGCCTAGTTTTTCATATAATCCGTTTAACATTTTGCCCTGCCTGTCGCGTTAACTATTTACTAGTTAAAATATATTTTATATTTTAGTTTTATATCACACTTTGGTTAAGGTGTCAATATATAAATAATTTTTTGCGTTATACTTTTTTTGTTATTAAAAGATACCTAAATGTAATAGCACTTTGGTTTCTTCAAAAGTGAAGGTTGGTTTAACGGGGCTTTCTTCAAGGTCTTTTAGCGTGCTTTCGCCACATAAAACTAAAACGGTATCTACCCTCGCGTTAACGCCCGACGCTATATCGGTGTAAAGTCTGTCGCCTATAACTACGGTTTCTTCTTTATCAAAGCCGAATTTTTTCATTACCGTGTTTATCATAGTGGGTTGGGGCTTGCCGATAAATATAGGTTTTTTGCCCGTTGCCTTTTCTATACCGAAACACATAGAACCGCAATCTGGCACGAACCCAAAGTCCACGGGACACACCCAGTCGGGATTAGTAGCGTAATACTCTACGTCGTTTTCAGTAAGCATTTTACAAGTTGTGCGAAGTTTTTCCATAGTTAGTTCGTTATCGAACCCAACTAGCACGGCTTTAGCGGTATTATCGTACTTTTCGGTAACGTTTAAGCCACCCTTTTTAAGTTCTTTTATAAAAGAGCGCGTACCTTGGCAATAGATAAGGCTGTCGCCAAATTTTTCTTTAAGAATCATAATAGACGCTTGGGTAGACGTGAAAAAGTTTTCTTCATCCGCTTCTATTCCAAGTTTGTTAATTTTTTTAATATAATCTTCTACCGATTTAGAAGAATTGTTAGTAATAAAAACGTATCTACCACCGCGGTCAACTATTTTTTGCATAACTTCTAGTATGCCGTCGAATAGTTTATCGTCTAGATAAATAGTTCCGTCCATATCGAATAGAAAAAGTTTTTTGCCGTTAAGTGTGCCGGCGGGTTTACCGAAATAATCGTTCATTACTTTCCCCTTTTAGTTTTGCTTTTAAGTTTGCTTTTTTAGATAATTTTTTTGCTAAAACTTACTGCAAATCGTCGGTTGCAATAAGGTTAGCATCGCCTTCTAAATTCTCTATAATAATATCGCCTATTTTTACGGGCAAGTCAATAGTTATTGCGTTAATTTTTTTCATTAGAGAAAGCATACTTTCTCTCTTTACGGGTTTATCCGTTTTAACAGCAACCATTTTGCCGTCATAAGTCTTTACGGTAGTCGTTAAAACGCGCATAGGACACTTTATTTCGTTTTGCGCGTAAAGTTTGCCACGCGGACAGGTGTTACCCGTAACCGATAAAACTTCACCCTTTTCTACTTCTACTTGAATTTGGCACCCCATAGGGCATTCAACACAGGTAAGCAATATCTTTTCCATTATTCGTTTACCTCCAAAGATAGCGTTAGAGTGCCGTTAATTTCTTTAAGTTTTTCGGTGGGGATAATAAGCGTTTCCATTTCGCCCGGCGTTGCGATTAAGCGTTTTTTGGTCGCAATAACCTTATCGCCACAAACGGCTTTAATAGTGCAGTTTCTAAAGGTATTTGACACCCTAAAGAATAGTTTTACGTTTTCGCTAGCGTTTTTATCAATTTTTTGCGGAAGAACGTAGTTTATATTCGCGCCATTTTCACAATCGAAAGCATCGTGAATAGTTGCTCCTTTAATGATATATTCCGCCGCCGACCTGCCTGCAAGTTCCGCTTCATCTGAAACGAAATCTACTAGGTCGTGCACTTGTAAAGCGTTACCGCACGCAAATACACCGCTAGTTAGCGTTTCTCTGTTTTGATAAACGATAGCACCACGCGTTCTTGCAGATAAGGGTACGCCCGCGCTTTTTGCAAGTTCGTTTTCAGGGATTAAACCTACGGAAAATAGCACGGTATCGCAGTTAAAACTCTTTTCCGTGTTGGGTATGGGGCGTTTGAATTCGTCTACTTGAGAAATGGTTACACCCGTAACTCTACCTTCACCGCGAATTTCCGTTATGGTGTGGTTTAGATATAGCGGAATACCAAAGTCGTCTAAACATTGCACGATATTGCGCTTTAACCCGCTTGAATAGGGCATTATTTCGCATACGGCGTGCACCTTAGCACCTTCTAGCGTCATACGGCGCGCCATAATTAAACCTATATCGCCAGAGCCTAGAATAACGACTTCTTTGCCAGGCATATAGCCCTTTACGTTAACGTATTTTTGAGCCGTTCCCGCCGAGTAAATACCTGCAGGTCTACTGCCGGGGATATTTAACGCGCCACGGCTACGTTCTCTGCAACCCATGGCAAGAATTATCGCCTTTGCTTGCACGGTAAATATGCCGTAAACGGGACTTGTTGCCGTAACGATTTTATCTTTATTAAAGCCCAAAACGGTGGTTTCCGTTAAGATTTCTATACCGCGTTTATTTACTTCAGTTTTAAAGCGTGCAGCATATTCGGGACCTGATAAACTTTCCTTAAACCTAGTTAAACCAAAGCCGTTATGTATGCATTGATTTAATATTCCGCCCGTTCTGTTTTCGCGCTCTATAATCAAAATATCTTTAGCACCGTTATCATATGCAGAAAGGGCTGCAGCAAGCCCTGCAGGGCCACCGCCAATGATGACTAAATCGTAATTGTTTTTCATTTTACCTTACCTACTAACAAGGTGGAATTTTTGCCACCCTTTTGAACTTTTTCATATGCGATATTGTGTTCGCGCGCAATGATTTCCGCCACGTGTGGTTGACAAAAACCGCCTTGACATCTACCCATGCCCGCCCTTGTTCTACGCTTTACCGCGTCTATGGTCATAGCCTTTGGGTTTTCGCGCACGGCACGGATAATTTCCCCTTCGGTAATACCTTCGCATCTGCAAATAATCTTACCATAGGTGCTATCTTTTTTTATCAATTCGTTCTTTTCTTCAATGGATAAATTTTTGAAAAAATAGTCGGGGGTGCGCTTGCCGTTAAACTTTTCGTTCTTGACTAAACTAGTCATTTTGGCAACGATTTCTTCTGCAACGAATTTAGCAATCGCGGGTGCGGAAGTTAGCCCCGGCGACTCTATGCCCGCTACGTTTATAAGGTTTTCCGCTATCGCACTTTTTTCAATGATAAAGTCACCTTTATCGCTATATGCCCTTACCCCAGCAAAAGACGTTATGCTATTAAAAAGGGGTGGATTTTTACACATTGACTTAACCTTATCAACGACAAACGCCAAGCCTTGCGCAGTTGTTACGGGGGCGGGGTTCTCAACTTCGGTTGCGGTAGGCCCAAGCAAAATATTACCGTCTACCGTTTGCGTTACAAGTATACCCTTGCCCGCTTTAGACGGGGTGCAAAATAGGGTGTGTGAAACGAAATCTCCGCTTTCCCTATCAAGTAAGATATATTCACCTTTTCTGCCTTTGATATTAAGCGTGTCGTCACCGAATATAGACGCGACCTTTCCGCTATTAATACCCGCACAGTTGATTACTATTTTTGCGCTAACTTTATTTCCGTCAGTTGAGATTATTTCATAGCCGTTTTCTAGTTTTTTAGCCGACGCTACTTCAAAATTGCAATAGAGTTTTGCACCATTATCCATAGCGTTGCCGATAGATGCAATCGTTAATTCGTAAGGGCAAATAATACCGCCCGTTGGTGCGTAAAGTGCGCCTACAGCGTTATCGCTTACGTTTGGTTCTAGCCTATTTAATTCCGCCCTATCAATTATGCTAAGACGTTCAACGCCGTTTGTTTCGCCACGTGTTTTAAGTTCTTCTAAAACGGTTAAATCTTCTTCACTAAACGCTAAAACTAAAGAGCCGTTGTTTTTATATTTAACGCCAAGTTCACTAGCGTATGCGCTCATCATTTTATTGCCTAAAACGTTGAACTTTGCCTTTAACGAATTGGGTTTTGCATCGTAGCCAGCGTGCACTATACCGCTATTTGCCTTGCTTTGCCCCATACTTACGTCGTCGCAACTCTCAAGCACGCATACGTTTAACTGATATTTAGTTAATTCGCGAAGTATCGTGCCACCGATTACTCCACCACCGATTACTGCTATATCAAACATGTTTAATTCCTATACCTTTTTCGTATACCTTATTTTTTTCAAAGTCGTTGACTTTTTTGCTATTATAATTATAATATAAATAAGCAAATAAACAAAAGTTTTTGCGCGATTTTTTCTTTTTGACGCTTATATCGGTAACTATGCAGAAAATATTGCGCATTATAATCAATTTGGCAGGGTTTTATGAGCAAAAAACAAGAACAACTTATTTTTGAGTTTATACAAGAAAAGCAATTTGCAAAAGTAGAGAATATTGCAAGCGCGTTAAACGTTTCTACGTCTACCGTAAGGCGCAAACTTTCCGCTTTGCAAGAAAAGGGTTTAGTTATTCGTACGCACGGCGGAGTTCAACTTAACGACACCAACAATTATTTTCCTAGTTTTACTTTCCGTTCGCATAAAAACAGCCTTGAAAAAAAGAAAATGGCACTTGCCGCTATTAAACTTATTAAAAACGGCGATTTGATTTTTTTAGACGGCTCTACTTCTGCTTTTTATATTGCCGAATACCTTAAAGAATTTAATGATATTCGCGTTGTTACAAACGGCATTGACACCTTATCGCTACTTTCTAAAAACAACGTTACCGCATACTCTACCGGCGGAAAGATATCCCCCACCAACCGTTCGGTTTTAGTGGGTGAACAAACGGCAAACGCCTTTAATAATTACCGCGCGGATATCGCCTTTTTATCTACTTCTTCTATCACTAAAGACGGTGGCGTTTTCGACTGTTTTGAAGAAGAAGTTTCATCGCGTCGTTCCCTTATTAAAAATGCAAGTAAAGTTGTATTACTTTGCGATAGCACTAAGTTCGGCGGTAGTGGTCAATATAAAATTTGCGACGTAGACGACGTTGATTTTATAATTTCAGATAGCGACAAAAAGGACTATTTTGATAGCGAAATTAGCGCAGAGTTTATTTGCGAAAAATAACATAGATTTTAACGACAATTTAAGGCGCTAAGCCTGTGTTAATACGCCCCTTTACCCCCGTTTAATTGCACGCTGTAGGCGATTAACGGTATAAATGTAAAATGAAAAAGTGTGCATAGATTCATATGCACACTTTTAATATTTTTTTAATGAATTTTTACAACTTTTAGTAGGGTAAATTTATGGCTGTTTAAATGAGCTTTTCTTCCCCTTATAAACCTTAAATACCCGACACGTAAGGAACGTAAGCAAAGGCTATTGCAAAGATAAGCGCGGGCAACATATTTGCCACTTTTATCTTTTTGCCCCACACTAAATTTAAGCCTACGCAGAATATTAACACAGAGCCAACGATACCTAAATTTGTAATTGCAAGTTCTGTCATAACCGGTCCAACAAAGCGGGCAAGCAAGGTTATTAAACCTTGGAAAATTAGCACGGGAATAGCAGAGAAAATGCAACCTTTCCCCATGGTAGAACTTAATACAAGCACGGTTACGAAGTCTAAAATAGATTTAATAATAAGCAAACTGTAATCTTTATTAAGACCGTCGTTTAGTGCGCCGATTACCGCCATTGCGCCTATACAAACGGTGAAAGACGCAGTTAAAAATCCGTCTAAAAAACTATTATCTTTTTCGCTTTTAGAAATTCTTTTTAAAAATGCGCCAAACTTTTCTAAACCGCCTTCTATATTGATTAATTCACCTAAAAGCGTGCCGATAACTATGCTTAAAATCATCATAAGTGAACCAGCGGACACAAGCCCTTCCGTTTCACTTATGGTAAACATATTGTCTATTGCACCTGAAATACCAACGAAAAGCACGCAAACGCCTATCGCTTTAGTTAGCGCTTGTTGTAACCTTTCGCTTATAACTTTTTTACACAAAATACCAAGCAAACCGCCAAGCAAAATCGTGCCAACGTTTATTAAAGTGCCAAGTCCTATCATAATTCACCTTGCCTTTTTACAATGAAATTATACACCCGTTTTAATTAAATTTGCAACAATTATATAGTGCGGGTGCAAAATTTTTTTGTCCGTATGGTCTATTTTTTTGCAAGTATTGACAACGAATATTAATAGTGCTAAAATAATTTGTAGTGTTATACACTACAAAACAACTAGAACGACCTGGACTTATTATGAAAAAAGACAACCTAAAAAAAGAAAACTTGAATACGCTAAAAAAACCAAACAGATTTGTTTTTTGGCTTTTCAAAACGGCATCAAGGTTTGCCGCTAAGTTTTTATACAACTGCAAAATAGGAAAAAACGAACTTAAAGGCTCTAAAGGTCGCAGGGTGCTTATCGTTAACCACGAATCTGCAATAGATTTTATATTCGTTGGCGCAGCACTTCGCGAAAGTGCACACATGGTTATAAGCAGTTCTTTTTATCAATCGGTACCTAGTATGTATCCGCTATTAAAAAGATGTGGCGTAATTCCTAAAAATCAATTTCAAACTTCCCTTACCGATATGCGCCTTATGAAACAGGCGGTTGAAAGTGAACGCCCACTAGTTTTATACCCCGCAGGGCTTATGACGGAGTCTGGTGAGGCAACGCTCGTTCCCCACGCTACCGGTAAAACGTTAAAATGGCTTGACGCCGACATTTATTTAGCAAAAATTAGCGGTAGCTACCTTACTAAACCCAAGTGGAGCGCGGTAAAACGCAAAGGGCAAATCACTATAGACATAACTAAGTTTATGGACCGCGAACAAGTTAAGGCTATTTCTAACGAAGAAATGCAGACGGCAGTTACAAACGCGTTATATTTTGACGCCTATAAAAATAACGAAATTAACCGCGTTGAATATAAAAATGGTGATAACGTTGAAGGTTTAGAACACGTTTTGTTCCGTTGTCCCAAATGTGGAAAGGAATACGGCTTGAAGGTTAGCGGTGACAACGCTCTTATTTGTGATGCATGTGGGCTTACGCTTACCGCCGACAAATACGGTTTATTTAACGTTACGGGTAGCAATAACCCCGACTTTAAGTATGCATCTATAATGTACAACAAGATTATTGAAGATTACGCTGAAGAAATTAAAAACGACCAAAATTTTAAGCTTGATTTAGATGCAGAAGTGCATATGATTAACGATAAAAAGCATAAGTACGTGCCCGTAGGGAGCGCTAAAGTTACTTTAGATAAAGAAAATCTTATTCTAGACGGCAAAATAGACGATAAACCCTTCTATAAAAAAATCTTTTCCGGCTCTTACCCCATGTTGCCTTTCGTTCCCGGTAAACGCTTTGAAATTCAAGACGGTAGCACCATCTACCGCATTGTTCCTAAGGACGGAAGGTGCGTTACTAAGTGGATAACGGCATTTAAAACGCTATTTAATATTCATAAGGATGCAATCGCACACTAATGTATAACTTTTTCGTTGACGAAAACGCCGTAACTAAAGACGGCTTTATAATAAGTGGTGGCGATTTTAACCATATTAAAAACGCTCTTCGTATGAAGGAAGGCGATAACCTTTTGGTAAGCGTTGGCGGGGCTAGTCACCTATGTACCATAGTTCAGTTTGACGGGGATTTCGTTAAACTTAAAACGGTTATGGAAAACTATAACGACACCGCTCTGCCTATTGAAATTTATCTATTCCAAGGCATGCCGAAAAGCGACAAGTTAGAGACGGTTATTCAAAAGGCAGTTGAACTTGGAGCAGGAGTGGTTGTGCCTGTTGAAATGGCGCGCTCTATCGTTAAAATTGAAGAAAAAAAGAAGAAATCAAAACAAGAACGTTGGCAAGCCATTGCCGAAAGCGCGGCAAAACAAAGTAAGCGCAACTTAGTGCCTGAAATTTACGGCGCAACTTCCTTTAACAAGGCGCTTGACGTAATTAAAGATTTAGATTTACTGCTTGTCCCCTATGAATGCAAAAACGGTATGCAAGATACTAAGGACGCGCTAGCGTGCATTAAAAAGGGTATGCGCGTTGGCATTTTTATCGGTCCTGAAGGCGGTTTTGAAGAAAGTGAAATTGCACGCTTAACTGACGCGGGTGGCAAAGTTATCTCTTTAGGAAAACGAATTTTGCGCACGGAAACGGCGTCTATATGCGCTCTATCAATGTGTATGTTACACGCAGAAATGAATTTAAGCGAATAAACTTATAAATTAAAAGAGTGTTGCGAATTTTTGCAACACTCTTTTTTTCTATTTCTTTTTATTCTATTTTATGCCCATTTTGTTTAGTTCTGCCCACATTTCGTCGGCGTAGTTTAAGTGTCCACTTTCGCCTATCGTTAGTGCGCAGTTGTTTGGAACACCTGCCACCGTATATAATTCTTTAATAGTATCGAAAGTTTTCAAAGCCCCTTCTAAAGGAAAAATTCCATCGTATCTACCCGTAGCAACGACTAATTTTCTAGGCGCAATTAAACCTGCTAAGTCGCCCATTTCAAAGTATTTACGGATTGATGGAATATGATTGCACATACAATGTTCCATTGCGGCAATAGAGTGTTCGTAGGTGCATACCGAACAAGATGGAGCGGCTGCTGTTATGCGTTGTTCTAAACAAGCAAGATAATAAGTTGCCGTACCACCACCAGAGTTGCCCGTGCACACGATATCGCTAAAGTTAATTTTATCGGCAAAGTCAGTTTCTAACACGTCTAAAATTCGCATAACGTCCCAAACGCGTTCGCCTATTACCGTTCTGCCCATAAGAAGTGCTATTTTGCTTGCTTCCGTACAAGAAGTGCCGTAGCCCGATAAACTGCTTTCGCCAAAGTTACGCGCTTCAACGATTAACGCTGCGCGACCTTGCTTTATTGCACGAACAGCCATTGCGCGATGATACCATTCTTTTAAATCTTGTTCATCTTCTTCGTTCTTTGCCCTGCCCATAGCGATATGCATACCGCCACCGTGTCCGCTTAAACAAATGGTTAGGGGCGACTTTTCTGCGTTCTTAGGCAACCACAAGTGGCACGGAACGTTATAGCCCTTTTCCGTTTGAATAAGCATGCGATAATCGGTAAAATCTTTTTCTTCTAAAACGTATTCGATAATCGTTTCGGGGTCGCACTTTTCAAAAGGTAGACCTAAAAGTTCGGTTAATTTTTCGCGTGCTAATTCTTGCCACTTAGTAAACGGCATTGATTTATCGTAGTGCATAAGTGGTGGGTTTTTCACAAGAAAATCGTATTCAAACTGATGGCTATTTATGGTTTTCATTTTTGTCGTCCTTAAATTTTTATTAATTATTTTAGACTGCCCTTTTTGGCGTTTTCTTCTATTAGTTCTTTAGTATATTCCCAAAGGAATTGAGAACCTTTTTCATTTCGTTGTTGGCGCTTATAAACTTGCGCTTTAGAAACGCCGTGTTCCATCCAATCGGTACCGCCGTTTGAATTGTTAAGCACAAGTGGTTGAAGATTGTCTATGGTGCGAACGAAACGCGCTTCTGCACTTTCGCCCTTTTCGAACTCTTCAAAAATATCGGCTAACTCTTTTTGCTGGTCTTTCGGCAACATACCGAATAGTCGCTTTGCAGCCGCCTTTTCCTTTTCCTCTTGAGCATCTAGTGCCGCTTGGTCATATGCGTATGCGTCACCCGCGTCAATTTCAACTACGTCGTGAATAAGTGCCATTAGCATTGCCTTTTTAACGTCGAAATCGTCGTTGGCGTATTCTTTAAGCAAATATATCATAATTGCCATATGCCAAGCGTGTTCGGCATCGTTTTCCTTTCTGCCGTGATTAGTTAAACTTGTTTGGCGATAGATATTTTTTTCTTTGTCAAGTTCTAATATAAACTGAAGTTGTTTGCTAAATCTTTCGTCTATCATATACGCTCCTTTTCGCTAGCCATATTATAGCATTTAGCCGATAGTTATTCAATGGAATTTTTAAAATAAATTAGAAAAAAAACGCCCGAAAGGGCGTTTTCTTTTATGGCAGGGGTAGCAGGATTTGAACCTACGAATACTGGAGTCAGAGGCCAGTGCCTTACCGCTTGGCGATACCCCTATTCAATTTGCTAGGTTATTATAGCAAATAGAATTATTTTTTTCAAGCATTTATGCTTTTGAATATATAAAATAATTGGTTTTATTAGATTTACGTTATCCGCTAAATAGGCACGTTAAATAGCCCGTTCATTACCAAGAACATAAGTGGCAGGGTTACACAAGATAATATTGTTGAAAGCAGTACGAAAACAGTTCCGCTATCGCTATCGCCACCAAAACGAACGGCAAACATAACTGTGTTGGTTGCACTTGGCATTGATAACAAGAAGAACACACAATATTTCATAACCGGTGCTATCGGTAAAAACGCGGTAACCAAAATTGAAATTAACGACATTACGATAAGTTTATTAACCGCGTTAACGTATGCCCATTTGTCTAAGAAAATCTTTTTAAGGTTAGAGTTTGCAAGTTTTATACCGATAACCGTCATAGAAACGGGGGTTACCATTTCCGCTAAGAAATTGCACGCTTTAATAAAGCCTTCTAAAACTTTATCGCCAACGCTACCCGTGGGGGTTACATCTTTTAGGGGAACTTTTGCAATAATGAAAACTAAAATACCCAAAATTAAGCCGATAACCGTGGGGTTAAGTATTGTTTTCTTTAATGAAATTTGCTTTTTGTCACCCGATACGATAAACACGCCAACAGACCAAGTTAAAAGGTTGAATACTGCGATTACCACCCCAGCATAGATTAATATTTCGCCTTGAAGTTCTGGTTGGTTTGCAAAAAGAGATTGCAGAAACGGCATACCCATAAAGCCACAGTTACTAAAAATACTTGCAAATCTTAACGCGTTGATTTTTGCTTTTTTAGCGTCGTCGCCCTTTTTGTTGCGGAAGACCAAAAACATAAAGCCAATCATTAAAAAGTGGACTACGAAAGTAAGCCCCGCAACGATAAGCATGTTTATGCCAACGTCGGCAGAGAAGGTGGTTTTTTGGAACGCCATAAAAACAAGCATGGGTTGACAAACGTATAACACCATGGTTGAAAAGATGCCGTCTGCACCTTCGGGTAAAAATTTAATCTTTTTTAATATAAAGCCGGGAACTGCCAGGATAAGCAAGAACACAACGGCGATTAAAACGTCTAAAAAATTCATAAAATATTTCCGTTATAAATAATTTTTTAAGTCGATTTTATCTAAATAGTTGCCGTACATTATGCGGTTGCACGCTAAACACAAGGCAACGGTATCAAAGCGGGCGTCGTGATAGTCAACGAAACTTCCGTAAAACTGTTTACAAGCAAAATTAATATCTTTATCGCTGATACCTAAAAAGGCGCAAAGTTCGTTAAGTTTAGGGTATTTATACCCCGCGCCCGTGCGACGTGGCAATTTACATACGGGCGTCATTGCTTTCATAGAGCAAAAGGTATCGCCTATCTGTAATATCTTACCGCAATTTTCAAATTCTTTTCTTAAAAACATAAGGTCGAAAGCGGTGTTGTGGGCAACGACTAGGCTAGCGTCTAAAAGGTCGTTTTCTATCTCTTTTATGTGATCGATAAAACGCTTGCCACCCGATAGCACGTTTAATTTTTCAACCGAAAAGCCGTGAATCATATACGCGCCGTATTCAACGAAATCTACCTTAAAAAAGAAATTTTTTGCCCTAACTTCGCTATCCGTTTGCACGATATAGGATAGTTGACATATGTTGCCGGGATATAGCCCCGACGTTTCGGTATCTAAATAAAGTATCATAAGTTATATTACAATTTTATTAAAGGGCAAAACGAAATCCGTTTTGCCCTTTTGCTTTGTTTTAATTATTAACCGATTAAGTCTGCGTAAGCGTCTTGGTTAATCTTAACGTAAGTTTCGCCTGCACCGTAAACGTATTTATTTAAAACGGTGGTTTCAACTTCGGTAACCTTTTTGGTTACGATTGAAGATGAAAGGGTGCTTGCTAAAGCGTACATATAGAAGTCTGTATCTTCAAAGTCGTTCCAGTTAGCAATCATATCTTCGTAAACTTGTTGCCAAGTTTTAGAACCCTTATCGAAATCTAAACTGTCAAGATATTCTTCAAAAGTACCTGCATCGTAGTTTCCGCTAAATACTTGTGAATAGAACATTACGTGGTAACCATAGTCGGTTGCAACGATTACGTAACTGTTACCGCCAGCCTTGATAAGTTCGCGTGCAGCGGCTGCAAATTCCGTAACGTAAGTTTCACTATCGGTGCCGTCAACTTCAGGAGCAATAGCGTAACCCATATAAGTGTTGAGAGAGCCTTCGTCAGTAGAGAACGCAAATATTAATTCGTTAATCTTGTCTGCATAAGCATCTACGGTTGCAGAATATTTTGCAGATTTATAAACTGATTCAGCATAGTCAAAGGTGCTATCGATAAACGCGCCGTTACTTGCGGTAGTGCCGTAAACGTATTCTTCCATCATATCAATAAAACCGTTTAAGGTAAATTTGGGGGTAGAAGTTACGCCGTACGTTGCATCTTTTTCATCCGTTTTAGCGGTAAGTTCTTTAACGGTACCTTGGAAAGGCAAGCTGAAATCTTTATTAAAGGTATAGTCGCCTGTAAATTTAACGGTATTGCCCGTTGCTTCCATATCGTAACCACTAACGATCCAAGGTGCTCTTAAATCGGTTGCGGTGGTCATTGCAAGAACTTTTGCGCGTTCTACCCTACGTTCTGCTTCGGTAAGTTTGGTGTCAGCGTTAAGTTCGCTAATTAATGCGCTTTGAATAGTGTCTGCACCAAGTAAAAGGTTATAAACGTAACCGTAGTTACCGTATGCGCCGTAAAGCAAGGGTGAAGATGCGGTTGCAGAAGACATTGCTGCGGCAAATTCACTCGCGCTCCATTCGGTTTGTGCTTGTTTGTCTTTATCGTAAGCGGCAACTAAATCTTCGTAAGTTACCGTCTTTCTTGCTTCGATTTCTAAAATTTCTTGGAACTTTTCGATAATTTCGTTTTCTTGGTAAGAAATTAAAATTTTCTTAAAGTAGTCGGTTGATTCTAAAGTTCTGCCGTCGTATTCATCACCCTTTAAGCCGTTGTTTTCAAAAAGTTCAATAAGTTCATCAAAAGCGTTGTGGCGCTTGCCTGAAATATCAAAACCTTTGTCGATATACGCTTGCTTTTCGGGAGTAGTAATTTCTTCATCGTTAGCAGCGTTGGTGGGAACGGTTCTAGATGCGGTAGGTGCGGTATCGTTTTTAATGGTGGGATTAGCATCGTCATCGTAAGCATCTAAAAGAGCGTTGATATCTTTATAAACGCTGTATTTAGCGTTGGTAAGTTCATCTAAAGTTAAATATCTTTCAATATTCCATTTATCGCTGATTTGTGGATTTTTATATACGGTATCGTAGGGCGCATCGCCTTTATCGAATTCGTTAATAGCGTTTTGTAGCATTACGCGATTGGTTACCAAAGAATTTACGATAAGGTCGATAGTTTGTGCCTTAGTATAGCCGTAGTATTGTTCGTAAACGTAGCCGTAGTTCATATAAGCAACGGAAACGTCTTTTTTATAAACGACGTCTTCTTTACCGATGTTTACGGTTGCAACGACTTGCGCCATATCCTTTTCGTTATCTATAGTAATCAATTGGCAACCGAAAAGCCCCGAAACGCCAAGCGTTACTGACATTACGAGAGATACGATTGCGATTAAAAACTTCTTCATATATAAGCTCCCACGAATAACATTTTTGACTTTACCATACAAGTATACACTATCGGCTTAAAAATTGCAATTATTTTTTACAAATTAAATTATTATAATATAATAATTAACGGGAAATTTCGCCCTGTTTTATTATTTTTTTAGCACGCGACGGCAAGAGTATGCACTTTAAAGCGTTTCGGCAAGGAAACGCTTAACTTTTTCAAGCATAAACGCGCTAGTTTCATCGGTGCGCAAAAACTCTATTTCAGGGTAAACGTTCATCCTCAAAACGATATCGTCCCTAAAGGTATCAAGCGCCTTAATTAAGGACTGATTAGCAAAGGCGTTTACGTGATTAAACCTTATTAAAACCTGCGATTTATCTATCAAAATTTCCTTAGCGGAAAGGTGGGTAGATAAAAGTTTTACCACCGCGATATTTATTAAATTATCAACTTCTTGCGGAATTACGCCATATAAATCAATAAGGCTTGCGCGCAGTTCATCTTCTTCTTGAATAGATGAAATTTCGGCAATTTCTTTATACGTTTCCATTTTAGCCGTATTGCTTTCGATATAACTTTCGGGGATATAGGCGGAAACGCGAATATCTAGGTCTGGCACAGTTTCTTCTTTGCCGGAAAGTTCTTCTTTTAACAGTTTAGAGTATAATTCATAGCCTATTTTTTCCATATGACCGTGCTGTTCTGCACCTAAAACGTTACCCGCACCGCGAATTTCTAAGTCGCGCATAGCAATTTTTATACCGCTACCCATTTCGGCAAATTCTATTATGGCGTTAAGTCTTTCAAAAGCGTTGTCTGTTAAAATCTTTTCCCTTTTATAAGTAAAATATGCGTATGCTAAGCGGTCGCTTCTACCTACTCTGCCCTTTAGTTGATATAGAGTAGAAAGTCCCATAGTATCTGCGTCAATTACTATAAGGGTGTTTGCTTTTGGCAAGTCTATACCGTTTTCTATTATGGTGGTGGAAATTAAAAGGTCGCTTTCCCCGTTGTAAAATTCCATTATGTTTTTTTCAAGCGTGCGCTCTTCCATTTGACCGTGCGCCACCGTGATTTTAATAGACGGCATAATGGCGCGGATTTTTTCGGCAAAGGTATAGATGGTTTCTACACGATTGTAAAGTATGAACACTTGTCCCTTTCTATTTACTTCGCGCAAAACGGCGTCACGTATAAGCATATCCGTTTCTTCCACGACGTACGTTTGAACGGGCAAACGCTTTTTAGGTGGGGTGTTGATAGTGCTTATTGAACGAATACCCGATAGCGCCATATGAAGTGTTCTAGGAATAGGCGTTGCCGTTAGAGTGATAGCGTCTACGTTCTTTTTAAGCAGTTTAATTCTTTCTTTATGTTCTACGCCAAAACGTTGTTCTTCATCTAGGACAAGAAGTCCTAAATCTTTAAAGCCAACGTCTTTACTAAGCAATCTATGGGTGCCGATAACAAAGTCTATTTCACCGTTTTTTAGCCCTTCTATAATCTTTGCTTGTTGCTTGGGGGTTTTGAATCTATTAAGACAAGCAATTTTTATGCCGAACCCCTTAAAACGCTCTATAGCCGTGTTGTAGTGTTGTTGAGTAAGTATAGTTGTAGGTGCAAGCATAGCCACTTGCTTGCCGTCTGCAATAGCGGTAAATACGGCGCGGAAAGCCACTTCCGTTTTGCCAAAACCTACGTCGCCACAAATAAGCCTGTCCATAACTTTAGAACTTTGCATATCACTAAAAATTTCTTGTTCTGCGGTAAGTTGGTCGGGGGTTTCTTCAAAGGGAAAGGCGTCGTTAAAGGCAAGTTGCAACTCTTTGTCGGTGTTAAATTTATAGCCCTTTAACCCTTCGCGCTCATCGTATAATTTTTGTAAGTCGAAAGACATTTTTTTAATGCTTTCCCTTACACCTTTTTTAATTCTTTCAAAGTCCTTGCCACCAATTTTTGATAGTTTGGGCTTTTTTTCGCTACCTAGATACCTAGTAAGTATGTCCATTTGTTCCACGGGAACGTATAAAATATCGCCACCGTGGTATTCTACCGCGATATAGTCTTTGGTGCTTTCGGTTGAAGATATCCTTTTACTGCCCAAAACCCTACCGATACCGTGTATTTCGTGCACGCAAAAATCGCCTTTTTCGGGCGCGGTGAAAAAGCCTTGTTTTTTAACCTTAATTTTGCGGGAAGAGATAGGCTTGGTGAATAAATTTCCGCTACCGATAACGACAAGTTTTTCTTCGTGGAATACAAAGCCTTCGCCTAGTTTTCGTTCGCAAATTACGGCAACGCCATCAGTTAATTCGCCGTTAACCAAAGCGGTAATGCCGTTGTCCATAAGGTCGTATTTAAGTTTATGTGCGCGTTTTTCATCGCCCGCGCATAAAAGCACCTTATAGCCGTTATAAAGCCAATTTTTTACGTCGGTGAAAACTTCTTTAAAATCTAGTTGATAGTTTGCTATACCGCTAATGGACGGGTTGATAATTTTAAGCGGATTAAAAAAAGGCACGGTTGCCGATACCGATTGCATAGCAACCAAACGGTATTTATTAATATACCCCGTTAACTCTTCTAACGGCAAAAGATTGTTTTTAGCAAAAGAGAAAACTTCCCCTTCGCTTGATAGCGCGTTAAATCTTTCAATAAATTCGGTATAGCAAAGGTTTAAGGTTTCGTGCACCTTTTTGCCTTCGTCAAATACGATTACCGTATCACTTTTTAACAGGTCGAATATAAAGGCGCTGTCGCAAGATAGCGATGCTAGTGATGATAAAACGTCGTAATCACGGTTTTCCACCGCCACCGCTATATCGCCGTATAGTTCGGTAACTCTACCTTTTGCGCGTGCGCTTGCCGATAAACTTTCCTTTTTTAACTTTGATAAAATATCGGCCAAATTATCATTTTCAAAGATAAATTCTTCCGCTTGAATAACGGAAAGGCTGTCTTCATAGCCTATTTTTTTGCGCGTTTCAACGTCAAAACACTTTATACTTTCAACTTCATCGCCGAAAAAGTCTATGCGGTAGGGGTTTTCTTTATCTATGGGGAAAATATCCAAAACGTCGCCACGAACGGCAAAAGTTCCGCGCGCATCAACGCTCTCTACACGCTTAAAGCCTAACTCTACAAGCCTTTCTATTGCGCTAGATTGTAAAAATTCATCACCCTTTTTGAAATTTATCGCACAAATTTTAGCGGGAATTTTTTGCAATAGACCTTCTGCCGTAACGATAATAACGTCTGCATTAGGCAATTCGTAGCACCCTTTTATGCGACTATAGGTGTTATCTTTAGAAAAGGCACGGCTTACGATAAGATTTTCGTCTTTTGCGGGTATATAAACGGCTTTTTTGTTTTGATAATCTTGCACCGCGTTTAGCGCCTTATACGCGCTTACGTTATCTCTTACAACGTATAAAACGGGGTTATCAATAGAACAAACGGCAAAATTCTTAAAAGGGTCTGTAACGCCGAAAACCGCCGAAGGAACACCTTGGCGGATGGACGCTTTTAACTCTGCTATAGAGTTGTTTGCGTTTGTTAACTGAAAAATTTTATTTAGCATATATACCTAACGGCAATATTAAAGTGATAGTTTATTTAAGTGTTAATTTGCCGTACCGTTATACTTTTGCATTACGTTTTGCAAGGTGGTGCCTTTAGCAAAGTCAGCCGCCGCCTTGCCTGCGCGGTCTATCGCCTTGTCGAACGTTTCTTTATCTTCCGTGCGGATAGCAGATAAAACAAGGTCGATTAAAGGAATTTGGGTTTTTTCTTTAGGTCTAAACCCAACGCGGATACGCGCAAAATTTTCCGTGCCTATTTCCTTTATTATTGAACGCATACCGTTGTGCGTGCCTGCAGAACCGTTTTCACGAATACGAAGAACGCCCGCGTCTAAATCAAAATCGTCGTAAATAACTATTAAGTCTTTAACGTCAATTTTGAAAAAAGATAAAAGTTCCCTAACGCTTTCGCCACTTAAGTTCATATACGTTTGCGGTTTTGCCAAAATAACTTTTTCTAAGCCGATTTTACCTTCCGCTAAAAGCGCGCGACATTTAGTTTTAGTAAACGACAAGTTAAGAAGTTCCGCCGTACGCTCTACACACATAAACCCAAGGTTATGATAGGTTTTTTCGTATTGTTTATCGGGATTGCCAAGCCCTACGATAAGTTTCATGTATTCTCCATTGAAAAAGCCGTTTTATGAAAAACGGCTTTCTTTTGTTTATAGTTTTTATTAGTCTTCGTAAATTGCAGAGAGCGAAGAGTCAGAGTAAACTGCGGTAATCGCTTTAGCAATAGCCTTTGCCGTGGACAAAATTTTGAATTTGGGATTATTTTTGATAGTTTCGGGCACGTCAATGGTATCTAAAATAGCAATTTCTTTAATGGGTGAGTTGTTTAAGCGTTCTAGTGCAGGACCAGAGAGAACGCCGTGAGTACAACAAGCGTAAACTTCTTTAGCACCGTTTTTAACAAGCGCTTCTGCACCTTGGCAAATAGTACCAGCGGTATCTATCATATCGTCAACCATAAGACAGGTTTTACCCTTAACGTCGCCGATAACGTTCATAATTTCAATAGCGTTTGCCTTAGGACGACGCTTGTCCACGATAGCAATCGATGCGTTAACGCGTGATGCAAAGTTTCTTGCTCTGCTTACAGAGCCAACGTCTGGTGATACTACAACCCAATCTTCGTTCATCTTATTCTTAAAATATTTTGCAAGAAGGGGTGCGCCGTAAAGGTGGTCTACGGGAATATCGAAAAAGCCTTGAATTTGTGCTGCGTGAAGGTCCATAGTCATAACCCTATCAGCACCTGCAGCTGCTAAGATATCAGCGCAAAGTTTTGCTGTAATGGGGTCACGGGGACGAGCCTTTCTGTCTTGACGAGCATAACCAAAATAAGGAATAACTGCCGTTATACGACCTGCTGAAGCCCTTTTGCAAGCATCAATCATTATGAGTAATTCCATAAGATTGTCGTTTACGGGTGAAGAAGTAGACTGAATAATAAATACGTCTTTACCACGAACGGTTGCGGGAAGGGTAATGCTTATTTCACCATCGGAAAACTTACCAACTTCTGCGGGGCTTAATGGCAATTTTAACTGATCTGCTACTGCTTGAGCGAGTTTTCTGTTAGAGTTGCCTGCTAAAACTTCAATCATGTTGCCGTGTGTAATCATTTAATTTTTCTCCTAATGTAACTTTATGTACATATAAGCACAAATCTATTTTAAGACAAATAATTTAAATAGTCAAGGGTTTTTCATTTTCTCTTGCTTTTAAAATAACTTTTTAAAAGATTAGAGCAAGTTTCTAGTTCAATTCCGCCTTCAAAGTCCGTTTTATGATTAAGACCAGAGTCGGTTAGCACGCTATATTTACTCTCCGCACAACCGCTTTTTTGTTCGTAAGCACCAAAATATACTTTAGAGATACGCGCGTTGACTATTGCGCCAGCACACATAGGACAAGGTTCTACCGTAACGTACATTTCAGCACCGTTTAACCGCCAACTTTTTAGTTTTTTGCACGCCTTGTTTATAGCGTTAATTTCCGCGTGGGCGGTTGCAAGTTGAGTTTTTTCCATAGTGTTATGGGCGCGGGCAATCACCTTGCCGTCTAAAACTATAACCGCGCCTACGGGCACTTCATCTTTATCTTTGGCAATTAAGGCTTGTCTTATTGCCTGTTTCATAAATTTTATTTCCATAAACTTCTCTTTTCGGTAAGCACTTTTAACACTTGCCTGTTTTTTTCGTAAATTTGGTTAAGATGTTCTTTCCCTATAGGGTGTGATAGACTATCCTCCCCCACTTCTATTGTTAAGGACGGAACGTTTAGCCTATAAATGCACCAATCTTTATATCCACCGGCAGAGCCTTTAATCTTTTTAACCTTATACCCCGTAACGCGTGCAACCGCTTTGGCAAATTTATATGATAGGTCTAAAACTCTGCCCGCCTTAATAAATTCGTAATAAATTTCTTCGCCCTTACTATGATAACTTATGGTTAAATTAGGGCGTACGGCTAGGGTAAATTCTCTTATCGCTTTAGTTTCGCTTTCACTAAAGGGGTGCGTGCCTATATAATCGCTTTGCCCTTTTATATTGCTATTACTATCGCCCTTACCCCAAAGCGCGTCGAAATTGACGTTTAAGTCTACACCCTTTCCGTTTGCTTTGTATAAGGGGCTACCCTGCAAGCATATTTTAATGCCGTCTGGGTTTAGTGCGGGGATAAAGTATACCGTTCCGCGTTTACCGTGCAAAATATAGTCTTTAATTTGCCTTAACGCTAGATAGGTGGATATATATTCGCGGGCGTGTATGCTATATTGAACTATTATGGTTGGAAAAGCCGTTTTATGCACCGCAAAGTATGGGATAGGCGTGCCAAAATCGGTAAAGCCTATATATCCTTTTTCATCTTTATAGTCGCGGTAAAATAGTGATAATTCTTCTAAAACGTCCATACCCTATTGTATGAACTATTTGTTGGGTACGACACTATTTTTTTTGAGTTACCATTATTTATGATATGCGCTACCGCTATTAATTGAAAAGGCGCGGTAAAGTTGTTCGGTAAGCATTAGGCGGAACAAAGTGTGCGGAAAGGTCATTTTTGAAAATGATAAAAGTTCGTTTGCCTTATTTTTTACCCCGTCCGCTAGTCCGTAAGAACCGCCTATAACGAAGGTTATTACCCCACTGCCGTTATCGGTTAAATTTTTAAGTTTTACCGCTAAATCGTTTGAAGAAAAGTTTTTGCCTTCTATCGCCATTGCAAAGACGTAGCCTTTAAGGTGTGGTAAAATTCTAGCGCCTTCTTTTTCTTTAATCTGGTTAATAAGCGCGTCGTCAACCTTTTGATAGTTTTCTTCTGCAATTTCAGTTATGGTAAATTCACAGTATTTGCCTAATCTTTTAGCGTATTCGTTAATACCGTCTAGAAAATATTTTTCCTTTACTTTACCAACGGCAACCACGTTTATTTTAACCATTAAATCACCCCTAAAATTGCAACGGCTATACAAACTAGCGCGCCCAAAATTCCGTATGGAACCCAAAATTTCAACCCTTGTTTTTCGCCTTTAGTATCTTTTTTACTATCTTTTTCCGTTGATACTTTTTCGCTATTTTTCTTGCCGTTTACTATAAATAAAAGGGCTATAGAAATAGCAAGCGATAAAATTCCAAAACATATGCACCACGGGGAATATAAGTTAATCTCTACCCCTATAAATTCTAGCGTTAAAATGGTAAAGTTGTTCAAAAAATGCGCTATCATACACGGGAATATACTGCCACCCTTTTTAACTAAAAGGTACAAAATCGCACCGTAAATTGCTTGGTAAATAAGTTGTGTAAATGAAAAATGGTATAGCGCAAAGATAAGTGCAACCGTTATAGTTGCGGGAACTATCTTTTCATTATCTATCGCATTTGCTATCGCCCCGCGGAAAAAACATTCTTCAAACACGGCGGGTAACAATGCAAAAACGATTACCGATAAAACGTACGCTAACGCGTTGCCGTGAACGAAATCGGTTATAGTTGTTTCTGGTGCGGGGATATTAAATAGGTCGGCAAAAAGTCCGTTTATAAAACCTAAGCCAAACATCATTCCCCCTGCAATCAGAAAGGCAATTACATAGTTTAGCGGATTAGTTTTATTTAGTGAAAAAAGCCTTTTGAAAGGGGTGCATTTTTTAACAAAATTAAAATATACGGATAAGACTGCAAAAAGAGAAATGGACGAAGATAAACCGTTAATTAAGTAATATAAAAAGCCGTTAGTTTTAGCAAGTGGCTGCGTTATAAAACCGCAAGATACCGATAGTATAAGAGAGGAGGCTATCATTATCACGTATAAAAGTCCCACGTTTGACGGACTGTTTTCTATTTGATTTTTCTTATAATCACCCATAACGATATTTTACAACAAAAAGTCCTTTCCGTAAAGTGTTTTTATAACTAAAAGCGCGCCCGTTTGGGCGCGCTTTAACTGTTAAATTAAGATAGTTTTTCCGCAATAATTTGCAAGTCGTTTTGCGCGTTAGTAAGCGCCGTGCCTGATAGATAGCTTAGTTTTGCTTCTATAGTAGTTTTTACGAAAGATAGTTCGGTTGTGTCTAAATTTATTACCCTGTCGATAATAAGTACATAGAAGGGGTTATAGTCGGTATATTCCGCGCTTGTTAATTCGTCTGCAAGTTCAACCGCGTACGTTACGCCCTTACTTACGCATACCGCCTTAACTAACTTTCCGTAAAGGTATTCTTTAGTGCTTATTCTACCCGTGAAATTTTCGCCGTCAACAGATGTGCAAAAGTCGTTAAAAGACGCGCTATCATCGTCGGTTAAAAGTTCTAAATAGGTTACTGCCCTTTCCCCGTCGCTATATTCGTCAAGTTTTAAACAAAGGGTATAAAGGTCGGCGGTATCACCCGTTTTTTCATATTGTCGCTCGTAGTAAACGGTTGCAAGTTTATAGTTGCCCGCACCATCGTAAAGTTTTGCAAGTGTTAAGGGCGCAAACAAGGCTAGTGCGCCGTAAACAAGCGCAACCAAAACTACTAGTATTGCAAGCGTTATAGCCGTTGTTTTAATAACGATTTTTTTCAAGAAAATTACCTTCCTTAAGGTCTTTATTATATTTTAACAAAAAACCGTTAAAAAAGCAATAGGATTTTAGGGCGGAAATTAAAAATGGGTAATGTTATAGGCGCGATTAACATATTTTTTTAAAAAAGAAAGGAATTATAAGTTATGAAAATTAAAAAAATTAATCGTTTTATGCTAGCGTGCTTAACGGCAACGTTTGCTCTCTTTTCTTTAGGCGCGCTTAACGGCTGTAAAAAAGTTGACCTTGGGCTTACCCCTTTCGTTAGCGAACTTAGACAAAACATTTACGAAGGGGAAAAGGACGGCTTAAGGGTTAAGGCAACCTACGGCTATCGTGAAAGCCCCTATCTTGCGGATGGTAAAATTGAAAAGAGCGAATACCGTCTAACCTTTACTCTGCCCGAAATTTTACCAGAAGACGCCACCTATACCTTATCTTTTAAGTATAACGATACCGATTATAAAACTGACTTTAAGTTGAACGTTGCGAAAAACGTGCTATACGCCAGCGTGCCGATAGAAAATTTTAACGCGCAAGAATTTTCCGTAACCGTTATAAAAGCCACTACGATAACCACCTTAAACCTTGTTTCAACAATTCCGCAAGGCACGTTAAGTTTTAGGGGCGCGCTAGACACTTTGCAAAACAAACAACCTAGTTTAATTAAAGAATATACCGACCAAAACGGACAATTTTGTGCAGAGATTTACCAGCGCATTATCGTTAAAGACGGTAAAGCCTATTGGTATATCGGTTTAACCGATAAATCGGGCGGAATTAAAGCACTTTTAATAGATGGAAAAACGGGTGAACTTTTAGCCGTTAGAGAAGTTTTTTAACCCGTTTATATTCTTTCAAATAGCCAAAACAATATTACTGTTGATTTTTTAACTTAAAAGTGTTAAAATTACCGTATGGAAAACAAAAAGTTAAATTTAGCATTATCAATAGTATTTGGCGTTGCGCTTGTGTTTTTTATGCTTACCGTAAGCATAGGCTTGCCGATATACAATAGATGGTTTTATTACCTACATATCGACGCTTACGACCTTACTTCTTTAGGGTATACTAGGGAAGAAATAATTACCGCCTTTAGAGAAGTTATGAACTATTTAACCTTGCCGGGCGTGGAATTTGGAACGGGTTCGCTTAAATATTCAAGCGACGGTATGGCGCATTTTGCAGACGTTAAAGGGCTTTTCAACCTTAATATAATTGTCCTTATTGTATCGGGCGCGATACTTTTAACGTTGTTTATATTAAAGAAGAAAAAGATTTGGCAATTTAGTTATTACAAAGGGTTTTCACCCGCCTTCTTTTCTGCAATATTTGCAATAGTTTTGCCCCTTGTTTTAGGGGTTTTGGTGGCAATTGACCCCGACAACGCCTTTACCGTTTTTCACCATATATTCTTTCCTGGTAAAACTAATTGGGTTTTTAACCCCTATTACGATGAAATTATAAGAATTTTACCACAAGAGTTTTTTATAAACTGTGCTATCTTTATCGGCGCGGGGCTTATCGCGTTTACCGTTGCGGTAATAGTGGTTGAAATAGTTTTCCGCAAAAAAAGACTTGCTAAATAGCAAAGTAAAAGATGAATAAAATTATTTATAAAATTAAAAACGGCAGTTGTTTTAGCAACTGCCGTTTTTTATTATCTCTTAACCTTTACTACTCCAATTTACAGGACGATTAGAAGAGTTCCACGAACTAGACCAACCGCTTGGCTGACTTTCTGCTTCACAGTATATTGTTAACGAATCGCAATCTTCAAACGCATAAACCCCTATCTCTATTACGCTGTCAGGTATTTCTACACTTGTTAACAACTCGCACTTACGGAACGCAAAATTACCTATACTTTTTACGCTTTCACCAATGACTACGTTTGTTAACAACTTGCAATATTCAAAAGCTTTATCTCCTATACTTTCTACGCTATCGCCAATTAATACATTTCTTAGCAAGTCACAGGAATAGAACGTACCATAGCCTATACTTTCTACATTGTCACCAATTACCACATTTGTTAAAAAAGCACAACTAGAAAACGCCATATCACCTAGAGTTATTACTTCATTTGGAACAACAAACGTTTCTGTTTTTTTACCAAGTGCGTATTTTATTAAGGTTTTTCCATCTTTACTGTACAGATTGCCGTCTATTGACTTATATGCGGAATTATTACTACCTACCGTTATATTTGTTAGTGAAGTGCAAGCATTAAAAACTGAATAATCCAAACTCGTTACACTATCTGGTATTTCTATACTTATTAGTTTTTCACAAAAAACGAAGGCGTAATCACCTATATTTTTTACATTTCTACCAATTTTTACACTTAATAACGAACGGCATTCAGAAAAGGCAGATTCGCCTATATCCGTTACGTTTCTTCCAATTTCAACACTCGTTAACGTACTGCTATTACTGAGCGCTCTTTGATTAATCTTTGTAATATAGCTTGGCAAAGTTAAGGCCGTTTTAGTTCCATTATAGGCAACCAAAACCTTTTCTCTATCATTAGAATATACAATAAAGCCTCTATCTTTTATTAATTGACTTTTTGTTATACCACTATCACTATTGTATACTGATAAAGCATAATAACCAACACAACCGTTGTTAAGAGGGTCTCCCTTTGTTACGGTTAGATTTGGGGACTTGTTCACAACTTCTACAAGCCTATGGCAATCTTTAAACGAGCGTTCTCCTATACTTGTTACGTTATTTCCTATTACTACACTCGTCAACATATTGCAATAACAAAACGCGCTTTCGCCTATACTCGTTACGCTATCGCCAATTACTACGCTTGTGAGTAAATCGCAATCAAAGAACGCGTAACTACCTATACTTGTTACAGGTTTATCATTATGAGTTGATGGAATGTAAACGTCAGTTGAAGAACCCGTATATCCGCTAACTTCATATTCTAGGTCATTGTTAATTAGCGTAAAGGTTAAACCTTCTGTTGAACTTGGCTCTGGTTCATCACACGCAGTTATTAACCCAAGGATACAAACCGTTAATAACGCAATTAAAACTGTTAAAATAATTTTCTTTTTCATAAAATTATTCCCCTTTATTAAAGAAAGCAAAGAAATAATTCGTTTACATCCCTTTGCCTTCTCGTTATTGTCTATTATTTATTAAAATTGTCTTTTAAGGAAACTATTTCGCTTAAGATTTCTTTATCTTTTAACTTTAAGCGCTTAAAATAGCCCGTGCGCAAGAATTGATATGCTTTATCAAAGTCGTTTTCCATAACGTACGGTTCAACCTTGCCGTTAAAAATTTTAACGCTGTTTTCGTTCATACGTTCGCCAAAGTCTTGCCCGGGGTATTCTTCATCTTTCAAAAGGTAACCGTATTGGCGGATTTCCGTATCAATACAAGTACTTTCTTCTACCCATTGGATAACGCCCTTACACTTAATACCAGACGTATCGCTACCGCTTTTACTTTCTGGAACATAAGAACACAAAAGTTCAACGGGGTTGCCGTCTTTATCAAATACGATATCGTCGCACTTGATAATGTAAGCGTTTTTCAAACGAACGTAGCCGTCCTTTTTCAAACGGAAATATTTGGGTGGGGGTGCAAGTGAAAAGTCGTCGCTATCAATAAAGATATTTTTACTAAACGTTACCTTTCTAGTGCGCTTAATTTCTTCGTTGGGGTTAATATCAAAATCTAACTCTTCCGTTTGATTATCGGGGTAGTTAGTAATAGTTACCTTTAAGGGTTTAAGAACTGCCATAGCGCGTTCTGCGTTGGCGTTTAGGTATTCTCTTATGCACGCTTCTAAATAACTGATTTGAACTTCACTATTTGCCTTACTTATGCCTATACGATTGCAGAAATCTTTTAATGCTTCTGCGGGAACGCCACGGTTTCTCAACCCTGTTAGCGTTGGCATACGTGGGTCGTCCCAACCGTCTACCTTGCCGTCTTCTACAAGTTTTTTAAGGTAACGCTTGCTCATAACAAGGTTGGTTACGTTAAGGCGGGCAAATTCGATTTGACGTGGCTTAGGATTAAAACCTAAAGTTATACCAACCCAATCGTATAAGGGGCGGTGGTCTTCAAATTCTAGCGTACAAAGTGAGTGGGTTACACCTTGCAAATAATCGCAAATGGGGTGTGCAAAGTCGTACATAGGATAAATGCACCATTTATCCCCCGTGCGATAATGGGTTTCCCTTAAAATTCTATAAATAACGGGGTCGCGCATATTGATGTTGGGCGACGCCATATCTATTTTTGCACGTAAACATTTTTCGCCGTCGGCAAACTTGCCTTCGCGCATTTGTTTAAATAGGCGCAAGTTTTCTTCTATACTTCTATTTCTATAGGGGCTTTCTTTACCCGCTTCTGTAAGCGTACCGCGGTTTGCAGAAATTTCTTCTGGGCTCATATCGCAAACGAAAGCGTTGCCAAGTTCTATTTCTTTAACGGCAAATTGATAAATTTGTTCGTAATAATCAGATGCGTGGGTAACTTCATCGTAAGAAAAGCCTAGCCATTCAATATCTTTTTTGATGGCTTGTTCAAATTCTTCTTTTTCTTTAGAAGGGTTAGTATCGTCTAAAAACAAGTTGCACTTGCCGTTATACTTTTCCTTTACGCCAAAGTTAAGGCACAAAGATTTAGCGTGCCCTATGTGAAGGTATCCGTTAGGTTCGGGCGGAAAACGGGTATAAGTGCCGTTTACTTTGCCAGAAGATAATTCTTCGTTAATAATTTGTTCAATAAAGTTAGTCGCTTCTACCATAAAAAGTCCTTTTTGCGCTTTTTTAACAAGGCTAAAACTTCTAGCCCATACTTTTACTTATAAAGTATAACACAAATATTAAAAATAAAAAAGCAAAAATTAAAATATTTATTAAACTATTCTATTGCTTGACTAAAAAATAATAATATTGTACAATAATTTGCGTTATATATTTTTAAAAGAAGGTTTTATGATGGAAGAAAGAACTAACACTATGGAAAAAATAGTTAACCTTTGTAAAAATAGGGGTTTCATATTCCCCGGTAGTGAAATTTACGGTGGTCTTGCAAACACTTGGGACTACGGTCCTTTGGGCGTTGAACTTAAAAACAACGTAAAGCGCGCTTGGTGGCAAAAATTCGTTACCGAAAACAAACTTAACGTTGGTCTTGACGCGGCAATTTTAATGAACCCACAAACTTGGGTTGCGTCTGGTCACTTGGCTGGCTTTAGCGATCCCTTAATGGACTGTCGTGAATGCCACGAACGTTTCCGTGCAGACAAACTTATTGAAGATTGGTGTGCAGAAAACGGCTATACGTTAGAAAAACCTATCGACGCTTTTTCTCACGATGAAATGAAAGCTTTCGTTGAAGACCACAATATCCCTTGCCCCACCTGTGGCAAACATAATTTTACCGATATTCGTCAATTCAACTTGATGTTCAAAACTTTCCAAGGCGTTACTGAAGATGCTAAAAACACCGTATATCTCCGTCCTGAAACGGCACAAGGTATTTTTACTAACTTCGTAAACGTTCAACGCACCACCAGAAAGAAAATGCCTTTCGGTATTGCGCAAATCGGTAAATCTTTCCGTAACGAAATTACCCCCGGTAACTTTATCTTCCGCGTTAGAGAATTTGAACAAATGGAACTTGAATTCTTCTGCAAGCCCGGAACTGACCTAGAATGGTTTAACTATTGGAGAAGTTTCTGCCGTGATTGGCTTCTTGCTATCGGCTTAAAAGAAGATAGAATTAGACTACGCGACCACGACCCCGAAGAACTTTGTTTCTATTCTAAAGCAACCACCGACTTTGAATTTTTATTCCCGTTCGGTTGGGGCGAACTTTGGGGCGTTGCAGACCGCACCGACTACGATTTAACTCAACACAAAAACGTTAGCGGTAAAGATTTAAGTTACTTTGACCAAGAAACCGGTGAACGCTATATCCCCTACGTTGTAGAACCTAGCCTTGGCGTTGAAAGAACGGTGCTTGCAGTACTTTGCAACGCGTTTGAAGAACAAGTATTAGACGCTGAAAAGAACGACGTTAGAACGGTACTTCACTTACACCCCACCCTTGCTCCTTTCAAAGCAGCAATTCTTCCCTTGTCTAAGAAGTTGAGCGAAAAGGCTGATGAAATTTATAGCGATTTAATTAAGTCTTTCCCCGTTGATTACGACGAATCTGGTTCTATCGGTAAGCGTTATCGCCGTCAAGACGAAGTTGGCACGCCTTTCTGTGTAACCATTGACTTTGAAACGTTAGAAGACAACGCCGTTACCGTAAGGGAGCGCGACAGTATGGAACAAGTTCGTATTCCTATCGCAGAACTTAAAAACTATATCGCTGAAAAAATTAAGTTTTAATAAAAAGCTAATAATAAAATAGCATAATGAAAAACCCACGAAAGTTCGTGGGTTTTTGTTTTGCAACACAGTTAAATACTTAACGTATGGGCATACTCTATATTTCATAAAGCCTTTTATTAATTTTTTAAATATCGTCTTTTCTAGTCGCGCCCGTTAATCTGCGAACAAAATAGTAAATTAAGCCGATTACCATACCTGCAATAGAAAGCCCAAAGAGTAGCCAGAACATAGTATCCCAACCAAGTAGTGCGATACTGCCTAAACCGTAACCGCTGATGGTACTTCCAACGTAGCAGAAACAGTTAAATAATCCAGACGATAAACCGCTGTTAACTTTATCTCTTAAATATAGTGGTGCAATACTAGTTAGCAAGCCGTTTACACAATGGGTAAACATTGATGCAAAAGACATACCGATAATTACGGGAACGGCAGAAACGTCAAGCGTAAAGATGATAAGTAATATCAAGGCAGCCGTGATAAAGAAGTATATTGACGCAAGGAAAGCGATGTTTTTAATAAATCTTCTTGACCAAATGCATATGGTTGAAGATAAAATACCAACTAAAGGCAAACATAAGGTAAACAGAATTGACATATTCTTTTTCATGCCGAATACTTCTGCTAAAACGTTAGGCGTCCATTCTTGCAACCCGTCCATCGTCATTTTGCAGAAAACGGCAAAGAAACACATTATCACAAAGAAAATAATGATATTTGCGTCAATTTTCTTTTTGGCCTTTTTACCCTCTGCAATACGTTGTTGATTTTCTTGTTCTTCTTTTAGCTTGCGCTCATTTTTTATCTGCAAAAGTGCTTCTTTAGACAACGTGCATTTATCATAGAAAATAAACCAAACTATTGCAACAACCGTCATAATACCTGCGGCAATTATAAACACGGGCTTAAAATTTAACGTGCTAGCAAATATTGCAGATGACCCGTAAGATAAGAAAGTGCCAACTGCAACTGTCGTGCCCATTACGAATACCGCTTTAGATAGGTTTTCCTTATCTAGGTTTTCCCCTAAAACGAGCATTAACGAAGTCCACAAAAACGATTGTGCCAAACCGTTTAACAACCAAAGCCATTTGTAAGCAACGAAAGGTACGCCAAACGCAATGGCTAAATTTATTACTGAAGAAAGGATTAGCGAGCCTGCTAAAACGTATCTTTTAGGATAGAATTTACAAAAAATACCGTTTATAATTTGACCTGCGCCGTAGGCAAAAAAGAAAAACGAAGAAACAAGCCCCGTATCTGCGGTAGTTAGCGCAAAAACTTCTTGTATAACCGATTTGTTAGAATTATAACTAAATCTTCCAAGATATGCCATTGTGTACACAAGCCAGCATAAAAACATTAAAAGTTTTTGTTGCTTTGCGGTAAGTTTCGTTTGCATTTTATTACCTTCTATTTGTCGTTCTCTTCAAAAAAAGTGGTTAAATCTTGCTTAATTAAAGCGCCAAGCTCTCTAGACGGGGTTGCTAAAACCGTTTCCACGTCGTACACCTTTAAAATATCAATATAGGTATGAGAGCGTTTCCACGGATAATTTTCGTGTATCTTTTCCGTGCCCCTTACCGCAGTTACTACGATAGGACATTTTGCAAACTGGGCAATTTTCAAAACACCGTCGTGGAAAGGTAGCATTTCTTTACTTTTACTGCGCGTTCCTTCTGGGTAAACGCCCATTGATACCGCGCCGGAAGATATAAGTTTTGCCGAAGAGCGCATATCTAAAATGGCGTTTCTTGGGTTTTCGCGGTCAATTTTTCTAAAACAACACCTGCGAACTATTCTGCCAAAAATGGGCACTTTGAAGTTTTCTGGTTTAGAAATAAAAGATAAATCGTATTTTCTAAGTTTATACCACGTGATAATAGGGTCGTAGTTAGAACGGTGGTTGCCAACTAGTAAAAACCTTGGCAAATCTTTTAACTTTTCTTCACCTTTAACGTGAACTTTTACGCGCGTTATCCAAAGTGCGATAGCCGTTGTAAAATTAAATATTGCACGGTAAAATTTATTATCCGTTTCATATTCTTTTTTTACGTCGACGAAAAGAGATAAAATAAAAACGAACAATAAGTATAAAAGCGCTAAATCAATAATTCCGCCGATTACACCCAAAACGTACCATAATGCAGGCATATTCTATCCCCCCTTTCATTATCTAAATTAATATTACCGTCTTATTATAGCAAATAAAAAAAATTGTTACAACGAATTTGCCCCTTACAATCATAATTTTTATTTAAACTTTTGTCTAAATATTTTATACAAAATTAATCGCTTATATTTCTTTCAATATATGCGCATACTTTGAAAAAATTAAAAAACGAAAGAGTTTTCTTTCGTTTTTATCTATTTTGTTATTAAAAATTGCTTTATTAAAAAATCGGTGGATTTTCTTTTTCTTCGTTTTCGGTGTTTTCTTTTACCCTTTCTTCTGCAAGGGGAGTTCCGTAAGATTTTTCAAACTCTAGTTTAATTTGCGCTTGAATATTATCTTCAAAACTACGTCTTACCCTTTTTTCTATCTTACTTTTTCTTTTAACGTTAGGTTGCAAGCGATAGTACAAAGTAGCAAGCCCTAAGAATATGATAAGCATAAAGATAAGCCAATACGCCGTGCCGATTTCAGGCAAATCGCCCATATGGTAAAAACCAAAAAAGCCCGCGTTAGAGTTAAAATCTAAGAAAAAGTAAGGATAGGGGTCGCCCCTGCCGAAATCTACTTGATTAACTATTAAAATTGAAGATACGATAAGGTAAAAGGCGGGTGGGATTAACGATAGATATACGTGAGAGTGCTTAAGTTCCTTAAATTCATCGTTAACGAAAAAGTCTGCAATAGCCAAAACGGGTACTATAACGTGGGTTGCTACGCTGGAAAAATACCAAACGTCAAAGTCTGCAAAAGGTGCTAAAAGCGCGCAGAATATTATGCCAGTAACCGTTATTGAAACGGTAAAAACGTATTTTATAATATGTAACGCTTTGGTAACAAGACGTTTCTTGCTTAAAAGCTCTATTAAACTTAAAATGGCAAAAACGTATGCCGTTATACCGCTCCAAATATTAGATTGTTGGGTAAAATAGAAAAGCCTTGTATACCACGGCGTATAACCTTGCTTACCAGCAAAGCATAGTGCCAAAACAACGCCTAGCGTGGCAAAAATACCAACGCCAAAATTTAGCCCTATTGATACCTTTTTTCTTACGTTTTTCATAAAACGCCCCCAAAAAATTGTACAAATATTATTACAAAATAATGTTATTTAAGGCGGTTTAACGTGCGCTAAACCACCTTAAATAAATTAACATTGACGTAAAAGCCTTAAGTAAAATTCTACCGAACGGTGCAAGCACTCTATTCTTATTCTTTCGTTATGTCCGTGGATAGTTGCACGTTCTTCGCTTGTTAAATCCATAGCGGAAAAACGGTATACGTGGTTAGATATTGAACCGTAGTGGCGACTATCTGAACATTGAACCATAAGATAGGGTGATACGATTGCCCCTTTCCAAGTGGACGCTATCGCCTGTGCTACTTTATCGTATGCAGGGCAATAGGTTTCTGATATAGCACTAGGATTTATGCCGTTAAGGAACTTAATTTCTACCTTATCGTCGTTCACCGTCTTTTCAAGATATGCTTTAGCGCTATCAACCGTATCCATAGGGTTTAATCTCATATTAGAAACGATAGACGCAGTAGACGGAATAACGTTAGATGCCTTGCTACCTTTCGCTTGCGTAAAGGCGGTGGTAGTGCGCATTAGAGCGTTCATTTCCCCACCCTGTTTTTTGCTTAATAAATCTAGCACCCACTTAAAACACCAGAGGTTTGCAAAAATCAATCTGTAAACGAAACTAGAGTGTCTGCCAAGTGTGTCGAACATCTCTTTAACGGGTTTAGTTAAGTGCGCTTTGAAGGGGTTATTTTCCACCTTACATACCGCTTTAGAAACGGCTATTAGTGGTGAATTAGGCTTGGGTGCGGATGCGTGCCCACCGTTAGATTTAGCAACGTATTCAACTTCTAAAAGACCTTTTTCGGCAATACCTATAAGTCCGCAAGGCACTTTAACACCGGGGAAAACGTTTTCAACTACACCGCCACCTTCGTCTACTACTAGCGCGGGGGTAATACCTTGTTCTTTGAACCAATTTACGATATTTACCGCACCGTTGCCGTTTGTTTCTTCACAGCCGGAAAATGCAAAGTAAACGTCGTTTTCGGGAACGAAACCTTGCGCGATAAGTGTGTCTGCACTAAACATTGCGCCGTTAAGCGTAACCTTAGTGTCAAGCGCGCCCCTACCCCACAAAACGCCGTCTTCTATAATGCCGTCGAAAGCAGGTTTTTCCCAACCCGATTCATCAACGGGAACAACGTCGTAATGGGACATCATAACGGACGGATTGTCGTGGTTTTTACCTTCCCACTTAAACAATAGTGCCCTATCTGGCAAGCGAAGTAACGGACATTTTTGCCATACGTTTGGGTAAAGTGTGGGAAGTTTAGCGATAAGTTTATCGAACTCTAAATTATCTTCTAAAGAAGTGTCTTTATAAGATATGGTTTTGCAAGTTAAAAGTTCGCGCAAGCAGTCGACTGCCCTGTCTTTATCAAAAACTTCTTCGCCTGGTAAAATTTTAGTGTTGTTTTTAGGCTTAAAGGCTAGGGCGCGTATTAAAATTATTGCAAAAAACAATATAACAAGCGCACCTAAACCAATAAGTAAATAGTGATACCATTCCATAATTATTTAATCCATTTCTTTTTGTACATAATGAACGCCGTAAGAATAGATACGACTACGCCAACGGGAACCATAATACCAACCGTGCTTTGATTTAACGCGGGGATAGCGATAAATAAAATTAACATAAGTGATACGGGAACTATTGCAAGTTTGGGCGCTTTAGAGATAAATACTACGCCAAGAGCGCCGAAAAGCGCAGGTAATATTTGGTCGAAAGCAGGTGCAATAATTTCGTTGTTTAAAATCTTTGGCAATTCTTCACGGAAAGGAATAAGCAATATTACACCGATTAAAATTATAGCGGTGGTAACGATGCTTGATACTGCGATAGAGATGGTGGAAATAACTTCACCTTCTTCGCTAGACGCCTTATAACCCGCGCGTTCCATAGCGTCTAGTGCGCAAGGAAGTTTAAGGTTAGAAATGTTGCCCGTTACGAAAGATAGATATGAACCGCCAACGCCAAGCATAGGAACGTAGGTGAAAATTTCAATTAAACCTACCGCCCAATACATAGGCAAGGTTGCAAGTAAGCCTTTAAGAAGTGCGTTCCAATCGGGCAATACCCCGAATATAAGGCAACTTAAAATGGGATATGCTAAAATTAACACTAGCATAATAACGCCCCAAATTCTGCCCCATTTATGAACGTTATCCATATAGGTTGAAGTGGGTTTTAATTCTTTCATTTCAAAAGTTTTATTTTCGTTCGTCATAACCTTTACCCCCTATTAACCTAGCCAAATGGTGAACGGAATTGCAGACGCCATGCCGATAATTAAACTTATAGGCAAAGCGTAATCTGCAAGCCAACGCGCCTTAGTCTTTTTGGATAAAAGACCGATTATTGCCATAATTACAGCGGAAACAGCCATAACGCAAACGGGAATTAAACTTGCCGTTCTAGTTAAAATTGCACCGCCGTTCTTTTCTGCAAACTTCGCCGCTACTTTGCCGAACGCTTCTTCACTCATAAACAAGTGAGTAACGTCGCAGAAAACGTAGCCAACGAAAGCGGAAATCATACCCATAAACATTGCGTCAGAGAAAATTTCGCTCCAACGTTTATCCTTTTTACCAATGCTTACCATACCCTTTTGTATGGGTTTCGCTAAAATGGGAACTAAGATTAAGCCGATTAAAATACCAAGCGTCATAACCCAAGCAATAGTTACGTATTCAGTAGCGTTAGTTACTTGTGAAATACCGCCAAGCGCTTCTAGAGTATTTTCAGCTGCAATAGTTTCATAGGATAGTGAACCTATTACCGAAAGTCTAAGCCAAGGCAATGCAACGCCAAGCTTTGGTGCTAATACTATAACGCCAACGACTATTGCAATAGCGGGTGCTATTGTGAATATTGCAGAAGACGACACCGTCTTTTTGATAGTACTATTTGCTATGCCAAGTTCTTTTGCACGTTTAAGGGCGCGAACAAGGAAAAATACCGATTGCCCCAAAACTGCCAAAACAATTACGGCAACAATAACAAATAGCCAAGGATTATTTAAACTAAAATCCATTTTGCCACCTCTCTTGTAAGGTAATTTTTTGCATATCCATATATAACTACATAAATACTTTTATAATATAAAACTATTTTTTCGTTTTGTCAATATCAATTAGAAAAAGGGTGATAAAATCACCCTTTAATTTTTAATTCCACTTCTTTTCTTGTTTTTAGCGCGCTCTGTAAAATAATTCGCGCCTATAACCTAAGCAAACGCTTTGCATTTAAGTATAAAATCTTTTCCTTTTCTTCGTCAGTTAGCGTTGTATTATACGCCACGCCACCAACGTAGCAAGCGGGGTTGCATATGGGATAATCAGAGCCGAAAATAAAGCGGTCTGCACCGAATTCGTCTATACCATGGCGCAATAAACCCATACGGAAGATGCCCGTGCCCGATAAATCTAAATAGTAATTTTCGCTTATTTTCATACGGTTTAAGTGTTCCATAAACCCTTCGTATTCGCTTGGGTGTGCGGCAACTATCGTTAAATTTTTGCGGTCTTTAACAAGTTTATCTACGCTACCGTCGTATATCGTGTGGATATTAAGCACCATATCATAGTGCTCTACCGCGTCTAAAATTTCGTAAAACTCTTTACTAGAATAGTCCGCCCAGCCGTGCATATAGGGAACTAATTCCCCCACCAAATTAACGCCTAACTTGTGCATACGTTCAACTTCTAAAATAGATTCTTTAACGTAAGCGGGGTGAATATGAAAACCGGGGTGGTAAAAATCGCCGTAAATTTCCTTTAGTTTTAGGGCGGTATCGTTCATTTTTCTAACACTATCCCACGTGCAGTTTTCGGGCTTTAACGCACCGCCGTTGAAAGTTACTGAACCGCAAATTTTTTCTATGCCAAGTTTCTTAAACGTTTCAACGGTGCTAGACACGTCCATATTGCAATATTCTTTATGTACGCATATGTTAGTGCTTTCGTCAATATACGGGTGGGTATGAAAGTCGATTATGGGAAATTGCGTTTTCATATTAGCTCCTTAAAAATATTGATAAATAAGGGTTAAGTATAAAGGTAAAGCCTGCGTATGCAGGCTTTTTTAGTTTTACATAAATTCGTTAACAGATTTGCCGTTAATTTTTGGTGATACGATTACACCTATCGTGCCAGGACCACAATGCGCGCAAACGTTTATGGGCAATACGCCGGTGATAACGTTATAATCTTTAGCAACTTGTTTAACTTGGTCTATAACGTAGTTAATGGTATTTTCAATAGGGTCAAAACCAATAACCGACCAATCGTAAGCGCTGATAGGATAATCTTTTATAAGTTTAGCAATTCTTTCGCTAAACGCCCTTTTAACGTTACGAACCACTTCACTTTTTTCAAGCGCACCGTCTTCTAGCACGATAACGGGTTTAATGCCCAAAATAGTGCCGATAGCAGCCGCTGCGGGTGATAATCTGCCGCCGTTTTTAAGTGCCGTTAGGTTTTCTGGAACGAAAACAATAGGATTATTTTTAATTCTCTTTTTAACGTTTTCAACTATTTCTTCTAGCGCCGTGCCCTTAGTTACTTCTTCATAAGCGTAAAGGACGTGTGAAAGCATTATCGTGGAAATAGAATAAGAGTCGATTATAGTTAACTTTCCGTCGAAATGTTGCTTTGCAACGTTACAGAATAGTTCGTACATAGAAGACAACTTACTAGAAATAGTAAAGTGAATTATATGGTCGTAACCTTTTGCAAAAAGGTTTTCAAAATATTCGTAAATTTCGCCAAGGGGTGGTGTGGAAGTTTTAACGTCCTTTTCTCCGCGCATAGCGTCTTTAAGTTGGTCTTGAGTGATGGTTACGCCGTCTAAAAATTCTTCGCCATCGATTATAACGTTAAGGGGAAATACACTTACGTTATACTTTTTTAACACGTCGTAATTAACTATACAAGAAGTATCGGTTGAAACTAAAACGTTCATTACCCTGCTCCTTTATTTTCTTTTCTTACGTTCGGTTGATAACCTTCGTCAACAACGTATTACCATTTTATTATAAAACGATAAAAAAATCAAGAAATTAGCAAAATAATTTGTCTACTAATACAAACTTTTCACCAAATTGAATATCAAAATGAATAAAATACAACTTTTGCATAATTTTATTGCAAATTGAAGTTCTGTTAAAAATGCTTGCTAGTGCAAATCTTTCTAAATTTTATCTAAAACGCTTTAAGGGAAGTAGATAGCGGGTTTGACTTTTATATTCGCTAAAACCTTCTTTTCTGCCTTGACGCTTTTCCGCCATAGGAATACTTACGCAAGCAAATAGCAAGGTGTTAAGTAGTGCCCCGCCAAGCAAATACCAATGGCCGTTAAGTGCAAATACCGACGCTAAGCCTACGCCCCACCACATTAAAATTTCGCCAAGATAGTTAGGGTGGCGCGAATATTTCCAAAGCCCCGTGCGATTAAAACCTTTAACACCGCTACGGCGGAATCTATGCATTTGAATATCAGCAATGCCTTGCATGGTAAAGGCGAAAACGGATAGACAACTAAAGACAACAGTCCACCAACTAAAAGACGCGCCTTCCACGATAACGTATACTGCAGGTAACGTGCAAGCGTAAACGACTACGGTTGGTACCATATGTATACCTATAAAGTTAATTATAGGGTAGAACAAGCCCGTTTGTTCTTTAAGCATAGTATAACGCCAATCTTGATGGGTTAAGTTTTTAAAGGTATACGCCCAATTAGCCGTTAATCTTATTCCCCAAAGACATACAACGACTAGAATAATTAAGCCCGATAGCGTTAAACCGTATTGAACGGCGTAACATATTAATATAAATATGGGTTGAACACTCCAATAAGGGTCGTATACGGACGCGTTATTAAGGGTTACGCTGTATATAAACACGATTACCGTTGCCAAAGCGTCTGCTATTAATAAGGTTAACCAAAACGGCAGGTTGAAAGCCTTATAAATAAATATACTGCTAACGCCTGCGATAGCGTAAACTAGCGTTACTATAGTAAATGAAACAGCCCTATTTAACTTAAAATTTTTCATTTTATCCCCCGCGTAGAGTTAATAAACGAAAGTTATTATAATCTATTATAAAACCTTTGTCAATATATGCGCATATTTAGTTAAAGAGAAGGATAAATCGCAGTATAAGGCGTGAAAACACCATTATATAAGGAAAAACATAAAGAAAAACACCGCGATATGCGGTGTTTTATTTTTTATTAGAATCTTTGAATTTTCAAACGTTACGTTTTACTTTTTCATCATAACACGGGGTTATCTATGAGAAGGTTCTTCTCTTTTGCCACGGTTACTAACCTTGCCTTCTGGGTTAATTTCGCCCGCTTTTTGCAACGCGAATTTAGTGAGGAAAGGACCGACAAGTTCGTAAATTAGAACGGAGAACAAGGTTACGTTTGCAACGATATCACCCGCGCCACCTGGCAAGTCTTTCGCAATCATAGCCATACCTAGTGCAACGCCCGCTTGCGGTAACAAGGTTATACCAAGATATTTTCTAACGTTGGGTTCTGCCTTAACGAATCTTGCACTCATACCCGCACCAAAATATTTACCTGCCGAACGGAATATAATGTAAATTACGCCGATTAGCACCATAAAGGGATTTGCAAAAATGGTCATATCAAGTTTTGCACCGCTTATTACGAAGAACAATATAAATAAAGGTGCAGTCCAACGGTCAAGCCTATCCATAAGTTCTTCTGAGAAATCACAAGTGTTGCAGAACACCGTTCCAAGCATCATACAAGTTAAAAGTGAAGAAAACCCAACGTGAACTGAGCCGATATGCCAACCTTCACCCGCCTTGCTTAATGTAGAGATTGCAACCGCCAAAAATACGAATGCTACCGATACCGAAAGACGCTTTGAACGTGAATGGAAAAATCTTTCTACAAAAGTTATTATAAAGCCTAATACTGCACCAAGGCTTAGGGATAGAACGATTTCAAGTAGTGGTTCAACCAACACGGTGATAAGGTTAATTTGACCGTTTTGGAGAGCGCCTGCAATACCAAATGATACTGCAAATAGAATTAAGCCAACTGCGTCGTCGATAGCAACTACGGGAAGTAACGTGTCTGTTACAGGACCTTTTGCTTTGTATTGGCGAACTACCATTAAAGTTGCAGCGGGTGCCGTTGCAGATGCTACCGCACCTAAAACGATTGCCGCTTCTAGCGGGAATTTATCGGGGATAATTAAGTGTACTACGATAAGTGCAGCATCTACTAATAGAGTTGCAACAACCGCTTGAAAGATACCTATGACGGTTGCTTGCTTACCGATTTTTTTAATTTGTGATAGGCGGAATTCGTTGCCGATAGAAAAGGCAATAAAGCCAAGTGCGGCGTTAGAAACTACGTCTAAAGATTCAGGAACGCCCGCTATAAACCCTAAACCGTCTATACCAAGTCTGCCTAGACAGAACGGACCGATTAAAATACCTGCAACAAGGTATGCCGTAACGGCGGGAAGTTTAACTAGTTTTGCAAGACGTGATAGCGCAAGACCAACGAGTAACGCAATCGCTAATGCCAACAATATCTGCATAAATTCGCCTCTTTTTAATGGTAATTTTACTGACTGCTAGCAGTCAACCACTAGATTTTAATACTTTATATTTTATTTGTCAAACAAAAAAAATGCTTTTTTTAATTAAAACTATTAATTTATCTTATAGTTCGTTTAATTTTGAAATTAAACAAAAAAGTACGGCTACAAAAATAAAACGCGCAAAGAGAAAACAAAAAAGCGCCCACCTTTTCGGCAAGCGCTATAATGAAACTTTTTTTGGTTTTTTATTTATCAAATAAGGGGGTAGAAAAATATCTTTCCGCCGTATCGGGAAGAACGGTTACAACGGTCTTGCCCTTGCCAAGTTTTTTAGCAAGTTTAATAGCCGCCGCCACGTTTGTTCCGCTACTTATACCGCATAAGATACCTTCTTTAGCCGCTAAATCTTTAGAAGTTTGAATTGCTTCTTCATCTTTTATAATGCAAACGTCGTCGTAGATGCTTTGGTTAAGAATTGCGGGGATAAGCCCGTCACCGATACCCATTTGCAAGTGAGTGCCTATAGAACCGCCAGACAAAATAGCCGCGTTTTCAGGTTCAACCGCCCAAATAACCATATCGGGATTTTCCGCCTTGAGCGTTTCACCGATACCGGTAATCGTTCCGCCCGTACCTATACCGCTACAAAAACCGTGGATAGGTCCGTTTACTTGGGCTAAAATTTCTTTGCCCGTTGCCCTTCTTTGAATTTCGGGGTTAGCGGGGTTTTCAAATTGTTGGGGAACGAAAACGGAAGGGTTTTCTTCTTTCATCTTAAGTGCTAAATTTAAGCATTCTTCAATACATAAACCGATATTGCCGTCGTCGTGCACAAGGATAACTTCCGCACCGTATTGATTAACTAGTTTTCTACGTTCTTCGCTAACGGAATCGGGCATAATAATTTTAACCTTGTATCCGCGAACTGCACCAACAAGCGCAAGCCCTATTCCTTGATTACCGCTAGTTGGCTCAACGATTATAGTATCTTTATTAATAAGTCCGCTTTTTTCCGCTTGGTCAATCATATTAAGTGCCGTTCTAGTCTTTATAGAACCGCCAACGTTTAGCCCTTCAAACTTAACCAAAATTTGAGCGGAGTCTTCATCTACTATGCGATTTAGTTTTATAATAGGGGTATTACCCACCGCGTCTAAAATATTTTTGCAAATCATATTTAAAGCCTTTAATTTTAATCTAATTTATTATATGTAAAGAAATAAATAATGTCAAGCAAATAACCTTTTAACTATTGTAATACCTTTTAAAATTAAAAGCACCCGTTTTTTAGGTGCTTTTTATCTTGCTAATTTAACGCAAAATTTTACCTATTAAAAGTGTCTGGGTGCAAACCTGAACTACTGCCTAAATTAAGGCTGTTTAGCGCGTTAAAATCTGCGGTAGAAAGTTCAAAATCGAACACTTCTAAATTGCTTTTCATACGATTTTTATCGCTAGATTTCGGCAAGGGTATAACACCGTTTTTCAAACACCATTTTATTGAAATTTGCGCCGGTGTTTTGCCGTATTTTAAGGCGATTTCGTTTAGCGTTACGTTAGATAAAACTTTGCCACGCCCAAGCGGACTCCACCCCTCAACGCAAATACCGTTTTGCTTGCAAAATTCTAGCGTTTCTTCTTGTCTATAACCAACGTGGAATTCTATTTGATTTACCATAGGGCGATACTCTAAATCCATTAAATCGTTAAGATATTTTGGCAAAAAATTTGAAACGCCAATCGACCTTACGCGCCCGTCTTTATAAAGTTTTATAAGGGCTTTCCAAGTGTCTATATTAACCCTTTTATAATCACTTGAAATATGCGGTGCGCACGGCCAATGAATAAGGTATAAATCAAGATATTCTAAATTTAATTTTTCTAGCGTTTTATCAAAGGCGTAAAGGGCTTTATCGTATCCGCGCTCACTTGTCCAAACTTTGCTTGTAACGAATAATTTTTTTCTATCTATACCGCTATTTTTTATTCCTTCCCCAACGCCTTGTTCGTTGCCGTATATAGACGCCGTATCAATATGGCGATAGCCTAAATCTATTGCCGTTTTTACCATATTTTTAGCCTCGCCGTCATTTACCCGCCAAGTGCCGTAGCCGATAGAATTAATCTCTATTCCGTTATATAATTTTACAGTTAAATTATTTCCTAAATCGTTCATAACTTTTATCGCGTAATCGTCAGTTTTTTATTGATGATTTTTTGTTTTTAATTAAAGAGTGTCTTCAAAGAAAACGGGGGTAAAACCATAGTTCTTTAGTGCGGTAAAGGTAGTGTCTAAATGCTCCTTAAAATTTGGCATATATCTCCAATGAGAAGGATAAAAATATTGTTCGTGTATCATTACTTTTACAAGCGGTCTATCCTTTAATTTTTCAAGTTGTGATAAAATGCTCTCTATCGAATAATCGTTAAGCACGATATCTATTCCCGCAACCATTAAACCTTCAAAATTAACCGTTTCGCCACGGCGGGCTTTAAGTGCGCTAACTTCATCTAAACTATACGAAACGCAGGGTTCTTCTTCCGTGCCGTAAAGCCCCAAAACACCCTTTATGCCGTTATCTAAAAGTGCGCGGTTACCATCTTTTGTGGTGGTGCAATAGTGAACGGTGGTGGTCTTTGCTAAAACGCTTTCCCCCGCAAACCTTATAATTTCCTTTTGTACGGCGTTGCAATCGTTAAAAACTTCTTCATACCCAGAATTTATATAAGGGTCTACGTTTTCATAGTCAGAGTGAAAAGATAGTTTAAGCCAACTAGCGTTTTCTTGCCACTCCTTCTTAAAGCGGTCGGTCATCATTGAAAGATTAAAGTCGCCTTCGCGGTAAAAAAGATTCATTTGCACCTTTACGTTAAACTTTTCGTGCAAGGCTTTATACACCGCGGGATAAGGGTGGTCGAATATGCTTTTTAAGTTGGAATTAGTTAATTCTTTCAAAAATTTTATATTGTCGTCTACGGTAAAAGTAAAACCTTTCATTTTCCACTCCTTTAAACGATAAAAAATTTAATGCTTTTTTTTAAAATTTTAGCACAAACCTTGTCTTTTAGCAAGATTAATTAAAACTTACTAGAAAAAACCTATCTTTTTGCCTATTTTACCCCTGTAATAACAGGGTTTTTACTAAAGTAAAAAATTTAACATTTTTTGTCAAAATTATAAAAATTAATTAAAAGTTCATTTTTAGTTCATTTTAAAAGTGTATATTGTACGCTGAAAACTGTGGTGCTTTTTTAAATTTATTTAAAAAAAGCAAGGGCGCAAAATAATCTAACGTTTACGGCACTTGTGCAACGTTAATGCGCACCCCTTAAAACATCCGCCCACGGTTTCAAAATAAAAATGAAATTTTATAATCCCAAAATTTTTCGGGATAAGGAGTATAAATTGGTTAAGAAAAGATTTTTGAGCGGAAGAACTTTATTAATCTGCATTACGTCGTTAATTTTCGCCTTGTCGCTTTCACTTGGCATGCTTTTTGCTTGTAAGCCTAGCGAATTTAACACAAACCCCGATATGGAAGCTATCGCAGGACAAACAAGTACTTACTTGCCCGTTCCTACCGACGGCAGTACCCCTGCGGACTATAGTGCAAACGATAACGTGTTTATCGCCTTTACTGTATTTGCTAATCAAGATAAGGTTGAAACCTTTTCCGTTGGTTCAGCAGTTACCAAGGTTGGTATAAGCGTTACGCAAGATATTAAATCTCACCGTGTAGTTGACGGCAAAGAAGTTTATAAAGAATCTTTATCTCACTCCACATTTAAGGGCGTGGGCGCAAGACTTTACGTTAACGGCGACAATTATATCGTGCACGGCGCAAATAAAGTTAAGTCTGTTGACGACGTATCTTGGCAATCTGGCGCAAGCAAGATTTCCGAAGAAAATTACACTTCGCTTTACGGCTATATCGGCAACGAACTTACCGGTTACGCTTTGACAAACGATACTATCCTTGCTTCTCGCTTAATTGAAGAAAAGGACGGTTTATATACCTTTGAATATATATTAGATACCGTTGACGCTACCGGTAAACTTTCACTTGAAATGCGCACGATGGCAGGCACCGACTCACTTCCCATCTTTGAAAGCGCATCACTTATTATCACTATGGATAGCAACTGGCAAGTAACTAGCCTTAAAACTAACAACGTTTATAAGGTTGATATGCTTGGCGGTGTTACCTGTGTGGAAAACGTTACCGAAACTTTTACCTACGGTAATGAAATTTCTATTCCTAACGGCGAATTCTTCCGTTCTTATTTAGATAGCGACGTAACTGAAGAATTACCCGAAGAAGAAGTAACCGCACTCGACTTCCTTATGAACGGTTTTGGCGATTACATAACGGGCACTAAACCCTTAAAGGTTGACCTTTCACTTTCCGCTAGTGAAACTCTTCCCCTAACCGTTCAAGGTGCGTTAGAATTAAACATTAATTTAGAAAAACTTGAAGATTTAAGCGTAACGGCAAAACTTGATAGCATAACTTACGACGGCGTTACCTTAAGCGATATCATTATTAAATACGCAGGTGGCAACGTTTACGTTAACAAGGGCGCGTTTAACGGCGTGGCTAACGTTAACGACCTTATGGCAAAAGTTACCGACCTTCTTGATACCTTAAAAGTTCAAATGCCCGATTTAGAAGGCACGCTTGGTAATATTGAAGTTGGTTCTTTATTAGACAACGCTACCTTAACCGAAGTTGACGGTGGCGCAACCATTAACCTTCCCTTAAGTTTAGCAGGCATTGATATTAACGCTAACCTTAACTTTACCAACGTTGAAGGCGTTGTATCCTTTACCGATGCAACCGTATCAGTTGCTGGCGTAAACCTTGCTCTTTCAGTAAACGAACAAATTGATATTAATATGACCGCTGATAAATACGTTGACTTGTTACCCTTACTTGACGTTATCAACGCAAACGGTCAAATTAAAATCGCAACGGAAATTGCAGGTCTTAACGTTAAAGCAATCGTTGACCTTAGAGATTTAAGCATTACCGCTAAAACGGAAATCGACGGCATTGAAATTATAGCTAAATTTATCGACGGCAAGATTTACGCTAAAGCACTTGGCGTTTCAGTTTACTTTGACACCGCTGATATTGAAACGGTTATGAATAAACTTTCAGCAATCTTAGGCGAAGACCTTGGCGAACTTGCTGAAATTGAATTACCCGAATTAGATAAGGTTAACGTAAACGATATTATAAACGCTATAACCGTTAACAATAAAGAAAAGGGCTATGAAATTGCAATTAACCTTGGCGGAATTTCTGCAAGCGTAAATCTTTCAACCTTAAACGATGAATTAACCATTGAAAATATTACCGCTAACGTTAACGGTTTTGAACTTGCACTTACCCCCGCTAAGTTTGGCTCTTTCGACATTGGCGATATTTCAAACAGTTATAACCTAGTAACCTTGCTTGATTTAATAAGCGACGACGGTGAAGTTAAACTTAATGCATCTATCGGCGATATCAATATCGATGCTATCGTAGATATTGCTAATATGAGCGTTACCGCTAAGACGGAAATTGAAGGCATTGAAATTAAAGTTCAATACGCAGACGGCAAGATTTACGTTAACGCTTTAGACCTAAACGTTTACTTCGACACCGCGGACATTGACAGCGTTATGGAAAAATTATCCGTATTCCTTGGCGATACCGTAGATAATGCACTTGGCTCGGTTGACCTTTCTGGTTTTGAAAATATTTCCGGCAGAGATATTGCTAAATCTATTAAAGTTTCTAAGGGCGAAAATACACTCACCCTTGCACTTGATATTGCATCTATTAAAGCTAGCGTAACCTTTAACACTACCGATGGTAACCTTACCTTAGCAAGCATTAACGCTAACGTAGAAGGCACGGATATTGCAGTTACCCCTTCCACTATCGATGCTATCGATATGGGTGAACTTGATAATTACGACAACCTTGCAACTTTACTTGACGTAATCAACGAAAACGGCGAAGTTCAATTGCAAGTTGTGGTTGGTGATATTACCGTTGACGCTATCTTAGATTTAGTTAACTTGACCGTAACGGCTAAAACTGAAATTGAAGGTATTGAAATTAAAGTTCAATACGCAGACGGCAGAATTTACGTTAACGCGCTTGACCTTTCAGTTTACTTAGACACCGCTGATATCGAAAGCGTTATGGAAAAACTTGCGCCCATCATTGGCGATGGCTTAAATGAAACCATCAGTTCAATAGATACTAGCGAAGTTGAAAACTTTGACGCTATTGCATTTATTAAATCACTTGTAATCACTAACGCAGGTAACAATATTAATATTGCTACTACCATTATGGGTATAGACGCGTCTATCAACCTTTCAAACGAAAACGACGAACTTGCTATTTCTAGCGTAGTTGCTACCGTTGAAGGTATGAATATTACCGTAACCCCCGCAACCGTTAGCGCTATCGATATGGGCGACCTTGACAACTATAACGATATTGCAACCCTACTTAACGTTCTTAATAACGACGGTACGATTAGCGTTTCAGTTGCTATCGGCGAACTAAATATTGACGCTATAGTTGATATAAAAACCTTAACGATTAGTGCTAGAACGGAAATTGAAGGCATTGAAATTATTGCTCAATACAAAGACGGTAAGATTAGCGCAAGTGCGCTTGGCTTAAACGTATGTATTGCAACGAGCGACATTGAAACCGTTCTTAATAAACTTAACCCCGTTATCGGCGACACCATAGAAGAAAGCCTTGGTGCTATCGACACGAGTGCAATTAGTGAAATTAACGTAGTTGACCTTATTAAATCTATCATAGTTACTAACGGTGAAGACGCTATCGCGCTTGATTTAGAAGTTTCTGGCATAGCAATTAAGGTTAACCTTGCAACCACTAATAACCAACTTACTTTAACGAACGCTATTGCTAACGTTGAAGGTACACAAATTATTATTACCCCCGCAACCGTTAGCGCAATCGATATGGGCGACGCTGACAAGTATAACGACTTAACCACCTTGCTAGACGTAATTAACGAAAGTGGCGAAATCGGTTTAGCATTAAGCGTTGGCGATATCAACGTGGACGCTATCGTTGACCTTAACGACTTAAGCATTACTGCTAAGACGGAAATTGAAGGTATTAACCTAACGTTAAAATATATTGACGGCAAAATTTACGTTAAAGTTCTTGGCTTAAATATCTACGTTGCTACTTGCGACTTTGAAAACGTTATGAATAAACTCTCTCCCATTATCGGCGATAGTTTAGAAAATGGTCTTGGCTCACTTGACTTAACGGCGTTTGAAGAAATTGACGTAGTTGAAATTATTAAGTCTATTATCGTTACTGAAAACGAAAACGATATTAACCTTGCATTAAGCCTTGCAGGTATCAATGCAAACGTAACTTTAGGCACAATTAACAACAGCCTAACCTTTAACGGTGTTAGCGCATCTGTTAACGATATTGTAATCGAAGTTAACCCCGTTTCCGTTAACGCTATCGATATGGGTGACCTATCAGTTTGCCACAACGTAGTTCCGCTATTAGATTTGATTAATTCTAATAATGAAATTCAGTTGCAGGCTGTTATCGGCGATATAAAGGTTGATGCGATTATAAACCTTGCAGATATGACGATTACCGCTAAGACGGAAATTGAAGGCATTGAAATTGCCATCGAATATGCAGACGGCAAGATTTACGCTAGCGCGCTTGGATTAAAGATTTTCGTAAACGCTAATGAAATTGAAAGCGTTATGAATAAACTCTCTCCCATTATCGGCGACAGTTTAGACGAAGGTCTTGGCTCTATTGACCTTACAGCGTTTGAAAATATTGGCGTTGTTGAAATTATTAAGTCTATCGTTATAACTGAAAGCGAAGATGCTATCGACCTAGCAGTAGAACTTGCAGGCATTAACGTAAGCGCTAAACTTTCAACCTTAAATAACGAATTGACCTTTGCCGGCGCAAGCGCAACCTTAGACGATATGGTAATTGAAGTTAACCCCGTTTCCGTTGACGCTATCGATATGGGCAACCTAACATTATATAATAACGTGGTTACCTTGCTTGATTTAATCAACTATAACAACGAAGTTCAACTTCAAGCACAACTAAACGATATCGTTATCGATGCAACCATTAACCTTATCGACTTTACCATTAAGGCGCAAACGAATATCGACGGCTCTATCGTTAAGATTTTATTTGAAAACAATACTATCTACTTCGATGGATTTGGTATCCACGCGTTTGTAAACGTTAACGATATTCAAACTATCCTTGAAACCATTAAACCTATTATAGATAAGTTTGTGGGCGCAGATGCCCTTGGCGGTTTAGAAAACCTTGACTTGTCCGCTACCGAAGAAATTGACGTAGTTGAACTTATTAAGTCTATCGTAGTTACCACGGACGAAACGGCTAACACCGTAACGCTTGGTGTGGAAATTTCAGGTATTAAACTTGACGTTATCCTTTCTACCGTAAACAACGAACTTAACCTTGATAGTGTTAACGCCGTTATTGAAGGTATGAATATTACCGTTATCGACCCCGTATCACCTGCCGATATCGACTTCGTTATCGCAGACAACTCTTTCAACTTAATGACTTTCGTTGATACGTTTGGCGATGCTGCTTTAGATATTCTTATCGGCGATAGTATTACGGGAACTTTAAGTGCGTCGGCAACCTATAACAATTCTACTTACAAACTTACGGCAGACGTTCAAGTTGACGGAATAAATAGCGCACCTAGGGCAAATGCAAATCTAGTTCTAGAAATTGCAACCACACAAGACGATGGCACGGTTAAATCTTCAACACACACCATCCGCCTTGTATACCTTGATCCTTCACTAGTTGCTGAAGGCGCTGTAAACGTTTACTTCACTTATAACGAAGGCACTAATGCAGAAGATAAGTTAGAAGGTACATTCACCACCACTAAGGCTGATGAAACGTTGACAACCTTAAAACAAATCTATCAACAAATTCCACAGTTGCAAGATTTGTTATATCCCTTCCTTACCCCCGATGAAAACGGTATGCCCGTTATGCCTGAAATTCAACTTGAAGTTGCAACCATAATCAATAACGTATTATTTAACGACGGTGTTGTTTCAGCAGATATTAACGCTAAAACGCTTATGGATATGTTACCCGAAAGTATGGGCATCTTGCTTTCAGCACCTGAAAATATTCTTACCTTAAGTATCCCCGGTGCTGACTTTAACGGAAACCACATTGAACTTAACGTTGCAATCGGCAAGCCCGCTGACGGTGTGATTACGGACGATACCTTTGCTTATAGCGTTACCAACGCAAACGACTTCTCTACCATCAACGAATTGTTGTTAACGTTAAAGAATACGGCTACTTGGTCTTCGTTTAACATTGAAGGTGGACTAGATATTAATGCGATAGGCATTGTAAATATGCAAAATAAAGCAAACCTTTACATCTCTATTGATATGGTTGGCGACGACGTATATATGGTTGTACGCTTGCGTAGAGAATTCTATTCGTTCGGTTTAGGCTTACTTTCATTAACTGCTTGGAAAGATTACGACGGCGATTCTTATTTATACTTAGACCCCGTTGCTGAAAAGATTTATATCTATAATGAATTCCGTAACGCAGATAAAAAATGGTATGGTTTCGTTCCTGGTTCAAGCGGTAGTGAATCTTTCTCTTATACACTTGATGAATTTATGGCAGACCCAATGACGCCTATTCTTAAGTTTGCAAGATTAAGTTCTACTATTGAAGATTTAATAACTAAGGAAAGAGAAACCGTAGCGTCATCCGCAACTGTAGAAAATACCTTAATAAGTTATGAATACCTTCCTGCTGATTCAAAGTTCAACTTGCAACTTGACCTTGCACCTTTAACTAAAGATATTCAAACGGTTAACGCAGATATCGGCCACGATGAAAATATGTATGTAAATTCACTTAATGCGAACATCAAGGTAGTTAGTGCAATCGAACTTACGTTAGGCGCAGACATTATGCAACCTTATAACCAATATCAAGGTACTAAAGAAAAAGTTGAATCTATGAGAGCAACCTTTGCTTAAAAGCCGACTAAACAAAACTAAAAGCACTTGGCAAAATCGCCAAGTGCTTTTTTTATTATTATTTTATTAGTTTGTTCGCGCCTTTAGTTTTAGCACATTGTAAGGTGTTCTCTTTTTATAGTGTATGCCTATTATTGCGCTCACCTATTTATTTAAGCAAGTCGCAAACGCCACCTAAAACGTATTTGGGGCGGTATGGATAGTTAGAGATTTCATCTTCTGCAGTAACGCCAGAAAGTACCAATACGGTGTCTATATGAGATTCTATGCCAGAGATTATATCGGTATCCATTCTATCGCCGATAAAGGCGATATCCGCGCTATGACACCCGATAAGTTTTAAGCCGTGTCTTAACATAAGTGGGTTTGGTTTGCCCACGAAATAGGCTTTCTTGCCCGTAGCAATTTCAATTGGTGCGATAAGCGCGCCCGTTGCGGGGACTATCCCCTTTTCCGTTACGCCAACGGTATCGGGGTTACAACCGATAAGCTTTGCCCCGTTTCTAACAAGCGATATTGCCTTTTCAATTTTTTCTAGGTTATAAGTTCTTGTTTCGCCTAGTACTACGTAGTCTGGGTTAATATCGTTCATATAAATCTTCTTGTCGTACATTGCCTTTGTCAATGCCGCTTCGCCTATAACGTAAACGGTGCAGTCGGGCTTTTGCTCACTTAAGAATTCCGCCGTAGCCATTGCGCTAGTGTAAAAGTGGTCGGCAGAAACTTCTAGTCCCATACGTTGAAGTTTCATTGAAAGTTCGTGCGGGGTACGTTCTGCGCTGTTAGTTAAAAATACGAAACGTTTGTCGTTTTCCATCATCCAATTAACGAATTCTTTAACGCCGTCTAAAATCTTGTTACCATGATAGATAACGCCGTCCATATCACATATAAACCCTTTTTTGTTTAAAACTTCGTGCATACTTTCTCCTTGTGTATATAATTATTCTTCTATTGTGTTAGTTTGTTCTTTTGTTTTTGCTTTTTTGATTATGAAGTGGAGTAGCCAAATTGCGCCAAGCGCAACAACTGCTGCAACCGCCGCCGCTATAAATATGTTAATATTAGGTATAAACTTTTCCGTGCCGTCTACCATAATTCTTTCCGCGCCAGAAAGCACCGCCGCACCTATTGCGGGGCCAACGATACCGGGAATAAGCACTTGCCCAACTATTCTTAAGCCTTGTAACGCGCCCGCCTTGTCTTTAGGCGTTCTATCACGAATCATCGCGCCGAAAACTGCCATACCAGCAAGATAACCCGTCATCATAAAGAGTGAGCCGATAAATACCATTACGGTGTTTGTAAAGCAAATTAAAAGGATATAGCCAAGCATTAAACTGCCCATTGCGGGAAGTATTGCAATAGTAAAACCAAATTTATCGTATACCCTGCCGTAAACTGCCGTTACGATACCTGCGATAATAATTGCAGGTGCCATAATCAGCACGTAATTTTTAAGCGATAGCGCCTGTTCATAATATAGAATTAAATATGGCATAAATATTTGAATAGAAATGTTAAATATTGCAAAAGCAATTATGCCGACGTATAAAATTACGTTGCTTTTAACCGTTGAAGGACGGAAACTATAAATAATGTTTTTTAGGTAGTTTTTATTAGTATCGCTTGCAATAGGCACTTCCTTTATAAGAAAGAAACTTGCTATACCTATAACGACTACGACAGCACCGATGATAATAAATATCGTGGTCCAACTAACAGAATCTTTTAGGTCGAACCCCATAAAACCGCCGAAAACAACCAAGATTGCCATAAGTGGCATCATTGCGTTAATACCTTCTACCTTACCACGACTATTTTCTTCGGTAATATCGGTAAGCCACGCGTTAAAGCAAGCGTCGTTTGCGGTAGAGCCGAAAAAGGTCATTAAACAGTCTAGAATAATGGTAATTGTGATACAAACTGCCGCCGCCGTCGTTCCTGCGGGGACGATGGGTGCAATTATATCTTGGCGAACGAGCGCAAAGGCAAGTATAGAAACGCCCCATAAAATATAGCCGAGCGAAATGAATATTTTGCGCCTGCCTATCCTATCTGAAAGAGCGCCGATAAATATTGTAGTTAAAGTTGCAACGACAGACGACGCACCAACCATAAATGAAATTTGCTTTTCCGTTGCGCCGAACATATTATAGATAAACACGTTAAAATACATGTTTTCCACAACCCACGCTATTTGCCCCACTAAACTAAAAAGAACAAGGGACACCCAAAATTTACCAGACTTTATCGCCTTCATATAAAAACAAAATACTCCTAAAATACGCTACTAAAATTTTAACACGGAAATAAAGTTTTATCAAGTATAATTATTAATTACAAAAGCCATATTTTAAGCCTTTTTTGTGTTTAGCAGTAATATTGACAACTAAAACGACAAAATATGCGCATATTATGGGTAATGGCTTATTTTAACTATCACGCAACGGCTAAACGATTAATTTCGGCGGGCAAACTTAAAGACTTTTATATTACTGAAAACCATAACGGAATTTGCCCTGCTTTAGTTCTAATTTTTAACGATATCCGCCACCCCGTTATGCCTATAAGAAAAGAGCGCTGGGCGGAATATTTTGCACTTGTTGAGCAATATAAATAACTTTACGTTTGTTTAATTATTCTTTACAAGTATGAAAAAGGCGGTGGCTTATCTAAGCCACCGCCCGTTTTTAATTAAACTTTATGCTTTTTCGCTTTGATTAAGTTTAGCAATCTCACTAGAATTCGTTTCTTCTTGCCAATAATCAACTTGATGTGGCAATTCGATATTTTTCACTAAGAAAGTGGGTTCTACCCCTTGTTTACGCTGTTTTCTATAGTCTTTAAGGGCACGGAAAGCGTATTTGCCAAGTATTATAATTACGGGCACGTTTATAACGGTCATAAGTCCCATAAAGATATCGGCAATATCCCAAAGCACGCCCGCTTTTAACCCAGAGCCTAGCAAAATTAATAAAGACGCGATAATATAGTAAATATATTTAATCCATTTATTCGGCTCTTTTTTGCAAATGTGGATAAGCGCCTTGTCGACGTAATATAGGTTGCCGATAAGGGTTGTAAACGCAAAAAGCACTACCGCAACAGACAAAAAGATAGGCCCGAAACCGCCAAGAGTTTGTTGCATTGCGGCAAGAATATATTGGTCGCCAGAAGTATAAGCCGATGCATCTAACCCAGAACTCATACACATAAACGCCGTTGCGCTACAAACTAAAATGGTATCGATAAATACCGATAAAACTTGAACTAAGCCTTGTTTTGCGGGGTGAGCAACTTCTGCCGATGCAGACGCGTTGGGCGCAGAGCCTACACCCGCTTCGTTACTAAATAGCCCACGCTTTACGCCAAGCATAATGCACGAACCCGTAAAGCCACCAAATATTGATTGAAAGTCAAACGCTTCTGTAAAAATTTGAACGAAAATTGATGGCAACGCGGTAACGTTCATACAAACGACCACGATAGCAACCAAAATGTATAAAACGCCCATAATGGGAACTAAAAAACTTGTGGTTTTAATAATCCATTTACCGCCACCGAATAAACATAACGCAACTAGCGCGGCAACGACTGCACCTATTATCCAAGACGTTTGGTTAGGAACGTAAAAACTGAAATTTGCAAACGTTGCTTGCAAGTTAAAAGATGCAAGCATATTAAAGCCAACGCCGTAGGTTAAAATAAGCAAAATTGAAAAGACTATTGCAAGTGGACGGCACTTCAAAGCCGTTTCAATATAATAAGCAGGACCGCCGTAACAACCGTTTAAGCCCTTACGCTTATATATTTGCGCAAGCGTACTTTCAACGAAGGCTGACGCTGAACCGATAAGTGCAATAATCCACATCCAAAACACAGAACCGAAACCGCCAAGGCAAATTGCAGCGGCAACACCCATAATATTGCCCGTGCCAACTCTTGACGCGGTAGATACCATAAGTGCTTGGAAAGACGATACTCCCTTTTTGTTTCCCTTTGGTTTTTCGGTAACACTTTTAATTTGGTCGCCAAACAAGGTGAATTGCGCGCCTTTAGTTCTAATGGTAAAGTAAATGCCACCGATAACTAATAACGCCACCAACACGTAAGTATATAGCGACCCTGATATTTTGCTAATAATCTCTGCCATTTCATATCCCCTAATTAAACATCTTTTCATATTATATCACTTTTTGTCAAAAAAAGCAAGGTTATATATTGTGGGAAAAGAGCGCACGTTACCGCGTGAAGATTACTTAAAACACGTAAAAAAGCAGGGCGTTTATACCCTGCTTTTACGTAACAATCCTATAACGAAAAATTCATTTTCAATTTTCCTTAAATTTATTCAATTAAATTTGGCGATTCCTGTATCACTTCTTCTTTAGCAACTTCGCAACCGTCCTCAACGGAAACGGCAGTTTCGCTTTCTTTTACAGGGTCAGCAGGAAAACACTCTTCTGGAATATTAGCAATTACTTTCAAATATTCAATATGTAGAACTAGTGGCGATAAAATAATTTTTAAGAAGAAATACATTGACGTGCCCCCAGCCACGAAGATTAACTGCCACAAAAACCAATTAAGAAATTTGTTTTTTACTTCAAACGTGCCATATTCAGCATATCTTCCACTACCACTTTTAAAGATAAAAGTGTCTACAATACCCCATACAAACGCAAAGATAAGCGTAATCGCTAAAGTAATTGTGGGCAAATGAGCAACTACCTTTTCCCATTTACAACTACTTTTAATAAGTTTGTAATCGGGCATACAACAATTTGTTTTTTTCATACTTTTACTCCTTTTTTTGTACATAATATGTACATTTTTACATATTATAGTACATATTTTGTACAATGTCAATTGATGGAGTGATATTTTTATGGATTTACAGAAAAAATTAAAAGAATTACGAAAAACGTATGGATATACTCAGCAAGAATTTTCTGATAAACTTGGAATTTCCCGCGTAAATTATACCCGCTATGAAACAGGAAAAGTTAGACCAGATTATGAAACGATAATTAAAATTGCCGACTTTTACGACATAAGTTTAGATGAACTTTTTGACAGAAAAAAATATCTTTAGTATTTAAAGCACCCATTATTATAGGTGCTTTTATTTTTATACTTTTATTATTGCTTAAAATTTTACAATATAAAAAAACGAAGTAGTTAAACTTACTTCGTCATAGGGCGTTTATACCCTGCTTTTAGTTTTAAATTACTCTACCTAATAAATAGTCAACGGAAACTTCCATATATTTAGAAAGTTTAATAAGGCTTTCTACGGTAGGAACACGCCCCGCATACAACCAATTGTATATGCTAGAACTAGATATATCGGTATTTTTTTCTATAGCGTATTGCGTCGTGTTTGTTTCCGCCATTACCTTCTTTAGCCTTTCGCCAAAAGGTTGAACGGGTAAAAATTGCTTATCGATAGCATAGTCGTCAAGCCCTAGCATATAATCGGCAGAAACATTAAAATATTCTATAAGCGCAACAAACCCACGATACAGCGGAAACCTTTCCCCGCGCAAATATCTTGTTATATTACTTCTATCCGTATGCAAAATTTTAGCCAAAGCGGGTGCTTTTAAACTATGTTCATTCATAAGCGTAGATAGGCATTGAGCAAAATTCGACAAATTTTCCATAAATACGACACACTCCTTTACAATATTATGCTCAGTTTTGCCACCATTTTGTTGAATGGTGGCGCGAATGATGATATAATTATCTTGTAAATAATATGCGCGTATTTTTTTACAATAAACCAAAGGAGAACTATAATGGAAAATACACCAAAGTTAACAGTAGCGGAAATGGTTGATTGCTTGACGGCTTTAATTAAAGATGAATTTATTGCTACCTTTAATAGTGCCCCAAACGGACTGACTATAACTTTCCTAAACGGACAAGAATTTAATCTATTAGTTAAGGAAAATCTTTAACAAAAAAATACCGACGGATTATCCGTCGGTATTTTAATATCTATCATACGATTATTTTTTCTTTTTATTTTTTTCTTGGGCGCGTTTGTCGCTTATTATCTTCATATGCTCTTCTGTAACAAGGGTTACACCGTTTTCTTTTGCCCAACTTACGCAACCTTTAAGAACTAGTGGCAAGAATACGCGTGGCACACCAAGCACCGTCATTAACGCTTCATCGGTAAACTTAACTTTATCGTCTACCCTATCCGCAGCGTAGCGCACCGATTCCAAAGACGCTTTTCTTACTTGCAACAATTCCGCGCGCATTTTAGTTTTTTTGTGAAACCAGAAGTTTTTGCTATCGCGATAGCCGTAGTCAACGGGCAATGGTGGGAAATCTTTAGCGGTAACGCCGTTAATAATAGCGTCGCTATATTTTTTCTTCATTAATATTTTATCAACTCTTAATATAAAGTGTGCGCCAAACTTACTAGTTATGCCGTTAAAGTCGTGATAAGGGGGTTCGTAACCGTTAAGTTCGCCCGCTTTATCGTTGGTGGCGTTATCAAGGTCGCGCATCCACGTACATTCGATAACTTGAATAGCATCGGTAAGCACTTTAGGACGTTGTTCGCCCGTTTCTGCTTGCGCTAAACCGTCTTCTAGGCGGAAGTTACACTTAGGCATTTTATCGCTTGGTTTGTCGCCCGGCCAAGAAAGTTTAACGGCTTCTTTAAAAGTTTTGGGGTTGTCGTCAATAAAGTTAATGGCGCATTTACCCGTCCTTAATATATTTTGAGCGGTATTAGAAGAGTTACGGCAACAAAGCAACATTGCGTAATAATCTTTGCCCGCAACGTAATAAGGTTGAACTAGCGAATAAGGTCCTAGCGTGGTAGAACCGTCTTCACAAAGGGTGCTTATAATCACCGTAGGCATAGGGAAAAATAGCGACGTTTGATAAAAGTTATCTACGATGCGTAAATTTTCAAAACTGCTCATAATATACTCCTTACAATGAATTTTGTTTGTTTTTCTTTAATAATTTTACCACTATTATTTCTCTGTTTCAAGTGGTTTTAAGTTTTACAATATCAATTTCCACTTTTGCCCTATTATACGGCGGGGCTCTCCCCTTTTTTGTTCAGCGTAATACACGGTTAAATAAACGTTGTCGTAAAGGTGAACGGTTGCTGGATAGCCCATATCCCAATCGTAACCAGCGGGGCAAATTTCTAATTCCCTACTCCAAGTGTTGCCATTATCTTTGCTAACTATAGCGCGTATGCTAAAATTATCTATTCGGCGGGCGTAGGTACATATAATAGTTCCGTCATTACCCTTTATTAAGTGTGGTGGACAACCAGAATTTTTTTCTAAAATTTGCCTTGGGGTATCCCACGTTTTTCCACCGTCTTTTGATACCGTTTGAAAAATAGTTGCAATGGGGGGAGTTCCGCGTTCTACTCTAATATGTGCTAATATAGTGCCGTCGTCAAGGCATATCGCGTGCGGTTCACAAAAATAGCATTTAATATCGCCCACGGGCACGTCTTTAATCCTACCCAGAAATTCAAACTCTTCGTTAAGTTCACCGTTATCTTTTAACGTAATCAACCAACTTTCAACGTTAAAGCCCGCCGTAGCTTTTTCTACGTCAAAAAGCGTGCCAAGCCATAAAATATTGCCGTTTTTTAGTTGTAACGGTCCGTGTGGGCAAGCTACGGGACTTTTAAGAATTTTACCAAAGGTCTTTCCGCCGTCATAACTTATGCGGTATAAACTGCCAAGCGCATTTTCTTCAGTTTCTTTTGAAATACCGTCAAGATAGGTGTTGTCAATTTCATCGGCATTTTTGCGCTGTGAATTAACACTATTGTTAAATGTAGTTACCATAACCCCCGTTCTACCAAACGGCAATATACCGCTATCGCGTTCATCTAACGGAGTATCTATAACGGGTAAAGGATTAGAAAAGGTTTCGCCACCGTCTTTACTAATGGATATAACGCTAGTCCCATATGGACATACGTGCCTTTTGCGATAGCCAGAACACACCACGGCAATATCACCGTTTTGCAATTTGCAAACGGTGGGCCACATAAAGTTGGGGTGAGTTGAACTATTCAGTTTATCCCCTATTATAACGTAAGGGTTACCTAGTGTGATAACTTTCATGCAGTTTAGTTGTCAATAAACGCCTGAGTAACTTCAATACTACCCGTTTTAAATTTTTCCTTTTTAATCAACTCACTATAACTACCGTAGCGCTCAGACACTTCTGAAAAGGACACGAATTTTCCGCGCCAATACATAAACCCTTCGTAAATGCAAAAAAATTCCTTTGGATTAAGATTGTTGCAAGTAATAATAGTACGTGGGGAATAGTCTAAACTAACGTATATTGCTATAATATCGTTTGCTGGCAAAGGAGCGCAATAACACTTTGCTTGATATATTAATGGAAGACTACTATTGATGATATTTGAATCTCTAAGTAACTTTACAAGCGGTATAAAAATTACTGCCAATAACGATATGAATATACCAATGAATATGTATATAACTATAAAATCGTTTTGTGTAAAATCATTCATGTTTTTACCAGACGTTAGAATTATCGCTAAAGCAATAGCGACAGCAATCGCAACACACAAAAGCACTACAGTCCAAATTAGTCTACCGTTTTTTTTCTTTTTGTCAATATAGTCTTTTTCCATACGCGATACGTCATATTCTTTTTTCTTTATTAATGGCAAAAATTTTTTAACATAGGTCGCTAATTCAATGTAATTTAACAACCCGTGAACCAAAACGCTTGTGCCATCTTTAAGGTAAATACATAGCGTACCAAAACCAAACTCTGCTTGTCTATAAGCTATAACATCGTCGATATCAGCATGGTTAAATACCTTTTGCTTTTGTAATAAATGCTTTACGTAAAGTTTTTTATCATCAACCCTTACGCTCCAAGAAAGTCTATAATATGCGCCAACAAAAACAAAAGAAAAAAGAAAAATTGCTAATACAATAAATATATATCCACCGAAACGAGTATCTATGTCAGCACTTAAAGCCAAAAAAATTCCCAATGCTATAAACGCTATTATAATGAAAAATAACATTACAAAAATGCGCTTGTTTTTGGGAGAAAATACACCTATCATTTTTTTACCTCTCTATTATTTGTCAAATTATTAGACACTTATATTTTACTATATAAAAATAGTGTTTTCAATAAATTTTAAGTTTTTATTCAAAGTTTAACGTCTAAAAATATCATGTAACAAAAAAAGCGAAGTTAATTACAACTTCGCTTTGCGTTTTCTTTAATTTAGAAATTATTTTTCGTTTTTGTAAATTTCTTTAAAGTATTTATAGGTATCAACCTTTAATTCGCCACAAGCTGCTTCATCACAAGCGATAATGCCGTCTTTATGTAATTGAAGTGCGCTAATGGTCCATGCGTGGTCAACGCCACCTTCTACACAATGACGGAGAGCGCGTGCCTTGTTATGACCGCTGATAAGTAACATAACTTGTTTAGAGTCGCATACCGTACCAACACCAACAGAAAGCGCAGTCTTGGGAACTTTATTAACGTCGTTATCAAAGAAACGTGAGTTAACGATTAAGGTGTCTTCAGTTAAAGCGCGGATACCCGTTCTAGAATTTAATGAAGTGAAAGGTTCGTTGAAAGCAATGTGACCGTCTACACCACTACCGCCCATAAACAAGTCGATACCGCCGTAAGATGCAATCTTTTCTTCGTAACGTGCACATTCTGCTTCTAAATCTTCTGCCATACCGTCTAAAATGTTAACGTTTTCAGCGGGGATATCAATGTGGTTAAAGAAATTGTCGTGCATAAAGTACCAATAGCTTTGGTCGTGGTCTTTAGGAAGACCTACGTATTCGTCCATATTGAAAGTTACAACGTTCTTAAAGGTAACCTTGCCTGCTTTATTCATTTCAATCAACTTTTTGTAAACGCCAAGGGGTGAAGAGCCGGTGGGCAAGCCTAAAACGAAAGGACGATTTTCCTTGTGGTTGTTAATGGCGTTGGCAATATGTTCTGCCGCCCAAGTGCTCATTTCAGCGTAGTTGTCTTTGATAATTAACTTCATTTCTTTGCTCCTTAATTAATTTGATTTTAATTTCACCTTGATTATACAACTTATTAACCTTTTTGTAAAGGCATTTGCCCCTTTTTTACACAAAAAAACACCCGTAAAAAACGGGTGTTTTTAAGTATTTGTAAATTAAACGTTTTATCCTGTCAGTATACCTAACCTATTTAAAATACTCTACAGTATAATCGCAAATGGTCATTTCGTTATAGGTTACGTCATAAATAATGCTCAACATACGATAATTACCGTCTGCGGTAGGTAAAGTATTAAACTCATCCGTATCACAATTATAAATTAAAACGTAACAATCATTTGCGCCTGTGTTAGTGTAATCTGTGGGATGACAGAATACACCCAAAAGGGCATTTGGTACACGGTCCATCCACTTGCTATCGGTTACCAACGTTCTTTCAAAACTCGTTGCGTTTTCGTTAGTGAACGTTAAGTCGCATTTTGCGTGCATTTTACCACGCCAAAGATTACTGCCGTGTTCCCAAGTCAGAAGATAGGAAGTTTCAAATTCTGGAATATCAATATTAAGGGTTGTTTCCGCTTTAATTACAAGGGAATCGTCATATGACACTTCTGAATCATATGGATCCACAGGCATAAGCGTCATCATACCAAAGCAAAATAGCAAACCTGCGCTAACAAACCCCGAAATAATATTCTTTATAAACTTTTTACCATTAACCTTTACTAAATAACCAAATAAAATAGACCCTATAGGGATAATACAAAAGATAAAGCATACCCAAAAACAGTTCTTTTCTAACGCTAGCATTAAGATAAATGGTATAAAAAAGCCTATAAGTAGCGCAAATAAACTAAACGCCTGTAAAACAGCAGATACGACTTTTTTCCAAGTTTCACCCTTGACTTCTTTTCGTTTCGCGGGCACGTCTGTAATCAAAGAACTTAATCTAACGCCAAAAATTTCACTTAATTGTTTAAGTTCGCTTGCAGTAGGAATTGACGTATTGTTTTCCCACGCCATAATGCTTGCTGAACTTAAACTCATAATTGCGCCAAGTTGTTCATGTGTAAGTTCGCAACGCTCTCTATTCTCACGTATTTTTTGACCTACATTCATAAAAAACCCCTTATCCGTTGTTATTGAAATAGCGATTTCTTAAAAGAATACGTCTTTTGCCTTTTCTTTAATTTCTTTAGATGCAATAAATGGTATTCTTGTGGTGTAACCGTTTTTAGCGGCAACTATCTTTTTAGTGGGCCATGCAAAAATGTCTTTATTCCATTCGTTTACGGTGTCGTTATAAAGTTCTCTTGCAGCGGTAATTTCTCTTTGCAAATACATATTTTGTTGCATAGCGTCTGCAATTTCACGGTGTGCTTGCAAATCGGGGTAATTTTCCATAGCAATATTAATATTTCTTGAAATATTTTCAATTTGACCGCTTACTTCGTTACGAGCATCGTCGTCATCGTTGTTGCCTGCCCTGTATTTTGCAATATTTTCAAAGGTAGACTTGTCAAGGTCAATAGCCTTATCCAAAAGACGTGCACAGTTTTGCAAAACGATAACCCTTTGTTCTAAATAGTTGTCGATTTGCGATGCGTTTCTTTGAATTTTTTGTTGTAGTTGGTCAAAATGTTTTTGCGCGTTAATCTTCTTAAACAAGAAAATTAAGCCGGGGATAATACCGCAAATCCATAAAATAACTTCAAATATTTTAGAGCCCACGCCAACTTTTGCAGGAATCTTTTTTACTATAACGTTGGTGTCTAGTCCTTCTTCTCTAACTTCGGGGTTAAGTTCATCTAGTTGAATTGACATAATAATTTCTCCTTTAACGTAATTTATTTACAAAACATAAACAAGCCGTTTTTGTTTGCTAAAACTTTGCCATCCGCGTTACTGTTTTCAGTAACGTAAAAATCGTTGTGGTATTCTAGGGGGATATATTCATCCCAAGGCACGTTTACGTTGTGGAAACGCCCGTCTCCACCCAAAACGGATACCACGTCTACACGCTTTTCTATATCGTAAGAATAAGCGGAAATGCGCGTTTTGTCAACCCCCTTTTGCGAATTTACAAAAGAAGATTTAATTATTGCCTGTGTTTTCGTTTGCGGATGCGCTACGTAGCCGTAATCTACCACGTTAGCAAGCGATTCGCATTGTTTTTCGGCGTAAAGTTTAGTATAATCTGGCAACGGGTCTAGCGAATGCACCGGCCTTTCTTGGTATATGGGTATAGCAAGTATCGGCGCTAAATCAAAGTAAACGTCTTTAAAGAACTTGGCGTTCTTGTCAATAAAGTTCCTTTTGATTTCTTCAAAATCAAACGAACAAATTTCATTGCCGTATAAATTGATGTTTCTGCCTTGGCTATGCTTAGAAATAATGGCATTCGTGCGGTTACGCTTAATAAAATTAAAATCGTCGCCATAGCCCGTGTCGGATAAAAGCAGGTCTACCATATTAGTTTGTGCAAGGGGTGTAAATAACGTTCTAAATTGAACTTCGTTAGTCCTATCTAAAGCGTCGAAAAGCACTTCAAAGTCAGAATTAGACATACTTGTAAAGTTGCTGTTTTCCTTTAGCGCATCGTCCGTCTTTTTCTTTAACCGCTTTTCCCCACGCTTAACATAACGCTCTATTTGTCTTTCGTTCTTTTCGTGAAGATGTGTTGCATCACGGCTAAAACATAGTTCGGGGCCACCTTGCGCACAGTAACTTAACACAATTTGCCCGTTGTAAAAGGGCTTTGGCTTATTTACGGTGGCGTGCAAAGTTTGTGTTCTTGTCCTTGTCGATAGTCTGCCTTTGCTATTTATGTAAGTTTCCGTCCAACTTATCGTTCTATAACCGTGATAAGTTTCCGTTCCCATAGTATGCTTTATTTTGTTTTCAAAAATAAAGGGGTTGCCGTTATAGTTACCCGCTAAAACATCCAAAGTTGAATATTCGTTAGAATCGTCCGCGCCAAAATCGTAGTTGGTTTTCATGTCTATTTCTTGCTTAGCGGTAAAATGGTCGGCAAAATCTATTAGCGGAATAGTCTGCTCTATAATGTTTAACGCTTCTTTTGAAGAAAACAGGTCGTTAAGCGGTTGCATTTGAGAAAGCGCTTCAGCGTAAAGTTCATCAGCCTTGTTGTCCGCCTGCTCTATTTCGCTACGCAGAGCCTTAATTTTAGGGGTGATTTTTAACACTACAACCACTATTAAAATAATGGTTATAATCATTATTACCCTTAAGAACCTGAAAAGATTAAGTTTTTTCTTTAACTTTTTTATATTTTCCTTATAAAAGTGATATTGCTTAACCGTTTCTTTGTTTTTGTTTTCGTCTACGTTAGACTGTTTTACAAGCTCTTCAAACCGCTTTGCCGTGTTTTCCGCGTGCAAAGAACTAAACTTTTTTTCAAACTCTTCCAAAGGGTTAAATATCATTGAATTATTCATTTGTAAGCGCCCCCTTTTTTTACATTATACCGCATTTTGTTTTTATTGTAAATAGTGAATTTACAGAATAAATGTATGTTTTAACGCGCGTAAATTATTCAACCTTACAAAACAAGAACACCAACCTTTCGGCTGGTGTTTTTCCTTTCAGTTTTAAAAACCGTTAAATTAATACAATATTAATACTTGCGCCCCTCGTCTACGTATTTTTTTCAACCTGTTTTGTTCTTTTAATATTGTCTGTGGAACTAAATCACGTTTTTAGCCATAGTGTGAGATAAAAAGTATTTTTTATTTGCATCTTCTGCAATGACGAATTAACCCAACCGTCAAAAAGACAAGTGCTAAAAACAACAGTATCAAACAAATAATAAGGTGTATATTTTGTTCAAGAGTAACGCCTATTTGCCAAGAAAACAAGTTTGCCTTAAAAATATTTATTTCGCCGATTTCTTTTTGAATTTCAGGATTTTTTACTTTTATAAAAAGCGGTGGTAAGTATAAAAATGCGTTTGATAAAAGCAAAATGACACTCGTCTTTAAAAATCTATTTGTTTTCAAAAATCGCACACTCATAATTATATTTAACGCTAAATATACGCAAAGCACAATGGGAATTGCAATTTTAAAATACCACCATCCGTCTGTATATCCGTTTGTTAAGGTGTATGCATTAATCACAATAAGAAGGATATTCAGCATTAAAAAATCTACGGCAACTGAAATAAAATCGTTATATTTTCTTATTTTGGAAAAAACCTCGTATTTTGCAATAAAGATAGGCATCAATATAATTGTTAGCCCTAAAAGTATCGATAGCGACGCTATCCAAAACCAATTACCGCCAGTATAAATACAACACACGCCTAAAAGCAAAACAAGTGCTAAATACTGCGATAATGGAATTAGAATAAGTTTATATTTCTTTATCAATTTTGGTAAATTCGTAAAAGTGAACGCAAGGATTAACGCCGAAAGCACTATCCAGAACCAAGAAAGGGTTTTATTAATTGCCAAATTACAAATAAAGCATGGAATTAACGCAACACCATAAGCAATATAGAAAAATAAACTCCAAGAAAGCGAAAACACTCTCCACTTTTTTGCTTGATTTTTTTCTTCTCTTGCTTTATTATCAACGCTTGCCGTTATAAGCTCGTGTTCGGAAACACTTAAAATTTCAGAAAGCTTTGGAAGTAAGGTTATATCGGGATGAGCCACGTCTTTTTCCCACTTACTTACCGTCGATTCGGAGACGAATAACAATTTAGATAATTCTTTTTGCGTTAAATTCTTTTCCTGTCGCTTTTGCCTTAAAAAGCTACCAAAGCTATTTTCCATATGTGCGATTCCTTTGTAAATTTAGTTGGTAAGTTTATTATATCATAAAAAATGCGAATTTCATCACTATTAAACAAATAACCAACTTGAAAGTTTTTCAAGTCACAAAAAAATAGGTCTATAAGCAAAATACTTATAGACCCTGACTGTTGGCTGCCCCTGACAGACTCGCGAGCGTGTTGTAAAAACTTTTGACAGCAATAATTAAATTTTACTCAGACAACACGCCCTCGGTAGCGAGTTTACGAACGTACGAGTATCGACGACGTGTTTTTGCAATAGCAAAAATCACTCGTTAGTTCATCTCCGTCGGGTGACCGACGGCAAAAGAAAAAGACCAACGTTTGTTGGTCTTCTCTTTTGATGTGAAGGGGCGATAAAAAAGATATTTTCGCCTTTTTTTGTTTGGGTTTGAACTGTCGCGCCTTTTTACATCGTCTGCGTGACGGGGGCTTGCGATTCTTCCTCGGAAAGCGTTTCCGTTTCCTCCTGTTCCTGACTCTGTTCCTCGGTGAGCTTCTGTTCGTAGGCTGCGAGAACTTTCTTGTTGAGTTCCTCTCTTGCTTCGCTTGATACGGGGTGGAATACCTCTCGGTAATTCTCGCCGTCTTTTCTTGACGGCATCGATACGAACAATCCCTTTTCCGAGTCCATGATACGGAGTCCGTGGATAGCAAACGCGCCACCTATGTTCGCGCTTGCAAAGGCTTTCGTTTTACTGCCTTCGTAGTCGACGAGCGAGTCAATTCGCACGTCGATGGACGGGAGTTTGGCTTTCTTGGGTGCCGCCTGCTTTTCCGGGGCTTTGGTTGTGGTTGCATTCTTTTTTGGCATAGTGTTTTCCTCCATTTATATATTGTTTATTAAGGTTTCCGTGATTTCCAAACCGCCGACGAATACCACCTTGATGCGTTCCTTGGACTCGACCACTACGCATTCGATGATCTGACGAACGAGTCGGTCATCGTATTCCATCGGACGATTTTTAATGCCGTCAAGTATCGTGAAAATCTCATCAAGTCGGGATTTCGTATTTTCACGTTTTTGCTTTCTTTCGGCTATCTGTGCAAGCTGTTGTTGGAGCTTGCTTTTTTCATCCATAAGCTCTTTCACTCTTTGC
>JAFTWU010000014.1 GCA_017465145.1 Clostridia bacterium | reverse complement strand
TATACGCCGATTACTTTTGCTAAAAGCGTAAATGAAGCACAACGCAACGTTACCGAACGCGTTTACGATATCATAATTATTAACGCTCCATTGCCTGACGATTATGGAGTTAAACTTGCAATAGACGTTTCAAGCAACAAAACCTCTGTCGTTCTTTTATTCGTACGCAACGATATGTATACGAGTATCTACGAAAAGGTTCGTGATTACGGCGTTTTCGCTCTTCACAAGCCTGTCCCCTCTCAAACGATATCGCAAGCTTTGGATTGGCTTAAAGCAACGAGAGAGCGACTGAGAAATATGGAAACAAAAACTCTTTCGCTCCAAGAAAAAATGGAAGAAATTAAACTTATAAACCGCGCAAAATGGGCACTTATAAATTCGCTTGGAATGACCGAAGCCGACGCACATCGATATATTGAAAAACAAGCTATGGACAGATGTGTTACACGTAGAGAAATTGCCGAAAACATTATACAAACTTACAAATAGAAATCCCGACTGTTATTGTTAAACAATCGGGATTTTATATTTACAATTTTCCTCTATTTATTAAAAAAAAGGAATAAAAGTAGGTGTTTTATGGAACAAATCAAGCAAAACAAAATGGCTATATAGCCTATCAAGAAGCACTTTTTTCAAATTTTTACACATGTTTAAAGCAACATTTTAGCTAACAAAATTTCGATTAGAATGGTTTTACAGATAATATTCTCCCATTAAATCAAAGTGTTTGTATCCATTAGTTTATTATGAACAATTTCAAGAAAAATAACGAACGCCTTTTAGAGTGAAAAACACCTTATATAGTGGATAGAACAAAACTGATACTGAAATTAGAGAGCAAATTACTTGCGGTATCATAAACGGGATAGACGCCATAAAATAGAGTTTTGCGGATTTTTGCCCAAACCCGTACCAAACGGGAGTAATTACGTTATCCAACATAGTAAACGCGACCGTACATGCGCAAGCGACTAAAACAATAAGCGGTAATAATTTTAGCGGTTTCTTTATTTTACTGCCTAAAACTCCGAAAATAAAAGTTAATAGCGGAAAATAAATAAGATAGAGAATAAGCACCGTTGGTGCAAAGCCGAAAACCAACTGCCTTAAAAGCGCAAAAGCAAAAGCAGAAATCACCCCGCGTTTTATTCCCATAACGAAAGAATACGTAACAAAAAAAACGGTCACCAGTTCGACACCCGGCACGAAAGAAAGAGCCAACTGCACGGAAATAAGTATGGCTACGAAAACGGCAATATATGCACATTCTTTTGCCGATTGGACGCTTCTTTTTTTAGTTTTTGCACGTAATAATTCCTTATCTTTCATTTTTACCACGTATATTCGTAATACTCAAAAAACCATACGTATATTTTATCCGTCTTTACGGTAAGTGAACTTGCCCCTAGCGCCGATTGCCCGCAGGTCGTTCCATTTATTTCGATAGTTTTCTCTTCGTAGGCGTTTTCCATATCAGACGTGTATAACATCCACGAATAGCCTTTGCTTGAAGTTAAAGTAGATTCTATTACGTATTCTGCCTTACCGTTGATTGACGTAATATAAGCGCCGTAAGAACTTTCTATAAAGTCAAAAGAAATTAAATCTTGATTCCTTAAAGATTTAAGCGCATCAAAAGCGGTAGCTTTGCCGTCAGTTTCTTCAATAGACATAACAATTTGAGTTTCGGTTATCGACTCAATTTTTGGCGTGGTTTTTCTGCTGTTTTTACAAGCGACGGAAAAAGCCGTTGCAAAACATAATAAAAAAGTGAATAAAAGTGCCGTAAATTTTTTCATATTTTTCTCCTTAGAATAAATATTTGTAACAAAAATTCCGTTAAAGTTGCGATATTGTCAAAATAAAAACGCGCCACTTGGGCACGTTTCAATAGCGTTATCTCCTTCTCCATTGCCCAAGATGATAACGTTTGACACTCAACGGGTAGGCTATCGGACTTTAACCGTAATGACTGTTGCGTCGGATTTTCACCG
>JAFTWU010000013.1 GCA_017465145.1 Clostridia bacterium | reverse complement strand
TTTTGGCAGGGGCTATAAGAATTGAACTCATCTCATTGGTTTTGGAGACCAAGGCACAACCACTATACCAAACCCCTAAAGAACGAAACTATTATATAACAGAAAAAAGAATTTGTCAAATGTTTTTTGTCGAAAAAGAAAAGGAATTTCAAAAAAGAAAAAGTATTTTATTTAAAAAAGAGAAAATCCTTTTTATATAGGGCATTAAATTGACTTTTTTTCTAAAATCGTATAAAATAGTATCGAAAAATATGGATAAGGGTTTACGATTATGAAAAAGACGGTGATACTCTATACAGACGGTGCGTGTTCAGGTAACCCTGGCTTAGGCGGTTACGGCGGTATTTTAATGTATGGCGAGGCAAAGCGTGAATATTACGGCTCGGAAAAGCATACGACGAATAACCGCATGGAGGTTTTGGCGGTCATCGAAGGTTTAAAACGTTTAAAATATCCCTGTAAAGTAGAGGTTTACAGCGATTCTGCTTATACCGTAAATGCTTTTTTGAACGGTTGGATTTACGCTTGGAAAAAGAACGGTTGGAAGAAAGCCGATGGAAAAGCCGTGCAAAACGTTGACCTTTGGGAAGAGTTGTATGCGTTAACGCATATTCACGAAATAGAATTTCATAAAGTTGCAGGACATGCTGATAACGAATTTAACAATCGCTGCGACGAGCTGGCAAGAGGAGCTATTACGGAGCTTAGGAAATCCTTAACGCCCGAAGAATTGGCGGAGCTTAGCGAAGTAAAACAAACGGAAGATAATTTGTAAAAATTGAATATTATATTATAATTTGCGCTAAAGTTGCCATACTATATAAATATAAAATTATAGAGGGCGATATGCGAAAAAATCAAGATAGACAAAGAGACGAGAAAAAGAAAGAAAGGGCTTTTCTTCTCGTCTTTTTTCTTTTGTCGGTTGTCTGTATCATTTTAGGGATTTTATGCTTAAGCAGTATGCAGGCTTTAATCGTGCGGCGTTGGTTGGGCTTGTGGATAGCATTGATTATAAGCGTAATAATTCTATTATATGCTTGCTCGGTATGGAGCATTTTGAAAAACAAAAAAACGATTCATAGAAGCTTACTATCATTATATATTTTTCTTGCGTTCTGCCTTTTGTTTACGTTCGTATTGCAAAGGACAGGTTTTTTTGCGTTGTTTAAAGATTCTAATCGGGTTCAGGAATATTTAAAAAAAGCAGGGATTTGGATGCCTCTTTTTTATATTCTATTGCAGTTTTTGCAAGTAGTGATTTTGCCGATTCCAAGCATTGTAAGTACAGCAGCGGGCGTTGCGTTATTTGGTCCTTTAAAAACGCTGGTATATAGCTTAATTGGTATTATTAGCGGTTCGATTACGGCGTTTTATATTGGTAGAAAGTTTGGGAGTAAAGCTGTGTCTTGGATGGTCGGGGAAGAATCGCTCAAAAAATGGCAAAAAAAGTTAAAGGGCAAGGACAACTTTTTTTTGACGGTGATGTTTCTATTGCCGTTATTCCCCGACGATATTTTATGCTTTTTTGCAGGGCTGTCTACTATGAGCTGGCGGTATTTTATGATTATGATTTTTATCACGCGCTCGATAGGGATTGCAGGTACGTGTTATTCAATTGATTTAATTCCCTTTAATACGTGGTGGGGAATATTCATTTGGATTGGCTTGCTGATTGTTTTAGCGATTGCCATTTACTTGATATATAAAAATATGGATAGAATACAGGCGAAATTAAAATGTCGAATGAAAAATAAACGGGATAAAGGCTCAAAATAAGTGTGGATAAAAAATTGTGTCGTATTTTTCAATAAAATGTTTTTTAACACTTGCATTTTTTTTTGATTTGGGTTATAATGGTAATTGGTCGAAAGTTTTCAAAAATTGAAAACTTTTATCCAAAAACGTAATAGAATTTACTAAAATTTTAAGGAGTGGACATGGATAAAATTCAATTATTGCAAGAACGAAAAGCAAAAATTGTAGAAACGGGAAAATCTGTTCGTGACGATATTTCTGCGCTCGTCGATGAAAATAGCTTTGTCGAGTTATCTGCATTTAGTTTTTCTAAGAACGAATTTTATAATGAAGACGTTGCAGGTGAAGGCGTTGTTACGGGATTCGCAACAATCGGTGACTATCCCGTATATATCGTTGCGCAAAACTTCAATGCGCTCAGCGGCGGTGTATCCAAAGCAAATTGCGATAAAATTATAAAATGCTTGGACGCAGCGCAAAAGAACGGGGCGCCGTTATTGTATTTATTGAATACGCACGGCGTACAGGTCGGAGAAGGCGTAACGGTTTTAGAGGGCTTGGGTAAAGTCCTACTTAGAAGTTCTCAGTTGAAAGGCGTTGTGCCGCAATATACCGTTGTCAACGGCGACGTATTTGGTTCAGTCGCAATTCTCGCGGCGATTTCCGATTTCACGTTTTTCATTGATAAAAAAAGCGTGCTTTCCGTAAATAGTCCGTTTGTCGTATCGGCGAAGGCTAGCAAGAATCTTGCCAAAGAAGAGGTCGGTGGAGCAAATGTTTTAGCAAAGACTGGCATCCCTTCCGTTCTTGTGAATTCTTTGTCTGAAATCCGTGAAAAGATTCTGTTTATAAACGACTTAATCGCAGAGCCTATGATGGATGCAGAATTGAATGCATCCATACCTGCCCTCAAT
>JAFTWU010000003.1 GCA_017465145.1 Clostridia bacterium | reverse complement strand
TCCACAAGGTCCAGTCGGTCCTGCTGGTGCGGTTGGTCCACAAGGTCCTATCGGTTTAACGGGTGCAACTGGCCCACAAGGTCCAGTTGGTCCTGCTGGTGCAACAGGTGCGACAGGCGCAACAGGTCCGCAAGGTCCCGTTGGTCCTACGGGCGCGACGGGTGCAACAGGTCCGCAAGGTCCTTCTGGCACTAACGATATAATTTACGCTAGTTCCGCCACGGCAACGGTGGGTGCGGATGCAATTATTCCCCTAACCCTTAACGCTGCAACCCCTGGCAACACGATGAGCGTTTCCGCTGCGGGCGAAATTTCTTTACCAGAGGCGGGCAGTTACTTGGTTTCTTACTTTGTAAACGGCTCTACGGCAGACGGTAGCGTTACCGCGCAGTTATATCTAGACGGCACCCCTATCGCGGATGAATCTATCACCGAAGTTAATACCGCGGGCGCCCTTTCTTCTTTAAGTAAAACCGCGCTTATCAACACCACGGGAGCGGGAACTCTTTCCTTATACAACGGCTCTGCGGGTGATTTAACCCTATCTAACGCGTCGATTACCGTATTAAAAACGCAATAACACTTTTCCACTAAAAAAGACCGCTCTATGCGGTCTTTTCTTTTTACAATTTGCCTATAAATTTACCATTTTCACCTTTGACTTTGGGTTGATATGCTTATATTTCCGCTATTAGAAACGCTTACGGAAATATCGCCGTAATAGTCGGTTCTTAAAATATTGCACGCGGGGTTAGAAGTTAAAAGCCTAGTAATCGTTTCAGTTGAAGGGTGGCGATAACTGTTTTGTCCGCCAACGGAAATGACGGCGTTTTTAGGTTTTACAACGCTTAAAAACTTTTCGCTACTTCCGTCTTTAGAGCCGTGGTGTGCAACCTTCAAAAAGTCTATCTCTTTTAAGTTTACACCGCGGTCCGTTCCGTTATTAAAGTTATAAATACCCGCTAGATAGTTATCGGCAAGCAAGCCGTCTGCAAAAGACTGCATATCGCCCGTAAACAAAAATCTTACGCCCGCATATTCTAAATAAATTACTACTGAAAGGTTGTTTATTTGCGTATCGGTTGGCTCGCTTGAACTTAAATAATCTGCATATGCACCGCCTTTGATAGTGGGTGCATCTGGCATAAGAACGGTAAAAGCATATTCGCTTGTGCCAAATCTTTGATTAAACGTGGCGTAAATTAAGGGGATTTCCTTTTCTATAATAAGTTGATATGCTAAATTAAAACTTTCAAAGTTCTGCGGATAATAAACGTTTGGCGAAATGACCGCCCCTATTTGATAATCGGTAATAATTTTATAAGCGTTGCCAACGTGGTCGCTATCTGGGTGGGTAAGCACTAAATAATCAATTTTATTTACCGAATAAACGGCAAGCGCACTAGTTATGCTTTTATAAACCCTATCGTCGCAAATTCCACAATCGATAAGCACCGTCTTTCCGTCTGGCAAGTTGATAAAGGCGCTATCCCCTTGTCCAACGTCTATAAAATGTACGCTGAACCCTTGATAGTAAGGTACGTTACTCTCTTTAGGGATAGCGGAACACCCGCCAAGCATTATGGAAAGTTGCAAAAGCAAAGTAATAGCGCCGACGATTAATCGGCGCGCTCTTTTGTAAAACATATCAGTTTATTTTTTCTTTTTACCTAATTTTAAATCGTTAATGATTTTAAGAATTTCCGGCATTTTTTCAATAGCGGCGCGATAGCCTATATCGTACATTTCTGCACCTGCCCTAAAGGCAACTGAGTTGTAACCCGTAAGGTCTGGGTTAATCATAACGTCGCTATATTCATACCCTTTTGCCCAAGGCTCTTCTACCTTGCCTTCATAGGTGGGTATAAGTTTACTTAAAATACTTTGATTCTCTTTAGGTTGGTGGTCGGATAAATCTACCCCCAAAATAAAGTCTGCGCCAAGTTCTTTAACTCTATCGGCAGGTACGGAATTACAAAACGCCCCGTCTATATAACGCTTTCCGTTAGAAACAACGGGCTTAAAAAAGGGCGGATAACTACTCGACGCGCAAAGTGCGGTTGCAACGCTACCCGACTTAAAAACGTGCTCATCACCCGTTTCAACTTCGGTACCGATAGCGATAAACGGCTTTTTAAGTTCTTCTATATTTTTACCGCCAAGCGTTCTATCAATTACCCCGAAAAGCCCCGTGGTATCCATATTTATCATAAAAAGGTTTTTAATTTCGGTAAAATCAACGCGTTTTAATAGTTCTAAAATATCGGTAGAAGTATAACCGTCAGCGTAAGCCGCGCCTATTATACTGCCGATACTAGTACCGCCAACAACGTCGAATTCTAGGTTGTTTTCTTCTAAAGCGCGCAAAACGCCAAGTGTTGCAAAACCCTTTGCACCACCAGAGCCAAGCGCCAAGCCTAGTTTAATTTTTTTAGGTCTAAACCTATAAAAGAAACTTAAAAAACCCATTTAGTTTTACCTTAAATACTTTAATTAATCGTTTTTACTTTGAACCGTAGAATCGCCTTTTTTCTTTTTGGTTAAAACCTTAACTATAAATACTACAAGCAATATAACGGCAATGCCGAATAGTGCGTAAAGAATAATATCTAGCACGAAAACTGCGGTGGCGTAGTCCCAAATCCATAAACAAATTTGTGCAAGAAGTGAAATAATTAGCCCTGCGACAAGGTTGCCCGCCATTACGGGTAGAACGACGTCTTTAAACTTAAGGTCTAAAAATACCGCGATTGCCGTTCCCGTCCAAACACCCGTCATAGGAAGGGGTATTGCAACGAAAATAAACACGCCGAGGACTTTAAGCATTGTTTCGCTTATCTTAGAGTTTTTGTTCTTTTGTTGGCGTTTTTCTAGCGTTTCCATCGCCTTATCCTTAAAATAAAGTTCAACCTTTTCGGCAAGTTTTTTTACGAACTTAATCTTTTTTAATAGTTTTAATATAGGTTGCAATAAAAAGAATACTAAAAAGAAGGCAAGTGTAGAACCTGCGTATGCAAGGCCTAGCGCTTCAAAAAAACCTAAAGACGCACCGCGCGCAAAGATTATTCCGCCTTTAAGTTCTATTAGCGGAAAAAAACTCATAACGAGCGTGCCCCATATATTACCGAAGATATTTGCAAAAAATTCGGTCATAATACCACCAAACCTTGATTTTTATTCAATAATAGTATAATATGAATATGTAAAAAAATCAACCGTTTTAGTTAAAAGGTACTTTATGACGACACAACAAATGCTATCTTATATGCGCCGTGGCATATCACAATATAATCTTATAAAAGACGGCGACAAAATTGCCGTGGGGATATCAGGCGGTAAAGACTCTGTAACGCTACTTAAATTGCTTGCAGAGTATCAACGCTTTTCACCCGAAAAATTTGAACTTGTCGCCATAACCGTTGACCTTAATTTTACCGATAAAAAGGCGGATTTTACCCCTATAAAAGCACTTTGCGATGAATATAATATTGAATATATCGTGGAAAAAACGGACATAGGACAAATTGTTTTTGACGTTAGAAAGGAAACTAATCCCTGCGCCCTATGTTCTAAGATGAGAAAGGGTGCGCTATACGGCGTTGCACAAGCAAAGGGATGCAATAAGGTGGCGCTAGGACACCATGCCGACGACTTAATTGACACTTTATTTTTATCAATGTTTTACGAAGGAAGACTTTCTACCTTTGCCCCAAAAAGTTATCTTGACCGTAGCGGTTTAGTTCTTATTCGCCCGATGATTATGATAAAAGAGTGTAACGTAGTATCTTATGCTAAAACGTTGCCGATTGTGGACAGTTGTTGCCCCGCCAACAAAGAAACGCGCAGAGAATATATTAAAGACGTTCTAAAAACGGTTGGTAAGGATATACCTAACGTAAGAGAAATGGTGTTTACCGCGCTAACACACCCAGACCGCTATAACCTATTTGATAGATACGAGCGCGAAAAAGACTTATTCTAAAATTTTACCGTAAAAATGAGTAAATTAATTTAAAAACTAAAAGCCACTTAAATTTTCTAAGTGGCTTTTTTTATTGTATTTTACGTTATTAAATTATTTTTTCTTAGCGTTTGCAAAGATTTCGCGGTCTTCGATATAAGCAACTACGCTTGCACCCGTTAGTTCTTCTAAATCTTCTTTAGATTTAACGGTGTTGTCTAGCGCGTTGATAAGAAGAATTATTGCAACGGATAATACTAGTCCAATAGCACCGCCTAGAACACCGTACATAACGACTGAACTATTCTTTTTAACGTTATCCGTGCCTTCGCTTTGCATGGGCTTAAGTGATACTTCACTTGCGTGAACACCTATCTTTTCGTTTGCAAGGTTTTCTTCTGCACTCTTAACTACAGCCTTTAATTTTTCCTTTGCTGCTTCTTCTGAAACGTCGGTATAAGATATGGTGAAAATTAAAACGTCTTCACCGTAGTTAACTTTAATCTTTTTAGAATTTATCTTGCCGTATAAAGCGTCTAAACCAGCGACTTGCATCTTTTTATTTGCGCTTTCAACATAGTGCGCACTCTTAATAAACCTAGCCGTTTCGGGTAAGAATATTTGCGCTAGCGTTGCGTTGGTTTGTGCAGAAGACGTGCTGTTTTCCACACCGCCGTCGCCGTTTAGGTTAGCAACCAAAAACACTTGTTCAGTAGCGGTATAGGTGGGTTTTACAAGGGTATAGTTTACCGTAACGCCAAGACCGATACCAACGATAAAAGCAAGAATAATAATCCATAACTTTCTATAAAGAAGGGTTAACTTTTGGCGGAAGAAAGTGTTTTCTTTATTATCAACTTTTTCGTTTACGATAACTTCAGCACTCATTAATCTTTACCCCCTTCGCTAGATTTTTTAACTTTTCCGTAAGGTCTATTTAATTCGTCTCTATCGTCAATGCAAGCAAAAACGCTAACACCCGTTATCTTTTCTAAATCTTCTTTAGTTCTTAAGGTAGAATCGAATAAATTTTTAATAAACACGAAAGCGATAGCTAGTACTACGCCGATAAGTGCCGCTAGCATTACTATACGCGTTTTAGATATATCCAAAGTATAGTTGCCTGCATCAAACCCTAACGCTTCTAGATAGGTGGTTATGCCAGGAACTAAATCTTGCGCTTCTTTATAGCAAGCAAGTGCTAAAATTTGAACTTTATCTTGTGCAACGGTTAAACTTGATTCTTGGTAAGAAATTGCAAAAACGAATTCAAACGTCGTTGCGTCTTTTTCATAAAAATAAGTATCTACGTTAGACGCGCTATAATGTGAACTTGTCCCGCGGTATTGAACGCTGGGTTTAGTAGCCGCTTTTTCAGTTTCTAAGAAGGTCTTTAAGTCTTGTCCACTTTGCTTATACATAACGTAATAAGCGTTGGCAAGGTCTAAAACCTTTTCCGTCCTACAAAATTCAACCATTGTAAGCACGTATTTGTTCATGGTGTTAATTTCGTTTGATTGTGAAGGATTTGCCACGTTTTCCTTTACGTAATAGTTAATTTCTTGCTTGGCGATATACTTGGGTTTTCTAACGTAAGCCCAAGCAACGCCAACGGCAGTAGCCACAATAACGATAATTAACATCCACAAGATATTCTTTTTCAAAATAAACAAAATATCTTGCAAAACGTTTTTAGTTGTTTTGGTTGCACCGTCTTTCATTAGGTTTTTACTCCTTAACGTATTTATCTAATATATTCTGCATTTCGTTGCGTTTCTTATAAACGTCTTCTGCAAGGGCAAGTTGGTTGCGCGCCCTTACGAAGTTATGACCAGGGTATCTAGTCTTAAAATATATATCGCCGTTTAGATAGTCTGTCATAAACCTTACGGCAAGTTCTACCGTCATGGTTAAAACGCCAAGATTTATCGTTTCTTTTTCTAAATCAGTTAAACTGTTTTTCATTTCGCCGATAAAGCCAGCAGTAAACGCCTCGTATTTATTAAGGTCAAGCCCTACGTTATCAACGTCAGGGTCGTCTTCTTCACGGGTGTTTGCAATAAAGCGAATAGCGTCGCCAAAGTCGTAAGCAACGGCACCCGGCATAACGGTATCTAAGTCAAGTACGGCAAGTGCTTCGCCCGTATTTTTATCAAATGCAACGTTGTTGCACTTGGTATCGTTGTGAGTTACGCGCAAGGGGATATCACCGTTGTCAAGGTGTTTTTGTAAAAGACAGGCTTCTTCTTTTAAGGCAAAAAGCCTATCTAGTTCTGGTTTTAATTTAGATGCCCTACCGCACACGTCGGCGTTAATAGCCACTTGCAACGCATCGAAACGCTTTGGCGTGTTGTGGAAGTCTGGTAAGGGAATATGTAAACTTGCAGCGTCAAAACCGTCTAAATATTTTTCAAATCTACCAAAAGCCTGCCCTACCCTTTTAATCTTTTCTAAATCGTCGCAAGAGTCGAAGGTTTCAGAGTTGGGAATATAGCGATAGCATCTCCAATACCCGCCCTCATCATCTACGAAATAGGGTTTATCGCCTTCTTTAGTTTTGAAAACGTGTAGCACGAACTTTTTAGTGGAAAAACCGTCGTCTTTAATTTTATCGTGAACGTATTTAGTTACGCGCACGATATTGTCCATAAGTTCAATAGGCTTATGGAAAACGTGTGTGTTTATGCGTTGAACGATATAAAATTTCTTTTCACCGTCACGCAAGTATTCCACTTGATAGGTACTGTTTATGTTGCCCGTAGAAAGTTCTCTACAACCAACGTATTTTCCGCCTACGTCAAACGAGGCACAAACGTCAAAAATTGTCAAAATTTCCCCCGATAGCGCTTAAATAATTACTAAATAATATTGCGCTTTTTTAATTGAAAAATTTTAATCTTTGGTCACGAAATTTGAGTTTAATATTATCTACCGCCGTAGCGGTTAAATCGCTCTAAAAAATTGTTTTAATTATACCGCAACTTCTTCGATGCGCTTATTTTTAACGGCAACAGCCCTGTTGCAAACGCTAAGCACTTGTTTTCTGTGTGATACGATAATCACGGTAACGTCTTGTAACTCTTTAAGGTTAGATAAAAGTTGCTTTTCCGTTATATCGTCTAGCGCGCTAGTCGCTTCGTCTAAAAGTATAACGGGTGCACCGCAAAGTAGTGCGCGCGCTATTGCAATACGCTGAATTTGCCCTTCTGATAGCCCCGTACCGTTTTCACCAACCACGGTATTAAGCCCGTCGGGAAGTTCTTTAACGAAGTCGTAAGCGCAACTAGTTATAAGCGCCTTTTCAATTTCTTCGTCGGTAGCGTCCGCTTTAATAAAAGCAACGTTATCTTTTAGAGTACCGCTAAACAAAAGGTTGCCCTGCGGAACGTAAGAGAAAACCGTACGCGAATAAACGTCTAAATTATGCTTACCGCCGTCCGTTTCTATATATAATTCCCCATCTTTTACGTTATAAACGCCAAGTAAAAGTTTAAGTATCGTGCTTTTGCCTATCCCAGACCTACCTAGAACGGCAATGAAATCACCGCGATTAACCTTAAGTGATGCGTTTTGCAAAACGGTATCGCGCCCGTAAGAAAAAGTTACGTTATCAATAACGATAGAGCGCATATCCTTAATTTCGGAAACAGCGTTTTCTGTTTTATCCGTTTCTTTAGTTTCCGCGTCAATTTGCTCAATTTCCATAAGGCGTTCTGCCGACGCTATCATACTATAATACGTGGGAAGAAGGTTAGAAAGTGATGCGAAAGGCACTTGAACGTTATTTACTAGTTGCAATATTGCAGATAAATCGCCGTAAAAAATATCGCCGTTAAGAATTTTAATGCCACCGTAGATTAAAGCGAAAACGTAACCGGCACTAAAGATAAAGTTGTAAACGGTGTGCCCGCCAACCGCATAGTTTTTACGTTTCATTTTAATACGGAAACTATCTTCTTGAAGGGCTGTCGCTTTTTCATTAATTTGGTCGTTTACCGAAAAGGTTTTAACGGCAAGCAAGTTTTCAATGCACTCTTGCATAAAAGAACGCGCAACGCCGTCTTTAGTTTGTGCACTTTTGTGAAGACCTTTGAGTTTTCCGCGCATAATTGCAATGGTTAAAAAGACCAACGCGCCCGCAACGGTAAAACCTATTGCGAAAACGGGTTCTAAAACGATTAACGCCGCAACGGCACAAAGAAGTCTAGTTATAGCGGCAATAGCCGTTGGTAAAACGTTAACTATACCTTCGCTAACGATTTTAACGTCACTAGTTAATCTGTTAAGAAGTTCACCGCTGTGATAAACGTTTATAGCGGAATATTTTCTGCTTAAAATGGTTGCGAATAAACTTGACTTAAAGGTTATATCAAGCCTACCTGCGATATGTTCGGTAAGTCCACCTATGATTATACGGAAAAGGGCTTGCAATAAAACGATAATGCCTATTGCGATAGAACCGTCTATAATCATTTTCGTACCTTCTTCTTTAGCAAAGACGGTAGTGTCGATAGTAGCGCCGTTAATTATATGCCTAATAGCAAATGCAAAAGCCACCGACAAAACGGAAAAAACTATATTAGCAAGGACAAGCAACCATATTTTCCACCGTTGCTTTTTTGCTTTTTTATATAACCATTTAATCGGTTTTTCTCTTTTTTGCGCTGAACTTATACTCATACTATTATATTCTATCATAATAGTTTAGTTTTGTAAAGCCTAGTTAGAAAGTTTTAACGATTGCTTGCCTATATTAAAAAATTAAGTTATAATGGACGTATGTTAAGCAAATTAAAAACTTCCGTTAAGACTTTTTCGGAAAAACACAACCTTAATTGGATAATTGATAATTTCTTTTATAGTTATCAAAACCCCACTTTTATAGCGTTAATAGCCTTACTTTCGTATTTTTCGAAGGTTACTGCTTTAGCGTTTATCGTCATTTGCTTGCTTAACTGTATTGCACTTATTAAATACGACGATATTACCCCCTTTATTCCAAGTTTACTATCGGTATCGTTTATTTTCCACGACCTTGCTTTCGTTTCTTTCACGAACGTTTGGTTTTACATAGGGCTTATTCCACTTGCGGCGGCGTTAATTTATCACGTGATTAGATTCCGCCCTGAAAAATTTAGGTTTGGGCAACTTTTCGTTCCTATTCTAGCGGTAACCGTTGCGCTATTTTTAGGTGGCATTTTCTCCCTTTCCCCCATAGAATATTGGGAAGGCGTGCCCCTTGCAATAACGATAGGTCCGGTAATTTTTATTATCTATATTTTCTTAATCAACTATATTAAGCCTAGAAAAGATTTTGACTTTAAGTGGTTTTTTGCATACTCTTTAATGAGCATAGGCTTTATAATCGCTTGCCAAATGATGGCTTATCACTTAAACGATTTAAATACCTATCACTTGGGTTGGGGTAATATAAATATCGGCTCTATTATGTTTTTAATATCCGTTCCCGCAACGGCGTATCTTCTTTGCAAGGCAAAGGTTTTACTCCCTTATCTTGCAATGATATTTTTTATGTTCCTTGGTGCGCTTTTATCTGACGGTGAAGGCGTTTTAGCAATACTTGCCGTGTTTACACCGCTACTTATCTTTATGGTGTATAAAAATATGCGCCTAGAAAAGCGCAAGACGTTTAGCGTTTATATCTATCTTATAATTTTTGTGTTAATCGCCCTTGCCGCCCTTATTGTTGCAAGCGGAAAATTACCTTCACTTATAAATAAACTTTACGTTGCGTTAACCAACGATAACGACCGCACCCCCCTTTATAAAAAGGCTTGGGAACTATTTAAGCATAACCCCATTTTCGGCATAGGCGTTGGTTATTACGACGATTCACTTTACGAACCTATCGGCGACTGTTTGATAAGGGTATTTAACTTCCATTGCACTCCACTTCACGTTATGGCAACCATGGGGTTATTCGGGCTTATAATGTATATTTGCTATTTCTTCGTAAGGTTTAGAATTCTTACGGAAAACCGCTCTAGGTTTAATATAATGATGTTCTTCTCTTTCGGTCTATTTGAAATTTACGGCTGTTTAGACCCTTGCGAATTCGTTGTAATGCCAAGTATGATTATTGCAACCATAGTTATCGTGGGCGCGGAAATTATGAACGACTTTGTAAAATATAAAGACCCGCTTTGGCACAACCCGAAAAACGCTATATTAAAAAATAAACCTTACACGATAGCGCCAAAACAAAATAAACTTGTAAAGCTGATTTATAGCCTTTAATTTGGCGAAACCGTCTTGCCTGATTAAACAAAAAAATTAAACCTAAATAACTGAGTATAACAAAAAAGCGACCATATCGGTCGCTTTTTTTACTATTTTTTTATTACCGTATCAATTAGTGAGCGCGAATTGCAAAACCCTTTAGTTTTTATCGCGTTTATCAATGGTATAGGTGGGCACTAAGCCGTGGACTAACTCTTTCATTTCGTCCGTTTCGGCATAGGCAAGTTTTTTAAGTTCTTTAATCTTGGTAAATAAGTTTTTATCAACTTCTAGCGGTTTGCCGATAGAAATTAAATCGTTTGCCGTTTTAGTAAGCCCTTCTTCTTCCATAAGGCGTTCTTCATAAAGTTTTTCACCGGGGCGAAGACCTGTAATTTTAATTTCAATATCTTCACCGGGTACTAAACCTGAAAGTTTAATCATTTTAACGGCTAAGTCGTAAATTTTAACCTGTTCGCCCATATCTAGCACGAATATTTCGCCACCCTTTGCGTATGCACCCGCTTGTAAAACTAGGCTTACGGCTTCGGGAATAGTCATAAAATAACGAACTATATTTTTGTGTGTAACGGTTACGGGGCCACCTTCAGCAATTTGTTTTTCAAACAAAGGAACTACCGAACCGTTAGAGCCAAGCACGTTACCAAACCTTACCGCAACGTATTCCGTATCGTACTTTTTGTCCATTGCTTGAACAATCATTTCGCACATACGCTTGCTTGCGCCCATAATGTTGGTGGGGTTAACCGCCTTGTCGGTTGATATAAGAATAAATCTTTTAACGCCGTGCTTCCCTGCGGAATTAGCCACGTTATATGTGCCTATAACGTTGTTTTTAACCGCTTCGTTGGGGCTATCTTCCATAAGTGGAACGTGTTTATGCGCTGCCGCGTGAAAGACTATTTCCGGCTTGTAATTGGCTATAACCTTATCAATTTTACCTTCGTCGCGAACACTTGCGATTAATACGGTTAAATTGAGTTTATCTTTATAATTTCTTACAAGTTCTTGTTGAATAGCGTAAGCGTTATTTTCGTAAATATCTAAAATGATAAGTTGCTTGGGGTTATGGCTTGCTATTTGACGGCAAAGTTCACTACCGATAGAGCCACCGCCACCCGTAACGAGAACGACTCTATCTTCAATATAACCCATAATTTCATCTAGGTTAACCTTGATTTGTTCTCTGCCTAAAAGGTCTAAAATGCTTACCTTTTTCAAGTCTGCGTAACTTACTTTTCCGTCACTAAAGCGGTATTGTCTTGGCACGGCTTTAATGTTGCAGTCCGTTTGTTGACAATAATCCATTATTACTTTAAGTTGCTCTCTAGTAGCAGAAGGTATTGCAATTATAATTTCATCAACTGCATATTTTTGTGCAAACTTTTCAGCATCGCAAATTTTACCAACTATTTTAACGCCGTTAAGGTATTGCCCTATTTTCTTTTCATCGTCGTCTAGCGCGCATACGGGGGTTAAATTTAAGGTGTCGGCAAATTGCATTTCCTTAATAAGCATTGAACCCGTTTCGCCCGCGCCAACTATCATAGTGCGTTTAAGTTTAGAATTGCCACGCTTATTCCTTGAGTGGTCAACCATAATAAATAATCTTTGGAAAAGTCTGCTTGCGCCAAACAACACAAGGTATATTACCGTAAAAACGATAAGCCATTGTTTAGTATGTGATTCCGTTATAACGGAAATAGTTGCAACTCCTATCGTGCAGATTGCAGAGCCAATTAACTTTAACGCGTCTGCAAGCCCTGCGTATTTCCAAAGTTTAGTGTAAATTCTAAATATAAAGTTAAAGGCTATTGCCGCAACTATGGTGGCAACTAAAAAGTACCAATTTTCCTTTAAGATACCTTCAAAGCCCGCTTCGGTCATTTCTAAATTCAAAATAACGTCCGCTAAAAGCCACGCCGCCACAACGAATATGATATCTAGTAAAACTAATGTTAAAACCCTAAATACTTTATTCATTTTTCCCCCTATACTAGTTAGTATCGGCTTGCGCCAATAAAGTGATTATATTTTCTTTATCAAGTCCGTTCGCCTTTAATTGCGAATCTATACTATCGTGTGCGATAAATTTATCGGGTGCACCAAGGCAAATTATCTTTTTATTATCGTTAGTTTTAGCGTAGTAACTTGCAACCATACTACCAAAACCGCCCGTAACCACGTTTTCTTCTAGGGTGATAATAAGCGGTGAACTAATGCCGTCTAGCACTCTTTCGCAAAGGGGTTTAACCACCCTTGCGGAAACAACTTTAACGCCGTCAACGTCATTAGCCACGGATAGTGCAAGTTCTTTCATTTTTCCACCAACGGCAATTATCGTCACCCTATCCCCGTCTTTTAAGGTAACCCAAGGTTCGTCTTTAATAAGAGCCTTACAGTCTTCTTGAGAAAGCCCGTTAGATTTTGGATACCTTATTGCCACGGGACAATTTAACGAAAGCGCATAGTCTAGCGCGTCTTTAACTTCTTCTTCGTTGTTCGGGGCAAGAACGTGCATGTTGGGTATATGCGATAGATAACTTAAATCAAACAACCCTTGGTGCGTTTTCCCGTCTTCTCCGACGAAACCCGCCCTATCCAAACAAAATACTACGGGAAGATTTTGCATACATACGTCGTGCACTATTTGGTCGTAAGCGCGTTGCATAAAGGTCGAATATATGGCGACCACAGGTTTAAGCCCGCCCGTAGCCATGCCTGCCGCTAAGGTTACGGCGTATTCTTCTGCAATACCAACGTCAACGAAGTTTTGGGGGTGTTCTTTTTCTACTATACTAAGCCCCGTGCCCGTCTTCATACCCGCGGTTATAACCGTTATGCGATTCTCTTTTTCTATATGGGCGTTAAGTTCCTTTCCTAGCACGCAAGCGTTTCCGTTTGTGCCGTGCGATAAGTTTTTGCCTACGCCGTGATATTCGTCGGCGTGTTCTTCACTTTCATCGTGTCCTTTACCCTTAGTTGTTTTAACGTGTAAAAGCACGGCGCGACCGGAAGAATTTTTTATCTTTTGTAAAAATTTAATCGTTTGTTTAATATCGTTACCGTCAACGACACCGATATATTTAAAACCAAAAAGTTCAAAGAAGGTGGTTTTACTGAACACGCGCTTAATAAAGTTACGGATAGATATAACCACTTTAGATAAGTGTCTACCCAAGAACTTTCTTAACGCACGCTTGCTTTTTTCGTAACCCTTTTTAGTGGTAGACGCGGCGATATATTTATAAAGCCCGTTTACGTTTTTAGATATAGACATACCGTTATCGTTTAGAATAACGACAAGTTTTTTTGGTTTATTGTTGTTTGCGGACATCGCTTCAAGGTTAAGACCGTTTACGATAGACGCGTCGCCAACAACGTTTATAACGGTATAATCTTCGTTTAAAGCGTCGCGCGCGGCACAAAGCCCAAGAGCCGATGCGATAGAGTTGCCCGCATGCCCCGTAGTGAAGGGGTCGAACTCACTTTCGTCTTTATCGGGGAAACCGGAAAGCCCGCCACCCGTACGGATAGTATCGAATTTATCGCTACGGTTTGATAAAAGCTTATGAACGTAGCATTGATGTCCAACGTCGAATATAAGTTTATCGTTGGGTAAATCGAATACGTAGTGAATAGCAAGGGTAAGTTCTACAACGCCAAGGTTAGCGGATAAATGTCCACCATTGTTAGTTATAGTTTGCAAAATCTTTTCGCGCAATTCTTCCGCAAGAATAGAGAGTTCTTTTATGGATAATTTTTTCAAATCAGATGAAGTTGAAATATTATCAAGTAGCGCCATAAATCTCACTTTTCTCCTAAAAATTTTGCTTAAATAAGTAGTTTTACCCTAAATATTATTATATTATAATAATAAGACGATGTCAATATCAAAAAAAGGGTAAATTTGGGGCAAATTACGCCAAAATTTAAGAATTTTTACCACTTGACAAAGTTATAGTGCCGTTATACAATATTGAAAATTTAAAGGGAGAATATAATGTTTACCGAAAAAACGTTGAAAAACTTTGCTAATTTAGTGTTGCAAAAGGGCGTAAACCTTCAAAAAGGACAAGGCTTAGAAATCGTTTGCCCTGTTGAAAAATCGTTAGTTGCTGAAGTGTTAACTGAAACAGCCTATTCGCTTGGCGCAAGCGTAGTTAGGGTTAGGTGGGAAAACGAAAAGATAGAGCGTCTTTTTTACCTTAACGCTACCGATAGTCGCCTTACCGAAGTTCCCAAATGGCTTGTTGGCGCGCGCAATTACCTGATTGAAGAAAACTTTTGCTACGTTGCAATCTCTGCCGAAGACCCTATGGCGTTTAACGGTGTACCTGCCGAAAAAATTTCGGCTTCTGCTATTGCAAGGGGCAAGGCGCTAAAAAAATATTTTGACGCCGTTATGAGCAACGGTATCCGTTGGTGCGTAGTTTCCGTGCCAACTCACGCGTGGGCAAAGCAAGTATTTCCAAACGCTGAAAACCCAGAAGAGATGCTCTCTAAAGAAATTGAACGCGCAATGCGACTAGATTCTGAAGACCCCGTTAAAGTTTGGAACGAACATATCAATAACCTTGATAGGCACGCCAAGTTTTTAAACGACGCTAACTTTAAGTATATTCATTTTAAGAACGAAAAGGGGACCGACCTTACCGTTGGGCTTGCTGAAGGACACAAGTGGCAATCGGCAAAAGAAAGGGCAAAAGACGGCGTTAGTTTCGTTGCAAATATGCCAACCGAAGAAGTGTTTACCGCACCACACCGCAGTCGTGTAGACGGCGTTTTGAAGTCCGCTCTTCCCCTATCTTATAACGGACAAATTATAGATAATTTTACCATTACTTTTAAGAGGGGCAAAATAGAAAGTTATTCTGCGGAAAAAGGTTACGACACCCTTTGCACCCTTATCAACACCGACAATGGCACTAAAAGGCTTGGTGAAATTGCGTTGATAGGTAAAAATTCTCCCATCGCAAAAAGCGGAGTCCTTTTTTATAACACCTTATTTGATGAAAATGCAAGTTGTCATTTAGCGATAGGAAAAGCGTACCCCACCACAATTGAAAACGGCGACAAATTGACTAAAGCGGAACTTAAAAAACGCGGTGTAAACGATTCTATCGAACACGTTGACTTTATGATAGGAACGCCCGATTTAACGGTTACGGGCATAAAAGATAACGGTGAAAAGGTTATTATCTTTAAAGACGGCGATTGGATTATATAAAAGTTACATATAAGTAAAAGTTACGGATAAGAAAAAGGAGCAGAAATCTGCTCCTTTATTTTTTAAGATTTATTGTAATTACGCGCCATATAGTCAATTAAATTCAGCGTTCTATTCTTCAACTAAAAAGGTGGGAACGTGCCTATCCCAAGTAATCCAATACATTTTTTCTTGTTCTTCGGTGGTTAAATCACTATCAGCGTATGCGACTTCTAGCATTTCATACCACTTTGTTTGCGTGCCATCATAGGTAAGTTTAAGCAAGGTGCAACCGTAAAAACAATATCCGCCCAAATATTCAATGCCACCTGGAATTAAAAGGGTGGTCATCTTTTTGCAACCGTAAAAAGCGCCGTGCCCAACTTTTATTATCGACGTGGGCCAATCGGCTTTAGCAAGAGACGTGCACATATAAAAGGCGTAATGTTCTATCCTTTCAAAGCCTGCGGGGAAAACAACTTCGGTTATCCCATCGCGGTTAGCAAATTGTCTTTCGGGTATCGCCTTAAGCGTTTGTGGTAAGGTTATCGTGCCCTTGATAGCCTTTGGAACGGCAATGAATTCAGTACCTTGCGCGTTATATAAAATACCGCTTTTTGCTGAAAAATTTTGGTTACCGGAAAGCACGGCTATCTTTTCTAAACTTTCGCAACTATCGAACGCGCCACTTTCAATATTTTTTACCGTCGTGGGAATTTGAACTTTGGTAACGCCACAGTCTGCTGTAAAAACACCGCTTGCAATTTTAACTACGGGCTTGCCTTGGTGCATTGCGGGAACGCCTATTTCCCTTTCCGTAGCACCGTTTAGCGAAGTCAACACGTAGCCGTCTTCCATTTGGTCAAAGGTATACCCTAAATTTGACGTTTCAGGTATAACGCTTTCGCTAGGTGGGGTATTATTGCACGCAAAAAGACCTATCACCCCAGAAAACACTATTATTAAACTTAAGAAAAATAATGATAATTTTTTCATCAGCAAGCTCTCGAATAGTTTTATACTATTAATTTATCATATAATGGAGTTTTTTGCAAGAGTTTTCGTTATGCGCGTTTTACGTTAACGGTAACTATACCCGACACCGTGCCGATAGCAATTCCAAACAATAAATCAATTAATAGCGCAAGACTGAAAAACTTTTGTCCGCCGATAAGGGAAAATAATAGATAGGTTATAAGCGTTGCTAAAACCCCTATTGTAAGACCTTTTATAAAGCCTTTTTCCCCTTTAACCGAAAAGAAACACCCTAAAAACACCGACAAAAGTTTAATAAACTGATTAACTACTTTTATAACGGTAGTATTAAGGGATGCCACCTTTACGATGATGGAAAAAAGTAAAATTCCAACAAGGGTGGTAATAAGCGCCGTGCACACCCCCTTTAATAGAATTATAGCAAAATTATCTTGAGATTTAGACATAATAAAACCCCCGCGTCTATTTTTATATAGATATGCGGGGGTAATCATTTATATTCTTTTTTTAGTTATAACTTTTGGTAAGATTTCTAACCAAAATAGCCTTAAAAACTACGCTTTAGGTGCTTCTTCAGCTTTTGCTTCAGCGGGCTTTTCTTCGGGTTTTACCGCTTTTTTCTTTTGGAAGTTATAAACCTTTTTGGGTGCTTCTTTCTTTTCTTCAGCGGGCTTTTCTTCTGCCTTTGCTTCTACCTTTTCAGCGGCTTTAGCTGCTACTGCAGAGCCTTCTGCGGGTGCGGTGTCGTAAATAGCCTTTCTGTCGAACTTAAGGTAAGATTCGTTGCCGTTTAAACCGGTTTTTAATACGAAAGTGTTTTCTTCTTTGTTGATTTCTGCAACGAAACCACAAATACCACCGATAGTCATAACTCTGTCGCCAACTTTAAGAGAGTCAACCTTTTCTTGTGCTTGTTTTTGTTTTTTCTTGTTAGAAAAATGTGACCAAATCATAAAGCCGATAAGAAGTAAAACAACTGCACCAAGCATTACCCAAGTGCCCCAATCGTTACCCTTAGGGGTTTCGGGAGCAGCCGTGCCTGTGCCACCTCCAGTTGTCGTGTCAAAAAGTTTTAGTAAAAAAGTGCTCATTTTATATTCTCCTAAAAATATTTCTAAATTAGATACATTGATTATAAAGTATTTTTACCCATATTGCAAGTAAAAAATTAAATTTTATTTAATTCGACTTTTTTTGCCGTTAATTATCCTTTAATTTTTCCTTTTTATATAGAGTGCTAGCACTCTAACGCATATTTAGTCTTAAAAACGCGGATACGTATCACCCGTTTTGCGATAGAACTCTTCGGCAAATTCGGTAAACGCGTCTTGCATAATGGCGTGGCGAACTTGTTCCATAAGATTGTTAAGATAGGTTATATTGTGCAAACTGAGCATCATACCGCCCATCATTTCGCCAACGTTAATCATATGGCGCAAATATGCTTTTGAATAGTTTTTACAGCAATAGCAATCGCACTCTGCGTCTAGGGGAGTAAAATCTTCTTTATACTTGCCGTTTCTAACTACTACCTTGCCGTTAGACGTCATAGCCGTGCCGTTTCTACCAACGCGGGTAGCCAAAACACAGTCGAACATATCAATACCACGGCGTACCCCTTCGATAAGACAGTCGGGACTGCCAACGCCCATAAGATAACGCGGAACGCTCTCAGGGTAATTTGGCAAAAGGCTATCCATAATATCGTACATAACGTTTTTAGGTTCGCCAACGGAAAGCCCACCTATCGCTATACCGTATTTAGCGTAAGGGATAGTTTCTTTTAAGCTAGTAGCACGCAAATCTTTATACATATTGCCCTGAACTATCGGGAAAAGTGCTTGCGCGGGGTTTTTGTGGTGGTTATAGCACCTATCAAGCCACTTTAACGTGCGTTCCATCGCTTGTTTAGAAGTGGCGTAGTCCGCACCGTAAGGGGAACATTGGTCAAACGCCATAATGATGTCTGCACCAAGATTATTTTCAATATCAATAGCCTTTTCGGGCGAAATAAAGTGGTAACTGCCGTCAACGTGAGAACTGAAAGTTACACCGTCGTCTTTAATTTTATTAAGTTTTGCAAGTGAAAAAACTTGAAATCCACCACTATCGGTAAGTATTGGTCTATCCCAAGCCATAAACTTGTGCAAGCCCCCCGCTTGAGCAACTAACTCGTCGCCTGGGCGCATATACAAGTGATAGGTGTTTGCCAAGATTATTTGTGATTTTGCTTCTTTTAAGTCGCGTGGCATAACCCCCTTAACCGTAGCCTGCGTACCAACGGGCATATAGGTAGGGGTGTGAATATCGCCGTGCGGGGTGTGAAGTATACCAACCCTAGCACCCGTGCGACTATCTTGTTTAATTAATTCGTAGTAAAAGTTTTCCATAAATATCAATTCGGTTTTTTATAGTATATTAATACAAAAAGTAACGCAGTATTGCGCCGTTTATAAAATCAACTTACGTAGACCTGCCCCTGTTGGTTTTAGAAACAAGTTAGGCTAGGCTCGGCAAGGCGTGGGGTGAGATAGACCTTTCGGTCATCGAAGTCCACGGCGTAGCCAGTTAACGACGCATAACGCCGTTTATAAAATCAACATAGCGTCGCCAAAAGAAAAGAATCGATAATTTTCGCTTACTGCGGTGTTGTATAATTCTAACATCTTTTCGCGCGTGCTAAGAGACGATACTAGCATTAAAAGTGTAGACTTTGGCAAGTGAAAATTAGTGATAAGTGCATCTACACACTTAAATTTATAGGGCGGATAGATAAATATTTCGGTATCTTTGCCACCTTCTTTCACAAACCCAAACTCGTCGGCAGCGCTTTCTAGCGTGCGCACGGCAGTAGTTCCAACCGCTATAACGCGCCTACCTTCACGCTTTGCTTTATTAATTTTTTCAGCGTTTATTTTATCTATTTCGTAATATTCGCTATGCATATGGTGGTCGGTGATATCGTCCGCTTTAACGGGGCGGAAAGTTCCAAGCCCAACGTGTAAAAGAACGTCTGCAATTTCTACGCCCATATCTTCTAGTTCTGCTAAAAGTTCATTAGTGAAATGTAGCCCCGCGGTGGGTGCTGCGGCAGAGCCGTCAACTTTGGCGTATACCGTTTGATAGCGGTCGCGGTCCTTTAATTTTTCCGTGATATAGGGTGGTAAGGGCATTTCCCCTACCCTAGAGATAATATCTTCAAACACGCCGTCGTAAATAAATTCAACACGCCTACTGCCCGCGTTTTCATCGGTGGATAAAACCTTTAGCGACAGTTCGTTTGAAATGGTAAGAACTACCCCCGGTTTTGCCTTTTTGCCGGGCTTAACCAAAACTTCCCACTCGTTTAAGTTAAAACGCTTAAGAAGTAACACTTCCACTTTACCCCCGTTTACCGTATATGCAAACATACGCGCGGGCAAAACTTTGGTGTTGTTGCGAACAAGCAAGTCCCCTTTTTTCAAAAACTGTTTTATATCCCTAAAAGTTTTGTGATAAACGGCATCTGCTTTTCTATCGTAAACCAAAAGCCTAGACGAATCGCGCGGTTCTGCGGGTGTTTGCGCAATTAAATTTTCGGGTAAAAAATAATCAAAATCACTTGTTTTCATCTATACTGTCCGTAAACTTAAAGTCTTTTTCGGGGGCGGTAAGCCCTATGTGGTCGTAACCTTTTTTAAGTAAAACCCTACCGCGCGGTGTACGTGCGATAAAGCCAAGTTGTAGTAAATATGGTTCGTAAACGTCTTCTATAGTGTTGGCGTCTTCGTTAATGGTTGCGGCAAGAGTTTCTAAACCGCAAGGTCCACCGTTAAATTTTTCCGCCATAGATTTAAGAAGGCGGATATCTATAAAATCTAAGCCAAGGTCGTCTATTTCAAGCATAGCAAGTGCGCCTTTAGCATCGGAATGTTGAACGGTAGCGTGCCCCTTTACGTCGGCGTAATCACGGACACGGCGAAGTAGTCTGTTTGCAATACGCGGTGTGCCACGGCTACGCATAGCAATTTCCGCCGCCGCCTGTTTTTCGATATCAACGTTAAGCATTTTTGCCGCGCGCTCAACTATTTCGGTAAGTTCTTCTTTAGAATAATTTTCCAAACGACAAATAACGCCAAACCTATCGCGCAAGGGTGAAGATAACATACCCGCTTTAGTAGTTGCGCCGATTAAGGTAAACTTTGGCAAGGGTATTTGCACGTTTTGTGCAGACGGGCCCTTACCGAAGATTAAATCTAAAAAGTAATCTTCCATTGCGGGATATAAAATTTCTTCTACGTGGTGGTTTAGGCGGTGAATTTCATCAATAAAAAGCACGTCGCGGTCGTTAAGGTTGGTAAGTATTGCCGCCAAGTCGCCTTGATGAGAGATTGCAGGACCACTTGTAACCTTAATTTGCGTGCCAAGTTCAGCAGAGATAATGTGCGCTAGCGTAGTTTTACCAAGTCCTGGTGGACCGTATAAAAGAACGTGGTCTAGCGCTTCGCCACGCTTTTTTGCAGCGGCGATAGAAATGGCAAGGTTGTCCTTAATTTTTTGTTGACCAACGTAGCCTTCCATTGACTTTGGGCGCAAAACGTTTTCAATATCAGTTTCTATATCGTTTTTAGTGCTTGTAACTAATCTTTCTTCTTCCATTTTTCTACCTTATGTTTTTAAGCGCGTAAGTGATAAAATCTTGAATGGTTTTAGCACCGCTTTGCTTTGCGCCTTCTAGTGCCTTAACGCATTCTATTTTGGTAAAGCCAAGGCTCATAAGCGCGATAACTGCGTCTTGGTTTTCTTCTTCCTTGTCAATTTCCACGGCGGTAACAACTTCGCCCGTTTCGGTATCAACCGTGCCTATCTTTTCGCGAAGTTCCAAAATAATGCGCTCTGCCGTCTTTTTGCCAAGACCTTTTACTTTGGAAAGCCCCTTAACGTCGTTAGTGGCAATCTTAAGTGCCAAATCGCTTAAACTTAACCCCGACAAAACCGTTATACCCATTTTAGGGCCAACGCCCGAAACGGAAATTAATTGTAAAAACATCTTTTTTTCTTCTGGGCTTATAAACCCGTAAAGAGAAACGCCGTCTTCTCTTACCGCCATATAGGTATAAAGTTCGCCACGCCCGTCTTTTAACAGTTTGTCAAACGACGATGCCGAACAAGTTATTTCATAGCCTATTCCGTTATTTACGAGTAAAACCACGCCGTTTAGCGCGCTTTTTACTTCGCCACTAATGTATCCTATCATAATTTACCTTTATATTTTTACTTGAATTTTTCTTTTCCGCTTGCGCTAGTTTTATATTCGAAAGCGCCACCTAAATTAACTTTATATCCTAAACGCGCCACCTAAAATGGAACTTGTTTGCGCGTGACATAGCGCCACCGCCAAGGCATCCGCCGCGTCGTCTGGCTTAGGAACGGCTTTTAGGTTAAGAAAGGTTTTAACCATTTGTTGAATTTGCTTTTTATCCGCCCTGCCGTAACCCGTTAGCGCTTGTTTAATTTGCAAAGGGGTATATTCGAAAATTTGACCGCACTCTTTAACGGCAGTAAGCAAAGTTACACCGCGGGCGTGGGCAACGGCTATTGCCGTTTTAACGTTCTTTGCAAAAAACAGTTCTTCTATTGCTATTTCATCGGGTTTATAAGTGTCGATAATTTGCTTAACGCCCTTTTCAAGCATGCAAAGTCTTACGGCAAGATTTTCATCTTTAGGGGTGGAAACTATACCGTAATCAATCATTTCGGGCTTTTTGCCCTTTTCCTTTTTTATTACCCCGTAACCAAGCGTTGCAAGACCGGGGTCAAACCCAACTATTATCATACTATTTTATTTTATATTATATTATATAAAAAGTCAATAAAAGGGTAAAAGAAAAGCACCCGCCATTTAGGTGCTTTTTATTTTTGATATATTTATACGGCAAAAAGTAAGGCAAAATTGCACGGCTTATATTTTGCAACTTAATAAAATTTATATTGTGCACTATAGATATACCGTATAAAATTTGTATAGTGCGCTATAGATATACCGTTAGCCCGTAATAAAAATAGGGCGGATTGCCGTTTTTTAATAAAATTTCCCCTTCACTTACCCTTAACCGCCTTGCCAAAGCGGGTAAATCTTCAAAAGGTAAAACTTTGTGAACGTTTTCAAAACTTTCAATATAGATAAGGTCGCCTTCTTTAATTTCACGCGTGATATTGTTGTTTTTTATTACGGCAAAAACGGGGGCGTTTAGTCTATTGCAAACGCTTAAAAGAGTGTCGCCACGACAAACGCGATAAAAAAACTTTTTCATACCGATATTATATTTAAGGTGGGGCGCGAATAGAATTAAACTAGATTATTTCACTAAAAGGGGCTTAAAGTTTTTTGAGAAGGTTTTTTAAGACGGTTGCTATAGTTACCGTGTTTTCGATATGTGAAAAATTTCTTGGGTTTTTGTATAGAATTTACCTTTCGCGCACCATAGGGGCGGAAGGCATGGGGCTATATCAAGTTGCTCTATCAATTTTTGCACTTTTACTAACACTTTGCAGTTCGGGTACGCCCGTTACCGTGTCCCGTCTTATGACCAAATATAAGGCGGAAGGCAAAACCGATTCCGTTTATAAAGTGATAACGGCGGGGCTTGGATTTACCCTTCTTATAGCCGTGCCCGTATGCGCTCTTTTTTATATTTTAGGTGGAAAACTTTCCTTTCTTTTTGCAGACGAGCGCGCCTTGAAAATCTTTTTGATAGTGTTGCCGGGGCTAGTTTTCACTTCTCTTTACGCCGTTATTCGCGGTGTGTTTTGGGGCAACAAAGACTTTTTACCGTATAGCATAATAGAACTTTTAGAAGAAGCCGTTATGATTATAGTCGGCATAATTTTAATAACGTTTTGCACCGATATTTACGACGGTGCTTTCCGCGCGGGCGTTGCCGTTTTAATATCTTATATCTTTTCGTTTACCACGGCAAGCATAGTATTTTTCGTTAGGAAGAATAAACTTAAAAACCCAAAAACAGAGTTAAAACCTCTTATAAAATCCGCCGCGCCTATTACGGCAATGCGCACGGCAACTTCGCTTGCTATGTCGCTTGTTTCGGTAATTTTACCGATTAGGCTTGTGGCTGCGGGTATGAGCGAATCCTTGGCAATGAGTGCGTTTGGCTCTGCTATGGGGCAAGCAATTCCCTTGCTTTTTATCCCAACGACGCTAATCGGCAGTTTTACCCTAGTTTTAGTGCCTGAAATTGCCGAAAATTATTACAAAAAACGCCACTATTATTTAAGGCGCGATATTGAAAAGGCAATAAAGTTTGCCACCGTTTTAAGTTGCGTTTTTATACCCGTTTTTTTGGTTTGCGGTGAAGAAATAGGCATTTTGATTTTCGGCGGACACGAAAGCGGAAAATACCTGACGGCAAGTTGCTTTTTAATGATTTTTATGGCGCTTTCTTCCGTTACGACAAGCATGCTAAACTCTATCGGCCTAGAAAACAAAACGCTTATTTACTACGTTATAAGCGGGGTGTTTATGCTTCTTTCTATATGGTTTTTGCCAAGCGTTATGGGGGTTTATTCTCTAATCGTCGGGCTTACTTTCGTTTACGGATTAACTACTATTCTAAACCTAAGATTGATAAACAAAAGTTGTGTTGAAAAACCTAGATACAAGCGGTTTTTGGTTGGAACTATTTCCCTGCTTTTTCCCACCGCGCTAGTGGGGATTATGCTAGAAAAAATGCTTTTATCTCTTTTAGGTTCTTTCTTTACCCTTGTCGTTTGCGCTTTGGTTATGGTAGCCTTTTATAGCGCGCTAGCCCTAGGGTTTAACCTTATTGAAGTTAAACCGCTTATAGAAAAAGTGAAAAGTTCACTATTAAAAAATGACAAAATTACACGCCGAAAAAGGATAAACAAAAGGGAAAAAGTAGTTATAAAATAGCCACGGGACAGCGAAAACGTCCCGCTAAAAAACAACTAAAAAGCCACGCTAGAAAGCGTGGCTTTAATTTTAACCTAATAGAAGTTAAACTATATAAAATCTTAATAGTTTTCTTCGTGAAGTTCAAAGTATGCTTGGGGATGTAAGCAAGTGGGGCAAAGTTTAGGTGCTTTGTCGCTTACAACTAGATGACCACAGTTACGGCATTCCCATACCTTAACTTCAGATTTTGCAAATACTTCTGCAAGTTCAACGTTTTTAAGAAGTGCACGATAGCGTTCTTCGTGTGCCTTTTCAACGGCAGCAACTAAACGGAAACGTGCAGCGAGTTCGGGGAAACCTTCTTCTTCAGCGGTTTTAGCAAAACCAGCATACATATCAGTCCATTCATAGTTTTCGCCTTCTGCAGCAGCCTTTAAGTTAGCAGCGGTGTCGCCGATACCTTGAAGTTCTTTGAACCAAAGTTTTGCGTGTTCTTTTTCGTTATCAGCAGTCTTTTGGAAGATTGCAGCAATTTGTTCGTAACCTTCTTTTTTAGCAACTGATGCAAAATAGGTATACTTATTTCTTGCTTGAGATTCGCCGGCAAAAGCGGCTTCTAAGTTCTTTTCAGTTTGAGTGCCCTTGTACTTATTCATAATTTTATTCTCCTTAAGATTTTTTGTAAATTTATTAGCAAAAAGGCGTTATTTCCTTAATGCAAAATTATTTTACCATAACTTTTATATTTGCGCTATATGTTTTTTAAAATTTTTTTGTATTTTTAACGCGATTCTTCTATTTTTATTTCTTCTCTAAAATCGTCTATAATTTGAGCGTCACAATATTTGCCGTGTTTTTCCATTTCGCTAAGCCACCTTTTAGCATCTGCGAAACTCTTTTTTATACCGTGATAACCAAAATATAGTCTACCTGCACGAGCAAAGAATATCATATTGTCTTTAGATAACAAGGCAATCAAACAAGCGTAGCCAAGATTATTTGTTTTACTCATTTCTATGCCGTTGCCACTAAAAAAGCAAGCACCGACATTAGCAACGCCTTCTATATCTAATTTATCTGCCGCTTTTAAGTACCAATATAGTGAACTTTGATAATCTTTTTTAGGAACTTTATTTGATTGTAAGGTGCGTGCAAGTTGGTTTTGTGCAGAAATATCTCCTGCCTTAGCCTTTTCAAACACACCGTCTGGGTCGTAGGCAGGGTCAATAGGCTTTTTATCCAATTCTAACGCCCTTATTTCATCTAAACACTTTGCAGCGCTTTTCATATACGCTATTTCTTCTTCAGTAAAATTAATACCTGAGTTTGCTATAAGATTATCTAATTGATTTTGTTTCCTTTTAAGTTCTTGCTCTTTTTGTTTTTCTCTCTCTGCCTTTAGTCTTTCTTCTTTGGCTCTTTCTTCGGCAATTCTCCTTTCACGTTCAGCTTTTTCTCTACGTTTTCTTTCTTCAGCTAACTTTCTTTCAAGCTCTTCTTTTTCGCGTCTTTCTCTTTCTTGTCTTTCAAGCTTCTCTTTTTCTTCTTTAGCTTTTCGTTCGACAAGTTGTCTTTCGCGTTCTTCTCGCTCTTGTCTTTCCCTACGTTCTCGTTCTTCTCTTTCGCGACGGGCTTTTTCTTCCCTTTCCTTTCTTTCTTTTTCTTCACGCTCACTTTTTTCACGCTCTTCTCTTTCGCGCCTTTCTCTATCTTCTTTCTCTTTTTGTTCGCGCTTTTCCTTTTCTTCTTTATTAATAGTGTCGTTAATTTCTTTTAAAAGTTCGGTTGCACCGTTAACGTTTTTGGCAACGGCTTTATTGCACCAAAAAATTGCCGTGTTATAGTCCTTTATTACGGCACGCCCCCAAAAATAATATCTTGCAAGTGCCAAATAGCAAGATGCAACGCCTAAAACAGCACCTTTATCGTAACACTTAAACGCCATATCATAATCGGCAGTACACCCGTAACCGCCGTTATTGTAAATTAAGCCTAGATACGCCCAGCCGACAGGCTCTCCCTTTTCGGCTAAGATTTTATAACCGTAAATCGCTTCTTTATAATCTTTCGGACCGCCTTCGCCCTTAAAACAAGCACTTGCATAATGAATTGCTTCCCCTTTTTCGCCATTTTTAAGCGCTAAGCCCGAATAATATCTTGCCTTTGCATCATCTTTAATAAACCCATTATTGCCCCTATAAAAATACGCCAAGCTACTTTGTGCCGTAGCGCGTTCTTTAAGCGGAGCGGACTGGTTTGCAGCAAGAAGCAAGTAAAATTGCTCTGCCCTTTTATAATCTTTTTTTACGTAATAACTAAGTTCCGCAAGGTATTTTTGTGCGTCATACGAGCCCATTTGCGCAGCCGTTTCAAAGTACCATTTAGAAAGGCTTGAGTCAACGTTAACACCTAGACCGTTTTCGTACATTTTGCCAAGCATATAATAAGAAAAGGGGTCGCCCTTATTAGCAGCCTTAGTATACCACTTAAACGCCTTATCGAAGTCTTTAGGGACTTTATTACCGCTATAATAAGCGTTGCCTAAAAATTGACAAGCGGGGTCGTAGCCTTCGTTCGCGGCTTCTAAGATAAAGTTCATCCAAAGTTCTGCATAGCCCCTTGGCAACGGGCACTTGTTTTCAAATCTTATAAGCCCTATTAAAAAGGCTAGTTCCGGCAATTCGTTTTGCACGTATAGGTCAATTGCAAGTTGGTGCGCCTTAAGGTGTTCCCCCCTTTGGTATAATTTATAGGCATATGCAATTTGGTCGGTAAAACTTGACATAGTATTCCCCTAGAATAAATTTGTTTTATTTTATCATACGCCCGCTTGTTTTTCAATAGGCAAAAAAGAAAAACCCCTTGTAAACAAGGGGTTAATTTTAATTTCGCATAATTATTATAGTTTATTACGCATAATTTTACCGCTAGCCGTTTTGGGAAGTTCCTCACGGAAAACGATAATTCTTGGATATTTATAAGGCGCGGTATGAAGTTTAACGTATTCTTGAATTTCCTTCTTAAGCGCGTCGGTGGGTTCCGTTCCCTTAACTAAAACGATGCTTGCTTTAACTACTTGACCGCGAACTTCATCAGGCTCTGCAGAAACGCCACATTCTAAAACGTAAGGTAGTTCCATAATAACGTTTTCAATTTCAAATGGCCCTATGCGGTAACCACTAGATTTAATAACGTCGTCTACCCTACCAACGTACCAGAAGTATCCGTCTTCGTCGCGCCAAGCGGTGTCGCCCGTGTGGTATAAGCCGTTACGGAAAGCGTCGGCAGTCTTTTCTTCGTCTTTATAATAACCCTTGAAAAGACCACAGGGGTGGCCGTTTGCAACGTTAATAACTATTTCGCCAACTTCACCCTTGCCAACTTCTTTATCTTCGCTGTTAACAAGTTTAATATCGTATAGCGGAACGGGTTTACCCATTGAACCAAGCCTTGTTCTAGTGCCCGCAAGGTTAGCAAGCGCAACGGTGGTTTCCGTTTGACCAAAGCCTTCCATAATCTTTAAGCCGGTTGCAAGTTCAAATTGCTTAAATACTTCTGGGTTAAGCGCTTCACCCGCCGTAGACATATGTTCTATGGTAGACAAATCGAATCTTGATAAATCTTGCTTTATCATTAAGCGTAGCATAGTGGGTGGTGCGCAGAAGGTGGTAACGTTATGTTTTGCAAACATAGGCAATATATCGTTAGCGTCAAAGCGGTCGAAGTCGTAGATAAATAAACCTGCTTCGCAAAGCCATTGACCGTAGATTTTACCCCACGCCGCCTTTGCCCAACCGGTATCTGAAATAGATAAATGCAAGCCGTCTGGGTTAACTGAGTGCCAATATTTTGCCGTTATAAAGTGCCCTAATGGGTATTTATAATCGTGCATAGCAATCTTGGGGTTGCCCGTAGTACCCGAAGTAAAATACATAAGCATAATATCTTCGCCACAGGGTGAATTTTCCGTTCTTTCAAACTTACCCGTATAAAGCGAATATTCTTCGTCAAAACTGCGCCAACCATCACGGCTACCGTTAACTATAACCATAGTTTCTAGAGAAGGGCTGTTTGCCTTTGACTTTTCAACTTCTTCAGGAACGTTATCGTCGGGGGTACAAATAATCATTTTAACCCCTGCTTTATTAAGTCTATAGGTAATATCGTGTTCTTTAAGTTGGTTGGTTGCGGGAATTGCGATAGCGCCGATTTTATGTAATGCTATCATACTGAACCAGAATTGATAGTGGCGCTTTAAGATAAGCATAACCTTATCGCCTTTCTTAATGCCTAGCGACTTAAAGTAGTTTGCCGTTTGTGAAGACGCCCTTTTTAAGTCTGCAAAGGTAACCTTTCTTTCCGTTTTATCTTTAGAGATGTGTAGCATAGCAACCTTGTCGGGTTGTTCTACGCCTAGTCTATCGATAACGTCGAAAGCAAAGTTAAATTTATCTTGATTTTTAAAGTCAATTGCTTGTAAAATACCTTCTTCGTTTTCGGTGGGGATAACGAAATCTTCCCAAACCCTGCGACGGTTAGACTTAGCGTGTTTCTTTATGGGTTTAAGGTTAATTTCCCTAGTGCCCGCGTGCACCAACTTGTCGATAGGTGCGCCCGACGGATTAAGAACGATTGCATAGAAAATACAGTCGCTACCTTCAACTGCTATCATACCGTGGGGTTTAGAAGAGTCGTAATAAATACTGTCCCCTTCGTGCAAGATTTCCACGTGTTCGCCAACTTGAACTTTCAACGCGCCAGATACTACGATATCGCATTCTTGCCCTTCGTGGGTGGTAACTTCAATTTCCTTATCTTCCGCCCCCTCTTCATAGTCGGCAACAACGTAAAGTGGTTCTGCAATACGCTTTTTAAATGCAGATGCAAGGTTAAAGTAAGTCATACCGTGTGCCTTTTGAATTTCTTGACCTTCGCCACGGCGGGTTAAAGTATAGCCTGCAAGTTTAGGGCTAGTACCTTCGATAATATCGGTAACGTCAACGTTTAAGGCTGCGGCGCAACGGTATAAAAAGGCAAAGTTTAAGTCCCTTTTGCCCGATTCGTAACTAGCGTAATCTTCTGCGGAAACACCGACCTTTACCGCCATTTCTTCAGGGGTAAGGCCTTCAATTTCACGCAAGGTTTTGATACGCCCTGCCATCTCTAATATTTTAATTTCTAAATCTTTGGTGTTCATACTAAACCTCCTACGAGCAAAAAAAATGCCCGTCTCATTTCTTTGAGACGGGATAGTTTACCCGTGGTACCACTCAAATTGCGCCTTATATTTAGCGCCACTCAGACTCCATCAAGCCTTATGCCTTAACGCAGCAATCACGAGAGAGTTCTACGACGCGCGCCCTATTTTTACGGTAAGATTTTCTTAAAAAACTTTGCAAAATCTAACGCGTTTTCTTCTCTCCGGTTCGGGAACTACATTTTAGTCAACCGCACGATGACTTGCACCAACCGCCATCTCTCTAAGATTAGTTTAACTAAAACCTTTCCGTCATTACCTTTTATTTTCCTTGATTTTAACATAAAAGGCAGGTGTTGTCAACGATTTTACGCCTATACCTGCCTTTTTAGGTTATTTTTTACTAAAGTAAAATTTATTAAATTTTAGGAATTTTTGCAGTTGCAACGGCAATTTCTTCGTCGGTGGGGATATAATCGCCCATAACGCCGTCGTTAAACTTTTGATAAGCAACCATATCAAAGTATCCCGTGCCGGTAAGACCGAATACGATAGTCTTTTCTTCGCCCGTTTCCTTGCACTTTAACGCTTCGTCTATAGCAACGCGGATAGCGTGTGAAGATTCGGGTGCGGGTAAAATGCCTTCTATTTTAGCGAATTGCTGTGCCGCCGCAAATACTGAAGTTTGTTCAACCGACCTTGCTTCCATAAGTCCTTGATGGTAAAGTTCTGAAAGAGTAGTAGTCATACCGTGGTAACGAAGACCGCCTGAGTGACTTGAAGAAGGGATATAACCGCTACCTAAAGTGTACATTTTTGCAAGGGGACAAACCTTACCCGTGTCGCAGTAATCGTAAGCGTAAACACCGCGCGTTAAAGTGGGACAAGACGCAGGTTCTACCGCGATAAACTGATAATCTGCCTTACCTTCTAATTTTTCTACCATAAAGGGAGCAATTAAACCGCCAAGGTTAGAACCGCCACCCGCACAACCGATGATAGTATCCGCCTTAATGCCGTATTTATCTAGCGCGGTTTTGGTTTCTAAACCGATAACCGATTGATGCAATAAAACTTGGTTTAACACGCTACCTAAAACGTAACGATAGCCGTCTAGTTTAGTTGCCGTTTCCACAGCTTCACTAATAGCGCAACCTAAACTTCCCGTAGTGCCGGGGAATTCTTCTAAAATCTTTCTGCCAACTTCAGTAGTAGTTGATGGTGAAGGGGTTACGTTTGCACCGTAAGTGCGCATAACTTCACGGCGGAAGGGTTTTTGTTCGTAAGAACACTTAACCATAAACACCTTGCAGTCAAGCCCAAAGTAAGAACAAGCCATAGAAAGCGCCGTGCCCCATTGACCTGCACCCGTTTCGGTGGTAACGCCCTTTAACCCCTGTTGCTTAGCGTAGTAAGCCTGTGCGATAGCAGAGTTTAACTTGTGTGAACCGCTAGTATTATTACCTTCAAATTTATAATAGATTTTTGCGGGAGTTCCAAGTGCTTTTTCTAAGCAATAAGCACGGATAAGGGGTGCGGGACGATACATTTTATAAAAATCGCGCACTTCTTGTGGAATATCTATATATTTTGAAGTGTCGTCCACTTCTTGCTTTGCAAGTTCATCACAAAAAACTGCAGATAAATCTTTTGCACTCATAACCTTATGAGTAACGGGGTCAAGTAAGGGTGCGGGTTTTTTATCCATAAACGCCCTTAGGTTTAACCACTTTTTAGGAAGTTCACTTTCTTCTAAATATATTTTGTAGGGTATTTTTTGTTCTTTCATAATACTCTCTCCTTAACGAAATTTTAGTGGGCAAATCGCCGTAAAAAATAAAAGCCCGAAAAACAGCAAAAAACTGTTTTTCGGGACGATAATCTAATACCGCGGTGCCACCCGTTTTGACGCTTAACTCAAGCGCCCGCTTGCATACCAACATATGCCGACCTTTGTTTACGGAGAGCCACACTCCGTCGCACATACTATTTAACTTTTGCGCCCGCAAAAATTAAAGTTCCGCTTGCCCTTGAAAGCCCATTCGATATAGTTTTTTTCGCCGTAATTCCACCATCTACGACTCTCTTTAGAAAAATTGACTAACCTACTTACTCTTTCGCATCGGTTTTCTTAATTATAAAATTTAGTAACGGCGTTGTCAAGCGTTTTTTAACACTTTAAAACTTGATAGTGCCGATATAAACGTAGTTTTCGCGCTCTGGCGCGGGTTTTTTCTTTGTAAAAGTAAAACGCGTGGGATTACTTATATAAAGGTTTGCTAGTGCAATACCGCAATCTATATGGTTAAGGTCTGTTAAACTTAGCACCTTAAGAACGCCGTGCCATACGCAAAACATATGAACGTTAGCGCCAACGTGGGTAAAATACCAAGGCTGACTGTTAATAGACGATGGTGCAAAGCGCGCTGGGAATAACTTTTCATCGTAAGCGTCGCTTATTTTAACCATAGGTTTACGATTAAAGTCTTTTTCTTGACGGAACTGTTCGCCTTGAGGATAGCCAAAGGCAAGCATTATAACATATTCCATATCCCCTTGCTTTAAGGCGTGGTCGCGAATATGTAGGTCGGGTTTACCTATTCCAAGATAGCACGCGCCAAGACCAAGCGACTGAATATATAGTTCAATTTGTTGCATTATAAAACCGGCGTTTTCTAAATAGCCCGTTCTTACCGTGCTAAAAAATGCTATTGCCTGTTGCGGTAACCAAGTAAAAGGCGCTTTATAATCCTTTTTGTCAATTACTTCCACGGCAAATTTAATAGACGGGTGTAAGCACTTAACCTGTTTAACGAAATTGATAATTTTATCTATAATTTCAGGTTCTACCGCTTTATTTTGATATTTGCGCACCGATTTGCGCCTATAAAGACAATCTTTTAATGGGGCTAAATCTACGGGAGCAATATCCCCAAGGTGCTCTATGTCGTTTCCTGCCCTTTTTCTTGTATGAATAAAATATTTTTCCATACTTAAAGTATATTCCTGCGGGCAAAAAAAGTCAATTACGGCAGAATAAAAAATTTGTAAAAAAAAAGACAAAAATCAAAAAGCGTATTGATTTTTACTTTCGGTGGTGCTATACTTTATATAATGTATTTAAGGGAGAAAGAAAATGGCGCTAAGTTATGGTGAAATTTCATCTTTAAGTTTACCCCTTTCTTCCGCACCCCTTTTTTTCGTAATTTAAATTGAAGTCTAATTTTTTTAGGCTTCATTTTTTATTAAATTTTAGGAGGTTTTTCACAAATGAAAAATGTAAACTTAGTTTATGGCGTAAAAGATAAGCCAGGCATTTGGAAAACCATTTTGTTTGCATTACAACAAGTTCTTGCTATTTTAGCAGCAACTATCGTAGTGCCCGTTATCATTAACGGCAATATGGCAGGCCAAGGCCACATAGCAGACGTTCCCGCTATGAGTCAATCGGCGGCTCTTTTAGGCGCAGGTGTTGGTACGATAGTATACTTACTATTCACCAAGTTCAAAAGTCCTGTTTTCTTAGGCTCGTCTTTTGCCTTTATCGGCTCTATGACTGCGGCTTTTGCCGGTGCTGTTGGTACGGCTTACGTTGGCTACTTCGGTATTTTACTTGGCGCTATTATGGCAGGTTTAGTATACGTTGTAATTGCTCTTATCGTTAAGTTCGCTGGCGTTAACTGGATTAACAAACTTATGCCCGCAGCAGTTATTGGACCGACCGTTGCTATCATCGGTTTATCACTTTCTGGCAACGCTATCGGCGATTTGTTTAAGGGTAGCGTTATGACTAGCGTTGAACAATGGGTTATCAATTCTAACGGTTTACCTGAACTCGTTAACTCTTTAGTTCCCACCGCTAACTCTTGGCTTTGCTTACTTTGCGGTTTAACTACTCTTGCAGTAGTTATCATCTGCTCTGTATACGGCAAGAAGATGCTTAAGATTATCCCCTTCATTATCGGTATCTTAGCAGGTTATGCATTAGCAGCAATCTTTACCGTTATCGGTATTTTAACGGAAAACACCGCATTGCAAATTATCAACTTTGGCTTATTCAAAGATATGCAATGGTTGCCCGACTTTACTTTTGTAAACGCTATTAAGAGTTTTAGTGAATTTAAGAATATTGAAGGTGGCGTTGGCTCATATATCGGCTCTATCGCAGTTGCTTATATCCCCGTAGCATTCGTTGTATTCGCAGAACACCTTGCTGACCACAAAAACATTTCTTCAATCATCGACACCGATTTATTGAAAGACCCCGGTCTTCACAGAACGTTACTTGGCGACGGCGTTGGCTCTATGGCAGGTGCTTTCTTTGGCGGTTGCCCCAACACCTCTTACGGTGAATCAGTTGGTTGTGTTGCAATCTCTGGTAACGCATCAATAGTAACCATCTTAACCGCCGCTTTTATCTGTATCGTTGCAGCATTCCTCGCTCCCTTAATGACCTTACTTGCTACTATTCCTTCTTGCGTAATGGGTGGCGTTTGCATGACACTTTACGGCTTTATCGCAGTATCAGGCTTAAAGATGATTCAAAAGGTCGACTTAAGTCAAAACCACAATTTATTCACGGTATCAGTTATTCTAATCGCTGGCGTTGGCGGTATGGTTCTTAACATTGGTAAGATTACCATCACTTCTATCGCATGCGCTCTTATCCTTGGTATTTTAACCAACCTTTTAACCTTAAAGGCAAGCAAGAAAGCAGCAGCTGAAAAAACAGCGGAAGAAAAGGCTGAGTAATTAACTAGTAATTAAGTAAATTTAAGGAAAAAATTATGGATAAATACAAAAACGTTCATATTTTAGATCACCCTTTAATTAGGCATAAACTTGCTATAATAAGGGACAAAAACACTAACACTAAACAGTTCCGCGAAATCATAAGCGAACTTGCAACTCTTATGGCTTATGAAAGTTTCAAAGACGTTCCCACCCAAGAAATCGTGGTGGAAACCCCGCTTGAAACGGTAACGCAAACTGTCGTTAAAGAAAATTCTATCGCTATCGTGCCTATCCTTCGTGCAGGGTTAGGTATGGTAGACGGCATACTTTCACTCTTCCCCGCGGCAAAGGTTGGTCATATAGGTCTATACCGTAACGAAGAAACGCTTGAACCTTGCGAATATTATTGCAAATTACCCGTTAATATTGAAGATAAGGTCGTAATGGTTGTCGACCCTATGCTTGCAACGGGTGGTAGTGCCGTTGACGCGGTAACTATGCTTAAAAAACGCGGTTGCAAAAAGATTAAGTTAATGTCTATTATCGCCGCTCCACAAGGTGTTGAAAAGGTTGCGTCTGCTCACCCAGACGTTGAAATTTTCGTTTCTACCCTAGACCGCACCTTAAACGAACACGGCTATATTTTACCAGGACTTGGAGATGCTGGGGACAGAATTTTCGGCACTAAATAATTTTTAACTTAAATATTTAGTTAACTTTAAATTTAATAGTTAAAAAAGAAAAGGCAGGGTAATCACCTGCCTTTTGTTTTGTTGTTTTATGGTTTTATTTTACCTTTTCGTGCTTACTTAATATAGCGTTTTAGCCGATTTTAATAAACTTATACGCAAACGAAAAAAGTTTTTCTAAATTGTTTTCACTATATTCTATTTCGGTAGAATATGCCCTTACTACGTCTACACACAACTCTAAAAGACTATCGTTATCTCCTTGTTCTTGCGCGATTATACTTTTAACTATCCACCAAGCAAATATACAAGTTATTGCCCTTGCGCGCACCCATATAGTATCTTCGGCATAAGATAAATTTCTATATAAACAGTTTACCAAAAACTGTTCGGCAAAGAGTGAAAGCTTTGGCGGGGTTATCTTATCAAAGTTAATTTTTTTAACCCTTTTAGTCCAACCTTTATCTAGTCTTTCGGTGCGTAAAAACGCCTTTACAATTTTTGCAAAGTCGGTTTCGCTAACCTTTGCTTTGCACAATTTTAATAGGTCGTCTATCCTTTGGTTTATATCTAATTCTCTGTTTTGAAGGATATTTAGCGCGTTTTCTCTAAACTGCAAAACGTTATTTTCGTTATAGTCAAGGGTGCCGCTAGCACCGTTATCGCTTACAAGCACGGGCTCTATTTTATCTTCGAACGAAAGAATTTGCCTTGTCGCTTCTTCACAACAAAAGCCTAAACCCGTTTCTATTCTATCACTAAAAAAACTTCTAAACCTAGGGTGGTCACGGCATACTTGACATAAACTTTTTTCGCCTAGATTTAAGATAATTTCACATAAGCCTTGCTCGTTCAAAAAAGCACAACGCTTGTTTTTATCTGCCTTGAATTTACTTTTTTTATAATTTATTCCGCATTTCAACGCACTAGAAAAACTAGACTTATCGTTTTTATAGATTTCTAGCGTTTTACTGTCAATATTCATTTCCCACCCAGCACAGCAAGTATGCTTACACTCTTGCGCTATGCACTTAAAACGTGGGTAATAGTTAAAAATATATTCCTTCACTAAAATTCACCAACAAGCCTTTTTTTCTGCAGTAATTACACTTCCGTTTTGCTTTTATCGTGTCATTTCAATATGCGAAACTAAGCCACGCGCATATTATACTACACCTTTTATAAAAAAGCAAAAAATACCGTAATATTTTAAGGTTAAAAAAACGCCCCTTGTTATTAAAGGGGCGTTTTTACGTTGTTAGTTTTATTTTAACACTAAGACATTGCGTTTAGAAAGCAATCCAACCGCCGTCAACGGGCATTACGATACCACTTACGTACAAAGAGTCGTCGCTTGCTAGATAAAGCGCAGCCTTTGCGATATCTTCCGCTTCACCTTGTTCGGGTGCAAGGGCAAGAATACCACCTAGTTTTTGATAACCCGTCATATTAGGCATACCCATTGCCGTGCCTATTTCCGTTTTAATACCGCCGGGGGCGATTACGTTGCAACGAATTTTATCTCTCATATACATATACGCGGTGTTTTTGCTAAGAGCGTTAAGCGCCGCTTTAGACGCACAATAAACAGGACCTGCCGCTTGGTGCATAGAACCAACCGAAGAAACGTTAATTATATTACCGCCGTTGCCTTGTGCCAAGAATACTTGACAAGCCTTTCTCATTGCACAAAGAGGACCGTAAACGTTTATAGTCATAACTTTTTCATATTTTTCATCACTTGCTTCGGCAATAGGTGCCATATCGTCCATAACGCCAGCGTTATTAACTAAAACGTCTAACTTGCCAAATTCTTTAACGGCACAGTCAATCATACCTTCGTTATCTTCACGTTTAGAAACGTCTCCTTGATATACCACGATTTTGCCTTTTTCTCCCTTAAGGCTTTCAGCCAAAGCGTCTAGGCGTTCTTTACGTCTTGCAACCGCAACTACGTTTGCGCCTTCTTTAACGAACAATTCAACTATGCTCTTACCCATACCGGACGATGCGCCCGTTACCACGATGGATTTCCCCAATAATTTCATAAATTTATCCTCCTTATCTATCTTTGATATTATGTCAATATCAATTTTATTATACGGTTAAAAGTATAATTAATCAATATGGAAAATGAAAAAAAGTGGCGTTTTTGCCACCTTTTTTGTTAATTTTTAATGCTTTTTAATTCTTTTTGTTCTTTTTAGGCAGTTTTGGTGCTTTAATCGGGCGCAAAAAACACCCTATACCCGAAAAGATTTTACCGTTTGCAAGGTGCATAAAACCCTTGGCAAAGTTATAGGGAAATTGTTTACCCGCCGTCATCGTCATACCGATAAGCGTTTCCGTATCGAAAATTCGTTTTAAGAAAATTGCCCCTTTAATTTCGTTGTCGCGCCTTTCTCCTTTTGGCAACTTTTTCGCTTTTTTAAGTTTACGGTTTGCCACACCCGTTACCGCAGAATACAAAATTCTGCCCATAAACGTTTGGTTAAGGTCGTAAAACCTGCTCTCTAAAGTTATGGGAAGTTTACTTTCTACAACGGGAACACTAAGCCCGCTCATCTCTATAAAAATATCGTCACTAATTTTAGCAACGTCTTTGCTGTAAGCGTCTAAAACGCGGGCGCTATATTCGGGCGGTTGCATATTAGTATCGCCCATATCCGCGGTATAGTTGTCGGCGTTGCCGTCAATTAAAATATGCGCGGAAAGTTCGGTTTTAACACTACTAGACGCAACGTGCAAAAGATATCTACCGCCGTCTAAAATATATTTGCCGTTCGATACGCTGTAATAGGCAAAATCTTGTTCGTTAAGAGTAAGCGCAACCCTTTTTGTTTCGCCACTTTTTAGAAACACCTTCTTAAACGCTTTAAGTTCTTTTTTAGGGCGGAAAACATTGACACTTGGCGCGGTAACGTAAATTTCAACTACTTCTGCGCCGTCAAAGTTTCCAACGTTTGAAAGGTTAAATTCAAGGCGAATTTCCCCGTTTTTCTTGTCGCGTTCTACCGCCAAATCGGCGTAACTAAAGTTAGTGTAAGAAAGCCCGTAACCGAAAGGATAAAGCACTTTATCCATATGATAGGCGTAGTATCTATACCCCGCGAAAACACTTTCTTTATAAAGGTGCACGGGGCTAGTTTGATATTCTTTGCCATAGGGCACGCAATCGTAATTTTTAACCCACGTTTCGCTAAGTTTCCCACTAGGACACGCGTTGCCGTATAAAAGGTCGTAAGTTGCTTGTCCGCCGTTTTGCCCCGGCAAAAACATATTTAAAATGGCGTTTACCTTATCGTTAAACGATAGTTCTATTACCGAACCGCCGTAAAGCACCACTACCACCTTTTTATTAAGTGATATTACGCCGTTAATTAAATCAAGTTGGTTTTTAGGTAATTTTAAAGTTTGTCTATCACAACCTTCACTTTCAACAAGGTCGGTAAGCCCCGCAAAAATTATCACCTTTTCAAAATTTTCGGCTTTATTTAGGGCGTCTTGTAAAAGGGGCTCATCCGTTTGGCTTTCGCTTGCTATATATCCGCGCGCAAAATCGTATAATGCCCCGTATTTATCAAAGGCTTGCTTTGGCGAAGTTACCTTTTTAGCGTTAATCATTGAACTGCCCGCACCTTGATAGCGCATTTTTTCAAACAAATCGCCAACGATTAAAACCTTTTCTTTCTTGTTTAAGGGTAAAGCACCGTCGTTTTTAAGTAGCACCGCACAGTCCTTTGCAATTTCCGCACATAAATCGTTGTGGTTTTCAAAGTCAAGGGGATTTTCAAGGTTTGTCTTGCAATCTTTTTCCGTGCAATCTTTTTCCGTTCCGCAGTTTGTCGCTTTGCCTTCCGAGTGCTTATTTATAAGGTTAAGCACCCTTTCAACCGACTTATCTAAAGTCTTTTCATCAAGTTCGCCACTTTTAATAGCGTTATATAGGGCACGTCTACAAATAGCGGTATCGCCGGGCATTTCTAAATCAAGCCCCGCCTTTAACCCTTTAACTCTATCGTGGGTTGCGCCCCAATCGGTCATTACTAAACCTTGATAATTCCACTCATCGCGCAAAACGTCTGTTAAAAGCCAACTGTTTTCCGAACAAAAATCTCCGTTAATCTTGTTATACGCGCACATTATAGAGTGGGGCGCGCTTTCTTTAACGGCTATTTCAAACGGCTTAAGGTAGATTTCACGGGCGGTACGCTCGTCGCAAACGCTGTCGCCGTAAAACCTAAAATCTTCGTTATTATTAAGGGCAAAATGCTTTAGGCAAGTGCTTATACCATTTTGTTGAACACCCTTAATCTGCGCGCTTGCAAGTTTGCCCGCAAGATAGGGGTCTTCGGAAAAATATTCAAAATTTCTTCCGCAAAGTGGGTTGCGCTTTATATTAATTGCAGGGCCAAGCAAGGTATCTACGCCGTATAAAGCGCACTCTTTAGCAATGGCGTCGCCCATTTTGTAAAAGTTATCTTCGTTCCAACCACACGCGGTAGTAGATGCCGTTGGAAAAGCGGTAGACGGTAAACTTTGCGCTATGCCGTTATCCATCTTGCCCGTTTGCTTTCTAAGTCCGTGCGGACCGTCCGCCATACAAATAGACGGTATATTTAGGCGCGAAATAGCGTTCGTGTACATAAAATTCGTACCCGAAACTATTGCAATTTTTTCTTCTATCGTCATTTTGCTAATTAAGTCTTTCACGCCCGTTTCCTTTTTATATAAATTAATAGTATTATACCAACCCAAGCCCCTTTTGTAAATAACTTGACAAAAAGAAAAACACCCATCTATCGATAGGTTCTATATTACCATCCTTTTAGCATTTAATTTTAAAAAAAAATAAATATTTTTAATAATTTTTCAAATTTTTGCAAGAAAAAGTCTTTTTCTACCGTCTTATTTATTGGGCAATGAACTTTAACATGTTTACAGTCCAAAAAATCCGTACTCTACCCCTTTCGATTTGGTAGATAATGTAGTTATGACTTTTACCCATGAAGAATTTTTAAGAAATAAGGAAAATAGAATAAAAAAATCAATTTATCATGGCGAAAGTGCATTTACGCAAACTTTTGATTTTTTACATAAATATTACACGTTGAAGGACCTATCAGGAGACACACCAATTCTTTGTGTTTTTGAGGCTATTTATATTCAAAACCTGAACATGCCTTCTTGGAAACTAGCGATAAAGTGCAACCTATCGCGAACAACTTTATTTAATTATAGAAATCAAATAGTCAAAGATTTTTATCTTTGTATTGAAGAAAACCTAATAGATTATGAAGTAGCCACCACGAAAGAGGATTAAAAATGTCAATAACACAATTAATAGAATACATTATAGACTTATACACGTTTTATTTAGATGAACTAAACGCATTGCCCCGTAACGATTTTATTTTAGGTGAAATGACAGCCTACGTTGAAACACTTGAAATAATACAACAAAGTCTTGGAAGAAAACATAAAAAATTAGACTACGTTATAGAGCAAAAATATAAAATATAACGATTTGACTAAGACTTTAATACCTTATAAACCTTTAACCTACTCACACCGTGTAAAGAACACAATTCATAATACCAAATAACGTAAAAAGCCGAACACCACAAGGTTTCGGCTTTTTATGTTTATAATTTTATGCAAAAAAATCGTTTAAGAACTCCATTAAGTTGTCGGCAAAACCATTATACTCTATCGCGTATTGAACAGAGTTATGCACTGCGTATACTTCGTATTGATACATTCCACCATTTTGACCGTTGAACTTGTAATGGACGTCAGCCGAATTTACCTTTACAATCGTATCGTATTTCGCTAAGTCCAAATTTAAGTCTACACTTTTATCGTATATTCGCATTTTTGCAAAAAAACTGGGGATAGGCACGTTTTCGTAAAAATTAAACTCTGCCCCCTTAACAACGTTATTTTCAGTATAATACAATTTACAACTATCAAAAGAGTATGAACTTAAATCAACGTGGTGGATTTGTGCGCTAGATAGCCCCTGAAACATTTCTTCTTTAGTTGTGTTTTGTATAACCAACTCATCAGTAAAAAAAAGTTCTTCCTGCGGGGGTAAAGGTTTTAAACTCTCTATAATAATGGGGGTTACCGCTATACATGCAACCAAAAAGGTAGCGGCTAGCGACATAGGTAGCCACTTTTTTAATTCAAATTTTTTCTTCTTTGGCTCTGGTTGAACTACGTCTCCTTTAATATCTTCCCAGACTTCAGAAAAAGGTCTCATTTCCGTTTTATCTGCTTTTTCTTGCAGTATTCGTTCTAACTCTTTATCTTGCATTTTATCCTCAACTTACTAAAATTGAAATTGCTTTGCTAATCGTACTGTTGTTAACACTTAAAAAACCTATGCCATAAGAATTCAATCCGCTAGCAACTTTTAAATATGTATTCGACGTTATAACATTGTTATTTGCATCATAATAGGTTATCACTTTGTATCCACATGCAGCAGCAACGTGCGATACGGGGCAATATCCAAAACCAACGGAGTCTAAATTCTCTTCTTGTCTTATGCCATTAGACATAGTAAAGTTAGTTAAAAATATTGCACAAGGGAGATTGTTTTCTACAGCCGTTTTATAATTGTTAAAATTAAAAGCACCGTTTGTAAAAAGGTCGGTAGACGTATATGTATACCCACAGTCTGAAACAAAGTTTTGCATACCGTATTGGAATTCGGTAAATGTTGTGCCAGGGTGCGGCTCGCCAATTAACATATAGTCAACTAGCTCTAACGTCATATTATACACTTCTTCTGCAGTATCTCTATAAAACAAGAAATTACCAAACCTAAGACACGGGTCAAAATCAGGCATTATATTTTCACAAAACCTATCGTAATAAGTCAGTATAATTGCGCCCGCCGTATGTGCGCAAGACCCCCCCGGAACTGATCCAACTATATCAGGCAAATCTAATTGTATACTATATTCATCAACGGTCTTTGTTGCGTATTCTATATCCACCGTTGTGTTCGTAAACGTTGCAGTAGTACCACCAAAGTAGTTAAAACCTTGTTCTACACAACTTTGCAGTACTTCATCAGTAATTTGTGCACCGGTCAATACGTCATAAAAGGCTTCGTTTACAAACTCTAAATAAGTGTTATGGGTTATATAAACCGGTAATCCATTACAATTGCTAAATGGAGAAGTAGCGTTATAATATACTTCTTCTATTTCGTAAAAGGTTTGGGTTGCAGTAGCAAACTCAGTCATTAACGCATACCCGTTAACGTTACCAATAGAAAAGGTATATTCCCTGCCGTTAACGTTAAAGTCTTCATCGTATAACGGTCTATGCGAAAACGAAAGAGTACCCTCAAACGTCGTGTCTGATGTAACAAACTCTACAAAGTATTTGTCTGCTTCATCAAGGTTGTATGCACTTGCTTTATTTGTTGGCGCAAATAAAAATGCCAAAGAACAAATAGATAGAACAAGCGCAGTTGCTGTTGCTAAAATTTTCTTCATAAGAAATTCCTCCTTAATGTTTTGTTACTAATAAGACGGTAGAAACGGAGGTTTTCTTTCACTTTTTTTAAAATTTTTTAATTTTTTTCAATTTTTGGTTAATTTTTGTTTGATTTTGTCCAAAGCCCTATAAAAAGTGGACATTATAGCCGCCTCTGGCTTGTTTAATATCTCGCTAATTTCACGAAAAATATAACTCTGCGCAAATTTAAATATCATTATTTCTTGTTCTTCATCTTTTAAGTCACTTATTAAAAAAGAAAACGAATCATCATCTAGAAATTCGTTTATGTAATCCTTGCCACAGCATATATTTTCATCTAGTTTAACAAAACGCCCTTCGCTAATTTCATCTTTTGCAAAATTTTTCGCTGTTACATATATCCAGCCTTCAGGGTTATCAATGTTTGTTAGCTCATCTGCCTTTTGCCAAATTTTAATTAAAACCTTGTTTCTAACAGATTCAGCGCTATATTTGTTATGACAAACAGAGTAAGCAGTGCAATAAATTAGTTTTCCATAAAGTTTGTCAATTAATTCTAAGCCCCTTTGTGGATTTATAACAACTAAGCGAATAATCTTCTTAAATTGTTTTCTTCTAACCGTACAACTATTTTGCATCAAACTCTATTTTTCCAAAAATGCATCCATCTGCATTAAAACGCTTTTCTTTTGTTTTTCGTTTAACCCAGACCACTTATTAAGCAAATCTCTTTCTACGTTACCAACGCAAACAAATTCCTCATCCTCTTCTTTAAAAAGTTCTGCCAAGGAAATATCCAATACTTTACACACTTTAATAATAGCATCTAAACTTGGGGTATAATTTCTCTTTGAGTACCAATTACTGATGCAAGCGCCCGTTAAGTCTGCCTTATTTGACAATTCATAATAAGACATCCCCTTTTGAGCCAGCAAATCTTTTATCTTCCATTTGATTCGAACAATACTATCCATCATCATTGCCCCGCATATTAATCTTAATTATTATTATAGATAGTTTTAATTAAAATTATAAACAGTTAAGATTATTTTTAGAATAGTTATAACTATGTATGACAAAATCGAACTAAAATCTATAATTTATTTTAAAAAACTTTTATTTTTCTTTAATTTCTCTTTTTTATTCAACTATTTTGTTTGATATTACTTCATCTAGGGTAACAAACCCATTAACTATGTATAACTGATAAACTTTGTCTTCTATTTTACTTTTTACACGGTATAAGCCACTTTCTGACAACGGCAACTCGGTTAAAAGTCTTTTGTCGCTATACCCCAAAATATAGCTCCATACCAAAAGCCGTAAGGCATAAACCATATTCTGAAACACAAAAATAACGGCAGGCAAACGCCTACCGTTATTTTAGTGGTTGCACAAGCGCTAAACTAATTGAACTTTTTAGTTACAAATGGTCAGTCGGCGTAATTTTAAGTTTGTAAACCCTAAACATAAAAGGCGAGAAAATTCTCGCCTTTTAACTTGTTAAAATTAGATAGTATTGCATTTGCTCCAGATAATATCATTAAATAGTATTTTTTGGAGCAAATAAACAACTTTATAATAGATTCGCTCCGAATAGTTGTATTTTCCACAATTTTCTGGAGCAAATCCACTTTCGAAACTTAAAAATTTTTTATTTTTTGAAAGTATATCAACTTTATTTGCTTAAGCTATGCAGACAACTATACCTATTATTCATTTATAAGAAGATTACCCGGATATCCAACAATAATCAGAGAATTATTGTTTATTAAATCAACTGTGTCTAATTTTACTGCCATGGGGAGCATCCCCTCAACAATCACTGTTACCACTGTATCGTTTTCTCTAACAGTAAAATGGATAATGTGAAAAATACCTTCTTTGAACGTAACCTGTAGCGCATCACGGATAGAGTTAAACATTGCCCCATCTATAAATGAAACATTTTCATTTAAAAACTCAATATCCAAAACATCCTCATATATGTACTTGAATATAACATTCTGCATTTTTTCAACCACAGCTTCCTGTAAACATGATGTTCCGAGTTTATATACTACTGTCTCAAAAACTATTTTTATAGCTTCTATTTTCAGCATGTTAATGTTTAATTCGAAACTATAGTTAATTCTTGGATGTTCTTTGTGTGCCACTTTTGATAGAATGATTTCTTTGGCAGATTTGGATAATGGAGGCTTACCATTTCTTTTTAATATTTTTTCCGCAATGTTAATTGCTTCATCATGAGAGCCAGCTATAATATTGTATTTATTTTCATTTTTAGATACCTTGGGCTCAATTGTGGGTTTCATCTCTAATGAAAGCTTTACAGTAAAGCCATCCTCTGTTTTGCCTTTTGCAAACGGGAAAGGAATTTTTCCTGAATGACCGGGGACTTTTTTTGTCATTCGCATTAATTCAGCCATTATATTGTTAGTGCTATACACATCGATTTTCTCACCAATTAGTGAATTGCATTTTTTACATACATTCCTCAAAGAAAAGTTGTTGTTACCCAACGCAAAAGGAATTATATGTTCCAGTGTAAACTCAGCATCTAAGTTGTTACAAATAATACATCTATCGTTCATTTTTCTCCTCTCTTATAGCAACTTGATTTTTAAATTTAAGAATCACACGCTATCGGATAAAGCAGTTTGCCATTTTCAAAATGTATTTCTTTAACATCTTTCATCATTATCGGAACGGCGATATCTCGAAGAGAGAACCCCAATTCTATTTTTATGGGTTTATCATCCTCTGATACAAAGGTTGCTCTAAATTCATTTTGGTATGCAAACTTCTCTTTCTTTAAGAAAGGATTCCAGTCAATGAGACCTTGATGCTTAGTTTGAGGAATATATTCTAAAAACCCCATTGCCACTTGCGAATATTTTTTTGATTCATAAATCGTTTTCCAAACTCTTTGAAAAAATTCTTGACGATTCAAAATCAAAATTCCATATTCCCCAAATTCTTTTTTCATTCTGCTATCAAAAGGTGCGACTCGCTGCTCTTTGATGTTTACGAAGGCGGTATATAATGAAATGATTTTTCGACGCCTGTTGATAGCTGATGAGTAATCCCAAACTGTTCCTCTCTTGTAGTATTCGGGATTATTGGAATAATCTCTCACTACTATGGCGTAGGCATCTCCTACTTTTTCAAGGTTTGCTGATATTAAATTGGGTTTTTCATAATCTACGACAAATGTATTTCCCTCGTCGGGATCACCTCGTCCTTCATCATCGCATTTTGCGAAGAAATCAGCAGTATTAAAAAACAGATTTCCGTTCAAAAAATCTTGTTGATATTCGTATGATGTGGTGAACTTCATCAGCATATAGCCATCATATTCTATTGCGCTATCTGGCATACCTATATCTATCATATTTTAGCAATATCCTTTCTAATTAGTTAATATTTTACCTCATCATGCTTCTAACGGTAAGTGATACTATCCCAACAATTCTAATTTGTTAAACAACATGGTAAAGTTTGTTTTAACATTTTCGTTCAATGTAAACGAACCATCTTCAACAGCGTTGCTTAATATTTTTGCGACTAATGATTTACTTGTTCTTTTCGATATACCAAAATCATTGCAAAATCTATCAATTTCGGAACGAGTTATCAAATCTTCAACCATTTTAGGTGACTGTTTATAAGTATAGGAGTCAACATCTTGCTGTTTCACATCAACTATATACTGAAAATTTTCCCCTATTTTAGAATCAAATGTTTTTCTTATCTGCTCGCCGCCCTCTTCAACACCTTCTTTGTCGTAATCAAATAATGCAACATATTTACAACCCCATCCGTGCAATATCATTGCAATGTTTACACAGTTTGTTGCTCCTTGAGAAGGAATAAAGGCAACTTTACTTAAATCAATTCCCAACTGTTTTGCCATCAAAGTAATATAAATATAATCACTCATTCCTTCAGTAATAATATTTAATTTGTCTTTTGCAGGACCAAACGTGTCTAATAAATTCATACCCAAGGCACGAATAATAGGTGTTAAGGTGTCATTTTGACTATCAGGTGCAATTTTTGAATCGTATGCTGTTTTATAAATATAAGTATTTTCATCTTCATTTTTAACCACTGCTCTAATTCGATGAATTCCGTCGTTTTCCATATCAAGCATATAAGGTGAATGTGTTGTATAAACAATTTGATTTCCATTTTCTGCAAGGTGATTAAATAAATGTAATAATTCTCTTTGTGCGTTTACGTGTAGATTTGTTCCCGGCTCATCTAAAAGGAATACCACTTTATTATTAACAGCATCGTTAGCAAGCATATCAATAAATAAATTTAAATACCACTTCAAACCATTGCTTCTTTCTGACAAGACCAAAGTTGCTCCATCTTCTTTTTTTATGGTAAAGGTTATAATACCCGCATTAAACTGTATTCCTAAATATAATTTTTCCGTTGTATAAAAACTATGAAAGGCTTTATTCAGTTTTTCATTAATTAACTTATTTATATTATCACGTTTAGTTATTTGAGTTGCATTGTATCCTTGTTGACAAGCGGAAAGAAAGTCGCTGTGCGGTACGCCGATAATTTTTACCAACTCTCTTATTAAGCTATTAGGATTTACATTTGGATTATTAAGTTCACTATTAATATCATCATACTTATATGACGAGTTAAGCGTCTTGTTTGTACTTCTATAGAAGAAAGTCGGGAAAACAGAAGCAAAGGGGTCCCACGCTGTTTGTACTTCTTGCAATATGTTTTTATAGTTTTCACGCTTATCTTGTGGAATGTTATTTACTTTTCCTTTGCACAAATTAATAAAATAGGTTATTCTATAAAAATTTATATTATCTTCCTTTTGTGTTTCATTCAAACAGTTTGTATAATTAGTGTAGTCTTGTCCCGATAAACCAAAAGGATTGTTGTTAATGCCTTTCAAAAATTCAACTAACACAGTAAGAAAAATTTTAATTGTATTTGTATAAAAACCAACAACACCTCCCGTTGCAGAACATGAATCCTTTGTTATAAGTATTTTCGTATCAGTATTAGCACCCTTTTCAATTTCATCTTGACTATGCTTTAATGTTACGAGAAATGAATTAAAGGTTCCGCTTTCCGCCTGTCTATTGACGCATTCAACGTTAAAAGCAGCATCATTTTTTGACAAAAACCTTATTTTAGATATTCCTTCTAAAACATTACTCTTGCCACTTTCATTTTTTCCTATAATAGCGGTAACTTTTGGCTCTATAATGATTTCATCTTCATCGTAGCTGCCAATAGACTTGTAATTCGTTAACTTTATTGAATGTATGTACATTATTTCTCCTTATAAATCTTTAATAATATTCAAGAATTTATCGAAAGACGTAGCGTCAGGATTACTTGCAATATCATTCTCGCTAACCATATAATAACGGAACTTACTACCTGCTTGCGCTTGCCACATCTTGCCAAGCTCGGCTTTTTCACGGCTATCGTCGTTCGACGTTAAGTGCTCGCCTTTCGTTTCAATCATCACGATATAACCACTATTCGTCATAACGATAAAGTCAGGATAATGGTTAATAAAACCATTTATACAGAACTCGTGACGTTCAATATTTCTATGCCACCACTTAATATTAGGCATAGACGCAACTTTTTCAATAACTTTACGTTCAAAAGCGTTCATCGTTTGTTCTTCAGCGTACAAAGACTTTGACAAGAACGAGAACGTTTCGCCCGGATTGATTTCACTTTTTAACTTAAACGACGGAATGCAAACAATTTTACCCGTTTCAATTAAATGCTTAAATCTATCACGACGATATTCATCAAGAAGTTTATTGATTTTGTCTTTAATTCTAATAGCAAAACCGTGAACGTTCTTTTCAAGCGCTGCAAGTTCGTCACCGTTCATATTTTCCACAACACGGTCAATATAAGCGGTCAATTCGCCACTTGAAACAATATCAAGCGTTTCAAGAATTTTCTTTATTTGATATTTGCAATTCCTTACACGGCTTTCAGGTGCTTGATTTTTGAACATTTCTTTGAAATATTCGCTTTCAGCTTCTGCCATAAAACGATATTTCGGTTTTTCGTTTTTATTAACGTCAACTTCTGCAACGCCTTCGGTTGCTGAACGGAAATCAATTTCAACGCTCTTATCTTTCAGCGTAAAACCGTCGGATAAAAATTCCTTGCTAACAAGTTCTTTATAATCGCCATCCAAGAAAGCAAATAAACTGTTCTCGGACTTATAATAGAACTGCGGAATTTCTAACGCCAAGGCTTCGTCTTTATATTCATCGTAAATTCTATATGTAGTCACTTTACTTCTTACCTCCAACGGTAAATCACTTAAAGGTTCAGTTTGAAGAGCTTTTAATTCTTCATCATAAGTATCACTCTTAACTTCTGCACTTGCCAACATATCGTCAATAGCAGTAGAAGGCGTTTCCGTTTTTTGCCTTTCTTCGATAATTGCTTTAAGTGCCGAACTATCAAACTGCAAAAATTCTTCTTCATCCACCGTAGGCGGTGTAAACGCAATTTCTTGTTGTACAGGCTTCGGTGCTGGTTCAACAACAGGTTTTTCTTCTGCCACACGGTAATCTTTACTACTAAAGCCAGCATCGTTAAGTCCTTGAATTACTTTCGTAATCGTAGCGTGGAAATCGTTAGAACTTGTAAGCACGTAGGAAAGGTTTAAGAACTTACTCGTATTTTGTTTTGTGTAAGGCAAACGCAAAACACGTCCTAAAATTTGCTCTACGTCAACAGTTGAAGTCTTGTTTGCAAGCGTTGCTAAAATATATGCAAAGGGGCAGTCCCAACCTTCTTTAAGAGCGTTAACCGTAATGATATATTTTATCTTGCAGTCAGGTGACATTAAGTCTTTATCTTTAATTTCATTGATTTCCGCCGTCTTAATTGCAATTTCTTCCGCAGGAATGCCGTTTTCTACAAGTTTTTCTTTTAACTTGTCAAAAGTTTCCTTGTTTTCACCATTTCTTGGTTGTGCTTGGAATAAGACGATAGGTCTAATATAACGTCCACCCGTATTCGTTTTAGCAAGTTCGTCTAAACGGTTGCGTAAGTCAATCGCATCGGCAATAACTTCTTCTTGCGACGGGCGATTGTAAACAATAACGGGAAGTTTAACCATATTTTCCGCTTTAAGTTGTGCCGCATCTACATAAGAAATAATATTGCTATTCTTTCTTGGTGTAGCGGTTAAGTCAAGAATAAAGCAAGGATTTAAGTTTTTAAGCATTTCCACACTTAATTCACCCGTAGTATGATGGCTTTCATCAACGACCACAACGGGAGAAAGTTGATTTAATACTTGAATGAGCGCAGTATCATCAACCCCTTCTATAAGCGTTTCAGGAGTAGAAATAAACTTGGTAAACTGTTGCAAGTTTCCGTTTTCTTGATAAACCTTTCTGCCTTCTTTGTTTTTAATACGGAAACTATCAAAACTCATTACCACAATAGATAGTTGCTCGTTTACTGTAGTAGGGTTAAATTGTTGTCCGTCTAAAACTTGTTGCTTGCTATAAACTTGAACTCTGCCATTAAAATCCGACTCAATCTTTTGCCTATACGGATGTGCAGGATTTGATAAATTCTTTAACGTTTGCGTAAGAATTGCTTCAGACGGAACAAGCCAAACGACAACTTTTGCTTTTTTACTTGGCAAGTTGCCGAAAATAGTTCTTAACGAATTACACGCCAAAAATGTTTTACCACCACCCGTAGGAACTTTGAAACAAACGTGCGGAGTATTTTCAATCGTGTTTTTGTATGTAGGAATAGAATCAAAACCAACCCTAACGCCTTTTTCTAACCAATAATCGTTGTAGGCTTTAACAACGCTATTCGTAGAGTTTAATAACTCACAATAGCGATTCAAATCACTTATAACTTGTTTTTGAAAGTTTTTTAATTCCATAATTTTACCTCTTAAAGCCTTGTAATATCACGTGGTATTTTCTTGAATACGATATTGAATTTTTCCATTACCTCTTGTGCAAGCACGCATTTATCTGCATAAATAATGTATTCCGTTGCTTTTGTGTTTATCGTAGATAAAAATTCGTGGTTAAGCGTAGTAATTTCATCTTTTTTATAATAGAAGTAATACGCCGTGTCGTTATTCTTGCCTAATAAATAAGGATTGTCCGTTGTTTCCGTATCAAGTGGCTTTTTCGTTTCCATATAATAAACGTAGTTACGGATTTCTTCTTCAGGAACTTCTTCGTTTAAGTTTTTGTCATCCTTAAACAAAGGTTGTCCAAGTTCATAGTAAGTGAAATCGCCGGGAACACCTGCAACGGCTTTATCGTCTTTGCCATAACCATTTATAACACGTTTTACTCTTTCAGCTGTAATGGTATCCGCGTAATCCATCATTTCCACAAGGATAAACTTGCGTTTCCCATTATCCTGCTTGTTTATATTTAGCACCGCTTGAGCAGTAGTTCCTGAACCAGCGAATGAATCTAAAACTATTGAATTACTTTGCGTAGATATTTTAACAATTCTCTCTAATAAATCGAGTGGCTTGGGAGTATCAAAAGTTTTTTCGTTGAATATATCTTTTATTAAGTTTGTCCCATTTGTTGCTGAACCTGCATCATCCCACCAAGTAGAATAAGATTTTCCACCTTTTTCTATTGCTTTAGAGTAATAATATTTACGCGACAAGGATGTTTTTCTTTTAACAATTTCTCCTTTTTCATACAGCTCTTGCATTGTATCTTTACTATATCTCCAATATCCAGTAACTCCTAAAAACTCATAATATGGATTACCTTTTGCTGCACCGCCAGGGCCATCTACTGGTACAAGCTTATATTTTCCCTTTCCGTCGTTATCGTCTAATTTAAATTCTGTTTCATCTGCTACCATTCTAAATTGTCTTCTTCTTGCAAAAACATTATCAATATTTTTTGCGTAAAAGAGTACAATATTGTGATTTGGGCTCAAAATTAAATCATTTGATATACTACTTCGTGATTTGTGGCATATATTTGCAATAAAATTGCGAACACCAAATATTTCATCACATATCAATTTTAAGTTTGCTTGCTCGTTATCATCAATACTAATAAAAATAACGCCTTTTTCCGATAACAACTTATGAAGTAATTTCAATCTAGGATACATCATGCAAAGCCACTTATCGTGTCTTGATAAATCTTCGCCTTCTGCACCAACAACTTCACCAAGCCATTTTTTAATTCTCGGGTCGTTTACATTGTCGTTATAAACCCATTTTTCATTTCCCGTATTATAAGGCGGGTCGATATAAATGCAATCTATACGTCCTTCATATTGGGGAAGAAGGGATTTAAGCGCAAGCAAATTATCCCCGTGAATAATCATATTCTCGGAGTTTTCCGCATTAAACGTATATTTTTTATCAAGAATCCTAAACGGCACTTCTTGATGATGATTTAAAACCTTATCTTTTCCAATCCATTCTAACGTAGGCATTATTGTTCTCCCGTTTTCTTTTCTTCTTTAATTTCTTCAATGTGTTCCTCACTACTCGCGACTTTTGGATTCTTTGCATTCATAGCTGTTTGCGCAGCCGCCATAGTAGAAACTAATTTAATAACTTCTAATTGTCCACGTTTATAGGTGTTTTCTGCATTAATTTGGTCTATCAACCCATTAGGAACGTAGGGATTTTGAATAAGTTCCCAATTTACGTTTTTATATTTTAACGCTTTTGCCATCGCTTCAAGCATCTTTGTTTTATTGTCTTCGATTTCTTTTTGTTTTACTTGAACATCCTCAGGCTTAATGTTTAACGACTTCAAATAAGCATTATATTTCTCTATAACTTCTTTATCGTCATAAAAAACGATAGGAACTGAGTTGAAAACGTTTACCGAGTATTGGTCCACGTAACCAAAAGAACGATAAGACATCAAGTGAGAAAAAACACGCATTTTATCCTTGCGCTTTTCGCTTCTATCTTGTAAGTTTTGTGCTATAATGACAGCCAAAATCGGGATAATAACTAGCGCCGCCAAATTTATCCATTCCATAAAATTTTCTCCTTTGTTTCTCTACTATTGCAATTGTTTAGTTGTTTCTATAAAAATTTGCTTTTTCTATTTTTTTAAGTTATTTAAGAAAGTTAAAATATCCTTAATATCGCTTACTTTTGAATAAGAATCAATCACGTTTAGAAAATTTTCTTTTTGTTGATTAGACAAGTTTGAGTCATTAAAAACTATTTGCTTTAAAATTTCCGCCTTTGCCTTTTCTAAACCTTTTTGTAAAATATAATTCTTAAAGCGCGTCTGTCTTTCAGACAATCTTCTAAAAAAAGTTGACTTGCTTACTTTTAAGACACTAACCGCTTGGTCTACCGATATTCTTCCATGAATATAGTCATTAGCAACCCTATCAAACAACAAAGGGTCTATTTTAATTTGCACACGACCTCTATATACATTGTTTGCACGTGCTCGTTCTATACCTCGTTGTCTTATTTCTTCTTTCCTCGTAAATTCACGAATATACATTGGCATCAATAACTGATAATAATATAATCGTGACTTATCATCAATTATAATTTCACTAGAATTAAGATAATCGCCGAAACAAATAATATCAAGTAGTTTCTTGTTTATACTGTCTGACCTTCTTACCAAATCATACATGGAAACGACGTTGTAATTTATAAAATCTTTTCCATCATACGGCATAACAAAGAATCTGTCTCCAGAGTATCTTTTATTTGTTTTAATAAGCCATTCTAAGCGATTTAATGCTTGCATTCCACTTTCTTCCATTAACTCCCATAAATCTTCACGGCGTTCACTTGGAGTTCTTTCAGAAATAAAAGTAGGAACGATATTCTTTCGTTCATATACCGCTTTTTCTAAACTCAAATCAAGTCCTGGTATACCTTGAAACAAATTTGGAGGAAGCATATTGATAACATTATAAAACGGACGGAATCTATAGTTGAATGCTCCATCTTCCCATTCTTCGTATTCAATTTTAGCAATTTTATAAATGAACTTATAATCGTCTTCAAGACAAATAAAGCCCGTTGTTGTTAGCTTTCTCATTTTATTTCTCCGTTAATTTCTTATAGGCGGGAAGTAATATCTTTTCAAATCTTTGCCTTAATATATATTTGTAAAAACTTTTTTGAATATCTGTTATAAAGCAAGTTTCATCTATTAACTCGTTTATTTTTTCTTGAGAATATCTTTCACAAATTTTTATAACTGAATCGTTACACTCTTTAAACTCTAAGGAGTTTATTACCTCAAAATAAGAACTCTTTTTGCCGTTTAACTGAACTTGTGACGTAGGATATCCATATACTCTTAAATTTGTTTTCTCTTCAGATTCCATAATACTTTGCATTTCTTCTTCATCTTTAAGTTTAGGATAAAGACACGAGCCGTTATCAAAAACAGGTGCAAGCGTATACTTATTATTCTTTTTTAAGAATCCCCAATTACCACCGTGTCTATCAAAATTTCCTATTAAAGCATCTACTACGTAAATATCCCAAAACATACTTATCGTTTCTTCAACACTCGTAAGTTTTACGTTATCTCTGAGCATTTGCATAATATCTTGATAAGAATATTGGTACGTTTCTTTGTCTTGTTCAAGAGAACTTTCCCCTACATCATTAAAAGGAACGAATTGCGTTTCACCACTAACGAAATTTTTACACGCTACAACCTGCTCTTCTTCATACGTCCCAAGATACGTATCTTGCGATTCAAATCCAAGCAATTCAAAAATATGAGAACCAAGGTACTCCGATATATGATTATTTCTTTTTACGCCAAAATTATCGTGTTTTTGAAATTTAATCATATATTCAAAGCCTTCAACGTTCACGCCAAATTTACGCTCTGTCCCACCATAATAAGTATTTGTTTTTTCATATTTTGAAAAGTCTATCATATTAACTCCTTCAGTATCAATAGGGTTATAATTCTTTTTTGACACAATAACTATACCACACATAATATTCATTGTCAAGCATTTATGACATCAGTGTCAATAGGGTTATAAATTTATTTTGACACATTTAGTCATTAAATAAATTATAATTTTCGCAAAATTTCTTATTTTTTATATAATATCATACAATATATGACATAAACTGTCATATTTACTATGTTATACTCAAAGAAAAAGGATGTGAACGCGAAATGACTCAACAATTATCCAGAATGCAAGAATATCTTATGAAAGTATTATCGACTATGGATATAAAAGAAGAAAACAAAGTTTTAATTTCCTTAGAACTAACGAAAGATAAGCAAATCTATACTTTCTTAAAATGGCTAAAAGAAAATATGCCCGAACACAAAATAAAATACTGCGAACGAGAAATTCTTCGCCAAGTATCAATAATTACAAAAGGAGAAGCATAAATGACTGAACAATATAAAAAAGGCTCAATTATAGCAAAATATTTAGAACATTTAGACGTTCACCCTATAACTATAGCGGTGGCAGTATCTAACGAAAATTATAGAAAGAGTTATCAGATAATACAGGAAAACCCCAATATAAGCAAAATAGAATTTTTAGAGAAAATGCAACTAATAGAAGAAAGAGACTAAAAGGTGATTTATGAAAAATGACAATACGGAATACAGATTAAAACTTCAATCATATTCAAAGTTTACAATTCTTAAAATTTCTCGAATAGTAACATCTGTTGATAGATTACATAAAGTCCACTCAATAGTAATTAGAAACGATACGGAAGCAGAAGTAATAAAAGAACTAGACGACTTGATTTTATCTATTGGTGGAAAAGCTTTATTAATAAAATACGAAAAAGAACTAATTGTTAATAATTATCTTCAATCTATAAAAGCAGATAGATTTACAATTATAAAAGCAACAAACGATGACAATCTAGAAAAAAGTTATCAAATAATACAAGCAACCCCCGAAATAAGCAAATCCGAATTTTTACAATCTTTGCAACTGATAGAAGAATAAAATTAAAAGGAGAAAAGTATGAAAGTTAATCGTGCATATAAGTTAAATAAAGAAAAACAACCTGCCAAAGAAAACGGCAAGTTCCTTTACTATTTTTATAACAATCACAAGTTAGATTCTATTGCCGTAGATGAAGAACAGTGGGAAAAGTTGGTTGAATTAGATACTGAAATGTATAACGGAAATCGTAGGCATAAAGACCACTCGGTTAAACTTACTGATAACGTTAAGCCTGCCGTTGATGCTGAAAAAGGGTTTTTGCATAGTAAAAAATTTGACTCTGAAGATGATTTCTTGCGTAAAAAAGATATCGAAAATCTTCTACTAAGAGAATTTAGCGAACTAGACCGTGACATTTATGCCCTTTACGAAGATAAATTTACACAAAAAGAGATTGCTAAACAAGTAGGCTTATCGCAAGGCGAAGTTTCTAAACGTTTAACTGAAATATTCTCTGCCATAGAAACGGATGACTTAAAAGGTCAAACGCAAAATGACGATGAAATTTATGCTATTAAGCAATGGCGCAAATTCAAAAATAAAGGTGTTACCGATGGCGATGAAGATATTTTGTGGGACGTTTTCCGTGTAGAAATGCCGTTGCAACTACAAGAATATATTTGTTCTTGGTTTTACAGTTATAAAGAATACTGCTACTTCGCCATCAAATATCTTGTTATGAGAGTTTGGGAAAAGTATGATGAGTTAGAACTTGGAAACCGCCTTAATGAATTACCACGACAAATTAGAGAGTGGTTTTACGAATACTATGAATGCGAGCCACCGTGTTTTCAATGGCTATTTATCGCTTTCTTTGAACGCATTGAAGATATGAAAAGCAGAGGCGAAACAAAACCTACCGACGTTAACTTCCAAAAACTTTTAGATAAGTATGAAGAAATTGTTAAGCGTGTTGAGTGCACGGCAGAAGAGTTTTATGAAGAACGCATCGCAAAACCTTACGTTGAAAAACGCAATAAACGCTATCAAAAATATCTTGACGAAAACTACGTTTTGGTTGTTGACGAGAACGATACACGTCCTATAAAAGAACAACTTACAGCCTTTATAGAGCATTGCAAAAAACTTGATAAAAAGTATAAAAATAAAGTTGTTACAAAAAATTTAAAAATTACGGAATAATTTCGGCGTTTTAACCGCTTGATTTATAGAGGGGTAATTTCGCCAACCTTGGAGCATCAATTTAGGTGCTCCTTTTTAATTTGCGCAGGTAATGAACACTTGCGCTTTTTTATTTCCTAATGAACGAGATTTTAAGTTGGAAATCAGCCCTCGGCAGAGCGAACGGGATACAAAAACGAAGTTTGTATCTTAGTGAGATATGGCTATGAAATAGCCGTGTCAAAAAATTAAACGCTCAACAATAACTGACAACGGTCAAAGGAGGTGAAAAATATTAGTTATCAGGTAATTAGAGTTCAAAAGTTTACAAAAAATTCGCTCGGTAAAATCGGTGCTGAAACTGAAAGAACGTCAAGGAGTAACCGAAATCAAGATATAGACGTGGAAAGAACTCCGCTAAATCTATATTTCAAAAAGTCCCCAAACGGTATGAACGCCGAATGGAAAAGTATCGCCACCAAAACAAACGCTACTTTTAAGGACACGAAAAAGTCGGTTGCTTTTGAAGGAATTATAGTAACGTCGGATAAAACGTTCTTTGAAAGACTTGGCTATGTGCAAGGCGAACAGCCACCACAAAAAGTTTTAGAATTTTTTAACGATTGTTATAAATTCGTTCTTAGAGAAATCGGTTATCACGGCACGGACGAAAATATTTTGTCTGCCGTAATCCATTTTGATGAAACTACACCGCACTTGCAACTTTACTACGTCCCAATAGTAGACCAAGGCAAAAAGAAAGTCTACGCAAAAGGTAGTGACGGAAAAGTTTTAAGAAACGAGAAAGGGTCTCCCATACAAGCAAAAGACGTTAACGGAAAAGGGATATACGAGTACAATGCTCTCTCTTTCCCTAAGATATGTTCTTCTGACTTTTGGGAACAACGAGGCGGACAAGTTTCGTTTGGAAATTTACAAGATGATTTTTACGAGCAAGTTGCTTGTCGTTACGGCTTAGACCGTGGCGAGATTGGAAGCAACAAAAAACACACAACTAAATACGAGTGGGAAATGAAAAAACTTGAAGAAAAGAAAAATACCCTTTCAAAAGAATTAAAACCTTTGGAAGAGTATTTAATAGCGTTTGAAGATGCTATTAACGGCAAAAAGCCTTTCTTTAAGAGTGGACTTGAAAAGCAAGTTGTTGGCTTAATCGCCAAATACAAACTGCTTGAAGAAGAAAAGAAAACAACCGATAAGGACAAAGAGTATCTTTTTAATGAACTAAGAAAATACGAAAAGCAAATTCCCGAACTACAACAACATAAGGAATTTATAAAGTTCTTATCTAAATACGCACCAAACGAACTTGAAGAAGTAAAATTGGTTGCTAAACAACGTGAAAATCTTTCAAGAAAACCCACGAAGAAAAAATTTAATAATTTTATAAAATATTAATCAAAATCGCTTGCTTTATTCCGAAATTTAGGGTAGGATACAAAACCAAAAATCCTAATGAACGGGATAAATCCTTAATTTAAGAGTAAAGCAAGCCAAAAACCAATCAAAAAAATTAAGGAGGAAAATTGTGGTTTATGGTTAAAGATTTACTAACAAACACAACGCATCTATATAGGTGTAGTTTATTGGTGCTCTACCATCAGGAAAGAGAACATTGTATCCGCACAAATAAAAAATTAAGGAGAATTGAAAAGACATTATTTAGACGAAATTAACAAAGTGGAAATAAACCTTTCCACAAACGAAACGGAAAAGTATCCGTTTGAAGCAGACCAAAGCACTATTTTAAAAGCCGCAAGTATACTTGCAAACAAAATTTTAGACTTCGCAAATAACGGCGGAGATATTAAAAACATAACACCGAAAACACTTTTCGGCAACAAGGAGGAATTATGAAAAAGAAAGCAGTAATTTACGCAAGATTTAGTTCACACGCACAAACCGAACAATCTATTGAAGGGCAACTACGTGAGTGCTACGATTTTGCAAGGAGAAATGATATTACCATTATCGCCGAATACATAGACCGTGCGCTTACGGGCACGTCGGATAAACGACCGCAGTTTCTTAAAATGATTGACGATAGTAAAAAGAAACATTTTGAGTACGTTTTAGTTTATCAATTAGACCGTTTTGCTCGTAATAGGTACGATAGCGCAAACTATAAAGCAAAGTTAAAGAAAAACGGCGTTAGGGTTTTATCGGCAAAAGAAAACATTTCGGACGACGCAAGCGGAATTTTAATCGAAGGCGTTTTAGAGAGTATGGCGGAGTACTACTCCGCCGAACTTTCACAAAAGACAAAGCGTGGCGTTAAAGAAAGTTTACTAAAAGGTCATTTTATTGGTGGATACACCCTACTTGGTTATAATATCGTTAACAAAAAGTGGGTAGTAAACCACGAAGAAGCCGAAATCGTTAGAGACGTTTTCAATCGCTATCGTAACGGCGAAAAAGGAAAATCAATAGTTGATAGATTAAACAGCCAAGGCATTAAGCCTAAAAATGGAAAAGCGTTCACGATGACGGGAATTTGCCGTATGATTCGTAACGAAAAGTATATAGGAATTGTGACAGTTGATGGGACAACTTATCCCGACGTTGTTCCACCTATCGTTGACAAAAGACTATTTAAGGAGTGCAATTTAATTATGGACGGACACAAACATAGACAGCGTGAAGTTTACCACGAAAACCCGTATATTTTAAGTGGCAAAATGTACTGTGGGTATTGTGGTAACACTATTACTGCAGAAACGGGAACAAGCCACAACGGAAGAGTTTACCACTACTATAAATGTTTTGGTAAAAAGTCCGATAAAAATAGTTGCAGTAAGAAAAATGTTAAGCAAGACTATATTGAAAGCGTAGTTTTCGGCGCAACCGTTGAATACGTTTTAACACCAAAGGTCATTGATAAAATTGCTAAAACGGTAGTTGATAACTTTAACGCCGAAATTGAAAAGCCAACGGCACTACTTGCCTTTGAAAAAGACTTAAAAACTGTAAAAAAATCTATTGATAAAATATTAACTGCGATAGAAGAAGGAATTTACACTAAGTCCACAAAAGAAAAACTACTAACTTTGGAAGCCACGCAAGAAGATTTGGAAGCAAAAATTGCCGTTGAAAAAGCTAAACAAATAAAGCCGTTAGAACTTGTTGACGTTAGGACGTTTCTTAACTACTACGCTAGAAAACAGTATGAAAATGGGCAAGAAAAAAACGAGTTCTTTAACTCGTTTATTAACCGTGTGTTTTTATTTGATGATAAGGTTATTATTCTATACAACACCAATAAGCGTGAAACTAAAAGACTTAACAAAAAAGAGTGTTTGGAAATAATAAACGGCAAAAACCTAGAAGAAATAAAAGAAAACTCGTTTGAACCAAAAATGTTCAAACGAGTATCTAGTGGTTGCGGGTGTGGGATTTGAACCTCACGACCTTCGGGTTATGAGCCCGACGAGCTACCAAGCTGCTCCAACCCGCGATATTTGGGGTGCGGAAAGCGTGCTCACGCTTAACGCTTTAATATAATAACCTATATTTTTTTCTTTGTCAACGAAATGTGGCAACTATTTTGCTTGTTTTTAGTTATTTTGTGTTGAATTTTTCGACACGGTTTGATACAATATAGACATGTTTAACTATGAATTTGGCAATTTAACCAAAAATAAAAAGGTGGCAATAGCAGTTTCTGGTGGTAGCGACAGTATGGCGTTACTTAATTTTATGCTATCTATTGCGGAAAAATTCGCATTTACGGTTGTTGCCTTAAACGTAGAACACGGTATTCGTGGCGAAGAATCTGTAAACGACAGTAAATTCGTTGAAGATTATTGCGCTAAAAATAAAATTGAACTTTTATCTTATAAAATAGACTGTTTAACCTTTGCTAAAAAAAGCAAACTCTCTATTGAAGAAAGCGCACGCATTTTGCGTTACGATTGTTTTTTTGACGCCATTAAAAGCGGACGTTGTGATATAGTTGCAACGGCGCACCACAGTAGCGACAATGCCGAATCTATTTTATTTAATCTTTTGCGCGGTTCGGGATTAAAGGGGCTTACAGGCATTAAAGCCAACTTTAACGACCAAATTATTCGCCCGTTTTTAAAGGTTAGCAAGGCGGAAATTGAAGAATATATTGCAAAAAATAACATCCCCTTCGTTACCGATAGCACCAACCTTAACGACGATTACACACGCAACCACTTGCGCTTAAACGTTATGCCAGAAATTAAAAAGGCTTTCCCCACAGCAGAAAAAAGTTTAACTAGAATTGCTGAAATTGCCAGCGAAGAAGATGAGTTTTTAGATAGGCTCTCTTTAGAACACGCCCGTTTTGAAGACGACGCCGTATATATTGAAACTTGCGCTTTCCCCGTTTTGTTTAGGCGTGCAACCATTTTGGCGTTTAAGCATCTTGGAATTGCAAAAGATTGGGAAAAAGTGCACGTTGACGACGTTTTGTCTTTAACTAGCAAAGAAAACGGAACTACTATAAACTTACCAAAAGGCGTGCTAGCCGTTAAAGAATACGACAACGTTGTTATCTATCGCGACGATACTAGCGAAAATATAGAAATTCCTTTCGTTTGTTCAAAAATTAATTTTGGCGAACTTTCCTTTAATATCGAAAAAGTAAACAAAAGGGACTTAACCGATGAAATGATTAGAAAAGGTTTTTACGCTGACCTTGATAAAATTCCTAAAACCGCGGTTATTCGCACCGTGCGCTCTGGCGACACCTTTACCAAGTTTGGCGGTGGCACTAAATCGCTTGCCGACTATTTTACCGATATTAAATTGCCCCTGCGCTTGCGCGATAAAACGTTAATTATCGCAGACGGACAAAAGGTTTTGGCAATTTTGGGTGTGGCAATATCTAACGACGTGAAAATTGACGAAAAAACCACTTCTATAGTAAAACTTGGCTAATATAAATTAACTTAAAAAGCACCTTGCAACCTTTTTTTAACTATTGCTTGACATAGTAAAGGTTACAATGCTAAAATAAACGAGTAAATTAAATAAGAGGAGAAAATAAATGAAAAAAATTATTGCACTTTTATCTGCAGCTATTTTATCTCTTGGTTGCCTTGCTCTTACCGCATGCGGACCTAAAGACCCCGGCACCACGCCCCCACCTTCAATGAACGTTGAACTTGAACAAAAAAGAATGGGCGCTGATATCTATTACGTAGTAGTTGGCGTTAGTGATAGTACGGTTAAAGACGTTTTTATTCCTAACAGCTTTAACGGCCACCCCATCACTGCTATTGAAGCATACGCTTTTGACGGTTTAGATATTGATTCAGTTACTATTGGCGCTAACGTTACCATGATAGACGGTTATGCGTTCGGCGATTATCACGGCGCACCTATAACCATTCCTTCAAACGTTACCGAAATTAACGGTGCAGCATTCTACGGTATGACTACTGATACCCTTATCTTTGAAACCACTTCTAACTGGGGTTACATTAAAGCAGGCTCACCTATCCCCCTAAATCCTTTTGAAAACGTAAACTTTGCAAGTGCAAGCGCAGTTGCTACCCTTTTCACAACGGCACCAGCTAGCGGTTGGACTCCTGCTGGTGGCGAACCTACCGGCGTTATGGACCAAGATATAACCATTCAACAAATGGAATTATAATTTTGTAAATTAATACGAAACGTAAACACAAAAAGCACGACTTTAAGTCGTGCTTTTTTATTTTCTATTAAGTTTAATCGCGCTATTTTTTCGTTAATTTCTAACGCCTTTGCACAGTTAACTTTTAACCACTCAACCCGTTAGATTTTAACGGCGTGGACTTTAGCGTAAATTTCTTCGTATTTATCTTTATAGAATAAATTAGTACCGCTAGTGGTAACCGCCGCCGTACCCGCTGCAACCGCTTGGCGCAACAGTTCGTCTATAGGTGCGCCCTTAGAAAAAGCAACGCTAGCCGCCGCAACCATACTGTCGCCAGAGCCTACCGTAGAGTTAACCGCAACCGACGCCGATTTACAAAACCAACTTGTAGTGCCGTCTGTAATAATAGCGCCTTCTGGTCCCATAGATGCAAGCACGTATTTTACACCGCGGTCGATATATTTACAAGCCGCGCGAATAATATCTGCTTTTGTGCGAATTTTTTCGCCCGCATACACTTCAAGTTCAGTAAGGTTAGGCTTAACCATATGTATTTCACGGCTAAACATTGCCGCTTTAGTGTTGTCGGCTTCAGCATCAATGATAACTTTAACGTTATCGGGGATAGCCTTAACTACGTCGCCGTAATATTCGTGGGGAACGCCTTTGGGTAGACTTCCGCTCATAACGGCAATATCAACGTTTTGCGATAAAAACGCAACCCTGTCTATTAGTTCTTGTTGTTTCGCAAGGGAAACTTCTTCGCCCTTATCGTTAATTTCGGTAAGCATAGCCTTTTTATCTATAATCTTATAGTTAGTGCGCGCATTACCTTTATTATATACGAAAGAATATTTTACGTTGTCTTGCGATAGGGCGTGTTCGAACATTCTTTTGTGGTTATCGAACATAAAGCCGGTGGCTAAACTTTCTTCGCCAAGTCTAGCAACGCCTATTGCAACGTTAAGCGCCTTACCCGAATAAGTTTCCACCTTATTGTCTATACGATTAAGTTTACCAACGTTAAGGTAATCTAACTCTATAGTACAGTCGATACTAGGGTTTGGGCATATTGATAAAATCATTTATAACTTCCTTTTGGCACGGAAAGTGCCTTTACACGCCTACCGGCGCTATATTTCAAACGCCGGCAGTAGTAATTTTATATTTTAATTGTGTTTAATTGTGTAACGAACTATTAAGCGTTCTTTTTAGCGTCTGCAATTATTTTTTCTTGAGCGCTAAACGGAACTTCTTCATAGCACATAAATTCGCCTTCGTATTTGCCACGACCTTGAGTCATACTGCGAAGGTCGGTTGCATACTTAAGCATTTCGGCAAGGGGTGCTTCGGCAGAAATTTCTTGCAAGCCGTCTACCATTTCCATACCTAAAATTCTACCACGGCGCTTATTCATATCGCCAAGGATATCGCCCGTGTATGCATCGGGAACGGTAATCTTAAATGAATAAACGGGTTCTAAAATTACAGGTCTTGCGCGTTTGCAAGCGTCTTCATAAGCAAGTTTTGCAGCGGAAACGAAAGCAACTTCTTTACTATCTACGGGGTGATATTTGCCGTCGAATAAAGTACATTTAAGGTTAACCATAGGATAGCCTGCTAAAACGCCTTCTAAAATGGCTTCTCTTAAACCCTTTTCAACCGCGGGGATAAATTGACGGGGAACTGCACCGCCGACTACTGCGTCAACGAATTCAAACATACCGTCTGCTGCGCCCGGTTCGAACTTAATGTTAACAACGCCGAACTGACCTGCGCCACCCGTTTGCTTTTTATGTTTACCTTCTGCTTCGGTGGGGATAGTGATAGTTTCGCGGAAAGCAATTCTAGGTTCGCCTAGAACGGCTTCTACGCCGAACTTAGATTTCAAACGTTTGCAAATGATATCAAGTTGAGTTTCACCTTGACCACGGATAACCGTTTGGTTGGTTTCTTTATCCTTTTCAACGATAAAGGTTAAATCTTCTTCTGCTAGACGGTTAAGACCTTGGAAAACCTTGTCTTCTTCCCCGCTCTTAGCAGCGGAAATAGCCATAGTTAAAACGGGCTTGGGGAAAGGAATTGCGCTGAACTTAATTCTTGCAACTTCATCACAAAGGGTGTCGCCCGTGTTGGTGTTGTTAAGTTTGTTAACCGCACCGATATCGCCTGCAACAAGTTCGTCAACGACTTCTTGTTTTTTGCCTTTACAAATATATACGGTGTTGATACGTTCTTTTTCACCCGTGGTAGCGTTGTAAACGGTCATACCGCTCTTAAGCGTGCCCGTGAAAACCCTTACCATATTAAGTTTGCCAACGAACGGGTCTGCAACAGTTTTAAATACTTGCGCAGAGAAGGGTGCGTTTTCAGCACAAACGACTTCTAAATCGCTACCGTCGGCAAGATTAATTGCTTCAATAGCCTTTCTTTCCTTGAGTGAAGGAAGAATTTCAACTATTTCGTTCATAAGGTTAATAACGCCAAGGTTTTGCGTAGCAGAACCGCCCATAACGGGGATAGTATCGCCGGCAGCAAGACCGCGTTTAATACCTATGATAATTTCGTCGTTAGAAAGCCAACCGCCGTCTAAATATTTATCCAAATATTCTTCGCTAGTTTCAGCAGCGGCTTCGGTAAGTTCAAATTTAAGACTTTCAATTTCGTCCTTTTTGTCAGCGGGAACGGCAATTTCGTTTCTTCCGCCTTGAGTAAATTCATACGCCTTGCCAGAAATTACTGAAACGTAACCTTTCATTTTGCCGTCGCGGATAATAGGCGTGTGCATAGTAGCAATTTTCTTGCCGTATTTGTCGTGGAACGCTTGTACGGTTGCAACGTAGTTAGCGTTTTCTTTATCTATACCGTTTATGAAAATCATAAGCGGAACGTGGTTTTTCAAGCAGTAATCGATTGCCTTTTCTGCACCAACGGAAACTTGACCGTTTGCATCTGCAACCAAAACGGCACTACCAACCGCGCGGATAGCAGATTGGAATTCACCGTCAAAATCATAAAAACCAGGAACGTCTATAATATTAATCTTAACGCCTTGCCAAGTGGTGTTAGCGCAAGCAAGAGAGATAGATATGCCCCTTGCAAGTTCCTGTTCGTCAAAGTCCATAACCGTATTTTTATCGGTGGTCTTGCCAAGCCTGTCTATGCTTTTACCGTTGAAAAGCAACGCTTCTGCAAGTGAAGTTTTACCTTCTCCACTATGACCGATTATAGCGATATTTCTAATGTTTTCTGATAAAATTTTGCCCATTTTACATTTCCCCCTTCTTTAAGTGTGGCAAAAGCCGAACTTATCGGCTAAATTTATTATAAAACAATTATATGCCGTTTTCAAGGGGGTTTTGAAAATTTATTAAAGTACACGGGCTAAAAAGAGATTATATTCGCCTATTAATAGTCGCCAAGGTCTATTCTGCCGTTTTGCGAAAAGAAGGGCGGAACGCTATGATTACACCCGTCGTCGTACTTTCGCCCGCCGTTATTACCGCACCCGTTATCGTTAATTACGCTGTCGCAAGGGTTTGGCGAACAAGGTGGCGGACAGGGTGGTGGACACGGATTACAGTCGCACGGATTAAACTTGGGTGGACAAGGGTTGCAATCGTTTGGCGGATAGGGTGGCGGGCAAGGTTTTGTCGGATAGGGTGGCCGTGGCGGATTAGGCTTAGGCGGACGCGGTCTATCTTCCGGCACGGAAGGTATATCGGGCGGAGAACTTATATCCCCACGCCTTAGGTTAACCAAAATAACGTCTCCACCTATTTTTACAATTTTGCTTTCGTCAATAAAAATGGTGTTTTTATCTAAAAACCAAAATAGCCCCCTGTTCTTTTTGCCCGGAACGAATATCCCCGTTAAAACGCCTTGGGGAAACTTAAGTTTAAGGTCGGTAATGCGACCTAAACATCTGCCGTCTGCAATATTAATAACATCCCGCTTTTTTAATTCCTTAAAAGTCAATTCCATATATAAAGAATATGAACGTTAGTTTTAATTTATTCAACCCCGCTTATCCACAAAAAGAAAAAGACAGTCTGTAAAAGACTGCCTTTTTGTTTTATTCGTTGTTTATATTAAAAGGTTAAGCACGGTGCTTATACCATAATTTTGTTTTTAATGCCTGATAGGGCGTTTTTCTCTAAACGGGAAACTTGCGCTTGAGATATCCCCACTTCTTTAGAAATTTCCGTTTGAGTTTTCCCTTCGTAATAGCGCAAGTAGATAATCTTTTTTTCTCTTTTTCCAAGGGTGGAAAGGGCGTTTTCAAGCGCTACGCGTTCCGTCCAACGCTCGTCGGTGTTCTTTTCATCGCCAAGTTGGTCCATAAGCATTAAGGTATCGCCCGCCTTATTATAAACGGGGTCAAAAAGTGAAACGGTATCTGAAATAGCATCTAGCGCGTAAACCACTTCTGCTAGGGCAATGTGCATTTCGCTTGCAATACGCTCTAATGACGCGTCTTCATCACGCTTTTCAAGTTCGGTGCGCGTTTTTAACGCCAAATACGCCGTGTCGCGTATGCTACGGGCAACGCGCAAAGAGTTACCGTCGCGCAAAAATCTTTTAATTTCCCCTATAATCATAGGCACGGCATAGGTGGAAAATTTTACGTTAAAACTTAAGTCAAAGTTGTCTATCGCCTTGATAAGACCTATGCAACCCGCTTGAAAAACGTCGTCAGAGTTAACTTTCTTTGCCCAAAAACGCTTGATTACCGATAGAACTAGGCGCATATTTGCCACGGTAAATTCTTCTCTTGCATTTTCATCGCCCACCGCAATACGCGTTAAAAGTTCGTGTGAGCGCGCTTCAGTAAGTTTTGGCAGGGTTGAAGTATCAAGCCCGCATATTACCACTTTACTGTTCATAAATCCTCCTTTTATGTATTAAGTATTTGGTAGGATTTTTTGTTAAAGTGTTTTTGCGCCCGTTTTTATCGTGTTAATTAAGTATGGCTAATAGGAAAATTTTTATACGAAAGTATTTAAAAATAAAAACGCTTTCCTTTTTGAAAAGCGCTTTTAATTTTAATTAATTTGGTTTTATCTATATTTTATTCAACGTCTGCCCTAGCGTATTTGCAAGAGTCTGCCTTAACCGTCAACACTAGGTCGCAAGCATCTTCCGGCGGATAGATAGTTGAAGACAACGCTCTGCCGTCTTCAAAGATTTCCACGGAAAACTCATCAAACACTATGGTAAGGGTTATATCCCTTTTCATTGAACAAGGCATACGGCGTATTCCGTTTAGACTGTCGGCGTCCTTTTCCACCCCGATAATCGCCTCGCCAGACTTAGAACGGTTAAATACCCATTCTCCGTCTTTAAGTGTCAATTCGGTGTAATTAACGCCGTTAGAACGCATTTTAAGGGATAGTTTTTCTAGTCCCGTTGCGTTTATAGTTACAACGCCTTTAACAACCTTGTCGTCAAATCTGCCGTGAACGGACGTAGTTAAAACTTCCGTTGAATTAACTATAGGGGTTTGATATAATCTGCCGTCAACAACGCTTACTTTTCTAGGTACGGTAAGCATACCCGCAAAGCCGTATTTAGCCGACGGAAGATTTCTATCCCACATATTAAGCCAACCCATCATTACGGGCGCGCCTGCAAAGGTTTGGGGTGCGTAAAAGTCAAAACCATAGTCGACTATACCGCGATTTTCTTCTTTAAAGTGACCAGTAGAATAGTCAAGTTTACCCACGTGCCAACGGCTTGTATGTACGTTTAGGTGAACGCCTTTTTCGGCAGGTTGAAACTGTTCGCAAGAAAACATATAACCTAAATCTTCGTTATAGTCGGGGCATTCTATCATAACGCCCAAACTGTCCTTGTCAAAAAGGTCGTTAACGAAAGTCCATTTGAATAGGTCGTTTGATTTGAAAAGCAAAATTCTGCCTTTGCCATCGTATTTTCTTGCCGCAACAACGCACCAAAATTCGCCGTTATGACACCACACTTTAGGGTCACGGAAATCGCAAGGAGCATAGCCTTTAGGCAAATCGTTTTCGCCTATAACTATACCGCGCTTTTTGAAATTAATTCCATCTTCGCTTTCTGCAAGACATTGTAGTTGGCGGATACTTTCGCCACCTTGATTTTCCCAAAAGCCCGTGTACATTAGATAAATTTTTCCGTCGTGTACGATAGCGCTACCGGAAAAACATCCGTCTTCGCCACTTTCTCCGCCCGGAGCAAGTGCCACGGGTAAATATTCCCAATGGGTTAAATCGGTGCTTACAACGTGTCCCCAATGCATAGGTCCCCAATTAGTAGCGTGCGGGTAATATTGATAAAACGCGTGATACCTACCGTTGAAATAAATTAATCCGTTAGGGTCGTTTATCCAACCGGTTTCGCCTGTAATATGAAAAGCGGGTTGTTTAGTTTTAGTAATAGCCATAATAGTCTCTCGCTTTTTAACGCCCGCCCCCTGCTTTTTAAGCAAGGGGGAGAACGCAAATAAGTTTGTTGTAATTTATTTAATCGCTTAAATAAAATTATTGTTGAATTGCTGCAATAAAGCCTTCGGGTGCGCTTGGTAAGTTAACTCTAAAGTCGTCGATTACGAAACAACCGTAAGGACTGCTATTAGCGTCATCCACTACTCTAAAGAAACAGTCTGCCGTTTCGTTGGTGTATTGATAATAGTAAGAATGCATTTCGGTGTTAATTCTATCGGGCGCTTCGTTATAGAAGGTTGCAATAACTTGACCGTCTAGTCTAACAAGTTCAATGCGAACTTCACGTTTATGTGCTGCACCGAATTTGAAAGAAACGAAGGTATCTTTCTTAAGGATGAAGGCAGAGCTTACCAATTGACCTCTAGTATTTTCGCAGTTTGCCACGTCACCACTCTTAACGAAAGTCATAAGGAATTTACCGTCTTTCCTATCGTTGTTGTTGATATACCAATCTGCAGAATGTTCGTTATCAACTACGTGACCTAAGGTTTTATGTGTGCCTTCTTCCCAAAGTTCCATAGTCCAACCGTTAAGGTTACCCGTTTCAAAACTGCCGTTTGCAACGGTATACAATATATCGTTAGCATCTAAGAAACCTTCGGGTTTAGCGGTTGCATAGTAGGTTACAAGGTTATCAAATGATACGCAACCCCAACCGCCTGATGCATTGTCAACAACTTGGAATCTAACCGTCTTGCCGATATAAGCAGAAAGGTCTGCAACGTATTTGATAAGCTTAGCGTCTTGTTGTGCTTGTTGACGATATCTAACAAGAACTTCGTTAGTTACGGCGTCGATTACTTGAACGTAACATAAAGAGTTGCCAGCGCCACCTAACATATAGGTAATGTAACCGGTACCACCAATTTCAAATACAGAACTGGTTAACGTACCTTTGTTTGGTTCTCTCATAGTGTCAGCGCCAAAGCTTTCTACACCGGTGAATAGATAATCGCCATCTTTTTCGTAAGCAATGTTATCTCCCCAGTAACCGTTTGCGTTAGTTACAACACCGATTTCGCCAATGCTCCACCAACCTTGAACGCCATTCATTTCGAAACCGCCGTTGAATACGTCGTAAATGGTGCCTGATACTGCATAAGGAGCAGGAGTTGCTTCGTTAAAGCCTTCGGGTGCGTCTGCATAGTAGGTAACAATGCTGTCCACGAAGAACAAGCCGTAACCACTATCTGCGTTGTCGCTGATGCGGATAAACGCGTCTTTGCCCATAGCAGAATCAGGTAACTTAGCAGCGTAAGAAATAAGCGTACAACCGCTCTTTACGTCGTTAGTTCTTTCTTGCCATAAGCCGTTATAGTAACGTGCAATAATTTCTTTGGTGTCAGCGTCAACAACGTCGATATATACGTAGTTAACGTCTCTCATAGCGCCAATCTTAAAGGTGATATAACCGCTACCGCCAATTTTGAAAGTAGAGCTGGTTAACGTACCAACTGATGCTTCAGTTGCACCAGGTGCGTATGCAGAGAACATTTTAGCACCGTCCATACCGAAAGCAAAACCTTCAGCAGATTCGGGGTCGTTCAACCAATAGTTAGTTGCCGTGTCAACGTCACCGATGTTACCAACCTTGGTCCAACCGGTCATACCGTCTTCAAAGCCACCGTTAGCAAGGTTAAACGCGGTGCTATCAGTCATAGCAAGTTTATAATCGTAAGTTAAAGTGCCTTCTTCACCGTTTGCTACGAAAGTTACGGTTACAGAGAACGTTTCGTAAATAGGAGCGTCTGCATAAGTGCGGAAATCAAAGGTGTAAGAAGTGCCGTCAAGAACTAAATCTCGTTCGCCGTATTTAACAGCGTAAGTTAATGCTAAGTTGCCAGAATTATCTACGTTTTCAGCAAAGTCGATAGTGATATTTTCCTTATTTTCTAAGGTGTAAATATCGTATGATTTAACAACTTCTTCTTCGTAAAGAACAGGTGCTAATTCGTTACTGATTTGAACGGTGAATTCAACCGTTAATTTAACGTTTTCTTTATATAATACGTCAAGGGTTACGGTAACTAAAGTAATTTCACTTACTTCGCCAGCGGTGATAGTGAACGCGCCGTCTACGATTTCGCTAACCGCTAGAATTGCATTGTCTGCTGATACGTTATAAGTGATACTGCTTAATTCGTTAACGTTAACGTAATCTGCAATAGCAATTACTTTGCTGTCGCCGGAAACTAATCTAAGTGCTTTATTTGCGCCGTCAACTTCTTCGATAGGTCTTAAGGTTAATGCAAGACGTGAGCTATTAAGTGCGGTAGTTAAACCGTCAACTTCGCCTTGAGTAACTGCTATATCGTTAACGACTGCCTTTGCATTTGCAAGCGCGTTAACGTAATCGTTATAGCTATCTAAGGTGTAGTCGCCTTGTTCGGTAACTTCTAAAGCAATTTCAGCGTTTAACGCTTCTTTATTTGCTAAAAGATTTTCAGCAACTACTGCGTTTGCGGGGATTTGAGAATCAAGTGCGTAGAAAGTGTTAAGTTCGTCAAAGTAAACAACACCCCAACCGCTTGATGCTTCGTCGTGAATAACAACCTTAAGTTGTTGACCCATATATGCAGAAAGGTCTGCTTTATAGGTTACGAAGTTTGCAAGGAATACCGTGTTGCCAATTAATGCTTTTCTTTCTTCAACGCTCATTGCGTTTTCTTCAGGAGTGAAGTCTCTAAACTTGGTGTTGCGGTAAAGTTCAAGAACTTCGCCTTCAGCATTTTCAATGGTAATGTAACATCTTTGGTTGCCTGCGCCACCAAACATATAAGTAATAACGCCCGTGCCACCTACGGTAAATAAAGGTGATGCAAGAGTACCCGTTGAAGGTTCACGGTCACTATCCGCAGGCGCATAAGCAGAGAAATAGTTGCCTACGTTGTTCATAGGATAGCCTTCGCCCCAGAACGTTGCTGCATCGTGAACGCCTGCAAAGTCAACTGCGCCAGAAACGTTGGTTAAAGTCCAACCTTCTATACCGTTTTCAAAGTTGCCGTTAGCTACACGATATGCGCTGTTGTCAACGTAAGAATCGCCAACGATTTCTTCTTCGATATTGTAACCGCCTTCGCCGTTATCTACAACTTTGGTAATGAACGCGCGTACGTTTTCTAAAAGAGCACCTTGCTCTTCATAAGAAGTTTCAAATTCAATTTCGTATACGATAAGACTATAGCCTTCGTATGCGTCGTTACTATAAATATCACTAGCGCTGTAATCGGTAACGCCTTCGCCCGTATTGAGAGAAACTGCACCGTAATAAGTAGCCGTGTTAGTAACGCCTTCTAGTTGCGTAGTGTCGATTGCCACGCCGTTGAAAGTGTATTTGTATCCAATATAGTAAAGTCCGTCTTTTTCAAGAATGGTATCGTCAAACGCTGTTACGAGTAAAAGGTATTTTCCGTCTGTGGAAACTTTTGCCTTTAACTCCTTAAGGGTTTTGTCGCCTTGTGAATCGTCAACGTCTTCTGCATAAGCGGTGTAAACACCTTTGGTGGTATAAGAGCTGAAGTTGTCGCCCTTGTTACCGTTAAAGAGTGCACAGCCGATAGCAGTAAATGAGAGCGCAAAGGCGATTAATACTGCAATTAAACTGTTTTTAATAAATAACTTTTTCATTTTCCTATACTCTTTACTTAATTTTTTTTAATTTAGTTAGCTTCATACGAATCTTCTTTGTTGGGGTTGCTTGGGGGGTTTCCTTGGAAACTACCGCCACCGCTACCTGAACCGCCACCAGTAGAGCCACCGGGTTCTTCGGGCTCTGTGCCGGGTTCTTCCGGTTCAGTTCCTGGTTCATCACCTGGTTCATCACCGGGAAGTTCGCCAGGCGTTTCTATTCCACCGGGATCATCTGGCGGATTAGAATTAGCGCACGCGGTAAAAGCAAATGCCGAACAAATAAGGGATAGTATAACCACTAACAGTACTAATAGCCTTTTCGTCATATAATTCCACCGCCGAAAAGGTCCCAACCGCCAAGGCCGTCGTAAGAACCCTTCGTGCTGTACGGTGATGATGCCAGCATTACGTCTTCTTTTAGCTCAATTATTTCTAGCTTGCATGGCTCATAGGGCTTTTTTACGGAAGTAGGCGATTCTTTTAGAGTATGTTTAGTGTCCTTTACCATTCTCTCTCCTCCTTTAAACATTTATTAATTTATTATCAGCGAGAATTGCCGAAGTTGGCAATTCTGCGCTAGATACGTAGTTAGTTATGAAACTGTCTACTGCTAAACAGCCCCATGCTTCAGTAGCGTTATCCACTACTCTGATATAAACATCTTTGCCCATAAATTCGGTAAGGTCTGCTTTGTATTGGAACATCTTACCTTCGTTAGATGCGTCATTATCGTTGTGATATTTTGCTAAAACGGTATCGTTAGATGCGTCTACGATTTCAATATAGCAGTTTTCGTTATAGCCACCGCCAAGTTTAAATGAAATCCAACCGCAACCACCAACGGTAAACGTTGAGCTGGTTAACGTACCCGTTGCTAATTCCATATTGCCGTTAGTATCTTCAATACCACTAAATAGATAATCGCCGTCTATATTATATTTCTTAGTAACGTTCTTCCAGAAACATCTTTGTGATGATACGTAACCAATTGCGCTTGTATCTACAGAAGTAGTTGCAAGGGTCCAACCGGTAAGCGTACCTGCTTCAAAGTCCCCGTTTAATACTTGATATGGGTCGTTTGCGCCAAGCACGTTTTCGGTATCTAGCAAGTTAGTTGCTAAAACTGCATTTTCGGGAACTGCTTCTTTTTTCATATAGTAGGTTACGAAAGAATCGGCGGTGAGTAAACCCCAATTGCTTGCGCCATTATCAACTAAACGAATTTTAAGCGTTCTGCCAATAAATGCGGATAGGTCTGCCTTGTACATAATCATATTAGCAAGGTTGCTAGATGCATTTATAACTTCGGTGCCTAAATAATCGCTAAACTTTTTGTTTGAATAACGTGCAACTTCTTCGTTGGTTACGGCGTCGATTACTGAAACGTAACATTCGTTAGCGTTACCGCCACCACCTAGTAAATAGGTAATATAACCGCTACCGCCAACCTTAAACGCAGAGCTGGTGAGCGTGCCTCTATTGCCTTCAAATACGCCTTCACCTTCGTTAACCATACCTGAGAACAAGTGTACTTCCTTTTTGTTGAAAGGACGCTTATTCCACCAAGTACTGTCGGCAACAACTTTACCAATCTTTTGACCTTCTAAAGTCCAACCGGTAAGGTCGCCCGTTTCAAAACCACCGTTAACTACGTGATATTCGGTTGCAGGCATAGTGTCTGCATATACCGCGTTAAAGCATTCTTTATCGTACCATATGGGTTTTTCTTCGTAATAGGTTTGAATACTATCTAAGGTGATACAACCAAGTTCGTCGTTTGACGCGTTGTTGTCAACTACTTCGATATACATCGTTTCGCCTAGATATGCAGAAAGGTCTGCCCTATACATTACTAGGTTAAGAAGTCTCATACCGTTTTGAACGTATGGGAATTGATAGTTCCAGAACTTAAAGTTAGAATATCTTGCAACTTCCACGTCGCCGTCATCCGTTTTAACCATAAACCTTATATAAGTTTTAGCGTTGTCTGCACAACCGCCAAGTTTATAGGTTACGTAACCAGAACCGCCAAGAACGAATTCTGATGAACGCATAACACCTGTTGCGCTAGGCATATATTTGCCGTAGTGGAAGTTTCCGTCTCTTGAATAAGGAATATTTTCGTTCCACCAAACTGATTCGGTGTTAACGCCTTCGTTAGAGAACGCGTCGCCTTCAACGACAGTCCAACCTGCAAGAGAGCCCGTTTCAAAATCGCCGTTAGCAATTTCGTATTGAGAAGGAGCGGTTGCTTCCGTTTGATATTCAGTTACCTTAGTAAAGAATGCGCCTTCGTCTTGTGGGTCAGCATATTCGCCAATCTTAATGTCGTCAACTGAGATATAGCCATAGTAATAACTAGTGTCGTTATCAACTATTCTAATATAAATTTCTTGACCTTTGTAAGCCGATAAATCTAAGTAATATTCATAGAAGTTATCGGTGTTGTATACGCCTGCAGCGTATTTGCTGGGGTTAACGTAACTTTCGGTATGCATAAGGAAATATTCGTTAGTTTGCATAGCGATAAGTTGATCGTCACTAGCCGTATAAAAACCAACGTAGCAAATGCTTTCCTTTGCCTTTTGTGGAGCGCCTGCACCACTACCTACGGTAAGTGAACCGCCTGCAATTTTAAGGCTTATCATACCGTCTGCGGGAACAACGAAGTTGGTTGAACGGATAGCACCCGTTCTAGCACCTGAATATTTGCCGTGATAACCTTTACCCGTTAAATACCAATTACCCGTGTGGTTCATTGATAGTTCGTTGTGGTTTTCGTCGTTTGCATAAGAGAAAGTTTTAGTAGATGAAATACAGTCGTCGTCGAAAGCGTCGCCGTATTCAACCGTCCACCCTGAAAGGTCTGCCGTTTCAAAACCACCGTTAAGCGGGGCTTTTGCGCCGTAGGTAGGTTCGGGTTTAGCCGCACAACCGATAGCGCCTACACATAAGAAAGCCGCACATAACGTACTTAAAATAGTTATTAATTTTTTACGCATAACGTCCTCCTATGCACCTAAATTACCAACGTTGCCGTAATAAGCGGGAACAACGGTGTCGCTGTAAGCACTACCCATACGGTAAACGGTAAATTCGGTAAATTTAATATTTGCACCATTATCAAATACCCTAATATAATCGGAATCGCCGTATTTGGGGTAAATTCTAGTGGTAAAGCTCATTAAACCGTCAACGTAAATTTCTAACATAGAACGGTCTAGTAAAAGTGTAATTTCATATTCGTTCTTAACACGGTTCCAAGTGTGACTTGGTTGTCTATTTACGTAATCTAATAAAGAAGATTTATTTCTTTCAACGTAAACGCCGTTGTTAGAGAACACTAATTCTGATCTTTCGGTTAAGCCACCAACTTCGTTGGGGTTAAATCTTACGTAGATACCACCAGAATAAGTTGGAGTGGTGGGAGCAAGTTGAACTTTTGCCCTAATTTCAAGCATATCGCTACGGATAGATGAAATTTCGCTGTTGATTTCGCTAGCGGTTTTACCCGTGCCGGTATAGGTGTAAAGGGTTTCCGTTCTTAAAGATTCTGCTTCTTTAACGGGCTTACGGATTACTTCCGTGCCGTCGTCAGAAAGAGTCAATTCTAGCGGAATTGCATAGTTGTGAGCCCAACCTGCCGTAGCGTTTTGGTCAGTACCAGCATCCTTACCTTGTGCGATAGCGTAAAGTATCGTTCTACCTTGTTCATAGGTCTTACCTGCTGCAACTTCTTCTTCGGTTAAATAGCAGAAACCGTTTTGACCGGTATAGATGCCTCTACCCATATCGAAGAGCTTAGGTCTATCGTCGTCTGCAACGAATTTGCAAGTTTCTTTATCGAAAGTGCCTATCCAATAGTAACATTCAACGGTATAGCCATCAACGGTGTATTGTGGGCAATCGAATAAAACGTATTTCGTTTGAGAGCCGTCTTTAGTGGTGATAGGTAACATAACTACGCATTCCCAATGGCCACCTTGTTCGGGGAACGCCTTATAATCGCATTCGTAAAGGTAACCGCGGTGAGTCCATTCTCTCATATCAGTAGAAGTGTAAACTACTGCTGAGCCACCTAGTTCTTGATTTGGATCTCTACGTGGAATAGAAGTTGAAACCATCATATAATATGTGCCACTATCGTACCAAACGAAAGGATCACGGAATTGTTCGCGTTCACCTTGAGAATCGTCGTTAGGTTGAGTTATTACCAACTTATCTTCAACAACCCAATCAATTAGGTATGGATCGTTAGGATCTTTAGCGTGTGCAAACGCTACGTTTTGTCCACCGTGGTTGGGATTGCCGTATAGGTTAGTACCTGCCGTAATAGCAAGCCAAGGCGTGCCGTCTGGACCGATACAAGCGCCACCCGTCCAAATACCTTCAGGACAAATGCCTGCGGTGGGAACTACTGCGTCTTTAACGTATTCCCAATGAATCATATCGTCACTTACGATATGTCCCCAACGGATTTGAGACCAGTATGGACCAACGGGGTTGTGTTGATAGAATACGTGATATTTACCCTTATAATAGAACGGTGAGTGTGGTTCGTTCATCCAAACTGCAGGGGGTAGAGCGTGATATTGTGGACGATATCTATCACCTGCGTAAACTGAAGTATCTAAACCAACGTCTTTCCAATCAAGTTCAGGGTGCTTGCCGTTATAATCGGTGTCGTTATAAATTTCTTTAATCTTCTTTGGTGTTAGAGATTCTTTGTAAATTTTAACTTCGTCAAGTAGGCCTGCAACCATTTGTCTTTTTACACCGAATTCAATTTGCGGTGAAACGTAGCAACCTATACGAAGGGGTTCTTCGGTGCTGATAATTCTGGTGTTTTGAAGGTCGGGAATAATTGCTTCATAAGCCTTTTCACCGTTGAAGAATAGTCCGATATAACCCGTTTTGCCATCATAAGTTGCAACTACGTGCGACCATTGATATAGGGGCAAAGTGTTTAGGGGGTCGTAATAACCAACTACGAAATCTTCTTCAGTTTCGTTGCTATGAAGTGCAAGTTGAATGCCCCAAAGACCAAGTCTGCCGTAGCCTAAAAGGAACCCTTCACCCATTTCGATATCGCCCTTGTTAACGATAGAAGTCAAACGCGTATGACCTGCACCCATAGATGCGCCGTCGTAATAAACGATATTTTCAAAACCTCTAGGAGCAACCCAAGCAGATATGGTGATTGCTTTAGAAGAAGGCTTGTAATCTCTATTTATAATATTGTTTGAAAAACCGTCCATATACAAAGCGTTACCCTTAACGCCCTTTCTTCTTAGGGGGTCGTTAGGTTCTTTGAAAAGGTTATTAGCGTTAGATTCGTTAAACACATAGTTAACGGTGTAATCTTTACCGCTTACCTTTTCTTTGGCAACACTACCCGTACTTTCATCTAAAGAATAGTGAATTGCAAGGCTTGACGTAGCGCCTTTGTTGTCGTTGTTTTTACAGCCGGGACCGATTATACCGAAAAGCATAATACTACCCGCTAACAATGCTATTACTTTGTTGAATTTCATAAAACCTCTCTTACATTTTAAGTCCGGCAGTACCGAAACCTTGTACGATGTATTTTTGCGCCGCAACGTAGATAATGAAAATGGGGATACTGGTTATAATTAGCGACGCCATAATTTCCCCTGTAGTTATGCCTTCCATACCTTGTATAGAAATAAGTGCCGTTTGTATGGGAAGAAGTGGCCAAGAACCGTCGTTTGCCGCTGGCAATATCATTGACGGCCAAAGGTAATCGTTCCATACACCGATAAAGCAGAATACTGCAACCGTTGCGATAATGGGTTTTGATAACGGCATTATAACCTTTAAGAAAACGCCCATCGTGGTTGCCCCGTCTATGCGGGCTGCTTCTTCGTATTCTTTGGGTACACCTTCAAAGAACTGCGTAAACAAGAACACGTTAAAAATACTTATTGCTGCCGGCAAGATAACGCCGATAACCGACATCTCTTGCTTTAAGCCAAGCATTATTTTTACGATTGAATAAAGTGGAATAATAGACGTTTCTACGGGAACTACTATCAAGAAAATAATTAAAAAGGATAGAAGTCTTTTTCCGGGGAAACGTAGTTTTGCCATAACGTAACCTGCAAGTCCGTTGACAAGAACGTTAAGTACGATAACGATTGCCGCGTATAAGAAACTGTTAAGCGCGTATTTCCAAATATCGTAGTTTACTAAAACGCTTTTATAGTTTTCAAACATAGTGCCGATATTTGCAAAATCGGGCAAGAACATTTGTAAACTGCCAAGGCTTTCAGCATAAGCCGTTTCGCTTTTAGTTGACGTTGCAAGCATATAGATTATGGGGAACAAGAATATTAACGAAAGGATAATACCTACAACGTGATAAATAACTTCTTTAACGGTTTTCTTTGCGGGCTTTTTATTAGGTCTAAAATTTGGTAATTGAGTTATACTTTTATCCATAATTATTTCTCCCTAAATACCCTGCGTTGAATTAGCGTTATGCCACCGATAAAGATGGTCATAAGAAGTGCTACTGCCGACGAATAACCTACCCAACGATAAGTGTAACCTTGTTGATACATATAGTAAGAAAGTGTTACCGTTTGGTCTTGATAGCCGGTCATAAGCATAGGTTGTGTTAAAATTCTGCACGCGCCGATGAATACGGTGATTATTATGTAAACGAAGGTAGAACGTAGCCCCGGCCAAGTTACAAGCCAGAATTTACGCCACCAGTTCGCACCGTCAAGGGACGCCGCTTCGTATAGTTCTTTACGGATATTCGATAGCCCCGATAGGAATATAAGCATTTGATACCCGCAACCTTGCCAAGCACTTAGAATTATTATGCAAGGCATTGCAGTTTTGGGGTCGCGTAGCCAATCGTGTGGCGGAATACCAAACACGCCTAGTAGAGCGTTCAAAAGCCCGCCTTCGCCCGGTGCTAAAATTTGCAACCATAAAAACGAAGTAACTGATAGCGAAATAACTACCGGTGCAAAAAAGCACACCTTAAATATTTTGCTACCAAAACCTGGGCGATTAACGAAAAGTGCTAGTAAAAGAGCAAGCCCTATTTGCAACGGAACGACGCCAACAACGAATATTAGCGTGTTTTTAATTGCATTATATAGTGTGCCCTTTGTAGCAAGTTCCTTAAAGAAATCTACGAAGTTTTGAAACCATATAAAGTTAATATCGTTTGGTTTTAGCAAGTAATAATCGGTAAAAGCGTAGCCAAGTGAATATAAGATTGGCAACATTATAAATAAAAAAGCAAGTATTACCGCGGGAAGTAACATAAGGTACGCCGTAAGCGTAGACTTAACACGATAAACTTCTTTACGCTTTTTTGCCGTGGCTAAATCGTAAACGACAAAGCCAAGGAAAGCGATTATAAAAACTGCTAAAATAATTAATGTGGTAGTAAGCATTTTTTACCTTTAGTTAGTTTTTTATTTCTTCTTGCCCACCTTTTTTGGCGGGCAAGAAAGGGTGTAACGTTTTTTAAATTTAATTAACTGCTTATTGAGTTTAATTAACCTTTTATTAATTCAATTAACCGTTAACGATTAACCACGCATATTTTGAAGTCTGTTCATTTCGTTTTGCAAAGTGGTGGTTGCAGTTGATAAAAGTGTATCAAGATTGCCGTCGCCTAAACCTGCGATAACTTGGTTAAAGGTGGTAGAGAATACGGGATATGCCACGGTTACGGGACGTTCTTTACCCGTTAGTTCAAGTTGCTTTAATAAGGTGTATTCAGGTGAACCAACTGCATAGCCGTGATTAACGTCCTTACGAACGGGAATCATACCCGTTGCATCGGTGATAGCCTTTGAACTTTCTGCACTAGTCATCCAGTTAAGAAGTTTAATAACGTTAGTCTTATCGGGGTGGTGGTTGTTGGTGATAGCGTAAGACCAACTGCCCGTTGCACTTGCAGCAACCGTACCCTTAGGATAAGGCAACAAGCCCCAATCGTCACGTGAAGCAAAGTTTTCACGGTATTTGTTATCTAAATCGGGGATAGTCCAACCAGAAGATAGATACATACCAACTTTTTCAGTAAAGAAGTCGGTAGCGCCAATAGCGTAAGAAGTGTAACCTGCGCCGATTAAATCTTTAATAAATTGGAAACCGCTTTTAGTTGCCGCAGAGTTATAGTAACCCGTTGCAACGTAACCGGTAGCATCGGTAAAGCTACCGCCTGCCGCATAGATAAAGGGATATAGTAGATAGGGCGCCATTTCGTCTTTAGTAGCGTCGATACGCATATCTACAGGGATTGTGCCGTGAGTTTTAAGTCTTGAACAAACTTCTTTAAATTGGTCGAAAGTCCAAGGATTTTCAGCGGTATAGCCTTGCACCATATCGTAAATGCCTGCTGCACGGAAAATCTTTTTATTATAGAAGAAACCTGCACTAGATTCTTGGATAGGTAGACCGTATAACTTGCCATCGTATTTATTTAACGAATAGAACTTTTCTTGTTCGCTAGCGGAAACAAGAGAACTCAAATCGTAAAACAAACCAGATTTAGCGTATGCCGCGGTGTTGGGTGCGTCAAAGGTAACGATATCTGCCAAAGTGCCTTCTATTTGGTTGTTGATTAATTCCGTTTCATAACCAGATGCACCGGTGGTACGTGCCTTAAAAATGGCTTGTGCCTTAATCTTTTCTTCCTTATGTGCTAGGTTAAAAGCGTTAACTCTTTTAAGGTATGCTTGACCTTCAACGGAAGTCTTATCAACGTGGAACATAATCTTGATAACCGTGTTGCCGTCTTCGTCGATATCGGGGTCGCCTGAGGGGCCACCGCAAGCAATCATGCCGAAAGCCGCTACGATTGCAAGTATCATTGCGATTATTGAGGCTAAAAGTTTTTTCATCTTTTTACTCCTTTTGTCAGCGTTTGCTGTTTTTTACTTTTTTAGCTAGACCATTAAGAGATATTGTGCGTTTTGTCAAAAACGCACAAGAACCATGGTTCTTGCTTTAATTTTTTTAACTTTACTTTTTCTTTCCACTCATCTTTATATAAATAAAGGTATAAATTGAAAGCGGAAAATTTTTTATTTCGTGGTAGAGCCAAGCACGAAACGTGTTTTAAGCACCGTTCTAGAGCACGTTTCTTCACCGCGAATTTTTTTGATAAGCAACCTTACGACCTGTCTTGCCATTTCTTCGATAGGTTGCTCTACACTAGTGATGTGGCTTGTTACCCATTGTCTAAACACACCGTCGTAAGAGATTATTTGCAAATCTTCTGGTATTTTTTTGCCACTCTCTATTGCAGTGTCTTGGAAAACTTGGGACAAGGTATAGCCCGAAACGAAAACGCCGTCTACGTCCGCGTATTTTTCCATAAAGTCTGCAACTACCGCCGTTTCTTCGCCGTGTTGCATAACTTCGTTAACTATGCGGGCGGGCATGCCGTATTCAGCCATAACGTCTAAATAAGCGCGTTCCCTTTCCATAACTTCTGAATCGACTAGCGGTTTAGAACCTATATAACCAACCTTTTTTGCACCGCGTTCTATCATATATTTAAGGGCTTTTTTGGTCGCGTCGTAATTGTCGCTAGTAACGTAGGGAATATTTTTACCAAACGCCCTATCGATAGAAACTATCGGGCAATTTTCAAGGTCTTGTTCTTCGTGCATATAGTGTGTAACGAACACCGCACCGTCAACTTCTCTTCTTTTTATTCTGCTTATAATTTCCGTTTCTTTTTCAACCCTTTGTTGTGAAGAAACTAAAATTACCGAATAACCAAACCTGTCCGCTTCGTCTTCAACGTAATAGGCAAGTTTTGCAAAGAAGGGGTGGTTTACGACGGGAACTAACAAGGCTATGATACGCGTTTCGTTTTTTCTTAATTGCGACGCCATGTTGTTGGGAGAGTATTTCAACTCTTTCATCGCGTCCATAACCTTTTTTCTAGTCCTTTCGCCCACCGCTTTTTCGTTATTAATAACGCGGGAAACGGTGCCGATGCCAACGCCTGCGTATTTTGCTACGTCTTTAATCGTTGTTGCCAACTTTCTTTTTCCTCCTAATGAGTAAGATAGCAACTACCGCGCCACCTGCTAAGAGTACGCCACCGCCAACTGACAAGCCGATTATTAAACCGGTGTTTGACTTAGGCAACTCATCACCAGCAATTACGGTAGAGCCAACTTTAGTTACGGTAACCGTTACGAACTTAGTACCGTTAAGCACAACTTGGTTGTATTCTTCGGTAAATAGGTTAGCGTAAAGGGTTAAGGTGTTGTTTTCAATTTTATAATCGTCTGCATCAAGTTCTTCGCCGTTAACGTGAACAGACGTTACTTTTACGTTACCAAGATAGATTAGCGCGTTAGTGCCTTCTTGAATAATTGCATCTTGTAATACGGTTTCTCTAACGTTGGTTACGTTGATGGTGAATTCGTATGAACTTGAACCGCCAACAGCCCTAAATACGTAGGTGCCAACGGGTAAAAGTTCAAAGTAATTTGCTTTAATGGTAAGGCTTCTGCCTGCGCTAGTATAGAACGCGGGCGCAACCAAAGTGTTGTTTAAGGTTTTGTTATAAAGTTCCATTACCTTTTGTTCGGTATCGCCCTCAACGGTAAGGTTAACGTTGCCGTAGTCGTAAGAGTAAGTATCAACTACTTTTACGAAAGACTTAAAGGTTGCCGTACCAGAGAATACGTTAAGACCTAAATAACCTTCGGTGGGTTCGCCGTCATCTAAGGTAACGTCTATTGCAAGAGTGCCGTTAATAAACGCCTTAACCTTTTTGCCGTTTGCTTCAACCCTTAACACAACGCTATTAGTATCAACGTTAGTAGCACTTGCTCTGCCAATTTCACCGTTAGGTGACCACATTTTAACAATCTTTTCGTTGTTGTCGTAGTTGAATATGATATAGTCGCTCATATCTTCGTTTGCACGGAAGATGAACGCTGCGGCAACTGCGTCTAGGCTGAAGTTTACAGAACACTTAAAGTTGCTTACGTATTCGCTAGATAATAGATAACCGTCGCCAGCGGGGGTGTTTGCTATAATTTCGCTACCCTTAGCCAACCAATTACCTGAAATTATACCGTTTGCGGTAAATTCAATATCAGATTTTGGATTGCTTGCGTGAACGGTAACGTCGATAAGTTTAACTTCATTACCGCAAGTAGCTGAAATCGTTGCCTTACCAGAAGTTAAAGCCTTTAATTTAATACCACCCGTAACGGACGTGAAAGATACTACTGATTGACCTTCAACGATTTCCCAAGTGATATCGCCACCAGAAGTAGAGTATGCGGTAAGAGTTTTTTCGGTAGCAAGGGTGGTGTCAATTTCAACTTCAGAATCGCTTACGTATAGAACGGTTTCGCCGTCTACTATTTCGCCCGTGCGCCATACTGAAGAAATTTCCTTAACGGTTAAACTTTCAACCGTTACTTCGTCGCTTGCACTAAAGCTTGCGCCTAGCGAACAAGGAGATGCTAAAGTTAATAGATAGAAAGGAATTTTGAAGTCGTCACAAAAAACTTCTACACCGCCGTTATCGGATAAGATATAGAAATTTTGACTGCCACTACTTCTTGGACCTGAAGTGTATCTAAATTTATAATCTCTAATTACAAGACCTGCTGAAGAAGTAAATCTTCTATCTACGAAATAACCTTCTTCTTTGGTCCAACCAATTTCCGTATATTCATCTGGACTTACGTTAATTTTAATTGAGATATCCGCGTCATTGGGATTGTCGATAGACGCAACCATTTCAAACACGTGGGTATTAACGCTTGCAAGAACGTTTTCGCTATTTTCATTAACCACTTGGTCGGTCACGGTAACAACGCTAGTCTTTTCAAAAGCGGTGCTATCTTTTACGATAGGCGTTTGGGTTAAGATATAGCCGTTACCTTCAGTTACTAGATTGTAAATAACGGGGATAGTCATACCGCCGCCGTTCCAAACCTTTCTAGCGTTAGCGTAAATGCCTGAATCGGTATCTGCGGGAACGCCTGCAAACCAATGCAAACCAACGGTTTTGCCGTTGTATGCACTTGATTCGTCGCTTATGCTAAACGTTTGACCTGCATAAGAGTCTACGCCGAAGTCCATCTTTTGGAAATCGCTTGCGTCGATTGCACCACCGTTTTTATCGGTAAAGGTAATGGTGTTGCCGTCGTAAACGAATTTACCAACGATATATTCTCTTGAAGTCAAGGTTAAAACGCTATATTCTTCACCGTCGTCAGCCGTTAAAGAAAGAACGTCTGGACATTCGGGAACTTGTGCTTCAAATTGACCTGCATAAGACCAGTTGTAAAGGTCGGTTGATTTTAAGAACCATACTCTATCTGCTTGTTGACCGGTTAAAGCCATACCCCAAGCGGTAACTTTGCCGTCAACTTCTTCTACGGGGAACACCTTAGGGTCACGACAAGCAACTTTACCGTGAATGTCATCAACGGGTGCGGTTGCTTCGGTTTGAGGGATAAGTTTACGCTTAGTCCACGTCATACCGCCGTCGTCACTAGACATAATCATTTGGTCTTGCATGCCACCGTCACGGGTATAGAAAGCAATAATACCGTTACCTTCGCCGACGGGGAACCAATTCATTTCGTCGATTACCGTGCTAGTGCCAACTTTATATTCGTAAGCAGAACCAGACCACATAAGCCCTACGCCCGTGCCCCAATCTTCATCGGGGAATAAGCATATAGGAAGAAGTTCCCAATGCGCTAAATCTTTACTTCTAGCGTGTCCCCAATACATATCAGACCAATAATTGCTAAAGGGGTGGTGTTGATAGTAAAGGTGGTAGTAACCGTCAAAGTATACTAGACCGTTAGGGTCGTTGTTCCAATGGGCGTATTGTGAGAAGTGATATTGGTTACGATAAGGTTCGGTATAGTAAGAATAGTCGCTAGTACCAACGTAAATATCGTTAAAGTTAACCTTAGCGTTAAAGCAGTTAAAACCAATGCTACCGCCAGCGTAAGATACGCCGTCGGGTAAGTTTACCAAGGTATTTAAATCAATTTTGTTATCAATGCCGAATCTACGAATATTGTCTGCGTAAAATTCAGCGTAAACTTTATCGTCTTCAGGGGTGATAACTACTTTAAGTTGAACACCGCTTAAATCTCTAAGTCTATTGCCAACTAATCTTCTTTCGCTATCGGTCATTTTGTCGTTACCGATAAAATAGTCGGTTAAAAGTTCGGTTGCTGTAATAGTTTCACCTTCAACTGCAAAATAGATAAGTTTTACGCGGTTTTCATATCTATCCATATTGAAAACCCAATAGTGATTACCTTCTTCTGCACCGAAAACTAAACCTACCGCTTGACCGTTTTCAAAAGACGCGGTTGCGGTATAAACGAATTTATCGTCTGCATCATAAGTTTTTTCATCTAGAACAAAACTGTCGGCAGCACTTTCCAAGCTTACGCCTTGTGCAACTGCCTTAGTGGTAGGCATAAAGATTGCAAATGCAAAGCATAACGCTGCAACGATTGATAATAATGATATTTTTAAACTTTTACTCATATCTCTCTTCTCTTTCTTCGTATTTTTTATGGTTAATTATTAATATGTTTGCTAATCTCATCTAAAGTGGGCAAGTTGTCTATTGCACCGCGCCCCGTTGTGTTAAGCGCGCCCGTTACGTTGCCGAACTTTATTGCAAAGTCTAAAACGTCTGGATTAAACATTTTGTCTGCCTTTTTATCAAGGACTGAAAGTGCACCTGCAAAGAAGGCGTCCCCTGCCCCCGTGGTATCTATAGGCTTTACGTCAATGGTGGGCATACTGCTACGTTTACCCTTATAACGCCATTCGCTACCGTGTTTACCCAAGGTTATTAACACTAACTTGTCAAAAAGTTCTTCGGTTATATAACTTTCGGTAAAGGTTTCAACTTCGTCTTCTGAAAACTTAACGATATCGGCTTTTGCCAAAATCTTTTTATAAGTTTTAACTGCGCTTGCCGTGTCTTTATAAATATCCGTGCGATAGTTAACGTCAAAAGCCACTATTTTATTTAACGCGTGCGCGCGTTCTATAATGTCTAGGGCGTAAGAAACGCAATTTTCATCTGCCATCATAAGTGAACCTATGCAAACGATATCTGCGCTTTTAATAAGTTCGTCACTAACGGGGGGCATAAAATAGTCTGCCGTGTTTTTACGGTAAAAACAGAACGACCTGTCCCCTTCTTCGTTAAGTTCAACGAAAGCAAGTGTGGTGTTGCGGTTAGCGTCTTTGCTGATATAGGTAGTATCCATACCAAAGTCTTTTGCAAACTTGATTAAGAACTCACCTATAAGGTCGTCGCCAACGTTACCGACGAACTTTACGTCCGCACCGAACTTTTTAGCAGCACACGCTACGTTAAAGGGTGCACCGCCCGCCTTTCTTTCGTAAGTTGTTATTCCATTTTTTTCTTCGCCGATCATATCGGCAAGAATTTCACCAATACAAAGTATCAAAGTAATGCCTCCGCTTATTGATTGATTTTATTTGGTTTTTGTTGATATGTTTTTAATTTTCTTATATTTGGTCGCTTTCCGTATCGGTTTCTTCTTCATCTTCAAGGCTAGCGATAAGTTTTTTATGAGCCTTAATTTCTTCTAAGGCAAATATTACCGCCCTTACCGCAAGGGTTATAAAGAATAACACTAACGGCAACACGTTTAGAACGCTACGCTGAACGAAGAAAGCAAGTATCATCGTTAGCACCGCGGCGATTACCGCTGAAAACCACACGTAAGAGCCAACCACCTTAAAGGTTGCGCCAAAGGTTTTGCAACTTTCAACACCTTTAAGTTTTAATATCGAGTGAACTAATAACCCAACTACGATAGGCATAAGCGCTATAAAGGGCAACACCCTTAGTATATTCATTATATAAATATAAACGCTTAAGGTTACGGTGGACTTAAATGAATCTTTAACTAGCGCGTCTGCCAACTTAATTGCATCTTCTGTCGCTAAGCCGTTATCTACTAGCGCGCCGTCTTTAACGTTGTTATAAAAACCATAGAAGAAAACGTTTATTCCGCCCTTGGTTTCAAACGAACCCGCCATATAATCGTCAAACACAAGCAAATATTTGTCCGTGCCGTTGTTTATATATTTATGGTAATAATAGTTACGAAGTAGCGGAACTTTAGAAACGCTTTCATAAGCCGTTATCGACGGATAATAGTTGGTAAAATAAAGTTCGTAAATGCCTTTATTATATTGTTCTTTGGTAATTTTATTTTCTAAAAGGTCGTTTGCAAGTTTTTCGGTTGCCTGCTTGTTTTCGTCGCTAGTTCCGTCAACGAAGGTTTTGCAATCCGCAACGAAAGTATCGTCTAAATAAAGAGCCCTGCCCGTATATTCTAACTTAAAGTCAAAGTTAAGCCTTGCTATGTTGTTAAGGGTTAAATAATCTTCATAAGAAATAACGTTTGTGTTATCGTCTTTAGCAACGCAATAGGCGTTAAACTCTGCCAAAGTATCGGCTGGGCGGGTATCTACCACCACGTTGTAACCGTTTACCGAATAGTTTAATTTATCGGTGGGGTTATTAAAGGTATCTATTAAAAGCGCGTTTTCATAATCGCTACCGCTTAGTTTTGCCTTTAACGTATCACCTTCGATTAAAACGGATAGGCGTTTATCAACGTTTTCGTTGGCAAAAACCGCTCTTACGGTATCGCGGAAATCGGGTGCGCGGTTATAGTGCACGCCAAAAGGCATTACGTCTGCCCCTATTACACCTGCAAACAAAAATATAAGTGCAAGTATTAACCCCAAAAAGAAGTTAGCATATCCGCGTTTTACGCCGTCTTTCGATATTTCGTTTGAAAAGAAAGACAAGCCGAAAAATTTAAGCCATTTTTTCATAAATTATTAATTACCAAATTCCCTAGACATAATGGAAAGTTCACTTTCCTTATCAAATAGATGAACGAACTTTTCGTTAAATTTAATTTTTAGTTTATCGCCGGGGATTAAATCGTTTCTTTCGGGAACGCTTACGATATAATCTTCCTTGCCGTCGCCTACGCGAACGAATAATTGAGTGGTGTTGCCTAAAACTTCTTTTATAACGAGTTTTGCTTCGATACCCGTTTTAGCAACGCTTAAGTTTTCACCCCTTGCGCCAAGATATACTGCGTGTTCTTTGCCGTCTAGGTATTCTTTGTTGATAGTGCGCAAATCCTTAAGTTTAAGGTCAATCGTTTGACCGTCTGTAAAGGTAACTTTAAGTTTATCTTCAACCTTTTTGATAGACGCATCAAAGAAGTTCATTTGGGGTGTACCGATAAAGCCTGCAACGAATTTGTTATCGGGATAGTCGAATAGGTTTGTGGGCGTATCAATTTGTTGAATAATGCCAAGTTTCATAACTACGATTCTAGTACCCATGGTCATTGCTTCAATTTGGTCGTGGGTAACGTAGATGAAGGTAGTTTTAAGTTCGTTATGTAATTTAACGATTTCCGCTCTCATCGCAGTTCTTAATTTTGCATCTAAGTTAGATAGCGGTTCGTCTAGCAAGAAAACCTTAGGTCCGCGAACCATTGCACGACCAAGCGCAATACGTTGACGTTGACCACCAGACATTTCAGAAGGTTTAGAATCAAGCAACTCTTCAATACCCAAGATATCTGCCGCCCATTTAACCTTTTCGTCTATTTCTTCTTTCTTCATATGAACGTAGTTGAAAAGGGGTACGGGAGTGGTTGAATAGTATTCTAAATCTTTTTTGCTAGATTCAAGGCGTTTACTTGCCACGTCTCTTTGTTCTTTGCAATAGCTGATTTGGTTTTTGTAACCTTCAATCGAATCATTAATTTGTTCAATTCTATCTTTTATCTTTTGGACAGCCTTTTTATTGGCCTTTTCATCTTGGTTTAATTGTAAGCGATTTTGCAACTCTAAATTTGCGCTTTGCAAACTTACGTTTAAGCTAGCAATAGCACTTTCGCTTTTCTTTTCAGTTACGTCAAGATTAGCAAGTTGTTTGGTTAAAACTTTAATCTTTTTAGTTAATTGACGTTCTTTATCCCTATCGATATCAACTACTTGATTGCCCGCCTTATCTAGTTTAGGAGTGGGGATTTTGCGAATTTTAAGACCGAAAGCAATGTTATCGTAAGCGGTAAGGTGTGGATAGAGCGCGTAACTTTGGAAAACCATTGCGATATCCCTATCTTTAGCGTCAACGTCGTTAACAAGACGGTCGCCAATATAAAGTTCGCCACTGCTAATTTCTTCTAAGCCTGCAATCATACGCAAGGTGGTTGACTTACCACAACCAGACGGACCAACGAATACGATAAATTCGCCGTCTTGAATTTCCATATTGAAATCTTTAACGGCAACGAAATCGCCACTTCTTTTCTTTGCTTCACCTTTAGCGTTTTTCTTCGCTTTACCGGTGCCTGCGTAAACTTTGTAAACGTGTCTTAATAATAAACCTGCCATAATTAAACCTTTTCCCTTTCTTTTTTGAAAGAAATATCTTCTCATTTGTCATTATACTACATCAATTTATATATTGCAAGCATTTTTGGAATCGTTTCCAATTTTCTTATAAAATTTTTTATTTCATCAATATATTGTGGTGAAAAAACGAAGTTTTAACTATTTTTTTGGTATTTTTTAGCAAAAAACGCTATTTTTACTAAAAAAGCACCGATTTTGTCGGCGCTTTTACTTAAATTTTTATTAAACCATTTTTGCAAACTCTTTTTTTAAGCGAACTATAATCTTTTTTTCTAGGCGGGAAATATAACTTTGCGAAATGCCAAGCATATCGGCAACTTCACGCTGAGTTTTTTCTTCGCCCCCCAATAGCCCGTATCTAAGTTCCATAATTTCCCGCTCCCTCCCCTTTAATTTTGTAAGGGCGGTTTTTAGAAGTTCACTCTCTACCCCACTTTCTATCTTTTTATAAACGCAGTCACTTTCCGTTCCCATAACGTCGGATAAAACTAGTTCGTTGCCTTCCCAATCGGTGTTAAGCGGTTCGTCAAACGAAACTTCACTTCTAACTTTGGCGTGTCTGCGCAAGTGCATTAAAATTTCATTTTCAATACAGCGCGAAGCGTAGGTGGCAAGTTTTATATTCTTTTCAACGTTGAAAGAATTTATCCCTTTGATAAGCCCTATCGTACCAACGGAAACAAGGTCATCGGTGTCTATCCCCGTGTTTTCAAAACGGCGGGCTATGTAAACGACTAGGCGCAAGTTGTGTTCGATAAGTTTATCTTTAACCCCTTCTTCGCCGTTGTTTAAGCGGGCAAGCATTTCCGCTTCTTCCGTGGGGGTAAAGGGTGGTGGCAAAACGTCCGTTCCGCCGATATAGTGCAAAACGTTTTCGTTAAGCGAAAGTCTATTAAGAAACTTTTTTAACTTTAATAGTGCTGAATTTTTCATCGTTCACCTCTAATAAATCGGGGTGCAAAATCAAGTCGTACCCCACCCCGCGAAAATTTGGGGACACGCATATATTAACGCTATTATGTATATGCCATTTATCGCCGTAATATATCTTTAGCGCGGATAATTTTATTAAAGTCATTTGCCCTTTGCCCGTAACCGTTTTTACCGATATTTTTTCAAGTTTAGGCAAGCCTTTCACACCCTTAATAATTCTCTTGAAAAATGCCTTTCCGCACACTATACAGGGGGCGTTGTTATAATATAAATTATTGCCCGTATCCATAAAGCCGTTAGCCTTTATCATATAGCCGTCTACCTGCATTTCAACGGGGTATAAACCTTTCATAACCCCCTTTCTTTTGTAAAGTTCTTTGATAAAACTAGCCACCCCTTTTATAATTAAAAGCGCGGGCAAAAACCCTATTGCAATAAAGGTTTTAGTGGAATAATTTAGCCCTAAAATTTGCATTACCCCTATTACCGTTCCGCCCGCCAAAAAGGTTAAAAGAAAAAATAGTAGCGTGCAATAAAAATAGTCTTTTATTCCGTTATACTTTGCGGAAAGAAGCGTTAGTAAAAGTCCCGTTAAAATTTTAATTATAGTGCTTAAAACCGCCACCCCGCTAATTAGCGGATAGACTAGTGCGATTATACTTCCCAAAAGAGCGCAAAGGATAAGCCTTAGTCTTTTTATTTGCTTGCCCATTATTAAAAAGGTGCATTTTAACAGGGCGTAATCTATTAAAAAATTATCAATTAAAACGTATTCGATATAAACGGTCATAACTCCCCCGTTTAACCCGTTTTTTGTGTCCAAATGATAACACGCCTAAACGGTAGGAATTGATATCTTTTTAGTGAAATATCTATATTTTTGCCGAATACCACACGTTAAAATTTAAAATAAAAAAACGGCAACTTTCTTGCCGTTTTTATTGTTTAACGTGTTTATAGATTGTTTTAGCGCAAAATTATTCTTCAATAAAATCTAAAATAATGCTGTTTTGAACGTATAAATATTCTTCTTTTATCTTAACTATATTGCCGTTAATATCTAAATATTTTGCCTTTTTATTTAGCACGCTTTTATATTCATCAAAAAAGTCTGCGTTAAAGTTAGCGTTAAATTCTTCTACGTTTATGCCGTCTGCCGTTCTTAAACCTAGCATAATAAATTCAAAGCGGGCGTCTTTTTCTTCAATAACGTCGCTAGAAATTTCCGGACTTTTGTTATAAATTATAGCGTTTAGATATTCGTCAATCTTAAAGGTGTTGATAAAGCGCCTGCCGTCTATAAAAGAAGATGCTGAAACGCCAAGCCCTATGTATTCACCCCTTTTCCAATAGTTAAGGTTATGTTTAGAACGGTAGCCGTCTAAAGCAAAGTTAGAAACTTCGTATCTATTAAAGCCTTTTTCCTTAAGGTATGAAACAATTCCGTCGTAAATATCGGCAACTTCGTCGTCGCTTAAAAGTTCGCCGTTAAGATAGTCGGTATATATAGGAGTGCCAACTTCTGGGGTAAGGGCGTAAACGGAAATATGTTTAACCCCGCCCGCGATTGCTAAATCAATGCTTTTTTTAACTTGGTCAAGCGTTTGGTCTGCAAGACCTATCAAAATATCGGCGCTGATATTTTCCCCTTTAAGCATATTCGTGCAAAGCAAAAAGTCCTTTGCGGTATGCACGCGGTTAAGGCGTTTTAGTTGGTCGTCGTAACCCGTTTGCAAACCGATAGAAAATCTGTTTATGCCAACGCTTTTATATTCTTTAATTTTGTTTTCATCTACCGTGCCGGGATTGATTTCAATAGTAATTTCCGCATCGGGCGTAAGGGTGAAAAATTTTTTAACCTGTCTTATTGCCCCCGCAATATACTTGCTATCAACCACGCTAGGCGTTCCACCGCCGATATATACGGTATTAAAAACCTTATCTTTAAGTTGTCTGCCACGCCCTTCAATTTCACGATAAAGGCAAGCAAAATAACTTTCCATTTTGCCAATTTCCTTGGGGAAAGACGCAAAGTCGCAATAAGTACACTTGCTTTTACAAAATGGAACGTGGATATAAATTCCGCTCATAAAACACCGCCTAGTTGTCGTTGTCAGTTTTAAGAATAGAGATGAACGCTTCACTTGGGATTTCAACCGTACCGATAGAGCGCATCTTCTTTTTGCCTTCTTTTTGTTTTTCCAAAAGTTTTTTCTTTCTGGTAACGTCCCCGCCGTAACATTTTGCTAAAACGTCTTTACGGAAAGCCTTAACAGTTTCTCTTGCGATAATTTTACCGCCAACCGCCGCCTGAATAGGAATTTCAAACATTTGGCGCGGAATAACTTCTTTTAATTTTTCTGCAATTTGTCTACCGCGTTCATAAGCCTTATCTTTGTGAACGATAATAGATAACGCATCGCAAATTTCGCCGTTTAAGAGCATATCAAGTTTAACAAGTTCACTTCTTTGATAGCCCGATATATCGTAGTCGAAAGACGCGTAACCCCTAGTGCGCGATTTTAAACTGTCGAAAAAGTCGTAGATAATTTCGTTAAGGGGCAAGGTGTATTTCAACTGAACGCGCGTTTTATCAAGGTAAACCATATCTCTATAAACACCGCGCTTATATTGACAAAGCTCCATAATAGGCCCTACGTATTCGGGGGGCGTAAATATAGACGCGTTGATAACCGGCTCTTCCATATAATCAATTTCCGTAGTGGGTGGTAAGTGAGTTGGATTTTCCACCATAAGTTCGGTGCCGTCCGTCTTGTAAACTTTATACGAAACTGAAGGAGCGGTAGTTATAATTTCAAGGTCAAATTCGCGTTCAATTCTCTCTTGAATAACGTCCATATGAAGTAGCCCTAAAAATCCGCAACGGAAACCAAAGCCAAGCGCCGCAGAGTTATCGGGCTCAACGGAAAGTGCCGCATCGTTAAGTTTTAATTTTAATAGCGCGTCTTTTAAGTCGTTAAACTTACTACCGTCTAGCGGGAACACACCGCTAAACACCATAGGTAGTGCTTTTTTATAGCCGTCTAGCGGTTGGCTAGTCGGGTTGTCCGCATCGGTTATAGTATCGCCAACTGCGGTATCTTCAATAGATTTTATGCTTGCTGCAATATATCCGACTTCCCCTGCGGAAAGTGTTTCTTGCGGTATCATTTTGGGGGCGAACACGCCTACTTCGGTAACCACGAACTCTTTATTAGACATAAAGGTTTTAATTTTAGTGCCTACCTTAACCGTGCCGTCAACTATTCTAACAAAGCATATAACCCCCTTAAAATTATCGTAGTAACTATCGAAAATAAGTGCTTTTAAGGGTGCGTTTTCATCGCCTTTAGGGGCGGGAACTTTATGAATAATTTGTTCTAAAACGTCTTCTATATTAAGCCCTGATTTTGCAGAAATTCTAGGTGCGTCGTGCGCTTCAATGCCCAAAATGTTTTCTATTTCGTCAGCGGCTTCTTCGGGGCGGGCGGACGCCAAATCCATCTTGTTGATAACGGGCATAATTTCTAGGTCGTTATCTATGGCAAGATAGGCGTTAGCAAGCGTTTGAGCCTGTACGCCTTGAGTTGCGTCTACTATTAAAATTGCGCCTTCGCACGCCTTTAAGGAACGGGAAACTTCATAGGTAAAGTCTACGTGGCCGGGGGTGTCTATAAGGTTAAAAACGTATTCTTTACCGTCTTTTGCTTTATAGAACATTCTTACGGGCGTAAGTTTTATGGTAATACCCCTTTCGCGTTCTAAATCCATACTGTCAAGAAGTTGTTCTTCCATATCGCGTTCGGAAACCTGCCCCGTTTTTTCCATAAGCCTATCGGCAAGGGTAGATTTACCGTGGTCAATATGCGCGACTATGCAAAAATTCCTTATATTTTCTTTATTTGTTGACATAACTTTCCTTTTTTTGTATTATAAGGTTGATTGTAAATTTTTCTTAAATAGTATATACTATTAAGTGAAATTTTGCAAGTAATTAAAAAAGGTGATTTTTATGAGAGTGCCTAAAGACCATTGGCTATATACTACCCCCGTTGCCCATCGCGGACTTTGGGGTTGCAGTATCGTTGAAAATTCTTTATCCGCATATAGAAACGCCGTAAAACACGGCTATGCGATAGAAATTGATGTTTACACCACAAGCGACGGAGAAGTGGTATCTTTTCACGACGCAACTTTAGACCGTATGACAGGTGCGGACGGTTTAGTTTTTGAAAAAACGCTTGCCGAACTTAAAGAACTTACCCTTGTAGGTAGCAACGAAAAAATTCCTACCTTAAAAGAAGTTTTACAAGTGGTTGACGGAAAAGTTCCCTTGCTTATCGAAATTAAAATGCAACCCGATATTAGCGTAGTTGATAAGACCATAAAAATTTTGAAAGAGTATAAGGGGGAATTTGCAATTCAGTCTTTCCATCCCGGCTATCTTATAAGGGTTAAAAAACTTGCGCCCGAATTTTTGCGTGGTGTTCTCTCTGCTAAAAAGGTGTTGCACAAGAGCGCGTTTAAGCGTTTTTTAGTGCGCGAAATGATATTTAACCCAGTTATTAAACCCGACTTTATCAGTTACGATTATAACGGCTTGCCACTAAGAAAAAGAAAGCGCAAAAACTTGCCGTTACTTGTATTTACCGTAACCGACCAAAACGTTGCCGAAATAGTTAAATCCTATGCCGACAACATAATCTTTGAACATATAAGACCGGAAATTAACGCTTAACTTTAGTAAGTTTTCCGCCTTAAAGAAAAATTTATTAAACAAAATTATCCCGCTAAAAAACTAAAAGACCTTGCCAAACGGCAAGGTCTTTTTTATAGTTCATACTTACCAGAATATAAATTTATAACAGGCTTATGGTGGCTATAAGCATACTTTATCGTAGAATATGTTCCGCCATAATGTCTATTTAGATAAGTAATTATTACGTCTGCTTTATCTACCATCCACTCATTTCTCTTACATATAGCAAAGCGCGGATAGACGTCTTCTAAGGCTGGATATATAATTTCATCGTAATAATCAGCGTTAACTTTTTCGTTTGTTAGACCTGTTAAATACGGAACTATTAGGTTTATCTTGCAATTCTTATATTGGTTTTTATAATCCCTACAACATTTTAAGGCAAATAAATCAAAATTACCATATCCCCCTAAATAAAACTCAACCTTCTCATTACCAGCAAGAGCACGAATATTTTCTATTATTTGAATTCTAAAAATATCCTTTTCAACAAAATCGGCATGCCCAAAAAAAGTTATAACCACCATTTTATCTCCCGCTTTTTTCTTCTATTATACCTTTTTTTGTAATTAAACACAACAAAATACGCCTTTATAAAGGCGTATTTTTAACGACACAAATTGCTAATATATATGTAAAGGATAATTAGGAGCGATTTTTGTGAATACAAATGACGCAGTAGCAACGCGTGTTCTCAATTTGTTAAAGGACAAAAAGATGACACAATATAGACTAGAGCAAGAATCTGGCATAACGCATGGCGCTATGGATAGAATTCTTAATAGTCAAAACAAAACCGTAACGCTAGCGACAGTATATAAGTTGGCTAGAGGGTTTAACATAAGCGTTATGGAATTTTTGGATTGCGATTTGTTCACCGCAGATTTGGAAATTGATTAATTAAAAGACCTTGCCAAACGGCAAGGTCTTTTTATTTTGTTTCTTTTATACTTTGCTAACGAGTTTCGCCACCAAAGATTTTAGCGTGGTCGTTTTCAATATCTTCAAAATATTTTATAAAACATTTATAAAACCCTTTGCTATCTTTTGTGATATAGGGGGTAATGGGAGAAGTATCTTCTTCTATCCCCTTAAAATCGTAAGCACCGTTTACCCGCCAACTTTGTAATAAGCCTATATTGATGGCGTTAGTTGGACAATAAAAAGAACAGCGCATACACATATCGCAATGGTGGTGGAACTTTATTTTTCCATCTTTAACGTAGATATTGTCGTGCGGGCAATTTTTTATACACTTGTTACAATTAATACATTTATCCTTATCCACACTATAAAAAAAGGAATTTACGTTTCCACCTATCTTTTGAATACCAACGAAAAACGCGCCGATTTTATAAATTAAATTGCAATTTATTTTCTTAACTATGCCGTTAGATAAATTATGCATCATTATATCGGCAAGTTTGCTATTGTTTTCAAAAATTTGGCGGATAAAATCGCGCTCATACGGGAAATGGATATTATACGGCATAACGAAATGATATTCGCCCGTAAAGATACCCCCGCGCTTTTCCATAGTCGATAGTAAAATTCGACTAGACGCGTTGTTCATTGCCAAAACTTCACCGCTATTTTTATAAATAAAAAACTTTTGCCCCTTATTAAACTTTAACTTTTTAACGTATTTATCAAAAGGCAAGGGGGCGTTAAAGCCGTATATGGGGTAAGAAAAGCCTATTAAATCGTACTGAAAAGTGTCGCACGGTGGGGTTTTAGCGTTTATTTCCACCGTATCCACCGAGTCGCCACGCATAATAAAGCGTTCTTTAATTTTTTCAGTTAAATATCGGGTGTTAAACGTGCCCGTGTAGTAAATTAATAAGACTTTCATTGATAACAACTAATATTTTCCGTTAAAAGATTTAAAAAGCACCCTGTTTTAGCTACGGGGTGCTTTTATTTTTAATTAAGATTATTCAGCGCTAGCGTTTTCCACTTCTACAGTTTCTTCCGTTTCAACGTTTTCTTCAGCCGTTGCGCCTGCTTTTTTTGCCTTGCCCTTTTTAACAAGGTTCTTAAAGGTGCTAGAGCAGAAGAAACCTGCAAGCATAATTACTGCAAATATAATCAAGTAGAAAAGAACTGGGAACTTAAAGCCCGTGCCTGCTTTGAGTGAATTTTGCAAGGGGGTTACGCCGTGTGCCCAAACTGCCGCAAATACCATGAACGCGCAAGCGATTAAAGAGACGATAGGAAGTAAGAAACGTTTTACCCAATGCATATCTTTTTCTTTAACCATCCACATAATAAACATGGGGATATACATACCATAAATGGTTACGATAGGAAGTTCAGAAGAGTCGAAGTTGAATAGACCGAACCAACCGTCTGTAAGGTTTGCGCCGTAGAAATAAATAAACCAAATAGCACATACAAGCAAGCCCCAAATTGAAGAGTTGTGTGCAACGTTGGTCGTTTTATCTATTTGTCCGAACATCTTAGGTCTAGGACCATCGTTACGTGCAGCGATAGCGTACATACCACGGGTTGCACCAACCATAAGTCCGTTAAGCGTACCAAGACAAGAAACTACGATACATACGTTAAGAATAATACCGCCAACCTTGCCGAATATATTAGAGAAAGCAACGGTTGCACCGTCTTTAATCAATACTTCGTTAGTTGTGCCACCTGCAACGCCGATATAATATAAAACGTAAGCGATAACGACGATAAACGCGCCGATAACAAGTGCTAAGGGCAAGTTCTTTTTGGGGTTTTTAAGTTCTGCGTTAATAGAAGTTGCAACTATCCAACCTTCATAAGCAAAAACGGTAGCAACGATTGCTGCAAACAAACCGCCACTAGTACCGCCAACCGCTTCGCTAACAATGGTAGTAAAGTTGTCGGTAAGCGTGCCTTTAACGAAACCAACGATAGTGCCAACGATTGCCATAAGCACGATAGGTATAAGTTTAATAATGGTTGCACTTACTTGGAATTTACCAGCAAGCTTTGGTGACAACGCGTTAAGCGCGTAAGAGGCTACTAAAAATACGCCCGCTAAAGCCATAACTTCCGCACTTGCTAAATGCCAACCGAATATTACGCCGAAATATCTTGCAGATACCCACGCCAAAACGCTGGTCATACCGGGGTAGTAAATGTTAACCATAAACCACGCAAGATAGTATGCATAACCTTTACCGCAAGTTGCTTCTGCATAGTCAACTACACCGCTAACTTTTTCATACTTAGTTGCCATTACTGCAAATTGTGCAGAGCAAATAATCATTATTGCGCCGGTAATAACCCAAGCCGCAATACCTAAAGGCATATTACCGCCCGTTGCCGTTAAAACGTTTTGCGCTTTAAAGAACACACCAGAGCCGATAACCGTGCCAACTACCATACAGATTGCCGTAAGCAAGCCGTATTTTCTTGTCAACTTTTCCATCGTATTTCTCCGTTTATAAAAAGATAGGCATATTTTAACACAATTTAATCGCTTTTACAATATATTTTTTAAAATTTCTTTTACTTAAAGTAAAAGCGTGCAAATTTTAGCACGCTTTTTTCTTGTTTTTTAATTTATCTACCGAATTTTTTATAAAGTTCTTTCAAAAGGTCTTCTTTAGACAAAGTCTTTTGTTCACGGCTTTTTTCCGCCCTAATTCTGCCTTCCTTTCTTTCCCTATCCGTACGTTGATTACCAACTGCTATACCGTTAGGAAGTTCTGTCGTTTTTAAGGTTAAAGAGATTTTTTGCTTAACAAGGTCAACGCCCAAAACTTTAACCTTAACCGTATCGCCCACCTTAAGAACGTCTGACGGGTGTTTAATATAGTTAGAAGAAATTTGCGAAATATGAACTAGTCCGTCTTGGTGAACGCCTATATCTACGAAAGCACCAAAGTCGATAATATTGCGCACCGTACCGATAAGTTCCATCCCTTCTTTAAGGTCGTTTAAGTCCATTATATCGCTTCGTAGCACGGGTTTAGGTAGGCTATCACGGATATCCCTGCCCGGCTTTAATAGTTCGGAAACTATATCGCGCAAGGTGGGTTCCCCTATACCGCAATCTTTAGCAACGGTAGAGTAGCCAAGGCGTTCAATTCTTTCTTTAATGTCTGTAATTTGACCTTTTTCAACGTCGGAAAGAGTATAGCCCGTCTTTTCTAAAAGCAACTTAACCGCGGGGTAATTTTCGGGGTGAACCGCCGTGTTATCTAACACGTTGCCCCCCGTTATGCGCAAGAAACCCGCACATTGCATAAAGGCTTTTTCGCCAAGTTTTTTAACCTTTAAAAGTTCTTCACGGCTAGTGAAAGGTTTTTCCTTACGATATTCTAAAATGTTTTTTGCGATACCGCTATTAAGCCCCGCCACGTACGATAAAAGGCTTTGAGACGCGGTGTTAAGGTCAACGCCAACGCTGTTAACACAGTCTTCAACAACGCCACCCAAAACTTCTTCTAGGCGGGCTTCTGGCATGTCGTGTTGATATTGTCCAACGCCTATCGCCTTAACGTCAATTTTAATAAGTTCGGCTAAGGGGTCTAAAAGTCTTCTTGCAATAGAGATTGCACCGCGGATAGTAACGTCGTATTGTGGAAACTCTTCGGCAGCAAGTTTGCTGGCACTATAAACTGACGCGCCCGCTTCGTTAACGATGGCGTAAGATATAGGTCTGCCACTTTCTTTAATTAAGTCGGCAACGAAAATTTCACTTTCTTTACTTGCCGTGCCGTTACCGATTGATATAACTTGAACGTTGCATTTCTCTATAATTTTTAATAGTCCCGCTTTAGACTGCGCGATTTTTTCGGCAGAGTGCGGTGGGGTTATATACGCTACGCCCGTGCCTACTACGTTGCCTTCTGGGGTGATTACTGCAAGTTTGCAACCCGTTCTAAACCCAGGGTCTAAGCCTAAAATAGTCTTGCCCTTTAGTGGTGGTTGCAAAAGTAAGGGGCGAAGGTTAGTTTCAAAAATTTTAATGGCTTGTTCGTTTGCCTTGTCGGTAAGTTCGTTTCTAACTTCGCGCTCTACCGACGGGAAAATAAGCCTTTGATAAGCGTCTGCACAAGCGGATGCAACAATCTTAGCGCAATCGCCCGTACCTTTAACGTATACCGATTTAATAGCGTCTATAAACGCTTCGGTGTCAACGGATACCGCCACCTTTAAGCACTCTTCTTTTTCGCCACGGTTAACGGCTAAAATTCGGTGCGACGGCATCTTGTTAATTTTTTCACTATAATCGGCGTAATTATCGTAAGTTTTAGCGTTTTCATTTTCTAAAAGTTTACAGGTAATTTCGCCCGTATCGAATATTTTTTTACGCAAAACTTTTCTAAGTTCGGCGTCGTCGGAAACGCGTTCTGCGATAATATCGCTTGCACCTGCAAGGGCTTGTTCTATATTTTCAACGCCCTTTTCTTCGTTAATATATTTTTGCGCTTCGCTATTTAAGTCCGTTGCGCTATCTTGCAATAAAATTAGTTCTGCAAGTGGGGTTAAGCCCTTTTCCGCCGCCATAGACGCGCGCGTTTTTCTCTTTTGCTTATAGGGGCGGTAAATATCTTCAACTTCGGTTAGCGTTTCCGCTTTTGCAAGAGATAGGGCAATTTCATCGGTCATTTTGCCTTGCGCGGTGATAGAATCTGCAATTTCCCCCTTTCTTTTATCAAGATTTTTAAGATAGTTTAATCTATCGTTAATAGAGCGCAAAACTTGGTCGTCGCAAGAGCCCGTCATTTCCTTACGATATCTGGCAATAAAAGGAATAGTGTTGCCTTCTTCTATAAGGTTGATAATATTAAGCGCGTGTTCTGGTTTAATAGTAAATTCTTGTGCAAGTTTAATTGAATAGTCCATAAGTCTTTCCTTTTTTTATTTCTTTTTGCCCTTTCTTTTTCTTATTTCTTTAACGGTTTTTTCATAGCCGTTATCAAGGGGGGTATAATAAACGCGGTCTTTTAGCGAATCTGGTAAATATTGTTGTTCCACGTAACCGCCGAATAGGTGCGGATATTTATAGTTTGATGCTTGGCGTTTATCTTCTTCGCTACCGTAAACGGCGTTTTTAACCCACGGTGGAACGTTGTCGTCTTTGGTTTTAACGGCGTCTTCCCCCGCCATATCCATAGCGATAACTACCGAATTAGATTTTTCCGCTTCGCATACGTAAATTATTGCTTGCGATATAGGAAGTAATCCTTCTGGTAGCCCCATTTTTTCATAGGCAAGAAGGGCGCTTGTAGCAACTACTAGCGCGTTGGGGTCTGCCATACCAACGTCTTCTGCTGAGTGTGCGATTATTCTGCGACAAATAAGCAACGGGTCGCAACCGCCTTTAATTAGCCTTTGCATATAGTAAAGAGCGGCGTTTGCATCGCTACCGCGCAAACTCTTACAAAATGCCGAAAGCATATCGTAATACATTTGTTCGTCAAAAGATAGCACCTTTTGTTGAATAGATTCTTCGGCGTCTTTTAACGTTACCGTAATTTTGCCCGTACTATCTGGGTCAGTTGTGAGTACCGCAAGTTCTAGCGCGTTATACGCTATTCTTAAGTCCCCCGCAGAAGTGGATGCAATATGGTCAATGGCGTCTTCGTTAACGACTAAATCGTAATTACCAAAGCCCCTTTCTTTATCGGCTATTGCGCGAAGTAGCGCCTTTTTAATGTTGTCTTGTGAAAGCCTTTTAAGTTCAAATACCCTACAGCGCGAAACGATAGCAGGCGTCATAGCGGCAAAGGGGTTTTCGGTGGTAGAGCCAACGAAAATTATATCGCCGTTTTCTATTGCAGGAAGTAAACTGTCGCTTTGAGTTTTATTAAAGCGGTGGCATTCATCTAGCAATAGATAGGTCTTTTTGCCGTATAACTTAAGGTTGGTGCGCGCTTCGTCTACAACGCGCTTTACGTCTGCAACGCCGGCGTTAACGGCGTTTAACTTTACAAAGTTGCCGTCGGTACTGTGCGCTATAACGTTGGCAAGGGTGGTTTTGCCACAACCGGGTGGCCCCCAAAAGATGCAACTGCCAAGCCTATCAAGTTTTATGGCACGGCGAAGTAGCCCCGATTCAGAAACAACGTGTTCTTGCCCCAAAAACTCACTTAAAGAGCGGGCGCGCATTCTTTCCGCTAGGGGAACGTTTTGCTTTTTTTCAGTTGAAAAATCAAATAAATCCATAGTTATATTTTAACATAAAGTATATATTATTTCAAGCCGTAATAACATATATTATGACTACGAAATTTCAAGGATTTTTAGAAAAAGGCGTTTTTGTACTCTGTTTGGCTTTTGCCGTTATTTTAACGGTGCGCGCGGACAGTTCTAATATGGTGCTAGACGGCGTTTCCCTTTGGGTTGCAACCGTTTTGCCATCTACTTTTCCATATCTTTTTATAACGGCGATACTCTCTTCGCTTAAAACCACGCAAAAAATTTCCTTAAAATTATCCCCTTTTACAAGGCGGGTGTTTAACGTTAACGGGCTTTGCGGTTACGCCTTTATTATGAGCGTTATTTCCGGTTATCCCGTTGGCGCACAAATTGTTTCCGACCTTAAAAACGGCGGACTTTTAACGGATAGCGAAAGCACAAGGGCAAGCGCGTTTTGTTCAACTTCTTCCCCCGTGTTTTTGATAGGGTGTGTGGGGAATATTATGTTTGGCAACTCTCTATTTGGGTTATTGCTCTTTTTGTGCAACTTTATTTCCGCCTTTCTTAACGGAATTATTTTTTCCTTTTACAAGCGCAAAGATAAAGCGCAAAATATTACCGCGCCCCTATCTACCACCGCGTACGACGACGTTATAGGGGACTGCGCGTATAATTCCGCCCTATCCATAATCAAGGTGGGCAGTATTATAACGCTGTTTTATCTCTTTACCGAAATACTATCTAAACTTGGCGTTTTTACCTATCCCGTAAAATTGCTTTCGTTAATTTTTAAGGACGGCGCGGTTGCAGAAGGTTTAATTTTAGGCGCGTTTGAATGCACTAAAGGGCTTAAGATTTTATCGGCGGGCGGTCTTACCCCATATTCGCTACCTATTTGTGCTTTTATATGTGGTTTCGGCGGACTTTCGGTGATAATTCAGTCGCTAGCGTGTTTAAAAAAGGCAAAAATAAAAACCGCCCCTTTTATTTTAGCTAAAATAATTATGGCGGTTACAAGCGTTTTAATTGCTCTTTTATTTAATTTCTTTCTTTTATAGCAGATTTTATATCTGCGTAAACCGTATCGGGAACGTAAGCTTTAAAATCTTGTCCGTTTTTTATCAACTCTCTAACGGCGGTTGAACTTACATTTATAACCTTTTCACCCGCTTGAATATATTCGGTGGTAAAAAAGGGATACAAAACTTTATTCTTTTCTTCCATTTCTTTTTCGTATTGTAAATCTTTATCGTTACGGATACCGCGCACGTAGACGGTATAGCCCTTTTCTTTTACGAAATCAAAATATTTTTCACCGTAGTCGCTATATTTTATAACGGTAACGTTAGAATATTTTTCAAAGGTTTTTACGGCAAAGTTATACCTTTCTTCTTCGGTAAAATAACAAGTTTTTTTATCGTTTTTACCTATCACCACAAGCACGCTATCGTATTTAGATAAGCAACTTTTGATTATGCTTTCGTGCCCTTTCGTGATGGGGTCAAACGTGCCCGCAAACACACATTTTGCCATATTAATTCTTCCTTTTTATAAACGCTAAATGCGCCCTGCCGTATCTTCTCTTATCGTAAACGAATAAACTTTCATCGGTTAAAATTCTTTCGTCAAAGGGGGTTTCCCCTTCGATTATAGCAACGCCTGAATTAGATAGCGCACCGCTTAAATGGGGCAAAACTTCGCTCACTAAATTAGATTGATAAGGGGGGTCTATATATATAAAATCAAACGATTCGCCCGTTATTTTTGCGCGTTGCAAATATGAAACTCCGTCGCTTAAAGAAACGCTATAATTCTCGCCCGTAGCGTTAATTTTTTGCAAGTTTGCATTGATAAGTTTAATACTTTCGCGCGAAGAATCGTTAAAAACAACCCTTTCTGCCCCGCGAGATAGCGCTTCTATACCAACTGCACCCGTTCCGCTAAAAAGGTCTAAAAATTTAGCGCCGTTAATCTTAAATTGTAAAATATTAAAAAGGCTTTCCCTTGCCATATCGGAAGTGGGGCGCACGCCTATTTTTTCAAAACCGCAAAGCACCCTGCCTTTATATTTTCCACCAACGATTCTCACTTTTATTTACCGTAAATTTCCAAACGTTTTTCTTCAATTTTTCTTTGTGCCTTTTCAACACGTCTACCGCCAAGTAAATATGGAATACCCGTTGATAAAACGATTACGGGCAACGCAAGTAACGAAAAATAGAAAGTAGACGCGGGTAAAATCATATTCAAGTTAAAGCCGTTAAAACAATATACTAGCATATATATCCACGCGGCAAAGTTACCACAAATAACTTGTGCGGGATTAACGGCGGTAACGATAGCGTGTGCAATAAGCAACGCTATAAGGGGTATGCAAGTTATAAACCCGAAGATAAAACCTTTCCAAGGCTTGTACTCTTCGGCAAGATTTAAGGGACGATATTCACCCGTTTTAACTATAAGTTGGCGTTCTAGGTCGTTGGCGTTACGCACTCTCATCGCCTTTTCGCCATCCTTAAAAGACGCCATACCAACTAGCGCGATATAAACGGAAAGATTTAAAATCCCCAAAATTATTTTAAGCCATAAAAGCGCGTCGTTTTGAATTATACAAATGCACGCCGCCGTTACGGACATAGTTATCAAATAAAATAGGCTTAGCACCGATTGTTTAATATAGTAAAACATTATTTTCTCACTTTATATAAATTTTTTCCGCCCTTAAAGCGCATTTTGTTAAAACTTCGTAACTTATGGTGTCATATTCTTTTGCTGTTTTTTCAGCGTCAACCATTACGGGAATATACTTTTTACCGCCAACTTTATTTAAGGCAAAACCATCTATTTTTTTTGAAAGGCATACGCCCTTAATCTTTTTGGTTTCCACGGCGGATATATCCATACACCGATTATTATATTGCCCGCTAATTTTAGCGCGAAACAGCCCGTCTGCATAACCGTAAGGGATAAGGGAAATTTCCGTGTCGCTCACAGCTAGGCAATCGCCGTAAAGCGCGCTATCCCCCGCCTTAACCGTGCGCCCTTGAATCACGGGCGAGTAAACCGCCAAAGCCTTTTTAACGGCAATTTTGTCCGTTATATAGGGGGTGTAGCCGTAAAGCAATATTCCAACCCTTACCATATCGAAAAACTGCCCGTGTAAAAAGCCACCGCTTGCCGATATATGACAGGTTATATTTTTATTATATCCCTTAACAAGTTTATTTGCAAGCAAAAATTGATTTGTTGCTCTTTCGCGCGATATTTTATCGTTGGGGTTTGCATAATGAGAGTATACCCCGTCCACAATTATCCCCCTTTTCTCAAGAGAAAATTCTAAAAGAGCCTTTAAGTTATCAAGCCCGTTAACGCCAAGCCTATTCATACCCGTGTTATACTTTATATGAATTTTAACCTTTTTATTTTTTTCTAGCGCAACCCTATTAATCTTTTCAACCGCCCCCTTTGTAAAGGCGGATAAAGTAAGATTATATTCTATGGCAATATCTAGTTCGTCGTCGCTTGCGGGCAAAAGAACTAAAATATCCTTTTTAACACCGGAAAGCCTAAGTTTTACCCCTTCACTAACGAAAGCAACGGCAAAACAATCGGCAACGTCGTGTATATAGGTGGCAACTTCCACTCCGCCGTGCCCGTATCCATCGGCTTTTACAACGGCACAAAATCTGCACCCCTTTGGCAAGCGTTTCTTTATTTTTAAAGCGTTGTTTTTTACGTTTTTAAGGTTTATAACGGCAATATTTTCCATAACAATATTGTATGAAAAAACTTTTGTCAACTTGCAATAAAACCAACTTTTATAAAAAGAAAAGCGGAGCAAAATGCTCCGCTTTTTACTATTTTAATTTGCTTATACTAAATTATCAACCACAAAAACTATCTAGGGTTTTTGATGTTTGCTTGTGCTGCTGCAAGCCTTGCGATAGGTACGCGGAAGGGTGAGCATGAAACGTAATCTAAACCGATAGAGTGACAGAATTCGATAGATGCGGGGTCGCCACCGTGTTCACCACAAATACCACAATGTATTTCTGGTCTTGCGCCCTTGCCAAGTTCAACCGCCATCTTCATAAGTTTACCAACGCCGTTAACGTCTAGTCTAGCAAAGGGGTCTGATTCGTAAATCTTTGATTGATAGTAAGAAGTTAAGAACTTACCAGCATCGTCACGAGAGAAACCAAAGGTCATTTGGGTTAAGTCGTTAGTACCAAAGCAGAAGAATTCCGCTTCTTTTGCAATTTGGTCTGCAGTTAACGCTGCTCGGGGAATTTCTATCATAGTGCCAACTTCGTATTTTAAGGTTGCACCTGCTTGTTTAATAACGTCGTCTGCGGTAGATACTACTATCTTTTTGCAGAAAGCAAGTTCTTTTTCGTCGCCAACTAGCGGAATCATAATTTCGGGAACTACACTCCAATCGGGGTGGCGTTTAGAAACGTTGATTGCAGCCTTAATAATTGCCTTAGTTTGCATTTGCGCAATTTCAGGATAGGTTACTGACAAACGGCAACCACGGTGACCCATCATGGGGTTGAATTCGTGCAAGCTGTCGCAAATTTCTTTAATTTCGCGAACGGTTTTGCCTTGAGCTTTTGCTAAAAGTTTGATATCAGCTTCTTCGGTAGGAACGAATTCGTGTAGGGGTGGGTCAAGGAAACGGATGGTAACGGGGTGACCTTTAAGCGCTTCCATAATACCTTCAAAGTCCGCTTGTTGCATAGGTTCTAACTTGTCGAGTGCAGCCTTTCTTTCTTCTGCCGTTTCAGAACAAATCATTTCGCGGAAAGCTTCAATTCTGCCCGCACCAAAGAACATGTGTTCCGTTCTGCAAAGACCTATACCTTGAGCACCAAGTTCTGCAGCGCGTTCAGCATCTGCGGGGGTGTCAGCGTTAGTTCTTACGCCCATAGCCTTATATTTATCGGCAAGTTTCATAATTCTGCCAAAGTAACCGCTGTTGGGGTCTGCGGGAACGGTTTTAATTTCTATATCGTAAATTTTACCGGTTGAACCGTCTAGTGATAGAGCGTCGCCTTCACGGAAGGTCTTACCTGCCAAGGTGAAGTATTTTTCTTCTTCGTTCATTTTAATTTCGCCACAACCAGATACACAGCAAGTACCCATACCGCGTGCAACAACGGCTGCGTGTGAAGTTTGACCACCGCGTACCGTTAAGATACCTTGAGCGTATTTCATACCTTCGATATCTTCGGGTGAAGTTTCTAAACGAACAAGAATAACTTTCTTGCCTTCTTTACCTTGTTGAACGGCGTCTTCTGCCGTGAACACGATAGAGCCTGCTGCAGCACCGGGAGATGCGGCAATACCCTTACCAACAACGTTTTCTTTGTCTGCTTTCTTTAGTGCTTCAACGTCGAAAGTGGGGTGTAATAACATATCAAGCGTTTTAGCGTCGATTTGCAATAACGCTGCTTTTTCATCTATCATACCTTCGTCTAAAAGGTCGCAAGCAATTCTAATTGCAGCGGTTGCCGTACGCTTACCGTTACGCGTTTGTAACATGTAAAGCTTTTTGTCTTGGATAGTAAATTCCATATCTTGCATATCGCGATAGTGGTCTTCTAAGATATCACAAACCTTTAAGAATTCTTCGTATACTTCAGGAAATACTTCTTTCATTTGTTCAATGGGCATAGGTGTACGAACGCCTGCAACAACGTCTTCGCCTTGCGCGTTAGTTAAAAATTCACCCATAAGACCTTTTTCGCCGGTTGCGGGGTTACGAGTAAATGCAACACCCGTGCCGGAAGTTTCGCCCATATTACCAAACGCCATCATTTGAACGTTAACCGCCGTACCCCAACTATATGGAATATCGTGGTCCATACGATAAACGTTAGCACGTGGGTTATCCCAAGAACGGAAAACGGCTTTAACCGCTTCAAAAAGTTGTTCTTTGGGGTCAGACGGGAAGTCTTTACCAAGTTGGTTTTTATATTCTGCCTTAAACTGCATAGCAAGTTCTTTTAAGTCTTCAGCAGTAAGGTCAACGTCTAGGGTGATACCCTTTCTTTCTTTCATTTCGTCGATAAGTTTTTCAAAGTACTTTATACCAACTTCCATAACTACGTCAGAGAACATTTGGATAAATCTTCTATAACAGTCCCAAGCCCATCTGGGATTGCCAGACTTAGCGGAAAGCACTTCAACAACTTCGTCGTTTAAACCAAGGTTTAAGATGGTATCCATCATACCGGGCATAGATGCTCTAGCACCAGAACGAACGGATACTAATAGGGGGTTTTCTTTATCGCCGAATTTTTTTCCAGCGATTTGTTCTAACTTTTCAACGTGCTCCATAATTTCGGCTTTAATATCATCGTTGATTTGCTTGCCGTCTTCATAATACTTGGTGCAAGCTTGGGTTGAGATGGTAAAGCCTTGCGGAACGGGTAGACCGATTTTGGTCATTTCGGCAAGGTTAGCACCTTTACCGCCCAAAAGTTCGCGCATGGACGCGTCGCCTTCGCTGAACAAATAAACGTATTTCATATATAATCCTCCAAAAAGTTTTCAGTATTTTTTCGGCTTTTGCCGTTAACTTTTTATTCTTTCGTTTTAACTTTTTTAATCTATCGGTTTTACCCTTTTGCCATAACAGATAGTTTGGTTTTTAGTTATACCCTTTTTATTCTTCTTCGGTTGCAAGTTGTAGCAATTCTTTTAAAGAGTTAAGTTTTTCTTCTGGCTTATTAATAAGGTAAAAATCAAGTAACCTTAAACAGCGCACGGCATTAAATTCGCCAACCGTTTCGCCGTCTTCAACGTTACGCAAAGCCAAATAGGTTGCATAGTTTATTTCACGCGAAAAGCCGTCTTTATGGTTTTCGCACGAAAATCCGCCGGAGAAACAATCGAAAAAGATTCTGCCGTCTATGTGATTTCCACAGACGTGGCAACCTTCAAGGTTAAGCCCGTAACCAACGGTTTTTAGCGCGGAAAGTAAAAATTCTATTAGCGCTACCCTTGGGGAATCGTTTCCATAAGCAATCTTTTTAAGGGCAGATACCGTTAACGCAAACATATCTGCCGAAACTATATTTTCTATTTCAAAACGCTTTATAAACTCTATAACCGTGCCGGCACAGTAAAACTTTACCAAATCTTCGCGTACGGGGTAAAAACTGTCGATTAAACTTGCGCCTGTAACCGTGCGCTTATCACTTTTTACCGAAAAAACAAATTCTGCAAAGCAAAAGCGTTCTGCGGCAAACTTTAACTTTGCACCCCCTTTTTTTACCCCTTTTATCTTTGCGGATACAGTACCTTTTTCTAGGGTGAATATATTTAATATTTTATCGTTTTCTCCGTAAGAAACGCCACCTAAAACAATACCGTTTAACTTTTCTTCCATAAGTGCGGATTATTTCCCCTTAGCCTTAGTGCCACCAAGTTTTCTATATAAGTTATAATAAGCAACGTTGCCCGTTTGTTCAAACAAGCCCCACGCCGCGTTTACGGCGCTTTGCAAATTTTTTTCTTCGTCCATAATTACCTCCTTTAAGGTAAGTATGGGGAAAAGTGCGGGTTATATACCCTTTTTGCAACCGCTAAAAATAGCGTTTTTTATCAAGTATTGCCCTTGCCGTAGCCGTGTTCTTTAAGCAAAAACGCGCTGTTGCGCCAATCTTCTTCTACTTTAACGTAAGTGGTTAAAAAAACCTTTCTGCCAAGGAACTTTTCCATATCGGCACGCGCAAAAGAAGAAACTTCTTTTATAGCACTACCGCCCTTGCCAACTAAAATTGCTTTGTGGTTAGGCTTTTCGCAAACGATATCAAGGTTTATATCGTATACCTTTCCGTTTTCGCGCAAAGAAAATTCGTTAATGATTATTGCAACGCCATGCGGAATTTCCTTTTGGAATTTAAGCAAAATCTTTTCGCGCATAATTTCCGAAATCATAAATTTTTCAGACCTGTCGGAAATAATGTCTTGCTCAAAGAGTTTGTCCCCTTCTGGCAAATATTTAAGAATAACTTTTTTAAGTTCGTTAAGATTTTTACCCTTTCTTGCGCTTACGGGGACTATTTCAATATCTTCATCGGCAAGTTGTTTAATGCAAGAGATAAGCAAATTTTCGGGCATTATGTCAATTTTAGTAAGAACCAAAACGACGGGAACTTTTTGCCCTTTCATCTTTTTTATTAGCGCGATATCCTTTTCGCTTACGCCGTTATGAGCGTCTAGCAAAAATAAAATCATATCAACGTCGCCCAAAGCGTCGGTAGTTGCCTTTTGCATAACGCTGTTCAAAAGATTATCCGCTTTATAAATACCGGGGGTGTCGATAAATGCAATTTGATAGTCCTCGCAAGTTAACACGCCCATAATTCTATCACGCGTCGTTTGGGGCTTAGGTGATACGATAGCAACCTTTTCGCCAACTAGCACGTTTACAAGCGTGCTTTTACCAGCGTTTGCCCTGCCGATAACCGCTACGTAACCACTTCTCATTCATCCACCACGCCTAAAAGAGCCAAAACTTCTTTTTCTTTCTTTCTCATTTGAGCCTTATCGGCGTCAGTCATATGGTCGTAGCCAAAAAGGTGCAATAATCCGTGAACGATAAGATAGGTGCGTTCTCTACTTTCGCTATGTCCAAATTCTTTGGCTTGTTCTTTAACCTTTTCGTCACATAAAACGATAGAGCCCACAATAATATACTTGCCGTCTAGGGCAGTATTACAGTTTTTTCTATCTAAAACCGCGCCACGAATACCGCCAAGGGTGGGGTAAGACAAAACGTCGGTAACCTTATCTATACCACGCGTGGAACTGTTTAAGCTTTTCATTTTGTCAGCGTCTACCATAATAAGTTCGGCTTTAATTTTAGCAGTTTGCCCTAAAATCTTGCATACGGCTTTTGCTATCTTTCTAGTTTTTATTCTTCTGTCAAAACATTCAATAACTATTTTGCCCATTTTTAACTTCCGTTTAATGATTTTTATTTTAGTCGTCTAAGTCAAGCCCTTCTAAACTAACCTTTGGATATTCAATACGGCTGTGGTAAATACCCGTTAAGTTGTTTATAACCGTATAAATTATAATGTTAAGTTCTTTTAAGGTAATTTCGCATTCGTCAAATTGACCAAGTTGCATACGGTCGCTAACGATTTTTCTAACTACTTTAGTAACCTTATCGCGCGAACGGTCTTTAAGAGTACGGGTTGCCGCTTCACAGCTATCCGCAATCATTAATATCGCGGCGATTTTGCTTTGGGGCTTAGGACCTGCGTAACAATATTGTCTTATATCCACTTCGCCGTCGGTAAACTTTTTAGCCTTATCGTAAAAGTAAAGAATAGGCATAGTGCCGTGGTGTTGAACGCATACGTCTGCAATTTCTTTTGGCATGCGCGCTTTAGTAATAAGGTTATAACCGTCGGTGGTGTGTGACCTGATAATATGCGCGGAAAGTTCTGGCATAAGGTCGTTGTGGGGGTTGTCCCCTTCCGCTTGGTTTTCTTTAAAATATTCTGAACGGCGCAACTTACCGATATCGTGATAATATGCGCAGGTTCTTGCCAAAAGCGCGTCTTCACCGATAGCCGTTGCACACGCTTCCGCAATGTTTGAAACGACGATAGAGTGGTTAAACGTACCGGGGGCTTCGGCAATAAGTTTACGGATATATTTTGATTTATGGTCGGTAAATTCTGCAAACTTAAAGCAAGAAACCTTTTTGAAGATAGTTTCAAACACGGGTAAAAGAACGATAAACGCCACTACCGCCAAGGGACCTGACGCTAAACCAGAGCCCAAATTCCACCAAACGTTACCGCCTTCGCCGATAGCCGTTATGGGTATAGCGATACAAGCAAGGGTGGGTATAGAGATGATAACGCTCATTACAAGTAAACGTAACCTTGAATAAACGTTCTTCATGCAGTAAATTGCAATTATTCCAGAAGTTATGCCCATAAGGAAGAAGAAAACTTCGTTAATAATATCAATAGTGCCGTTTATTGCGGAAAAAGAATCGAATATAAAGGTCATTATACAGTAGATAACGTTCATAAAAACCGCCGTGCGACTGTTAACCAAAAATAAGGTTAAAAGTGCGGTAAGCGCCAAGGGGCGAAGATAGGGGTTAACGTATCTGCCCGTAATATAACTTATAACGATTGCTAGTTCTAAAACTAAAAACAACATTTCGCTATTAACGGCGTTGCGCAAGAAGTTTCTATTTTCAAACATAAAGTATAAAAACATTACGCCAAGCGTTAACACCATTAAAATTATAAAGTTGAATAAATCGGATAGGTCTGCAAAAAATTCCGCAACGGGTTTACCCGCTCTTGCGCAGTCTAAATAAACCGTTCCTAAAAATAGCGCGCAAATAACAAGAAGGTTCATAACGTAGGTTACAACGTTCTTTGCGATATCTTTTCTTGACCAAGGTTGTAATTTTAAAGAAATTTCTTTCATAAGCGTCCCTTTAAACTATCCTGCGTAATAAATTTGCAGGTAATTCATAGTTACTACGTATTCAAAATATTTTTCGTTCTGTATCTTTTTAACGCTTTCTACCGTTAAGTTTTTATCGGAAAACTCTTCGGTGGCGATAAGCGTTGCCGTCTCTTCCATATTGTCGTTTAAGAGTATAACGCGGGTTGCAGTAGTTACGCGCACCCCAACGTAAGCCAAAACGTTTACGTCTACCCTATAATCTTTTACGCACGCGTATCCGCCGACAAGGGTGTCGCCTTTTTTCACCGTGTCGCCAACGCTGACTTGCGAAGTTCCGCGGTAAACTTTAACCCACTCTACAACGCCGTCAACGTCTGAGACGAGCCTTTCCACGTTGCCTTGCATAACGTTTACTTTTTCCGTTGAGAGAACAAGTTCAACGCTAAGAGTGTTGCCGTGCTTTTTACACGATGCAAAAGATAGGTTTTCGTTGGTGCGCAAAATATCGTCTTCTAGTTTTTTAAGGTCAAAAGAAGAAAACCTTGAATAGCGCCCTATACCGCAATCGGTTAAATATTGCATAACTTGTGTGCTATAAACTTTGCCTGTGCCGTGAAAATTTACGTTAAACACAACGTCGTTTATAAAATAAGCCGAACAAATAAACACAAGTGCGCCAACCAAAACGCCAACGTTTCTAAAAAGAAAAAGCAAGGGATATAGTAAGCCCCTATCCCTTATTTTTTTAACATTATAACACAAATTTTTGCATATTGCAAAAAATTTTCCATTATCTTGCAAATTTACGGTAATATATGCTCCTTTTTTGCCCGTTTTTTTAACGTTTTTGACAAAAACCCCTTCTTTAACGCATCTATTTAGCAATGCGCTAAGGTTAAGCCCCGTTACCTTAAACGTAGAAAAAAGCCCGTTTACCTTTTTATTTTTAAGGGTTTTTTCCCTTAATTTCTTTCCGCTTTCATTATTTTTCCGCAAACGGCCAAATCCCCCTGACAATATTTTTTAATATACATATTTTCCCCTTTAATAGTTACCCCGCCCCCTTTAACGCAAACGGCAATTTCTTGCGGGCTATAACTTTTTACCGAAAGAACGTTTTCTAAATAGGCGTAGCAAAACCCGCCACCCTTGTTGCCGATAAGGGTTAACTTTAAAAACTGACCTTCGGGCGCGCTATCAACCCCTAAACTTTCTAGTATACTGTCAAAAAAACTCATAATTCACCCCGAATATTTTATGCTATAGCGCAAAATAAAATACCCACACGCACGGTGCGGGTATTTGCCTATTTGTTAAGTTGTTAATTTTAATCGCCACGTTAACCTTTATAATAGTTAATTAAGCAACCTTTAAGGATAATTTGCTTTTCAGCGTCCGTTAGGGCGTCCATTTTAAGAGTGATTTTGCGGTTTTTTGCGCCTAAAATTTCAGCGTCGAACACTTTGTCGCCGTTTAAGATTTTTTGCCTTACACCGCGAATTAAGACGTAATCGCCCACTTCAAAATCGTTTTTATCGGCAAGAAGTGGTAACATGCCCCAGTTGATAAGGTTAGAACGATAACGCTTAGTTGCATATTCTTTAGCAATATTTGCAACACCACCTAAAACGCGTTGGCAAGACGCCGCTTGTTCCCTTGCAGAGCCGTCGCCCGGCTTGATAGAACAAACAACGCTACCGTAAGAAGTGGTTTCTTCGTTAAGGTTTAATTCCTTGGGGAAACCGTCTTGCTTTACAGCCTTTGCCCTTTCAACGTATTTGGGGTCTTTTCTAGATAAAGCAAATTCCGCAAGTTTTAAGGGGTTAGAGCGGTAAGAAGAAGTTTCGCCTGACGGAATAAGTTCGTCGGTAGTAGTAACGGGGTCGTTTAGAACTGACACAACCTTTAATAATAGGTCGTCTTTTAAGGCGTCCATTTTAGGCCAGTCTGCAATGTTAGGACCATAAACAAGATTTTCTTCCTTCTTGCCGTTGCCAACCGCATTGTAAACCCTTGCTTTATAAATTTTATTATCAAAGCGATATTTTTTAATTTTATTAGCGTAAGCCATATCCATAGCCGAAGTTATAGCCCCGCCGTTTGCAGCCGTTGCCGCGATACTTCTAGCATCCATAAGGGCAACCGCAGAAAGTTGACCGTTTGCGGGCTTGCTACCTTCTCTACTTTCAAAGTTACGGGTGGTGTGGCGGATAGATAAACCGTTGTTTTGGGGAACGTCGCCCGCACCGAAACAAGGCCCGCAGAACGCCGTTTTGATAACCGCGCCGTTTACCATAAGTTTACCGATATAGCCGTTATCGACTAGCCCTTTATAAACGGGTTGGCTAGAAGGATAAACGTCTAAGGTAAAGTCGCTATTATTGATAGCGGTGTCGCCTAGGATATTAGATGCTTCGGCAATATTTTCATACATACCGCCGGCGCAACCTGCTATAACGCCTTGCTCAACGTAAACCTTTCCGTCTTTAATTTTATCTACAAGTTTGAATTCACCCTTGCCTTCGGGTAAAAGTTTTTGACCTGCTTGTTCGCACTCTTTTAATAGTTCGTAGGGGCGCTTTAAGAATTCACGAATAGTATACGCGTTAGACGGATGGAAAGGAAGTGCAATCATCGGTTCAATTTTAGAAAGATTGATTACGATACCTTTATCGTAGTAAGCGTTTTCTTCGGGCGCAAGTTGTTTGTAAGCGTCGGGTCTGCCGTGTTCGGTAAAGTAAGCGCGCGTTTTGTCGTCCGTCATCCAAATTGAAGATAGGCAAGTGGTTTCCGTGGTCATAACGTCAATGCCGTTACGGAAATCCATAGAAAGCGTTTTAATGCCGTTACCAACGAATTCTAAAATTTTATTCTTTACGAAACCGTTTTTGAAGGTTGCCTTAACAAGTGCAAGGGCAACGTCGTGCGGACCAACGCCTTTGCGAAGTCTACCCTTTAGGTTAACGGCAACTACTTCTGGCATATCAACGTCGTAAGTTCTGTTAAGAAGTTGTTTAACAAGTTCAGGGCCACCTTCACCTACCGCCATAGTGCCAAGCGCACCGTAACGAGTGTGAGAGTCAGAACCCAAAATCATACCGCCACAGAAAGCGCGCATTTCACGCATATATTGGTGAATTACCGCAAGGTGTGGGGGCACGAAAGCACCGCCGTATTTTTTAGCAGCGGATAGACCGAAAACGTGGTCGTCTTCGTTAATAGTACCGCCAACGGCACATAAAGAGTTGTGGCAGTTAGTCAAGGTATAAGGAATAGGAAACTTTTCAAGTCCGCTAGCCTTTGCCGTTTGAATAATGCCAACGTAGGTTATATCGTGTGAAGTAATTTCGTCAAATTTAACGTTTAATTTACTAGGGTCGCTAGAAACGTTATGGTTTGCAATAATCTTATAAGCCATAGTGCCTTTTTTAGCACTTTCAACGGGAGTTTCTGCATTTGCGCGGATAAGACTGCCGTTTTTATATATTACGCCTTTGTTGATAAGTTTAATCATAAGTGTCTCCGTTAAGTTTTGTTCGCTTGTAATTATACACCACTAAATTAAAATAATCAAGTAATCGGTATGGTTTTAAGGTTTATTATTTATCCGCCAAAAAAAGTTAAAATTTGCACTTGAATTTACGCGCGTTTTGTACTAAAATTAAATTGTATGAAAAAGTTTAATTTTAAGTATCCACCTATCGCGTGGGTGTTGCTTGCAGTCGTACTGTTGCTTGCTCTTGGCGGTCTTGGTTGGAATATTTTTAACTTAATAGAATTTTGGGGTGGCGACGTAGTAAAACTTGTCAGTTACTTTATCGTAATTGCAATCGCCCTTGCTTTAATATGCTTTGCCATAAGCATTATGGTTTACGGTAATTACACTATTAAGGGCAACAATATCGTTTGCAATTTAGGGTTTTTGAAAACTACCTTTAATATTGAAGAAATTACCCAAATAACCCATTTTAAGAAAAGCGATAAACTTGTGGTGTATTTTATAAACGACAAATACACCGTTATAGTAATTTCCCCAGAAGAATACGAAAGGTTTATTTTTGCGGTGCGCGAAGTTAATTCAAAAATACTTTACAGCACGGCAATAGATGGCGAAGACACCCCTTCGTAGAAAAAAATTAACAAAAAGTTACTAAAAGCGCATAAAATATTGTTGACAACAGGCGTGCGTGAGAGTAAACTGTAAACGTAAGATATATACGTCCGGTAGGTAAGGCTACCATAGGGATACGGATTGCTGCCGCGAAGTGGTGGAGACACTACAAGATGGTCAGCAGGATACGTCGAAAACAAGGCGTAACCTAATGCAATTTCACAGCCCTACGGTGCTAAAGCCAGCATGGTTAACGCTTTAATCTTTTTTAGAGTGATTATTGTTTTTTACCCTACCGCGTGCGTAGGGTATTTTTATTGCCCAAAGGAGTGGTTATGACGGAAGAAACTACGTTATTGTTTGAAAAACTAAATCACTTTTTTGAAAACAGAAAGTTTGCCGATCTTCGCATACTTCTTATAGACATGGAACCTGCCGATATTGCGGGCTTTATGGAAGGAACGCTAGAAGAAAAGGAAATGATTAAGTTCTTTAGGTTACTACCAAAAGAACTAGCATCTGACGTTTTCGTTGAATTTGATGCGGACACCCAAGAACTTTTGATAAGGGCGTTTACCGATAAAGAACTTAAAGCGGTTATAGACGATATGTTCTTAGACGACACGGTAGATATCATTGAAGAAATGCCCGCAAACGTTGTAAAGAGAATTCTCAAAAACAGCGACCCCGAAGATAGAAAAACGATAAACCAACTGCTTGAATACCCCGACGATAGCGCCGGCAGTATTATGACCACGGAGTTTATTTCGCTATCTAGTTCAATGACGGTGGAAACGGCGTTTGAAAGAATTAGAAAGACGGGCGTTAATAAAGAAACCATTTACACTTGCTACGTTACCGATAGAAAAAAACACCTTATAGGCGTTGTTTCCGTAAAAGAATTACTTCTTGCCGATAAAAAAGAACTTATCGAACAAATTATGGATACTAACGTTATAACGGCACATACGCTAGAAGATAAAGAAGACGTTGCACAAAAGTTTTCTAAATACGACTTTATCGCACTTCCCGTTATCGACAAAGAAGGGTGCTTGGTTGGTATCGTAACCGTCGACGACGCTGTGGACGTTATCCAAGAAGAAGCAACCGAAGATATTCAAAAGATGGCGGCTATTTTGCCAAACGAAAAGCCCTATCTTAAGCAGTCGGTTTTCAGCATTTGGGTTGCGCGTGCGCCTTGGCTTATTTTCCTTTTGATAACTTCTACCTTTACAAGTTTAATCTTATCTGGTTACGAAGCAAAACTTGCCCCCGTATTTTTGGCCTTTGTGCCTATGCTTATGGGTACGGCGGGTAACGCGGGCGGTCAGGCGTCTGTTACAGTAATTCGTGCTATCGCCGTAGACGACGTTAGGTTTAGAGATATATTTAAGGTTATATTAAAAGAACTTGCGTCTGCCCTACTAATTGCACTTGCACTTGGCGTTGTATGTTTTGCAAAACTTATGCTACTTGACAATCTGTTTATGACACCAAAAATCACCGTAGACCAAGCGCTTATAATTTCCCTTGTTTGTATGCTAAGTATCGTGCTTGCAAAACTTATCGGTTGCACTCTCCCCTTATTTGCAAAGGCAATTAAACTTGACCCAGCCGTTGTTGCAAGCCCCCTTATGACAACTATCGTAGACGCGGTTGCTTTGCTTTTATACTGTGCAATCTCTATCGCGGCAATAGGTTAAAAACTAGTCAATGTAAAATAGAGTTTTTACTCAATAATCGTAAAACTTAACAAATTTTATAAATCTTAATAAAACGATAAATAAAAGAATAACGCCGTTTGCGAAATGCAAACGGCGTTTTAATTTTAATCTTTCTTCTTTTATTTGATTTTTATTTAATTTTTTCTTCAAAGTCGGCTTTAACTTTGGCAAAGAGTTCTTTTGCACTTTCCGCGTTTTCAGCCTTTAACGAATAGTAAACTTTAAGTTTTGGTTCAGTACCGCTTGGGCGAATACAAACAAAACCACCGTCTTCTAGTTCGTAATATACGGCGTTAACCTTTGCGGTGTCCATATCTTCTACAGTACCGTCTTTCAAGGTACGCTTTGCGATAGAATAGTCGCGGGTAGCAACAACGTTTATACCGCCGATTTCTTCCACCTTAACCGTTTTCATTTTATCAACGACGGCGTTCATTTCCTTCATAGCGTTAAGACCGCTGTATGCAACGCTTACGTTGGTATCGAAAACGTAGCCGTATTTAGCGTATAGTTCGTTTAGCCTTTGGTAAACGCCAACGCCGATATAGTTATAATAGCAAACCATTTCGGCAAAGAGCATTGATGCAACAACCGCGTCTTTATCACGGCAATGTGTTCCGCGAAGATATCCACAACTTTCTTCAAAGCCAAAGATGAATTCGCGCTTTCCAGTATCGTCGAATTGTTTAATCTTTTCGCCTATAAACTTAAAGCCAACGGGCACGTCGAAAAGTTCTGCACCGTAATCGTTAGCAATTAATTTAGCCATACTAGTGGTAACGAAACTTTTGCAAACGAAACCTTTATCGGTAAGTTTATCAGTTTCGCTAAGGCGTCTTAAAACGTAATCTAAAAGTAAAATACCCGTTTGGTTGCCCGACAATGTAACGAATTCGCCGTTATCATCACGGATAGCAACGCCAAGACGGTCGCAGTCGGGGTCGGTGCCGAACACTACGTCTGCTTGCTTAATGTCTGCCATTTTAATAGCAAGGGCAAGCGTTTCTTTATTTTCGGGGTTAGGAACGGCTACGGTAGAAAATTCCGTATCGTAGTTTTCTTGTTCGGGAACGATAGTTGCCTTTATGCCCATCTTTTTTAAGATAGTTTTAACGGGAACGTAACCGCTACCGTGAACGGGGGTATAAACGAGTTTAATGGTTTTGCCAACCTTTTTAACCGCCTTTTTAGATAGGCAAAGTTTTTTAATGGTTTTAAAATACTTTCTATCAAGAGATTTATTAACCATAAAAATCTTTTTAGCAAGTTTTTCATCAAACAATATTTCATCTGATAATGGACTTGGGATTGCTTGAATAAATTTAACGACTTCTGCGGTTGCTTCGGGGGACATTTGCGCGCCGTCTTCACCGTAAACTTTATAGCCGTTATATTCTTTGGGGTTGTGTGATGCGGTAATCATAATGCCCGCGATAGTGTTTAGTTCGCGCACCGCGTAAGAAAGCATAGGTACGGGATGAACGTCGTTAAACAAATATGCCTTAATGCCGTTTGAAACCAAAACTACTGCGGCGTTATAAGCAAATTCATAACTCATACGGCGCGTATCGTAAGAGATAACCACACCGCGCTTCATTTCTTTATCGCCAAGCGTTTTAATATACTCTGCTAAACCTTGAGTTGCACGGCGAACTGTGTAAACGTTTATTTCGTTAGTACCAAGCCCGATAAAACCACGCATACCTGCCGTACCGAATTCCATTTCTTTTCCGAAACGATATTCAATTTCCTTTTCATCTAAAATGCTAGCAAGTTCGGTTTTTTCTTCTGCGGAAAGTTTTGGGCTAGTAAGCCATTGTTGATATAAATCTTTATACATAAAGTCCTCTTTAACGTATATTAATTTTATATAAATATTATACTTTAATCGCGTAACTATGTCAAAGAAAATTTATAATTACAGTCAAAGAATTGTGTAATTTATACCTTAAGGTAAAGAAAAATAAGTGAGGTACAGTTAAATTGTTGAAAACATATTTTAAAAAAGTTTTTTCAAACAGTTGACAATAAATCGCTATTTTGTTACAATTGATTAGCGTTGTCTACGAATGAAATTATGCGGGTGTAATTCAATGGTAGAATTCCAGCCTTCCAAGCTGGCAGCGTGGGTCCGATTCCCATCACCCGCTCCACTAATAGTTGCTTAGGGTAGGCCTATTAATGCGACTGTAGCTCAGTTGGATAGAGCAACGGCCTTCTAAGCCGTGGGTCAGGGGTTCGAATCCCTTCAGTCGCGCCATATATGGCGGGTGTAGCTCAGTTGGTTAGAGCGCAAGATTGTGGTCCTTGAGGTCGTGGGTTCGATTCCCATCACCCGCCCCACTAAATTTTAAAAACTGACACAGGGGTGTCGCCAAGCGGTAAGGCACTGGATTTTGATTCCAGCATTCGTAGGTTCAAATCCTGCCACCCCTGCCAACAAAACTTAATACGATGGTTCATTAGCTCAGACGGTAGAGCACATGACTTTTAATCATGGTGTCCGGGGTTCGATTCCCCGATGAGCCACCAGCGCCATTAGCTCAGTTGGTAGAGCAATTGACTCTTAATCAATGGGTCCTGGGTTCGAGTCCCCGATGGCGCACCAACAAAAAAGACAGACGTTAAAGTCTGTCTTTTTTGTTGCGTGTGTTATCGCCGCAGTCGGTTTCACTTGCGAGTTGAAAATTTTGCGGCACGACACAGTTTTTTACGTGTATTCACCTTGTTGTTCCCCGTCGCTTGCGATATCGTAGTGAAACGGAGATACTGGCGCACCCTTTTCATTTTAAAGACACAAAAGTCTGTCTTTTTTGTTTGGTTGTAGTTCGTTGGGGACGAGAACGCGAGCGTAAAAAATATGCGTTGCTCCGCATATTTTAGCGAGTGGGCGTGATAGTCGTGGCGGAGCTATGCGCAAGCACCCGTAGGGCGACGGAGCGAGTCCCCGATGGATTTAGATACGGGCGCAATTTTTTAGATGCCGTGTTTGCCCTTCTTTTTTTGCCCGTCTCTATATGACAAACAATTAATATTCTACAATAAAAGAAAACCGACCTAAAATTTAGGTCGGCTTTTTTAATTTACTATCAGTAAATTATTTAATTATTTTGTAAGTTGGAAACCATCAACGAAGAAAGAAGATTGATATTGGTTACCGTTATAGGTTAACCATTGACCAGGTGTATATTCAGCATAGTCTTCAATTAATCTGTCTCTTACGCCATAGGTGCGAACGGTAAGTTCAGAGTCGCTAATTTCAATAAAAGAGTACATTGAAACAGAAACTTTACCATATCTTTCACCACCGGTAACAGGTGTAACACGCAACATTTGGTGATTAAAGGTTGAAGGATCAGGTCTAGTAGGCATTGTGAACGTACCGCTAGTTTGGTTACCAGAAGTACTGATTTGATACCAAACAACGCCACGTGGGCCGGTGTAACCGGTACCGTAATCGAAGGTATCAACAACTTCACCACTTGCTAACGTCTTTTCTACAACGGTAGTAGTTGCAGGGCGAGCTTTACGTAATGCAACGTAACGAGCGCGTGCTTCACCTTCAGGGGTACCGTCAAGTTGTGATTCAGCTGAAATGGTGCAACGGAAAGGTTGATCCTTTTCTCTCCAACCTGCAGGTAAACCTTCTGGTTCTTCAATCGTTTCATCCCAAATCATGGGATATGAAGCGTATAAAGTGTGGTCGTGACCGAATAAGCAAAGGTCAACGTTTAATTCGTTAAATAAAGGAACTAATTGTTCGGTTAAAGACATAGCGTGGTTAGAAGATCCAACACTTGCAGAGTTAAATTGAGATGCTCTCATACAGCTTTCGTGCATAACTGCAACGGTCCACTTAATGTCGGGGTTTTCTTGAGCCTTTTGAACGTCTTGTTTCATCCAATTAACTTGAGCAGCACTTAAAACACCACGATAAGAATCGGTGTAGTTATCTGCATAGAAGATATCGTTTGAACGGAGCATTACGAAGTGAACTGGACCTAATTCAAAAGAGTACACAGGACCACGGCTTCTAGTGTTCTTAAGAGTGTCTTTTTCACCATCGGGATAATCGATGTTGTAGAGAGAGCCTACACAGTCATAACCTAAACCGTCACCAACAGAGGGATCTTCGTGGTTACCAGCAACAACCATGTTGGGTATGTTAAACAACCAATCTTCCATAGAACCAAGCATTTCTTGTGCGTATGAAGTAGGATAGTCTGCTCTATCGAAAATGTCACCGCCGTGAATTAAGAATTGTACTTCATCACCAAAACGTGCCATTGCGTCACGAGTGGTTTGTTCCCAGTGAGTAGTGGTCATGCCTTCAGCGTCGCCGTCACCGATGTGCCAACGTTGTTGAGTATCTGCCATATAGAAGAACTTAGTTACGTCAACTTCTTCTTCACGAGTGGTAAAGGTTTGTTGTTTATAAGAACCTTCTTCACCGTTCCAAACGTCAGCAGACTTGTCGCCGTAACGAACTGAATAGGTGGTGTCGAAATCTAAATCATCTAAAACAACGTAGATAACGTATTGTTGACTTTCAAAGCCTTCTACGGGCATATATTCCTTATACGTACCTGCATATTCTTTTGCGTTAGCAAAGTCAGCAGCTTCATCGGCAACGCCTTCTACAAGTTGAACAACGGGGTTAACAGGTTCTCCTTTAACGTGCCAAGCAACACCGTATTTGGTTGCAGTCATATCGTAGTATGCAACGGTTGCAGAGTGGGGTTCAAAGTCTAGTTTTTCTTGAGCGGTAATATCAACGAATTGAGCAACTAAATCAATAGTGCCACCCTTTTCTACAATAGTTTCAGCCGTTACTTCTAAACCACTAACTGAATCTTTCCAACCGGTAAATCTTTTGCCATAAGCATAAGCGGTGGGAAGATTGCCGTAAACACCGCGATAGTAAACGGGTTTATCTGCAATAGCAGTATCGTCGTTTTCAACTATAAAGTTAAGGCTAGCGTTTGCAGAAACGAAAGTAGCCACAGCGTTATAGTCACGTAAAATGTTAACCAATTCATAAGTGGTTTGATCGGGGGTAAAGCTTGTATCGTACTTTTCAACAGAGTTGCCGTTTAAGGTAAAATCCTTAAGAACGTAACCTGCATCGGGGGTAATTGTGAAAATTACCGAACCGTTCGGATCAACTTTATTTTGGCTTGCGGTAAGCGTACCACCGATACCAGCGCTAGTCGTAATAGAGTATTCTACTGCAGGATTGCCATCAGCAGGAGCACATGCAAACATGCCGAGAGACGAAACTGCAACAGCTAGCGTCAATAAAAATCCTATAATTTTTTTCATATTTTCTCCTTATACCCTGCTAAATTAACAAGGTATTCACATAGATTCTTAATTTATCTTATCCCTTTGGGCAAGGCTTTCGCCCTGCCCTTTTGGGTTTGATAGTAAGTTAAATCGCCTTGTTTAATTATTCAGCGGGAGTTGCGGGTGTTGCAGTAAAACCACCAATCCAGAACACAACGTTACCGTTGGTTGTAAGACCAGTACCCTTGCCCCAATAAGAAGCAAATGAACCCGCACGCGTAAACGTTTCGTAATGATTATAGTTCGTGCAAGAGAGAGCAACAAAGGTGTTTTCGTTCATTTCAAACGACGCCGTTCTCCAATAGTTACCCCATACTGAACCAGAATACATATTATAACCTGAATCGCCATCATCAATGTAGCCTGCCGTCGCAAATTGACAATCCATATATTGAGTTGCGCCCTTGTTAGTGTCGCCCGCCATTGCGTTATAAGTTACGGTGGCACCGTTCCACAAAGTTGTGTAGTAGTCCAAAGTGTGTACGGGCATAATTCTTACGCCTGTGCCGTCAGAGTCGCCACCTTTTCCACCCTTTAAGGTAGTCTTCCAATATAATCCGGTGGTGTCTTCTAAGTTGCTGCCTTGGTATGCGCCAGCCATTCTAGTTGCAAGGTCAGCATTGTTTTCAGCCGTGATAACTTCAACACTAGCAGTATTGTAAGGTTTCCAACTGTTGTGCCAGCTGTATGCACCAATAAGCTTAACGCTTGCAGTATCTGCGGTGTCTTCTGCATTTTCAACGATGTTGTTCCAAGTGAAAGTATCTGCAACGTATTGTTCAAACTTATGAACCGCAATACCAGTTGCGCCCTTTGCTGTTACCTTATAGATACCATCTAGTTTAGAAGTATCTAAAACGCCGTTGGTAATAATGTCGGGGTGGTTAGCAGTTACGTCTACACCCGTATAGTTTGTAGTGCCTAAAGTTGCGGCAGCTCCCAACGAACCTTCACCACGGGTTGCGTTAGTGGTAGTTACAACGTATTGAGTGATAGAGTAAGAAACTACTTCACCAACACCAAGGTCTAAGGTTGCCGCGTTACGTAAGCCTGTAATAGTGTTTTCGGTAGCGGGTAGATAGTATGCTTTAAGAACAAGTTTTTCAGTTAAGCTAATAACACCACTTGCAACCGTACCTTCAATTGAAGTATCAAGAACATAACCATCAACCACTAAGGTTTCGCTGACTTTTGCTGTGCTACCAGCTGCGCCATAAGCTGTGTATGAATATTCTTCTGACTTTTCATAAGAAGTCGTTGATGCATTGTAGGTATAAACTTCTACGTCGTATGCAACGTTAGAAGATACGTAATATACTTTAAGAGTTGATACGTTTACACCCAATGTTGTAGAAGCAACTTCATTAGGATTTTGTGCATAAACGTAACCTTCAATAACTTTAGTAGTATTTGCGGTTACGGTCGTGCCCGTTGCATATTCACTATAAGTGTTAACGGTTAATGCTGGGGTATCTAAATAAGTACCGTCAGCCTGTTGCGTATAGTATTCAGTTGTATATACGTTTACGAGATGAACGTTACCAAAGTATGCCGTTACGCTTGAAGAAGTATCACCTTCAATCTTACGAACACCAAACAAGTAACCACCTGTGCCGTTTTGCATGTAACTATCCCAATTATCTACGATACCGGAAAGTTTACGAGCAACTCTACCACCATAACGGTTGAATTTTTCATCAGCAAAACTGTTGTATCCTGAATATTGATATGCTTGACCATATTGACAATAATCAGTTGTACCATCTGGAGCCGCCGCACTATTGTAGCCTGCACCATAACTAAATAAAATGTTGTAAGAGTTAGATGCTCCTACGAAGTTAAGATCCATTGAGTAATATACTTCACCATCTTCAAGCAATGCTTCATAGTATGCTTTTGTATGGGTTGGGTAAATCTTACCAGCAAATTCATTTATTTCTTCTGCAGAGCCAGATACTTTATAGTATGCACCACTGCGACCTGCTAAAACAGGATCGTCTACTGCAACGTTTTGTGGCGTTAAATTGTGGTACCATTCTGACTTGTCTGCCCAGATACCTGAATGTCCAGCACCTACAACGGTATCCTTGCCTGCTTCATTAAGGTTGTTCCAAGTGAACACGCCTTCTACAACACGTTCAAAATTGAAAATAGCAATAGAGCCATTTGAATCTTTTGTTTCAACAGTATAAATACCATCGAAAGCAGTTAAATCAACTGTCTTTGCTTCAGTATTAACGGTTGAAACGTAAGCGTCGGTTACGTCAACACCAACGTTGCCACTAGCCTTTACAACGTATTGGGTAACTTCAACGCTTTCGATATCGCCGGTTAAATAGTCACCTAAGTTGAGAGAGTCTGCACGATAGAAACCGTCAGCGTCAGCAAGATTATAGGTGCTTGCTTTTGCATAGTATGCTTTTAATACAAGAGAGCCGTCTAAAGCAATTTTGCCACTTTCAACTGATTTACCATCAATTACGGTGTAAGTTGCATTTTCATAGGTGGTCTTAGGCGTAACTTCTACGGTAGCGTCGTAAGTGCCGTATAAAGTTTCGCTATCAGCTAATTCGTAATCGTTAGCGGTGTCGCTCCATACATAGTGTTCTACGGTGTAAGGAACGTTAGATTTTACGTAGTAAACCTTTAAGGTTACGTAGTTAATTGAGTTAGTTACGGTACCGGTAAGAACTTCATCTGCGTGTTGTGCGTAGGTGTAGTTTTCGATAGCATAAGTGATGTTAGCGTTAACAGTATCACCAGCGGTTGCTTTGGTAGAAACGGTTTTTGCTAAGGTAAAGCTACCATCATCTTGTTGAGTATAGTATTCGGTATTGTAACCGGTAGTGGTATGAACGTTACCGAAGTATACGGTGAATTTGCCGGTTAAGGTTTCAGTATCATAGGTGTTCCAGAAACCGAACAAGCCACCGCCTTGGTCAACGTCAGTAACGCCGTCCCAACGTGCAACTAAACCTGCAAGAGAGATAGGTTGACGTTGATTCCATTCTGTACCTTCAGTACCCCATTCGCCAGCTTTTTGGTTCCAAATAATTGGGTAATCCATAACCACGTTACCAGAAGAACCTTCGGCTGTAGAGTGGTGATACAAGTTCCAACCAGCGGTTGAACCGGTAGAATCTTTAACGAAATAGTAGTCAACGTAAACTGATAATTCGCCAAGAGCTTCGTAGTATGCCTTGTTGTGTGCGGGATATACTTTTAACCCCCAGTTAGCCTTTTCTGAAGAGTAAGTTTGAGTCATCTTCCAGTAGTTACCTGCTCTGCCTGCGATGATAGGATCGTTTGCGTCAACTGATTCGATAACGCCGTCGCCTTCGTAGTTGCTACTGTCGTAACCGTGTACGACTGCAGCACTTGCTACGGTAGCTTTGCCGGATTCATCAATGTTATTCCAGTTGAATACGCCGTCGATAACGCGTTCGAAGTCAAAGCTAGCAATCGCGCCGTTATCATCTTTAACAACGATAGTATAAATACCATCGAAAGCAGTTAAATCAATAGCCTTATTTTCAGCGTCAAGCGTAGTGCTATAAGCATCGGTTACGTCAACTGCAACGTTACCTTCGTTGGTTACAACGTATTGGTCAATCTTAATAGATTCAACGTTGCCTGCAACGTATTCGCTAAGGTCAATTGAGTTTGCACGGTAGAAACCGTCTGCATCTGCCAAAGTAACCTTGGTTGCTTTTGCGTAGTATGCTTTTAACACTAGAGAACCATCTAACGTTAAAGTACCGCTTTCAACTGACTTACCGTCAATTACGGTGTAAGCTGCATTTTCATAAGTGGTCTTAGGCGTAACTTCTACGGTAGTGTTGTAAGTGCCGTATAAAGTTTCGCTATCAGCTAATTCGTAATCGTTAGCGGTGTCGCTCCATACGTAGTGTTCTACGGTGTAAGCGATGTTAGATTTTACATAGTAAACCTTTAAGGTTACATATTTAATGGTATTAGCTACGGTACCGCTAAGAACTTCATCTTCGTGTTGAGCGTAGGTGTAGTTTTCGATAGCGTAATCTAATTTAGCGTTTACGGTAGTGCCAGCATCAGCCATCTTAGAAACGGTTGTTGCTAAGGTAAAGCTACCGTCGTCTTGTTGAGTATAGTATTCGGTGTTATAGCCGGTTAAAGCGTGAATATTACCGAAGTATACGCTATACGTACCGGTATAATCTTCGCTAGAAGAGTAGTATTGGCTGAATGACAAGAAGCCACCACCACCGGTAGTATTGATTGCGTTAGACCAATGTTTAACAACGTGTGCTAAAGAAATCCAATGTCTTTGGTTCCAACCAGAGCCAACAGAGTTCCAAGTGTCTGCCGATTGATCGTACGTGATGTTGTGACCGTTCCAAGGACCGATATTGTCTTCGTCTTCACGACCTAAGCCTTGACCTTCAAAGAAAGTCCAAGACGCCGTGGTGGGATTTTCACCCGTCTTGGTGAAGTACCAATCCATAGCGATGTTAACGTTGCCGTCAACTAGTATAGCTTCGTAATATTCCTTACTGTGTGCAGGATAAATGCTTACGCCCCACTTGCTACCAGAGTGAGTATCGGTAGAAGTATCTAAGCGATAGAAGTTACCTGCCTTACCAGCAACAATAGAATCGGTTGAAGCAACTGCAGTTACAGAACCTGCGCCTGCATATTCTTCATAAACGTATCTACCACCTAGTCTAACGCCCTTAACTACAGAACTTGCAGATTCGTCAATGTTGTTCCACATAAATACGCCGTCGATAGCGCGTTCGAAGTTAATGTTAACAACGCTAGAATCTACACCAAAGATAGAGAAGGTAAAGATACCGTCTAAACTAGAAGTATCAACCGTCTTTTCGGCAGTATTTACTAGGCTTGAGTATTTAGCCGTTACGTCAATACTTACGTTATCTTCGCTAGTAACTACGTATTGAGAAACTGCAACTCTTGCGATTTCGCCGTCAACGTAATCAGCAAGGTTAATTGAATCAGCCTTGAAGAAACCGTCTACGGGGTTAAGGTTATATTCGATTGAAGGAACGTAGTAACCTTTAAGAACGGTGGTCTTACCAAATTCGGTAGTACCGCTTAGAACGTTACCAGCGTATTCAGCGTTGAACGCGTAACCTTCAATAGCCTTTTGGTTGAAGTTTACGGTTGCGCCAAAATCAGCAGATACGGTTTCACTTAAAGATTCGTCAAGTTCGTAGTCACCGGTTTCTGCATTATATAAATAGTATTCGTTTACGTAACTTGCACTTGCATTTGCAACGCGGAAGTTACCCATGTAAACAACGAAGTCGCCACTATATTCTTCTGCAGAGTTGTTGGGTAAGAATGCGGTGTTGTTCATTGCTAACATACTACCACCCTTAATGGTGTCGTATGCAACGTCCCAACGGTTTGCAAGGAAGTAATCAAGGTCTACCCAACCGGTATTCCAAGTAGAGTGAGCGATACCTTCCCAAGTCTTATAGTTAGCGTCGCTTGCTTTACCAAGGCTGTAACCATACTTGAATACCCAGAGACTATCGGTAGCGTCTGCACCCGTCTTAACGAACATATAGTCGAATTCTAATTTTACGTTAGAATTGCCAGCAAACATTTGATAGTATTCTTTAGAGTGAACTGGGTTAACTTTAATACCCCATGCTCTATCTATACCAACGCTCTTGAAGTCGCCGTTGTTATAGTCAAAGCGGTAGTAGTTACCAGTCTTAGAAGAGTCGGTATTATAGGTTTCTTGTGCGATATCTACAACGCTTAACGCACCGCCGGTGCCCTTGAATTCGCCAGCCCAGCCGTTTAACAAGTAAACGTCGTTATTGGTAATATCAGACGCTTGGGGATTTCTCCAAACGAATTCGTTACCACTGTAGAAGTCAACTCTTGCGGTCCATACGGGAACTTTTGCGGTGCCGTAGTAACCAACGAAGTCATAGAAACCTTCAGTTATAGAAGATAAATCAATTTCCGTATCGGTAAGAACAGTCTTATTGCCCTTAACGTCGGTCATTTCATATGCTAGCGTGCCAAAGCCTTCAATCTTTTCAAGTTCGTCGGCAGTTAACATGCTTGTTAAATCATAAGTGTCAACTAATTTTTCGGTGTCAACTAATACGGTGCCCTTATTAACAGCCTTAGGAGCAACGAAAGTATAGGTTGCGCTACCGATATAGCAAGGATTAGAGATAGCAACCTTAACGGTGTATGCACCAATTTCAGGAATGGTGTAAGAAGATCCGTCAAGCGCAACAAAGCCTTCGTTATTTGCGCTTACGCTGTAAACAACGTTTGCATCTGCAGGAACTGCAGAAAGGTCAACGTATTGAGAGAAATCAACGGTGTCGCCAACTTCTGCATCAATCTTAGTGTCTTCATTGAAAGCAAGGGGAACTTCTTTAACAACGTAAATATCGTCGATATAAACGTTCATCTTGCCGTGGTTACGCCAGTTGCTTGATTCAAAACGAATGAAAGGATACCATTCGTATTTATAATAGTCAAAGCTGGTGTTGAAAGAACCAAGGTAGTCGTTATGAGTAGTAAGGTCTACAAGACGAACTTTGAATTCCATCCATTGACCGTCCCACTTATCGTTGTATAAGGTTTCTGTACCCATGATGTTAGCAGTACTGCCAAGACCAGGAGCATTTGCTTCCGTACCACCACGAACGCGTGATACTATGTGCTTACAATCTTCTCTGCAAGGAATTTCAACGTCTAAATAAGCCCAAATACTTACGTGGCTATAGCCTTGTTCTGCTAAAGACTTGTAGTATTCGCGATTTTCTCTAGCGTTTAGCCAGAAACTGAAATAGTAACCAACGCCGTTTTGAGAATAACCTGATTGAGCTTGAGTAGTGCCTGCTAAAAGGGTAGCATCTTCACCAAAACGGTCCTTAATGCCTAATTCTTCAGTAGACTTAACAACCCAACCGTGAGTTTTATAGTTTTCAAGTTGACGAACGATTTCCCAACTTTCATCGAAAGTTTCAACTTCGCCTTCTTGGAAAGCTGCTCTAGCGTATACGGTATATTCAAAATCAGCAGGAGTAGCGTTAGTTGCTTCTGCATGAATATTGATGGTGTACCAACCGATATTTTCAGCGGTGAACTTGTAGTCAGCGCTGATAGCAACGGGGGTATCGTTGTAAGTTACGGTAATGGTATATACGGGATCAGCGTAGTTGCATACGGGAACAACGGTAATTTCGTCGCCAACACTATACAATCTAGTTTCGTAATCCGCACGTAAGGTCAACTGACCAACAACGTTAACGTCTTGAGTTAAAGTGTGAACTTTGTTGTCAGAAGTAATAACCTTATAGGTTATAACGTAACCTGCCGTATCATCGGCAAAGAAAAAGCCACGACTAACGTCAACGTAGCCGCCGTTTTTAGTTGTTACGTCATAGTAAACTTCATAAGCCTTACCATCGCTGCCGGTTACTTGCATATCTTGTGCAACCGTGTTAACGAAAACTACGTCACCAGCATCAACGGTGGTAGACGTTTCGGTAAGTTCGAAGCCGCTAATAGTTACTTGCGGAAGTTGTTGTTTGCAACCGATAACACCGGAAAACGCAAACGAAACACAAGCCAAAGCAAGTAGCAATACAACATACCTGAGTTTCTTCATTATTTTTCCTCCTACGTCCATTAGACTAGCCTTTGGACGAATAATTCAACCTTTTTGCCTACTTATATTTAATGTATACGTGCGCGTGTAGAAAAACTTTTTTGGCAAAACGCCGTTTTTTGTCTTTTTTCTAAATTTTTTAACACTTTGCACACTAACACATTATTTTATACGACCATTATAAAGATATGAAAGGCAGGTTTCAATAGAAAAAGTTAACTTTTATATAAAAATATTAACTTATTTATTTTGCCTTGTATATTTGTTTTCAAAAAGGCACAATATCTAGTGTTTTGCTATATTTTTGCCATTTTTAGTAAATTTACTTAGTTTTGGGGTTTATTCAGCACAACCCTTAGTCGTAACACAAATATGCACCCTTTCCCCGCTTTATTTATACTACGTATTAACGGCTAAATAATATACGAACGGCAATTTTAGGCGTTTTAATATCTTTTTCGACCTTTTCTGCACAAATTTACACTTAACGCTTAACTGTTTCGTTCCGCACGTTTTATATTTTGATTATAAAAAAATTAAATTCATTTGACTATAATCACGCCGTATAGTATAATATTTTTATAATTAAACATATTTTTACTAGATGGGGAAAAGATGAGAACAGAAAAAACGTACAGCTACGCAGACGTTACTTTAGAAAACGGTTCAAAGGTGTTTTTGCGTGCTAGTGATGAAAACAGTTATTCACTTTCTGGCAACAAAAGCACTTCACGCATGCACTCTCACAGTTTTTCAGAGTTGTGCCTTGTTACACACGGAACGGCAAAATGCCTATGCAATTATACGTCTAGAATGGTTGGTAAGGGAGATTTGTTGATTATAGACCCTAACGTTCAACACGTTTTCGTTGATACTAGCGACTTTACTTGTTATACCGTAGGGTTAGACGGAGTGCGCTTTTTCACCAACGAATCTAACTTTATCACTAAGACTGAAAAAAGTTTTTCTACCTTTCAAAATATTTTTAAGATTATAGTAGATGAGACAAGAGCGAAAGAAAGCAATTACGACAAAATGCTATTAAACGCCTTAAACATGCTTTCCGTGTTACTTACTAGAAGGCGCATAATTGATAAGGTTAGTACCCTTTCGTCTACCATGCCTAAACTTAACAGCGGTGTAATGGTTGCAAAAACCTATATGGACACCTATTATAGCAGGGATATATCGCTTAACTCTTTGTGTGAAATTGCTTATATTTCTCCTCAACACTTGATACGTCAATTTAAATCACTTACGGGCTATACCCCGAAACAATATCTTAATAGAATTAGAATTCAAGTTGCCGCGGGTGCAATACTAGATTCTTACGATAGCATTAAAGTAATTGCCTCAAGCGTTGGCTATAGCGACTATCAAGCCTTTTTATATACCTTTAAGCAGTTCGTTGGCATAAGCCCGCAACAGTTTAGAGAAGATTATAAGCACAACGCCGCAGAAGGCAGAAAATTAATCTCTTTCGTTTCCCCTGAAAATATCGCTAGTCTATCTGCGGAAAACGACGTAAAACGATAGACGTTATTTAACAATAAACATAAATAGGCTTATAATTATATAATTAAAAAAAAGCGGGGCGACCGATTTGGTCGCCCCGCTTTTAATTGTTATTTATTTGTCTTTTAATTCTTAAAAAATTCTTCGTAAAACCCTTTCAGTTTTACTTTTTACTTACTTTGCTTGTTTTTCTAATAAAGCCTTGATGTCTTTAAGCAAGTCTTCGGTAGTGGGATTAGCAAGTCTGTCTGCTTTTGCCTTTTCTTCAGCAATACGTTGTTCTTCTTCTGCCTTAGCCTTTTCTGCAGCTTCTTTTTCTTCAAAATAAGCTTTAACCGCAGCCTTATCTTTAATTTTAATACCTGCAGCTTTAAGCTCTTTTTTTTCTGCCTTGCTTAAAGTGCCTTTTTTAATTGCATCGGTTAATTTAGCGTTGCCGTCTTTAATGCCGTTCATAATCTTAACGATGGCGAAAAGCACGAAAGCGATAAGGAAGAAGTTGATGATGGCACTTATAAATGCGCCCCAATCGATATAGATAGAGTTAGCAAGGTCTAATGCTTGACCGATAACCGCACCCGTACCGTCTGTTACGTCTTTATAAGCGGGGTTAAGCACGGTAACTGCACCTTCTAAACCGCCACCGGGAAGTGCAATAGCAAGCAACCAGTTAATCAACGGTTTCAAGATGTAGTTAGATAAACCGTTTACGATACCGGTAAACGCACCGCCTACGATAACGCCGACAGCCATATCTAACACGTTGCCACGGGTTATGAACTTTTTAAATTCGCCGAAAAATTTTTTCATAAGTTTCTCCTTTATGTTTTCTTTAGATTTTAGCCTTAGGTTTAGTTTTCACCGTCAGCCTTTTCTTTCTTTTTAAATATTTCCCAAGCGTCTTTATTTAGAATAAAGTTGCAAAGTTTGTTTTCTTTATACTTTTCTAAAAGGATGTAAATTCCCTTGGTTGCAAAAAAGGCTATCGTGCCAGATACCGCGCCAACTATTAAGCCACCCAAAACGTCGCTAGTGTAGTGTGCGATAAGGTAAATTCTTGTAAAGCCCATAAATAGTGCTAGTGGGATAAGCGCCCAACTCCACTTTTTATTGCCCGCAAGCAAAAAGCCCATTGCCGTTGCCGCCGCCGTAGTGGTGTGCCCCGACGGGAAACTGTTAACGCTTTGTTCTATTGCGCCAACCGCTTGCCAAAAGCCTACGTATTCCGCGTGAGTATACGGTCTTGGTCTTGCAATAGCGTCTTTTAAGATAAGATTTGTAAATAATCCGCCAAAAGCAATAGAGATAAGCATACATACGCCAAGTTTTCTAGTTTTAACGAAACAGCAAAGAATTAAAGATGCCGCTATAAAGCATAGCCCCTTGTAACCAAGGATATCCATAAACTTTGCCAAAAAAGTCCAAAAGTCGTTTGCCATACCATTTACGAAGGTAAACATAGCACTATCCATACCCGCAAACGTTACGTTTAGCCAATTAGCCACAGCCGTCATTAATTATTCCCCCTTTTTATCACTTATTAACCTTAAAAATTCCCTTACGGCAAAGGTCATATTTTCCCCTTTGGGAAGAGCAAGCCCTATTGCGCGCGTGGGCAATACGGGATTAGTTTTAATTTCTTTTAAACTGCCTTCTTCTAATTCGCGCTTAACGAATTCTTTTGGAATACACGCTATCCCTATGCCGTTTTTAGCAAGTTCGGTCATAAGCTCAAGGGACGCTAGTTCTATTTCGGGGTGCAAGTGTATGCCTTGTGAATGAGCAAAGGAAACTATCGCTTGGCGCGTTGCCGTGGAAAGTTCTAACATTAAAAGCGGATAGTCTTGCAATTTAGATAGTGGAACTTCTTTGCCGAAAAGTTCACTAAACTTATCGCTTGCAACGAAAATATCGTGCAATCTCATTACCGTATCGCTTAAAACGATACCGCTATCGTCTACGGGCAAGTTAACGAACCCTATATCCCCCTTTTTATTTTTTAATAGGTCTATAGTTTCGTTAGAAGTGCCGTTTTGTAACACCAAGTTAACGGACGGATATTTTTCGTGATACTCTTTCACGTAAGGCAACAAAAAGTGTGATGCCACCGTGTCAGACGCGCATATTCTAACAATGCCCGTTGCCGTATCTTTAAGTTCGGTAAACTTATTTTCCGCTTCTTCTAAGAGTTTAAGCGCTTGTTCAACTAACGGGAAAATTTGTTTGCCACCCGCTTCAGAAAGTTCCATACCCTTGTGGGTACGGTTAAAAAGTTGACCGCCAAGTTGTGATTCTAACTGTTTTATCGCTTGCGATACCGCGGGTTGAGATATGTATAATTCTTCCGCCGCCTTAGTTAAACTGCCACACTTTGCTACGGTATGAAAAAATCTGTAAAGTTCAAGGTTGACCATAATATCACCTTATCTTTTGAAAATTTTTATTTTAATATTGCTTGAATTTGTTTTGTTCAAGTGTTTTGCCGTCTGCCTAGTTATCTATTTACCTATTTGCCAACGCAAAACTTAGAAAAGATATTGCCTATAATTTCTTCGGTTGCCGTTCTGCCGGAAATTGCGCCAAGCGCGTCCCAACCGTCTTTAACGTCTATTGCAAGAAGGTCTAAAGAAACTACGTCTACACCGCTTAGTGCTTGAACAAGTTTTTCTTTAGCAACCTTTAACGCTTGATAGTGGCGTTCTTCACACAAGAAGTCGCCCGATAAATCTATGCCGTCACCAACCGTTTTTTGATAGATTAAACTGCGAAGTTTATCAACGTTTTCTTTCTTTAGTGCGGAAATATAAATATCCGCGCGGTTATCTTTTGCGTCGCTTATATCCGTTTTGTTTACGGCAACTATAAGGTTTTTATCTTTGATAATTTGATAGATAGCATCATCTTCGTTAGTTATATCCGCGCTATCCATAACGAACAAGAGAAGGTCGCTTTCGTTAACTATCTTTTTAGACATATCAACGCCGATTGCTTCTATTTTATCTTCGCTATCTCTAATACCGGCGGTATCGGAAAAATTAAACCTTACACCTTCTATATCAATACTGCCTTCAACGATATCACGGGTAGTGCCCGCAACGTTTGAAACGATAGCCTTATCGTAATTTAATAGGGCGTTCAAAATTGAACTTTTTCCCGTGTTGGGTTTACCTACGATACCCACGCTTACCCCGTCTTTAAGGGCGCGCCCCGTACGGTAGCTGTCAAGTAGCGCTGAAATTTTATTTATAACAAGGGTTAAATTTTCTTTAACTTCTTTAGTTGCTTCAGTTTCTAGTCCTTCTTCGGGGAAATCCATATTGACGTCTATTTGAGATAAAACGTCGGTTAAAACATCTTGTAAAGCGTTTATTTCGTTGGTTAATTTTTCTCTGTATAGGTAATAGCCCGCTTTAACACCGCTAACCGAACGGCTGTTTATCATATCAATAAGCCCTTCTGCCGATGCAAGAGATAACTTGCCGTTAACGAAAGCGCGCTTTGTAAACTCTCCATTTTCAGCAAGTCTAGCACCACTCTCTAAAATCTTAGAAAGTATCCCGCGCGTTATTGCAAGCCCACCGTGACAATGGAATTCAACGGTATCTTCACCCGTAAAACTTTTTGGTGCTTTAAAGTATACGCACATACCAAAGTCGGTAAAACCGTCTGCTGAAATTTCGCCCGCATACATTTTGTTAGGTTCAAAGTCGCAAACCTTAATTTTGCCAACGGGCTTAAACATCTTTTCCGCAACGGATAGGGGCGTATCGCCACTTATTCTAATTACCGCAACCCCACTTGCAACTGCGCCCGTAGAGATTGCCGCTATATTTTCCATAAAAAGTATTTCCTTTATTTATCCTTGAATTCGGGGAACGGGTCGTCGTCTTCAGGTTTTTTGCCCTTTGAATTGCCATTTGGTTGCCCATTACCGCCCGCGTTAGCGCCGTAGCCGTTTTGACCGTTATTTGCGCCACCGTTATAACCGCCGTAGTAACCACCACCGTAATAATTTCCGCCGTTTTGACCGTTATAGTTTTGGTTATTCATACCGCCGTAATAAGTGTTATATCTTTGGCGCATATATTCGTTATAGTCAACCGCCTTTTTGTTGCGAATAATAAACACCATAATGGGAAAAATGTTTAAGAACACCGACAATAGTCCGAAAAGCAAGGCGCGTTGTGGAATATATTTTCTAAACAAGTCGAAGTATACGGGAACTTCAATAAAAATTACCGCAAGTTCTAAAATAGACACTACGTAATAAAGCACGTCTAATGCTTGTATCATTGCCCTAGGGTTAGGATAGGGGTTATAGAAAGCAAAGTGCCCCGTCGTTTCAACGTAAATACCAACGTTTTCTAGCACCGTCATATAAAGTTGAGACGATTCGGTTAAGGGGTTGCCAAAGGAAATCGTTCCACCTTGCAAATAATAGCCAACAATGGGAAAGTATGCCAAAACGTCGTATAAGATAGGCAAAATTCCCGCAATAGTATATAATACGGTAAAGATAACGGGCAAACTTTTGTGTGTTTTGCCAAAAAATCTTACGCTACCGCAAAGTTTACAAGCAGTATATATCCAAAGGAAAGGTATCCAAGCAAAAGCCTTACCTTTAACGTTATTATTCTTTGCAAGTTTATAAAGCCCGATAGAGCGCAAAACGTAAAGCGCAATAGCGGGTAGTACCATAAAAATTATTGCAAGTACAACGTAATAGGTGGGAACTAGCGCGTATTCTGATGATGAAACGATATATAACATTTTATCTCCCTAAAATTCTATAATTACTCTTTTATACGGTTATTATGCCCTTTAGCATTAACCTTATGCCTTAAAGACGCCTTTACTCTTAACGATTATTTAGCCTTAAGCCCGTAAAAGCAACCGCTAAAACGCGATTAATATGCGCTTTATATATAAATATATAAAAAATTATAGTTTTTTACTTTAACATTATACAATAGTAAAAAAAAGATATCAAGTTATTTTTAGGAAAAAGAGATTAAAACCGCCCAAAAAGGCTTGAAAAACCAAAGGGCTTGCTATATAATATATATGTTTGAAAAATAACGGTTAGCAATATATTAAATTTTTAGACAATTCAACCTAACGCGTTAAGGCGCATAACCGCCCGCTTAGGTTAAAACGTTATATGAATCAATTTTATTGCTATTTTTAAGGAGGATTTATGAAGGACGTTAAACAACTAACTATCGACGCGATAAGAGTTTTATCTGCTGAAGCAATTCAAAAGGCAAATTCCGGTCACCCCGGTATGCCCCTTGGCGCAGCACCTATCGGCTATGCAACCTTTACAAATATGACCTTTAACCCAAAGGATACTGCTTTTGATAATAGGGACAGGTTCGTGTTATCCGCTGGCCACGCTTCTATGCTAGATTACTCTTTATATTATCTTTTCGGTTTCGGCTTAAAGAAGGAAGATATTATGAACTTCCGTCAACTTGGTAGCCGTACGGCAGGTCACCCCGAATACCGCGTGTGCCCCGGCGTTGAAACTAGCACCGGCCCACTTGGTCAAGGTATTGCAAACGCCGTTGGTATGGCTATGGCGGAAAATTATCTTGCAACCAAATTTAACAAAGACGGTTTCCCCATCGTTGACCACTACACCTTTGCTCTCTGTGGCGACGGTTGTATGCAAGAAGGTATTGAAAACGAAGCGGCTTCACTTGCGGGCGCACTTAAACTTGGCAAACTTATCGTAATTTACGATGATAACGACGTTACCATTGAAGGTAGCACCGACATCACCTTTAACGAAGACGTTGGCAAACGCCACGAAGCAATGGGTTGGCAAGTTATTAAGGTTAAAGATGCTAACGACGTTATGGCACTTAACCGCGCTATCAAAAAAGCAAAGGCAGAAACGGAAAAGCCTTCACTTATTATCGTTAAGTCAACTATCGGTTACGGTTCTCACCTAGCAGGCAAGGCTGCTTGTCACGGTGCACCCTTAGGCGAAGAAGGCGTTAAACAATTAAAAGAAACTCTTGGTTGGGATTACGCTCCCTTCGAAGTTCCCGAAGAAGTATTTAAACATTGCAAAAAGTTCGGCAACAAAGGTAAACGCGTTCAAAAGGCTTGGAAGGCTATGTTCAAGGCTTATGAAGAAGCATACCCCGAACTTGCAAAAGAATATATCGCTTGGAAAAAGCGCGAACTTCCCGACCTTGCTAGCATTGAAGATTTATGGAAGTTTGAAAAGGACGATGCAAGCCGTGGTTACAGCAACACCGTTCTTAACAAAATTGCAGGTTACGTTCCTAATTTAATCGGTGGTAGTGCAGACTTAGCACCCGCAAACAAATCTAATATGAAAGGTCGTGGCGATTTCTTGCCCGAAGATAAAACGGGTTCTAATATCCACTTTGGTATTCGTGAACACGCTATGGCGGCTATCGTTAACGGTATGTATTTACACGGCGGTCTTATCCCCTACTGCGCAACCTTTGCAGTATTTAGCGACTATATGAAAAACGCTATGCGTATGTCTGCTATTATGGAAATTCCCGTTATCTATCTTTTATCACACGATTCTATCGGCGTTGGTGAAGACGGTCCTACTCACCAACCTATCGAACACCTTGCAGGTTTACGCGCTATGCCCGGCTTAAAAGTTTATCGCCCCGCTGACGGTAGAGAAACTACTGCCGCTTGGATAGGCGCACTTAAAGGTGAAGAACCTTCTTGTATCGTAGTTTCACGCCAAACCTTACCTATGCTTGAGGGCACGGGCGCAAACGCGTTCAAGGGTGGCTACGTTCTTTGCGATAGCGAAAAGAAAACCCCAGATGTTATTTTAATTGCTACGGGTAGTGAAGTTTCACTTGCAGTTAACGCTAAGAAAGAACTTATCAAAGACGGTATCGACGCGCGTGTTGTATCAATGCCTTGCGTTGAAGAATTTGAAAAACAATCTGCTAAATATAAAGAAAGCGTTCTTCCTAAGAGCGTTCGCGCAAGAGTTGCCGTTGAAGCAGGCGCAACTATGTGTTGGGATAAATACGTTGGCTTTGATGGCAAAGTTATAGGTATTAACACCTTTGGTGCATCTGCCCCTGCAAAACAATTGTTTGAAAAATTCGGCTTTACCGTTGACAACGTTGTTAAAGCAGCAAAAGAAGTTGTAGGTAAATAATTAATTTACAATTAATTAACGATAAAATAATATAAAATTAAAGCGTCGCTTAAAACAAGCGACGCTTTTTTATAACTTTGATTTGGTATTAGTTTTTATTGTCTTACTAAATTTATTTTACTTTTTAGCCTTTAGTGAAGTATATGCACCAAACAAACCACCAAGGATAGAAAGAATAGCGCAAATATAAACGCCAGCACCTAACTTAAAGCCTTCAAAGAATTCCTTAAACGCTACGATTTGTTCAGTAAACAACGAAGAATAAGTAACGTTAAAGCCTGCAACTAAAACTAAGAATAAGCAAATGCCACCAAGAACGATAAGTGCAGAGCCGATTAAATCTAACTTTTTGCCCTTAATGAAAAGTGATGCAACTATTGCAACAACGCCAAGCGCCAAAAGAACAAATGCAATTATACCAAAGGTTGAAACGCCACCAGCGTAAGCAAATTGTGAAACGTCTGGTTCGTTACTTCCTAAAACAGTTGTAAGTTCATAACTACTAGAGCCAAATATAAAAGAAAGTAATGGAACTGTTTTTAAGGTTGAGCCTATAAAACTACCGTTAATGCTACTATAACTTTCTTCATAAAATCTAACGCCCGTTAGAAAGGTTGCTAAAATGATTGCCGCAACCGCTGCAAAAGCAGGGATAAGCGCAAACCAATTTACTTTTTTTGCCACTTTTTTCTTTGCCATAATAAAACTGCCTCCTATTTTTTTGCAAGACGCCTAGCGTTAACGCGCAAACTATTTTGCTTTGCCAATCGCCTTTCGCCCTTGCCTTTATTTATACCATAATTATATATTAATAAACGATTTAAGTCAATACCACTTTTTTGTGTTTTTTAAAATTATTATAAAGAAAATAAGTCCGAAAATATTCGGACTTAAACTATACTGTTGATATTTACATACCGCTTATTTAACTACTTACCCGTGAGTATAGTGCTATAAAACGCCTTTATTCCTTCCATAACGTCGTCGTAGGTAATCTTAAAATTACCCGTATACCAAGGGTCTGCAACTTCGCGCGGGTTGTCGGTATAATCTAAAAGCAAACTAACTTTATTATCGGCATCTCCTCCAAGCATACGTTTCATATTACGGCGATTATATTCGTCCATACCGATAAAATAGTCAAAATTATTATAATCCGATAGGCGCAACTGTTTAGCGCGTTTTTTACTATAGTCTATGCCTAGCCCATCTAAAATGCGCGCCGTTCCGTAATGCACGGGGTTGCCAATCTCTTCTGTGCTTGTTGCAGAAGATTCTATGTAAAACTCGTTTTCTTTGCCAAGTTTTTTAACAAAATCTTTCATTAAAAATTCTGCCATAGTACTACGGCAAATATTCCCGTGGCAAACGAACATAATTCTAATCATTGTTGCCACCGTTTTCTGCGGGTTTTTTGCTCTTTTTTGTTTTAAGCACTTGCTTAATCGCCCACGTTTGCATTTTCCTTGGCAATACGTTTAAGAGTAAAAGCAAGGGGTTTCTGTTCATTGAATAAACTTGTTTTAGGTGTTTTTTGTTTAATATCTTAACGGCTTTTTTTGCAACCTTTTCTGCAGGAACGTTGCGCGATTCAACCCTGTTAACAATTTTTTTGAATCTACCCGCGTTCACCGGGTAAAGTTTTGTGTTGTCGCAAAAAACGTCTAACTCTCTGGTAGAGTCGCCAAGCAAAGTGGTCTTTACTGCACCGGGGCGCAATACTACGACCTTAATGCCAAGCAGTTGCAACTCCATACGAAGAGAGTAAGCGTATTTATCAAGCGTACTTTTCGTTACGGCGTAAATACCCGTAAACGGCAAGGGGTCTAGGGGCGCAAGTTCACTTGTGGTTATTATAATTTTGCTATCTTTTTTAAGCAATGGCAAAAAGTGTTTATTAACACGATAAGTGCCGAAGACGTTTATGTTAAAAGCACGCACTAATCTTTCTTCAGTTATTTCCACAAAAGAGTCTAAAGTGTAAATTCCCGCAAAATGAATTATGCCTTTAAGGGTGTCGGTAATGCCTTTTACCGTGCAAAACGCCGACTTAACGCTTTCTTCATCCGTTAAATCTACTTGAACGGGATACACGTTTTCCCTTTTTTCGCCCACTCTATTATCAAGGGCGATTACGCCGTAGCCTTGTTTAACAAGCGCATCAACCGTAGCACTTCCCATACCGCCGTAAGCACCTGTAACTAATACGTATTCCATAAAATTTATCTCCTTTGATAGTAACATTGTAACACAAGAGCGGAAATTTCGCAATAAAATAAGCGCGCCACTTTCGTTAACGAAAATTGTCAAAACCTATTTACTTTTTATCCCTTTTGTACTATACTTTTAATATCTTTATATAGGTTGGTATTCTAATGATACATTTTTCCGACGTACACGAAACGCTAGAAGAACGCGAAGAGCGTTTGGGCGTTAAACTTGACCGCTACGGTTTAACTTTAGAAGAATCGAAATATTTTAAAAAAGACGTTCGTAAAGAAAAACTTAAAAAGAAAATGCCATTTTTAATCGTGCTTGTTTCGGCAATAATAATCGGCGGACTTTTGTCTTTTGCGCAATTCCTTTTGCCCGACCTTATGCTTAAATATGCGGGCACGGAAGTTGCTCCTATTATTCAAGACCTAGAAAGTTTTAGGGTTGGCAATATCCCCCCAGAAGCAGTTGTCGTATTTATGTTTGTCGTTGCCGGTTTTGCTTGGATAGGCTTACTTGCCCTTATTTTAAAAAGAAAATTCTATAAGTTCGGTTGCAAAATCGTTGAAGGCAAGGGCGATAAAACCCCTAAATATTCCGTTTTGCCTTTTATGAGACCTTACGATAAAGACCACGATTTATATCACAAATTCTTTATGCGTTGCCCCGTTTGTGGCCACGAACTGAAAGTTATTGACAGTTATAACAACAACGGAAGAGTTGTTAAAAAGTCTGACCGTTTTTCAGTATACAGCGGAAGCATTAGAACTAGTCTTGTTGGTGCTAACCCAAGAGAAGAACACACCGAATACGAATGCACGCATTGTCACTTTAAGTTTAAATCAAGTTATAAGGCAGAATATTATTTTAAGTCTTTAATAGATAATGAACTTACCACCAAGTCTGCCGACGTATACGTTAAACAAACTTGGCATACCGTCCCAACTAGTGTTGTTCCACAAATGGATAAAGAAGCAGAACAAATTCTTGCAGAGTTCAAAAGCAACTCTTATAAAGTGCAACCTGAAATTTGGGTTGAACATAGCGCAAAAAAACTTGATAACTGGGAATTAGGTTACGAAGATTAAAAATAACAATCAACGTTTAATATAATTAAAAGCACCGAAACTTCGGTGCTTTTTTATTAAATAATTTTGTGAAAATTTTTATTTTCTTTTTCCTTGTTATCTCTTTAGTCGTCCCGTTATTGTTTCTTTGCGCCCTTTACCCAAAGATGTAAACACAATATCCCAACTGAACTTGCTAAAAGTCTTAGCACGTATAATACGTCAACCGCTACTAGTTTAGTTGCGCTAAAATAAACACCAAGTCCACCGCTTGCTATTAATACCGCGTAATATATTATATAAGCAAAGCAACCTGTAATATATAAGCCGTTAATAGCAATTTGAATAACGTTAAGCACCTTTTTGCTTTTATCTGATAACGGTTTTTTCTTAATATTTAAAAGGAAATTAACGCCAAAAGAAATTAGCGTGATTGCCGTTATAAACGATATGGAAACTACCATTATTGCGGAAACAAATTCATCGCCCTTTTCCTTAACGGTAAACATAGTGATAAGCGACGGCAATACGTATATACCTAAAAAAGCTAACCCTTTAAGAATTAGACATATTGAAACTGCAAAATGCTTTTTTAGAATAAACAAACAAACAATAGCACCCAAACCAAAAATCATGGGCATCAACGTTAAGAACGCACTATTCCAATTGCCAAGCAAAGCAAACCACGTTGTTTCTACAACAAGCGAAACCAAAAACAAGATAGCTCCCGCTAGAAAAAACTTGCTTAACTCTTTCCTTTCGTTAATCATAATATATCCTTTTTTATAAGTATGGCTTTATTCTAACACAAAGCACCCTTTTTAGCAATAAAAACATTATTACGATTGATAAAACGCCAATAAACAAAAAACTTGCTAATCGAATCTTACAATTCGCTAACAAGTCTTAATAAAAAAACTCCAGGGTATCATTCCCGCCCCTGGCCAAAAAAATGAACTAACATTTAATTTTTGCTGTAACTTTATTATATTACAGTTAATTATATTAAGTCAACTATTTTTTAACAAAAAGGAGCGAAAAGATGACATTTACAAAAAAGGACTTAGAAAACCAACTTAGTATAATCGAAGACAAGAAAAATTATTAGTAGACAAAAAAGAACTACCAGTTTTGAGTAGTTTTTTTAACGGATTATTTAATAGCCTTTTCCATCTCTTTATATTTTTTCGTTTTCCAAATTTTTGTAAAAAAGAATATTAAACATACCGCGCACTCTAAAACCCAACCTAGTATAAAACCTAGATATACGCCGTCCATACCTAACGACTTAACGGATGCAAATGTTACCACAATGCGCACCACCGTACAGACTGCCGAGCAAATCATTGCTAAATTCGGCACTTTTACCCCACGATAAAAGGCGTGGAAAAAAGAGTTGACGATAACGAAAATCATACACGGACAACATAGCATAATATATCTTACTATATAAGGTATTGCAAGCGCGTCCCCTTCTTTTAAGAATATTGATGCAACGGTATTTGGGAAAATTATCATAATTAAAAGTACAGGCATTGAAAAAGCAAGCCCTTGTAACAAACTTGTCACAATTCCTTTATTAATAAGGTTGACCCTTCCATTGCCATAGCATTGCATACTGAAGTTTGAAAGGGCTGTTGCCGCACCGTAACTTGCAATGGTACAAACTTTGTAAATTTCTAAACATACAGTATACGCCGCAGTAGATGCTCCACCCAAATCATTTACAACAGGGTTTACTACAGCCCCTGCTATATACATAACCCCTTGTTGCAACATACACGGCAAGCCCATTTTCCAAGCTGCAACTATATAGGAAAACGCTGTCTTTAGTTCATCTTTGCCGAATTTTCTTGGTGATTTTTTGTTTCTTAACCCTTGCTCTAAGCTATCGTTTTGATTAGCATCTTCTACCGTTTTGGTAGATACCATAAGCACGTTGCCTTCTCTTTCTAAATTTTTAACCGTTATTATAAGCGCAACTACGTTAACCACAAATACACCGAAAAGTGATATTACACTCGCAAGCGCTGCGCCTAGCACACCCATTTGAAAAACTTTCATAAACAGGTAATTAAGCCCAACGTTCAAACAAAAACTGATTGCCGAAGTTATAAGTGCGTGCGAAGACTTGCCAAATGCATTAAAAATATAGTTGGTGGTGGTGTTTGCAGCAGACATAAAGAGGCCAGCCATTAAAATAATATAATAAATTTTTGCTTCTTTGTAAATTGCTGGTTCTACGTTATGTAGTGCAAAAATAGGTTTCTGTAAGACTATTGACAATCCACTTATGAAAAGGGCAACTAAAATTATAACCGTGAAATTATATTTTAATGCTTTAGCCGTTTTTTTCGGTTGCCTTGCACTATTTTTCATACCGATATATAGCGCAACACCTGTTCCAAGCCCCCAAAAAAGTGAAGTTATAAGGGTTATGAAACCACTTGTGCTACCAATAGCGGCAAGGGCACTTTCGCCAAGGATTTTTCCTGCCATTATACTATCAATTGTTGTGTAGGCACGTGATAGTAAATTAGAAAATATCGCAGGCAACATAAATATAAATAAGTTTTTTGAAACCTTGCCACTTGTTAAGTCTTTCATTTTGTCCTTTTTGGGTAATTATAAATTCGCCATTGTTGTCTTGTTTTATATTCAATATTATGAGTATATAACTTTTTGAATAAATAATCAACAAATATCAACAACGCTAAAAAAAGAACTACCCGGTTTGAGTAGTCCTTTAATGATTATTGAATTACTAGTGAAAACCAGCCGTCACTAGATATCTGTTTTTTCTATATTTAAAATTTGCTTTTTCTTTGCATCAAATTCTTCTTGTGTGATTATACCTGCCTTTAACATTTCTGCAAGAGTTTCTAATTGTTTCAAATCGTCACCGTTCTTTTCTTTTTTATCTCTTGCCAAGCTTGATATTGCTTGCGCTTGTTCACGTTGTGCCTCAATTTTAGCCAATTCTATGTCAACCATCAGGTCTTTTTCATTTTTCACACTAGAAAGTATTTGAGATAATTGATCATATACTTCTTGATAATTTTTGACATATTTAATCATAAAGAAGTTACCAGTCATTCCCCTAACTCCATTACCGTAGCTTATCTGCGCAGATCTACCGTTTCCCTGTGTAAAGTTAAGTTTTATATTATGCTCACCAAAAGAAGATATCAATTCAATGTTATCTATTTCATCTAATCTATACGAATAAGTCTTCTTAATAATAAATATATTTTCCACTCCCTTTATGCATTTATTGGTAACAATACAAGAACTTTTCTTTAGCCCCAGATACTGTAAAACAAAAAAAAACAATAATAAAGATTATTCCGATTATGCCCAACGTTATCATAAAATAGTCGGTTTTGTCTACTTCACCCAAGTATGGAATATATTCTGTTTTTCCTATAGTACTTATTCCAACAATAAAAAAGATTAAAAATAAAAGAGAAAACACACCGTACATTATCATTGTAAATAACGGCATCTTAAAATTCGCATGAACTATTTCTTCCTCTTTTTCCATGTTTTTTCTAATATCTTTCATAACAACCTCACAAAATTCGTCTTGAAATACATTATACAACGCGTTTCGCGTATTGTCAACGCATTACGCGTATGTTTTGTTAGTATAATAATATTATGAACGTAAAATTTAACGAGCGATTAAAAGAGCTTAGAGTTGAAAAAAATTATAGTCAAAAAAGCATTGCAATAGAACTTGGAATTTCTACAACTTGCTATGCTGGATACGAACAAGGTTATCGCCAACCAGATTTGAAGATGTTAACAAAAATATGCGTATTGCTTGAGACGTCTGCGGATTATTTATTAGGATTAAGCGATGAATTTTAAGAGCCAATAACCTTGGCTCTTTTATTATTATCAACTTAGGCAAATAATAAAGCGCAACAGCACACGTTCCCTTGTTAAAAGCTATCGACTTCTTCCCGTAGGGAAGATGGGTTGTTTCCATAAACATAAAAACAAAAAATAAAAAGCACTCATCTTTTGATGAATGCTTTTTTAATGGATGCAGCAACAACCTATCTTCCCGTGCCGTCTCCAGCAAAGTATTGTCGGCGCTAGTGAGCTTAACTTCTGTGTTCGGTATGAGAACAGGTGGGACCTCACCGCTATCGTCACCGCAATGGTATATATACAAGGTTTCCCTTGAACATATCTTCTTTAGTGTATACCTAGTATACACCTTTTTTTATCTCCCGTCAATTTCTTTACACGGTAGATTCACAACTGCATAGATCTTTTAGTACTTTTAAGCCAGGCTTAATTGTCTTGTCAAAGATTTTGTATTTTTCGTAAATTCGCTAATCTCATTGTTAATGAGATCAAGCCCTCGACCTATTAGTATCGGTTAGCTCAACGTATCACTACGCTTACACCCCCGACCTATCAACCTCATCGTCTATGAGGGGTCTTACTAACTTACGTTATGGGATATCTTATCTTGAGGTGAGTTTCACGCTTAGATGCTTTCAGCGTTTATCTCGTCCGCACTTCGCTATCCTGCCATGCCGCTGGCGCGACAACAGGTGCACAATCGGTGCGTTCATCCCGGTCCTCTCGTACTAGGGACAAGTCCTCTCAAATATCCTACGCCCACGATGGATAGGGACCGAACTGTCTCACG